>NZ_AQHN01000095.1 GCF_000359745.1 Rhizobium freirei PRF 81
CGGTCAAAACGGCTGATATGTTCCCTTTTTGTTCTTAAATTGAAAAGGAGTCAATCAACCGCCAACTGACTCTTTTGGATGAGACTGTCGCTGCACTTGAACAAAGGCGGCGCATTTGCGGATTCGCTGAGGAAATACAGCCGGTTGACGGGGAGATATCTTTATCTGAGGTCGCCGCCAAATTTTTGAGCCATGCCGCTGCCCGATCCTGGCGCAGAGGCGGATAGGATAGACACACTATGCGTGGGCAAATTCCCCGTTGTCGACGACGGCGGCCAACTTCGAGGAATTGGCCGTCTCACACAACTGAGCCTCCATCAAACAGAAGCACTTGCACCTAAAGTGTTAAAAGCGGCATATGATACGTCTCGTGAAGACGCATGAAGCTCCTGAAATGGGCCTTATTAGAACAACCTTAAGAGGGCAATTCATTGCAGTTAAAGCTGGAACTCTTCGTTGATGTCCCTGAGGAATCGATAAGTTTCTACTGTCGCACATTGGGGTTCGAAGTTTCTGGCTCGATCAGCTCCGAGTATACCGTGTTGACGAACGGTGATGCGGTGATCGCGATTAATAGTCGCAGGGCACTTTCAAACAATCATCCATTGCGGATCGAAACTGGCGAAAGGACAGGCCTAGGCATCGAGATCGTACTTAGTGTCGCCGATGTAGAAATTGCCTATCGCATGGCTGAAAAGAGCGGCTGGCCTCTATCCGATCTCGCGACGCAGCCTTGGGGACTTCGTGACTTTCGGTTGATCGATCCTGATGGTTATTATCTCAGAGTGACCAGTCGTCGTCACGCTTGATCGCCACGGTCGAAATCTGGTTTGCAGTTGAAACGATCTGAATCAGTGAGGCATCAGGCAGAACGCCGGCAAAATCGAGATCTTGCAGCGTATGCAATTTTATGAAGGCCATAGAAAAACAAAATAGATACTAATGATAGCTGGAGGCAGTGGCAGCTTGCTTGGGGGTTCTGATAGCTCCACCCTCAAATTATGCCAAACGAGAGAAATGGCCGCATCCCCAAAGTCAAGTAGTAGGCAACTGAAGGGTCATTTCAGTCCTTGGACCCGGGTGTGTTTCGCCTGAAACATGGACCGTGTCGCCGTCCGTGGCCGTGAATTGCGGCGTCATCGTCGAACCGATAGCCGCCGGCGCTGGCCCGCGTTGTTTCTGCGAAGTCCCTGTGCCTTCAAACATTTGGAAGGCCGCCACAACGGCGACGATGGCAAAGCCAAAGACGAGCCGCTCGATACGCCAGAAAAAATATTGGCGCCTGGGACGAAACCGAGGCATTAACGTCGCGGTTCGAACCGGCCGCGGTCTCCGATTGGGAGAAGCCGATGGTGCATTCGCATCCGACTTCGCCCCAAGAATTTCGAAGACCTTTCGCCATTGCTTGTCGGAGAGCCTCGCTTGGCGATGCGAACGCTCAAGACGTGCGTGGATACCGCTACCGGTGACAGGATGGACGACGACCTTCATACCAGCCTTGGACGCCGGTGCCACAGCGAACCGCGACGCGGCAAAACCTTACCAACCCTTCATTGATTTTTCTTACGACTATGCTCCTATGGCGATTACCATCCGGGGAGAGGAACATGGCCATGCGAATTCGATCAGGGATGATTGCCGCAGTTCTCGCACTGAGTTTTCCCTTCAAAGCCATGGCGTGGTGGGACGAAGGCCATATGCAGATCGCGGCCGTCGCCTATGAGCGATTGAGCCCGCAAATTCGCGAGAAAGCCGACGTCCTGATCCGTCTCAACCCGGAATATCAGAACTGGGTCGCAGGGGTTCCCGACCGCCTCAAACCGCAATATGCCTTTGTGCGCGCCGCCGTCTGGGCCGACGATATCAAAAGCCTGGTTGCGGGATATACCGACGAGGGCGACACGGCGGCCAGTCCAACGGCCGGCCGCAATATCGGTTATGTCGACTCCTTCAAGCACACCTATTGGCACTTCAAGGACATTCCCTATTTCGTGGAAGGGATGACCGAGGCGGACACCGATCCGGTGAACCTCGAAACGCAGATCGTCTCGCTCAGGGATGGACTGTCGGCGACGTCCGGCCTGCCCGACAGCGTCCGCTCCTATGATCTCGTCTGGCTCCTGCATCTGGTCGGCGACGCGCATCAACCGCTCCATGCCACAGCGCTTGTCTCCAAGGCGTTCAAGAAGGGCGACCAGGGCGGCAACTCCATCGTGGTTACGCCGGCGAACGGTCAGACGGTCAAGCTCCATGCCTATTGGGATGGGATTTTCGGCGGCTATTCGACGCCCTACGGTGCCATCGAGGATGGGCTGCTCGACAAGAACATCAAGCTCCCCGAACCGGACGCAGCGCGTGCGGCCATCAGCGATCCGGCCGAGTGGCTGAAGGAAAGCCGGCAGAAAGCAATCGATTTCGTCTATGTTGCGCCGGTTGGCTTCGACAAGGGACCTTACGTGCTTGATCGAACCTACGAAACGAATGCCCGCAATGTCGCACGCGAACAGGCCGCCGTTGCTGCAGCACGGCTCGCAAACCTGATTACCGCTGCATTGAAATAAGAGCGACGCCGAAGCGATTTCGGCGCCAGAAACTCAAGTCCCGTCAAGGCAGATGACTAAACGTCATCTCACAGGAACGTGGGCTCCTGGGTATCCGCTGATTTTTTCTTGACCCAGAGCTCACTCGTCTTTTCCATCGCCATCAATTCCGGCGGGAAAACGCGCTTCTGGAACGCATAGGCCTCATCAAAACTTCCTCTGAGCCACCGGTCATATTCATCGCGATGCAGCAGAACGGGCATACGGTCGTGGACCGGCATGACAGCCTCGTTGGCATCCGTCATTGCACCGGAATAGACCGGCCCCCATTCATCGCTCACGCGCCAAAGGCCTGCCCAGGCAAAGATGGGCTCGTCCTTGATGCTGAACCAAGTACGCGTCTTCGTGCCCTTCGGGCCTTCCGCCTCGGCGAAATGCGTGACCGGTATCAGGCAGCGAAATTGCGGTTTGCGGGCAAGGCCGATCCACATCGGCTTGGCAAGGTCGGCAATATTGTTGACCGGCTTGGGCTTCGCGTCAGGCTTCATATCCTTCAGCCGCAATGGAAAGCCCCAGGTCATCGACCGCATCACACGCGCTCCGTCCTGCTCGACCACCGCCATTCCTGGCGTTCCCGGATAGACTTCATCCGGGGCGTTCGACTGGATGGGATTTGCGACACCGAAATGTGCCGCGACCTCGGCGGCCGACTTGCGGACGGTATAGAGATTGCACATGCGATCAGCCTTCCGACATTGGTCTGAGCTTGGCGCTACAGCATAAGCATAGTGTTTCGGTTCTTGGAATATGGAGGATGCGGCGGGATGCCGCTCTGCCACCGGTCGCCGCTATGCAGAATGGTGAACGCATCCGACGGCATCGGATCGCGGAACTGAAATGCGATGACGTCCTGGATCGAGCCATGCAGCCAACGGTCCCACTCGCCCTTGTGCAGCAGCACTGGCATACGCTCATTGTAAGGCATGATCAGCTCGTTGGTGGCCATCGTCATGCCGGCGAAGACCGGGCCGAACTGTTCCGTGTTGCGGCAGAACCCCGCCCAGGCGATCAGGGCTTCATCCACGACCGAGAACCATGCCCTCGTCTTCTTCCGCGGTTCTCCTTCCGGGTTCGCAAAATGCGTCAAGGGGATCAGGCAGCGGTAGCGTGGCTCAACCACGACATGTTCCCACATCGGGTTCGTGATATCGGCAACCAAACCGATGCGGCCCGGCGGCTCGCCATTCAGGCGCATCTCCTTGGTTTGGCGGGGAAAGCCCCAGGACAATGACCTGAGCACGCGGCGGCCATCTTTTTCGATGACAACGAGGCCTTGCGTGCCCTCGACCGTCTCAGGTGGGACGTTGATCTCGATCGGCACTTCGGTGTCAAAGTGCTCAGCAATCTCGTCAGCCGTTCGAACCACTGCAAAAAGCCGCGACATGGGCTTGCCTCGCTAGCAACCGCGAATGCCGACACATAACACAAGAACATACAGAGAACAAATAATTTGCGATCCAGCGTGATTTGCCCCCACTGAAATCAGGCCACAGGCCGATCGTCGGACAAATCAGCCCGTGACCTGATGCAATGTGACCCGAGGCGTCAGCAAATCGGCGCGTCATCATCGCTCAGGTCTCGTCCACTAACGTCTGCAAGACTCTGCAATTCAATTTCGCTTCATGTCACGTTGCTTTGAGACAGCTGTGCGAGCAAGAATCGTGAAAGCTAGATGATTCTGTCTGGGAGCCGTTCGGAGAGTTGCGCGTGGCAGGTAGGAAGCGGCTGTTGATGATCCTGGGGGCAGGGAGTTCGGTTGCCAGCGGAATGCCGAGTGTCGCTGAGATCGACACGCTGATGGCCAGTTGGGCGCGCGAATTTACCAGGATGCACCAATCTGCCAATTTTTACGATCAAATTTGGCGCGCGCTCGAGCGCCACCTCGTGGCTGGCTTCCAATCCGCCCGGCAATTTCCCAATTTCGAGCGAGCGCTTGGCGACCTAATCGCGCTCATGCACTGGGTCCGACCATCACCCGAAGGCGGCTCGCTCCGCACATTGCTGAAGCAACATCGACTTCCGGACAGCCTATCATTCGGCAGCGTAGATCGCTATGGCCCCTATATCGAGGTCAAGGTAACGATTGCGCATCTCATCAGATGCCTTGCCTCCGAGATGCGCGCGCGATGCCTTACAATGCCGGCGGACTTGCCTGCACTGAAACGCTGGCATGAGATGCTCCAGGCGCTGCGTGATCGCTTCGATGTCGTTATTTATAACCTCAACTACGACACCGTAGCTTTGTCAGGCTGGCCCAACGCATTTACGGGCTTTGGTAGCGATGGACGGTTCGACCCAGCAGCGGTCCATCGCCGAGACTGGGAAGGGATTTTCCACCTTCACGGCAGCGTCCACTTTTCGCTCGCCGACCGATTGAGCGATCACATCGTCTGGCGCAATGATCTGAACGACGCATTTCTCGATAGCGATGATCGCGTTGCCGACTACGGCAGTGACGGCAAGGACTTCCTCCCCGCAACTTTAATTGCGGGTGGGTTCAAGCTCGATCAGCTCCTGACCGAGCCCTTCCAAACCTATCGGGCGGCGCTAACCTGCGATGTCGCCCTCGCCGATGCCATTGTGATTGGCGGTTATGGTTTCGGTGACACGCATGTCAACCGGGCATTGCGCGGCGCGCTTGCCCATTCCCGCGCGCGTCCGCCCGTACTCGTGCTCGACCGGGCCGGCCCCCGAACTGACCCAATGGTTTTCCGGCAGGACGCTTGGGCTCGTGAACTGACGCAAGCGCTCTGTGCCTCGAGCCCTTTTGTTGGCGCAGGTACAAGCGCGACGGAAATGCCTGCCGTACTCGCGCAGCAGGGTCGGTGCGAGGTCTCCACCGCCCATCGCGTCGCGATCTGGTATGGAGGGTTTGGGGATGCGGCACAGCTAATCAATCAGCTGACTCACTGGCTGCATGAGGGGGGTGGTGACGACCAGCAGCATTGTCTCGGCGAGCCGCCGAAACTCTGATTGCCATTCGATGGAAGTCCCGTGGCTGCTCGCGTACCGTACCGCTAGCAGCAGCGAACGCACAGGATGTTTCCGCGCCTGTGCAAAACAATGAAATTGCAGTCGCACTCGCACCCATACGCGCGAGCATCAGAGAAAGGCGGCGCTCGCTGCCGGGAGGACCGACTCCACGCGCTCGAAATCGTCAAAAGTCCACTCCCTATCCACCATCTCGATCCTGACTCGAAATTCCTTCGTGACGGGCTCATCGAGGTCCCTGGCCTCAAGATCGAATGTCAGGCTCAGATCAAGCGGAAGGGTCCCTTCAGGAACAATAGCAATTTTGTCGGCATGGCTTTTCCCAACCCGGAACTCATTGTTCGACAAGTTCGCCCTGCGGGGATTTTCTTCGTCGGGGACAATGTCCCATTGGAAGGTGACCGCGCCGGGATACCTGATGTGCTGTAGTGCCATCCATGGGCGGCGACCAAACCGAACGCGCGGACTTTGGTTGGACTCGCCGAGTTGGGGTGGATCGGGAAATTCCAAATCAAACCTGTCGAGGTCGTCCTGGTCCTCATTCTGATCGGTGTCCTCCTCATGCACGTGTAAACGTGCCTCACCTTGCAGGCGGATCGCAACATCAGCGTTGGTCAGTGTGACCCGTCCAATGTTGACGACCTCAAATGGGACTTCGAGGGAAAGTGGTATCGCATTTAGCTTTATGTGGATTTCCGCCGCGTGCCGCTTCACCTTTTCAACGAAATTGTCATAGCCGACCTCGTACCTGGCCCAGTCAACCACATTTGCCTTCCTGACGCCAAGAACAGCAGCAGCGCTATTTTCTGCCGGCTTTTTCAGCTTTGGATGTAAATCAAGAATTCGTTTGACGAGATCCGCCTGTAGGTCATCGGGCATTGGGCCAAGAAGAGGCCTTTCCAAGACGATCGGATCGGACGGGCATCCGAGTTTCAACATCATCCTCGGGCGGTTGTCCTCAAGCGTCCTAATCCTCTCGCTCAGTTCGCGAACCTTCTTTTGCTCGGGCGACTCCTCGGGCGGGAGGCGGAAAGAGGAGGGCGGCTGGACCGCGGTTACCCCGTATTTGGACGCCTTGATGCGAGGTCCACTATCGTCTGAAAAGAGAATCGAGCCCCCCTCTTCGATCACGTGCGCTACCAAGCGATCGTCAGGATCATTCTGATCCAGGATATGGTAGTCATCCCAGTGGTGAGCTCGCGGAAAAACCGTCTCAAGCGTTAAACGATAAGGATCCTCCCGAAGGATCTTCTCGTTCAGTTGGGAGGCCTCGTCGATCAACTGTAGCGCCAACCGCGCCCGCTTCCGGCGGCGCTCTATGCGGTCGTTCTTGAGCTTGTCGAGCTCCTTCACCACGTGCATCGAAACGAGGATGCGGACTTCTTCGGCCTGGGGAAACAAATCACGCCAATTCACCGAGCTCAAGTCTTTCATCTCGATAAAAATGTTAGCGTCAACGAAAATTCGCACTATGTCCACTCTTGCGCGCTCCGCGATCAAACTTCGAAAATGGCTGTCCGTGTACTACGTCATCTGAAAATGGCCGATTTCCCGCATCCGTGCGACAACATCAGATGCCGCCTTTCGCGCCTCGCCTCTCGTCAAACCGGATTTACGCAATTGCCCGAAAACGCTCTTCAGGTAGAGTTTTTCCCAGTGGGCGCGAAAGCCAGTGTCCGGAATCTCGACGATAACTTTCGGCACCTCAAGATCATGGAGCAACTTGTCGCCAGGTTTGCCTGGTTGAAGATAAACGGCCCCAGCAGTCAGGATCTGATCAACCAATGCTCCCTGCTTTGGCATCTCGAACTCAATGATAGCGACGCGCTCAGTTGGCCTCAGAAAACGCAAGAACAAGGCGATGTGATCCAACCGCCCCTCCAAGGCACCCCACTGGACCTTGACGTCGCCCTCGACAAAGTTTTGATGCACGCGAACAAGCTCAATAAGATCCGGTCGTTCAGTTGTGTCCAGGATTAGCAATGGTATCAGCTTGCCATTGACCCTGCCACGCGTGGCGATCACAGGATCCGCAACGACCTTTACGATTTTTCCTTGATCGGAGGTCTTAACATCTATCCTTGCGTATTTACGCCGACCCAACCTCATCCCGGTACTCCTGCATCAGATTTGGTGCGATTGTGGTTTTTGCTTCGTGCGTATCAGTGATTTCCAGCTCGTAACCGTCGATCGCCATCCCTGAGAGAAGGTCTACCGGCGCTTTGAAGTGCAGCCATCCCGAAACTACCTCGTGGGCTGGTACTTTGACCGGAAGCGACAGCACGTCCCCCTGTCCTCGGACAAAGCTCCCCGCGCCGTCTCGATGGGCCGGAAGCTTCAGCGTCATGAGGACACGCTCCTTCGTGAGATAACGAACAATCAGTTCGGCACTCGCGATGGCATTATTGCTGTCGCTCGGATTCCGTACCTGGACAAGAAGGCTGAACGCGCGGCCCGATTCATCGGTCTTTTGGAAACCATGGCTCAGGTAGCACGTCAGAGCGGGGACTTTCCGGGCGTCCTGTTTGAGAGCAAGTTTTCTATTTTGCCATGCGATATATGCGTTGAATAAGCCGAGGGTTAGGCTTGCAATGCTGAGCAAAAGACCCAGCATCGCAATGGTTCTTGTGAAATCAAAGGCTGCGAAAGATAATCCGGTCATTAATGTCCTCGGTCGAAACCTTGCGAGATCTCAGTCGAGGATTGCCGCCGCCCCCGCCATAATCGTCTGGTTCGAGATAGTATCGTTTATGCAAAATCTCAACTCACTCGTGTACCCGCCGACACCTTGTCCGATTTCTTTAATGTCTTCGCAAACCGTCACAACTCAAACTCCGATCCGCGGCGACATACCGCTCGGTCCGAATTTCGACCGCAAAGCATCAAAATGCGCCCCGGAATGAGTCGCAAGATTGACTCTTAGCGCTACCCAAAGGAAATCATCTTAAACTAATAGTTCACCGCTCTCAGCCGCAGCTTGTGGACTCGCCTGTCTACAGCGAGGCCGGGGCTCGAGGCCATGATAGCGTTCAGGAGCGGGTTTATATCTGACGACCGACCGTTACATGGCGGCCTGCATGCGGCCCAAAGAAGGTCGAGTGCAGAGTTGGGATGCCCTGCTGCAAGCAGGTAATTATCTCTTGTTAGATCATGCAAATTGATCCAATCGTCAGTAAAGACGCTGACGTATGGAAGCAATGTTGCAACGGCAGCCGCAAATGCGCCACCCGTTGCCGCAGCGAGTGCGACAATCTCCTTACTCACCTCATTCGAAAGATACGCGCGATCCCGCGGCCATATCGCCGCAAAAGCCGGGCCATAAAGATCTAACCACGCTGCTTCGCGTGCAGGTTCGTCAAACTCCTCCAGCCAGCTGGCCATGATGGTTAGGGCGCCTGTCCGGATATCGCTCGATGCGCTACGAAGCGCCTGGCGCGCCTGCTGCCGCGTGATACCCCGCGGCACATCTGGATTCTCGAACGAAGCAACGATGGCGCGAACCAGATGGGAGGCCGCATTTGCGGCCGAAACATTCTTCTGCCTGCTTTCTCGGATGCCTTGAAGGATGAGGTCTGAGAACGCCGTCTCTGCTTCGGCTGTGAAGCTGTTGTATTCGACAAGAACCGCACGCAGCCTCACGCCATTTTCATCCTCGGCTGACATATAGGGCCGCAGATGGTCCTGGACGATCTGTGGGGAAACGCTGAATACGAAACCGAGATAGCGGACGCAGGCGCCTCGAGCCATGGTTCCAGCATAACTTTCAGAAGTGATCATCCGATCGAGACGAGCGAGGTCTTCGACATGGGAGTCCTGTCCGCCTTCCCTCTGATCGTTCAAAGCCTGAAGCAGGGCCTCGGCGAGAGCACCTCCCGTCGAGTTGACGACCCGCTCATAGAGCTCCCACTCGTCGCCCCATTCTGGTGCCGGCTCAGCTTCGGCGGCCGGCCAAAGGCGATCCCACCATGTATTTGGCACGTTCAATCCCAGCGTATTTGCGCGCTCGACAATGCTGGCCAACGGATCGCTCAGCGTTGCAAAAAACTCAGGACTCGCGCCGCCATCCAGCAAATCGATCGCATGCTGTATGGCCGTGAGCGTTTTCTCATTCGCTTCTTCGCGGCGGAAGGGAACGATCTGAAGCCAGGTTCGCCAGCGTGGCGCGAGCGCAAGCTCGAGCGGCCGGGCACGAAGTGCTGCGAGCGCTCCCACGGGATCTTCACGGCAATATTCCGGCCATCCTTCACGGTCTTCGATATCGCGGCTGACGTCGAGCTCATCGGCGATCGACAGCCGTTCGCTCGGCTGTGCGGAGACAAGTTGCGCCGTCCTGCCTCGAACTGCTCTGACGCCCGAGGTCCATCCACGGAATTGATCTCGATCATCGATCTGACGAGCAAGATAGTCTCGCCTCGTCCGGATCTCCTCAAGAAGGGCTGCAGCCGCATCAGGCAGGGGAACCTGCTCGCCGATAGCGGTCAGCCGCAGCCAGATCTCGCGATCGCGAGCCCGCGCTTGCCAATCGACATCACCCTGTTCATCCTGTTCTGCTGCATATCGGAGCGGTCCTTCAGTCATAACGCGCTCGGCCAGCCGCGCGACGGCTTCAGCGCTCGCACCGGCAAGCTGGGTTCTGGTGATCGCCACAAACTCTTGAGCGAAGGACCAAAAAGCGGTGTCATCGCTCGTCACCAGACTGTCGAGTGCGTCATCGGGAGAATAGAGCGTTGGCAGCGTCAGGCCGTGCATCCAAAGACGGGTCAGCAGATTGAAGCCCTCGGCGGCCCAACCTGAGACCAGCCTCCGGACCATCGCGGGCGCGACCTGCGCAGCCATCGGAAGGGCGCTAGTGATCAGCTCGGTCAGCGGCACAAAGCCGCCGCGATGAGCATTTTGCTGATGGCGTGTCACGGACGGAACACCCCAGTCTGTAGTGTCACGGCTTTCGCCGATCAGATCCGCATCCCGTGCCGTCCGGAGCACGCTGACCAATCTCTCGCTTGCTCGTTGGAGCAACCGCACGACGTTAGCGGCTTCCCCTGCCGGTGACGTCAACACGTCCCCCAGAATGTTCTGCCGCTCGGCTTCCATAGAGAAGCGAGCGATGTCCGCAAGTTTGTCGGGTTCCTCAGGAGGCTCTTCGTCGCGAAGTGAGCGCTCAATTTGAAGTCGCGGGCCGATCGCTTCGACCAGGCGCCCGAGATCACTTTCTGTTATGAAAGGACGATTGAGCCGATGCCGCAATTGAAAATCGTCCACGCTGCTGTGCAAACGGTCCGCGGCACTGTCTGCCAACAGGTGCCAAGCCTTATTCCAAACCTCATTCAGCGGGCCGTTGCGGTCGAGTTCGCCCCACAGCGCCTCCGACAGGCTTCCGAGTCGTTGATCGACATATTTCATCGCGGTCGCAAACCGTCGGCCATCCGACCATGCGCGAGCAAACCAACGCGCGAGCATCCAAGCCATCGCCCGATTGCCAAAGGCTTTCATTTCTACAGCGACGGTTTCGAACCAGTCGGGATCGGCGCAATGGTCGACAAAATGCTCGAAAAGGTCAGAGCGTCCGCTCAAAGCCCATTTCAGCGCTCGCCTATCGTGTTCGATCGCTTCGGCTACGGCTACAGCTGCGACCCTCGCAATCGTATTGCGCCGCCATGCATCCGGATTTTCAACGAGATCCGCCAGTTGCCCAAGACTTGTCCAGAGCGGACCGTAGGGATCGCCTTCGCCCGGCTGGAATAGAAGGGGCTCCACGGCCAATGCTCGCCATGGCGCAGCTGCCGTTTCAGCATTCCCGTTCGTTGAGCTAAGCGCATAGACCTTGCGCAAATCCGAAAAGCGCTCGCGGTCGCCTTCTAGAACGTTGAGGATATACCGTACCGGCGCGTCGCTTGCGGTATAACCCACCAGAATGAGCGTGCGACATCGCGTGAGATCGAAGAGAAAGCGGGCGGCCCAACCCGCGCGGAGATAGGCTTCGCCGTATTGGGCGCTAGTCAGCACCAACTCGGTTTGTGGAAGACCCAACTGCGGATCCGCGAGACGTCCATGAAGATGGACAATTCCGTGGAACCTAGAGCTTCCGGGCGCAGGAATGTCTTGTCCAGCAGCACTCTCGTCCACGGCGAACTCGGGCGAACGCGATTGCATCAACGATCGCTCGAAGAGCGTGTCGAAGTTGGTGGTGACGAGTGCTGGCCTGCCGATTTGGTCGCGCGAAAGACGAAGGATCACCGCATGATGTGCGATATCGGGCTCGGCAGGGATCTGCAGAATCTGGGCGGTCGCATCGATGACATCGTCAGCGCGGACGAGCCGCCGCGCCAGGGCGCCAAGTGCCTCTTCGAAACGGAAGACCGAGAAGGCATACTCCTCCGCAGGGGTTCGTTCTTCCCCGAGGCGCGCATAAACCTGTTCAACGAGATTCTGGAAATTCGGAAGCTGCGGCGCGCTGACACCCGCCCCGCACAAGAAAACCACGTCCCCCTCAAGGAGGTCGTTGATCAGGTCTTCGGGAAAATCGGGTCCTAGTGGAGTAAAAATCATCGCGGGCGACAGTATGGGTCTGTATGCGACTATAGGATGCACGCGATCGAACGCTAGGGTTTCACTGCCTACCTCCCAACTCGCCCACAGGAAAGATGCGGCTGATCCGCGCGTAACGACCTCTTTCGGTAGCTAAGCTAACGGATTTTGAAGCCACCGATAAATCCGCATCCTGTCGACAAGTAAAAACGATAGCGGGAAGGCGGGATGGGTTCATACAAGGTCGGGGTGGTGTAGATCATTGCGAAACGTGTGCATGATCGTGATCGTGCGAACCTGCTCTTCACCCTGATATGCTCGAGAGCGAGTTCCATTTGCTCAAACACATCAGCGACGAACATCAGCTTCGCTGCCCCCTAGACCACCCCAGGTGCAGAAAATCCAATGCGGCGCGCTGTGACCCTCTCTTTGCTGCCGAGAACCTCTATGAGAGCGGCGTTCGGGGCGTTTACAAACACGTTGTCGAAGATGGGATGGAACTTGTCATGAGTGAACGTCATCGACGGCAGTGAGATGTCAGCCGCGGTTCCCGCGAGGTAGTCTGGAATCCTGATAAACTCATTATAGTCATTCTTCCCATCCCAACCCGGCATACCGAATTGGATCTCCGGGTAATAAGAAACCTTGCCGGTCTGGCTACGCAGAAGCTGGAAATAGATGAAAGCAAGGTCGAAGGTCACCCTGTCGAACTTGTCGAACATCGCATCCCGGTCGCTTATCCATCGAATAGCGCGAGGATCCTTCTTGGCATCCAAATGCAAGAAGAGCGTGGCCGCAAACGCCGCGCAGAGAAACATCTGCCGAGCAAGATTGGAATTGCGCTTCTTGCGCTTCATCTCCTGCTCAAACGCGGCGAGGCGTTTGTCTACCGCTGCGTAGTAAGGGGTCGTTCCCGGCGCATCTCTCATGATAAGGGCTATTACCTGTCGTAGATCAGGAAGCGCCGCGATAATATTGTCGTCCGTGATATAATCTCGAAGAATCCTCGACTGACGCTCGACGATATAGCTGACACTGAAGACGACTGGACTTTTCAGGTACCTGATCAGCCCCTCGGATGCAGAACGCGATCCCTTGAGGTCGCTGGGTGCGACGGCCGCGATGTATTCCGAGATATTCGCCTGCGTGTCGTGATTTAGCACGATGGCAAACGCAAAGGCGTCGTTCGCCTTCTTCTCATCGCCGATGCAGTAATCCGAGAACACGTTCCAGGCGATGTTTGATGGAAAAGGCTCGAACCAGCGCTCCAGTTCGGACGCGACAGTGCGATAGCTAGTGTTGAGGAGACTTAGCAGTTCGAGCATCTTACGCCGCGTCGCTTATTCGGCCTTAGGATTCCGGCCAGTCGTCAGGCACAAGCGCAGGCGGTTTGGCCCACGGTTCCTCTACGAGCGAATCTTGGAACCACTCGTCGCGAAGATTTGCGTGCTCCGTCACAATGATTTGGAAACCCGGTGCGTCACGAGTTCCAAAATCGTAGAGGAGCTTAAAAAGATTCTCGACAGCCTTCAGATCTGCATCGGCTTCAGTCCGCTCAATTGAGCCGCCTGTGGCCTCATACTTTTCTAATGAAGGAAAATAAACCTGAGTCGGCTGGTCGATCATCAAAAAGCGAGGGATTGGCTGATTGTTCGCGCTCGCATACCGATGAAGCGCCAACAGTGCTGCTAGATGATAGGCAAGGTGGTTGGAACCGCCGCCAGTGCGATGCATCTGAATTGGACGTCCAGGCCGGTCAATCACCACGGTTAGGTGTTGAAGATCTAAACGTGCTGGAAACTCACTGAACTCGCCGCCAAGCTTTTCAATGTAGCCGGACATATGCGCACTGATGTTATTGATGACTGACGCCAAACGCTCACCGGTATCATCCAGCCCAATACGTCTCTGCAGGTCTTCAACCTTTCGTCGAAGTCGGCGATCCTCAGCTTGGTAGTGGCGCCGAGTATCATCCGAAACTAGGTTTTCGAGGAACAGGCTGATACGTCCGACGACTTTCGCCGCCGCATTATTTCTGTCCCCAACAGCAGCTATCGCCTCGTTCGCCGCGATAGCTGCTGCCAACTCAATCTCGCTTGAACGAATCTTCTCCAAAAGCTGCTCGACCTTCTCGCGCTGCTCCGTAAGGTAAGCGTCCAGGTGCGGTCGCTCGCCTTCTACGATCTCCATTTCTTCTTGAAGTGAATTAAGTTCGGCAATCAAGGCCGACGCTATCGGGCTGTCCATTGCGAGATTTTTCTCTGCAAAGGGCCATTGCCATTCTCCATCAGTGTCCTTTGGAAGCGCTTTAATCGAAGTCAGACGGTCTTTCTGTTCTGCCGCCTCGCTTTCAAAACCTTCAGCGCGCTTCGCGTACTGCGTTGCCGCGTCGATCTTTCGCTGGAGTTCCCGTCGTTCTTCGCGTTGCTCTAACAAGTCCCGTTCGATGGCGGACACACGCTCGACATCGTCGTCTGGCACGGGCGCGGGCTTCCAGTGCAATGCGGACCGAAGTGTCTCCACGACCTCACCGCTCTCACTAAGGGTTAGCGAAATGCCAACAGCGCGAGCTTCCGACATCAAGCCGATAGCCTTTTCTTGAGCTGTGTCGACCGCGTTATTCGCCTGCTCCAGCAATTTAGCGTTCAGCCGCAAATCTCGCTGGGCGGTACGCAGCTCTTGCTCCAATATATAACGATCACGGCCTGAGACTCCGAGCAAAATCGGAAGAGTGTCTTTTATGGCCTGTGGCTGGAACGGCTCGTTCTGCCGATAAAAGAGCTGCTCTTTGTTCGCGACGATCGTCTGTTTCTGAAAAAGATAGTAGTGGCTGTGTTTGATGTTGGCGTTGTAGCTGTCCCGACTGTTGTCGATCGGAACCTCTGTCACATTCTCGGGAATTCCAAGAAGCCGGGAAAGAAGCGATTCCACCGCGTCATCATCATCCGTAACGCGCAGATCATCGAAATCAGGTGGAACGATCTCCTTACCTCTTCGCAACATGACCGTGCTACAGCTTGCAAACCCGGCTTTGGGAGCAGGCTTCGCCACCAAGACTTGCTCGTTCTCGAACTGGTAGATCACCGCAAACCAGGCAACCTTATCCTGAATGACACCCTCGGCAACGTTGAAGGTCGATCGACCCATGCAGTATTCGATGATATCCGACAGCGCCGACTTTCCAGTGGATGATCTGCCGGTGATGATGTTCAGGCCATCAATGCTGAAAACGACATCTCTTCGCCGACCGTCTCGGCTGTAAATATGGATGGATCTTATCTTCATGGTTTAATTCCGAGAGAGGTATAGATGGTCACGCGATCGGAAATTCGGGCAAATTCCTTCCCTACAAATCGCGCGACACGCTGACTTTCCACAGACTCCGGCGTGCCTGTCACCGACTTCCGGACACGCTTGTCGACGCTTTTCAGTCTACCGGCCTCAGTTACCTCGAAGCAGCCAAGCTGCATCAGGAGACCAAGTGCTTCGAAAGTGTACGAGATCATGTCAGTTGTTCGCCGCGGAAATCCGATAAGCATTTCCGGATGTGTCTCGACGGCTTTCAGGAAGTAACTTCGCGAACTTTTCGCCAAAATGGACCTGGTGTCTTTGTGTAGACAAAGGGGTAAAATTAACAGTGCCAGTGAAAAGGGAATCCCGCGATCGTCGTCCTCTTCGTAGCCTGTCATGGCACGAGACAAGATCAAACCGCAGAAGGCCGGATTGAAAAGATTACGGATTTCGATGGGGCGTTGATGCCAAGGCCTCATGCGTTTACCTCTAGCACCGCCGCAAGCCGGTCAAGAAAACGAGGATGCCAGAAAACGCGCGGGGAAGGTCTGATGTTCGCGAGCATGTGAAAAACGCCCCGAACGACATAAGGCTCGGTCACCCTCTCGCGAATGCGAAATCGCTCGGTTTCAAACTCGGCCCATTTATACAAATTCCGCCCGGCAGCGGTGAGCGCTTCTTCTCCGGAGGTGTCGGTGAGGCTCTCAAATACGACATCCTTATAGCGGCTCCATTCGTCTGAAAGTCTGTCCTCGTAGTCTTCCATCTCGCCACTCACGAGTAGGCTTTCTCGGGCCCAGGCTGACCGCTGCTCAAAAGCTCGATAATAGTCGATGATGGCGCTCTGTATTCGACTCGTCGAAATGCCAATTGAACGCAGCTGCTCAACGAAAAGCCGGGGGTCATTTTCGGCATCGATCGAATCCGGAGCGGCGCTCCTGAAGGTTATCGGCAAATTGTCGGACCGATATTCATCGGCAATTGCCGAGAGCTTATCCGACACCTCGTATCCGAAAACGGGGTCGGTCCTTTCCCCGGTAAGCAACTTGACCATGATGTCGTTCCACCACCCTTCAAGACGTTCAAATACATGCGGACGATTTTCTCTGCGGATGGTGCGGAGGTGCCGCTCCTGGATGATGTGCGGAAGGTCAGTGATACGCGGGCTGTTGTCGATGATAGTTATGCGCGACAGGAAGTCTTCAGCCTCATCATTGGATAAGTCGCCAAAAGCGACCGTAACCTCGGCAACTAATTTCGACTCGCTCGACGCCATGACCTCCCGAGTAAGAGCCACCAGCGCGTCGGAGCGCTCCGCACCATCGAGAAAATTGACTAGAAAGGACGTTTCGGAAACCACGGCGGTAGTGAAGAGAAAGAACCTGAGATTCGATGCCGTTCTGTCGGCTCGCTCATAACTAGCAAGCCATATCCGCACCGACTTCCAAAAGTCAGTCGACAGATCGTTGACCCTGTCTCCACGCGCCTTGTGTTTAAGCGAAGCGAGAGACTTCTTCCCTCCTGCATCAATGAAATCCAGGTCGTCTTCTTTTTCGATGAGAACAGAAGTGCTTTCCGCAAGATCGAGAATCTTTAGGAGAGCGAAACGTGGCTGGTAGATATACCCGACACCTTGAGGAGCAGCTGAATAGGGCGATTTTTCATCAGGGGGCATGATCGTTACCCTGAGAGAAGACACTCTTGCATACTATCGCGTGAATTTTCTTGCTCCCCTCAAACAAACTACCGAGCATCCCCATGCCCGTTACTGTCGAATCATAATAAAAAACCTGGGAGACACAACGTCAAATTGATCACTTAGTTAAAACTCGCCAGCAATCAAATCACGCCCCACGCCCGAAACCTTCCCCTCCCGGTCATCTCCCGCAATCCCAGTTCGCCGACGATCCGCCGCGCCGCCTGCGGCGTGACCCCGAGCGTCTCCACGACCATGCTGGCCGACACCAGCGGTTTCGCCATCACCAGCTCGACCAGCTCCGGCAATTTTGAAGACGCCCGGCGCCCTTCCAGTTTCCGATCCATCATCGTTTTCGCCAGGGCCAGCCGGTCGTGCTCCTTCATCCCGATCTCCGCTGCCGCCTTCAAGCCGCGGGCGATCGCCAGCATCCGGACCTCACGATCGCGCTGCCGGCGCCGATCGACGGGGATGGTTTTGAGGCCGAGATTGACGGCGGCGAGATGCGCGCCTGACGTGACGCCGGCGTAGCGCAGGATGGAGGCGGCCAGCAGTCTGCCAAGCCAGGGGGCATGCTGCAGCACCGAAATCTCGTTCCAGGCATCGAGGGCGACGATCGCCTGCAGCACCGCCGGCAAATCTTGTGTCTGTCCCAGCACGTCGCGCCATTCGTCGAGCCGCGCGTCCTCGTCCCAGTCGAGATCGTAGATCATCGGATCGGCCGGAGCCCGGCCGGCCTTCCCGGCTTGCGCGATCGCAGCGTCCGAACGAGCCAGCACCGCATCGATGGCGGCATAGTCGACACCGGGGAGGTTTTCGCCAACGTCGATATCGTCCCCCTCAACCGCTCCGATGACGTCGGCCTGCGCCATGCCGGCATTCTTTTCGACGCCCCCATCGCCACCAGATGACGCCGCCGGCCACGCCTGCCCGCGTAAGCTGCGCAGGCCGTCAGCCGATAATGCCCACAGGGCCGGCTGCGCCGCGATGCGCCGGCGGGTTCCCAGCACGTCGCGCGCGATTGTCAGCTCATGGGTTGGCGTGCGAATATCTTTCGTGGCGTCGTGCAGGACGAGGTCTTCGAGGTGGACGAGTTCTCCGTCGAGCCACAGCGAGGCGCAGGCGTCGGCGAAATGCATGCGTTCAACAAAGCCGGCGCCAACCGGCGAACGGCTGATCCGTTCGTCCAGGCGCGCCAGCGCGATGCCGGCTTCAAAAGCCGACCCCATCAGGCTCTTCTGAGGCAAGTTCCCGAGATCGTAAGGCATTGAAAACATGGTAAATGATTTGCTAAACGAACTCTATCTGAAAGTTTGGGTTCCTCACAGGGTATGATCGAGGGTTGACTTGTCTACCATCGATAAGTATCGCTTATCGATGGTAGATTGACAGAGACCTCGAATCCCCCGATTCTGGGCTAAATCCCGTCCAGCAAAGGCTGTCCAGCATGGAAGATCGCGTCCGTTTCGCCCTCGAAAAGCTGCTCAACGTCGCCCACGAGGACACCGGTCAGGGCCGCCGCGTCGCTAACTTTATCCTCAGCTGGTGGAACGCCGAGGTGCATGGCGGTTTCGATCTGACCGACCTTGCCGATCTCGATCCTGAGATCTGCGAGGACATGATCACCGTGTTCACCTTTATCGCCCGCGAGGAGACGCTGTCCTATCCCGATGCCTACAAGCCGGAGATTGTTCAGATCATCCGCCGCTGGCGGCCGCATGTCGAGATCGAGTGATGGCGGCCCCACGGAGCTCAGCCAGCCTGTCCGGCGTGGAACGGCGTGCCGTCGAGCTTGATACGATCGCATCGGTACTGCCGATCGACCGCCGTGACGAACTCGCCGAACTGTTGACCGACCAGGATGTCGAAACCCTTCGCCACCTCGTCAACCAGGGCATGGGCGCCAACACGCTCAGGGCGCTGACCTCCGATCTCGCCTATCTCGAAGCCTGGGGATTGGCGACGACCGGACATTCCCTGCCTTGGCCGGCGCCCGAGGCGGTGCTGCTGAAATTTGTCGCCCATCACCTCTGGGACCCAGAGAAGCGTGCGGCTGATCCCGATCACGGCATGCCGGCCGAGGTCGATGACAACCTCCGGCGCCAAGGCCTCATGAAATCCATCGGCCCGCACGCGCCGGCCACCGTGCGCCGGCGGTTGGCGAACTGGTCGACGCTGACCAAATGGCGCGGCCTCGACGGCGCCTTCGCCTCCCCTGCCCTCAAATCAGCCATTCGGCTGGCGATCCGAGCCGTCCCAAGACAGCGGCGTCGCAAGAGCGCCAAGGCGGTCACCGGCGATATTTTGGCCAAATTGCTGGCGACCTGCGCCACCGACAGCCTGCGCGATCTGCGGGATCGCGCCATCCTGATGGTCGCGTTCGCCTCCGGCGGCCGAAGGCGGAGCGAAATTGCCGGACTGCGACGCGAACAGCTGACGGTCGAACCGCCGATCCCGGTCGAGGGCGGCCCTCCCCTCCCCTCTTTGGCCATCCATCTCGGCCGCACCAAAACGTCCAATGGCGAGCAGGACGCGACCGTTTATCTCACCGGCCGACCGGTGGAGGCGCTCAATGCCTGGATGACTGCCGCGAAGATCGACAAGGGCAGCGTGTTTCGGGGGATCGGGCGCTGGGGGACCGTTTCGAAACGCGCCCTCGATCCACAGTCGGTCAATGCGATGATCAAGCAGCGCGTGAAGATGGCGGGGTTGGACCGCGGGGAATTTTCGGCGCACGGGTTGCGGTCAGGATATTTGACGGAAGCTGCTAACCGCGGAATCCCCCTTCCCGAGGTGATGGAGCAGTCTCGGCATAGATCTGTGCAACAAGCATCGGATTACTACAACCAAGCGACCCGTCGAAGCGGCCGTGCCACTCGTTTGTTGTAGAGAAGTCAGCAGTAGGCACCAGATAAGTTTGGCTGCCCTTATAGATCCACTGCTCGTTCTTTCCAGTTGGTGCTCAATTTCCTTGATCGAAACGCATCGTAAACCCGCAATCCCAGCTCTACCTCATATCTGTCATCTTCGCCTTGGGCGAGCTTGATATCGGATAAATTCACATCGCCCATGAGTTGATGACCGGATATATCAATTATCTTCTTGTTCCAGAGGTGGAGGATATGGTTGTCGATGAATGGAGTGGTCGCTAAAGGTTCCGGAGTGGCAACCGCCGGTCTCGAATCTCTGAGAAGGGGCGGTACACCGGCTCTGACGATAGAAGTGCTGCCTCTGAAGATGTAGCTTGACCCGCCGATTAGTGGGTCACTAGGGGCGAGTGACGCGACATCAAAATAGAGAAAGGGCGCTCTATAACGTTGCACAACGATCTGGGGATAGAGATCGAGCATAACTGGTATGCCATCGTCGCTGTGTACCATCTTCCACAGCAGGAACGTTACGTCTTCGCACATTCGGAAGCAGTTTCCGTCATGATAGGCAGTTTGAAACCCCCCACCAAATGCTTCCCGAGTCCCAATCGTCCGCTCATTGAAGAGATGGAAACCGGTCTGTGCTATTGCTTGCATTCGGACGTATTCATTTTCATGAAACTCGCCGATTTGGAAATGCTTTTTGCCTATAGTTACTGGCAGCTGACGAAACCAGGCACCTCCAGATCCCGAATGCCAGGCTTTTGTCGCCGGCAGATCAAGCGCATGTATGTCGTTTCCGACCGCAATCGTCTCGTAGCGGGTACCGTCGACCCAGCTCACAATCACCGAAGTGTCTTTGCCGCAGAGCGCCGCTTTTCTGTTGAGCCAGCTCGACAGTTCTTCAATTTTGAGGCCTCGACCAAGGGCAGCAACGAGGTCGGAAATCACCATTTTGATTTTGGAGAAGTCACCCGCACCCAATGCCAGCACTTTCCCGTCATTTAGGATGCTCATCTTTTGAGAATATCGATAAGGTACCCATGCGTTTGCCTTGAATTCCTGTGATTTGAACTGGGTGCCGTTAGGCATTGTGCCATCTGTCGGTGGAACCTTCGCCGAGAGCATGACATCGGCGATTCCAATTGGGCTCTGGGGATTAAAGACCGCGATTAAAGTCATTGTAGATCTCGATTGTCATGTATTTCTCAGCAACCTAGGCGCTAAACATTTAAGATATATCGAACGTCGCGATTGGAGACCCGTGATGGAGAAGGGCTTGGAATCAGATCGTGATATGAAGTAGCGTAGTGTTTCCTATACACCCCTAACGTGCCATCCAGGACATCAAATGGCTCCCACGAACTTGCAGCGGCTTGGACTGGCAGACGATTGGCCTCCCGCCGAGAAGGTGGCGATCCTTGTTGGACCCAACGGATCAGGAAAAAGTCGCTTTCTGCGCGAACTCGCAATTCAGATCCGTGGTGATCGTGATTTAGCCATCATTTCTAATACCGCTCATGATCGTTTTTTAGGCTTGCGCGGATTGAAGCGTATTTCTGCGGGAAGAGGCAACAGATCCCCGAAGAGCATCGTCAAGCGTGCAATTGGAAGGACGATTGACCAACCCGATTCCCGCTTCTACCAGATTGGAGCGATCCTTGATTATTGCGGTTATCGGCCGCGGTTCGGGTTCATCGTCGATACCGACCCGTTCTCAGCTCATCTTGACCCGAGAAATTTCCTATTTGATCCAAACGACTACGATGCAGTTGTTGCATTCTTGCAGCGGCATAATCCAAAGGAAGTTCTTTGGGTCGATCAAGGTGAGTCGGCTTTTTCGTTTTCTTTGGGACGCGAATTTGGCGCTATCCTCCGCAGTGAGGAAAGCCTTCGTAGGCAAGGGCGCATTCGCGGAATCCAGGTGTTCCTGGAAAGGCGTGACGGGGAAATCATCGAGCTTCTGAATGCAAGTTCCGGCGAGCTGTCGCTCATCTCTTCCCTGGTATTCCTGATCAGCTCCATTGGCCAGGAACCTGTGATCCTCATTGATGAACCCGAAAACAGCCTTCATCCGCGCTGGCAGCGCGAATACCTCGAAAAGATCCTTGCCGCAGTTTCCTACCGCAACGCAACGATCATCGTCGCGACCCATGCCCCTCTGATCGTTACCGGTGCCCTCGGCACTTTGCCCAATATCGTTACAGTATTCCAAATTCGAGACGGCGAACCATCGGCGCTTGATCTGAAGGAGGCCAAGGCCTCCGCCGCCAATGTCGAAGGAGTTCTCTGGCGAGCTTTTGATGTGATCACACCGGCAAGCCACTTTGTAAGTGAAGAGATGGTCGGCGTCGTGACAGGCGTAGAACGTGGTGAGATCACCCGCGATAGCGCGATAGCGCTTGTCAACGACATGGCACGCAATAGCTTTGATGAGAAACAACGGCAATTTTTCAGCGCTGTCCGCGATCTGATTGGACAGGTCGATGCTCAGCGACGTGAGGCCGAAAAACGCGATGGCTGACCCTTACCTGCCAGCGCTCGAGGATTTCGAGCTGAACGCGGACGAAACCGCAGCGGTTGCGAAAGCACTGGAAGACGACAAACCCTGGGATTGGAAGCCGGAGGATCAGAAGGAGTTGCAGGCACTCAAAAGTGCCAAGGACAAGATACTCGCCTACCATCTCTCGAGGCATGGCGGAAATTGTTGCTATTGCCGTCTCAACCTCAATGGCGCGGGTCCGTACATGACCGACCGTGAGCACATCCTTCCCAAGGGAAAGCCAGTTTATAAGCCATTCAGCTATTCCATTTGGAACCTGGCGGCGGCGTGCAAGCGCTGCAACATGCAATTGAAGCGCAGCGGTGACGCCTTTGTAGTCGATCCAGATGATTCAACGAAGTTCCAGGACAGTGAAAACTATCGCTTCGTTCACCCGAATTTCGACGCCTATGGCAAACACTTGATCCGCCTTCAAGCACAGGCTGACGCCAAGAACATCGTTATCTTCGTCAAAACGCCTGGAAGTGAGAAGGCGACCTATACGCATAATTTTTTCGCTCTGCACGAACTCCAAGTCGATAGTTTCGACAAAGCGCAGGGCCTCGAGGAGGAAAACTTGGAGACGGAGTTAGCGGCCAGGGTTCGAGCGCTCGCCAGGGAATTCGATCAGTAGGCTCAGGATTGCGCGGTAAGATTTAGCGCGTGCTGGGTGGCACCCTCCCCTCTCGCCCCGCGCACCTCAATAGCTCAGGGCCTGCCGGCAACACGGCGGTCGATTCGGTCCGAGGCCAAAAGTGTTGCGTCCAAAAGTGCAGCGGCTGGATTGAGTATCGAGTTTGCCTTGCTTTTTTTCGCGCCGCAGCAGATCGCAGATTTCTCCAGGTCAGACAGATATTTCCTTGTTTTCCATGGGTTCTGCGCTAGAGGTCATTGATCTCACGGGGTGAGCCAGCCAGTGTAGTAACAGCTTGTTAACCAAAAAACTCTTGCCCGATGCGCAGAATCGGGGCCTATTGCCATCGGCGGAAATCTTTTAATTTTTCGCTTCAAACCGCCACTGGCAAGAAACGGGTTACGAGATGGCGAAGAACGCCGTAAAAGCAGCGCCGGAGATCGAGGGACTGACCGCTTTGATGGAGCGTCATGCTGATGCCCTGTCGGGACAATTGCAAGCGCATCACGTCAAGGTCTTTCCACCATCCGCAGAAAAGGGAATCCGAGGTTTTGCGCCATCGGAGGCCGCCAAGCTTCTCGGCGTCAAAGAGTCCTACCTTCGCCAGATCGCCTCCGACATGCCGGAACTGAACGTCAGCACGGGTGCCGGCGGCCGGCGTATATTTTCGATCGAGGACATCCATCATATCCGCAAGCATATGGACCAGGTCGGCCGTGGCAATCGACGTTATCTGCCCCACCGGCGCGACGGCGAGCAGCTGCAAGTCATCTCGGTGATGAACTTTAAGGGTGGATCCGGCAAGACCACGACGTCGGCTCATCTGGCCCAATATCTCGCGATGCGCGGATATCGCGTGCTTGCGATCGATCTCGACCCTCAGGCCAGCCTATCGGCCTTGTTCGGAAACCAGCCGGAAATTCATGTCGGTCCGAACGAAACGCTTTACGGCGCCATTCGCTACGATGAAGAGCAGCGCCCGATCGAAGAGGTCGTCCGGGGAACGTACATACCCGATCTCCATCTCATTCCCGGCAATCTTGAGCTTATGGAGTTCGAGCACGACACGCCGCGTGCCCTGATGAGTCGCAAGGAAGGCGATACGCTTTTCTATGGGCGGATCAGCCAGGTCATCGAGGACGTCGCGGATAATTACGACGTCGTCGTCATCGACTGCCCTCCCCAGCTCGGCTACCTCACACTTTCGGCTCTGACCGCCGCAACGTCGATCTTGGTGACTGTGCATCCGCAGATGCTCGATGTCCTGTCGATGAACCAGTTTCTAGCAATGACGTCAAACCTGCTGCGGGAAATCGAAAACGCTGGCGCCAGGTTCAACTTCAATTGGATGCGGTATCTCATCACACGCTTCGAGCCGAGCGATGGGCCACAAAACCAGATGGTAGGGTATCTCCGGTCGATTTTCGGCGAGAACGTGCTCAATTTTCCTATGCTGAAGACGACGGCTGTCTCCGATGCCGGCCTTACAAACCAGACTCTTTTCGAAATCGAGCGTGGCCAATTCACGCGTTCGACCTACGATCGCGCCTTGGAGGCGATGAATGCCGTCAATGACGAGATCGAGTCTTTGATCAAGAAAGCGTGGGGTAGATCCACATGAGCCGAAAGGACATTTTGGGCGTTTCCGCAACCGTACCGACCGCGCCCTCGCCGCACGATCCGCAAGCGCCGAAAAGCCGAACCATGCCGCTTCTGGGCGTGGCTCGCAAAGACCGTGATCCAGCGACCAAGCTGACCGCCAATATCGGCAACGCTTTGCGCGAGCAGAACGATCGCCTGGAACGAGCCGAGGAAATCGAACGGCGTCTTGCCGAAGGCCAGGCCGTGATCGATCTTGATCCGAAGGTCATCGATCCTTCGTTCATGCAGGACCGGATGCCGGGCGACATTGATGGGCTGCTTTTGTCTATCAAAGAGCAAGGCCAGCAGGTGCCGATCCTCGTGCGCCCTCACCCACAAAAGTTCGGCCGCTATGAAGTTGCCTTCGGTCATCGCCGCTTGCGCGCGGTGACAGAACTCGGCTTGGTGGTTAAGGCTGTCGTCCGGGATTTGACGGACGAGCAGCTGGTCGTTGCCCAAGGCCAAGAAAATAACGAGCGTCAGGATCTTTCCTTTATCGAGAAGGCGCGCTTTGCCTCCCGTCTTAAGGAACGTTTTCCCCGAGATGTGATCATCTCGTCGATGTCGGTCGACAAGGGCGATCTCTCCAAGATGTTGTCCATCATCGAGGCTCTTCCCACCGACTTGATCGATGCTATCGGCCCGGCCCCCGGTATCGGCCTCAGAAGCTGGCAGGAAATGGCCGAGCTGATCGAAAAGGCGCCCTCGGCCGACAATGTCCTCGAACATGTGCGGTCCATTGAATTGCAGGCGCTTCAGTCCGCCGACCGGTTCAAGGCGCTGATTGCGCACCTGAAGCCGCGCCGGTTGCAACGCGGTCTCCCTGATGTCATGGCGAGCCCCGCTGGCGAGCGCCTCGCGCAGGTGAAGCAGAGCAAGACGAAGGTGGAAATCTTGATCGATCGGAAAGCGACGCCGGATTTTGCGGCCTTCGTGCTCGAGCATTTGCCTGCGCTTTATGAAGAGCATCGGGCGAAACAGAAACAGAAGAAGGAAGCGTAACACGCAAAAAGAAAAGAGCCCCCTCAACGTTGCCGTCGTGGAAGCCCTTCTGTCTCTTTAGCACGAACAGAATCGCATTTCCTCGAATCCTCGTCAAGAGTCTTTGGCACCGATTTGGTGAGCAAATTTCTTTTGCCTGCTGAAAGGTAAGAGACGATGCAAACGGGAAATGTGACGACGCCCTTTGGGCGGCGGCCGGTTTCGCTTGCCTCGGTCAGACGGCAGCAAGCCGCTGCCGAGATCGAGGCGGGGAAGTCGGCAGAGAAATGGAAAGTCTTTCGCGACGTTTCTGCGTCAATGGCTGTGCTTGGCATTCAGTCGAACAGCCTGGCGGTGCTTGATGCTCTGTTGAGCTTCTATCCGGAGAATGATTTGCGCCAGGACGCGCCGCTCATCGTTTTTCCGTCGAACGCACAGCTATCGTTGCGTGCGCATGGCATGGCGGGTTCCACGCTCCGACGTCATCTTGCGGCGCTTGTTGAGGCCGGCCTCATCGTTCGAAAAGATAGCGCCAACGGCAAGCGTTACGTTCGCAGAGACCAGTCGGGCGATATCGAGAACGCCTTCGGTTTCGATCTTTCGCCATTGCTGTCTCGCGCTGAAGAGCTGGCCATGCTGGCGCAGCAGATCGTTGCGGAGCGCACCGCCTTCAAAAGGATGAAGGAGAATCTGACGATCTGCCGGCGCGACGTGCGCAAGCTGATTACGGCTGCCATGGAAGAAGGAGCAGAAGGTGATTGGCAGGCGATCGAAGGCATTTATGTTGAGCTGATTGCGCGACTACCACGCACACCATCGCCCGCTGATGTGAGCGCAATCCTCGAAGACATGCAGATACTGAAAGAGGAAGTGCTCAACAGGCTGGAAAATCAGGAAAAAACAGAAAAAGCCGGCGGCAATGATGCCCATATCGAGCGCCACATACAGAATTCAAAACCCGAATCCATCAATGAACTTGAACCTAGCTCTCGAAAAGAGCAGGGGGCAAAATCGAGCGAAGCGAATGCAATGCAGCGAGAGCCACTAAAGGGATTCCCGCTCGGCCTAGTGTTGAAGGCCTGTCCGCAGATTGTCGATTATGGAGCCAGCGGCGGGATCGGGACTTGGCGTGAGCTGATGTCGGCAGCCGTCGTCGTGCGGTCGATGCTGGGAATCAGCCCCTCCGCCTACCAGGAGGCGTGTGAGGTTATGGGGCCGGAAAATGCGGCGGTCGCGGTAGCAGGCATCCTGGAGCGAGCAAATTTGATCAATTCTCCGGGCGGATATTTGCGGGATCTCACACGAAGGTCTGAGCGCGGCGGATTTTCGCTTGGACCGATGATCATGGCCTTATTGAAGGCGAATGGTCTGGCGCAAACGAAAGCCGGGTAGGGCGACCGAGCCATTTCGAGGAGAACCGCGGGGACGTTTTCCGATCAAAGGCTCCGTAGAAGAGTTGGTCGCGACCAACTGTGCTAAACCATTGTAGTCGCTGGGTTTTTGAGTTTCGATATTTTTGAGCGAAATCACCAGCTGTCGTTTGGCAGTTAAATTGAGATCGTGTGCCCACGCTGCATTGGACATTTAGGGGTTTAAGTATCTGTAAACACGCATGTTTAGCAGGCTTCCTCTCCGAGGAAATGAGGTTGCTGCCGTTGCGGAAAATCTCAAATTAGGTGCCAACTCACAAGCCAGAATCTCAGATTAGCTGCTCAATTTCAAATAATGTTCCGCGCTATGTTATTGAAAATATTGGAGTCAAAGCCTTGCGATTAGATGCAAAGCGAGACCTCTTCACACCTGCGTCTTGTACGCTAGCCACAACGACATCCCCTCGACGGTCAGTTCAGCTTGACGGCGGCGACGAGCTCGGCGATCGCCACACGGACGTCATCCACGAGTCCGATCCCCCATTCGATCACGGTGGCTCGTTGAGCCGGCATGTCCCTTTCGATAGTTGCCGCTTGCGAGCCGACGGCCGCAAGGGACGCTTCGCCGCGTCTGGCGAGTCGTGCCGGTGGCATCGTCTGAATTTGTGGCGCCAGCCGCGCCCTTGCCCCCTTGGCTCTTCGCGGCCTTTCACAACCATGTCCCGCATGGTGTGGGGCCGGTTGAAACAAAGGAAAGGCCGGGTACGAAGATGGCCCAAAAGGGAAGGATGAGAAGGAACGAAGTTGAAGAGTTGAGGGAGAAGGTGCCCTGTGCGGCGGTGCTGGATAAGGCAGGATTTGTGGTTGATCTGAGGGAAAGTACCCGTCGCGCCGTCAAATATCGCCGCGACGGTGATATCATCATCGTCATCCACGAGGGTAGGGGATGGTTCGATCCCTTGGGCGAGACCGATGCAAAAGGCGATGTGTTTTCCCTTGTCGAACATCTTGCAGGCGTCGGCTTCGCGGAGGGCCTCCTTCATGTCGCCGACCTGGTCGGCTACCAGCCGGCCAAGCCGGCATGGGAGCGGGCGGCGCGCGAACGATCGCGGAGCCAGACGGTCTCAGGCCGATGGCTTGCGCGGCGTCGGCCGTGGCCGAGTTCACGGACCTGGCAATATCTCACGGGTGAGCGGCTCCTGTCGGCTGCGGCCGTGCGTGACGCGATCCGTCAGGACCGCCTCCGCGAGGGACCCCATGGCAGCATGTGGGCAGCCCATGTGGACGACGATGGAGCAGTCACAGGTTGGGAAGAGCGCGGCCCGCAATGGCGTGGTTTTGCTTCCGGCGGAGCCAAGGTGTTGTTCCGCCTTGGCCGGCTCGATGCGCAGCGCGTCTGTGTTGCCGAAGCTGCTATTGACGCGATGAGTCTCGCCGAGTTCGAGGGTGGATCGGATGCCTGCCTTTATCTCAGTACCGGGGGCGGGTGGGCGACAGCGACTGAAGCCGCGATCCGGGCGCTGGCGGAACGCCGCGGGACCTTACTGGTGGCGGCCACGGACAGCAACCCGCAAGGGGATGCCTACGCTCGCCGTATCAAGTCGATCGCCGACGAGGTGGGCTGCGGCTACGAACGGCTGCGTCCAGCCGATGACTGGAATGAAGACCTGAAGGCAATGAAGAAAAAAGGGGGATGAACGAGAGGCCTGCCGCATGCCCGCCGGCCGCGTCAAGGATAAAGCTTCGCCCGGCTTGAGCCGGCCCTTGACCCGGCCGGTCGGGAAGGCGGCTGAGGGGGAGGGGTCAGGAAGGGCTGAAGAAAAGATGGGCATCCATGAGGATGGACCGCATTTCGGCTCGACGAGGCTGAAAGGAGCCCGCCATGAACCCCGCATCCGCCATCCGTAAGGTTTTCCAGGGTATCGCCACCCGCTCGGAAATGTTCCGCATGTTCGACCGTCACAAGCAGCGCCCGAACCGCTTCGAGGGTGACGATAGCGCGCTCTATGCCGGCGAATGGTTCGAGATCGCTCAGGAACAGTGCGACTATATGTTGGATATCCTTCCGCCTCTGTGGATCCGCGGCGAGATGTTCGCCATGCGCGAGTTCATATTCGGTTCCGTCACCAGCGTCTTCTTCACGCTCCGGATCGATGGCCGGACACGGTATTTCCACGGGAATTGTGATCTTTCCGACAAGGGTTCGGTCGAGCGCATGCGCGGTGCCATCATCGAGCGCGAAAGCCGTCCGGTGCGGGCCATGACGCGCGAGGAGCGCCTCGAGCATATCTGGAGCACGACCCATGACGACTATCGTGGTTATGCCGGCGACCGCTGGCCCGAGCAAATGCGCGGCAAGCGCACGGTGCTGCTCTACGGCGGTAGCGGAGATGCGGTCCTCAAGCTGCTGGAGGATCTGTCCGATGTGGAAATCGCCGCCAAGCTGCCGGTGCAGTTCCGCCATCTTCCCGAAACAGTTGCCGCGTGAGGGGGCCGGACATGACGCTGACCTTTCCTCTGTCCGCGATCCGCGAGGTGATCTCGCGCGGCGAAAGCGACGCTGAGGCCAATGGCGGCTTCCGCAATCCTCACTATGGCCTTGCACCGGGCAAGGACGAGAAGCCCGGTCTCTGGCTGGTTGGAGACCAAGGGATCTACGTCATGTCGAATGGAAGGCTGCGATCAGACGCCAGACCACTCGTGGTCTATGCGGAGGAATGCGATCCGCGCATAGGCGGCGACTGGTTTCATATCAAACGCAGGATCTATGGCGGCGACGACGGCGTGGACTTCATTGACGCAGAAAGCCTCGAAGCCCTGATATCGGCCAGTCCGACCGGTACGCACCTGCGCATCGCTTTCTCCGGGGAGACGATGCAAATCTACGTCGTTTCGCGCGGATAGCGCCTGCTCGCCCCTGAACCTGGCGGCCTCTCCATCTTTATTCCCAACCCCAACCCGTGGCATCTGCCGCTACCATCAAGGTCCCGTTCCGGACCTGACCTCCACTTAACCCATCTTCCACGCCATCGCCTCTGGATCCCGCGTCCGCGGGACGGCGACGTGCGCCCGTTTCAAGGAGACCTTCGCATGTCCAACGATCCGTTCACGCTCGACCTGTTCGGCAGCAGCGTCCTTTCCTCCGGTCTCGACCTCGGCATCACGACCTTCTCGCCGAGCTTCGACGATTATCCCGACAATGATAACGACCCTGATCCGAGGCCGCCCGCACCGGCGTCGCCGATGGCGCCGGTCCCCAAACCTGCCTCCGTCAGGAGGCACGGCGATCGCGCGAACTTCTACCTCGATGGCGATCGTGGTCTCGCGAACACCTGGAAGGAGCGTGCCCGCTGGAACGTCGCAATGATTCTTACCGCCAACGAGATCGAGCGGCAGGACAGGCCCGCAACGCATGAGGAGCAGGCAAAGCTGATCCGCTTCACCGGCTTCGGCGCCTCGGAGCTGGCGAATGGCATGTTTCGACGACCCGGCGAGACCGAGTTTCGCAAAGGTTGGGACACGCTCGGCGAGTCCCTGGAGAGCGCCGTGTCCGAAACGGATTACGGCTCGCTGATGCGCTGCACGCAATATGCGCATTTTACACCGGAATTCATCGTCCGGGCCATATGGTCTGGTCTTCGGCGCCTCGGCTGGCGCGGCGGTCGCGTGCTGGAGCCGGGTATCGGCACGGGCCTGTTTCCGGCGCTGATGCCGGAGGAACTGCGTCACATCTCCTATGTCACTGGTATCGAACTCGATCCGGTGACCGCACGGATCGTGCGGCTGCTGCAGCCGAAAGCGCGCATCGTCAATGGCGATTTCGCTCGCACCGATCTCAGCGCCATCTATGACCTTGCAATCGGCAACCCGCCGTTCTCCGACCGTACAGTGCGCTCCGACCGGGCATATCGCGGGCTGGGCCTGCGTCTCCACGACTACGTCATCGCCCGATCCATTGATCTGCTGAAGCCCGGCGCCCTGGCCGCCTTCGTCACCAGCGCCGGCACGATGGACAAGGCCGACAGTACCGCCCGCGAGCATATCGCAAAGTCGGCCGATCTGGTTGCCGCGATCCGTCTGCCCGAAGGCAGTTTTCGTTCCGACGCCGGCACGGATGTCGTCGTCGACCTTCTTTTCTTCAGGAAGCGGAAGGCAGGGGAGCGGACAAGTGATCTCTCATGGCTCGATCTGGAGGAGATCCAGCCGGCAACCGTGGAGGAAGGGGGCATCCGCGTCAATCGCTGGTTTGTGCGCTATCCGGATTTCGTGCTTGGCACCCATGCGCTCACATCCGGCCCCTTCGGTGAAGCTTATACGTGCCGCCCGCGGGGCGGCGACGATCTGGAGGCGGCGCTGGCGGCGGCCACTCAGCTGCTGCCGGAAGGAATTTATGACGGCGAGCCGACCCCAATCAATCTCGATGTCGAGGATGAGCTTGCCGATATCGTCGACCTGCGTCCCGACAACTCCAGGGTCCGCGAGGGCAGCTACTTCGTCGACACGAGGCAGGGCCTGATGCAGATGGTCGACGGCGCTCCGGTTGCGATCAAGGTGCGCAAAGGCCGCAGCACGGACGGTCTCCCCGAAAAGCACGTCCGGATCATTATGAAGCTGGTCCCGATCCGCGACGCGGTGAGGGAGGTGCTGAAGGCCCAGGAGCTGGATCGGCCGTGGAAAGACCTGCAGATCCGGCTGCGCATCGCTTGGTCGAGTTTCACGCGCGACTTCGGGCCGATCAACCACACCACGGTTTCGATCAGCGAGGACGAGGAACCCGGCGAGGTGCGGGAAGCCCATCGCCAGCCGAACCTGCAGCCCTTTCGGGACGACCCCGACTGCTGGCTGGTGGCCTCTATCGAGGACTACGATCTCGAAACGGATACGGCGAAGCCCGGCCCGATCTTCAGCCAGCGCGTCATCTCGCCGCCAGCGTCACCGGTCATCACATCGGCTGCTGATGCGCTGGCCGTGGTCATGAACGAGCGCGGTCGAGTCGATCTCGAGCACATCGCCGAACTACTGCATCGCGATGTGGCTACGGTGATCGATGACCTCGGTGACACAGTCTTTCGCGATCCCGTCGCCGGCTCCTGGCAGACCGCCGACGCGTATCTTTCCGGCGCCGTCCGTAGCAAGCTGGCAGTGGCGAAAGCGGCTGCCGATCTCAATCCAACCTTTCAGCGCAATGTCCGCGCCCTTGAGGCTGTCCAGCCGGTCGATCTTCGCCCATCCGATATTGCCGCCCGGCTCGGTGCGCCCTGGATCCCTGCTGTTGATGTCGTCGCCTTCGTCAAGGAGACGATGAACGTCGACATCAAGATCCACCATATGCCGGAACTCGGCTCCTGGACCGTCGAAGCACGCCAGCTTGGTTACACAGCAGTCGGGACGTCGGAATGGGGAACAAGCCGCCGCCATGCCGGTGAGTTACTGACCGACGCGCTCAATAGCCGGATTCCGCAGATCTTCGACGTCTTAAAGGACGCGGACGGCGAGCGTCGCGTCCTGAATGTCGTCGATACGGAAGCCGCGCGCGACAAGTTGCAGCGGATCAGGCAAGCCTTCCAGAGCTGGATCTGGACCGATCCGGATCGGACCGACCAATTGGCCCGCGTCTATAATGACCGGTTCAACAACCTCGCGCCAAGGCGGTTCGACGGCTCCCATCTCAAACTTCCCGGCGCCTCTGGCGCCTTTGTTCTTTATGGGCATCAGAAGCGGGGCATCTGGCGCATTATTGCCGATGGCTCCACCTATCTCGCGCACGCCGTCGGCGCCGGCAAGACGATGACTATGGCGGCCGCTATCATGGAACAGCGCCGGCTCGGCTTGATCGCCAAGGCGATGCTGGTCGTTCCCGGCCATTGCCTGGCGCAGGCCGCGCGAGAGTTTCTGGCACTCTATCCCTCCGCCAACATCCTCGTCGCCGACGAGACCAACTTCACTAGGGATAAGCGCTCGCGGTTCCTGAGCCGAGCGGCGACCGCCACATGGGACGCGATCATCATCACACATTCCGCCTTCAAGTTTATCGCGGTCCCATCGGCCTTCGAACAGCAGATGATCCAGGACGAGCTGGAGCTCTATGAGGAGCTGCTGACAAAGGTCGACAGTGAGGACAGGGTTTCGCGCAAGCGGCTGGAACGCCTGAAGGAGGGATTGGAGGAACGGCTACAGGCGCTTGTCACCCGCAAGGACGACCTGCTGACCATCTCCGAAATCGGTGTCGACCAGATCATCGTCGACGAAGCGCAGGAGTTTAGAAAACTCAGCTTCGCCACGAACATGAGCACCCTGAAGGGCATCGATCCGAACGGCTCGCAGCGCGCCTGGGATTTGTATGTCAAAGCCCGGTTCATCGAAACGAAGAACCCGGGCAGGGCACTGGTTCTGGCCTCGGGCACCCCGATCACCAATACGCTCGGCGAGATGTTCTCGATCCAGCGGCTGCTCGGATATACCGCACTTGCCGAACGCGGGCTGCACGAATTCGACGCCTGGGCGTCGACCTTTGGCGATACAACGACCGAGCTTGAGCTGCAGCCGTCGGGCAAATACAAACCGGTCAGCCGGTTTGCGTCCTTTGTCAACGTTCCGGAACTGATCGCCATGTTCCGCAGCTTCGCCGACGTCGTCATGCCGGCGGATTTGCGCGACTACGTCAAGGTGCCTGATCTCTCCACCGGCCGGCGGCAGATCCTGACCGCCAAGCCGACCCCCGCCTTCAAATTCTATCAAAGGATTCTCGAACAGCGCATCAAGGACATCGAGATGCGTGAGGGGCCGGCGCAGCCCGGCGACGACATCCTGCTGTCGGTTATCACCGATGGTCGTCATGCGGCGATCGATCTGAGATTGGTCATTCCGGCCAATGACAACGAAGAAGACAACAAGCTCAATCTCCTGATCCACAATGCCTACCGTATCTGGAAGGAGACCTCGCAACACACCTATCTCCGCCCGGATGGCAAGCTGTTCGAACTCCCCGGCGCCGCGCAGATGATCTTTTCCGATCTGGGCACGATATCCGTCGAAAAGACTCGCGGCTTCTCGGCCTATCGCTGGATCCGCGACGAGTTGGTCCGTATGGGCGTCCCTGCCAGCGAGATCGCCTTCATGCAGGACTATAAGAAGACGGAGGCCAAGCAGCGGCTGTTTGGCGATGTCCGGTCCGGCAAGGTGCGTTTCCTCATCGGGTCCTCGGAAACCATGGGGACCGGCGTCAACGCCCAGCTTCGCCTGAAGGCGCTCCATCATCTCGATGTGCCGTGGCTGCCGTCGCAGATTGAACAGCGCGAGGGCAGGATCGTCAGGCAGGGCAATCAGCACGACGAGATCGACATCTACGCCTACGCGACCGAAGGGTCGCTCGACGCTCAGATGTGGCAGAACAATGAGCGAAAAGCCCGCTTCATCGCGGCCGCGCTTTCCGGCGACACGTCGATCCGCCGGCTGGAGGATATGAGCGAGGGCGCCGCCAGCCAATTCGCCATGGCCAAGGCGATCGCCAGCGGCGACGAACGGCTGATGCTCAAGGCCGGTCTGGAGGCCGATATCGCCCGTCTAGAGCGCCTGCGCGCCGCCCATGAAGATGATCAATATGCGGTCCGCCGGCACATCCGTGATGCCGAGCGCGATATCGAGGTTTCGACACGGCGGATCGGCGAAATCGGTCAGGACATCGAACGGCTGGTGCCAACCGCCGGTGACGCTTTCACAATGACCGTTAGGGATAAGGCCTTCGACGAACGCAAGGATGCGGGTCGCGCCGTCATGAAGGAAATCCTGACGCTGGTCCAGCTCCAGCAAGAGGGCGTGATGGTCATTGCGACCATCGGCGGCTTCGACCTGGAATATTCCGGTGAGCGCTTCGGCAAGGATGGATATCGCTACACGACCATGCTGATGCGCACTGGAGCCGACTATGAGATCGAGCTTTCCATGACGGTCACGCCGCTTGGTGCGGTTTCCCGTCTCGAGCACGCGCTCGATGGCTTCGAAGAGGAGCAGGGGCGCCAACGCCAGCGCCTGGAGGAGGCTCGTCGCAGGCTTGCGTCCTATCGCTCGCGGGACGGCGGTGAGTTTTCCTTCGCAAGCGAGCTTGCGGAAAAACGCCGACAGCTTGCCGATGTCGAAAAGGCGCTCGCCAAGGACGTCGAAGGAGCCGACGGCGCTATATCGATGGCCGCATGATTCCCCGATCTTGAGGGCCGGTCTCCGCCATCAGCGAAGGCCGGCCCTCATTCCGCTGGTGGTCAAACCGGTCCCGTCGCTCAATGCGAACCCGTTGCTATCTGCTCCATAGTCACGCACAGGCTGGCGAGTTGGGGAGGAGCCTTCTGGCTCACCACCCGGATCAACCGTTCGTCCGCCGTTACGAAGCGCCAGCCCCGGCTCGCAGCCAGGCAGATATACATGCAGTCGTAGGCCGGATGACCAAGCTCTATGGCCAGTTTGCTTGCCTGGGCGAGCAGCCCGCGCATGGGAAGCAACTCGATATTGCTGCGCTCCAGCAGCCTCGACGCCATCAACGCTTCATCGGACGTCAGTTCGTTGCGCCGGGTCTTCTTCCACAGAATGTTGGCGCACTCTGCCGCCAGCAAATCCGGAGCGGCGAAGAGATGATTGCGCCGCAGTGCCAGTGCCAACGGTGTGCCTTCTTCCTCAACGACCCATTTGACCGCAATGCTGGCATCGATGACGAGCGTTTCCGTCACCGCTCATCACGTCCTTCGCGCAGCAGGACCTCGGAAGGCGTCTGCGTTCGCTTGGCGGTCAGCTGGCGTAGCTGCGCGGCCAGCTCGTCGAAGGAAGGCTCGACCTCCGTTTCCAGGGCCTGTCTCAGGATCTCGCGATGCTCTGCTTCGGCGGAACGGCCGTGCCGTGCCGCCCGCGTCTTGAGCTTGGCGATCAGGTCGTCGTCCAGATTGCGAACGTGCAGGTTGCCGGCCATGTCGGTCTCCATGATCTCACTGAGCACAAAGATAGCAACTGGGTGACACTCGATCAAGATTGCCTTGGCCAGGCGAAAGGCGCGAATGCGCACGGCCGGGAAGGAGTGAGGAAAGTAAGGCAGCAGAAAAGTGCCTGATCGCCGTCAGCCGCCTCTCTTCTCAGGACTTTTTGCGGTCGAGCCATGCGATTTTCTCGTCGGGGATCGTCTCTCCGGAGGGGCTGTTATTGGCATCCTGCTCTGCAACCTCGCGGGCAGTGCCAGCGAGGTCGAGCGCTCCCCAGATGGATGGACGGTCCTTCTGCCGCGCCTTGGAGCGCGACGGTTTGATCTCGACGATGAATGGTCGCTTCGGCTGTTTCATGCTTTTACGGGATCCCCTAATTTTTGTGAACGGTAGCAGGCTCGGCTGGTCTGTGGCCCAGGCGGACACGGTCTCCGTCTGAATAGCGCCGTGCAGTAAACGCAGTATCGCGATGATGCAGTTTTCGGCGTCCGGCGCAACCGATGCCATCCTGACATTGAAGACTGCGGCTGGCCCGAAACTGGCGGCGGTCGGAAATGAAAGAAGAAAGGAGAAGGAAAAACCGCTCGCAGACCAGCCGTGCAGTCAGCGCTCTCGCTCAACCGCGGCCTGACGCGATCCCGGCACGTCGTCCTTCGCAGGGCTTATGCCCCGCTTGTCCGGCCGGGCAGGGATGCTCGGCCGCAGTTGTGCCGGCCCGTCCGTTCCGCGGTCCGGGGGATGTCTTCGAGAAGAAGACGGAAAAGGACCGGCAAAGGGTCGCGTCCGCAACCCCACAGGAGCTTGAGATGCAGGTTATGAAGGTTGATCCCCGTGCGCTGAAGGACAATCCCGATCGTGCGCGCCAGACGAAGTCCACGCCGCAGGGAGATGCGTTGCTGCTGGCCACGATCCAGGCGGTGGGCATCATGCAGCCGCCGATCATCTTCCCCGAAACCGGCGGTGGTAACGGCTACATCATCGATTCCGGTCACCGCCGTGTACGGCTGGCCATCGCGGCCGGCATCGAGGAAATCGACGTCATCGTCGTCGAGGCGGCCAACGACAATAACGCGATGCGCTCGATGATCGAGAATATCGCGCGTGAGCCCTTGAACTCGGTCGATCTGTGGCGCGGGATCGAACGGCTGATCGCTTTCGACTGGACGGAGGAGGCGATTTCCGTGGCGCTGGCGTTGCCGATCCGCCAGATCCGCAAGCTGCGGCTGCTCGCGAACGTCTTGCCGGCGATGCTCGACCAGATGGCAAAGGGCGACATGCCGGAGGAGCGTTTCCTGCGCACGATCGCCGCGGCGAGCGTCGCCGAGCAGAAGGAGGTCTGGAAGAAGCACAAGCCGTCCAAGGCCGATCCGAGGGTATCCTGGGGCAGCGTCGCAAACGCGCTGTCCAAGACCCGGATGTATGCCAAGGACGCATCCTTCGGTGACGATCTTGCCATGGCCTACGGGATCGAATGGGTCGAGGATCTGTTCGGCCCGGCCAACGAGGACGGCCGTTACACCACGAACGTCGAAGCTTATCTCGGCGCTCAGCAGGAATGGATGACGGCCAACCTCCCGAAGAATGGTGTCCTCGCCGAGGTCAATAGCTGGGGTCAGCCGCAGTTGCCGCCGAAGGCCGAGCGTGTCCACGGTAATCCCCAGAAGTCCGACCGGGCTGCTGTTTATCTCGATCGCTCCGGGAAGGTTCAGACGATCCATTTCCGGATGCCGGAACCGAGAAAGCTGAAGCAGAAAGGCGCTGCGGCGGGAAATGACGCCAGCGAGGCGGATGCTCAGGACATCGTTGTCTCCAAGCCGCGCCCGGATGTGACCCAGACCGGTCACGACATGATCGGCGACTACAGAACCGACGCATTGCATCAGGCACTTGGCCGCGCCCCGATCGAGGACAATACCCTGATGGCGCTCCTCATCCTCGCGTTCGTCGGACTGAATGTTCGCGTCGATTCCGGCGCGACCGGTGCCGTCTACGGCACCAAGCGGTTCGCCCGCCATGCCGCTAGCCTGCTCGACGCAGAGGGCAAGCTCAGCTTCGAGATGGATACACTGCGTATTGCCGCGCGCTCGATGCTGATCGAGGTGCTTTCGTGCCGACGCAACGCCTCGAACAGCGGCATCGTTTCCCGTATAGCCGGTGAGGCCATCGGTGCCGACAGCTTCCTGCCCAACATGGGGACGGAGGAATTTCTTTCATGCCTGTCCCGCCAGGCGCTCGAAGCTTCGTGCAAGGACAGCTCGGTTCTTCCGCGCCAGAAGGTTCGGGAAACCCGCGCAGCGCTTGCCGCCCATTTCAAAGATGGCGGTTTCGTGCATCCGTCGGCGTTGTTCGCCCCTGATATGGTAGAGCTCACCGACTGGGTGAGGAGGCATGTTGCTGCCGGGCCGGACGACGACGATGTTGCGTCCGGGCAGATAGAGGGCGGCGACGCCGGGAGCGCGGGGGTGACTGCCGAGGTTGATGCCGTCGAAGACAATGGCAGCGATGCTGTTTTGGGGGAGCCGGGTGATCACGACGCTGACACCGTCATCATCGATGAGGATGAGGCCCATCTCGTCGCAGCTGAATAACTACCACCAGCAACCCTCCAGATCTTCGCCGCCGCCGGTTTCCCCGGCGGCGGTTTCGTTTCCATCATCCCTAACATCACAGGAGAGCTCGCATGTCTGCGTCCCTCATTTTTGATATCGTTCCGATCGGCTCCACCGTTGCATGGTCCGACGGCACGCCGCGACCGCCCGAACGGCACAGGAAGAAGCTGTCGGCATGGAAGAACCGCAACAGCCAGGGCCGGCTCATCCGCAAGCAGGCGGGGAGGACCACCGGCACCTATGTCGCCCAGCCGGATTTCACCATTCATGAAGGTGATCTCGGCAACCACGGCACCATCGTCATCCGCGTTCACCGGACCTTCGGTATCGATTCCAATCTGATCTTCAAGGTTCTCGAACGTCCGGCTCTCGGCTCCGTTCGTGTGTTCGACCGTCCCGGCGCGGGCGCCGAACTCGTCCACATTGCCGTCAGCCGCGCGGATGCGGAAGCCTGGCTCACGAAGCATCGTCATCCTCTCGCCGTTCTCGAAGAGGTGACGGCGGACGAGATCGCGGCGTCTGCCGGCGAGGGGAGGGTTGCAGCATGAATGCGCTCGCCATCCAGCCCCAAGAACACTCCACCCCTGAGTTTTCAGGGGTGGAGCTCGGTCAAAGCGCCGACGGCTTCCCGGTCGCCCGTGTCGAAGATATCGTCCTGGCGATGCTTCCGAGCCGGGAAGGCGGCGGCGTCCTTGCCAGCGCATGGCGCGTGGCGCGGTCGCTTGCCGAACTGAAGCGGTCCGACTTCCATATTTACGAGTCGACGCTCGCCGACGAGGCGGCGTTCCGGATCCGCGTCTTCGAGACCGCGGAACACAAGCGCGAACTGCGCGGGCTCACCCGCCAAACCATGCGCGTCCATTGCAGCACGCCATGGGGACCTTCGCAGGGTGCGACGATCTATGCCGAAGGCATTGCAAGCCACAGCACCGCCGGTCATGGCGGCTTCAAGCTGTCTGCGGATTGCAACAGCAAGGTCCATCCGCTGCTGCGCGCCGAGGGTGGATGGTACGAGGAAGATGCCGCCTGGGCGATCGTCGCGTTCACTTTTCCGCACCTTTTTACTGGCTACGAGCGTCGCAGCGCGGAACGGACGGTCAAGGATAGCTGGCCCGATGCCTGGGAGACGATCTCCGGCACGATATTGGGACCCGGCGAGTCCCGTGAAAAGGACCGCAGCGCCTTCGATCGGGAGCACGCTGGCAATTGGATCGTCATTTCGGCGATCAGGTCCGATCACGAGAAGGGCTTCGTTGAGGTGGTCGCCACGATCGGCGGCCGGCGTGGGGCGCATGTCGGAGAGCGGCGGTTCCTCGTGCCCAGCGACGAATACAGGATCGGTCGCTTCGGCTTTGTGTTCGATGAAGCTCGTCATCGTCGTTATGAAGGCCCCTCCGATTTTATCGACTTGAACAGATAGGAGATGGCGATGCATTGGAAAATCATTGCGCTCGCTGTGGGTTGGCGTCTGGCTCGTGATGACGAAGAGTCCCTCTATGTCGTCTGGCATCCGAAGCTGCGCCAGCATTTCTGCGGGCAAGGTGCATGGGGGGAAGCTGTCTTTTTCTCTGTCCGCGCGCTCTGGCCGCACCGGGGCGGAGGTGGACGACCATGACGATCCTGGAAACGCATGTGCCGCTATCTCGAATAGAGGCGACCTACCGGCGGACCCGCGAGCATCTCGACCTGATCGAGAGTCAGATCGAGGGCCGGGCCACGCGCATGGCGCTCACCGATCGCATCAAGAAGCGCTCCTTCGGGCGGTTGGTATCGGCATGGACGCCGGAGGACGAACGGCGCTTTCACGAAAATGTCGATCGGCTGCGGTTCGAGCGTCGTGGCGAGCTCGATGCACTGTTGCGCAAGCTTTGCGCGGCAGGAAACGGCGACCGCGGTATTCCGCGCCCGCAGGCCGAGGCAAAATCATAGTGGGAGAGGTGGCCGGGATCCGATCCGTGCCGTGCAGCAAGGAGGGCGATATGAGATTCGTGGTGAAGGTAACGCAGGTCTATCGTGTCGAACGGGAGATCCTTGTGAAGGTAGAAGCGGAGCATGAGGAAAGCGTGATTGAACAGCAGAGCCAGGAATCGGCGCCTGACTTCGATGATCCTGGCTGGCGAAGCGGGTGGGATCTGCAGAATGAGAACGTCAGCGCGCCATAGTCCGAGCTCGCGGTCGCGCCGGTTGAACGGGCCAGTCTCTCACGAGATCGGCCTGTTCGCGGTGAGCCCTGATATGGCCGCGGGACGAGGGGCGCCGTCGGCATTGGCGGTCTCCTTGGCGAAGTCGAAGCCTTTGGGGTCTCCAGCGCGGTCGATGTGAGGCCGTGGACACTGGGCGAGCAGCGGTACGCTGTGCGGCATTCCCCATTCTCGGGCTGGCCGGCTTTCGGTTGCCAGATGCGCGGGGGCGTAGGCTTGGAGCACATTCGTGTTATCGGCCCGTTGCTAGATAGCCGGCGCGCTCGACCGGCCCGACCCGTCGCATTTGGCCCATGGCCGGATGGCGGTGGCATCGCACGCTATGACCTCGGCGGGTTTCATGCGCCAGTCCGCCCGTCATATCGGCGGGAAATGGATCTGCATGGCGCTCCTGCCAAGGACGACGTCCGGCTGTGTTTTCCTCCGCGGGCAGGTTTCATGTCATGCGTCTGAGGTCGATGACAGCTTCGTCTGGAAGGGTGGCAAGGGCGGCTTCGTGCGGGGGCGGTCGTCGGGCGGGAAAGGTGGGCTGTGCCGCGGCATGGTTATCGGTTGCGGGCTTGTGTTCACCCTCCTGTCGAAATCCGGTCTGCCTCGTTGCTGTGGCGACCAATCCTACCGGCATCCCCTCGGGTTCGTGCGGTCTGAACCGGACGGCGGATCGGTTCAAGGCCGCGTGCCGCGCCGCATAGCGGCCGGAGGCCGCCGACCTCGCAAGGCGGCCCGCGGTCTGCGCAGGGCCTTTGGCCCCGCTTTTCACGCAGACCTGCCTTTCTCGGCTGGCAGCCTCCGGACCCTGATCCGCTCCACTTCGCCGGTTCATTTTGACCGCACCCGAGGGGACGCCGGCAGGGCCGGCCGCTTCCGGGGTTTCGGCAAACTCAACAAGGATTTTACGACATGACGACGAACGCGCGCTCAGCAAGACACGTTACCCGCCCGCAGGCTACCCGCCGCGGCCCCACCCTGGAGATGGTCCTGCTCACTTGCCCGGATACGGCCCAAGCCACCCTGATCTCCGAAAGCTTCGGCCTGGTTGTCGTCGACGGCGCCGGCATCCGGACGGCCCATGAAAACCTGCTTGTCGACGGCGCGACCGTCCTCTCCGAAGGACTTGGTGAGCGTGCCATGCAGATCCACCTCCAGCGGATCGTCGGCTCTTACATCGGCTCGGCGCACGGTGCGGGGCAGTTCTACAGCAGAGCGGTCACTGAGGCGCGCGACGCCACGGCTAAAGCAGCCAACAATCTGCGCGACGAGGATATAGACGGTCCGGTCGGGTTCACCGGCAATGCACAGCGCAAGCGGGAATTCGCCGCCGATATGGGCCTGCAGGCCTATTCGCTCCGGATGGCAGCCGAAGGGGCGGTGGCTGCCTATGAGGAGATCGTCGGCGAAGCATGGAAGCCGTTCGATCGTCCGGTGGAAAACCCCGGCCGGACCCTCGATCGCAAGGCGACCGAAGTGCAGATGGCCGCCTTCGGGTGACTGTCGTCGGCGGAGCTTTGGCCCTGCCACTTTCATATCCGTTCACGCCCCGAACAGGCCGGTATCGAGTGAGACCGGCCTGTTCTCGTGTCGCTGCCGCTCGGTCGCAGAGAAAAAGCAAAAAAGGAAGAAAGAGGGGTGGGACGTCACACGCCGCTGGTCCTGCCGGGGCCGGCCACAAGCGCAACGGCTGCGCCGTTCTCCACATCCGTTGCGGCCCTTCGGGTGCGCTCGCCGCCTGACTTCCCCGGCTTCGGAGCTCCTTGACTTGGCCACGATGGGCGCGGCCTCGACAATGGAGGTTCGGCCGGTAGCAACTGCTGTGTGGTCTGCACGCTTGGCGCATTGCCAAGGACGTCCAGCCCTTGCCGTCAATCCCGTCCATATGGATTACACCCGAAGGCGATGCGGAGATGCCCCCGCCTCTCGGCGAAGCCAAGGACCAGATCGAGCAGCGTGGAAACAGACCCGACGAAGTGGTCGTCGGCAGTTCGGGCCACAATAAGCTTGCGGATGCGGAGCACGCAGAGGCCTCCTCCTGAACGAGGGGCTTGCCGTGTTTGAGGAGACCCGCGGCCAGCGGCTGGCGACGGAGGCGCGGGGCGGTGACCCTGTTATTCGCAGCGTCGAACAGAGGCGCCGATGGGGCGAGGCGGTGCGCACAGGATCGATGCGGCGGGAAGCCGGATCATGCTCTGGATGACGTTGCCGTTGGGGTGGAGCGCCGATGTGGTTGCGCCATGAATGGTTCCTCGCCTCTTTGAACGCGGACGCACCACCGCAGACCTCGATGGACCGGGTGTGGCCGAAGGACGACTGCGTCTCGATCGGCTGGCCGCAACGGCCGGCCCTGACTATTTTCCGCCACCCGGCAAGCCGGGCTTTGCATCGCGAAGCAAAATAGCCCTGTCCAACCGCCTTCCACTTCGTTCCAGCCCTTCGGGTGCAGCGCCGCTCGCCACCGTCCTTTTCACCGTCATCGAGGTCGCAATGGCGCGACCCGGCAAAGTGGAAAGGAACGAAATCATGGCAGTCATTGGCGAATTCACCACCACAAACGGCACGATCCAAGGCAATGTCCTAACTCTCACGGTCAAGACCCGCGCCCGCCTCATCCCAATCGAGCGGACCTCGCCGAGCGCTCCCGACTATCGAGCGCAGGCTCCCAATGGAGCCGAGATCGGCGCGGGCTGGAACGAGGTCTCGGACGATGGTGAGCCCTACGTCTCCATCAAGCTCGACGACCCGAGCTTCAACGCTCCGATCAACGCAGCACTTTGGCCGGCTCAGAAGGAAGGCGAATACGTCCTCGTCTGGAACCGCCCTCGCAGGGTCGCCTGATCTGGGCCCGAGGACCCCGCCGTTAGGCGGGGTCTTCCCCGCATCGTGATGAAGCCGGAACCGGGCATCGAGCCCGTTTCCAGCTTTTGGGTGCCATACGGGACGGGGATGTCTGCTCAGTCCGTCCGAGGATGCCATGGAGCCATGCCAGCCTCAAGGACTTCGCGGTACCCCCAATTTTGCCTCCGCTCCGGTTCCCTGCGCTCCGACAAAATCGGCTCCCCCACTTGCCGGCTCCGCCGGTCGCCTTCGGCGCTCCTTGACCCCGTCATGCCTCCATGACGGCGACCGTCATCTTTCACAAACGTCAAGGAGACGACGATGACGATTTCCCTCGAACAGCAAATCGATGAGCTGCGGCTGGAGCTTCAGGTATCGGTGGATCCGGCCGAGCGTCGCCAGATCGCGGCCGAGCTGGAGGCTGTGCAAGCCGAACTGGCGGTCATCATTGCCGAGCAGGATGCTATGGTCGAAGCCGAGCCTCCTTTCTGAGGAGGCTTTTTCATCTTCGCGATCCAGGCACTGTCGCCCGTCAATGGTTATCGCCGACCTCGGGCCCGCGATAGCCGCGCCGACGCTTGGTCCGCTCAAGCTGCGCCATTGCATCCACGGCCGCCGAGCTTTCGTCGAATGTCTCCATCATCTCCTGCCCATTCGTTCCGATGCGCCCCCAGTGGCGGATCAGCGAGGCCCCGCCAAACAGGGTTGGCTGGATCGACAGCGAGTAGAACCGCCGCATGTTCTGCGATGGATCGATGCGGCGTAGGTGGAGGGGCGTCTCGTTTGGTGTCGTCATGGCCGGAGTCTCGCCTCCGGCGGATCTCTCGTCCAACGACTTATCTGAATCGGTCGGGGTCGACCGATTCATGCTGCTGATACGTTGTCGCACTGGCAGCATGTTCGGGCGAGCCCTGAATCCTGGTGGGCCACCTGCGGCGGACGGCTCTATTCGCGACCCTGGAGGTCCACTCACGGAGCCCGCAACGATCCTTCCGCAGCCTGTGGCGCCGGCGGTGTGTAGACAGCTAGCCCGCCGTCTGCGATAGGCCGCAACGCCCGACCGGGCATGCCATCACGTGATCGAAGGCTTTGCATCGATCGACGTTTCGTTTTCCCTTTTCTCCTGCCGCCTCCGCCTCGAGGTCGTCGCGCGAATGCGTTTCAAGACCGGTGGTAAGAACGGGATATCTTCCCACGCAACGTCCCCCTCGAACAGCTCGTCGGTATTTCTGTTGCGCCAGTTCACCTCTTCCTTAGTCACGAAGGGTGGTGCAATTTCGGCGAGCGCTGCCAGCGGTGCAAGGATCATGACGCAGAAAAGACTTGCGGTTTTTATGAGAGTGTCGCCGACCGGCGGCAGCACGCTCAGGCTGACAATGGCTCCGGCAAGGAGGAATGGCACGAAAATGATAAAGACGACCCAGATCCACAACGGCCCTATCAGCGTGTACCAGGCCTTTTTCCAATGGTGCATGTTTGTTTTCCTCGTTTTGTTCCGAGCTGGAAAGCACGTGTCTCAATTGGCCGCAAGGTTCAGATAGCGACGAAGGGCGCGCTCGACGATCTCCGAGGGGGACGTCTTTTGCTGAACGGCGACCATCTTGGTCGCCATGATGACGGACGCGTCGATACTGATCCTGAATCGCTCGGATTTTGGCTCTTCCGATGCAGGGGCATTGTTTAACAGGCTCGGAGATGGTGCGTCCACCTGTTCGGATCCATCGGGGGAGGGCGTTGTCTCCTTCGTCGAGGTCCCGGCTTCAGGATAGGGCTTTGCCGTTTCGGCGGCTGATGGAGCGGCGCCGTATGTGTCGCTCTTGCCGATCGATGCGTCGATGAGGGAATCCAGATCGTTCAGATTGCGGCGTGAGCGTGGAATGGGTGGCAATTGCGTCATGGATGATCTCGGATCAGGCCGTCTGCTCTATGGTGGAGGTCATGTCGGTGATGAGGCCGATGATATTGTTCTGCGCCTTGGCGACCTGCTCGACCTTGGACGGATCCCGCGCGATCCCGCTCAACGTGCCGGCGTCTCGGGCGAACTGCTCGTAGACCTTTCTTGACCGCACGAAGGTCGGCAATGTCGGTAGCTTGTTGTCGCGGATCATCCGGACGGCGTCCTGAAACGCCGCCGTGTTCGTATCGATGCCGTCGACCCGGTTGAGGACGAGGCGAAGCGGCGCCCGCTTCAGATTGGTCTCCGCCCATTCGAATAGCTTCACCGTCTCGACCATCTCGATGACGTTGGCCTTCGTCGGGACGAGAGTGAGGTCGCTCGCGACGATCGCGGCGATCAGCAGATCATTCATGGATCCCTGCACGTCGATCAGGATGACGTCGGCATCGGTGCGCTTCAGGGCGAGCTTCAGCTCTTCCGTCTTGGTCACCGCCACGGCTTGCAGGGTCTGCGGCAGGGTGCCGGCTTCTCCGCAGCGCTTGACCCATTGCAGGCATGATTGCTGTTTCTGGTCGGCGTCGACGATGAGGACATTGGTGCCGCCTCTGGCGAGTTCCGACGCGATGAGGAGGCATAGCGTCGATTTGCCGACGCCGCCTTTGGTATGTGCGAATGCGATAATCGTCACCTAATGCAATCCATTTTTCCAAAATTACATATATATCAACTTATCAAGATCGGTTCCTTCTGCCAAGGCCGTAATGGCCGGTGAGCCATGAAAGGCCCGCATGGCGTGTTGGCTGTCATGGTCCTGATGATCCTCTTGGCCCCTCGGCCAGCAGGATGCCATCTGGCTCCGGGGCCATGCCTGCCACTGGGCGCATGAGGGTCATTTCCGCCCCCGATGGTCGTGATGGCCGAGCAGCCGCGATACGCCACGGAGCCTCGATGACCACATGTGGCCCACGTGTCGGAAGGACCAAGAGGGCCAGTTATGGACAGGGGGCCGTATGGGCCATTTTGTCCAATTCAGCCACATCTGCCAGCATAGCCAGCAAGGGCCATATAGCCACATAAGCCATTGAAACAACAATATAATTTGTAATTATTTGGTTGGCAGGATAGCAGTTTCCGTGATACGAAAACTGACATGTGCCCGAAGCGGGCGATGAGGCTCTCCCGGCAGTCGCGAGACCGCAACCGGGAGAGAAAAGAGGCAGCGGCAAGAGGCTATGGCAAAGCGAACCTCCCGACAGAAAGTCGTGCATGTGCGGTTGAGCGAGGCTGAGTTTCTGGCGTTCGAGGCCTTCTGCATGGATGCGAACCTGACCGTCAGCGAGGTCCTGCGCCGCCTCGTCCGGCAGGCGGCGGGGTTGGGGCCGGCCTTCGATGGTGACCTGAAGGAGATCATGCTCGCTCACGCCGAGGAGTTGCGCCGGGTCGGCGTCAATCTCAACCAAATCGCCCGCGCCTTGAACGGAAGGAGGGAGCCGCAGTTCGAGGTGCTGCTGGACGGCGTCGTGCGGCTGGCCCGGCTGGTCGGCGCGCAGGCCTCCGACATGAGGGATATGTGCGAGGCCGGCCGCGCCAGGGCACAGTTGCAGGTTGACGCCGATGCTTGGTCTTGATGCTTTCATGGCGCTGGTGGACGACCTCGAGCGGAAACGCAGGGTTCGACCGGCTACAGCGGCAACCCCAAAGCCGGCGGCGCCCCGGCAGATGCCCGGCCCCCGGCCAAAGCGCAGGCGGAAGCAGGCTGATGCGGGTGACGGCGGCCTGCCTGCCGTTGGCGGGCGTCCCTGGACGGGACCGGCCGCGCCGCAAGCTGACCTGCTGGAGGACGAGAGGCGCCGTCGCGCTGGGGGTGGGGGCGGCAAGAAACCATCGGCCGGCGGGCGGCGCTCTGGAACGGGGAATGGCGACGAGACGGCCCTCGATCGCTCCGGATCGAGCTTGCCTCCCGGTGGTGCGGCTGGCGAGCGTGTTGCTCTCGCCTCTGGCTCCCAGCCTGCGGTGGTCAAGCTTGTGAGCTTTGCCGCCGGCCGTGCCCGTGTCGGCAAGCTTTTGACCTACCAGAGCCGCGGCGGCGAACTGTCCGTCGAGAACGAGGCCGGTGCTACCTCCGAAGGCCGCGACTGGATCGGGCAGCTTGCCGACGAGTGGTCAGAGGCCGATGGGCGTGAGCCGTCGAAAGATGTCCTGCGCCTGTCGATGACGGTCGGTGCGTCTCGTTTTGCCGATGACGGGGCCGTTGGCGAAGCCCTCAAGACGGCGCTTGCCGCCCATCGCATCGCCTGGCGTAGCGTCGAGTCCAGCTTGGGGGAGGCGAGGGAAATCGAACTGGTGGTGAGCGCCGCGCGCCGCCGGCAGCCCGGCGAGGAGAAAGCCGGGCGCATCTACGACAACCGCAAATCCCTGCACGTCCTGGACGACAGGCTGACAGCGGCCTTCGACCCGGACACGGCGGTCGACGTGCGTGGTTTTGCGCATGGCGTCGAAGGTGTTGCCCGCTATCTCGGCCAGCTGCGAAAGGGCAGCAGCTACCGTGTCATCGTCAACAGGATGGACCGGTCCGGTCAGCCGGCCGCCGATCATATCCTCGAGGGGGAGCGTTCGGTTCTCGATGAGGCGAAGGACTGGAAGCGCGATCTGAGATCCCAGGAGCGCCGGGATGTGGCTCATATCGTTCTCAGCGCCCGGCCGGGAACGCCCAGGGACGCTTTTGTCGATGCCGCCCGTGCGATGCTTGCCCGCGAGTTTGCCGGGCATCGCTATCTGTTCACCACCCATGAGGATCGCCGTCACATCCATGTTCATGCGGTGGTGAAGATGCAGTCGGAGACCGGCGAGCGGCTGCATCCGAAGATCGAGGATCTGCGCCGCTGGCGAAGGACGATCGCCGAGGAGGCCCGCGAGCGGGATATCCCAATGGATGCGGTGAGCCGTTTCGAACGGACGAACCCGCCCGGTTATAAAATGAAGGACATCCGGCGCGTCGAGCGCGGCGAAGCTTCCGAAAGCATTCGCCGCCGGGTCGAGGCGGTGCGTAACGGCGTCATCCATATCCCCACCCGCGACGAGGGCAAGCGCCATGCACAGGCGGTCGCGAACGGTTGGAACGGTGAGGCCGAACGGGTTACCGCGACGCAGTACCGCACGGAGCCGCCCCGGCGTCCGGGCATTGTTCGCCTCTATCGGGCCGAGAGGCCGGGTGCGCGCTCCTCGGCGCCGCTGTTCACGCGCGACCGCGGTGTCGCCGCGCAACATGTTGTCCGCGACGGCGGCGTGCTTCGCTATATCGATGTCCCAGTAGAGGCGGTGCAGTCGCTCATCCCGTCACGGCAGGATCCGCAGAATGTCTTCGTCGTGCCCCGCGCACTTGCCGCTGGAAGCGAGATCATCGATGTGGCCGATGCCTCGCTCGTTTGGCATTTCCGCGACCGGGCCGACGCGGCGATCGCAAAAAGCCGCGAGACGTCGGCCGAGCAAAACACCACTACGACCACCTCCACTACGACCACCTCCACCGCGACATCCGCAACGATCAGGGAGCAGGACATGCCGGACCTCAATACGATGAACACCGCCTTTACCGAGATGGAAACCAGTCTCGATCAGATCGGCCAGAACCTGCCGCCGGAACGGCTTCAGGAATTCGATGGGTTGCGCAAGAAGCTCAAGGTCAGCCAGACCAAGATGCTGGAGACGCAGACAGAGATCGAGAAGAAGCGTGGCAATATCGAGGGTGAAACCTATGTAACGCCGGTCCCGCATCAATTTGCAGGCTTCGTCGCGGAAAAGCGCGGCGGGGATGTCCGCTACAGCCACCGCAAGGCAGATGGCCGCGTCGGCGCCGTCGCCTTCACCGATCACGGCGATCGGGTCGAGATCGGAAATTGGCGGGACCGGGAGACGGTTCTTGCCGCGATGGAGCTCGGCGCCGAGAAGTGGGGCGCTCTCACGGTCAACGGAACGGATCGTTACAAGGCACTCGCCGTCGAGCTTGCGGCGGAGCATGGGTTCAGGTTGACCAATCCGGAGCTGCAGGACGCCCTGGCTGCTGCCCGTGACCGATTTGATAACCAGCGTCCGAAGGAGGCAAGTATCACAGCAGGCGCCCAGACGCGCGCCGAAACAGCGGTCGAGGCTCCAAAGGCGAAGCCGGGTGTTGCCGAAGCCCCGGCGCCGGAAACCGCCGCGGCATCGAATGTGGGAGTGCGAGCCCAGCAAGCGCCAGCCTTCGTCGACGCCGGCGACAAGATCAGGCTTTCGGATCGCGATCGCGCCGCCATGCTGGCCGCGATGCAGGAGGCTGCGAAAAAATGGGATACGATCGCTGTGACCGGCAGCGACGGGGACAAGGCGCTTGCTGTCGAGCTTGCAGCAGAGCACGGGTTTAAGATCACCAATCCCGAGCTTCAGGACCAGTTGAAGGCCGCCCAGGCGATGGTCCAGCAGCGCCGCGTCCACGAGGAGGTGCTGGAACAGCAGAAGCTCGGGTTCATCGATGGTGCGAGGACCGTGAAGGAAAAAGAAGCGACGGCTTCTGCTCCGGTCGAGGTCCCGAAACTCCCCGTCGATACGGGTGACAAGGTCAAGCCCGCCGACCGGGACCGGGACTCCATGCTGGTTGCCATGCGCGCGGCCTCAGAGAAGTGGGGTGCCATTACCGTCAATGGCACCGATCGGGAGAAGGCCGTCGCCGTGGAGTTGGCGGCTGAGTACGGTATCCCAATCAGCAATCCCGAGCTTCAGGATCAGGTGAAGGCTGCACAAGCGAAGGTCGAGGACCGCCGGGCGAAGGAAGAAGCCCGTGAGCGCAAGCAGCTCGGCTTTGTGGCGGGCACGAACGAAGCGGTTGCGGCACAGCGCACCGACGCGGAGATCGCCATTGCGCTCGACACCGTCAAGGAGAACACCAGGACCGAGGCGGTGCGCGAGACCAGGCAGGCCGAACGTTCCGAACGCACGGGCGAGCGGCCGTTCGACGGAGGAGGGGAAGATCACGCCTATCGGACGAAGGCAGAATCCGCCGCAGCGAGACGGGCGGAACGATCAGTCGAGCAGAACCCTGCCGCGCCGATCCCGGCCGATGTCAACCAGTCGCCCGAGATCGAGCGCCAGCGGCAGGTGCAGGACGAGCTCCTCGCCGAGAAGCAAGCCAACAACCAGGCCAAGACCACCAGGCAGCGGCAAAAGCCCCGGCAGAAACAATGACGGGATTGCTTCTGCCGCGCCGGTGTTCCGTGGTTTCGAAGATAGACAGATCAGGCCACCTGCGGCTCATCTCGCAAAGACCGCAGGAATTCCAGATCTTCAGGATGGCGATCGAGGAGTTCGATCAGACCGATTGCCGCATCGCTTGGCGGTGTGGCGCCACTTTCATACTTCTGAAACGCGCGCCGGCCTCCTCCAATGAGGTGTCCGGCCTCCTCCTGCGTCAGATTTAGCTTGTCCTTGCGGATGCGTCGAACATGCTCTCCATAGGCAGCGCGCAGTTCCTGAAACGCCTGGTCGGACTCCGCGAGGTCGCCACCGGTATGGATGGCATCGCCGTCATCATCGGGATACCAGCCGGCAACATTAACGATGCGTGCAAATGAGCCATAGCGAACGACCTGCGGGCGGACGGCGCGCCGCAGGATCTTGCCTGTCTCGGGATGCACTCGTGTATCAGTCATTATTGACCTCCTTGAACGACGTCAGCACAACGTCGATCAGTGTTTCGCCTGCGAACTTGAGATAAAGAAAGCGCTCATCCCAAGCCAAATTGTAGGTATCGTGCCACACCTTGGAATTCGGCGGGCTGTGCGCGGTCTCCGATTTGACAAAATCCCGGTGCTGGAGCGCCTGAACAGCAGCGACGATATCTAAAAGTGAATATCCCAAATCCCGCGCATTTCTGATTGCCGTGCTCGTCGCTTCCAAAGTATCAGTCGTTGCGAACTTCGCCTTGACCCGCGCCAGGTCGTGATGAGGCCTGCGTTTCACCGGCATAGATACACCTTAAAGGTTAATATTGCAAGATGCCGTGTGAAATCAAGCCATCGGCATCTTTTGGAGAACTTCGATTCCAAGTCTGCTTATATCCACTGTTCTAGCTTGCCGCACCATCTTGACGCTTGCGCTTCCCAAGCGCTGGATCCTTTTCCAGCCGCCGTGGCGTTGTTTCTCGATTCTGACGGCATTCATTTGTAATTTCAATAGTTTAGTTCCATAAGCTATCTTATGTGATGTTATAACATAATGAACGTAGGTTCAAGGATGACGTGCGTCTTGCGAATGAGAAGGTTCGTTTCCCAACGCGTTGGCTCGACGGTCGAACCCGCCTGCTAAGGTCGACATCGGATCAATCTCAAACGACGCTGCCGGACTACGGGGAGCACCGCACGACCCCAGCGGCCCGGCCCTCTTCGAGGGCACCCGCCAACGCATCAAACATGATATTGTGAGGTTTTTCCCAAGCCGCCAGGAGCGCCCGTCGCGACGCGTCGAACCATGCTGGGCCTCTCTTTGACGCCGGACATGAGCTGCCTATGTCGCTGAGTTTCGGCTCCGGTGCGAACTCGGTATAGATCTCGCGTCGGATACCGGCTGGCCGCGCCACCTGCGCTGTCAGCGTGCTTGGCTGTTCAATGTCTGACAACGGTGCGAGGTTTTTCGCCTGCACAGCAGCGTCGAGATCCTGGGTGGCACCCAACCAAGCCGGGCGTGGCACCGTTACCCCGTGCAGGAAGATGAAGTTGTGAGAGCTATCGTCGCTCCCTCCTCCTGAGTTTCCCGGCTCAATGATATTTCCGGCGATGGGAAACGAAAGCTGGTTGGAGCACCAGCTATAGGCCGTGACACGGCTGAGGCATTTCGACCCCTTGGATTGGCAAGCGCTATCGATCCAGGCGGCAAGCATAGACGGGGGGATGATGGCAACACGCGCCCAACCGTGCAAGCCGCCATTTTCATAGCTGCAATCATGGTAGGGAATCCCCGGATATAGCTTCAAGTCTTTCGCAGGATCAGTACACTTCCCATTCTCAAAATATCTGGGTTTGGAGAGCTTTTTCGTAAGATACTTCTCCAAGCCGTCTCGCGGGTTTCCGCCAGAGATCGCCGCAGCTACCTGCTTGGCTGTCACAGCCTCACAACTGGCTGCATGTCCTTGGCCGACCACGCAAAGGCCGATCGTGATGGCGATGGCGGAAACCTTCAGCATCTCTGGTTCACTTCTTTTCCGGCAGTACAGCCGCTTCCAGACCGGTATTCCGGCCGGTGGCGGCGAATGCCGCAAATTGCGTTCTGCTTCCAAAGAACACATTGTAGTCGACGGGCTTTTCGAACCCGTCAATCTTTCCTTCCTTGCTGATCTGCCAGATCGTCCAGGGGTTATCGCCGGGATAGCCCGGTGCATCTTCATGTGACCGCTCCGCATACCAGAGAGGATATTGGCTGAAGTCGGACTGAAGAATATCGCCGATCCCCTGCCGGGAGGCGTAGATGACCGGTTGCTTTCCGTAGGCTTCCTGCACGCGATCCAGGAGATCCTTCAGATTGGCCCGTACGCCATCGCGGTCAGATGCGCACGCGTCGAGCGTCTGTGATCCGGTCTCCTTGTACCACTCCAGATCGATGGTCACGGGCAGCAGAGTTTTGTCGGGCGGAGCGACCTCAAGGAGGTTCTTAACTTGGCCTTCAGCCGGACTGCAGTCAAAGACATGGATTGCACCGAAGGGCAGTTCGGCCTTGGCTGCATCAGCGCGATACTGCGGGAAGCTATGGTCCTTCTGATCCGACCCAACGCTTGCCCGCTCGTAAAGAAAGTTGAGCGCGCCACTTTTCGCGACTTTGCCGATCTCAGGCACGCCGTCGATTGAACTGAAATTTGCTCCCCGTATCGAATAGTCTTCAGGTGGCGAGAAAACTTTGACACTGGGCTGTCCGATAATGGCCGATCCGGTCGTCTGGAAATCCAGCGCTTGCGGCGGCAGCTCGTTACCCTTGGTACCGGCCTGCTTCTCTGCTTCTATCGGGGCAAGGAAAAAGAAGGCGCCGTTGAACGTCTCATCAGATACCAGGGTGCCCACGCGGAGCTGGGGACCATACTCCTGCGGTTGCGTGTCGGGGATCTCAAGATCCTCCAACTCTATATTCATTGCCTCCACAACCTGGCCGAGGCGAACGATGGTCGTGCCCAAGACTTTCTGAGGTGCACCCTCCTTACCTGATATGAACTGGGCTCCGTTTGCGGCGACAGCGCTCTTGTCGATCGCCTTCAAAAGCTCTTCGAAAAATACGGTTCCCTTCCCATCCGGTGCGCCCCGCGCGAGTTCGTGAGCCTTCGCCGCTGTCACCGCATGCGACCCGGGCTCTCTCGGATAGCTGAAATTCTCGCCCTTGTTCGTGGAGATCGGGAATATACCGCCGGAGTAGCACGAACCGATAAGAGCAAGTGTATGATAGGCTTGGTTCGATATCTTGCGAAGTCGGCCTTGCAGATCATCCAGCGCGTAGCTGTGTGACGGATCCGCATCCGCATCGCCAGTGGTTAGCGCCAGAGCCAACGCACCAGCGTCATTTTGAGATGGCCCTTCCGCGCCATGACCATCGTACATGAAAAGGAAGCGCGCGCGACGATGATAGTCGGTTATCTGGGTTAAGAGATACTGCTCCAGGAAGAAGTTTATCGCATCCTTCGTAGCTTCCTCGTCCTTGAGGACGATAACCTCATCGAAGCCCTGGCTCTTCAAGAACTCGACGATGTTCGGAAGGTCTTCCTGGACGGACTTCAGGACGCGTTCGTCTGGATCCGTAAAGTTCGGATATTGGGAGACTGATACCAAGAAGGCGAAGCTTCTGACGTCGAGATCGCTGCTATCGTCGCGGATATAGGCCTTGATCCGCTTGTCGACCGGCGACCCCGGATGCTTATAAACGATAAACTTGTCGCAATAGGGGGTATTCGCCAGCGACTTCGGACAATCTGCGGCCATCGCAGCCGTCGAACAACCGAAAAAAAGCCCGACTACAAAGACAGCAAGAACTCTGAGCAGGGATATAGGAGCGCGCCCCATTTTCAGTTTAGACCGAACGTCTGGCGGAACTTTGCGTTCGTTCCATAGAAAATCGAGCTGTCAAAGCCGGCCGTCGAGATTCCGGAGATCTTTGCGCGATCTGTAAATTGCCAGATCGCAGTTGTTGAACCGGGAAGGACCGCAGGCGTTTCGTCGAATTTGCGCTTGGGGTTATAGTCCGCAATCCAAATCGGATAGTCTTTAAACTCACCGACCCGCGACAACGGAACTGTATTAGAAGAGAACCAGGCTTTCGCCGTATATATAATCGGGCGCCGGCCAGTGCGCGCCTCAATCTGCTTGAGGCATTCCAGGGTCTTCGCAACGATTTCGTCCGCCGAATGACCCACCCAGCGGTCAGGATTCCCCTTTGCAACGTCCCACTCCAGATCGACGACTGGCGGAAGATCTCCAGCCTTCAGACCGCCATGGAGATTGAGGTAGTCCACAAACGCGTTTGCCTGAGCCTTGCCGGAGGCGTCGGAGGCAGACGAAAGAAAATGATATGCTCCCCTCGGAATTGCTATGCTTGCCGGCAGATTACCGGCATCAGCCCAGAACTTCTTGAAAAGCTTGTCCTTCGACGAAACGCCTTGGGTAGCCTTGATATAGATGAACTTGACCTCCTTCTGCTTCAGAAGGGTCATGTCGAGGTCAGGGCTGGTGTAGTGGCTGATGTCGATGCCGAAAATACTGTCGACACGAGGTTTGCTGCCTTTTAGACGGTCCTCTCTCGCGTCTCTCGGGAACGCGAAATCTGTCGGGATCGCCAGGGTCTCGTTCTTCGTCTCCGGAGCGTTCGGATTGTAGGCGGGGACCTCGTACTTTTCGAACAAAGTCGCTCTTGAGGCGTCTTCCGATTGGTCGTCGGGAAGGTCAGTCCAGCTGCTTTCGGTTCTACTCTCCTCCGCTAAGAGAGAGTGCAAGGGAACAATTGCTGTGAAGGCGGATACAACAAGTAATGCAAGTTTCAGTCGCGACCGTCTTCCCATGCTTCCCTCCGAGAACAAAATCGTTGTTTTGCGCACAGCTATAGGTTCGCTGGATAACAGCGTTCTAATCCAAAGAATGGACGTCAGTTTCCATTGTTTTTATGGTTTTCGGCGGACTATAATACAACTCTTTCGATAGTAAAGGGAAATTGATTATCTCATATCTATCTTTCAACTTTTGGACAAAACCTGTTGATTTTTAAGAGATGTTAGGTTTTTATCCGCTTGGCGTTGCGGTCCGACCTTCTCGGTATTCGCAATCGGCCGGCTTAGTCCAACTACTCAGCGATGTGGAGGGCGGCTTGCGGCGTTTTCATGCTTTCTGTATCGCACTGGCGTGGTGTCTGTTGCTTGCAGCAGGCCAAGCCGCAGCAGAGACCTGCAGAGCTCCCGATAAGGTCACGACGCCCACGCCGAACCCGGCGGATCTCTCTATTTCAGACAAGGATGGCTTGAAATTCACCATCTACGACCACAGCTACGCCTTGCTGATCGGTGAATCGAAGTACAAGCAAAACCGGTTGGACAACGTCCCGGGTGAGCTCGACTCGCTCAAAGCTGCGCTGGAAAGCCAGTTCTTCGATGTCTCGCTCTACCTCGATCTCGACAGCGGAAGCTTCTCGGAAGTCATTGACTGCTTCATTCGCAAAGTCGCGGGTGACCGGAAGGCGCGGGTTTTCGTCTATGTAAGCGCTCATGGCGCAACACGCACCGTCACTTTGAGGAACGTCCCAAAGAAGATCGGTTACATCCTCCCGATCGATGCTCCCTTGAAGACCACAGATCCCGACTTTCTGTCCACTGCGCTCCCTAGCAGTCAATTCTTGGAATGGGCAAAATGGCTGGAGGTCAAGCACGCACTATTCGTCTTCGACGCCTGCTTCGGCGGTGCAATCTTCGAGAGTAAGGGTGCGAACGATGACAGCAATGTTGCGCCCGACTTCATCTATTCCGATTCCGCTCAGTCGCCAGTGCGGGCCTTTCTAACAGCCGGTAGCGAAAATCAGGAAGTTCCCAGTCAGAGCCGGTTCCTGAGGCTTCTGATGAGTGCAATTCTGGGCCAGAGCGATGAAGCTGATTCCAATCACGATGGATACGTGACCGCCGACGAGTTGAATGTATTTCTCGGAAACAACGCATCGGAAACTCAAACACCGTCGTCCGGCACGCTGGACGATCCGGACTTCAAGAGCGGCAAGTTTTTGTTCAAGCTCCCCACCAAGACAAAGCCGCTGACCGTGCCAGCCAGGACCGAAACTGCGGCGACGACGTTTTCCCCTATCTTTGTAAGCGCCAATGGAAATGGAAAAAAAGCTCAGCTTTATCAGGTAGAGCAGCTCGTCAGCACGAAAAAGGGTGTCTGCAACGAAAATTGCAGCAACGGCAACGAGTATGTAATTTCCATTTCGGTTCCCAAGGAATTACCTGCGGGAGCTGTCTTCGATGATCTTGAACTCACTTGTGTTGATGGGTGCAAGCAATATCCAGACCTCATCGACGGACCAGGCCTTTCTGCCGACAAGCGATCAGGCAGCGTGCGGTTCCGGACCAATGAAGATTCGGCGCTGTGGAGGCTGAGGGCGACGGTTGCCATCAAGGACGAAAGGGCCGATGAGGTTACGGTCGTGAGTGCTACCAATAATCAGGTCATTTCGATCGATCCCAATCAGCTCTCTGTTGCCGCTACGCCTGTTCCGATACAGGCAGACATCGCCGACAAAGTGCACAAGATCGTCCTCGATCTTCAATCGGAAGATACCAAGACCCGGCGCGACGCTCGCATTGCGCTTGCGAAGGTGCTTCAGGATGACGACGGCACGCTGGTTGCCCAACTGGTTCGCGGGACGACAACCGGAACTTATCGATATCAGGTTGGTATCGCCGAAGCACTTGCAGATATGAAAGATGGCTGGAAATCGGCGGAGTCGGCCTCAAAAGACATTCTCCTCGCTGCAAAACAGCGCGTGAAGGACCCCACGCTGAACGCCTCGATCGACAGGGCGATCAACAATTTCCGTTCGTCCGTGTTTTACGAAGTCGGTCCAGATGGCTGGCTTACAAAGGCCAACCAGCTGCATCCGCCAAAGATGTCGTCCGGCCCGCTGCCCTCGTTCGATAGCTTGCAGCCTGGTCAGATCCTGAAGGCCGACTCCGAGGTTTATCTTCGCGCCGGCCCGGGCGTGACCTACGGGACATTTGGTGTCTTGAAGACCGGTGCCTGCGTTCGCATCGTCTCCAAAACGACAGGCGCCAGAACCCCAGGGTGGCTAGACGTCGTTTCCGCGAAATGTGGCTGATCGGCAGAGGCGCAGATCTGCCGGACGAGATCGGGTCGATTGCATGGAAAGGGCAAGCAAGGCTCTGCCAGCGCTACCGGCGTCCTGCCGTAGCCGGAAAACTAGAGTCCAAAATCATCACGGTGATGCGCGCGACCTAGCGGGCTTCGCTTGGGATATCCGCAGGCACGGGGAGCCAGCCGCTTTCGCCACCGAGCCCAGTTCGTCCCCGGCCGCAAATGACGCTTTCTCGTGTCCGTACCCCAGAATCCACCCTAAAGGTCTTCATACTCAATCGAAAGGCTGTTGGCTAAGGAACGGATATCCGCGTGACAGGCCGCGTCTGGCACGGATCGGCTCGAAATCGGGTCAAGAACGCCGGGTGGCACACGGTCGCCGAACAGCACGACTGCAAAGTCGGGGCCAAATTGTGCCGAGCTGTAGTAGATGCCCTGCGCTTTTGGGCAAGCAGCGTGGATGCGCTCCGCCCAGGCACGGGTCGCTGGATAGGTGCTTCGCGGCCCGGCTAGGAGAGCATTCTGGTTGACGCCGATCTTCCGCTGCCCGGCATTGGTGAAGTCAACGAGATTGAGCTCTGCCGTGGTTCTGACGATGCTGTGACCGTAGGCCTTGAAATCAGCCGGAAAGACGATTTGGAAGGTAGGCAACCCTGTCTTCGGATCGATGGGCAGCGTATCGGGGCAGCGCAGGATGATTTCGCAAGCGGCGCAGTCAAATGTCTGTGCCGCATAGATGGTTGGGATTATGGCCCCACTTGCGTTGCGGATCGGCGAAAAACGGGCATCGCCGGCAGCCGTGGGATTGAACTGCTCGGCCTTATAGGCCGTCGGATGAATGCGATGCAATTCTGTGTCCTTGGCGAGCGCGACATAGGCTTCCTTCCCGACTCGCATCGTCGACGAATCGGGAATCGTCATATCGAAGCGCATCAACCATGCTCCACGGGCACGATCTCGCGTTTGAATGCCGCAACCATCTCGGCCTCCTCCGCACCAAGCTTTTCGGCAGGCGTGGTCCCGAAATCGAGATGAGGTCGCGTCAACCAGTGCAGCAGGCGAAAATCGCTCCATGTATCGGGTTTCAGCGCAATCAATTTTGCCATAGCCGGGAAGATGCGGCGTCCCTCGACATCGAACTGGAACAACGGGTAAGAGACACGACCGTCGATGGTGAAGCGCAGGATTTCTCGCTTGTCCTCCTTGCGCTTCATCGTGGCAGAAGGATTCGCCCCCGACAGCCCGAGCAACTCGCAAGCCTGCGCCTGATCAACCATGGAGGTGCTGGCGAGGATCTTTTCCTGCAGCCGAGCGCGATTAAGCGCAGTTTGCAAATCGGCGTCGTCGCCTTTCGCGAGGCTTTCGCGGAGCATGACCCGATAGGCGTCGACCACCTTGTCGATTTCTCCGGAGAAGCGTTTGGCGAATACGGCGACAAAGGCTGCCTTCATGGCTTCCCGAAGGGCGCCGGACACCTTATCGCCGACCCGCTTGGTCGCGACGCGCACTGCGGTCGTCGCGTTGTCGGATTCGATAATCGCACGCCATTTGTCCACGTCGGCTGGATCGGCATCGATGGATACATTAATACGAACCGAGCCTGCCGTTAGGGCGGAGACAGCAATGTCGTCAGACGCATAGAGCATGTGCGTGCCATGCGGGTCTGCGTGCGGCCCATGAGGCTTTCGGCGGTTTTCCAGATGGGTCAGAGGTGTCGCAACCATCACGGCGTCCTAGTTTCGATATGTGATTGCCTTCATATAGCAAATATATCGCAACATTACGAGTCTCCTCGCCCGAGCTTTTTCTAGGATGCCAACAGCGGCTCGCCACTATTGCCAAGCGCTCGTGGACCATTACGAAACACCTGGGCGTTCTGGTAGAACAGCGCCTGGGAAAAGGCGTTTCAGACCCGGACGACAGGCGCGACTGATTTAAAGTACGTTTCTGACCAATTTAAAGTGCAAAGCTGGCCGATCTAAAGGAAGCTTAACCCGAGGATATCCTTACGGCAGCTTCGGCATATCCCCCTCGCCCACATGCCAGATCCATGCCCGAATTTCTGGCCGCGCGTCGATCATGCCGGCAAGCGCTACTTCGTAAGCCTCATCGGCATCTGCCGCCACGATGAACATGGCAACCGGATCTGGTCGCGGCTCCGGCAGAGTGATGCTGACCACCGGCTTGTCGGGGGAAAGATTGAAGCGCAGCCCCTTCACGCTCTTGCGGCGCAGGCGGGCCAGCCGTTCCAGCAATTGCCGCTCGTGCACCGTCTCGAAGGGGATCCAGTTCTCTGTGGTCATCATGAGGGCCATTTCCTCGACCACGGCGAGACCGGCCGCATTGAGCCCGAAGGTCAGGATGGCGACGAGGTGAAGGGCCGGATCGGCATTCCAGAAGGCGAACTCGGTCGCGAAAGTCTTCTCCAGCCGCTTCCATGTGCCTTCCTCAATCACCAGCGGATAGTCAGGCATGTGCTTGACGACAAGCCGGCGGCCGCTACGCGCCTCGGCGAACTCTTTCACCTCGCCAACCAGAACCATGAGCCTGCGCTTGTCCGTCCCACTATTGGCGAGCACGGCCAGAGTCGTCGCCCGGCGCGCGGCAATGGCTGACTTTTCCTCCGGATGGAACACCTCCGGCACGAACAGCACTTCGGAGAGCGAGCCGCTGCTGACGGTCATGCGTCGGGCGGCCTCTAACAGGCTGGCGCGCACCCTGCCCCAGCCCCGCTTGCCAGCCCAGGCCGCAGTCCACTCGGTCAGTTCGCCCTCCTGCCAAAGATAATGAAGCAACGCGCGCAATGAGAGCCGCTTGCTGACGTTTTTCACGGTGTCGGAGGCTGAGGCCTCCGTAGTAGGTGCCGGCCGTGTGCCAGTCTTTGCCAGCGGAAAATCCAGCCGCAACGCCGCGACACCGTTCTCTTCGTCGATGCGGATCGCATCGCCGATCAGGGGGCCGAGGCCCGAAAGCTCATGCGGAGGCTGATAAGCGCCGCAGGAAGGATCGTGGCTTCCTCCGGAAGACGGCATGCGTTTGACGAGGTGCTGTCCATCGAAGCGGGCAATATACATCGGAACGCCATCGGGCCTGCAAAGGCAGAGCGGGCGGAGCTTGCGGGCAAAGGCGTCGGCGAGCGCGGTTCCGAGCTCCGGCGAATCCTCGGCAAGTTCGATCCCATCGATCCGATAGCGGCGCATGGTTTTCTCCTTCCGACCCCGTTCAGAGGATTTGCCTGGCGGTCGCGATATCCGCCAACCGTAATTCGTTGACCTCTTCCGGTTCGCTCATCGATTGTTCATAGCCGGTGCGGAGATTGGTAAGGGCGCGCGTCAACGCGCCGGCATCTGCCGCACGGCCGGCAGCAATGTCATCATCCACCAGCTCTTCGATCTCGGTGAGGACGGCGCTTCCGTCCTGGAAGAAGAGGTCGAGCCTATTGTCCTCGTCGTCTCCGGTTTCCCCGGCGATCGGAACCGGGGGCAGCGGCGTGCCCGGAGAGAAGAACAGCTCCGCCCCGTTCGCAGTCCGTTCGAGACGTCCGGCGATCGCAGCCCAGCGGGCTGCGATGATTGCGTCGCGGAGCGGCCACACTGCATCGAGGGCGGTTGTGCGCGCTTGCCGCCCCTTGGCGTCGAGCCGCTTCCGATTACCATGCAATGGGCCGATCGTCTCGGGCGCGGTTCGCAGCCGAAACAGCAGATCGGCGACCACCTGATCGTCGGTAGCCATGATCGCCTGTCTATAGGCATGCATGAGGTTGGCGGGATCGGAAAAGACACCGCGAGTCCGCGCCAGAACGGTGGCATCATGGTCGGGACCGACGGTGTCGGACTGCGTCACCTGCTCCGTTTTTTCCGACTCCGCGGCCTTGAGCCTTGCCTCGAACAACGGCCATTCCGGCTGCAGCACGATCTCGGGAATGGACAAGTCCCTGGCATACGGCTCGACCTGCCGGCGCCGGGCGATGAACCGATCCTGGGTGTAGAAATTCAGCTTGTTGAGGATGGCGCCATAGCCGCTACGAATCTGCAGGATGGTCTTCTCGTCGTCGAGGCGCTGGACCGCATCGGGATCCATAAGCGGAACCAGTTCAAAACGCCCCTGTGATGCTGTCTTCGAGGTCAGGACTCCCCGATTGCGCCCCCACCCTTCCCGCTCCTCGTATTTCCGGCCGAGATTAACGGATACGAACTTGGCGGTGGTCTCATCGCCGACGGCGACGAACAGCTTGATGTCCATATTGCCGATCAGAGCATCGCGGGTTTTCTGGCCATAACGCTCGTCGATCTGCGGAATGTTCTGGGCAACAAGCGCAATGGTCAGCCCGTAGCCCGCGACCAGCGGCGCCCGCTTGACGATCTCCGGGAGACGCTCGAACTGGTAGAACTCGTCGAGCATCATCAGGATCTTGTGCGGTTCCTCCGGTCCCGGCAGCCGGCGCAGCATGACGTCATGGATTTGCTGAATCAGAAGCCGGATCAACGGTTCCACCGTGCCAAAATCCGATACAGGACTGGCGATGAACAACGAGAAGGGCTTGCGTCTCAACTCGCGGATATCGAAATCACTCGCGGAGCAGACCTCGCCCAAGAGAAGATTGTTGAAGGGAGCGAGAGCCGTGACGACATGACCCTCAAATGAAGGACGCTGCTCTTCGTCTCGGCCCAGATGCTGGCGGAAACCGGCGAGGATAAAATCGTTCAGTCCCTGCTCGCCGGCGATGATCGCTTCAAGCACCTGCGAAAACGGCTTGCCCGTCGAAAATAGTCTCAGCACCGATCGCAGGTTCCGCCGTCCCTCCATGGTTTTGGATTCCAGCACGTAGCCAAGGAGAGCCGCCATCAGGCCCCTCGCCGTCGTTTTCCAGTGGGCCTCCTCCTTTTCGCTGAGCGGCAGAAGCGTGGTGGCGAGATTGATGAGATCTGTTGCCCGCTCCGGCCAGTCCCGCACGAAATCCAACGGGTTCCAGCGGTGCGATTTCTGCGAGCCGGGCGCAAAAACGAAGCATTTCTGTCCCATGGCGAGGCGGGCGGCACCGGTCAGGGCGAAGTTTTCCAGCTTCACATCGAGGACGATAACTGAGCCCGTGTATTCGAGCAGGTTCGTCATCACGAAGCCACGGCCCTTGCCGGAGCGCGAAGGACCGTTGACGAAGAAATGGCTGTCGCCGCTATAGCGGATGTCGACCGCTTTCTTACCATTGCCGAAGGTGCCGAGCAGGATGGATTTTCCGGGCTCGCCCTGGGTCAGCCCGCTTTTCTCCAGATCCTTCAGCGTAGCGAAGCGCGAGCCGTCGCCCGGCGGGCGGACTTCCCAGGGACGGAAGATCAGAGCCAAGATGCCGCCGGTGGCGATGGCCGCCTCGACCAGCGTCGCGATCGCCGCAATGCCGATCAGATTGCGGACCTTCGGGTTTCCCAGATAGACCCATGCCTGCTTGGCCGGCATAAGTAAGTCGTCGGTCGTAAAACTCTTCCACATCGCCGTGCTCTTCAGCAGGAAGAAGCTGGCCGCCGCGTAGTTGGTGGACCAGGCGAAGAACAGGACTGCAGCGGCAAGGAATGGACCCGCGACGATCAGGGCGATCTTTTCGTAGCGCTTCATGATGCCAGCCACTTGTTGAAATAGATCTCCGTGACGCCGCGCTTCATGGTGACAGGATCGCGGCTGATCTGGACGACGACCGGCGCGACGAAGCGGACGAATTCGAGAAGCTCGGACTTGGAAAGACCAAGGCCTGCCTGCATCGTCGCCATTGCCAGACGCTCGTAAGCGCCGATGGGATTGTCGGCATGCAGCGTCGACATGGAGCCGGAATGACCGGTATTGACCGCCTGCAGGAACGAGAACGCTTCCGCCCCGCGGATCTCCCCCATGAAGATGCGATCCGGGCGCAGGCGCAGGGCAGCCTCGAGGCAGTCCTGGATAGTGGTCTTCGCCCTGCCCTGCCCGCCCTTGGAGGCGATCAGCGCCAGCGTATTCGGCTGCGGCGGTCTCAGTTCGCGGGTGTCCTCGATGGAAATCAGCCGTTCCCAGACCGGGACGTCCTTCAGGAGCCCGTTGAAGAAGGTGGTCTTGCCCGAGGAGGTGCCACCGGAGATCAGCATGGTGACGCGGTTTTCGACGGCGAAGCGGAACCAGTCGCGCCGTGCCGCCGGGGACGGATCGACCAGGCGTTCGACCAGCTCGCGATCGAGGTCCGAAAGATCGCCTTCGATCCTTGCCGGACCCGACACCCGAACGCTGTCGAAGCCGCCGAGTGCTACATAGTCGTCGAGGCTCATGTCGCGGATGACCTGCTTGCGGATTGCAAAAGCACCGCCTGCAGCCGCAACCGGGGCCAGCACCGCCTGGAACCGTTCGCCGTGCGGCATGGCGGCGGAAAGCAGCGGCGTTTCCTCGTTGACGCTCTGTTGGGTGGAGCCGGCGATCATCTGGGCCAAGCCGCGGATTGCACGTTCATCGAGGGCCGCGACCGCGTGCTGGACCATCCTTGCCTGGTCGGTGCGCTCGACCCAGACTTCGCCGGGACGATTGCACATGATCTCGATGACGGCCGGATCCTCCAGCAGGAAGCGAATGGGTTGCGCGACCTGCCGGAAGAAGATCGGGAGGGATTGCCAGAGCGAGGCGCCGTCAGCGCCGCTTGCCGGAGAGTTGGGCGCGGCGAAGCTCATTGACGGCCTCCTTCACGGGATCGGGATAGAGGGCGGAAAAATCGAGATCGCGGCGCACGAAGACGACGATCTGGGTTCCCTGATCGACATAGATGGTTGGCGGAATGTTGATCGAGTCCTTCAGCGCGATGTTCGCCATCTCGGCCATTGTCTGGGAGACGGTCTGCTGCGCCTGGCTCTGCGCGTTGGACGCCGTGGATGACGACGAGGTCGTCGAGCTGCTGCCATCGGTGTTGAGGCCGGCGATGAAGGAGGAGACGCCGCCGACAAGGCTCAGCACGGAGGCAGCGCCGAAACGCTCGAGGTAATGCTTGTCGACGACACCCGGCAGGCCCGACCGGCCGAGATCGTCCGCGCCATAGGAGCCGAGCGCAACCGAGGTGCCGTCAGATCTGAGCGCCCGCGTCCAGACGATCAGAACCCGGGTCTGGCCACGCGCGATCCCGCTCTTGTATTCGCCGGTCAGCATCGTGCCCTTCGGCAGTAGAATGCGGCGGCCGTCGAAGGAGTAGACATCGGTCGAGATGACCGCCCGGACCATGCCGGGAAGATCGGACTGGATCGCGGTCTCAAGGACACCGCGGATGAGCGTACCTTGCGGAATCAACGCATCGATCCGGTCGTTGCGGGTCGCCTTGACGGTCTCGACGTCCTGGGCGCCGACGGCGGCCACGAATTTACGGTTCGGATCGTCATCCGCCGCCCCGACATTTGCCGTCGTGTTCGATGAAGCTCCGCCCATAAGCGAATCCGACGCGTTCCTCTGCTGCGTCTGGTCGACGACCAGCATGTTCGAGCGCAACCTGGCCTGCCTCAGCGCTTCAGCCTTTCGCGCGCGCTCCTCCTCTTCGGCTGCCCGGCGGGCTGCACCATCGTCAACCGGCGGCGCGGCGATGACCACCGGCTGGACCTTCTGCTCCGCCTCGACAACCGGCGGCGTGATCACCAGCTTGTTGTCTTCTGGTTCCGGAACGGCCTTGGGATCAAGGTTCAGATGACCGGAACGGCTTGCGGTCTTGAACTCTTCCTTCGCGTTGGTGGAAGCCGGTGCCTTCTGGCCGCCAAAGGAGACATAGGCGGCGTAGCCGAGAATGGCGAGTGCTGCGGAGCCAAGGAGAAGGGGTACGAGTTTCCCGCCCCTGCCACGGGCAGGCCGCGCCACGGTCTCGGTAATTCTTGCCTCTTCCTCGAAATCAATGGCCATTGCCGCCTCCGTGATTGTTGTCGGCGACGGTGACAACGGGTTGTCGATGCGTGGATTTTCTGAGATTGAAAACGCAGGTGGCGACGTCGCCGTTGCGCAAGGTCCACTGGTCGGCGACCTTGTCGATGACGATATAGTCTCCCTCTCGCCGGAAGTTCACGAGGCTTTCGCGGCCATCGGACTTCACTGCAAAGAAGGCGGGCAGCTCGCCGGAGAACTGGAGGAAGGTTTTCTTGCCGTCGTCGAACATGGCGGTCGGGCGATTGTCGACGGCGCCCTTGTAACCATAGTCGTAATTGAGCCCGGTGGGGTTGGCGAGTGCGGCCTTGATGTTCGGCATGGCGGCGTTCTCGCTTGCCGCCGCCAGGAGTTTTGCGCTGGCCACGTCGTCCGGATAGGCGAAGCGCAGTTTGATGACGGCATTGCGGGTATTGCCCGGCGTCGCACCCGTCAGCATGAAATTATAGACCCGCTTCGAGGTCACGACATTCATATTGGTGACGGCGTTCGGCTCGAGCGGCTTGATGAACAGGTACTGCCGCGACTGGTCGGGCACGGCCTGCCAGGCGACGCTGTCGCCCATGGCGACCGTTGCGATCTTCTCGTCATCGTTAAAGACGATCATGGTGGAGACGCCCATCATGCCGGCGAGATAGATGATGTTGTCCCTCTGGAAGGGAACCGTACGGATCCGTGCATCCGCCCTCACCGCTTGGGGCACGCTTTCCGCCAGGGCCAGCGGTGAACTGAGGGTAAGCATGAGCGTGCCAATGACAAATAACTTCCCGTTCTTAGCAATCATTGGCGATCCTCCGTCGAGGTCACTGTTTCCTGGTCACGGCGGTATTCGGTGACCTGGAATCCCAGCGGATTATCAAAGCGCCAGTCGTTGCGCATCGGTTCGGAGGTGTATTTGAAACGGACATTGGCAACCCAATGGTTTGTCTCTGTCGGTCCCGCCTGGCCGTTGCGGGTCGTCGAGAACCGGACCGCTGCCGTCTTTTCGTTGAGGAAGATGATGCTCTTGATCGCGACCGAGACCGTGGTGTCGGCGCCATAGATTTTGACGGGATTGTCGGGATTGGAACCGGAATAGGTGTTGGCGAGATCCTGGGACGCCTTGCCGGTCGAATAGAGGGATGCCAGATCGAAATTATCCCGCAAGCCCTTCGGGTCGTAGGTTTCTCTCGCGCGGATGAAGCGAACGATGTTGGCGCGGGTTACGGCCTCGTTCTGGGTGAGGTCGCCGGCCTCGGAGAGCGGGCGGCTTGCCTCGACATAGCCGGTAGTCTTGTCGACCTCGAGGACAACAACGTCGAAACTCTTCAACGGTAGGGTCGCCCAGAGCAGCCCGATCATGGCAAGCAGTGCGATGCCGAGCGTGATCGCCACCATCCGCCAGACGGCGCGGGAGGCGGCAATCGTACGATAGACGGACTTCTCCCAGCGCTCGCCTTCCTGATAGTAGCGGGGGTCTATGCCCGGCGGCGCCGATGACGGCGTCGCCGCGGCATTGTCTTCAACTTGCATTCAAAATCTCCTGGAAATCACTTGCGGGCATTGACCGCCGCTGACATGACCTGAGCGGCCGATGCACTGCCGTCCGAAACGGTTGCGGGTGGCCCGGAAAACTGGCTCCACAACGCGCGGCCGCCACGCCATGCGCCTGTCGCGCCGAGAAGGGCGCCGGTGCGCATCATGAGCAAGCCGGAGCTGGTGGAACTGTCGATACGCGGGCCGCCGCCCGCAATCGCTGCGGCAAGGCCGACGACTTCCTTCAACATCAGGGTCGTGGCCATGCACATAAAGATGAAGGGGGTGACCGTTCCGAGCGTCGGCTCCCCAGACTGAAGCGCGGTCACGGTATTGCCGAGCAGGGTCGTCATGAGGCCAAGCACGGTATAGACGAGGATCGGCAGCAGCGAATAGGTTGCAAGCGACCGGATCCAGCCGTCAACCACGCCCGACGTGATGTTGAAGAGCGCGCAGCACAGCACGATCGGACCGATCCCGAGCAGGATGAACATGGTCATCTTGCCCATGATCAGGATCACGGCGGCTGTGGCGCAAAGGATCAGCACGAAGATGATGATCGCGCCGGCAATGAAATACAGCCAGAAGGCGGTCACACCACCCTGCGCGGCGACGGCAGACGCGCCGGACATGCCGGCGTGCCAGATGTCGGAAAGGCTCTGGCCCATCGATGAACCACCTGTCCCACAGCCCTCGCCACCTGCCGCCTCGCAGACGATGGAGGCAACCGCGTTCGGCGCCTGAACGAGCGGTGTCACGATCAGCGGCTGGTAGGTCGCCCAGGAGACGATCAGACTGTAGGCGATGAAGGCGCGGCCGAACTTCCAGACGAAAGCGCCGGCCGTCATCGGCGCCCGGCCGAACAGCATCTCGTAGCCCCACCAGATGACATAGACGGTGAGCGCGGCAAGGAAGATCGGGCCGAGATAGGTGGCGAGCGCTTCGTACATGCTTTGCACCGCCGAGGTCCCCATGCTGTCGACCTTGCCGAACAGGGTATCGAATATGTCATTGGCCATGGGCGGGGAGCTTTCAGAACATGGTAACGCCGTTCTGGCGGATCAGCGGGCCACAATGGGTCTCGGCTGCATAGGCGGCGGAAGAGAAAAAGCTCGCGGTATTTTGCGCTGAACAGGGAGCTTTCAGCTCCTTGTGGCCGGCACAGCCTGAGGCGGCGGCGAGAAGTGCGCCGAGCACAAGGACAAGAGTGGGTCGACGCATGGGGATTCCTATTTGCCCGTGAGGGTCACTTTGCTGCTGTCGTAGGTCATGAACTCGGCGATGGCGGCTTCAGCGGCGATCTGCTGCATCTGTTGGGCATTGAGCGCCGCATTGCCGGCATTGACCGCTCCGACCAGTTCGTTGACGGTTTGCGCTGTCTGGGTCTGGACCTGCGAATTTTGGTCGATCGAGCCCTTGATGTCAGAGGCCGTGCCGATCTGGCTTTCGACCCCCTGAAACGTCTGGACACGTTGCTCGGTGCTGGCCTGCGTGCCGGAGATCGCCGCCGTCAGCGCGGTCGCGGTGTTGACTAGCGCCTGGTAGGATTTGTCGCCGCGGGTATAGCTCGCGCTGTTCGTCTGTCCGGAGAGCGTCTTCACGAGGTTGAGGCCGTTGAGGATCTTCGAGGCGGCCGTGCCGTAGGAGCCGAGTTTGCCCCAGGCCATTTGGCCGGAGAGAAGTGACGAGAAGTCCGGCGCATTGCCCATCGTGAAGCCCGAACCGAGCGCTGTGCCTGCGATCTCGGCGGTCGAGCGATTGCCGGTGACGGCAGCCAGCGTCTTGTTGACGGTCTGCAGAATATCGCTGTTGCTGCTCATGATTTCGGCCGTGTTCGAGGCAGTCTCCTTCGCCTGGGACAGTGTCGCCTCGTCGATGACTGGCACCTCCGCAAAGGCTGGCGGGGCTGCGGTAAGGATCGAAAGTAAGAGAAATGTCGCGGGGGCGCTGCAGCGAATGGGCAAGGACGGCATTATCGGTTCCCTTCCTGATGTTCCGGATTGGTCAACGTCACCTTCGACGGGTCGTAGGTCATGACCTTGGCGGTGGCGCTGGCGGCTGCCGTGAGATCGAGCAGCCGCTGGTTGCGAAGCTGATTGGCGGTCGAGACCGCTTGGATCGCCTGGTTCCAGACCTGCGCATTGGTGAGCCGGGTGATGGCATTCTGCTCGAAGGCGCCCTTGATCGTCATAGCTTGGCCGATTGTGGCGGACTGGGTCGTAAGCGATGTCGAATTGGCGGAGATCGCCGCGGCAACCGCTGCAAGCGAGGCAACCGCCTGCCCGACATTCTTCGTCTTGATCGCCTGGACCGTATTGGCGACGCCGAGCAATAGCGCGAAGTCGTTGCCGCCGATCGTGGTGCCGCTGAGCGGCTTGCCGATCACCGTCTGGCCGTTCACCGATCGAATGCCGCCGGTGTCACTCTGGATGGTGACACTGCCATGAATATTCTGCGTCGGCGCGACCGATCTCTGCTTGAAGGTCCGGGCGCGCTGCATGCAGACGGCGGTGTTGGTCTCGGCCTTTTGCCGCTGCGCATCATTGACCGGCACTTCGGCGAAGGATGGAGCTGGGGCGAGCAGAAGGCTCGCGCCGACGAGGACGATGAGCGGATGACGAATGGTCATTCCTCCTTCCAGCCGCAGAAATAGGGAAGCCAGTCCTCCGGCACATCGCCGAATTTCTCGCGTAGGCGTTCGCATTCGGCGACGGTTTCAGTGCGTCCCGACAGGACCTTGATGAACTCAGGCAGTGCCGAGAGATCGAGCCTTGCGATGACGCTGTCATGGTCGTGCTTTACGAGGAATTGCCGGCTGGTGGACGAGGTCGACTTCACCCAGTCGAATTCGGTTTCCGATAGGCCGAAGGCGCCCATATAGCTGTCGCGATCGGCTTTCGGATTGGGGAAGAAGATATTCGTCGGGCTCTGCTCCAGCAGCGTATGGGAAATCTTCGCCGTGGTGATGTCACGCGGCGATTGCGTTCCAAGGCCGATGATGCCGTTCTTCTTACGGATGGTCTTGAGCTGATCATTGAGGAAGTTCGCTGCCTTCTCGTCGCCAAGCACCTTCCAGCCTTCGTCGACGAAGAGCATCATCGGTCGCACGCCGTCAAGCATCCCGCCGATGCGGAAGAAGATATAGCCGAGTGCTGCGGTGCGGATCTCCGGATCATCAAGGATCGCGGTCAGATCGAAGCCGAAGATGCCGCGATCGGCATCCCACCGGTCGAGAGGATTGTCGAAGAGCCAACCATGCGTGTCGCACCAGACCTCGAAGCGTGAAGCGAGATCGTCGCGGCCGGCCGTTTCCGCGCCGCGCAGGAGATGGATGACATCGTGGAATTGCCGCTCGCGAATGGGCGCTGCGAAGATCTGCTCGACGGCGATCGTCAGGATCTTTTCCTGCTCGGCGGAAAGTTTGTCGCCTTCGCTGCGAGGGCGCACGAGATAGGCCAGCAGGTCATGGAGGAAGGTCCGGCCTTCCGGCGTGTCCTCGATCTGCAGGGGATTGAAGCCAGTGGGAACGCCAGGCTTGAGCACCTCGTATTGCCCGCCGCAGGCCCGGATGAAGATCTCTCCGCCCCGATCCTTGTCGAACAGGGCGCAGCGCGGCTGCGGGCTGGTACGCATCGCTTGCGAGAGCAGGAAGAGCAGCCCGACGGTCTTGCCGGATCCGGTCGGTCCGGTGACGATGAAGTTGCCGACCTCGCCCTTGTGAAAATTGAAATAGTACGGCGTCATCGACGTCGTCTGGAGGAGCGAGATCGCCGGCCCCCAGCGATTGCCGCGCGGTTTTCCGAGCGCAAAATTGTGGTAGGAGGCCATGCCGCAGAAGTTCCGCGAGGAGATCATCGCCCGCCTGGCGATGTAGCTGAAATTCCCCGGCAACTGCGCCCAGAAAGTTGGCTCGGCATTGAGGTCCTCGCGCACCACCACCATGCCGGCGTTCTGCAGCTCCTTGGTGACGGCTTGCGAGCAAGCTTCGGTCTCCTTGATGGAATTGCCGAGCGCCATGACAGAGAGATGATGGTAGCCCATCACGGCACGGCCGTTGACCAGCTCGTCCTTGGCGATCGAGATCGCGCTTTCGAGGCTGGTGCCGCGTTCGTCGGAAACGCTGATCTGACGCTCGATCCTGTCCATTTCGGAGAGGACCGGCGCCCGGTCCTGCAGGGCAAAGCTCTGGCTGACGATGAGCTCGCCCGGAACCTTCAGCAGCCCGTCGAGCATCCCGGCCGCGGTATAGGGCGGGTATTCGCGAACGGAGAGCATGGCGCCGAAGCGTGTTTCCGTGTCGCTGCTGCCACGCATTTCCAGCATACGCCGTCCGAATGTGATACGCCGCGTCGGCAGATATTCGTCGAGCGGCATTCGGGGCAGAAGCATCTTGATCGGCACGCCACCGTTCAGGAGCTGGCCAAGAAACTCGAGCGGTTCGGAAAAGGCGCTGCCGTCGCGCATCGTCGCCTTCAGGAGGCGCGCACCGTACCCTTCCATCCCCTTGACGATGTTGGCGACGTGGTCGCGCAATTCCTGCCGCGCCTCGAGATCAAGCGCCCGGCCGGATATGCCGCTCGCCTTACGGAACCGGGACAGCATGTTGTCGGCAAGGCCGACCTTACCCTGGAAACCACGACGGATGACGGTAAGATAAAGTTCGTTGGAATACATGCGCGTGTTCGACAGCGCCTGCATGTAGCGTTCGTCAAGCGTCTTGCAGAAGTCGACGGAGAAGGCCCCGTCAATGACAGGCGGGATGCGCCGACGGATGACGTGGGAATAGACCGCAAACCGGCTGTCCGACAGAGCACGCAGCAGGGTGTTGCGATTGGCGGCCTCGTTGTCGATGAAGGCCTGGTCGGCGGTCTGATGGCAGAAGCCGTCGAACCGGATGATCGAGACCAGCATCCCCTCCTTGGTGCGCAAGGTCTCCTCGTCGACGTGGCGGAGATATGGAACATGCTTCGAAACCGGTTTCTCCCGGGCGATCTCTCCACCGAAACGGAGACCCTTGTGGACGGCGCTCTGCATGTCGTCTCTCCTCAGGGTTGGTAGGAATTGCCGCCCCAGAAGTGGCGGTTCCGGATCCAGGGGCATTTGGCGAAGCGCATCCTGACGACATTGGCGAGGTGCGGATCGCGAACGGTCATCACATAGGCCGCCGCGTGAAGCGGTAGGAAAAGCAGGAAGGTTGCTAGGTTCTTGGTGTTGAGGAAGGTCATCACCACGACCATCAACTCGCCGACGAAGAGACCGATCGGGACGCCCCACATCATCCGCGGACGCGTCAGCGCGATAACGAGCGGTGCGACCTGAGGCTTTTCCAGCTCGCTCATCAGTTCGATAGCCCCGAGGACATGGAAGAGACGAGCTGCGAGCCGCCGAAGATAAAGGCAATGCCAACGATGATCGAGAAACACCAGGACCACGGAATGCGGCTGGTCAGCGCGAGATAGCCAACTGCCGCGCAGGCGATTGTCGCCGCAGTCGTCGCAAAGGTGCCCGTCATGAAGTTGAGGAGCGTCGTAAACACCGATTGGATTGGCTGGAAGACATCGCCTGCTGCAAGGGCGATATCGGTCTGGCCGAACAGGATGGCGGCAATTGCCAGACCGTGGACGGCAAGCAGACGGCTGCGAGGGGAAACGAGCATCTTCATGGTGCGGCGGACGGTATTCATGAATGATTCCCTGCTATTGGACATAAAGAACCGAGCCGCCGATCCAACTGGGGACGGAGGGTTCTGATTTGTTTCGATTGATGGGGATCGGCTGGTTGGAGACGGTGCTAGCGTCGATGGGGCCGGTGTCGAGAAGGCCGACGCCCGCGGCAGCCTCGGCCGGCGCCACAGCGTCCTTGCGACGGCGGCCGCCCTTCAGCGAATTGTCGAAACCGTAATAGGCATTGGCGACAAGTGCTGTGTAGTTGACCGTCTCGGCGATCGCCGGCACCCCGCCGGAGCGGATGATGCGGTCTTCGCCGGCGTTGTAGGCTGCGACCGCCAGAAAGATATTGCCGCCGAAGTGGTCGCTGAGATCCTTTAGATAGGCAATGCCACCGCGAATGTTCTGGGCGGCATCACATATATCGGCCACGTTATAGCGGACCGCGGTGGCGGGCATGAGCTGCATCGGGCCACGTGCGCCGGAAGGCGAATTGACGTTACGCCCGAAGCCGGACTCCTGATCAGAGATCGCCAGCGCCAGTCGTGTATCGACGCCCTGCCGCTCACTTTCCTTGGCGATCATCTCCTTGATCGCCTCGGGCGCGACAGCGCCGTCGGTGCAGGTGGCAACACCGGGAATTACGCCATTGTCGGCGGAAGCGGCCGGCGCCGCAGCGATTGCCAAAGCTATGAATGCGAGGGGGAGGAGACGGTGATTCATGATGTTGCCTGCGTTGAGAACTTTATATATACAAAGTTAATAGGCTGAATCAATCTTTAAAATTGCTGTGGAGCAACTAATGGTAAGTGGGTGGCGGGCCGCCGTTCTCGGCGCTCTTTCGATAGGGGGAACGTTTTCGACGCCAGCACCGGCATCGGCCGCCGATGCGGAATGGGGATGCCAGGTGCTCCTGTGCGCCGCTTCCACGAACCCCTCCTGGCATGGCGTGCCTTATTGCGTGCCGCCGATGGTCAAGCTGATCACGGCGATGGCGGAGCCCCACTTCTCCTGGCCGATCTGCTCCGGCGCCGGTACCGGGGCGCCTGGATACGAGAAATATGCCGATTGCCCAGCAGGTTACACGATTGGCTACACCTGGTCGGGTGGCGACAACAGCTCTCGCAGCGAGCCCAATCTTTGCGTGAAGACTGACAATCGTTGCGGATCGGGCTCCTCTTCCGGCCACAACGGTGACAGCTGCGCCGAGACAGTCTCGCTGCCGCGTCCGGTGAGAGGCCAGCCGTATTATTTCGATATCCGGCAGTCGTCCGGAGGCACGCAACGTTTCTGGTTCGACTTGAACCATTGAGTAAAATAACTTTATATATGTGAAGTTTATTGTGAGAGGTGACCGATATGCGCGACCAGAGGATCGTCATCCACGAACCGGCCCGGAAACCCGATCCGGACGGCGTGAAATACTGGGGCCTGCTCTGGCTCGCCGTGATTGTCCTGCTGCTGGCGTCGTGGGGATTGAGCTGGATGTGGCGGGAGGCCGGAGCCGTGATCCGCCACCCGTTCGAGGCGCCATTCTACACCCTCATGGTCCTTGCGATCTTCGCGCTCGCCCACGGCATACTCGTCTGGAGCGCCTTTCGAATTCTCCGCCGGCTGTTCAGTGTTGGTCGTGCGATGATCCTCGCCCTTGCCGATCTCGTCAGCGGTCTGCTGCGCGGGGTCCGTAATCGCCTCTTTAGAATTAGGACGTAATTCATATGAGACCTAACCGCTTCCTGTTCACCGGCATCGTTGCGGTAGGAATCGTTTCCGCCGTCCTCGCCACCGCCCGGCAAAGCTATGCCCAGCAAGGCTATACATTTAAGCTGGAGCGGACGGCGCCGGATGCCCGTCACGATCCCGACGGCGTCTGGAGCGATGACGATCTCGCCTTCATCCGGCAATCGGGCCAGACACCGGCCATCTATACCGCCCGGATCACCACGCCGGCGGGGGAATGGCTGCTCTCCCAGACCAACGGCGACTGCAACATTCAGGGCATGTGTACCGCCCTTCTGGTTCTTAAGAAGCCGGGGGTCTCACCCGTCACGATGGCCAATCCGCAGCTCCCGCTCGGCGGCACGGCCATGCTGTCGCTCAACTACAAAAAACTCGCCACGAAGGAAGTCGACCAGAACGGCCGTCCCCTCGACGGCTCCTACGACGTGGCGCCGATCCCATGAACATCTCCCTTCGTCTTTCCATTCTCCGCTGGCTCCGGCCCGGCCGGCGCGACGTCAGCGCCAATACCGGTCTCGTTCTCGGCTTCATCGCCTCGTTCGCCTTTGCGGGCGAATCAGCCGTCAGCCTGATGGCCGCCGGGATGCCCGCCGACTGCGCCGAATATGCCTCGAACGTGACGCAGAGCGAAGGTAGCTTCGGTAGCACTTCGCCAGCCGTCAACGGCACCCGCTGCTATGGGGCTTTCCAGTTCTGCGACAGCGGTACCCTGCAATCCTACTGGTCGGGCTCGACGGCCGACTTTCTCGCCAGTCCCTCCGCCCAGGTCGCCGCCTGGCAGAAATATGAGAACAATCAGTGGGCGCAAGCCAACCGCCTCGGTCTCATCGGCATGGTCGGCCAGCAGGTCTGCTACAACGGGACCTGCGCTGTCATTTCGCAGTCCTCGATCCTCAAAGCCTGTCAGTTCGGCTGCGGCAAGGGCGGCAAGCTCTACAACCTCATGCAGTCCGGGCTCGATTGCAGCGCTCCGGGAACGAAGGACGGCGCGGGAACAAGCGTCTGCTCCTATCTGATCTCCGGCGCCGGCTACACTGTCAGCTGCATCACCAGCTCCAGTGATGGAGTGGATTGCCTGCCCGTCGAGGGCGGGACAAAAGGCGAATAGGCTATGCGTAATCCGCGTCGCTTCCTGCGCTTGTCGTGCGCGAGTCTCTTGTTCGCCTCCTCGGCATTGGCCGACAACACCGATCGAACGTTTGCGATTCCGCAGGCCGGCGTCACCTTCCTGACGGGCGACAGCTGGCAGCAGGCGGGCCAGCGCTTCCGGCTCTATGGTGTGCAATCCTGCCTGCGCGGCACATTCTACACCGACAAGGCGGGCGAACATCAGGATTGCGGCGCCGTCTCCACGGCCATGCTCGCCGCCTTCGTCCGCGACCTGAAGCCGGTCTGCGCGCCCGTCGCCTTGATTGCCGCGGGACAATCGCAGCCGGCCACTGTTCTGGTGATCTGCACAGGTGAGGTCCATGGAAAGAGGCTCGATCTCGGCGCCACGATGATCACCCAGGGCTTTGCTTTCGCTGCCATCGATAGCGAGGGCCGTCCCGTCTACCTCCACTATCTCATCGAGGAAGGCATTGCCCAGCAGGCCCGCAAGGGCCTCTGGGCCTTCGCCGACCTGCCCCACCCCAACAACACGCTTCTATCCGCAAAACCCATGCCCTGAGTTTCCGACTGCCACCCTCTTCCCGATCGATACCGAATTCCAGGTCCGCCCACAGGCGGCTCGGAAAATGGAATGGCGCGTCCTGCCGAAGTCTACTACAACGGTCGCCAAGCAACGCTTGCGCCGATGGAATGGAGATGACTGCAGGGTCTCGTAAACTGGATGTCCGGAAGAAATGGTGGTCAGTGACCCTCGACGAGGATCTCGTCGAGTGCCGCGCTACCGTGCCGAAGGAAGGTCACGACCGTATCAAGGTTCTTGCCGGCCTTCTCGGTGAAAAGCTCCCGATCCTGGTCGGCAAGCTCGTGATTTCGGCGTTGACGATGTACGAGCGAGGCGTTGAGGAGGTTCCGGAGATTGAGGCAACGCCTCAAGCCGCAATGGCTCATGCCGCCTCGAGATCTTCAGCGGGCAATTCCATCGATGATCTCTGTCGAGCGATCCTCGGCTCGCGCTTCCCGGATGACAATGGTGCAGCCCGCATGCGCCAGTGCGCTATGGTGACGGCAATTGCCGTCGAAGCTGCCGCCGGCCATATGCCCAGCGTCTCGACTATCGCCAAGCTTACCGGCAATCACCAATCCCAGATCATGCTGCTCGCGCAGGTCCTCGAAGACCGCAATGTGTTATTGCGAATTCATACGCCGAACGTAAAGAAGGGTCGCGCCGCGAAAATGCTCCAGATCCGGGTAGATGCGGTGGCTGAAATGGACAAAATCCACGTAAAGGCGACCGGGCGGTCCATCTTCGATGGGGCGAAAACCACCGCGGTGGCAGACGAGATATCGAAGTAGGTACTTCCCGCAGGCACCAGTCGATGGTCGCGCTCGACGCAATGTCCTAATGGATGGACACCAAACAGCACTCAGTCGTCATCGGACGCTGCGACCCACACCGTCACCTCATAGCCGAACCCTGCGCTTGCCCGATCGGGGACAGGGTTGATTGAGGTATCGAGATCGTCGGACTTCGCGACCGAGGCTGTGATCGAGCGCCCCTTCTGAAACTGTACTGCCGCCCATTCCGCAAAACTGTGGAATCCCTGCGCGCGAGCAAATTGGTCGAGCGCAAAGCCCATGCCCGCAATGCCTGAGAGCCCGTCATATGGAACCTCCAGTGTCAGAGTTGCCAATACCTCTAACATTGTGACACGCACTCCATGAAGTTTAGACGGGTCACGCAGGTGCTAGAGAGCACCGCCCGCATAGACAAATTTCGGCGATAGAATCGCTTGTGTTTGACGGCATTCGGCAGCTCTTTGTTCGATTGTTGTCCGACGCAATCGCACGTCGGTGGCCTCAGCTGTTGTTGCAAGTTGAGCTGGTTCCGTGCCCGGGGTGCTTTGAGCGGTCGAGCCGCTTCGATAGCCAGAATATTCGACGCTTGTGACGTCGGCGATTTCGGCAGCGAGAATGCCTGGTGAGGAACTGTTGGCGAACACCGCACCATCCTTGTCGGCCCCATACTATTGCATTACTCGCAAGATCACTCCGGCATCGCCGCTCGACCGGCTAGCCTCTCGTGCTCATGGCTCACCGGTGTACCTACTATAGGTTTAGTTGATCACTCCAGTGCGGGGAAGAAAAACTTTCTGCACGCAGAGATTTTGCACGTCACATTTTCGTGAAGAACATAATTTTATTTAGTAGATTCAATTTATTAATTGAGTCTTCGCGCGTATAGTCGCGCGAAGGTAACGCGCTTTGCGGATACAACTATAAGGAGATAAATTGCGTAATCGGGTTTATGGAACTCGCGAGCGGTTTTGGACCGACTGGGCACCACTACCCAGGTCGAGAGGCTTTGTGTCCGAACCCCTTTCAGATTATGATCGGCGCATCGAAGGGCATTTCCTCATTGAGAGTTTCATCCCCGTACCTAACCCCGCCGAGAGGCGTGTGCGCAAGTAGGATGAATTAGTTGCGGTAGGTATGAAATGTCATACCATATCTGAAAGAAGCTCCGCCATGAACGTGGAGATGAAGAAATGCAGTGATCCTACTGTCCCCCGCGCATGTTCAGGATTAGCGAAATCCCGAACTTCTCACCCTGTAAGCCGATCCAGTACCAGTGCCCGCTTGGCGTCTCGCGTGGCCTTGTCTGTCGCAACATCCATTGCCTTCAAGCCCCTGTGTCTGCCAGCTTTTTGGCCGGGGAGCTTACCGCTGTCGACCAGCAAGATGACATATTACTTGGAGAGGCTGAGAATATTCACCACAGCCTGCGTTGAAAGCATTTCCTCGTCCTATCACCATCACTATTGAACCGAACACTTTGCCGTCCAATTCGCCTGGAGCAGGTTGCTGTCCGCCTATAAGCTGTCCGCTGCGGGCCGCGAATTGCAGGTCAGGGCATCGCAGCGACCAACAACCGAGTCGGTCTACGCCGCCGCGGGGCGCCTACAAAAGAAACGCAACAATGCTTAACCTCCTGGCCATGGCGGCAATCACATCGCCAAACGGTGTCATTGCTGCGTTCGTTTCGTCCTCAGACTTCCTAGAGATTGAGGTCCTGGTTCTGGGGGCCGGTGGTGTTTGCCGGATACCGCGCGACTCCCAAACCGTCAAAAAGCCGCGCATTTTCGCTATCAAAATCAACGGCGAAATCGCCCCCGATACGCAGGTCGCGGTCACCGTCGAGCACCGCAAGAAACGGTTTGCCGGACCTCAAGGCTAAACTGACGATGGTCTCGTTGCCTAGGCGCTCGATCAAGCTGATCTTTCCTGTGATCGGGCCACTCGAACCGGCTGTCAATCCATGCGGACGAATCCCAAGAGTCAGTTTCTCTCCCGATCGAAGGCCGGTCGTGTCGGCTTTGATCCTTTGCGATGTCATATCTATGCCGGAGACCGCGACCTCACCAGGGTTCACAGCTTCGACGGAGACATCGATGAAATTCATCTTCGGTGAGCCGATGAAGCCTGCCACAAAAAGGTTCGCCGGTCGCTGATACAACTCAATCGGCGATCCGACCTGTTGGACCACTCCACCATTCAAGACCACGATCTTGTCGGCGAGCGTCATCGCCTCGACCTGGTCATGTGTCACATAGATCATCGTCGCACCAAGATCGTGATGGAGGCGCGCCAATTCCATGCGCATGTCCACACGAAGCGCTGCATCAAGGTTTGAGAGTGGTTCGTCAAACAGAAAGACCTCGGGTTTTCGGACAATCGCGCGACCGATCGCCACGCGCTGGCGCTGCCCGCCGGAAAGCTGGCTCGGCTTGCGTTTTAACAGGTGTTCCATCTGAAGTATTCGTGCTGCCTCGCGGATCTTGCGATCGCGCTCGGCGGTCGGCGTCCTTGCGAGTTTCAAGCCGAATCCGACATTGTCGTAGACCGTCATGTGCGGATAAAGGGCATAGCTCTGGAAGACCATGGCGATGCCGCGGTCGCGCGGCTCCACGTCATTGCAGTGCTTCTCGCCAATGAAAAGATCGCCACCCGATATTTCTTCAAGCCCCGCGATCATCCGCAGGAGCGTAGATTTTCCGCAGCCTGAGGGGCCGACGAAAACGACAAACTGGCCATGCTCGATGTCAAGATCAACGCCATTGATGACCTCGAGAGCACCATAGGTCTTTCGCAGCGCCCTTAGAGTTAGTCCAGCCATTTTTTATCCTTTGACTGCGCCGGCCGTCATCCCCGCAACGATCTGTCGGTTGAAAAACAGGAACACGATCAGCGGCGGGATGGTGATCAGCAGAATGTTGGTGAAGAGCAGGTTGTATGAAGTGTTGAACTGGCTCTGAAAATTGAAGAGCGTCAGTTGCACCGTCGCGTTCTTGTTGCCCGGCAGATAATAGAGTGGATTGGTGAAATCGTTAAAGATTCCAACGGACTGCACGACGATGTTAGTGACGGTCACTGGCCAAAGCAGGGGCAAGATCACTCGGAAGAACACATCCAGCGGTCGCGCGCCGTCGATGATGGCCGCCTCATCGAGTTCTCGCGGAATGGTGGCGATGAAGGCGCGGTAGAGCAGTATTGAAAATGGAAGGCCGTATGCCACCTCGATAAGCACGAGCCCATAGAGCTTTCCGAAAAGGCCGAGACCCTGTAGCAGCCAGATGGTCGGAACGACGGCAGGCGGGATCATCAATCCCGTCAGGATTAGAAATTCGATCAGACCATTGAATCGGGTTTTGCGCCTTTGCAGAACAAATCCGACCATGGCTGCGAAAATGACGATCAGGGTTACGCTCGCGACCGTCAAGACTGCCGAGTTGATGAATGCCGATACCAGCATCCAGTTTCGCGTGGTCACGACCGTGACGATGTTCTCCCAAAGATGGTTGCCTGTGGGCCAGGAGAAATCAATGCGCGAGGATTGCTTCTGATCCTTGAAAGCCATGAGCACGATAAAGGCAAACGGCACCAGGAAGACGAGTGCCGACAGCGAAGCCGCTATGGCGCTCGCTCCATATTTGCGAACGAGCCTCATTCATGTCCCTCCCGCCGGTTCAGCATCATCGTTAGCGGCACGACAAGAACTCCGATGAGGATGAACAGCACGACGTTGCCCGCGGTTGACAGGCCGTAGAAACCAGCCTGGTACTGCTTGTAGATCACTGAGGCGATGGTGTCGGAAGCGAACCCCGGCCCGCCTTTGGTCATCGCCCAGATCAGATCGAATGTACGCAAACCACCGATGAAACTGAGAACGATCACCGTGTTGGTCGCGGGTCGCAAGAGCGGCAATGTCACGTAGAAAAAATTCTGGACCTTTGTGGCTCCATCAATACGCGCGGCTTCGAAGTAGTCCTTGGGTATTGCGACGACGCCCGCAATGTAGATGACCGTGGCAAGGCCAAGTCCTTTCCAGACGTCTACGAGCGCAACCGAAAACAGAGCCAGCGTCGGGTCGGTCAGCCAACCGGGACCTTTAATTCCGAGCAGGGCCAAACCCTCGTTGATCATGCCCTGGGTGGGATGCATCAATACCGTGAAGGTGATGCCGACACCGACCGTCGACACGAGCACCGGGAAGAACACCACCGAACGCAGATAGGCACGGCCCAAGATCTGGCTCGTGAGCAGCAAAGCCAGGAGCATTCCGAGAACCACTTTGGCTCCGGATGTGACTGCCGCATAAATGACGGTGTTGATCAGCCCCTGGATCAGGAAAGGTTCGCGGAAGAACTGGACGAAGTTGTCGAAGCCGATGAAGGTCGCGTTGAATAAGGTCCAACGCGTCAGGCTGAAATAAAGCGAAGCGAAGGTCGGGGCGAGGAAAAGCACACCGTAGATTATCGCCGCCGGCAGGAAGAACCATCCGGGATAAGCTGGGCGGCGGCGCGGCCTGCGAACCGAATCCCGGGTTCTGACGCCAAGATGTTGGGTAGTGACGGACATTGAGTCTCTCCTGATGTACGGCTGGCCCGGGCAGGGAGGCGCCCGGGTCAGCCGTGCCGGCGCTGTTATCAGCCTTACCAGCCAGGCAGACCCAGCTGTTGCGCCTGCTTACGGACATCCTCGTCATAGAGAGCAGCACCATCAGCTGCCGAACGCGTGCCGGAGCCGACCTCGACGGTGATCTGCTCAAGGGACGGCCCCTTTACCGGAGAAAGGAACTCAAGCGCCGGACCAGTTTTGCCCGCTTCCTTGAAATAGGGAAGCATGTCTGACACGCCGCGTGGCACGCCAGCAGGCAGCTCACAGCCATTGACAAGATAAGGGCCTGTGACGGCCGCTGCCTTGTTCTGCGACTCGCAGCCCTTCACGCTCGCCACGAACGCGACAAACCGCTTGGCAATCTCGACATTCGGGCCGGCGGAGGGAATGTAAAGACCGTTTGGAAGCCAGATGGTGAGCCCATTTTTGCCAGGATCGTCCCCGGGAATGGCAAAGAAACCCACATTGTTGAGGTTGTCCGGATCCGTTTTAGCGATCGATCCGAATGCAAAGCTCAGCATCGGATAGTGCGCGCCCTCCCCGGTTGCCACCATGCGAAGCCCGTCTTCGAGGGTCGCCGCGCCAAAGTCCTCGTTGAGATAGCCAGCGGCATGCAGCTCTTCCAGTTTCTGAAAGCTGCGGAGCGCCGAAGGAGTCGATGCGAATTTGGCCTTGCCAGCCGTATATTGAGAGGCGAAATCCGGCGTCTCCGCCATGACGTTATAGTTATCGCCGAGGACCATGAGCTGGCTCGTCCAGGTATCGCGATACGTCTGCACGACAGGAACTTTGCCTGCTGCCTTGATTTTGGCGTTGTTCGCCATGAACTCGCCCCAGCTCTTCGGGACGGAGAGGCCAAGTTCCTTGTACAGTGGGATGTTGTAGAAAATCCCACCACCCATCGCTGTCTGGATCGGGGCACCGCGTACAGTGCCATCGGGAGCAGTGACCACTTCCTTGAATTCCGGGACGATATTGGCCTGCCAAGGCTCGTTGCTGAGGTCTACCAGCGTTTGCGCCGGGTTGAGTGCCCGGTACAGCGAACCGGAATTGTAGAGGAAGACGTCGTTCATCGACTGGGTCGCGAGACGAGATCTGACCAGGTTGTCGCGCTCCGTCCCGCCCGGTCCGACTTCAACCTCGACATGCACATCCGGGTTGGCCGCCTCGAAATCTTTGGCAAGCTCTTCCGAGACGGCAACGGTTGCTGCATCGTTGGCGGTAAAGAACGTTATTGTTGTTTGATCGGCGTGTGCCACACCGAAAAGCGCGGTCACACAGAGCAGGCCGGCGATAAAGCCGACGCGTCGTTTCACTATTGTATTAGACATGAAATTCCTCCCAAGTTTGGTATCCGCACTCGCGGATCAGTGGCTATTCCGACTGTTTCGGAACGTTATCCTGTGCGTTCCCGGCGCGAGCCGGCAGCGCGCCTTTCCTTCGGATTGTGGTTCAAGCCGTGCACCATCCACTACGATGTCCCGATATTCTTCAGCCAGGAGGAGCGAACCCTCCGATCGCTCAGGAACAGTGACGACGTATTCGACGACATCGCCCGTGACGGTCCACGCCGCCTCGATCCGACCGATGCGCGCGTCGTGCGATGCCGTGACGGGCGAGAGCGACGGAATAATCGTCGGTTCGAAAATGATGTGCCTGAAGCCGGGCGCATCCGCGTCGGGCCGGAAGCCGGCGACAGCTTCGAATAGCCATTGGCACACGGCGCCATAGGCATAGTGATTGTAGGAGTTCATGGCAGGCTCGAAGATCGATCCATCGGCTTTGATGCCGTCCCATCGCTCCCAGATTGTGGTCGCTCCACGCTTCACCTGGGCAAGCCAGCCCGGCACCTCCTCCTGCAGGAAGACGCGTGCCGCCAGGTCCGGTTCGCCGATCTTGACGAGAGCAGGCAACAAGGCAGGCGTGCCGATGAAGCCCGTACCGATGCGACCGTGCGAACGGTCGATCGTCGCCTTGAAATAGCGTTTCGCCGCTTCGTCATGCTCTTCGGGGATCAAATCGTGGAGGAATGCCAGGGCGTAGGAACTCTGGTCATCATAGAGCAGGCGACCGGTCGGAGTGATGAATTCCTGCTGGAACGCGGCCCTGACCGCCATCGCCCGCTGATCAAATTTTTCGACAGCCGCTGATTTGCCAATATGGCGGGCGATCTCCAAGATTTGTATGCAGGAAATGTAGAGGTAGATTGTGGCCGCCGCATCGTCGCCCATCGTCGGCACGGCCTTCAACCAGTCGTTCTGGGGCTGCAGCCAATCTCCGAAGGTGAAACCGCGACCATCCCATTTTGCGGGCGGGCGAACGATCGGCCCATTGCTGATCGACCAGACGAAGTCATTCCACCGCGTCATGGCCGCAAAAGCCTCTTCAAGGATCGCCGTGTCGCCGTAATGCAGGTAGACTGCCCATGGAATGACGCTGATTGCGTCGCCCCAACCAGTCGAGCCGGCCCAGTTGTTGAATTCTGGCGACGGCTTCAGACGCAGCGGGTTCGGCGACACATGGGCGATCGAGCCGTCCTCCCCTTGGTCGACCATCATATCGCGCACGAATTTCGTCAGGATTCCGCTGCTGTCCGCAAGGTAACAGGCCGTCGCGGCAAAAACCTGCGCGTCGCCCGTCCATCCCAGTCGCTCGTCACGTTGCGGGCAATCAGTCGGAACTTCGATGAAATTTGCCCGCTGGGACCAGATCGTGTTCTCGACAAGACGGTTCACGAGCGGGTTAGAGGACGTGAAAGTCGCCCGCGGCTCAGGAACCGACGTAATCGGCACCGAGACGATCGCGGCAAGTTCTGCCGACCCATTGATCGTCACGCGGGCATATCGGAAACCCTGAAACGTGAAGAGAGGGCGGTAGCGTTCCTCGCTATCCCCGGCGAGAATGTATTCGAGCTTGGCTTCGGCACTTCGATAGTTGACGTTGTAAAACTGTCCCTGCTGGTCGAGAATTTCGGCATGCTCGACAATGATCGAGGAGCCTTTCTCGCCTTTCAGGGTTAGAGCGACATAGCCCCCGACGTTCTGCCCAAAATCGAAGATGGTCCGGCCTTCGGCATCCTCCCACGACTTAACCGGAACAAGCGCATCAAGTTCGCGAACAGGTCCGCATTCATGGGCGACCAGTGTCGAATGATCGAACGGCAGTGCGGCAACGCCGTGCGTCATCTCGAGGACTACACGCGCATCATACACTTCCCCGAAATAAATGCCCGATTTGCGCACCGGTATTTCGCCACTCCTCCAGGCTTCGTCCGTCGCGACGATCAGGCCACCGCCTGGACGATCGCGCAGCTCTGCGATCGCACCGATATGGTCTCCCCAGACGTTCTCCTTACCGAAGCCCGTCCACATCAGCGGCGATCGAAGCCAGCCGTCCGCGAGCCAGACCTCGATTGCGTTTTCGCCCTCCACTAACAGATCGGCGACGTCGTATACCTGATAGGACAGGCGGCGATCATAAGCCGTCCAACCTGGCGTCAGTTGGTCGTCGCCTACCCTGCGGCCATTGATAAACGCACGGTACAGTCCCAGCGCTGAGATGCGTAACGTCTCTAGTCCGGACAATTCTGCAATTTGAAATCGACGACCGACAAATGACCCCGGCGTGCCCACACCCTTGTCCGATAGCGGCCGGATCATCTGTGCCTCCCATGCGCTGGATATCGGGGGTTCCTCTCCGGTTTTGCGATGCACGTATTGATCCACGACTGTCCTCCGCCTTCGAATGTACAACATTGCACGTGCAATGTTGTACATTCGAAGGCCTTTTGCAACTAGATTCATTTTGCGCGCGCCGTTCGAGATGCTATCTCCAATATGAGACTTGTGATGGAGCGGTAAGTGGCCAGACAATCGAGACAGAAACGCGTCACGATCCTTGACGTCGCAAAGGACGCAAAGGTGTCCTTTGCCGCGGTATCGAAAGTGCTACGAAACGCCTACGGCGTCAGCGATGCACTCCGCGAAAAGGTGAACATCTCAATCAAGAAGCTGGGTTACACGCCGAATACAGCGGCGCGTGCGATGCGTGGCCGTACTTTCGTTGTCGGTGTAATCTTCCCGGATATGCGCAATCCGTTTTTCGCGGACATCCTGGCAGGGATCAGTTCGGCTCTGGAGCGCACGCAGTACGAGTCGGTCCAGGGTATCGCGCGCCATTCAACAGAGCCGTCGCTTGTGCAGTCGATGATTGACATGCAGATGGATGGACTGATTCTTGTCGGAACCACAGCAACCTCGAAGGCGCTGTCCGCAGTTGGTCAGAAAAAACCGACCGCAGTTATAGGCCATCACCTACCTGATACCAAAAGTGTCGACACGGTTAACAACGACGACGAAATAAGCGGGCGGCTGGTCGTGCGCCACCTTGTCGAGCAGGGCTATCGTAAGATCGTGATGCTGAGCCTGGACACAGAGAACGGCACGGTCATCGAGCGACGTGAAGCCGGCTATAGAAGCGAAATGGAGGGAGCGGGTCTGGAAGGCGCGATCAAAGTTGTAAGAGTCTCGCAATCGCTCCGCGAAATACAGGTGGCGGCAAAGGCCCTAATCTCTCGACAAGATCGACCTGATGCGATTTTCTGCTGGACCGACTTTGTCGCTCTCGAGGTCATCAGCGTTGCCCAGGCTAGTGGACTAAACATACCCGACGACATCGCAGTGGTTGGCCACGACAATACGATCTACTGCGATTTTCACCAGAACAGTCTCACAAGTGTAGACCAATCCGGTGAGCAGCTCGGTTTACAGGCCGCGCGCCTGTTAATTGAGCGAATTGAAGGACGGTCGAAGTGCGAGCATTTTCTAGTGCATCCCCGTCTCGTGGCGCGGCGTAGCAGTCTGCGGGCAGAATCCGTCGCATAGCAAGCATCCCCGTCGATGCCACCGGTGATCTAGCTCAGGTAGCGCGCGAGGTTGCAGATCATCGCATCGGATCGCGCTCGGGCTGCGTCGACCCATCCACAAAACTCGGCCGTATTTCCTCCGCAATGAACGCGAACTTCATATATTGCGTCCCTTGTCGTTCTGATACCGCCGCTTCGACGGGCTCTGACGAGCAAGCTCAGTGGGCGTTTAGCGTTCACTAGGATATTTCAATCCAATCTGCGCGCGCACCTCGTCCAACGTGGCCATAATATCGACAGATTGGGACGGTGGCATGATTTCGCTTTCGATCAGCCCGTTGCGGACTAAGCGCTCAGCTTCTTCGGCTTGGAACTGCATGCCGCGGCCTTCAACTGAACCATCGAAGGTCTCAAGAATATTGTTTTCATTGTCATGCACGCGGAATGTGGTCGGCGAATACCAAACCCGGTCGATCTCGATCCGCCCTTTCGTCCCAACGATACTTGCCCGATTTGGCCCCGAACTGTCGCTTGACGACAAGGTAGTGACGATTGCACCTGATGCATATTGAAAGAGCATCGCGATCTGCCTGTCCACACCTGTGTCCTGGAACGTCGCCATCGCTTTAATCGACGCAGGCTTGCCCAGAATGTCCCAGGCGAACGATACGGGATAGATGCCTAAGTCCAGCAAGGCGCCACCACCCAGTTGCAGCGCGTTCAGACGATGCTTCGGATCATCGGGAAGCTTCTGGCGATGATCAGCGGTGATGGAACGGACTTCCCCGATCATGCCGTCGGCGATGAGCTCACGGATGCGGCGCATGTGCGGAAGAAAACGTGTCCACATGGCCTCGAGTACGACCAAGCCCTTAGCGCGGGCCAAGTCCACAATCTCGGCGGCTTCCTTGGCATTGAGAGTGAAAGGCTTCTCGACAAGAATGTGCTTGCCGGCGTTGAGCGCAAGTTTCGCTGCAGAGACATGCTGGGGATGCGGGGTCGCAATGTAGATGATGTCGACGTGGGGGTCCTCCACCAACGCCTGATAGCTGCCATGCGCCCTTACGATTCCGTAGATCTTTGCAAAGCGATCCGCACTCTCCTGTGCGCGGGATCCTACCGCCGCCACCGAATGACCTGTCTGGATCAGATCTTTGACGAACAGATCGGCTATCCAGCCAGTCGCCAATATTCCCCATCGTATCGTTTTGGCCAATTGTCTTCTCCGTTGAATTGTTTTGAAGCTTTGGTGTTCTTTCGCGCGCCGATGATGAGGATCAGGTCCCAGTTTGCGTTGGCGACTCCCTAATGTCCTCATCGATCCACGGTCAACAGCTCCCGCAGGGCATTTGTTACGAGTAGATGATCTTCCAAGTCGGGAAGCCCACTGACGCCCACCGTTCCAATCAGCGTGCCACCCCGCAATATTAGGGGAAACCCGCCCCCGCTGGCCACGAAGTCAGATTCCGGCAGTCGAAAACGACTGTTGAAATCAAATCCTCCTTGTTCAGCTTCCAGTCGCATCGCCAGGGAGCTGCGATGAAATCGATGGGCAACGGATCGCTTTCGAGCGGCCCAGTCCGTATTGTCCGGGGTAGCGCCGGGCATTAGTAGGGCGAACACCACATCGGTCCCGTGTGCTACGGTAATTGCTGCCGGCAGTGACCGAGCGGTCGCGTGCGCCTGCATGATGCAGCCGAGTTTCCAGGCAAAATCATAGTCAAACGTCGCAAGTTGCAGGTCCTTCAGTTCTTCGGCAAGCGTATCGAGCGTGTGGTTCATCGTGGGTGTCTTCCAGCTTATTGTTCGAGAAGGCCGGGCCATGCTGACCAAGACGCACGGTCCTACATTGGTTCAATCCATTGGATAGGCCACGAAAGCAAACCGGCGGCTGTCGGGCGACCAGCTGTTGACGTTGATTGTGCCTTGACCTCCGAAGATCCGTGCCACCGTGGCAGCGGCGGACCAATCGCCATCGCGCATCAATTTCAGCTCGACCCAAAGATCGGCCGGATGTCCCTTGGTTCCAGGTGGATAGGCCAAATAGGCTGCAAGCTTGCCATCAGGAGACAGGTGCGGGAACCAGTCGACGGTCGAGGCATGGGTCAGCCTTTCGATCTCGGATCCATCCGGCCTCATGCGTGCGATCTGAGCATGGCCCGAAAAGGCTTCGGTGTTGAAATAGATCCAGGCGCCGTCTGGACTATATTCCGGCCCGTCAGCGGGTGCTCCGCCCGAGGTGATCTGGCGAAATCCGGTTCCGTCCGAACCGACGGTACAGATCTCTGCTGAGAGAAACGCAAAGCTGTCCTCAGTGATCCGCGCCTGGACGCCGACAAAGGAGAGCTGCCGCCCGTCAGGCGATACGCCATGCAGGAAGTGCAAGAGGTCGATGGGGCCCTCCTTGCCGGAGATCTGGACGGCCTTCCCGCCCGATATCGGCGCCCGGTAAAGCTGCCAGTCGTCATAGGCCGAAACAAAGATATGCTCTCCGTCGGGATCCAGCACATGATCGTTGTTCAAGGGCGGCACCCCTTGCAAATTGATCGTCTGCAGGCGCGGATTTTCGAGTGGCAATCGCCAAAGCAGCCCTTTCCCGTTCAGGATCAGCGCATCATCCTGAAGGGTCCAGTTCGGCGCTTCCAGCAGGAGGTCCGTGGTCTCCAGGATCATGCGGTTCTCACCGCTGGCCGTGTCATGAATCCAGACTTGGCAGCGCTGGCCTGCGGCCAGTTCGCGGGGTGGAATCTTCATGGCAGGAGCCCTCCTCTGATCTGGATCACGGCCTGATCCAACAACCGCATTACGCTGAGCGTCAACTCATGCGACACCAGAGCACTTTCACCGCAGCCTTCCCGCAGGCAGCGCCCGGCCTCTTCGATTTCCCAGCGATAGCGTTCAGCGTTGGAAGGTTCGTTAACCTCCTCCAGCTCGCGGCCCCGGGCGCTGATCAGTGCTCGCCCGGGATTGAAGAGATTGTCGGTGACCGCAAGCCAGCCCTCGTCCCCGATCAGCTGGAAGCTGGACGAACCGCCACCTTTGGCGCCCAGAACGAAGCCGCCCGACATCGTGGCATAACCATCGTCGTTCTTCAGCTGTATCATCGAGCCGCTGTCGACGCCGCGCTCGGTAAGCAGGGCCGAGGCGGCGACCCGCGCACCCGTCATGAGGTTCGGGGCAAGTCCGGCGAGGATGTTCATCGGGTAGACCATGCATTCCAATGTAAAGCTGCCACCCAGATCCGGATCCTCGATCCGATGCCCCCTGGTCGCGCCCATTGGTCCGATCGAGGCCGCAAAGGCACGCGGCATTCCGATGTCCCCTGCCGCGATGACACCTGCCAGCCTGCGAAACAGCGGGTTGCAAAGCGTCCACATGGCGTCCATGACGAAGAGACCCCGCGTCCGGGCCAGCTGGATGATATCGGCTGCCTGCGATGCGTTCATCGCAAAGGGCTTTTCGACGAGCACCGGCTTGCCGCTTTCCAGCACCATCCGGGCGTGGGCATGATGATGGCTGTGCGGCGTCGCGATATAGACGATGTCAACCCGTGGATCGGCTGTGAGCGCGGCGTAATCGCCATAGGCCGTCGCGATGTCATGGCGATCGGCAAAGGCTTTGGCCCTAACAAGATCGCGGGAAGCAACCGCGACGCAGCGCGCACCGGTGGTGCGGGCGAGATCCTCGGCAAACAGTTGGGCAATCCACCCGGGGCCGATGATGCCCCAGCCGATGTCGGCGGTCTCTGGCATTGCTCAAAGCTCCTTGATGCGGATATTGCGCCAGCGGCAAGCGGCTGTGCGGCCCCAGCGCCCCTCGCCCAGCCTCTTGTCGTTGTCATGAACCTCGAAAGCGATATGTCCCTTAGGCCCAAGGAAATCGGTCACCGCATCGGCGTCGTAGTTCGGAAACTTCATCGTGGCGAGGTCGATGGACGCAATCAGCAATCCATTGATCCACACTGAAGCCTTGGGCTTAGGCCCGGCGATCCGAACGCGAAAGGCGTTCCAATCGTCGAATTTCCAGGCGGACAGAAAGTCCTCGACGGAACAAGACTCGGTCAGCAAATCGCGCTTGGCCTGGGTGAAGGGTTCGATCGAGGTTTTCGGATCGTCCTGGCAGAGGCCGATGGGTTTTCCATCGGCGTCGAGCACCACATCCAGGGCGAAAGGCACGGCGTGAAAGCCGCTGATGCCATTGCCATAAAAGCCACCGATCGAGCCGGATTGTCGGTGGTCAAGCAGGACCTGGAAGCCGTGAAAGGTGTCAGGCTTCTTGCGCAGCATGATCCCGGTGTCGGCGGGCCAGTCCGGCTTGGCCTCGAAGATCAGTTCGAAATCGCCATAGGTCTTCTCGGTGACCAGATAGCCGCCCCAGCCGCTGCCGGGCCTGTCCTGCCGGCCGACAATCGCTCCATCCTCCACTGTCCAGACCGCGGGATGCAGGGCAGCCTGCTCGTTGTAGTCGGCTGGGAAGGCATCCGGATGAGCTTCTTGCACGGTCGGGCCGCCCGGCCACATCTGGCCATAGGTACGCGGCGTCGCGAACCAGCCGTTCAGCGTATTGCCATCGAAAATTGGGGTAAAACCATTCTCATCCGCGTACGTCATCGGCAATGTCCTTTCGGGTGGAGGGTGAAGTGAACCGCAGGTGCTCAGAGCCGCTGCCCGCTTTGTGCGTCGAAGAGCGAAACCAGAGCTGGATCGATTTCAAATGTGATATGGGAGGCCTCGTCGAAGCCCTGAAGCGTATCGACCCGGATCGAAAGGGGATCTTGGCCAAGACGCCCCCAGAGGAGCGTCTCCGCGCCCATAGGTTCGGCCGAGACGATGGGGCTGGACGCATGAAAGAGTGACTGGCCGGTAAGGCGCGTTCCGACATGCTCGGGCCGTAGTCCAAGGGTAGCCTTGCCGGGTATGGGAGTCGCGGTGGCAAACTTGTAGCCGGTCAGGGACAGTTCAAACCCGCGTCCGACGAACGTCGCCTCCGCGCCCCGCACCTGCACTTCGCCATCGAAGAAGTTCATGCTGGGCGAACCGATGAAGCCTGCCACGAAGCGGTTTTGCGGGTGACGGTAGATCTCCTTCGGCGTTCCGATCTGACGGATCACGCCGCCTTCCATCACGGCGATGCGATCGGCAAGGGTCAGCGCCTCGATCTGGTCGTGGGTTACGAAAATCATCGTCGTGCCCAATTGCTTGTGGAGCCGCTTCAATTCTCCGCGCAACTCGGTCCGGAGCTTTGCGTCGAGATTGGACAGGGGTTCGTCAAAGAGGAAGACGCCGGCATGCCGCACCAACGCCCGTCCGATCGCGACCCGCTGCCGCTGGCCGCCTGAAAGCTGGCGCGGCTTGCGCTCGAGAAGTGCTGTCAGTTGCAGGATCTCCGCCGCCTCGGTCACCCGCCTGTCGATCACTGCCTTGTCGGCCCCGGTCATGCGCAGACCGAAAGACAGGTTTCCCCGCACCGTCATTTGCGGATAAAGCGCGTAGGATTGGAACACCATGCCGATATCGCGATCCTTGGGTTCATGCCAGGTGACGTTTTCGTCGCCGATCCAGATCTGGCCGCCAGAGACGTCCCGAAGCCCTGCGATGACGCTGAGTAGCGTGGACTTGCCGCAGCCCGAGGCCCCGAGAAGAACGATGAATTCTCCCGGGGCGATCTCGAAGTCCAGCTCGCGGATCACGTGAACCGCCCCGTATGAGACGCGCACCTTGCGGACAGAGACGCCCTTGGCCTTTCCCTCTTTCAAAATATTGTCCATGTCTTATCCCTTCAACGCGCCATCGGAAATTCCACGGACGAACCATCGGCCCGAGGCGAAATAGACCAAGAGTGGCACCATGGCAGCGAGCATCGTGGCAGCCATATTCACGTTGTATTCCTTCTCGCCGTATTGGCTGGTGACGATCGAGGTGAGCAGCACCGTGATGGGTTGGTTCGGTCGCCCCGCGAAGATCAGGCTGAAGAGGTAGTCGTTCCAAGAGCCGGTAAATTGCAGGATGACTGCCACGATCACGATCGGTGTGGAAATGGGCAGCAGGACATAGGCGAAGATCGACCAGAACCCACCGCCGTCGATGCGCGCCGCGCTGAACATCTCTTCAGGAACCGCAGCATAGAAGTTGCGAAAGAGAAGTGTGGTGATCGGAAGCGTGAACCCCGTGTGGATCAGGATAATCCCGGGCAAGGTGCCGAAGAGGCCGGTTGACGTCATCATGCGGACCAGCGGGAAGATGAAGACCTGGATCGGTACGAAGGTGCTCACCAACAGCAACGTGAACACGAGATTTGCCCCGCGAAACCGCCAAAAGGACAAGGCATAGCCATTGATGGCTCCGAGGATCACTGGAAAGAGTGTGCCTGGAATGGCGATCTTGAAAGAATTGAGCATGCCCGGACTGATCCCTTTGCAAACCCGCCCAGTGCAAGCACTCGACCAAGCCTTGGCCCAGGCATCGAATGTGAGTTCCTTTGGAAAGGCAAAAAGATTGCCGGTCCGGATCTCTGCCATCGGCTTCAGCGACGTGATGATCATCACATAGACGGGCAAGAGGAAGAACCCCGCCGACACACCGAGGAAGACATAGATGGCGATGCGGGACGCGGAGATTGTCCGGGGCTTGGGTCCCTCTGGAGTAACGGCGCGGTTCATTCTTGCTCTCCCCCTGCCGAGCGCAATTGGCGCAGTCGGATGATGATCCATGGCAGGCCTACCAAGAGCGAGATGGCCAGCAGCATGATGATTGCGGCTGCCGTCGCCTGGCCGAGGTTGGATCGCTGGAAAAGCATGTCCATGACGTATTTGGCCGGAACTTCGGTCGAAATGCCCGGCCCGCCTCCCGTCATGACGACGACGAGGTCGTAGATCTTGATCGCGGTCAGCGACAGGAGCACAGCCGCAGTCGCGATCATCGGGCGGATCATTGCGGGAATGACATAAATATAGACCCGCCATCTGGCGACGCCGTCAACACGCGTTGCATTCCAGATGTCCTGGTCGACGCCCCGCAGCCCGGCGAGCATAATGATCATTCCAAGACCGGTCGCCTGCCACACGCCAGCACCGACCAGCGCGTAGATGGCGGTCTCCTTGCGTGCCAGCCAGTCAAACTTGAAGTCGGAAAAGCCCCAATTCCGAACGGCCGCCTGAATTCCATATGTCGGATCGAACAGCCACTGCCAGACGATCCCCGTCACCACGAAGCTCAGCGAGGCCGACATCAGGAAGATCGTGCGGAAACCGTCTTCGAACCGAATATTTTGGTCCAGGAGGACCGCAAGCACATAGCCAAGCGCCAGACATCCGCCGATGAACAGAAGGCCGAAGACCGCGACATTGACGACCGCCACCTGCCAGAGGTCGGACCCGAATAATCTGATATATTGCTCAAGACCGACGAAATCATTGCTCGGAAGCAGTTTGGAGGACGTAAAAGACGTCCAGACCGTCCACAAGAGGCCGAAGCAAAGCACGACGACGACAAAAAAGATTGTCGGGGTCATGGCAACGACGGCAGGTAGTCTGCGTAGCGATACAGGCAGGGCCATGGCGTGTTTCCATTGGAGCATAGCTGGTTAAGCTCCTTGCGAATGGGGCGAGACGGGCTACTGGCGGGTCGGGAGAAACCCGCCGGCGTGAACCAGAGCCTAGTTCGTGGACTGGAACGTTTTGAGCATCGCGTCGACCAAACTTTTTGGCGCCGCGCCTTCGTCGCTCCAGTATTGTGCGATGACGTTCAGCATGCCCTTGCGGCGGTCGGCAGACAGAATGTAGGAATGGGCAGGAAGGCGCTTGGCTGGGTCCTGGAGTACGGCCATGGCCTTTTGAGTGCACTCGTCCATGTGACTCACGTCGGCGTCGAGGATGCTCGGCATCGAGCCCTTCACAGTGTTGAAAGCCACCTGGGTCGCCTGATCGAGCATGACCGAAGCCAGGAGGATCTGGCCGGGCCGCTGTGACTCCTTCTTCGGGAAGATAAATGCGTCGCCGGACAGGATCACCGCATCGCTCTGTGGTCCCAGCATGCAGCCATAGTCCACACCCGGCTTCTGCCCGGCCGCCGAGAATTCGCCCTTGGCCCAATCGCCCATCACCATCATGGCGGCCTGACCGGTTGCGACCATGTTGACCGCGACGTTCCACTGACGCCCGGGGCTGCCCTCGTCGTCATAGTTTCTCAGCCGCCCGAAAATTTCCGCTGCCTTCTTGAACCCGTCCGACTTGATGGCCGCCTCGTAATCGTCCGTCTGTATCTGCCGATAGACATCCGGGGCCACACCGGCCAGAACCTTGTTGAAGAGGATCGCCAGCTGCCAGTCCTGGCCGCCAACGGCCAGAGGAATCACGCCCGCCGCCTTGATCTTGTCCATTGCGGCGAAAAGCTCGTCGTAGGTCTTGGGCTCTTCAATGCCTACTTTCTTGAACACGGCCTTCGAATACCACAACCAGACTTCAGACTGTGCGTTGACCGGCGCAGCATAGACATGACCATCACGGGTGATGGCGTTCCAAACGAAATCAGGGAGCCGCTCCTTCCATTTCTGTTCTGTAGCGACGGAATCGATGTCAGAGAGAAGGCCCGCTTTGTAGAGTTCGTCCAGATCGCTGCCCGTGGCGAACTTCGCCGCCCCCATCGGATCCCCCGCAACAATGCGTGTCACTGCCGGAGCAATCGAATCGCCTGGGACCGCATCATCGATCCAAGTCCCACCCTTGGCCTCGAAGGCTGATGCTATGGCGTTCAGGGCGACCGACTCACCGCCCGACACCCAATTGGTATAAACCTCGACACTCAGGTCCTGCGCCTGCGCCGACGTCGTCAGCAACAGCGCGACTAGACCGCCAAGAGCAGCCATCTTACCGTGAAGCATTCCAGTTTCCTCCTCCAGGGTTGCAAGACTTCCGCGATCTGCCTCCTGGCGACGGCGGTCAGGCCAATTGACGGCAACCTTCTTTCTCTTTCCCTAGCGCCCCACTCCTCAATGGCACACCATTCGTAGGTCAGAAATTTGTAGTAAGGATGCGTCTATTTAGTGTGGTAGCGTTACTACATTCGCTTTGCAAGTGGTTTATTGTGCTGTATGCACAACTGAGGCACTGACTGTATGGAGAACGCATTGACGCGGCAGCGGAAATCGACTTTGGCGGATATCGCTGCGAAGACCGGATACGGCACCAACACGGTATCTCTGGCTTTACGGGGCAGTACGCGGATATCGCAGGCGGCCCGAGACACGATCATCAAGGCTGCAGAAGCGCTGGACTATGTACCGAACAACACGGCCAAGGCGCTCGTCCTGAAACGCAGCAATACCGTGGGTATGTTGGTCGAGTATCTGACCAATCCGCAGCCGACAGCGGTCGCTACGGCCTTACAGCGGGAAATGTCGGATCGCGGCTACAGCGTGCTCTTTGCGACAAGCAGCACACCGGAACAGGAAGCCGCCGCGATCGAGATGTTCCGACGGCACATGGTCGATGGGCTGCTGATCTATCCGGTGGACCATACCAACCTAAGCCATTTGCACCGCTTAAGAGAACGAAATTTTCCGGTCGTCATGCTGGTCGGCGCCCGGGACACTGGTCTCGATGCCGTTGGTGTCGATGAGTTTCAGGCTTCTTACGACGCCACGACACACCTGATAGCGCTTGGCCACAAACGGATCGGCGCGCTCGGGCCAACCAAGGATAAGCCTCTGAAAATCGAAGGTTTCCGGCATGCGCACCGGGTGCATGGCCTTCCTCTCGATGAACGACAAATCTATGAACCCGTTGGCTTCAGCATGGCAGCCGGATATGACGGTATGGCCATATTGGCCGAGCGGGATCTCGGACTTACAGCCCTTTTTGCAGCGTCCGACATGTTTGCGCTTGGGGCTATGCGGTGGGCGAAAGTCAAAGGAGTGTCCGTTCCCGAACAATTGTCCATCGTGGGTTATGACAACATCGAATATGGGGAGTTCTCCAATACTACTCTGACCAGCGTCCGCAACGACGGTGGGACGCTGGCAAAGGCAGCTGTAGAACGACTGATCGCGCTCATGGAGACGGATGGCCCCTTGCCGCCTCCGACCTTGACGCTCCTTCCGGGTGAACTCGTCGTCCGCGAGAGCTCGTCTCGCCCCGGGCGGCGCTCGTGGGCGTCTGGACAAACCGATAAGCTATGAGGTTTGCTCGAATTCGGAGCGAACTTCACTCGTCGATAGCCCCTTCCCCGCAACTCTCTGCCGGATCCCCGCCATGCAGCCGTCTGCTCGCGCCCCCTTGAGCCAGAGGGCTGAGTGTCTCCCACTGGTTGCGAATTCGTGTTATCGCAATCCAGGCCACCTGAAGCCCGTTCGTGGACTTAGGCCTCGTACCCGTGGTTCTAGATATCGTCATCCCCTGTTAGTCAAATCGAAGGCAAGAGAGAATGGAGAAAGTGCGCGCGCTTGCAACGTTCATTCAGGTGGTCGACAGCGGCAGTTTTGTGACGGCAGGGAGGCAGTTGGGTGTTTCGTCTTCAGCCGTTGGAAAGGCAATATCTCGGCTTGAGGATCGATTGGGCGCGCGGCTTTTCCTGCGAAGCACGCGAAGCCTCACGTTGACACCAGAAGGTGAGGTGTTCCTTGGACGGTGTCGTCGAATTCTCGCAGAATTCGAGTTGGCCGAAGAGGAAATTCGTCAGTCCACAGAGGAACCGATCGGCCGGCTTAAGGTCAGTTTGCCGATGTTTGGTGACCCTTTTTCGACCACCCTTGCGGAGTTCCAACTGGCCCACCCAAAGGTTGAGGTCGATGTGCATTTCGCAGATCGAAAAGTGGAACTCATAGAGGAGGGCTTCGACGTTGCGCTGCGCAGTGGCGACATCGGGAATAGCTACCTGATGAGCAGGCGGCTGGGATCGTTTCGAATGGTCGTTGTGGCCGCGCCATCGTACTTGAGTGAATTTGGTGAACCAGCCTTGCCAGAGGATCTGGAGCAGCACACCTGCATAGGTTTCCGCTCACCCGCCACCGGCCGCATCCAGCCCTGGCTCTTAGAGGTGCAGGGAAGTCTTCGGCCACATCATCCGGTTGTAAGAACCGTGTGCAACAGCATTGAAGGGCGCATTGCATTTGCAGCCTCTGGTGTTGGACTCGCCTATCTGCCTGACTTTTCAGTGCGGCGGCTCGTTGACAATAACGTCTTGAAACTCGTGATGAATGATTTTGCAACGTTCCGAAACCAGATCCACCTCCTTTGGAGTGCCGGCCGCAATCCGCCTCCACGCACGCGGGCGTTCATCGACTTCATCAGTTCAAATCTCCACATAGGCAAATGATTATTGCGGACTCAAATCTCCGCAATGATCGGACCAATCTGCGGGTTCATCTCCCGTGCCGCACGTAGTAGGTTCACTGCAGAAACTTGAACAGGTTCCACTCTGTTGGGCCTTGAGCGAGAGATTAAGGCAAGCAGGCCCTCAGAGGAGGGTGCTCGAGCTGCCAGAATCCTATGAGGCCGTCATTTGCTTTGTTGAAGAGCTGCGCAACGGGAGCGTATGGACCTCCGAAGAAAATACACCAGAAATTGTAGTCTCGATTCCGCTTGCTTGCCTTGGGATCGATTTCAGGAACGAGGAAAAGGTATTGGATTACAAAGAACTGATGGAAGCCATAAAAGAGCAGGAGCAGTCACTCATTCTGCCCGGCTTTAAATACGAGGATGCCTGGTGTCTTGGTCAGTCGCTTTATACGAAGGCGATCGAGCGACACTTGCCTCTGTTCATGGAGGTTTTTGTAAATGGCGGGGTGCGATTTGCTGCCGCATCTCCAAAGGCTCACAACAATCTGGCCGATTGGGTTAGGCGCAAGCGCAATCTTACTTTACGGATGGGGCAAAGCAGCTACCTGACCGACGTGATGTTTAAGGAGCATGGCATCTCGCTCGAAGCATTCGGAATGGATCTCGTCAATTTTGGTTTGGGCGGAGGAAGCATTCCAATTGCGGTTTCCGATATCGGCATCATCGGTGCAGTGACCGTCTCCGGACTGCCGAATATCGACGACCACAATCTTGCTGTCGAATGCATCGCCGAATTGCTCGGCCAAGACTTCAACGATCTCAAACTAAGCCAGTAAGCGAGAGGACCTATGAACAAAGCCAAGCTACGCTGGGGCATCGTCGGCCCCGGCGAGATCGCAAAGACTTTTGCTGCGGCGCTCCGAAAATCGGATACAGGTATGCTGACCGCCGTTGGTACACGCAATCCTGCCCGCGCTAGTCTGGCCGAGGATTTTGCAGGTGCCCGTATTGTTGATGGATACGAAAATCTGCTGAACAGCACCGATGTGGACGTTGTTTACATCGCAACACCGCATGTCAATCACGTAGAGTGGGCAATAAAAGGTCTGAGGGCGGGTAAGCATGTCCTCGTCGAAAAGCCTGTTGCGATGACCCAGGCGGGTGCAAAGCGGGTTTATGAGGAGGCCAAAAAGGCGAACCGGTTTGCTGGTGAGGCATTCATGTACAGACCCCATCCGCAGACTCGAAAGCTAATGGAGCTAGTTAGGGACGGTGCAATTGGTACGCCCCGAATCATTCGATCAAACTTCGGGTTCAACGCGGGACGAATTCTGAGCGGGCATCGCCTGTTTGAGCCTAGCCTTGCAGGCGGTGCCATTCTCGATCTTGGCGGCTATCCCGCGTCTATTGTTCGCCTCCTGGCAGGGGCCGCAGAAAGCCTGCCGTTCCTCGATCCTGAATTGGTCAGCGGCGCCGCCCATATCGAGGGTGATGTTGATCTTTGGTCTTCGGCCACGCTGAAGTTTTCAAACGGCATCATCGGCGAACTGTCTTGCTCGATGATGGCACAGCTGGACAACACGCTTTTTGTCTTTGGATCGGCCGGGACAATTGCCGTTAGGGACTTCTGGTATGCCTCAGGGCGGAACGGGGGAGTGGGGACGATCACGCTTACGCAGGCAGACATGGTTTCCAACATTGAAGTGAGGGACGAACGTTGGCTCTATACGTTCGAGATCGATGATGTTGCCCGCTCAATCCATGCGGGGAATTTGGAATTCAACGCGCCGGGGATGAGCTGGGAGGATTCCTTGGGCAACATGGGGGTGCTTGACGCTTGGCGACGGACTGCAGGCCTTCACTATGAAATCGAACAGGACGAACTCGGGAACTTCCAGGAGCATTAAATTGATCAGACATACAATCGTATTCAGTCTCAGGCATGCGTTTGAATCGGCGGAAGAGGCTGAATTCCTGCAGCAAGCGATAGTGCTGGCCGACATTCCCTCTGTGCGGAGTTTTGAGCGACTTCGCCAAATCAGCCCAAAATGTGGCTTCATGTTCGGGTTCTCAATGGAGTTCGAGAATGAGGCCGGCTACGCGGAATACAATTCCGACCCTCGGCATAAGGCCTTCGTTCGCGACTATTGGGAGACAGGCGTGTCTTCCTTTCAGGAGATCGACTACGAACCACTTGTGGCCTATTCGCAATAGAACCGACGGCCCTGAGGGCATGCAAGGGCGCGCTCTGGAGTTGTAAGAAGCATTCCCAAGGCCGCGAGAGTCATATCACCGATAAGTTGCGATCTGTTCCCGGCGGAAGTTAGGACGAGCGGAATTGGTGTTCCTTGTGCACTTGCCGGGGCAGTGTTCGGATCGACATCGCCACTGATCACCACCTGGTTCATCAAGTCTGGAACGCCACACTATATCGGCTACTATATGATCCTGTTTTGCGTCATCGTCTTGGTGGCGGCTCTTGCTATGCCCAAGCCAGTAGGGCGGAAATCGAATCGTAGCATCCACATCTCCGTCGACCGTTACGTCGTTGGCGGTCGACGTCATGATTATCGTTTCCAACGAACTGCGTTTTAGTTCGCGGGGCGCTGTCACCACTAACAGGCCCGCTTGGACAGCCGACCTTCACCACGGCGGCCAAGAACCCCTTTTCGCTGCTATCTCACTGTTGTCTTTATCTTAGATGGGCACCTGCCTCCTTCTTCAGTCTGCTCACGAGTGCCGTGCACTGGGAGCTGTCAGTGCGGCTGGATCCGCTGCTACGCGTACGAGGTCCTCCGTTATGTCAGCCTGCGATGCCATAACCTCTCGAATAGTGCTGCCAGAGAGTAGAACCAGTTTAGCCAAATCAGCCGCGCGTTCATAACCTATGATCGGCGTGAGTGCGGTCGCAACCGCAGTGCTGGATTCGAGATGCGCACGGCATTGGTCCACGTTTGCGGATATCCCGGTCACGCATTTGCTCCTCAAAGCGACAACGGCATTTTTGAGCAACGAAAGCGACTGGAGAATGTTATAGGTGATCACCGGCTCCATAACGTTCAATTGAAGCTGCCCCGCTTCTGCTGCCATTGTTATTGTCAAGTCGGCACCTATGATCTGGAATGCTACCTGATTAACTACCTCCGGAATCACCGGGTTGACCTTTCCGGGCATTATCGAGGATCCCGGTTGCAAGGGCGGCAGGTTAATCTCGTTCAAGCCTCCCCGCGGTCCGCTGGAGAGCAAACGGAGATCGCTACAAATTTTCGACAGCTTCGTCGCCGTTCGCTTGAGCATTCCAGAAAATAGGACAAAGGCCCCCGTATCCCAGCAAGCCTCGACAAGATTGCTCGCTGACTTCAGAGACAGTCCGGATATGGCTGACAGTTCTGTGATAGCGATCTCCGCATAACGCCGATCCGTGTTGATGCCCGTGCCGATCGCCGTGCCGCCGAGATTGATCTCTTTGAGGAACAGCGAGAGTTCTGAGAGCCTCTCGACATCCTCGCGCAGCGTGGCTGCGAACGCTGCAAATTCTTGTCCGAGCGTCATCGGAACGGCATCTTGCAACTGTGTGCGCCCGAGCTTGAGGACATCGCGGAATTCGGTTGCCTTCTCATCGAGGGCATCCGCCAGTTTCGTCAATTCGTCGCTGAGATCGACGTAAGAGAAGAGAATCGCAAGCCGGATGGCCGTTGGATAGACATCATTGGTGGACTGGGCAAGGTTGACATCGTTGTTCGGATGGATGTCAGAATATTGCCCCAAAGGAAGCCCCTGCAGATCCAGCGCCCGGTTCGCTATCACCTCGTTGACGTTCATGTTGGTGGAGGTGCCAGCACCGCCTTGGAACACGTCAAGAGGAAACTCCGCGTCAAGTCTGCCGGCAACAACGTCGTCGCATGCGGCTTCGATCCAGCCCGCTTTCTCAGCCGGCAGATTTCCCAACGTCATGTTGGCACGCGCGCACGCCTTTTTCACCATTCCGAGCGCCCGGATGAGTTGAGGGAAATGTGAGATCGGAATGCCGGAAATCGAAAAATTCTGCAGAGCCCGTGCGGTTTGGGGGCCATAATACGCAGTCTTTGGAACGCAAACCTCTCCGAGAGGATCCCTTTCCAGACGATAGCTTTCTACGACGGACATTTGTTCTTCCTTCAAATGTTTGATGAGTTCGTCTCGGATCTCAGTCAGTGCAGGATTTTGCCGAGGAAGTCCTGCGCGCGGTCACTTTTCGGCCGGGCGAAGAACTCTTTAGGTGCGCTCTCTTCGATGACTTCGCCTTTATCCATGAACACGATTCGATCGGCGACTTCTTTGGCGAAACCCATCTCATGAGTGACGCAGAGCATCGTCATGCCTTCGCCGGCGAGTTCGACCATTGTATCCAGCACCTCATTCACCATCTCCGGGTCAAGCGCGGAGGTTGGCTCATCAAACAGCATGATCTTCGGCTGCATACATAAAGCCCTTGCGATCGCGACGCGCTGCTGCTGTCCACCGGATAATTGGCCCGGGTATTTGTCTGCCTGGTCCGGAATCCTCACCTTTGTCAGGAAATGCATGGCACGTTCGCGCGCCTCGTACTTGGCGACACCTCGGGCCTGGATCGGTGCCAGCATGCAGTTCTCTAGAATCGTTAGATGCGGAAAGAGATTGAAGCTTTGAAATACCATTCCGACTTCCCGTCGGATCGCATCGATGTTTTTCAGTTTCCCATCGAGTTCAACGCCGTCGACGACGATGCGCCCGCCATCGTGCTCCTCGATGCGATTGATGCAACGGATCAGGGTGGACTTTCCCGAGCCCGAGGGACCGCAAATGACGATCCGTTCTCCTCTACGCACGGTTAGGTTGATCAGATTTAAGGCAGTAAAGTGCCCGTAGCGCTTTTCAAGCCTTTCGATTTTGATGATCTGGTTCCTGTCGCCGGAGAGCCCGGTCTGTGCCTGCGAGTTCAATTTCATGATGAAATCCTCTTTGCAAAAAGATGGAAACGCGGTTCGTGGACGAGACCGGTCACCGAGTCTTGATGGCTGTTCTCGATCGAAGGATCGCGACCACCTGCGATACCCCCAAGCAAATCATGAGATAGGCAGCCGCAACCGCCAGATAGAGTTCGACCAGGCGCCCATTGATTTGGCCAAGTTTCGACGCAGCGCCAAGCAGGTCCGTTAATGAAAGCACATAGACGAGAGATGTGTCTTGGAAGAGAATGATCGTCTGGCTGAGAATGATCGGGGCGACCGCCCGGATGACCTGAGGAAGAATGATGAACCGATATGTCTTACCTGTTGATACGGAAAGCGCTTGCGCTGCTTCATACTGGCCCTTCGGCAAGGCACGCAGGCCAACCCGGATTATCTCCGAATAATAGGCGGCCTCGAACATCCCGAACGTCAGGAATGCTGTATAGGTGGCGCCGATCGGTACCGGGCGCCCTGATCCATTCAACATGCCGATGAGGATCGGCACAAGGAAGAAGAACCAGAACAAAACAAGGATGAGCGGAATGGAACGCATCAACGTGATGTAGCCTCGCGCAAATTGGCTCGCGACAGGCACCTCCAGGTGTTGAACGAGTGCGAGCCCGGTCCCGAGCACCATCCCGATTGCGAACGCAATTAGCGTGAGCGCAAGCGAGAATTTGAGGCCTGCCCATAGATATGGCAACGCTGGCAGGACAACGGAGAAGTCGATCGTGTTCATGCTGAGGCTCCCGTGGCTCTCGACAGAGTAAAGCGTCTGCGTGGCTTCGATCGCGCTTTCATTCCTGGGATGGTCAGTCTCCGATCAATGACTTTCATCAGCTGGTAGGCACAAAGCGCCAGAACGAGGTAAATGACCGTCGCCGCTCCAAATGCGGTGAAGGTCTGGAATGTCGCCTCGCTGATCGCACGCGCCTGTGCGGTGAGTTCAAGAAGGCCAATGGTCAACGCCACCGATGTGTTCTTATAGATTCCCATCACCTCGCTGGTTAGACTGGGGATGATGAGTCGGAGAGCTTGCGGCACGATCACAAATCGATAGGTCTTGGCCGTTGTGAGACCCAACGCAGCCGAAGCTTCCTTCTGGCCATTCGGCAATGCCTCGATTCCAGCCCTCACCTGTTCTGCCACTCGCGCCGAAGTATAGAGGCTGAGGCAAAGCAGAGCTGGCCAGAAGGCTCCCCACGGTGGCGGCATCTGCTTCATCGCGTCGCCGATCGGTTGAGGCAGTAACTCGGGAATGACGAAGTACCAGAGGAACATTTGCACGAGCAGCGGAATGTTGCGGAATATCTCGACGTAAATCCGCGCCATACAGGATACGACCTGTGACGGCACCGTTCGGCCGACGCCAATGATCACGCCGAGCACGAAGGCGATCCACCAGCCACAAAAGGCCAGTAGAAGCGTCCATCCAAGTCCCGAAACGAGCCATTGAATGTACAACTGACCATCCGGCGCTGGCTGCAAGAGAGCGTTAAACATAGATTCACTCCTGAAGCTGGGGCCGCGACGAAATCGCGGCCGTCCGATTGATCATCAAAGGGCGTCGCTCGGATTCGCGACACGGGCCTTCAACGCCTCGCCCATCGGAAACTCGAGATTTTCATTGCGTGGAGGAATGTCCTGGGTGAACCACTTGTCGTAGACTTTCGTAAACGCCCCTGAGGTCATCTGTTCGGCCAGGACGCCGTCGACAAGGGCCTTGAAGTCGGTGTCGCCTTTGGCAAACATTAGGCCGTAGGGAATGTTGCCGAAACTGCCCGGCACGATCGTCAGCGCCGATGGATTGCCCGATGAGGCCCTCAGGCCAGCGAGAAGGATGTCATCTTCTAAAAACGCGATCGCGCGACCGGTATTGAGTGTAAGAAAAGACTCGGCATGGTCCTTTGCCTGGATAAGGTTGATGTTCAGGTTGTCCTTCGCATTCAACCCCTGGGCAAACCCGACGGCGTTGGAGCCTTGCGTCACGACGACTGTCTTGCCGGCCAAGTCTTTCGATCCAGCGACATTTGCAGATGTCTTCACGAGCCAGCTTGGCTGCACCATGAAGATCGCGACGCTGAATGAAACTTGCTCCTGGCGCTGCGCGTTGTTCGCAGTGCTACCGCACTCAAGATCAACCGTACCATTCTGGATAAGCGGAATGCGGTTCGACGAGTTTACTGGGGTATAGTTGACTTGTAGGTCAGGACGATTGAGCTTGGACTTGATTTTTTCGATGATGCCCGCGCAGAGATCGAGTGAGAATCCGATCGGCTTCTGCTCTGCACCAAGGTAGGAGAAGGGGATCGAGGCCTCACGATAGCCGATGGTGATAGCGCCAGTTGATTTGATCCGCTCCAGTGTCTCACTCTGAGCAGACGCGGTAGTGGAAAAGGATGATGTTGTCGCCACGACGGCAAAAACAGCCAACATTGTTCTCATTCGCATGTTCTTTTCCCTCTCTGGTTGGGATTTTCTGTGGTCTCGGTGGTCATGTTTTTCCAGCGGTCGCGTCCGAGCTCGCGCCGTGGTTCAGAAGTGCCTCGCATGCCGGTTGTGTGTCGGATTGTGCTACTGACTGATCGCCGACCACAAACGGTTCAGCGCGCGAGACCCATTATTGCGATCGCGATAGGCAACGACGGATAGTGTCATGCTCCATTTGTCATCATCCAATGCAACGAGACGTTCTTCGGCTCTGCTGGCTGTGCAATCGGGAAGCCATGCAACTCCAGTTCCTGTCAACGTAAGTTCCCTCAGTACGTCCGCCATGTCGCTTTTGAAAATCGGCGTCGCGGAAAAAGACTGCCCCGAAGATTCAATGGCAAGATCGACCATGCGCCCCAAATAAGTTCCAGACGAGTAGGCGAGCAGCGGCAAAGGGGCCGACGGATCACCTGGCAGCGAGAACTTTTCCGCAACATGCCGAGCGGCGTACGGCTTGAGTTTTTCGGTACCCAGCTCTACACGCTCGTAGACGTCTGGATCTAAATGAATGGGTTGCTGGGCATGATGGAAGCACACCAGCATATCCACATCCCCGGCAACCAGTGACGTCACCGTGTCGTGGACGTTCCCAGGCACGAGTTGACAACTCAGGGCACGCCCTTCAGACCAATCCACCCACCATTCTGGCAGCCGTCCTGTCGCCAGTGCATGAGGAAGCGCCAGGCGCACCTGATCACGGCGAAGTGTGGGTTCAGCACCCAATTCCGTGCGCAAATCAAGCAAGTTGCGCAGGATCTGCGCCGCCTGATCACGAAACCGTTCGCCCTCAATAGTCAATCGGGTGGGAAACACACTGCGATCGATCAAAGCCACGCCCAGCCACGCCTCGAGCGCCTGAATCCGCCGGCTGAAGGCTGGCTGCGAGGCGTTGCGATCATTTGCGGCTCGCGTGAAGTTACCGGTCTCGGCAACCGCCAGAAAATCCTGGAGCCATGTAATGTCCATATCAGCCCACCGTCTCCATTCGAGCCTCGCCAACAGATGCCCTCACACAAGCGCGAGCAAGCGCTTCGGTAGCATCCATGATTAACGGACCGTGATCAAAGTCACTCAACGCGACGGGCAGTTCGGTACACGCCAAGAGAAGGCAGTCCGCCCCCGCATCGGCGAGAAGGCCAGCCGCCTCTGTCGCAGCCTTGCGCGCCGCGGAAATTTGGTTGGCCTTCACGCCGGTGATCGCGCGGTCGATCAATAGCTGCGTGCCCTCATCGGGGACCAACACCTGCTCGGCCCCCTCAAGAAGACGCTGCGAGTAAATACCTCCTGAAATCGTGCCACGTGTCGCCATTACGGCAATCGTGCGGGGACGCTCAGCCATCTGGGTAACGTAGTGCGCGACTGCGTCCGCGATGTGCAGGATTTTGGCTCTGCATCCACGCTGTAGTCTGCCGTGCCAATAATGTGCCGTGTTACAAGGAATGGCGATAAATTCGACTCCGGCGGCATCGAGCAGCCGTATTCCAGCCAGCATCGGCAAGAATGGGTCATCCCGCCCGTTCTCAATTGCCGAAGAGCGGTCCGGAATCTGCGGCACGTCATGAACAATCAGCGGAATGTGCTCTTGGTCTACGTCGGCCTTGGTGGCCGAGATAACCTTCGACAGGAAATCTACGGTGGCTGTGGGGCCCATCCCGCCGAGAATGCCGATTAAGCTCTTTTGGTGCACGACATTGACTTCCTTTTTTGCAGCAAGATTACTGATCAATACGCTGGCACATCAAAACGCGCATGGCCAATGCATATTTTGCATTGGCCATGCGCGTTTCAAGTATCGAGAGTTACGCGGCGTCGTGGATGCGCCGGTTCGACCTGACAAACAATCCGGTACAGAAGGTGTCTCTGACGGCGTTCGCGTCATGCTATCGAATTAAGTTCACGACGTTTCGATAGCGGAGCGTTAGATAGGAGGACTGTGATGTGCTCGACATTATCGTCGAGCTCGTTTGAGATATGACGATGACTCGGGCCGTCGACCAAACAGGCTTTTCCCGATGAAATTGCAGCGGCATAGCATGTGTGGAGGCGGATGGATCGTTTAAGACCGATCTACTGCGCATCGTTGTCGGCACTAAATCTCCCCAAATTTTAGACCATTTAGCATTTGACGCCAAGCTGACGCCCGACAGCTCCAGCACAACGGGCGTTCGGGATCAATTTCTGCTTTGATCGAACACGTTTCGCGCAGTCTCGATCTCACCGCTGTGCTTTTCTCCCCATTGCAATAGGATCGCCAACGGTTCCGTGAGTGAACGGCCGAGCGGCGTCAACTCATATTCGACCTTGGGCGGAATTGTGGGATAGGCGGTCCTGCGGACCATACCGTCGCGCTCCAAGCCACGCAATGTCAGGGTCAGCATGCGGTGCGATACCCCACCGATGCGACGCATGAGCTCGTTGAACCGCATTGGGCCGCCTGAAAGAGCGCCCACCGCCATGATCGTCCACTTATCGCCAATCCGGTCCAATATTTGACCGAGGAGCTTGCATTTTTCATGCTGCTGATCCTCAAGACAGATTACCTCTACTGGCCTGACCGTCATAATCACTCTCCGCGAACATCTAGGTGCGTGACGCACAGTTTTGTCCATTCTTACGCGCTGCTGCAAGAACATATACAACGTTAGGAACAGAATGTTCGTTAAATAACGCAGAGAGGCAAATAATGAAAATCGGTGTGAGTGGTGCGAGCGGCCATCTCGGCAAATCCGTCGTCGCGGAATTGCTTCAACGGGAGGCGGGACATGAGGTGGTGGCGATTTCGCGAACTCCCGAAGCCGTTCTGGCAGGCGCGCAACCGCGCTTTGGGAACTACGATCAACCCGACAGTCTCGCGGCGGCCTATGCGGGCCTCGATCGCCTGCTGCTGATCCCAACTGTCGATCTGGAGCCCGGCCGGCGCGCGACACAGTTGATCGCAGCGATCGACGCCGCGACGCAGGCGGGAGTCAAACAGATCGTCCTCATGTCCGCCACCGGTACACAACGAGCACAAGAACCGGCCCTAGGAGCGTCCTTTTGGAATGCCGAACAGCATCTGATCGTGACAGCTCCCGTCTGGACCATCCTGCGAATGAGCTATTATGCCGAGGCTCTTGCGGACGAAGCGCGGAGCTCACTGGATGGAGGCATGCTCGCCGCTCTTGCGGAGAATCGGGTCGCCTTCGTTTCGCGGGACGACGTAAGCGCAGCCGCCGCAGGACTGCTCATCGGTGAGGGACACGCGGGCGCCATTTACAACGCGACCGGTGAGGAACGTATATCGGGAGCTGAACGCGCCGCGCTCATCGCAGAAATCACAGGCCGGCCACTATCCTTCATCCTGTTGCCGGAAGAGCAAATGCGGGCCGGACTGGTGCAGGCCGGACTGCCGGAAACGATCGTTAATGCCGTTGTGAGCATCCAGAGGAGCTTCGCAAAGGGGGCCTTCGACATCGTGACGGGTGATGTAGAGCGTCTCGCCGGTCGACGGCCTAAGCCGCTACGCGACGCGCTCGTCGCCCTTCTCCAAACTTCGGCTGCCTGACGGCGCCGGCCAACGACTTACAAACAAGGAAGTTATCAATGAAGCTCAAGTGGATCTATTGGACCGCCACCGGTCTGCTCGCCCTCATCTATCTCGCGGGCGGTGCTTATTATCTCTCCGACATAGCCGGAGTGCAAAAGATTTTCCCGACACTCGGCTACCCACCGTATCTTGTGCCGATCCTGGCCGTGTTGAAGCCGCTCGCGGCCGTCACGATCCTCTGGCGGTTCAGTGTCGCCCTATCTGACCTCGCCTATGCAGGCATGTTCTATCACCTGCTGCTGGCGATCTCCGCTCATTTCAATGCTGGTCAGACCGTTGAGGCTGCACCTGCGCTGGTCGGCCTGATGGCCTTGCTCGTCTCGTTCGCCACCCAGAACGCTGCGCGCCGCAAGCTGTCGCCTTATGGCACGTTCCCTAAAACAACCGAAACAAGCAAATAATGGTTGGCGCGGCGCGGACTATTCAGACTGCGCCGCACCCGTGGATGGCTTTCGTGCCAGAACCACAATACCATACTCCCCGCTGTTTCTGGGGGCGCCTTCTCTATCAGTTCCGGGCTTTACGTCCCCTAGGCTTTGGTGTGGGGGGAGAGTCTTTTCCGTAATCATTCCACCACGCCGTCAGAGCTACCATCGTTGGTCCAAGGCCACGCGCTTTGTCAGTCATCTCATAATCGACGCGAGGCGGCACCTCGGCAAATACTGTTCGCGATACTAGGCCGTCCGCCTCCAGCTCGCGAAGTTGAGCAGTCAGCATGTGCTGCGTGATGCCTGGTATGCCCTTGCGAAGCTCACCGAACCGATGGGTGCGCTGATGGAGAAGCCACATGATCTCCAGCTTCCATTTCCCGGAGAGCATTCCGAAAGCGCGCCGCATCTCTTCATGCATGTTGATCTCTTCACCGGCCATAGTCATGTTTTCCATACTTACTGCGATAAATTCATCCTACTTGAAAATATCATTGTTGAAGGACATTTTCAATGTGATCGGCGACGGAGCCCGTAGCAGCGCGACCGTTCGTAGCTTTGAAAACTGCAAAACAGAAAATCCTACAATGAGCGGCGACGAGGAAAACTACATGGCTGTGATAATCACATACTGGATCAGCACGATATTGCTGTCGCTGCTTTATCTCAGCTCGGCATTTCTCTACCTGACCAAGGCAACCTGGGTTCGCCAGACGCTCGCCGAGCTGAACTATCCAGCGCCTTACCTCGTGCCGCTGATGATCGTGGTGAAGGTATTGGGGCCTGCGGCGATCCTCTCGCGTATCAGCGTGCCGCTGAGCGATCTGGCCTATACCGGCATCTTCTTTCACCTGCTGCTGTCCGGCTCGGCCCACCTTGGCGTGCGCAAGCCCAAGGGGGCTGTGCCAGCTCTTATCGGCCTCGCGCTCTTGGCTGCCTCCTTCGCAACCCAGAACTCCGCTCGCGACGCACCGTCGCCTTACGCGCCTGCTTACGAAGCCGTCGCGCACTGACGCGGCTCGAATTCCCCACCAACCCAACTAAATGGAGCTTTAAATGGGAAGACTTAACGGAAAAGTTGCGCTGGTCACTGGCGCGAGTCGCGGAATCGGCCGCGCCACGGCTAAGCTGTTTGCCGCCGAAGGCGCCAAGGTCGCGGTTCTCTCGCGCACTCCAGCGAGCGTCGAGGCGGTCGTGGCCGAGATCGAGGCCGCCGGTGGGACAGCGCTGGCGGTTCCCGCCGACATTGGGAGCGCCGACCAGATCAAGGCTTCGGTGGACAAGGTGGTCGCCGCCTATGGTGGGCTCGATATTCTCGTGAATAACGCCTTCGATCCGTCGATCCCTTACTCGTCGATCCTCGAACTCTCAACCGATCAGCTACAGCGCAATTTCGATGTCGGCCCGATTGCTTATCTGCGCTTTATGCAGGCTGCATATCCGCACCTCAAGGCGAGCGAACAAGGCCGCATTATCAATTTCGGCTCAATGGCCGGCATGGTTGGGCTGGTTGGCATGGGGCCGTACAACATGGCGAAAGAAGCCGTGCGCGCGCTCACGAGAACGGCGGCGCGCGAGTGGGCTGCTGACAAGATCACCGTCAACAACGTCCTGCCGGTCGCTGAGACCTGGGGGCCAGAGGCAAACGTTCCGCCGGCGACCAATCCGCTCGGACGTTACGGCTCCCCTGAAGAAGACATCGCGCCCGTAGTGCTCTTCCTGGCGAGCAAAGATGCGCAATTCCTGACCGGCTACTCGCTTACTCCCGATGGCGGAATGATCATCGACAGCGCGCGCTAAAGCACTGCAGCGGCGCGGCCTTCTTCAAGCGGTCTTGGCCATCGTGGCCGCCGCCGTGGGGCCGCGCCGCGCCATAGAGTAGCCTCCACCGCCGCGCATTCCAACATCCAAAAAAGGAAATTGAATATGAGGATTCACGCTATCACAATTGACACATCGAACCCGCAAAGACTGGCGGCATGGTGGTCCGAAGTCTTGGGGATCGGGATCGGGAACGATTATGGCCGGATCGTTCAGTTAGCTGCATCTCCGAATTTCCTGCCGTTTCAGTTCCAGAAGATTGAAGACGTGCCAACGCAACGAAACCGTGTGCATGTCGATCTCAAAACAACGGATCTCGACGGCGAGACGGAGCGTCTGGTAGGGCTGGGCGCGACCGTCGTGCAGAAAACCGAACTCCCGCAGATTCGCTATACGACCTTGTCGGACCCCGACGGGAACAAGTTCGACCTCGTGCAAGATAGCTGACTAGCGAGAAGAATGGCTTATGATATCTCTTCCAATTGCATCGCTGTTTGTGGCGGGCTTTTCTGTTGCTCTGGTCAGCCTCTCGCTCCCCATCTCCTCACGGCGCGTCAAAGTCGGGGATATGGTCGGCGACAGCAGTGACGACTTGCTGCGGCGTCGGATCCGCGCTCAGGGTAACTTCATCGAGTATGTTCCACTTAGCCTAATCGGCCTCGGTTTTGTCGAGGCTCAAGGTGCGCCGGAATGGCTAGTGTGGGGGATAGGTGCGGCACTTGCGTTCGGGCGGCTTCTGCACGCCATTGGAATGCTCCAATCTTTGGCGTCGCTTCGCGGAGTTGGCATGATCCTGACCTACCTGGCGCTTCTGCTTTCAGCGGGCCGCCTGCTTATCTGCCTTTGATGATCATGACGATCGAGCGATATGCCTGACCACTCGCACCGGAACGAATTACGCCGCGGCTACCTGAAATTCCGTGTCGTTACCCTGATCAAATCGAGATGGAGATAGGGTCGACAATGTCACGTGGCCGTGGCCCCTTCGGCAACTCGCGGGGATGGGGCGTCGAGGATCCATTATGAAACTCATCCTCGCACCCATGCAGCAGCGGAAATGTGTCATCAAGGTCTCCGACGGTTCTAGGCTCTCCCGGGAGGTTAGTAAGGAGATGCACCACCTCCCCTTCCCGCTGGTGCGGGCGTAGACGCCGAGTATGCCGGCGGTCTCCAGCCACTTGCCGTCGCGCGACTGCATGGCCTCGTGGCAGGTAACGACGCGGCGTTTCATAAGATCCAGATAAGATCAACCCCGCCATTGAGAAGCGGAAGACTCGAAAAACACGTCCATTTTCCTCTTCCCGATTCTGAAGGTCAGATGGCGATTTTCGAGAGCTATCTACCGAATCTGACAGGCAATGAGAGGCTAGAGGTTGCGGAGCGGATGCCCGGGAAGTCTCGCACCTCCATAAATCGGATGGTCCAGGGCAAACCTTATGGCTCAACGGGGCGAAGGGACATAACCATCGCGCATATCGAGTGCCTGATGCGTCCGCTCAATTTCTGTCCGACGAGGAGCTTTTCATGGCCTCCGTTAATGAACGTGGTCACGCGATGGCCGCCAACATTCTCAAAGTCGCGAACGTACGCTCCGTTGAGGTCTATGACTACGAGACAAGTCAACCTTCGCAGGTGGTCCAGGCATACGGGCTGATCGGCTCTGTTGCAAAAAATCGGCTGATCGCCGAAAGAGCGCTGAAGATTTTCAGCGAGACTTTTAATGAGCGATTTTAAGTGGCGCCATTTTCAGGGTGAAATCATCCTTTGGGCGGTCCGCTGGTACTGCCGCTATGGGATCAGCTACCGGGATCTTGAACAGATGATGGGTGAACGGGGCGTGCCTGTTGATCATTCTACGATCTATCGCTGGGTTCAGAAATATGCGCCAGAGATTGAAAAACGACTACGCTGGCACTGGCGCCGGCCACAGTCGACGAGTTGGCGCGTTGACGAAACCTATGTGAAGGTTCGCGGACAATGGACGTATCTTTACCGGGCCGTCGACAAGTTCGGCAACACGATCGATTTCTATCTGTCGCCGACGCGCAATGCCAAAGCAGCCAAGCGATTTCTCGATAAAGCTTTGAACGGCCTGAAGGACTGGGAAAAGCCAACAGTTATCAACACTGATAAGGCATCGACCTACGGGGTCGCGATTTCGGAACTGAAGGCCGAAGGCACGTGCCCAGGGAGCTTGTGCACCGGCAGGTCAAATATCTGAATAATGTCGTCGAGGCCGATCACGGCATGCTCAAGCAACTGATCAAGCCTGTGAGAGGGTTCAAGACGCTGAAAACGGCATATGCGACGATCAAGGGTTTCGAGGTGATGCGGGCTCTGCGCAAGGGCCAAGCTGCGATTTTCAACGTGACCGGCGATGTCCGTGGAGAAGCTCGTATCGTTGAACGGGCTTTTGGCATCGGACCGAGCGCGCTGACGGAGGCCGTAGCACTGCTCGCTCAGAGTCTCGAAAACCGTGAGGCTGCCAGGTAACCGACGTCCCGACCAACGGTCATTATGGCCAAAATCAAAATTTGCAACAGAGCCCTTTGCATTCTCTTTCCCTTTGCTTCCCGCCGAATCGCAACGCTGGTGTTGGCAGCTGCAACCGTGTCACCGGCGTGTGGCTCCGCATTTCCGACAGCCCATCACTGCTCCGTGCATCTTCGACTTCGCGCCATCGCGATTGAAAAACAGCAAGACCGCCGGACCAATCAAATGTGAACTGGCGATTGCGACCTTGCGTGTTCCAGCAGAATGTTGACGAAAGCACTGACCTTGCTCGGACGGAAGCGTGCGGCTGGATAAACGACATGAACGCCGCCTGCAGGAAGCGACCAGTCCGGCGCGATGCGCTGTAGAGTGCCGGCCCGAAGATAATCCGCAACCAGAAAATCCGGCAATACCGCCAGCCCAGCGCCCGCGAGCGCAGCGGCAAGGACGGCGGGCGTCGTGTTGATGGACATCGCCTGGCGCATTCTGACAGTTCGATGTTCGATGTCGTTGCGAGAGAAGCGCCACACCAGTGGTTCGCGCAGTGCCCCGTTCGCCACGAAAGGCAACCTGACAAACTCGTCCGGATCCGACGTTGTAATTTGGAGATCCGGCACGGCTACCAGGAACTGTTGGAACGCCCCAACCTTGCGCGCCTGAAGACTTGAATCACTCAGCCAGCCCACCCGGATGGACAGATCGACCTGGTTGGCGACAAGGTCGATCTGGGCATCGGCGAGCAGCAGTTCGACGCTGCATTTCGGATAGCGGCGCGAAAAGGCGGCGGCGAGCGGCGCCACGGTCGCCGTGCCATAGTCGTTCGGCGCAGCAATCCGCAAGGTGCCCCGCGGCTCGACATTACCCTGCGCCAATTCATCGAACGCATCTTCTGCTTCCCGCAAGATCATGACGCAACGTGAATGCAATTGCCGGCCGGCTTCGGTTGGTTCGACGCGTCGCGTACTGCGTAGCAAAAGCGTCGTCTTCAAGTCGTACTCCAGCCGTGCCACCTGTTGGCTCACTACAGCCTTGGTGATGCCAAGTCGTTCGGCGGCCTTGGTGAAGGATCCTGAGTCGACCACGGCCGCGAAGTACGCCAAGCGATTGAGGTTGATATCTTGCATGGCGAACTCCGATTGTCAGTAAATAGCATACAGAAAGTCAAACTAATCGATATTTATCATGCAGTCACCGTCATCTACAGTCTCCTCATCGCCAACGAGGAGATCCGCCATGCATGTTACCTATCTTTTCGACCCCCTTTGCGGTTGGTGCTACGGCGCAAGCCCCGCCATTGAGCGGCTTGCCGCGTTGGATGGCGTCAATCTCACGCTCGCCCCGACCGGCCTTTTCGCCGGAGAGGGGTCACGGCCGATGGATCGCAATTTTGCCGATTACGCCTGGCAGAACGACCAGCGGATTGCCCGCCTGACCGGACAGGCTTTTAGCGAAGACTATCGCAACAAGGTGCTCGGCGCAGTTGGCAATCGCTTCGATTCCGCCCCGTCCACGTTGGGCCTGGTAGCGGTCGGCCTGACGCAGCCTGATCGCGAATTGACAGCCCTTAAGGCGCTTCAGCATGCCCGCTACGTCGGTGGCGTTAACAGCGCTGACCTTGAGGTGGTTTCGGATATTCTGAAGCAGGTGGGCTTCGTCGAAGCAGCGCGACGGGTTCGTTCGCCGGACGAGGCCCTGCTTTCCGCCTACCGGGCGCGCATCGCGGCTTCGCGAGAAGATATGGCCCGGTTCCGCGCCCAGGGCGTACCGGTCCTCATCGTTGGTGAAGGCGCGGATCGCCACATGGTTCGCGGTGATACTCTCTACGGTCGTTTCGATCTGCTGCTCGCAGAATTAGAAGCGGCCTAACCGATCGTTCGAGAAAGGGAACCAGCATGACCAGCAATATCTTCCCAGCCATCGGCCAGATCTATGAAGCCCGCTTTGGAGATCTGGCCTTTCACCTCAAGTTTCACGACGACGGCAAGACGATGCAGTTCGCGCCGGCTGCCTCGGCCGACTTCGCCACCGCAGAGGCTGTGATCTATCACGCCGTCGCCATCCGTCCAGGCGTCTTCATGGTCACCTGGACCGAAGCGGACAAGACCACCGTCACCCACGTCGAGGATTTCGAGACCGGTCAGGTCCATACCAACATCACTCGGCCCGACCACACCTTCCTCAACCTCTTGGGCAGTTGGAAAAAGCTGACCTGAACAATCCTGAAAGAACCGTCATGCTAACACGGAGAGATATCATGAAATCGACACTCGTCCTTGGCGCCTTCGCTGCCTTTTCCCCTGCCGATAGCTTCGGTGCTGCCGGCGCCAGTCTAAGCTGGACGCACTTCCCTGCTGGCCCGAACGGCTTCTTTCGCGCTCCCGTTCTTGTTTCCGGCCCGACGGAAGCCGTGTTGATCGACGGTGGCTTCACCCTGCCAGATGGCAAGGCGCTTGCCGAAGCGATCAAGGCAAATGGCAAGAAACTGACCGCGGTCTATATCAGCCAGTCCGATCCAGACTATTACTTCAGCCTGCGTCCCGTGGTCGAAGCCTTCCCCGACGCCCGCGTCATCGCTGCCAGCGCCACCATCGAGGCGATCAAGGCAAATGTGCAGAAGAAGCTCGACACCTGGGGTCCGCAACTCAAGGAAAATGGCCCGCAGAAACTCGACGACGTCGTCTTCGCGACCCCCTATGATGAACCGACCCTGACCGTCGATGGTCAGGTGATCGAGATCGTCAAGGCCGACGGACTGGACAACCGCCGCTATCTCTGGGTTCCGTCGCTTCAGGCCGTATTCGGTGGCGTGCTGATCTTCAATGGCACACATGTCTGGACCGCTGATACCCCGACGAAGGAAGGCCGCGCCGCTTGGGTCAAGGTGCTGGATGCAATTATCGCCCGCAAACCTGCCGTCGTGGTCGCCGGCCACGCCGTTTCGGATGCAGCAACCGACATTTCGGGGGTCGAGCATACCCGCTCCTACCTGCTCGCCTTCGAAGAAGAGCTCGCCAAGGCCAAAACCGGCGCTGAATTGAACGCGGCAATGAAGGCGCGCTTCCCGGGCCTTGCCATGGAAGTCGCGATCGACATCGGTGCCAAGGTCGCCACCGGTGAAATGAAGTGGGGCTGACCATGGGCCGCAATCTCGAAATCGTTCGCGCGACTTACGAGGGCTCGTCAGAGGAGAACGGCAAGAATCTGCTTGCCGCTCTCGCCCCCGATGCCGAATGGACGGAAGCCGCTGGCTTTCCCTACGCCGGCACATACAAGGGCGTCGACAACATCCTAGCCGGCGTCTTCCACCGGCTGGCGACGGAATGGACGGGCTACAACGCCAAGGTCCATACCTTCCTGGAAGACGGTGACCGCGTCGCAGCCTTTGGGGTCTATTCCGGTCCTTAGAATGCCACGGGCAAAGGTTTCTCCGCGACCTTTGCACACCTTTATCTGCTCAAGGACGGCAAAATTCTTCGCATGGAGCAGTATGGCGTCACGACACGAAAGTGTGGGATCTGTCCGACTTTTCAGAACATTGGGTGATCATGCTGCGAGAATGGAGTTTTCCTGCCGTAACGGCCTGAGATCAGCGCCGTCCGTCGGGGTCCAAATGTAATCGCCGGTGAGACTGATGTGCTGCCAACCGAGCGGGGTAATGTGCTTAATGACGTCAGGCGGCGTTGGAACGCCCTCGCGATTGAGCTCGGCGAATGCAGGTTCGAGATAGAGCGTGTTCCAGTAGACGATGGCGTTGAGCAGCAGGTTCAGCCCGGATGCCCGATAGAACTGGCTCTCGCAGGTCCTGTCGCGCAATTCTCCGAGACGATTGAAGAACAGCGCGCGGGCAAGGGTATTCTGGGCCTCGCTCTTGTTGAGGCCGGCGGTCGCGTTCCCGCGAGTTCGCAGCAGGCCGTCCGCGATATAGAGATCTGAGGGGAAGTTCCCTGTATCCGACAGCACCACGCTGCGCTTCGGGTCCATTTCCAGCACGGAGGCGAGCGCCTGATAAACCTTGATTGACAGCGTGTCTCCCACGACGACGCTGCCAGGTTCGGCTTCGATCAGCCGTCCGATACGATCTCCCACCCGGCGCGGTTGCTCCATCCATCCGGCCTGATTCCAGCCCCGGATCAACATGGTGCCCCATTCATCGGCGACCCCGCGCGCACCATGGCATCCTTGAACCTTGACGGCAATGGCCCAAGAGGATTCGCGTCGAGATAGACAACCCCTTCAGGCAAATCAAACATGCCGCGGGTCTTGTTGAAATCAGTCGTCATCTCATCCTCACTCTTCGAGAACGGTTTTCAGCCAGGCCCAGACATAAACGGCCAGTCCACGTTCAACGTGCAGCCGAAGGTTGTTCAAGGGACCATGCCGGTAGAGAACGGACGGCACGAAGGCAAAGCCGACTGATGCTGAGTATCCGGGATCCAGTAACGCCATACTTGTCGCACGCGCCAGCAAATCCGCTTGTCCCTCGCCACTCAACTCAAATACATGGTTAGCACCGCCGAAGGACGTGATGGCGAAACCTGCCTCGTTCCAGCCTTCGCGAACGGTCTGAGGCAATCTCCCCACCGCCAGCAAGCGATCTCGGGCCAAACGAATAGTGTAGGCTTCGCCATCGACATGGCCGAATGTTCCGACGCCCCTTCCATCCATTTCAGCGTTGCGGCCAAAAGCGGCCAGATCACCGCTGACCAGCGTCTGATCCGGCAATTCAATGCTCCAGATCGCTATATCCTTTCCGATCAGCTTTGCCGTCGACCAATCGGGCGCAGCATCCCATTTCCTCGCGTGATCAACCATGAAGCCGCTCCCCATCCGGATCGAAAGCGCAGGTCGGCGTGACGCGAGCCGTCAGCGTCTGGCCCAGGTGATACAACTCCACCGTCGCCCCCATTCGCTCGGCTCCGCCCTCGATCAGACCCAATGCTATCGAACGGTCGAGATTGGGGCTGAAATGGCTGGTGGTGACGAAGCCGATACTGCGCTTGCTCGCTCCATCCCTAACGATTGCGTGCGCGCCTGCCGGAAGGGGAGCGCCCGTAACGCTTTCCAAACCGACCAAGGCCCGCGCCTGATCGGCTACCGCCGGAAGATGCAGCGAGCGGCGACCGATATACTCGCCCCTCTTCTTTTCGAATGGCCCGCTGACGCCCAGATCCATCGGGCGCGTTCGTCCATCGGTATCCTTGCCAATGACGATATAGCCCTTTTCTGCGCGAAGGATCATCAGTGCCTCGCCGCCAAGCAGGACCGCGTCGAAACCCCGTCCCGCCTCTTTCAGCGCCCGCCAAAGCCCAAGCGCCCGATCGGCGCGGATCGACAGCTCGTATGACCGATCACCAGTGAAGCTGACGCGCGTCACGCGAACCCGCTCGGCCCCGAACTGGCCCCAGGCAAGCGCCATATGCGGCAGCGCGGTATCGCCCAGATCGACACCGAGACCGACCGCTTCCAGCAGAGCTCGCGACTTCGGCCCGGTCACGGTCAGTGTCGCAAAGCGGGCTGTCGCGTCATGGATCAGCACACGAGCACGGTCAAAACGATCCTGCCGCCATTCCTCGAGCAGGCCCAGCACGCCTTGGACATGCGACGAGGAACAGGAGACAACGAAACGGTTCTCATCCAGCCGCACCAGCACGCCATCGTCATAGACGATCCCCTGCTCGGTCAGCATGAAGCCATAACGGCATCGTCCTGGCTTCAGCGTGGACATTGTGTTGTAGTAGATGAAATCGAGGAACGTCGCGGCATCGGGCCCGATCACCTCGATTTTGCCGAGAGGAGAGCCGTCGAACAGCGCAACGCTCTGACGAGCAGCAACAGCCTCGCGCGGGACCTCGACTGCCTCGCCGCCTTTGCCGAACCAGGCCGGGCGCATCCAACCGCCATATTCGCGGAAGAGTGCACCGTCGGCCCGATGCTCGGCCTCAAGCGGGAGGCGACGGACCGGGTTCATCAATTGCCCGCCCCGCCTGCCCGCGAAAGTGGCCAGTGGGATCGGCACAAAGGGCGGGCGATAGGTCGTGGTTCCCGTCTCCTGGATGCTTCGGCCTGTGAGCTTCGCCATCAGCGCCAAACCATGCAGGTTCGACGTCTTGCCCTGATCGTTTGCCATGCCGAGCGTGGTGTAGCGCTTGAGGTGCTCGACCGACGTGAAGTTTTCGCGCGCAGCCAATTCAACATCCTTGGCTGTGACATCGTTTTGCAGATCGATCCAGATCCGCCCCCTGGCCGCCGGCGCGGGCCATGCGCCCGATATTTCCAGTGGCCAGTTCGGTGCTTCGGATGACGGCACCGCTCCACTTGTTGCCCGAGCGGCATCTGCAAGGACCGCGGCAAGGTTGAAATGACCTGCCGCCGCACCGATCACCGTCAGTCCCGTGACATTGCGATCGGGAACGAAGCCCTGAATTTCGTTCTCCCAGCGCAGCTTGCCCTGCGCCTGACAGTAAAGATGCACGGTGGGCGTATAGCCGCCCGAAACGAGCACGACATCGGCTGCAAGCCGCTCGCCGGAGGCAAGCTGCACCGCCTCGACCGATCGGCGGCCCAAAACGGCATCTATCTGACCTTGGATGACGCGGAAATCCTGCCGCCCGGGGGAGCTCTCCGAGCGCAAATCGACGACCGTAACCTCTATGCCCGCTTGCGACAGGGCGGCAGCGGTCTCATAGGCGAGGCCATTATTGGTCGCCACCACGACCTTTCGTCCAGCTGCCACGCCGTAACGGATCAGGTAATGCAGCCCGGCCTCGGCCGACATGACACCCGGCCGATCGTTGTTAGCGAAAGGCAGTCCGCGCTCGATCGCTCCCGTGGCCAGGATGGTCTCCGTCGCTCGCACGCGCCATAGACGCGGGGCTCTGCCATTGCCGACATGCTCCGCCAGCCCCGTCATTCCGTGTTCATAACGTCCAAAAGCGACGGTATTCACGAACACGCGGGCTCCGAGCTCCTCCAGTCGCGGGACGATTTTCGCGGCCCAATCCCGGCCCGGCTGCCCATCGATCCGCGCTTCACGGTAAAGCAAGCTACCGCCCACGAGGCGCTGGTCGTCGCACAGGATCACATGCCGCCCCTGCTCTGCCGCCGATAGCGCGGCCGTCAGTCCGGCCGGTCCCGCGCCGATCACGAGCAGATCACAAAAGGCGTTGGCAGGTGCCGTTGGCGAGAAACCTTCCGCCTCAGGTTCCAGGGCTCCGAGACCGGCCATGGCGCGGATGCGCGGCTCGAACAGGTGCCAATCGGGGAACATGAAGGTCTTGTAGTAAAAGGCGGCAGGAATGAAACTGGCGAACTTGTCCATAAAGGCATTTCGGTCGCTCTCTGCCGAAGGCCGCGCGTTGATCGATCGCAGAACTATGCCGTCGCCTGCGGGCTCGGTCGTCATCTGCACATTCGGTCGGTGGTGCGCGCCGAGGATATCGGCGATGCCGTTCGGCTCTTCCGCACCAGCTCCCCAGAAGCCGCGCGGGCGGTGATATTTGAAGCTGCGTCCGACAGTCCTTACGCCTTCCGCCAAGAGAGCAGAGGCAAGACTGTCGCCGTCGAAGCCCGAAACTTGGCGGCCGTCGAAGGTGAAGCTGAGGGGTTTCTGGCGATCGATCGCCCAACCATATCCGTCGCTGCGCCAGCTCGTCATGCCTCGATCTCCGCAACCATGGCTTCGGTGCCGATAACCTCATGGGTTATGGTGTCGCGCTCCATCACGAAGACTTCGCAGCACGGCAGATGCACCCAGATTTCGCGCGAGAGGCCCCGCCGGTTGTTGCGGAAATAGAGGTAATCCGACCACGCCACGACATCGACATCACCCTCAGGGCGAGCATTGCCGGCATCTCCGCCGAAATGGAACTCTGTCTCCGCACGCGGGCCACAGAAGGGGCAGGTAAAAAGCTGCATGGTTCAGACCTTTTTCAATGCGCGATACCCGCGCCCGCGGCCTCATCGATCATGTGCCCGCTGCGGAAGCGCTGGAGATCGAAAGGCCGGCTGATGTCGTGATGAGTTCCGGTGGCAAGGATATGGGCAAAGACCGTGCCCCCCGCGGGAATTCCCTTGAAACCACCCGTGCCCCAGCCGCCATTGATGAAGAGCCCCGGCAGCGGGCTTTCCCCAAAAATTGGCGAGCTGTCGGGCGTGACATCCACCGTGCCGCCCCATTGGCGGAGAAGCCGCAACTGGCGAAAGACGGGAAACATTTCCAGGAGCCCGGAGAGCACCGTTTCAAGCTGCGGGAGATTGCCGCGCTGGCCGTAGGAAGGCACGCGGTCCAACCCGCCGCCGATGACAATCTCACCCTTGTCGGACTGGCTGACATAGGTGCCCGTCATCGGCGAGACGAGGACGGTGTCGAAGATTGGCTTGACGGGCTCCGAGACGCAGGCTTGCAATGTATAGGAGGTGATCGGTAGCCGGAAACCCGCCTTGGCGGCGAGCGCGCCCGAACTGCCCGCCACCGCCATGCCGACGCAATCCGCCCGAATCTCGCCTTTCGACGTCAAAACGCCGACGCAGCGACCGCCCTCCACCAGAAACTCCTGCACGTCGCACTGCTGGATAATATCGACGCCTAGCCGGTCGGCAGCGCGAGCGTAGCCCCAAGCAACGGCGTCGTGGCGTGCAATTCCGGCACGGGCCTGCCAGATTGCCCCGTAGACCGGATATCGTGCGTTGGGCGCATAATTGTAGATCGGAACGCGGCGCTTCACTTCGGCAAGGTCAAGCAATTCCGCCTGAACGCCATTGACCTGCATGGCGTTGACCATGCGGGCGGCCATCTCCATCTCGGCAGGGCTCGATACGATTTGCATCATGCCGCGCTGCGACAGCATGATGTTGTAATTCAATTCCCTGGCGAGCCCCTCGTAGAGCGAAAGCGAAAGATCATAGAGCGCCGTGCTTTCGGGATAAAAGTAGTTCGACCGGATGGCCGTCGTATTGCGGCCGGTATTTCCGCCACCCAGCCAGCCGCGTTCTATGACGGCAACATTACGCACCCCGTGGGTCTTGGCGAGGTAATAGGCCGTTGCCAGCCCCTGCCCGCCGCCCCCGACAATGACCACGTCATAGCGCCGCTTAGGGTCAGGACTGCGCCAAGCCGGGCGCCATCCCTTTTGGGCGTTCAATCCCTCCTTGAGCAGCGAGAGCGCTGAGTAATGGCGTGTCATCGGCAGCCTCGCAGGGGTTAGGCGCGCATCGCCGCGCCGGTGGGATCGTAGGGAGACGCCGAGATCACCACAGCGCGACGCTCCTCGCCGACGATATGGGTGGAAAGCAAGGTTTCCTCGGCCGCCGCGGCGCGATCGATCATGGCGAGAGCCAGGCTTTTGCCGACGGTGTGGCCGTAACCACCCGACGTCACGAACCCGACGAGCTTGCCCTGGTGCCAGATCGGCTCGTAGCCGCTGGCATCCGCGTCGGTCGCATCGATTTCCAGCGTCACCAGCACCTGCTCGGAAGCTGCGCCGTCCCGCTCCTTGCGGGCGGCTTCGGCTCCGATAAAGCCGCGCTTGTCCCAGGCGATGAAGCGGTCGAGCCCTGTTGCGCCGGGCGTATAGCCCTGCGTGAACTCGCGCGACCAGATGCCGTAGCTTTTTTCGAGCCGCAGACTGTTGCCGGCAGCGAAGCCGAATTCGGTCAGGCCGTGCTCCGATCCGGCGTCTAGCAATGTCCGTCGCAGGGTGGCGTGTTCAGCAATGCCGCAGTTGATTTCGTAGCCGAGTTCGCCGGTGATCGAGACGCGGGTGACATGGCAACGCAGTAGCCCCACATCCATCTTGACGCAGCCCAGCAGCGGCAGCTTCGCCACGTCCTCCTGCACGAGTTTCTGCAAAATATCGCGCGAGCGAGGCCCGGCCAGAGAGAACCCGGAGACGACGTCGGAAATATCCCGCAGGACAACACCATCGGCCATGTTGTCTTCGAACCAGCGCATATGCCATTCGCGCAGATAATAGGAACCCATTATCCAGTAGCGTCCGTCACCCCAATTCAGGAGGGTCAAATCGCCGCGCAGCTTGCCGTCATGGCTGAGCATCGGGGCAAGACGGGCGCGCCCCGCGTTCGGCAGCCGGCTTGCGAAAATCCGGTCGAGCCAGGCTTCTGCCGCCCGTCCGGAGACTTCGTAGCGCGAAAAGCCGGAAATATCGAGAAGGCCAGCCTTCTCACGCACGGCTTTGGCCTCCGCGGCAATGATATCGAAGGCATTCGAACGCCGAAGGCTTGGCTTCTCCTTGAACCCTTCCGGCGCGAAATAGAGAGGAACCTCCAGTCCCCAGTTCGCGCCCCAACGCGCACCGGCCGCCGTCATGCCCTCATAGGCGCCGGGAACTTTCAGAGGACGACCCGCCGGCAGGTGCTCGTTCGGATAGTTCATGATGAAACGGCGCGAATAGAACTGGCCGGTCGTCTGCCGAATGAACTCGCGATTGACTGCGAAGTCACCATAACGCGCAATGTCCATGCCGAACACATCGGCCTGCGGCTGCCCTTCGACCATCCATTCCGCCAGCGACTTGCCGACGCCGCCGCCTTGAAGGAAGCCTGCCATGACGCCACAAGCGACCCAGTAGTTGCGCAAGCCGCGAACCGGCCCCACCAAAGGATTGCCGTCCGGTGAGAAGGTGAAGGCACCGTTGACCCAGCGCTTGACCCCGGCCGTTTCCAGAACCGGATAGCGATGGAACGCCAAGGCGAGTTCGTCCATGATGCGATCTGGATCTTCCTGAATGAGCTCGATCCCATAGTCCCAAGGAGCACCGTCCATCTGCCAGTGCTTATGGTTGATCTCGTAGATGCCAAGCAGCATGCCGTGCTGTTCCTGCCGCATATAGGAGAAGCCATCGAGATCGACGATCGTCGGCATCTCCTTCGTCAGCGCGGCGATTTCGGGGATAGCCTCGGTCACCAGATAGTGGTGTTCCATGGGCGTAACCGGCAGTTCCAGGCCGACCATCCGGCCAAGCTGCTTTGCCCAAAGCCCGCCCGCATTCACCACATGCTCGGCAAGGATGGTCCCTTTTTCGGTCTCCATCTGCCATTCCAGCGTGGGGAGCTGCTTCAGCGAAAGCACGCGGTTGTGCTCGACAATATCGGCGCCGCGGTTCTTGGCGGCGCGGGCATATGCATGCACGACGCCGGAGGGATCGACATAGCCCTCGCGCTCGGATGTCATGCCTCCGAGAAGGTCGCTTGTGTTCACAAGTGGGCAGAGGTACTTGATCTCGTCGGGCGTTACCAGGCGGCTGTCATCGATGCCCATCGACTGCATCACGCGATAACTGCCCTTCAGCCAATCCCAGCGATCGGGATCACGAGCCATCATGATGCCGCCGGTCATGTGCAAACTGATATTGATGCCTGACTCGGCCTCGATTTCGGACAAAAGGTCGATCGTATAGGCCTGAAGCGCCGAGATGTTGGGATCGGCGTTCAGCGTGTGGATGCCGCCCGCGGCATGCCAGCTCGATCCGGCGGTGAGGACGCTTCGCTCGATGATTGCGATATCGGTCCAGCCAAGCTTGGTGAGATGATAGGCGACCGAGGCTCCAACGACGCCACCGCCTACGATTACTACGCGATATCGGGACTTCATCATTCTACCTTTCGCCTGAGTGGACGGTGATTTTAGGCTATCATGCTGTACATTAATGTACAGAGAAATTTTGCAAAAATTCCCTACTGAAGATAGCTTTCTCGGAACAGGGAACTTTGTGCGATTCCACGGCGCAGCTTCAGCGGGGCCTCTACGATGCTCGCCGCCCCTGCCGCCTTATTGCTCCTCAGAGACGCGCCTCCAGCCACCCCTTTCCATCAATGGGGTGGAATGAATGAGGGTGCGCGTATAGGTCTGATGCGGATTTGTAAAAATGCGCTCGGCTGGCCCGAATTCGACGATCTCTCCTTGCCGCATGACGGCAACGTCATGGGCGAAACGACGGGTGAGGCCAAGATTGTGCGTGATGAACAGCATGGTCAGCGGGCGTTCGTCCATCAACCTCAGCAGAAGACGAATGATGCTTTCCTCCACCAGCGGATCCAGTGCCGAGGTGACTTCGTCGCAGATCAATACGTCAGGTTCGGCCGCCAATGCCCGCGCGATGCATATTCTCTGCTTTTGCCCACCCGACAAAGAGCCCGGCGCGCGATCCAGGAAGTTTTCCGGCAGTTCGACATCGCGCATGAGCTCACGCAAACGATCCTCGCGCGCCGCGCCTTTCAATCCACCGAACCAACTCAGGGGCCGGCCTACGATGTCGCGGACACTCTGCCGTGGATTGAGCGCGAGATCCGGCAGTTGATGGATATATTGCAATCGCCTGCGTGCGTCGAAACTGCGTTTTTCAACACGCCCGGGCAGAGGCTGGCCTTTCAACATCATCGCGCCGCCGTGCATGTCCACGAGGCCGGCGATCGTCCGCGCGAGCGTGGTTTTGCCACTGCCCGATTCACCGACCAGGCAGGTGATGTGCCCCGCCGATAGCTTCAGAGAAATATCCCGCACCGCGGAAAATCCGCCATAGCCCGCCGAAAGCTTGTCGACCTCTATGATAGGCTTCGATTTCTCGGCGTTGGGCATTCCGCTCGCTGTCGTCTTATTCGCCACCAAAGCCCGCGTATAGTCCTGTTGCGGAGCCTCGATCACGTCACGAGTGGTGCCGGTTTCGACGATTTTGCCGTGACGCAGAACCATTAGCCGATCGGCCAGTTGCGAGACGACGGCCAGATCGTGCGAGATGTAGATCGCCCCGCACCCCCGTTCCTTGATCACCTTGCGGATCAGCCTGACAACCTCGAGCTGCGTCGTCACGTCCAACGCCGTCGTCGGTTCGTCAAAGATGACCAGCTCGGGCTCGTTGACCAATGCCATGGCGATCATGGCTCTTTGAAGTTGGCCGCCGGAAACCTGATGCGGATAGCGCCTGCCGAACCGCTCAGGGTCGGGAAGCTGAAGCTCCCGGAAAAGGTTGACCGCCAAACTGCGGCGCTCCTCCTTCGATTTCCCCAGTTCGATTGCGGCAAGCTCCGTGATCTGGTCTTCCAGCCGATAGAAAGGGTTGAAGGCCGCGGCCGCACTTTGCGCGACATACGATACTTTGCGACGGCGGACCGTTTCCAGGGCGGGCTGCGCCAGATCGAAAAGAGAGTTTCCCACGAGCGTCACACTGCCCGATACCCTTTGACAGCCGGCGCGCAGCAATCCGATCGTGGCCATGGCGACCGTGCTCTTGCCCGCTCCGGATTCGCCGATGATCCCGAATATCTCCCCCGGATGAACCTCGAAGCCGACATCCCTAATGATGGTCGAATTTCTGGCGTCAATGCTGAGATTATCGATACGAAGCACAGGTTCCATCATCAGCCAAGCTCCGCTCGAACCGAGTATTTGTGGATGAACCAGTCAACAATACCGTTGACGGAAAGCGTGATGAGGGCGATGCAGACGGCGGGAGCCAGCGGCGAAAGCTGCCCAACAGAGATCGCCAGCGCGTTTTCACGAACGAGACCGCCAAGATCCGCCGCCGGCGGCTGCACGCCGACACCGAGAAAGCTCAGACCGCTGATAAAGAGCACGGCATAAGAAATACGGATGCCGAACTCGGCGATCAGGGTGGGAGCGGCATTCGGTAGTATCTCCCGGAACAGATACCAGCCAAGCCCTTCGCCCCGAAGACGCGCCACCTCGACATAATCCATTGCCACGACGTCGCCAGCTACGGGACGGATCACCCGGTAGAACAGCGTCGCTTCGAGCACGGCCATCGTGACCACCAGCGTCACCAGATTGACGCCTGCGACGGCCAGGACGACGAGTGCAAAGATGATCTGCGGGACCGACATGATCGCGTCGATCATCCGGCCCAATATCAGGTCGGTCCAACCGCGCCGGAAGGCACTTATGAAAGCAAGGACAACGCCCGTGGTTGCGGCGAGAACGGACACCAGAAGCGCTATGCCGATCGTGTAGCGCAAGCCGTAGAGGATGCGGGAGAGCATGTCCCGGCCAAGAGAGTCCGCCCCGAGAAGCCCGCCTTCCCCAGGCATTGCATAGGGCATGTGGACCGGATCGTTTGCCGCATAGGGTGCAAGCCAGGGCGCGAACAGCGCGGCCAGCACGAGAAGCCCGAAGCAAGCAAGGGATAAATGGAAGCCGGTGTTTCGCATCAGGATGCCCCTCTGGCCGGAACGCGCTGACGCGGATTGGCGAGCAATGCGAGGAAATCGGCCAGAAAATTCATGGTGACGAAGATCGCCGCGAACAGGAGGCCGCAAGCCTGCACCACCGTCAGATCCCGATATGCGACGGAATCGACCATCAGCTTGCCGAGGCCGGGATAGGAAAAGACGATTTCGATCACGACGACATCGATGATCAGATAAGCCACGGTCAAAATGGTGATCGACAGGATCGGCGAGAGGGCGTTCGGCAGGGCATGGCGCAGAATGATCCTCGACCGCGGGATGCCCTTGATCTCAGCCATCAGAATATAGTCCGAGGCGAGGACTGCCAAAATGGCGGTGCGCGTCAGTTTCATGGTGTGAGCCTGTCCGATGACGACAAGCGAAACGACCGGCAGCACCAGGATCGGCACCCAGGCTGCGGCTCCGCGGTAAAACGGCGCCACCGACATCGGCGGGAACAACCCAAGCCGAACGGCAAACACATAGATGAGGATGTAGCCGACCAGAAAGGCAGGCATTGCGAGAAAGAGCATGGACGTAAAGCCAAGCAGACGGTCGAACCACCGGTCTTGCCAGATCGCCGCCAGAATCCCGCCACCGATCGCGATCGGCAGCAGGAATAGGGCTCCCGCCGCCGCCAATATCAGCGAGTTCGCCAGGCGCGGCAAAAGAACTTCCGCCACCGGTCGACCGGATGCGAGCGACGTACCGAAATCGCCATGCAACGCGCTCAGCAGCCAAAGAAAGTAGCGCTGGACCAGGGGTTGATCGAGCCCGAAATCCCGACGCAATGCCTCGATCGCGGCGGGAGTTGCGTTCTGCCCGAGCAGCGCGCTGGCGGCGTCCCCCGGTAGCAGCGCTGTTCCGACGAAGATCAGCGCTGTAATCAAGATCAATGAGACGATACCTGACACCAGGCGCGAAACGACGAAGTCTCGCACCGGCGTCGACCGACGGCGCCAGAACCCAGACATGGCGCTAACCGAACCAGACCTGTTCGGCGCAACGATAGTTGGCGCAGGGCTGGGTCCCGGGCACATAGCCCTTGAGCTCATTGGTGACGCCTTCGATCACGTCACCGAAGACTGGAATGATGACACCGCCATCCGAAGACAAGATGGACTGCGCCTTTGTATAGAATTCGAGACGACGCTTTTCGTCCGCTTCGACGCGAGCGGCGGCAATGGCGGCATCGAATGCCGGATTTGCCCAATGCGTATCGTTGCCCGGCGAACTGCTGGAATAAGCCGTGGTGAGGATCATGTCGGCCGTCGGCCGCGAGCCCCATACGGTCGCATGGAAGGGCGCTTTGCCCCACACGTTCGACCAATATCCGTCCGCCGGCTCTCGCACGACCTCGATCTGAATTCCGGCACGCGCGGCATGCTCACGGAACAATACGGCCATGTCGACGGCCGGTGCCGTCGCTGCATCCGACGTGCTGAGCCGCAATGGTCCGGAATGGCCGGACTTCTTGTAGAGGGCCGCGGCCTGCTCGGGATCATAGGCATTTTGTTTGATATCGGCGGCGAAGAGCGGATCGTTTGGCGGGATCGGCGTGTCGTTCCCGATCCGCCCCATGCCGCCATATATTCTTGCCAGGACGTCCTTGCGGTCGATTGCCAGCTTCAGCGCCAAACGCAGGTTTGGATTGTTGAACGGCTCGATATCGGCACGCATGTTGAAGCCGACGAACTGCGAGGCGCGAAGGCTCACCAACGACTTGCCGGGCAGCGCTTTCAGAAGCATTGCCGTACGCGTATCGAGGCCACTTGCAATCTGGATCTGGCCGCTTTGGAAGGCGCTCGCCCGCGCTGCCGGATCATTCGCCGCCAGTATGATGACCCGGTCGACCCAGGCGGCGTCCTTCTTGAAATAGCCCTCGTGCCGGACCGCTTCGATCGCTTCTCCCGGTGCAAAGCGGGTGACTTTGTAGGGGCCTGTACCGACGCCGTCGAAGGTGGTCGTTCCCTCGGGCACGATGCACAACGGATAGTTCGACACCATTGCCGGGAAGAAATAATTTCCCTCGGTCAGCTGGACGACCACCCGGGTCGGGCTTTCCGCTGATATCGAGGCGATAGCCGCCGCAATCGAACGCGAATTCGAACGGGAGTTCTCGGCATTGTGGATCTTGAGCGAATAGATGACGTCGTTCGCGGTGACGGGATGTCCGTTATGGAAGGTTGCCCCTTCAACAAGGTCGAACACCCAACGCTTGCCGCCATCACTGCCCTCCCACGACTTTGCCAGACCGGGCCGGAGTTCGTTGGCTGGGCCGTGGGCCTCCACCAGCGTGTTGAAGATCGTCCCGGAGACGACCGCCCAGTAAGGAGAGTTGAAACTCCGCGGGTCGAAGGTATCGCCGGTCGAGGCACCTTCTACCCCGATGGCCAGCGTACCGCCGCGCTTTGGTGCGGACTGGGCTAGGCCCATGCCGGGCACTGCCGAGACTACGCCGAGCGCTCCGGCAGCCTGTAGAAAACGCCGACGAGAAAGATTGCTCCAGTATGTCATCACTTGCTTCCCTCTGTTGGTCGATGCTCTCCGGCATCTCATCATGTACAGTAATGCACATATGTTCACTTGTGTATAGAGAATTTTTGAATGCGGTCACCCGTCGCAGGACCATTACGTCCTCCGCGATCCTCTCCTCACGATTACTCTTCAGGCATTGCTCCGCCCGCTTCGGTTCCCTTGGAAACGAAGGCTTCGAGCCGTTCTGACACGCCATGGCAGGTGCTAGGCGCCTGAAATTCTTCCAGTATCTTCTTCCAGATGGCTGTAGCGCGTTGGTCCGCAGTCAGCGCGCCGGCCTCGCTCCACGCCCCGAAGTTCGAAAGATCGGCAACGAGCGGGCGGTAAAATGCGGTCCTGTAGCGCTCCGTCGTATGGGGTGTGGCAAAGAAGTGCCCGCCCGGCGAAACCGCCGCAACCGCATCGAAGCCGAGCGCATCATCGTCGGCGGGATCGGATTTGCAGAGTTCCGCCATGGTCTGCAGGGACTCAATATCGAGGATGAACTTCTCGTAGCCGAGCGAAAGCCCGCCCTCCAGCCAGCCCGCGGCGTGAACGGTCACCGTTGCACCGCCGAGTGCTGCGCCCCAAAGGGCCATGATCGTCTCGCTGGCACCTTGCGCATCCGCGGTATTTGACGCCGCGCCCGTCGCGGAGCGCCATGGCATTCCGATGTACCGCGCAAGCTGACCAGACCCGATGCACGCTCGGATATGCTCCGGCGTGCCAAATGCCGGGGAGCCGGACTTCATGTCGACGTTCGACAGGAACCCGCCATAGGACACGGGAGCGCCGGGGCGCGTCATCTGCGCAAGCGTGATCCCGGCGAGCGCCTCTGCGTGCTGCAACATCAGAGCGCCGGATACGGTCACCGGCGCCATCGCGCCCGCCAGGCAAAACGGCGTGATGATCGACATCTGCCCGGCGCGTGCGAAATCGATGATCCCGCGCGACATGGAGACGTCCAATTGCCTTGGCGAGTTCGAATTGATGACCGTGGTGGCCCAGACCCCGTTGCTGAACTCGGCCTCATCGAGGCCCAACGCCAGTCTGATCATTTCGAAGCTTTCTTCGACTTGCCGGCGCCCGCGCGAATAGACGAACAGCGGCTTGTCGCAATTTTCCAACTGGCCGCGCATCATCGCATAGTGGCGAAACTGGATCGGGACATCCTGTGGTTCGACCGACGGGCCATGCATGTGAATGACATCGAAACTCTGCTGCAGGCGCAGCGTCTCCAGATAGCCCTCAAGATTGCCCGGACGACGGCCACGCTCCCGATCATAGGCATTGGGACAGCCCGCCCCCGCCATGAAGAGCATCGAGCCAAGCTGATAATCCTGCTCCCGCATAGGACTGGCGGCCCTAAGCCTGATCGACCTGGGAGCACGCTTCAACGCCTCTTCCACGAGATCGCGGCCGATCCGGACCATATGCGTCTCTTCATCCACCAGAGCGCCGGCGTTACGGAGAATTTGGCGCGCCTCGTCGAGCAAGATGCGGATCCCCAATTCCTCGAGAATCCGAAGCGCCCCTTGGTGGATCGCCGCGATGCGATCTTCCGTATAGGCCTCCTGCGGCGTGAAGGGATTGCGAAGTTTGATGTAATTGGATCCGCCCGCTGACGGAGCCGTCGCGGCTCGCCGGCTTCTTCCACGTCGAGCAATCTGCCGTTCTTCCATGTGTCACCTCCCAGTCAGCTCGGGCATGATAGCGCGTTGTTCACAGATGTACAGAAAGATTGCGGCGTTCTCTTGCTCTCAATGGCATATTTCGCGCAAATCCTTGTTATTTGCCCCATTTCTCCGTTATGTAGAGACCAAAGCAGGAAGAAGGCGCCCGAAATGGTACTCACTAATGCACAGACGGACACCGAAGATGGCCAGCAGGGCCGCTCGACGCGGGAAGACTGGCTTAAACTGGCGCTGCAAATCCTGCAGAGGGATGGGATCGACCGGGTCAAGGTCCAGATCATGGCCAAGCAGCTAAACGTCTCACGCTCCAGCTTTTATTGGTTTTTCAAGAACCCGCAGGATCTGCACGAGCAAATGCTGGATCAATGGCTAACCAAAAACACCGGCCCAATCATCCAGCGCGCGCTGCGCCCTGCCCAGACGATTTCAGAAGCGATCCTCAATGTCTTCGAATGCTGGGTAAATGACGAACTCTTCGACCCTCACCTGGATGTTGCTGTGCGCCTTTGGGCACGGCGCGCGGTAGAGGTTTTGAAGGTGGTAGCCAGCGCCGACCAGCAGCGTCTAGCGGCTTTGACCGGTATGTTTGCGCGCCATGGCTTCGCGGAGGAGGATGCGATCGTGCGTGCCCGCGTCCTCTATTTCACTCAAATCGGTCAATATACCCTCGATTTCCGCGAGGATATGATCACGCGCTTTTCACGCACCCGCCCGTACGTACTGGCCTTCTGCGGCCAGGAGCCGAGCGAAAAGGAACTTACCCGCTTCAAGTCCGTAGTCATGTCTGCAATCCAAGCAGAACGCGGCTGACTGCAGCCCCCAGCCAATTCACGAGCCTTCAATTCGGTGGTCGCATGGCATCACCAAAGGCATCTTGACTATTGCCAGCTTTCTATGTTCACTTATGTACAGAGCAAAACGTTCTTTGTGAGCGCCTGCCAGTTCGCACGGGCAGGCCGAAGCCTGAGGATCGATCCGATCCCGTTACCGGAGATATCCAAATGAAGGTGCTGGTCCCTGTTAAGCGGGTGGTCGACTATAACGTCAAAGTCCGCGTGCATGCGGATGGAAGCGGCGTCGATCTCGCAAACGTCAAGATGTCGATGAATCCATTCGACGAGATTGCGCTGGAAGAAGCCATACGCCTGAAAGAAAAGGGGGTGGCCAGCGAGATCGTCGTTGTTTCGATCGGGGTCCGGCAGGCGCAGGAAACGCTGCGCACCGCATTAGCCATGGGCGCCGATCGCGCAATTCTCGTCGAGGCCGCCGCAGACGTTCATCAGGATATCGAGCCGCTGGCCGTAGCCAAACTGATCGCTGCGGTCGTGCGAGAAGAGCAGGCAGATCTGATCATTGCAGGCAAACAGGCCATCGACAACGACATGAATGCGACCGGGCAAATGCTGGCAGCGCTGCTTGGCTGGGGTCAGGCCACCTTCGCCTCGAAACTGACGATCGAGGATGATACTGCCACGGTCACGCGCGAGATCGACGGCGGCCTGCAGACGATCAAGGTCAGGCTTCCCGCCGTCGTGACCGCTGATTTGCGTCTTAACGAACCGCGCTATGCCAGCTTGCCCAACATCATGAAGGCAAAGAAGAAACCGTTGGAGGAACGGACTGCCGCCGACTACGGCGTCGATGTCAGCCCGCGCCTTACGGTGATCAAGACCATCGAGCCCGCAAATCGCAAAGCCGGGAAGAAGGTCGGCTCGGTCACCGAATTGATCGCAAAATTAAGAGACGAAGCGGGGGTTATTTGACATGAAGCTATTGCTGCTTGCCGACGTCAATGGGAGCAATCTTGTCACCGATGTGGTCGCCAAGGCCCTATCAGCCGTCAGATCCATTGCTGAGGTCCATGTTCTTGTGGTTGGGCCTGTCGCGGCGGCGACCGAGGCTGCCAAGCTGGAAGGCGTGAGAAAAGTTCTGCATGCTGAGGATGCCGGCCATGGCCTGGCTGAGCCCACGGCCGATCTGATCGTCTCGTTAGCCGACCGCTATAGCCACATCGCGGCTGCCGCGACCGCCTTTTCCAAGAACGTGCTGCCGCGTGTTGCCGCCTTGCTGGATGTCATGGTGCTGTCGGATGTGACCTGCATGGTCGACGCGGACACGTTTGAGCGTCCCATCTATGCAGGCAACGCGATCCAGACGGTGAAATCCGCAGACCGGATCAAGGTCTTCACCGTGCGCACTGCCTCATTCGGTACAGTCGGTCAAAGTGGCACGGCGGCGATCGAGACGGTGGACGCCAAACAGTCGGATCTCAGCATCTGGGTGGAGGACAAGGTCGCCAATACCGGCCGACCGGAACTGACATCGGCCCGGATCGTGGTCTCCGGCGGGCGCGGGGTGGGATCAAGCGAAAGCTTTGCGCTGATCCAGGATCTGGCGGACAAATTCGGCGCTGCCGTTGGCGCCAGCCGTGCCGCCGTCGATGCCGGCTATGCGCCGAACGACTGGCAGGTGGGGCAGACAGGCAAGGTGGTCGCGCCGCAGCTTTACGTCGCCGCCGGCATCTCCGGTGCCATCCAGCATTTGGCCGGCATGAAGGATTCGAAAGTCATCGTCGCCATCAACAAGGACGAAGATGCGCCAATCTTTCAGGTCGCCGACTACGGCATCGTTGGCGACCTATTCACGATCCTCCCGGAGCTCACGGAAAAGCTCTAACCGGGCGGACCGTCGACGAGTTGATTTTGACCATCTTAGGAAAATGCGATGACCAAATACTGCCTGACCGTCAATTGTCCGTCTCGGCGCGGCATCGTGGCCGCCATTGCGAGCTATCTTGCCGAGAAAGGCTGCAACATCACCGACAGCTCACAGTTCGATGACACCGATAGCGGACGGTTTTTCATGCGGATGAGTTTCACAGCGGAAACGGGGTTAGCCCTCGAAGCAATCGAGAAAGGCTTCACCGAAACTGCGAAAACGTTCGACATGGCCGCCACCGTCCACGACGAATCCCAGAAGAGAAAAGTCGTTATCATGGTCAGCCGGTTCGGCCATTGCCTGAACGATCTGCTCTATCGCTGGCGCATCGGAGCGCTGCCGATCGATATTGTGGCCGTGATCTCGAACCACTTGGATTACCAGAAGCTTGTGGTGAACCATGACATTCCCTTCCACCAAATCAAGGTGACCAAGGAAAACAAGCAGGAAGCCGAAGCGCTGCAGATGCGCATCGTGCGGGAAGCGGAGGCGGATCTTGTCGTCCTTGCGCGCTACATGCAGGTCTTATCGGACGAAATGTGCCGCGAGATGTCCGGAAGGATCATCAATATTCATCACTCCTTTCTGCCGAGCTTCAAAGGAGCCAACCCCTATAAGCAGGCCTTCGAGCGTGGCGTGAAACTGATCGGCGCAACATCGCACTACGTCACCGCCGACCTGGACGAAGGCCCGATCATCGAGCAGGACATCATCCGCGTCACGCATGCCCAGTCTGCGCAGGATTATGTCAGCCTCGGCCGCGACGTCGAAGCCTCAGTTCTGGCGCGCGCCATCCACGCGCACACCCATCATCGCGTCTTTCTGAACGGCAACAAGACTGTCGTTTTCCCAGCCTCGCCCGGCTCCTATTCGTCGGAACGGATGGGCTGAAAAGCAAGCAAGGGTGGGGAATAGCCGGGCACATCGCCCGGCTGTTTCACTTGTCGATCACAATGTCCGACGTAGGCCGGGAACAACAGGCCAGGATAAAGCCGCTATCGATCTCACGTTGACGAATGCCGCCTTGGTGCTTCATCTCGACAGAGCCGGACAGCATTTTGACGCGGCATGTGCCGCAGACGCCCTTGCCACAAGAGCTCTGGATACGGCCGCCGATAGCCCTTGCGGCCTTCAGTACCGTCGTCTCGGCATCGATTTTGCCCGTCAGCCCCGATTTCTCGAAGGTGATGGTGTGCTTGATCGCCGTTCCGTCTTCGACAAATGCAGTCTCCTCCTCGCGAAAGGAGTCAAAGCTTTCCGTCAGGAACTTATCTTCGGGCAGGCCAATCTGCCTCAACGTCACCGCTGCGAGATCCATGAATGCCGCGGGGCCGCAGCAATAAACTGTGCGTGCGGTCACGTCCGGCACCAGCCCAAGCAGCAGCTCTCTGGAGAGCCGCGCGATCGGCCCAATCCATCCGCTGCCGGGACTATGGCGCGTCAATACGGGGACGACGCGAAGGCCCGGCAGAACCTTGGACCAGTGTAGCATCTCGTCGCGGAAAATCATGTCCTCGGCAGAAGAGGCAAAGTGGATCAACGATACATCGGTTTGCGACGTGTGGTCAGCAAGGCTGCGGATCATCGACGCCGCAGGCGTTATGCCGCTGCCGGCGGTCAGCAGAAGGACCGGCCCCATGGGTTCCAGACCGCAACCGAATTGGCCCGCAGGACCCGATGCCCTAACCTTCACCCCCGGACGCATGCAATCATGCAGCCAGTTCGACACCCTCCCGCCCGAAACCCGCTTCACCGTGACGGCGACCCACCCTGATACGATTGCCGACGACGAAATCGAATAGCTGCGCAGGTGCTCTTCGCCATCGATATCAAATGCAAAATTGAGGAACTGGCCAGGTTCGAAGGTAAAAGGCGCGGGCGGTGCTGCAAAGATATAGGTCGAGGCTGTCGCAGTTTCCCGTCTTACGGCGAGGCATTCGAGCAGAAATTCACCCTTCTCCTCCAGCGGTGCAAAAGCGTTCATGCCTTATATCCATGGGCTTTCAGCCGCTCGATATACCAGGCGATGTTGCGGTCCACGGTCGTCTCGCAGAACTCCGACAAGGGGCCAGGTTGATAGGCCATCGAGGCCACACCCAACTGCGCAATGCTGACCAGATCCGCATCTTGCTGGTTCGTGGCGATCCAAACCTCGCTCAGCCGGTTCAAATCGTAATCCACGCCTTCCTGCGCATCGTTGTTCACCAACCAGACGGAGTGCAGTGCCGTCCGATCGGCAGCAAGCGGAATAATCCAACTGACAACGGCGTGATCGGCAAAGAAATGCGACCATGAGTTATGCGTATGCAAATGCATATCGCCGAACCGAGGCTCCTTCAGACTGCCGAGCAGCTTTCGCGACGCTGCCTTGCCATCGAGCGTATGGGACTCCCCGGCCCCGGTGATGACAAAACGTTCCGTTCGGAACAGCGTTTCAGAGCCCTCATAGCGTTCGACCTTCCGGGAAGGAAAGCCTTGGCTTTCCCAAACCTCCACCTGCGCACCAGCGATCTCGCAGTGGCGGACATAATCTTCCCTTTCTTCATCGCCAAGTTCATCCGGGTCGAACCCGATGTCGAGACTGACGAAGGTATTGCTCAGCTCCGGATGAGAGCCTTCACAGTGATAGCATTCGCGATTGTTATCGACGCTGAGCTTCCAGTTGCCAGGCTCTATGATCGTCTTCGCCAGGGCAATACGGGCATTCTTCAAATCATAGGGTTCGAGACGTTCACCCAGAACCGTGGCGATCTCGTCGATATCGGACGGCGCGTCCTCGGCCATGCAGATGAAAATGATGCCGCCAATGACGCGCAGGTTGACCGGCTTCAGGCCATGGCATGACCAGTCCAGCCCCTTGCCCATATGCGCAGCATGAACCAGATTGCCGCTGAGATTGTAAGACCACTGATGATAAGGACAGACCAGCCGTCCAACGGACGTCTTGTCCTCATTAACCATTCGGGCGCCACGGTGGCGACAGACGTTATGGAATGCCCGTACTTCCATGTCATCGTCGCGCAGCAGGAGGATCGACGTTGTCCCGACATCCACCTTGCGAACATCGCCCGGCTCCGCAATATCGGCGGCGACACCGACGATGATCCAATGCCTGCGAAAGAAAACATCCAGATCGATGTCGAAGACATCCTGTGACGTATAGAATTCCGCGGGCAGGCTGTAGCCTCGCCTGTAATTTGCGACGAGATTGGTGAGGGGTGTTTTGGTGTAGGCATTCATTGTGTGTCCTGCCCCATAGTCTGTGAAAATGCTCGGGTACGAGCTGCATCGCCAATGAATGACCCCGCCAGAACACCCTGACAACTGGACAAATTTTCCGCCCTGCCATATCCTCAGGTTATGGCAACCCTGCGCACCCAGATCGGCCCACTCGCAACCATATTCGCATTCGAAGCCGCCGCCCGATTGGGCAGTTTCACGGCGGCAGCAAGGGAGCTCGGCGTCACGCAGGCCGCCGTCAGCAAACAGATCTCACTCCTTGAAGAGCGCTTGGTAGCTCCCTTGTTTATGCGCCGTCACCGACACGTGGAGCTGACGCCGGCGGGGCAGCATTTATATGCCAGCGCGAACGATGCGCTTTCATCGATAGCGCAAACCATGCGGGATATACGAAATCCGGAGCAAAAGCCGTTGGTTGTCACACTTTCGGCATCGCTGTCACGCTTCTGGCTAATGCCCCGCATGGCGGACTTCCGGCGCCAGCATCCTGAAATTGCACTTAGGATTGTTGCGCAAGATGAGCTGGACGAAATAAAGCCCAATGGTGCTGACCTTTTGATCCGCTACGGTCCGGGTTCATGGGAGGAGCCGACCGCTATTAAACTATTCAACGCAAGAGTTGTTGCAATGGCCTCCCCGGATTATCTGGCGCGCCATCCGATAAGAAACATCGATGATGTAACCACCGCTGCGCTGATTGCTTACGATACACCGGGACGTGAATGGGTGAGCTGGAGCGACTGGGCGCGTGTCGCTCTACGTGGGCGCGCTCTACCCACACCAGCGCTCTCGGTCAGCCGCTATCACGATGCCGTTATCGCTGCTCAACAGGGCCATGGTATTGTCTTAGTGTGGAACGTATTGGACAGAGCAGGCCTGGGCGTCGAAGGTTTAGTACCAATACCTGGCCCTGAGATCAGAAGTCCTGGAGCTTTCTACCTTGTCCCCCTAACTGCGGAAAAGGAGGCGACTCGCTCTCTAATTGATTGGTTCAATGGCCAATCTGTTATCGAAAAAAACGCGGGCAGCTGAGCGGACGAATATACACTCGAGCTGTGGCCTTGACCGCCACAAAGTCCAATCTATAGATGCTCTTGATGAGATGCGAACCTGCGAGAAACCGATCGCGTTCACCTGAAATCCCGCGTCTTCACCCTGATCTCATCGAGATGCAGATAGGGATCGACGATGTCGTGCGGGCGCGGCCCCTTCGGCAGCCCGCGGGGATCGGGCGTGGGAGATCCATGATGAAACTCGTCCCCGCGCCCATGCGGCAGCGGAAATGTGTCGTCGCGGTCGCCGACGCTTCTGAGCTCTCCCGAGAGGTCGGTGATGCGATGGGCAACGAGATGCGCCACCTCCCCTTCCCGCTGAATTCGGCCGTAGACGCCGAGCATGCCGGCGCCGAGGACGGCGCGGCGGTATTTTTCGAAGGTCTTTACCCAGACGACGAGATTGGCAATGCCGCTCTCGTCCTCTATTGTGATGAACATGACGCCCTTCGCGGAGCCTGGCCGCTGGCGGACGAGGACGAGGCCGGCGGCCTCGAGCCACTTTCCGTCGCGCGACTGCATCGCCTCGCGGCAGGTGGCGATGCGGCGTTTCGCCAGATCAGCGCGCAGAAATGCGATCGGATGGCTGCGCAAGGTCAATCCAACGTGTCCATAGTCCTCGACCACCTCACCGCCTGATGTCATCGGCCGGAGATCGACCGCCGGCTCATCGAGCTCCGGCACGGTCGCCTTTTCGCGTTCCGAAGCTGCTGCAAATAGCGGCAGGGGTTCGTCGCGCAGGGCCTTTATGGCCCAGAGCGCCTCACGGCGGGCGAGCCGCAGCGAAGGCTGGAAAGCGTCGGCTTCGGCGAGTTCGACGAGCGAGGCAGCCGGCACACCGGCACGGCGCCAGAGATCGTCGACAGAAGGAAAGGGATCGTCCGCCCGCGCTGCGACAATCTTGGCCGCGTCGGTGTTGGCGAGCCCCTTTACCATGCGCAGGCCGAGCCGAACGGCGAACCGGCCATCATCCTCCGTCGGCTCGAGCGTGCAATCCCAACGGCTCGCGTTGACACAGACGGGACGGACCTCGACGCCATGATCGCGTGCATCGCGCACGATCTGAGCCGGCGCGTAAAAGCCCATCGGTTGGGCATTGAGGAGTGCTGCGCAAAAGACGTCCGGATGCCAGCATTTCAGCCAGGCGGAGGCATAGGCGATGAGCGCGAAGGAAGCGGCATGGCTTTCGGGAAAGCCGTAGCTGCCGAACCCTTCGAGCTGCTTGAACGTCTTCTCGGCGAATTCGGGCTCATAACCGTTCGCCACCATGCCGGCGATCAGCTTCTGGCCAAACTTGCTGACACCGCCGGTGTGTTTGAAGGTTGCCATGGCCCGGCGCAGCTGGTCGGCCTCACCGGGGCTGAAGCCGGCACATTCGATCGCCACCCGCATGGCCTGTTCCTGGAAGAGCGGCACACCGAGCGTCTTGCCGAGCACCTTTTCCAGCTCAGGCTTGGGATAGATCACATCCTCCTTGCCTTCCCGTCGCCTGAGGTAGGGATGCACCATATCACCCTGGATCGGACCGGGCCGGACGATCGCGACCTCGATGACGAGGTCGTAGAATGTCCTCGGCTTGATGCGCGGCAGCATCGACATCTGCGCCCGGCTCTCGATCTGGAAGGTCCCGAGCGTGTCGGCCCGCCTGATCATCGCATAGGTGCGCGGATCCTCGGGCGGGATGGTGGCGAGATCGAGATTGATGCCCTTGTGTTGGCCAAGAAGATCGAAGCCGTGCTTCATGCAGGACAACATGCCGAGTGCCAGCACGTCGACCTTCATGAACTTGACGATGTCGATATCGTCCTTGTCCCACTCGATCACCTGCCGGTCGACCATCGCGGCCGGCTCGATCGGCACGAGCTCATCGAGGCGATCGCGGGTGAGGACGAAACCGCCGGGATGCTGCGACAGATGGCGAGGCGCGCCCATCAGCTGCCGCGCGAGTTCCAGGGTCAGGCGCAGGCGCCGGTCTCCGAGGTTGAGATTGAGCTCTTCGGCATGTTTCTCGCCGATGTCCTCGCCCCAGCCCCAGACCTGCGAAGAGAGCATCTTCGTCACGTCTTCAGACAGTCCAAGCGCTTTGCCGACGTCGCGAATGGCGCCTTTCGAGCGGTAGCGGATGACGGTCGAACACAGGGCGGCATGATCGCGGCCATAGGTCTCGAATACCCATTGCATGACGATCTCGCGCCGCTCGTGCTCGAAATCGACATCGATATCAGGCGGTTCGCGGCGTTCCTCGGAAACAAAGCGCTCGAACAGTAGATCGTTGCGATCCGGATCGATCGAGGTGACGCCGAGCACATAGCAAACCGAGGAGTTCGCCGCCGACCCTCGGCCCTGACAGAGGATGTCGCGTGATCGGGCAAACTGCACGATGCTGTTCACGGTCAGAAAGTATGGCGCGTAGTCGAGCTTGCTGATCAGTTGCAGCTCGTGCTCGAGGGTCTTGCGCACCTTGTCGGGCAGGCCTTCCGGATAGCGGCGGGCGGCACCCTCCCAGGTCAATCGTTCGAGCGTCTCCTGTGGCGTCAACTCAGGATGCGACCGCTCCTCGGGATATTGATAGGCCAGTTCGTCGAGCGAGAAGCGGCAGCGCTCCATAATCTCGATCGTGCGGGCCAGTGCCTCTGGATAGCGCGGAAAGAGCCGCGCCATCTCGTCGGGTGGTTTGAGATAACGGTCGGCGTGCCGTTCCCGGCGGAAGCCCGCATCGTCAATGGTGGTGTTGTGACGGATGCAGGTGACGACATCCTGCAGGATGCGCCGGTCGGGAACATGGAACAGCACGTCATTGGTGACAACGGTCGCCACACCCATGGCGGCCGCCATGTTGGAGAGCTGATGGAGCCTGAGCTGATCATTCGGACGGCGCCGAAGCGTCAGCGCCAGATAGGCATCCCTGCCAAAGGCATCTCGCAGCCGGCGCAGATGGAGCGCACAGGATTGATCGGCGAGATCGGGAATGAGGACGACGATCAGACCTTCCCCGTAGGCGACAAGATCAGACAATTCGATCCGGCACTTCGCCTTGCCGGCGCGCTTCTTGCCAAGCGACAGGAGGCGGCAGAGGCGCGCATAAGCTGGCCGGTCGGTCGGATAGACGAGCACCGAGAGATCGTCGGTGAGATCGAGCCGGCAGCCGACCACCAGCCGCACACCGAAATCCTTGGCCGCCTGATGAGCACGGACGATCCCCGCCAGGCTGTTGCGATCGACGATCGCCAGGGCCTCGATGCCGAGTTCGGCGGCCTGTGCAAACAATTCCTCGCAAGACGAAGCACCACGCAGGAAGGAAAAATGCGAGGTAACCTGCAGCTCGGCATAGCGTGGGATCGTCGTCATCCGAATATCCCATGCAGGAACCATTGGCGGCTGCCGGTCTCGCCATGCTCACCGTCGCCGGACCGGAAGATCCAATATCGCTCGCCGGCATCGTCTTCGACCTGGAAGTAATCGCGCACGGCAGCAAGTTCCGCGTCTCGTTTCCACCATTCGCCAAACACGCGCTCCGGCCCGTCGGCGCGGCGCACGCGTCGACGGATGCCACGCCAGGTGAAGCTGACCGGCGGGTGATCAGGGACCATTGCAATGGTCTCGATCGGCTCGGGATGCGGAAGCAGTCGCACCGGCCGCGGCCAGTGATCGGGCCAGGTCTCGCCGCCGTCCGGCGACATCGGCGCGATACGCGTGACGGAGCGTTCGGGCACATCGCTGGCGACCGGCGTGAAGCGAAAGAGCCGCCGTTCGCCGATGCGGTTGCCGAGAATGTCGATCAGCCCGGACACGTCGGCCTCCGGCTCCTCGACCAGCGAGGAGATGACCTGCCGGGCGACGAGCGGCTCGGCAATGGTCGCCGTCAGCGACATGATCTCGATGCCGAAGCCCGGATCGATGGTCTCGATCCGGTCGGTGAGCAATCGCGTCAGTTGCTTGATATCGCGGACCGGCTTCGCGGTGCCGGCGCGAATTGCCTGGTAGGTGCTGTCGACCCGATGGAACAGGAGATCGATACGGCGGGTACCGAGGGCCTTTTCCTCGAGCAACCGACAGAGCTGGGCAACGAGTTTGGCGGTATATCGCGCGATCGTCTCGGCCGCGGCGATCGGTTCGCCGAAGGCGCGGCGGACTTCGATCAGCTCAGGCGTGCGCAGCGGATCGATCGGCTCGGCGACGGTACCCATGGCCTGGTCAAGGCGGCGGCCGAGCTCCGGCCCAAAGCGCAGCGTCAGCGGCGCCCGCGGCTGACGAGCCACCTCGCCGATCGTGTTGAAGCCCAACACACGAAGGCCGTCGACGATAGCTGGATCAAGCCGCAAGGCCGCGATCGGCAAACGGTGCATCGTCTCGGCCTGCGCCCCTGGCGGAACGACGGAAGTCTGCTGTCCGAGAAACCGGGCGCAGGCATGTGCCGCACCCCAGGTGTCGGCAACTGCCGCCCGCGCGGCAATGCCCGAGTGGAAGAAGCGATTGACCAAGCCCGACAGCATCAGTTCCTCACCACCATGCAGGTGATCGGCCCCGGTCGTGTCGATGACCAGGCCGTCCGGCGGATTGACGGCGACGATCGGCGCATAGCGCTGCAGCGCCCAAAGCGCCAGACGTTGAAGCGCCTCGGCGTCTGTGACCGGATCCGCGTCCATCATGACGAGACCGGTCACCAGCGCCTGCGCCTTCGTCGCCGGCATGCCGACCCACAAGCCTGCCGTGCGCGCAGCCTTGTCGGCGGCGAGCACGACGCGCCGGCGCTGCTGGCGGCCGACGAGAATGAGCGGCGTCTCAGGCGGAGGCGCGGCCTCGCCAAGCTTCCGCCTGAGACGATCCGTGGACCAGGTCGGAAGGAAGAGCGATACGACCCTTGGCATCGGGGGCTTCCACTTCAAAATCCGCACTTTCACCGGCCCGACAGCGGATGAGCTCGAGCAGCCAACGCGCCCGGCCGACGCCCGGAACCGGCAAGGGGGAGGACGGGAGCACGGAGACGCGCCACCGGGTGGCGGACGCCGTCGGCTGCCCGAAATCGGATGCCTCGGTCTGGCGCCGCCAGCGGCGGATGGCGATGCCGATCGTGCCGGAATTTTCCGCCGAGAGCTGCAGGCGGCGCGACGCGGTCATCGACAGACGCGCGAGTTCGCCGACCACGGCGCCGAGGCCGCCATGGCGTAGTCCCTCTTCCATGCATGAGAGCAGCGCCTTTTCGTCGCCCGCCTCGACATAGATGACACGGCCGGGCGACAGGCCGACCTGGGCGAGCGCCGGCGCAAAGAGATCGGCACGCGTCATGCACCAGAGCACCGGCCCCCTTGTGCGCGCGGCAACCGCCGCGGCAAACAGCGCGGTGGCGGCTCCATCGACCGCGCCATTGCCGCCGCCGGCAATCTCGTGCAAAGCACCAAGCGCCAGCCCTCCTTGTGGCAATCGGCCATCGATTTCGGGAACGCCGAAAGGCAGCACCAGCCGCCGCCGAATCTCCCCACCTTCCAGCCGCTCGATACGCTCGCGCAGCTCGGCGATAACAGGGTTGACGGCGTGGTCATGCATCACGAAATAGCGCCTCCTTGGGCTTTGCAA
>NZ_AQHN01000096.1 GCF_000359745.1 Rhizobium freirei PRF 81
AATCGCCCTCGGGCAATTCCAAATACCGTCAATGCGCTAAAATCGCTTTAAGTTCGGTCACAGCGAGCTATTTCGATCTTTCGAAAAGCGTCGTCAAGGGTCTCCACTCCGAGCAGCAACAAGGCATCGTTCAAGCAGCGCTCGATATCGTCTACTCTCCTGCCCTCTATTTGGGCAATCACAGCAATCGTCTTCCCTCGTGCCAGCCATCGCAAGGATGCCATCTGGAGAGGACAAAGGTTCCATGTTGTCATTGTCGAACTACCATCTCGTACTCGATCGAGGCGTTAGGAATTTAGTTGATACTCATAGACGGGAAGGCCAAAATTCGTTGCTTGAACTCAACTGACCACCGGCCAATCGGCTCTGGGTTGCGCTTCAGAGCGGTCATGATCGGCAGACGGGGCATTGACTTTGACCGCCGGCTGTACAAGCTGGGTTCTAAGCTGAAGAATATCGTTTGCAGCCCCTGCGGCTAGACCTCGTCCTTAAGCGTCTCCTTCTGGGTAATGAGGCGAGCAGAGTGGTGGCCGGAGGTAAATGCCCAAAGCCAGCTTAGCGCGACCGCCATACGGCTCCTTGTTCCGATCAAAAAGTAGATGTGGGCAAGGCCCCAGATCCACCAGGCGATGGTGCCCTTGAGCCTCAGCCTGCCGAAATCGATCACCGCGGAGCTTGGTCCTATGGTCGCAAGATTGCCAAGATGCCTGTACTTGAAGGCAGGCGGCGCTGAGCGCTGTTTGAGGCGGGCCTTGATCACTTGGGCGACGTATTTTCCCTGCTGCTTTGCGGCGGGCGCGATACCAGGAACCAGCATTCCCTCGCCGGTCTTAACGCTAGCGGTATCGCCGACAACGAAGATGTCCGGGTGTTCGAAGACCGTGAGGTCGGGCTGCACGATAGCACGCCCCGCTCGATCCGTCTCCGCCCCCACCCACACGGCGGCCTTGGATGCCTGCACGCCCGCCGCCCATATGACCGTGCGGCTCGGGACAAACTCGTCCCCAATCGATATGCCTTCCTCGGTGCAGTCGGTCACGGGCCTTCCCGTGCGAACCTCGACGCCCATCGACGCAAGGGATCGCTCGGCGTATTGCGATAACGCCAAATGAAAAACAGGCAGAATACGCGGCCCTGCCTCTACAAGAAGAATGCGCGCCGAAGTCGTATCGATGTTTCTGAATTCCTCGACAAGCGTCCTTCGAGCCAGTTCGGCGATGATCCCGGCCATTTCGACGCCTGTCGGCCCGGCGCCGATTATCGAGAAGGTCAGCAGCCCCGCCCGCGCTTGGGGATCGGTTTCCAGCTCCGCTTTTTCGAACGCCAGGAGAAGGCGACGGCGGATCGTGGTGGCGTCTTCCAACGCCTTCAGTCCGGGCGCGAAGGGCTCCCATTCATCCCGGCCGAAATACGCGTGACGGGCCCCCGTTGCGAGAACAAGGGTATCGTAGGGAATGGCATGGCCGCCCTTGAGCGAGACGAGCCGCTTCTCGACATCGACGCCCACGACCTCGCCAAGAAGCGTCGTGACATCTTTCCTTCCACGAAATACTGCGCGAATGGGCCAGGCAATCTCGGAGGTCGCCAGGACGGTCGTGGCGACCTGATAGAGCAGCGGCTGGAACAGGTGATGATTGCGTCTGTCGATGATCGTGATCGAGAGGTTTGGACATTTGAGATCCTTGGCCAATTGGAGGCCGGCGAAACCGCCTCCCACGATGACAACTCGATGCTCCATTTCGTCCTCCCGCGAGCCTTTGGAAAAAACCCGCCTCGGATCAAGCGCGTCTTTCGGTGTTGCACAATCGCAAGCTCAGTCGCTGATGCGACTGCTCACAATGATGGAAGGGGGGCTTTCCAGCAACGGAAGCAACGGTTCGAGAACACGCTTGACGTTCGGAGATTCTCCGTGACGCGCGGCTGCCTCCTCGTTTGCCCAACCATCGAGAATGAAGAACGTATTCGGCTCGTCGGAGCGCTGGTAGAGATTGTAGTAGAGGCAGCCCTCTTCCTCGCGGGCAGGGCCGACAAACTCCTGGAGCAGTGTGTTGACACGGTCCCGGTTACGCGTCGATGTTTTAAACTCAACAATGAGATGCTGTTCGTCGGACTTGCTCGATGGCATGTGGGAAGCTCCTAATTGAAGACGATGACGGGCTTGATCACGCGGCCAGCTTCGGCATCGGCGACGGCCTCGTTGATTTTCTCGAACGGATACTTTGTGATCAGCTTCTGGAACGGGAATAGGCCGGCCTGGTTCAGCTCGACCAGTTGGGGAATGAAGAGCTGGGGGATCTGGTCTCCGAGGATGGCACCCTGAATTTTCCGGTTGAAGACCATGAGGTCCAGCGGGATTGGAATATCCTTGCCGAGCGCGTCGAGCCCGAGGAGGACGACATGGCCCCCTGCCCGCGTGCATTTGATCGTATTCAGGATGACGGGAATGATACCCACGGCATCGATCGCAAAATCGGCACCGCCGCCCGTCAAGGCGTGGATCTGCTCCACGACGTCTGGGTCCCTGCCGTTGATAGCATGGGTCGCGCCCAACGTCTTGGCCATCGCCAAACGCTGCTCGTTCAGGTCGATGATGATGATCTTGCTGCACCGCCGGACCTTGGCGGCCATCACCGCAGCCATGCCCACTGCTCCGGCGCCGAACACGGCAATGGTTTGTCCGATCTCCGGCTTCATGGCGTTGATGACGGTACCTGCCCCCGTTGCCATGCCGCAACCGAGCGGGGCCGCATTCGTCAGGTCGAAATCCTTGGGAAGCTGCGCGGCGTTGTTCTCAGTCGCCAGGATGTGGGTCGCGAAGGATGACTGGCCGACAAAGTTGCTGCCGATGCCGACTTCATCACAAAGCAAGGCCTTTTTGCCGTTCGGACGAAGCCCCGTCAGATTGTACTGGGTGTAGTTCTGGCAGTTCATCGGGTGAGAGCGCCGGCAATCGCCGCAGAAGCCACATGAACTCTGGCTGAGCGCAACGTGGTCGCCCACTCTTAAACCCTGGACGTCCGCCCCGATGGCTTCGACGATGCCAACACCTTCATGTCCCGGTATGACCGGGGCGGGAGGCCCAAAAATCCCATCACGGAGCAACAGGTCCGTATGGCAGATGCCCGTCGCGACCGTTCGCACAAGAATTTCATTGCCTTCGGGATCCGCCAGCTCAAGTTCACGAAACTCCAGCGGAGCTTTCGGTTTTACGGCCACAGCCGCCGTTATCTTCACCATGCTTTTCTCCTGCATTCTCCCGCGTTGACACCGGGAATGACCTGTCTGGCATCCTGTGCGGGCTAGACGCGACCGACACGTGCGCCGTAAATGATCGCCGCAAGAGCGATGATCCCGCCCTGGACGATAAGCTTGCCGGGCTCCTGGATGCCGAACACGGTCAACATCGCAAATAGGAAACTGAAGGCGACGACCGCCACGAAAGGCCCCGCGACGCCGCCGCGGTCGACGCCGAACGTCACCCCACCGAGAATCGTCGCGGCGAGAGCGTTCATGAAGGTGTCGAAGCCGGGCTTGATCGTTCCAACGGCCAGCGCAGACACCTGAACCAGGGCGGCGATGCCCGTCAGCGTGCCCGCCAGCGTATGCGAGACAAAAATCGTTCGAGCCAGAGGTATGCCTGTTATCTCCGCCGCCCTCGGATTGTCGCCGACAGCGCGGAAGTAGCGCCCGAGGATCAGGAAGCGGAACGCTAGTGCGACGACCACGGAAATCCCGATCCAGACGATAACGGAGTAAGACAGGCCGTAGATGTTCCCGCTCGTCAGGACGCGAAGCCAGCTTGGTGTCGAACCCGGTGCACGGCCGGAACTCATGAACTGGACGATCCCGATGAGGATCGCCGATACGCTCAGCGTCGCGATGACCGCGGAGGCGCGGACATAGGCCACGAGGGCGCCGTTGATCAGACCGACGGCAAGGCCGATGACGATCGTCATCAGGACCGTGACGAAGGGCGGGTAACTGTTGAGGAGCCCGGAGCTGGCGAGATAGATCGAAAAAGCAAACACGCCACTGACCGAGAGATCAATAGAACGCACCCGCATGACAAGAGATTGCGCCAGCACCGCGATCCCGAGCGGCGCTGACTGTTTCAGGATCACGAACCAATAGTTCGGATTGATCAGCGTCGCACTTACCGCGGGGGCCAAAGCGATCAGGATTGCGAGCACGTAATATGCCGGGGGCAAGCCGAGCACCCAGGAAAGTGTGCGCTTGGCGGTGAGAGTGCGGGATGGCGTCTCAATTTTCGCATCTGCTGTGGTCATCGAGAGGTCCATCTCTTTCAAAGTCCGATCGTTTTGCGACGCTGCGAAACGACGAGTGCCAGCAGCAGAAGGCCCTTCACGACCGACTGGAGGAATGCCGAGACGTTGGCGAGGTTCATCACGTTGTTGACGATGCCGAGGATAGCCGCGCCGGCGACAGTGCCGAGGATGCTACCGATACCGCCAGCTAGGTGAACACCCCCGAGCGCTGCTGCGGTAACGGATTCAATTCCGAAGGTAGCACCCCCCTTGGGATCGCCCGAGGCAAGGCGGCCCGCGAGGAACATCCCGGCAGCACAAGCAAATAGCGCCGACAGGATGTAGGCTTTAATGACTGTGCGCTCGACCGGGACGCCATTCATGCGGGCATTGAAATCGTTACCCCCCGAAGCGAACAGGTAAAGGCCAAACGGCCTGCGATAAAGCATCCAGGCAGCAACGACGGTGGCGGCGATCAGCCAGAGCAGCGAGTTTGGCACGGGCCCGACCGAACCCGCGACTGACGCCGACAGCCAATCAGGCACCTTCCCGCCGGGGATCGGGAGAATGATAAGCGCCAGTCCCTGGCCGATCCCCATGGTTGCCAGGGTCATGATGATCGGGTGGACGTTAAGCCTGGCTACGCCGTATCCGTTGGCCAGTCCGAATGCGATCGCAACCGCAATGCAAAGCACGACACGGACAACCTCTGGCATGTCGAGTGTCATGATCGTGGTCGTCACGCTGATGATCGAACCAACGGAAACGTCCAGGCCGCCCGTCAGGATCACAAAGGTCTGGCCGAGCGCAGAAATGACAAGAACAGTAGATTGGGCCAGCAGGTTCGACAGATTCTCCGGCGCCAGAAATTCTGGAAGCAGGATGACCGAGGCGACCACCAGCACGAATAGCGTCCCGATCGACAGCCGGATCGCACCCGCCCGGTAAGGAGTCTTCAGGAAGTTTGCGATGGTATTCATGTATCCTCCTCAATGAACAGCGGCGCGCGGATCGTGCGCGAAGTTCGAACCTAGTGCGGTTCCCAGGATGGTTTCCTCTGTGGCATCGAGCGCGGGCATCTGCCCGACGATCTTTTTGTCGTGAACGACCAGGATGTTGTCACACAGCCCGATCAGTTCGGCGTGCTCGCGCGACGAGACGATCACTGCACCGCCACGATCGGCAAAATCGCGAAGCAGCTTGTAGATTTCCGCTTTCGCGCCGACATCGACGCCCCGTGTCGGCTCCTCGATGACAAGGATATCGACCCCCGAAAGCAGCCAGCGGCACAGAAGCACCTTTTGCTGGTTTCCACCCGAAAGTTTGCCGACGGGCGAGGCGGGGTCGGCAGCCGCAACACGGAGCGACTTTATGACATCGTGAACCCTGGAGATGGAACGCCATGCAACGCTCGCCATGTTCCGGTTCAACTGCTTGCCAAGTGCGATGTTGTCGTAGATCGGAAGCCGAAGAAACAGGCCTTCCTGCTTGCGGTCTTCAGGAATGAAACCAATGCCCGCTGAGATGGCACTCGAAAAGCCTGAGGATACGTTCACATCGATCATGCTGTCGTCGCGGCGACGCTGGACGCTCGCAGCTGCGGCGGGTTCGACCCCGACGACCGCACGCATGATTTCACGCTGCCCCTGGCCCTCCAGCCCGGCGAGCCCGATGATCTCGCCCGTGCGTACGGAAAAACCGACTGGCGGGCCATGGTCATTGAGACGAAGCCCTGCCACGACGAGCATCGGCGATCCAATGGCCTGTGCCCTCGGCGGAAAGAAACTCTGAAGTTCGCGTCCAACCATGGTTGCCACGAGCGTTTGGAGATTAAAGTCTTCTGCCCTGGCTGTCTTTACCCAAGCCCCGTCCTTCATGACGGTGATGGTGTCGCACAGTTCGAACACCTCGTTCATCCGATGCGAGATGTAGACGACAGCCTTGTTTTGCGCCTTCAGATCGCGGATGACCTTGAAGAGATGAGCGACGTCCGTTGAGTTTAGTGCCGCGGTCGGTTCATCGAAAATGAAGACATCGGCATTGGATGTCAGGCCTTTGGCGATTTCCACTGCCTGCTGCTGGGCAACCGTCAGCGTTTCCACAATCGCCGTCGCGTCCAGTTGAGGGAAAACGTCGGCAAGCAGCTTGCGGGATCGCTCGACGACCTCGGCGGTGTCTATCGACCCATCGGCACGCCGCGGTTCGTGTCCAAGAAACATGTTTTCGGCGACCGTGAGATTGGGGATCAGGGTGAACTCCTGAAACACTGTCGACACCCCGGCGAGACGCGCTTCCTTGGGGGACCGGAAGGTCACCTCTTCTCCTCGCAGACGGATGCGTCCAGCGGTCTGTTGATAGACGCCGGCCAGAATTCGCATCAGCGTGGATTTTCCCGCCCCGTTCTCGCCCATCAACGCGTGGACGGAGCCGCGTTCAAGCGAAAATTGAACATTCGACAGGACTTTGGTCGCACCAAAGGACTTGTTGATGCTGACCATCTCGACAAGCATACTCATGAACACTTCCATCTGCGAGGGTGAAGACGGCGCGCTTTGTCCGCGCCCTCCATGCGTCAGGCCTTGAAGTACTCGAGGAGCTTCTCATTCGGCATTTCTGTCGGGGCCCAGTAAGCGTCCGTGAGATCGGAGCGGTAAAACTGTGCAAGATTTTCGTCGACGATCGGCTTGGGCCGGTTGGTCCAGTTGCGCTGGATCGGCTTGCCTTCGAGAAGCGCGAAGGACGCCCGCAGGGCTGCCGTCGAAAGAGCCGGAGGGCAAATGGGCCCAATCGAAGAGAGCTTTTCATCATTCCAACGACGCATCCATCCGTTCAGGGCTTCTCCCGTGATCGGTGGAATGGTGGAAGCCCCGGCTTCCTGCAGCGCGTCCAGGACCCCGAGCGACATATTTGCGCCGTCAGTCCAGACCCCGGCGACATCGGGATCAGAGAGATAGAGGCTTTCGGCGATCTTCTTTGAGTCCTCGTAGGACCAGCTGCCGTGCTGGGTTGAGGTGATTTGGAGACCGGACTTGCTGAAGACTTCCATCGCCCCGGCGTAACGATCAGCATCGATCGGATGCCCGGCGACGCCGCGCAGCACCCACACTTTTCCCTTGTTGCCTAGTTTGTCGACCAGGAACTGAGCCATCACCCGACCGAAATAGAAGTCGTCGCCCTGGACCTGCACCGTGAAATCCTCGGTGTCGACGCGACCGAGATAGACGACCGTCGGAATGCCGGCGGCCTTTGCCTTCCTGATGCCTTCCACGGCCGAGCCTGTTGTAAGCGGCGCAATGATGATTGCATCGACTTTTTGTGCGATCAGATCTTCGATGTCGGCGACCTGTTTTGAGGCGTTGAGGTCGGCGCTTCGGAATTGATAGTCGGCGACACGGGCCTTGTTCCTGCTAATCTCGTATTCGGCTTCGAACGCGGTCTGATAGGTGTGCGTTGAACCGGCCAGGCCATAGTGGCTGTGACCGATCTTCCAGGGACCTGCCTTGGCGAACTTACCAGCTTCGACGACGGGGTTTTCCCCTTCGGACGGCCAAGTGTCGGGCAGCAGGGCGATCGTATCGTCTGCCCGCAGGATGCCCGGTATTCCGAACGCGCCCGCTGCAATCAAGGCACTGCCCGTCTGCAGGAATGTACGTCTTTTCATCAGAAGTCTCCTCCTCTTGCCACCCAACGCGGCCATTTTGTCTGCGACCTGGAGCGCCGTTATCTTCCAGCCATCGCCGAATTCTCCCCAAACGGCAGATCGCATCATTATGAATAAGCAGACAATCTGTCAATAAACTATCTTGAATTTCGGCTTTTCGACGTGTCGTCTGTGTTATCACGCTGATTTAGTTATTCTTTTATTGCGGCTCGGTTCGATATAGCAATAAGACAAAGCAACCGTCCGTCACCTCACCCCAAGAGCGCGCAAGAGGAAACAGAGGAGACCGCGCCTCGCCAGCGAGGTTCATGAAAAGGAAGTTTGGCGCCATGATCGCTACCATTGCCCGGAAAACGAGGCTGCGAGGCAGGAAATATGGGCACCACCGTCAGCCGGAGCGTTCGATGAACGTCACGTCAGACTCAGTCAATCTGTCAGGTGAATTCCAGTTTTCAGACAGCCCCCAATTCGGACCAAGATCTAGTCGGCCGCATTGCCCTGAGGAAGCAATTGATATTACATTGCTTTGTTTCTTTATGTGTCGTGTAGCGCGCTGGCATGGCCCCAGCGAGCATTTCGTTCACTAAAGATAATTGACTGATTGTCTGCTAACTCCTACAAGTGTCACCCACCGGCCGAGCGCGCACTGAAGGAGTCATTTTATGAAAGAAGCATACGCTGCAATTTCGCGCGAAAAGGCAAAGCCTCTTGTTCTGGAGTGCATCGGGATCGATCAACCTCGCCCCGACGAAATCCTCGTCCGGATCGTGGCGAGCGGTGTCTGCCACACCGACATGGTTGTTCGCGACCAAGGATATGACGTACCGCAGCCCGTGGTTCTCGGCCATGAAGGCTCCGGCGTCGTGGAAGTGGTCGGGGCCGATGTAAAAGGGCTTTCGCCCGGTGACCACGTGGCTCTAAGCTACGCATATTGCGGGAAATGCGAGAAGTGCCGGGGAGGCACGCCTTATTATTGTGAAGACTTTTTCGGCAGAAATTTCCGTGGCACCCGGCCGGATGGCAGTTGCCCGCTACATGATTCACACGGTACCCAGATCAGCGGGTGCTTCTTCGAGCAGTCTTCTTTCGCCACCTACGCCATCGCCAGCGAGCGCAATGCGGTCAAGGTTTCCAAAGATGTTCCGCTCGAACTCATGGGACCGCTGGGCTGCGGGCTGCAAACGGGCGCCGGAGCGGTTCTCAACTGCCTCAAGCCCCAACCGGGATCTTCCATTGCAGTGTTCGGCGCGGGTGCGGTCGGCATGGCAGCCGTAATGGCGGCGAAGATCGCCGGATGCTCGACCATCATCGTGATCGACCTTAACGATGAACGTCTCGAACTGGCGATTGAACTGGGTGCAACCCACATCATAAACGCCCGAAATGGGGATAGCGTCAAGGCAATCAGGGAAATCATTCCCGAAGGCGCAGACTTCAGTCTCGAATGCACGAGCTCGCCGAAGGTGTTTCGCCAAGCGGTCGATTGCCTCGGCACCCCAGGAACCTGTGGACTGGTCGGATCGTCCGCACTCGGAACGGAAGGGATCGTCGATATCGGCAACTTTCTGTTCGGCCGTACGCTCGTCGGTGTGGTCGAAGGCCAGAGCATTCCCTCCAAATTCATACCCGAGCTCATCGAATACTGGCAGCAGGGACGGTTCCCGTTCGACAAGCTCGTCCAGTTCTACGATCTCAACCAGATCAACGAGGCAATGGCCGATTCCGAGAGCGGCAAGGTCATCAAGCCGATCCTGCGCATGAAGCACTAAGCTCTCGTCACGAACATTGTCCAGAAGTCAGCCTCCCAAGGCAACGTCCGGCGGGGCCGTGGTCGTCACGGTCTCGCCCGGACACTCTGGAACGCAGGTGTGAGGCGCAACACCGTTTCATCATTGCAACGCGACCAAGTCGCGGTAACGAGAGTGAGCTCTTCCAGGTCAAAATATTAGTCTGCGACGGCGCAGTTTCTCGGCGATCTGTGACCGCCGCATCAGGGCCTTGCGGCAGTTGACGGCCGCAAGCCATTGCAGAATCTGCAAATGTGAAGTGAGGTTCAACTGATGCTGCCCTTTAGTCATAAGAGCACTGGGGCGGGCAGGCACGAGCGTCCCGACACGTGCGCCTTGCGTCAACGTGCCACCAGGAAAATGCCAGACAACCGGTGATGATCTTGCCAGCGAGCGGCCGGTGGCGCGCTGTCCTCGTCCCGTCGAAAAATACCTACGAAACTATCGAGATGGGTCATCAGACGTTGCGTCAACGCGAGCCTTAAGCAGACAGACCCAGCACAAAGGTGAGTCTAGCGCCTGCCTCTCTCCGCACGTTCCGACGTTCCATTGCCGTTCTGCCCTCGACGTTCGCCTGGGCAGCGTGATCGGCCGGGTCCTGCTCGCGGTCGACCGCCTCTTTTTGAAGGCTGTCGGCGCGGTCTTGACCAAGAGTTTCCCCGCCTACTGCAGAATGTGTCATCGGGCCTCCGTGACCAGCTAAAACATTGCGGGTGGCGAGCCTTAAGACGCGCCACCAACCGTTGGACTACGACTGTATGCCGCCCATGCAGACGTATTTCATCGAAAGGAAGTCATCCATGCCGTATTTTGAGCCCTCGCGGCCGAACCCCGACTGCTTGACGCCGCCGAACGGTGCCACCTCCGTCGAGATCAGGCCGGTGTTGACGCCGACCATCCCGTACTCCAGGGCCTCCGTAACCTTCCAGACATTTCGAAGGTCGTTGGCGTAGAAGTAGGCAGCGAGACCGAACTCGGTGTCGTTGGCCAGTTCAATGACCTCGTCTGTCGTTTCGAACCTGAAGACCGGGGCGAGCGGCGCAAAGGTCTCCTCTCGTGCGACCTTCATTTCCTTTGTGGCTTCCGAGAGAAGCGTCGGCTGGACGAAGGTGCCACCACGCTCGTCCCTTGCACCGCCGACAACGACCTTCGCACCCTTACCGACAGCGTCATCGATGTGGCTGTAGAGCTTCGCTACTGCATCCTCGTTGATCAGCGGACCGATGGTGGCTCCATCCTCGAACCCGTCAAGGACCTTGAGCGCAGAAACCCGCGCCGCCAGTTTTTCTATGAAGCGGTCGTAAACCCCGCTCTGGACGTAGAGACGGTTGGCGCAAACGCAGGTCTGGCCGGCATTGCGGAACTTGGACAGCATCGCTCCTTCCACGGCCTCGTCGAGGTCGGCATCGTCGAAGACGATGAAGGGAGCGTTGCCGCCGAGTTCGAGGCTGAGCTTCATGATCTTTTGTGCGCCCTGCGCCATCAGGATGCGCCCGACCTCGGTAGACCCTGTGAAGGTCAGCTTCTTGACGACGGGGTTCGAGCAGACTTCTTCACCGAACATCCGGGCGTTGTCTGTCGGCAGGACGCTGAACAGGCCGCCGGGTATTCCCGCACGCTCAGCGAGGATGGCAAGAGCAAGGGCCGACAATGGGGTTTCGGCGGCCGGCTTGAAGATGATGGCGCAGCCGGATGCCAGCGCCGGGGCGATCTTGCGGCAGACCATGGCGGAAGGAAAGTTCCAGGGCGCGATGGCCGCCACCACGCCGACGGGCTGTTTGATGACTACTAGGCGCTTGTCGGCCTGATGCCCCGGAATGGTGTCCCCGTAAACACGCTTGGCTTCTTCCCCGAACCATTCAATGTAGGAAGCGCCGTAGGCGATCTCGCCGCGTGCCTCGGCCAGAGGCTTGCCCATCTCGGACGTCAGGATGATCGCGAGGTCCTCGGTGTTGGCCGTGACGAGGTCGAAGAACTTCCGCATGACGCCGGCACGTTCCTTGCCCGATCGTGCGGCCCACTTTTTCTGGGCGAGTTTGGCGACGTCGATGGCTTCGCGGACGTCCTGGAGTCCTGCGCTCGGGAGGCTCGCAATCACGTCCCCAGTCGAGGGATTGTGGACCTGGATCGTCTTGCCGCTCGCGCCCTCTTTTCGCCAGTCGCCTCCTACCAGCATTTCCTCGCGTACCAGGGAGGGGTCTTTCAGGCGATCCAGTAGAGCGGTGGAGATAGCCATTGATATTCCTTTCGATGCAACGTTCAAATCTGATTACGGATGTGTGGTGAGCGGGCGTAGATCGCGACCATGGGGACGATCAGCAGCCCTACGACGGCCTGTTGTGCCGGGAAACTGAGCCCCAGGCCGACGAGAAGCGAGGTCAGGACAGTAAGCACGAGGACGCCGAGGACCGTCGCTCCATACCCGCCGGCACCACCTAGAAGAGATGTTCCGCCGATAACGACCGCCGCCACGGTGGTGAACAGATAGGGATCACCGACCCCGACGAAACCGCCGCCGGAGAAACCGAGGAGCAGCATTCCGGTGAGTGCCGACATCGCCCCGCTGACGCTGTGGATCACTGTCCAGATCTTGAATTCCGAGATTCCGAGGCGGGCGGCGGCCGTGCGGCTCCCGCCAACAGCATAGAGGCTCCGGCCAAACCAGGTGTTGTGCATTATCCAGCCCAGGGCGACGGCGATGAAAGCCCATATGACGATAACCGGTGGAAACGGCAGACCGAAGAACTTGCCGTTGAACGCCGAAAGGTTGCGAAGCCATCCGGGGACGGGCGCAAAGACGGTACCGCCGAACTGCGATCCGAGCGAGGTGTAGATCTGGACCGCCCCGACGGCCGCGAAACCCAGGCCGAGCGACATGATCAGCGCCTGACCCTGCAGCCGGAAGCTGAGGGCGCCGTTGCAAGCCCCGACCAAAGTGCCAAGGACGAGCACGACGATCATGGCGACGGGCGCCGGAAGACCCGCCACCATGAGGCTTGGAAGCAGGATATTGGCGCCACCGATGATGTATGGGATGGAAAGATCCAGCGCTCCAACGAGCGCGCAGAGCGTCTGCCCGACAGACGCCAGCCCCAGGAAGGCGGCGAGCAGGAGGATCGATCGCGCGTTCTGCGGCGACACGAAGCCCGGCACGAGCAGCGCTCCAAGAATGAGCAGACATGCAAGGAGACAAAAGCCGATCGAAATACTCTTGTGCTTGCGCAAAGGGCTGGCGCCACGGGCCGCGCCGATTTCTGTGTTCAAGACAGTGGAGATCATTTCCTTACTCCCTCACGCGACAGTGCGGCGGCTGATGACGAAGACGTTCACGAGAAGTGATCCAACGAGGATCAGGCCAAAGGCCATTTGCGTAACGAAGCCCGAAACCGTACCGAAGTTGAAAGTGGACAGAAGATACGAGATGAGGAACATGTTGATCGCGCCGAGCGTCGAGCCGAGCGCACCGCCGCGCCCCCCGGAGAGACTGGCGCCACCAAGGACCAGCGCCGTGACTGCTTGCAGCGTGTAGGTGCTGCCCTGGGTCGGGTCGCCGGATGAGATCAGCGCGGTGTAGCTCAATGCGGCGAGCCCGGCAAAAACGCCGCCGACCATATGGGCGATGATGCGCACGACGTCGACCTGCACACCGCTGGTATAGGCCATCCGCTCGTCAGCGCCTGTCATCCGCAGGTTGCGGTAAAACATCGTGCCCCTCAGGACGCCCCAGATTGCGAAAGCGCCGAGCAGAAGCAACAGGACAGGCGAAAATACGCTCGTTCCCGCGCCCCAGCTTAGCATCCAGTCTGGAGCGACACCGCCGGGACGCGACATGACCATCAGGTTGACGCCCGACAGAACGAGGAAACCGGAGAGCGTGACGATGATGGGCGCGACGCGCACGTAGATGATCACGAGCGCTTGCACCAACTGGAACGCCGCTCCCAATCCCACCGCCCAGGCAATGATGGCGACAGGGTGCGTGATGCCGTTGCCGACCAGCCACGTAATGAGCGTGACGTTGATGAAGCCCATCAGCGGTCCGACGGAAAGGTCCACGGCTCCGCGGCCCGCCATGACGATCGGTGTTATCGCGAGCGCGGTGAGGATCAGCGGCGTTGCAACCAGAATGGCTCCGGCCAGACCATTGTTCGTGAACAGACCTTGGCCACGGAAGGCGACGGCGCAAAGGAGGACAAGGAAAAGCCCGGCCGGAACGTACAGCGAGCGGTCCTGCGTGACTTGACGGAAAGCGGTTGCAGACATCATGCGGTCCTTTCCAGATCGAAATCAACGGAAGCGTCCCGGGCTTTCCCGAACATAGCGGCGAGGATTGGTGCCTCGGCGATTTCCTCGCCGGTCAGGGATCGAAACAACGTTCCCCCAAAGAACACGTCGACGCGATCGGCAAACCCGATGAACTCCTCGATCTCAGTCGACAGGTAGATGACACTGCCGCCTTTTTCAGCAAACAGGCGGAGTTCGCGGTAGAGGTCGCGCTTGGTGCCGAGATCGACGCCGCGGGCGGGGTCATTCAGGAGGATGACTTGGGGATCGTTTGCGAAGGCGCGCCCGATGAGCACCTTCTGTTGGTTGCCACCCGACAGTGAGGTGATCCTGTTCGACGGGCTGCCGATCTTGATGCGCAGACGATCCACCTCGCGCTTGAACATCGGTTTCAGCGTGGGCTTGCGGATTACACCCAGGGGGCCGAGCTTCTTCCTGTAGACACCGATGGCGAGGTTTTCGAAGATGCTTTGTTGCGGGAAAATACCCTCGCGCTTGCGGTCCCCGGAGACGTAGGAAACACCGAGGTTTGCAGCATCGTCGAGCGATCGCAGCGGGACCATCTTGTCCGTATCCACCGAGCGGACCTTCACCTCGCCACCGAACGGCTGGATGATGCCGGCCAAGGCGCGGATAAAAGCGTCCTGCCCCTGCCCATCAAGCCCGGCTACGCCGACGATGCTCCCCTTGGGAAGGTCGAAATCGAACAGGCGCGCCGACCGGTGCGCGGCGAGACCTGTCGCAGTTAGTATTAGAGGGGCCGAGAGCGCCTTCATTCGGGAGGCGTATTCTGTCGCATCGCTGGCGCGCCGATCTGCCGGCGTCATCATGGACAGCAGGTTTTCCTCGGTAATCTCGTCCTTTCCGAGCGTACCGACAGTTATCCCATCACGCAGGATCGTCGCACGGTCGGCGATACGCACGAGTTCGGCGATCCGGTGGGTGACGATGAGGATCGTCGCGCCCTCGGCACGAAGGCGGTCGATTTCCGCATGGAGCCGGAGGGTCGAGTCGAGGTCGAGCGCGGCCGAAGATTCGTCGAGAATCAGCACCTGCGGCTTGCGAAGGATAGCCCGGGCGATGACGATCCACTGTTTGATGCTGAGTGGGAGGCTGCCTGCCAGCTGATCGAGGTCTACGGGTTTTCCGACGAGCCGCGCCACGATTTCAGCCGCTTCTGTCCGCCGATCGCCGGTCGACTGCGAACGAAAGACACCGTCACGACCGACATAGAGGTTCTCGAACACGCTGGCCTCGTCGGCAACCAGGACTTCCTGGAAGATGGTGGTCAGGCCGACCCGCTTGGCGTCGACGGGCGAGGCAACCTTTTCACCCAGGATCGTGACTTTGCCTGCGTCCGGATGCAAAACGCCCGACATGATCTTGGTCATCGTGCTCTTGCCGCTGCCGTTCTCGCCGACGATGGCGTGCACCTCTCCGGCGCGGGCCTCGAAGTCGCACTTCTTGAGTGCCCTCGTCTCCCCGAACGCCTTGGCGACATCTATCATTCTGACTGTTATCTCGCTGCCCATCGCAGACCTCCCACCCGCAACGTCCGCCAAGGCGGCTTTTACGATCATCCAAGGTCCCGCCCGGCGGTTAAGCCACCGGGCGGATCCGGCTTACTGGGCTACCGGCTTCCAGGGATCGGCAGGACGCTCGAAGTACTGGTCGGCAATCGCACTTGGGAACCATCCGTCCGCCTTCGGTTCGACGAAATCAGTCGAGTTCAAATCGCAATCCTCGGGGATCGCAGCGCGAACGTCATCGATTGTGAACGGCAGGACTGGGCGCAGGAAGGACTGCACCTTTGGCCCCTGCCCTTCGAGCGTGCGGAGCATGATCTCCCACATCTGCTGCATCTCGCGGCGCGGCGGCCAGATATGGAAGCCGGCATCAATCCATTCCGGATTCTTGCGCCAGTAACATGCCGCCGAAGCCTCGCCGCCCAGCGTAATCGGCACCATGTCGCGGCCCGACTGGAGCATGGCGTTCAACACGCCGTTCTCCTGCGCGCCCTGTGTCAGAATACCGTCAATCTGGATGGGGTTCGTCGCCAGAAATTTCTGCACCTCGACCTGTGCTACCTGGTCGGTCCACTTGCCAGCCACTTCGCCGACAATCTTGATGTCGGGATACTTTGCCAGCGCGTCTTTGGCGGCCTTGTCGAAGCTGTCGGATGAGGCGAAGCCAGGGATGCCCGACACGAGAAGCACGTTGCCTTTCTTGCCGATCTTGTCTGCGAGCCAGGTGGCCATCTGGCCCCCGCCCTGCGCGTGATTGGCAGCGCCGTTGATCGCGTAAGGCGACGTCACGTATCCTGAAAACGAGAAGACAGGAACGCCTGCCTTATAGGCGTACTCAATCGTCTGGTTGAGAGCGGTGACGTTCGAGCAGCAGATGATGATGGCATCAACACCATCATCAACCATCTGGCGCATCTGCTGGATCTGGACGGCGTCCTTGAGGTCGGACTGGGTGACCACGACTTCAGATACGAGCCCCGCTTTTTTGGAGCGCGGCAAGAGGTCATTCATGACGGCATCGAGGGCCGCTGCGCGCCACGTATTGCCGGCATAGCTACTGGCGTAGCCGATCTTCCAGGGCGGTCCCTTCTTCGGTTTGAAGTCCTTGTAGGCACTCGCTCCGAGCGGAACCTGCGGGTCGACGACCTCGTAGATTTTCTTCTCGTTGGCGGGGAGCTGGTCGACGCCGTCAGCCCAGGCCGTGGTCGTCAGGGCGCTGACCGCGATCAGCGCCCCCATGGTTCCGGTTAAACTCCGTCTCATTGGATGCTCCTCCCAAGAGATTGTTTCAGGCGACTTTCGCCCTGGTTGCGGATGCCTGCCGGATTTCCTCGAGGATCGGCAGCAGGTATTTTCTGAACTCGGTGTAGTCTTCGGTGACCGGGAAATGACCGAGCTTCTCCATCGTCCAGAACTTGCTGCCCTTGACGAGATCGGCGGCGATCTTGGTGTCGGCCGGGGAGGTATTCGGATCGTATTCGCCCGTCAGGAAGTACAGCATGCACTTCGACGTATCGATCTTGCTCGCCTCTTCGGGTGAGACATTGTGGTCGTAGTAGTAGTAATAGAGGTCACCTGCGAAGACGCCCGGACCGCCGCAGCTATATTCCCACTGGATTTCGCGGACATTGGCTTCTGGTGAGTAGGGCGAGATATTGAGCATCATGGCCGCGCCGATGGAGGTGCGGTTCACGTTTGGGTTGTCGAATTCTTTCCGAATGCCTGCCATGCCGACATCGACATATTCGGCAGCCGAGCGCAGTGCCCCTTCGACGGAGATGGTAGCGCGGAAGTTGTCGGGGTAATTCGACGCCAGATCGATAGCAAGATGTCCGCCCATCGAGCTACCCATATAAACGGGGCGGTCCAGACCAAGGGCTTTAGAGAGTTCCAGTTGGAAATCCATCATGAACTTCTTGGTCATGTTGTACTCTTTCTCCCACCAGCGAACGCCGTGTGGAGGAAGAGACTTCCCGTGATAGGGCAAGTCGAACGCGATGACGCGGAAGTTCTTGGTCACGTCTTCGTCGCAGAGCGTGTGGCGGTACTGGCGGCCGTCGGAGCCCGCCGTATGACCGACAAGCAAGGGAATGCCCTCTCCGGCTTCCTCGTAATAGACGCGATATTCGATGCCTTCGATCGTCAGGTAGACGTAACGGCCCGTGATTGGATCATGCCTGGTCATGCTGCTACTCCTTCCGGGCGGGCTTCGCGCATCAGGTTCGTCATGCGATTGAGCGCAGGGAGATACGCGAAGGTTTCGTTATTGTTGCTAAGGAACAGACCGTGTTTGATGTTTGACGACTGCAGGCACTGATAAAACGGCCGCGGCTTCTTCTGGAGAAGCGCGTCCCACTGTTCACCCGTGCCCCGGATGACGATCTTGCACTTCTCGTCGTCGTAGGCGGCTTCTTCGACCTTCACCATCTTGCCGTCTTCGAAGTGGAGTGCGACGCTGCGGCTAGGAAAATCGCATTTGATAATGCCGTTGAGATAACGGGTTTCGCGCTTGAACTCGAAGTCCTCCAGCGCCAGTTTTTTGAACTTCTCGAGATCGATGGCCAAGTTCGGCTCCTCCCTGGTTAAAACGGCGCGGCCGATCCACGCCTTTCAAAATTTTCCGCCACGCCCAGCGGCGGCGGCTTCAGATGCCCATTTCGTTGAAGACCTCCTGGGCGTTTCGGAAGCTGTCGATGCCCGCCGGTACGCCGGCGTAGATCGCGACCTGCAGGAAAATCTCCTGGATTTCCTCCTTGGTGAGGCCGTTGTTGATCGCGCCGCGCACGTGCCCCTTGAGCTCATGCGGACGATTGAGAACGGAGATCATGCCAAGGTTCAGAATGGACCGCGCGCGCCTGTCGAGGCCTGGTCGATTCCAGATCTCGTTCCAGCAATACTCAGTGACGAGCTGCTGCATAGGCCAGGTGAAGTCGGTCGCCTTACCGAGTGCTGCGTCGACATAGGCATCGCCCATGACTTCACGACGCGTCGCCAGCCCTTGAGCGAACTGTTTCGAAGGGACAGGCCGCTCCTTGCCGTGTGTTTTCACTTTCGTTTCTTTCGTGGCGGTCATTCGACAACGCTCCTAGCTTTACTGTCTATGACAAGATCAACTGATTGTCCGACAATCTGTCTGTTTCGCCCGAATTCGCGAGTTTCCGGGGCTAATTGTGATCTTCGACGTATCGGATGATGCGGGTGTGGTCCTCGGATGGGCCTAGCGCCTTCTGTGCAGCATCCCAGGCGTCTGCCGTGCTGGCGAGAGCATCGAGGCGAAGACCAAGCGTCTTGGCGAGATCGGCGGCGATGCGGATATCCTTGGCCATCAGGCCAATGGCAAATCCCGACCCGAACGTCTCAGAGAGGATGAACTGCTTCATCTTCACTTCGGTGGCGTTGTTCTTTCCAGACGACGAGTTGAGAATATCGACGATCGTCGCCGGCTCCAGGCCGAAGGCACGTCCAAGAAGGACACCCTCGATCGCCGCCAGCACACCTGCACCGGATACGAAGTTGTTAATCGCTTTCATCGCGTGACCCGAGCCAACTGGCCCCGTCCGGAACACCTGTTGTCCCACTGCCTTCAGCAGCGGCTCGGCCTCCTCGATATCAGCATCCTCCCCACCGGCCATGATTGTCAAGGTGCCGGAAACGGCGCGCTTGACGCCTCCGGAGACCGGGGCGTCAACCAGCCGAAGGCCACGAGAAGCAAGTTCGAGACCGAGTTCCCTTGTGTCGTTTGGAGCAGACGAACTCATGTCTATGACGACGGCATTCTGCTTCAGGCCGCCACAGGCGTTTTCGGCCAGCAGCGCCTCGCGCACGATCTTGCCGTTCGGAAGCATGGTGATCACGAAACTGGCCCCGACCATGGCGTCAGAAATCGTTTCGGCGGCTCGCCCGCCCGCATCAGCGAGCTTTATCTTGGCGTCTTCCGAGAGGTCGAAACCGACGACATCGAAGCCCGCCGAAATGAGATGTTGAGCCATAGGTTGGCCCATCGCGCCCAGCCCTATAAAGGCCACGCGCGTTGCGTTGAGTGTCGATGGCATTTTTTCCTCCGGACGCGTGCGAGCAATGAAACCCGCCTTCCTTCAGAGAGGATTAAAAAGATTATCAGACAATCTGTCAATCGAAATTTTAAGTTTCTGGCGCTGCGTTCTTCCGGAGGTATTCAAGTGCGACCTTGGCAGCCTGGTCGATATGGAATTTGCAGGCCGCCGCCGCCAACGGCCCGTTGCGATTCTGGATTGCGTTCGCAATATCCCTAATTTCGGCAATGCTATGCGCAAGCCGTCCCGGTTGCGTCATGGTTGTCATTCGAAGGAGATTTATCCGATTATGCAGAGCTGTCAGCATTTGCCTTACGAACACGTTTTTGCTGCCGTCCATCAAACAGTTGTAAAACGCGTTTTTCGCATCTATGAGGCGCGCACCGACGCCACTTTCGGCAGCGGCTTCGAATTCGACCACTGCGGCTTGAAGTTTCGCTATGTCCGCGGCAGTGCCATGCTCAGCGAACTGCTGACCCGCGAATCCTTCAAGAAGAGCCCGAACAGTATAGAGTTGCTGCGCTTCCTCGTAAGTGATCGTACTGACGACCGGCCCCTTATGGGGATAGCTTGTGATGATGCCTTCAGCTTCGAGCTGTCGCATTGCCTCGCGAACCGAGGTCCTGCCGACGCCCAGCATTTCGCAAAGTTCTCGCTCTACCAGTCGCTGGCCGGGCTTAAATCGCCCACTGGCTATCGCCTGACGCAGAGTCTCCTCAACTTTTACGCGCAAAGTCGCACTTTGTCTGGATATCTGTAGGTCCGTCTGCATCGCCCGCCAACACCTGTAATCGGCTCACGCCGCGCTAAATCATTCTCTACATATGGAGGCATTCGCTCTTAATATCAATCCAGATTGTCTGAGAGCTGCCAGTCTCAGTTGATCTCTTCGCGACAGCTTTGCCTGCTCGTCGTGTCTGACAGCCATAGACTTGCGGGCTCTTAACTCGCGGATAGCGCCGCCGGGAGCGCGATCTGACACGGTCCTACAGCTATGGCCTTGAAGTCGTCAGCGCAGAGACTGGTGAGAAGGACAGTAGACGGCGCATATCGTGCTCGGTGGCCGCTCGCCTCGCAATCGCAAAAACTTCAAAAAATCTCGAGGCATGGCTAAGAGAAGGTTGGGCATCACGCATATTGCTGTCTCGGCGTTTCAAAGAACGCCGGACGATCTTGCTGCCCGTCAGAGGTTCGATCAGCCTCGCGCCCGCATTTCAGCCGAGGCAGTGTCTTCAAGCCATACGTTTTCGAGCCATTGCTTGAACGCGTTGACCTTTTCTGATCTGAGCCGCGAGCGGACATATGTGAGCGTGTGGCAACGAAGGTTGGGGCCTGTCATCCCGAACGGAAGGACGAGGTTACCTCTTTCCACATCCCGTTCAAGAAGCCGGTAGCTCTCCAGGCACACGCCGCGTCCTTCGACAGCGGTCGCAATCGCCATAAACGCATCGCGAAATCGAGCGCCGCGATTGACGTCAATCGCCAAGCCGTGGTCCTTCGCCCATTGTTGCCAGCTGTAAAGCGTCTGCTCCGACTTGATTAAGGTGTGGCCCACCAGATCCGATGGCTTGCGTATGGGCCGCTCGCCATTCGCCACCTCGGGAGAGCAGGCTACGACGATTGTCTCAAGGGGGAACTCCTCCGCCGCGATAGAGCCCAGTCGAGGAGCGCTGCCGTAGCAGATATCGACATCGACCGAGCCATCGGACAATTTTGCAGGATCCGATGTAGACAGAAGCCTGATTTCGATCGAGGGATACAATTCTTCGAACCGAGGCAATCTTGGCATAAGCCATAGCGAAGCCAGACTTGAAGCACAGCCGACGCTCAGGACGTCGACGCTGTTGCGCCGGCACACCTCATCGGTCGCCTGCTCAATCATCGAAAGCGCTTCTGAAAGATCACGGTGGTATCGCTCGCCAATCTCGGTGAGCGACACGTTCCTTCCAATGCGGTGAAAGAGTTTTTCCCCAAGGTCGTCTTCCATCAGCCTGATTTGGTGGCTGATCGCCGACGGAGTAAGCTGCAGCTGAGCAGCAGCCTCGAGAAATGAACCCTTTCTGCCGGCTGCGACGAACGACTGTATTGCACGAATGGATGGAAGTGACGTCATCACGTTCTCGATCCATAGACATCTGATCTAAGAGCACAGCGGGTCATAGCAATGCTACCTTGCGCGCGGCACGGTGGCCAAACTCGGACCGAATACTCTCACCTGCAGCAATCCGCTTGATGTCTCCGAGAACTTGCGAGAAGTTTGCGAGGCTCGAGGTGCCAAAGCCCATATAGACCTGCTTGAACAGCTGATAGAGGGTCTCATAACGTCCGCGCGTGCTCGGATCAGGCTCAAACTTTCTGTAGCCCACGCACATGGCTGCCTGAGCGCTCTCGATTGATCCATGATCTTTGGATGCAAGAGCGGCGAATATTCCCGAACCGAGACCGGTCGGAATACCGTCGGGGACCAATATGGGCTTGCCTATAACATTGGCGTAGATCTGGTTGAGGATGTCGTTCCTTTGCGGGATACCTCCCCCATTAATGACGCGGTTGACTGGAACGCCGTGCTGCTCCATCCGCTCCAGGACAACCCGTGTGTGGAAAGCCGTACCTTCAATCGCGGCATACAGTTCGTCCTGCGCTGTATGGCCGAGATGCCAGCCAAGCGTCATTCCACCAAGGTCGGAGCGGACGAGAACCGTCCGGTCCCCGTTGTCCCAGGGGAGACGCATCAGACCGGTCTTTCCGCCTTCGATGCTTTCCAGGCCTTCAGCGAGCCTGGACACCGTCGTGCCGGCACGTCGTGCTATTGCATCGAACAGGTCGCCTGTCGCAGACAGGCCTGCCTCAACTCCGACAAGGTCTGGATGTGCACTCCCTGGGACGACGCCGCAAACACCGGGGATTAGCTTCACACGTTCACTAACGGCAATGATACAGGTCGACGTACCGATCACATTGACGACGTCCCCCAGACGGCAGCCAGCGCCAATTGCATCCCAATGGGCATCAAACGCACCCGTGGGAACTGGTATCCCGGGGGTCAGGCCGAGTCGTTCGCCCCAGTATGTGCTGAGCCCACCTGCGATCGAAGCAGAGGTCTGATATGTTCCGCCAATCTTCTCGCGCACGCCGTCGAAAAGCGGATCGACGCGGGACAAGAAAGCCTGCGAGGGCAAGCCACCCCATTTCGGGTTCCACATCCACTTGTGTCCCATGGCGCAGACGCTGCGCACCATGCGAGCCGTGTCGGTCACTCCGGTGAGGACCGCGGCCGCCATGTCGCAATGTTCCACGGCGGTCCCAAAGCGCTCGCGCTGGTCGGGATTGTGGCGCATCCAGTGGAGAAGCTTGGCAAAGCCCCACTCGTGGGAATAGGTTCCGCCGCACCATTCAATTGCTTCAATGTGCATGTCGTGCGCCATCGCCGTTATCTCTTCGGCTTCCGCTTTGGCGCGGTGATCACACCAGAGGTAGTAGTCCCCCAAAGGCTGCATATTTTTGTCGACAGGCAACACCGAGGACCCCGTCGTGTCGACCGCAATCGCACGGATCTCCTTGGAATCTACGCCGCATTCGTCGATCACTCGATGCATCGCCAGCACAAGCGCTTCCATATGATCTACGTGGGACTGCGTTGCCAGGTCGGGATCGGAACGACGCCGCTCGAGAGGATATTCCGCGACGCAGGTTCCAAGGGAACCCTTCTCGGAATCAGCCAGCGTTACCCGCACGCTCAAAGTTCCGAAATCAACTCCTGCTACAATCGACATGATAATCCTACTTGGAACTGTCTGGCTGGCCGTAGGTCGCCGACTGGCCGTGCTTGCGTTGATAGTGGAGGTCCAGCAAAGCGTCGGAAATTTCTGGATCGTCCTGGTTCAGTTGCCGGGCGTGGAAGGCAATCTTGGCGACAGCCTCGAGCATCTCCGCGTTATGAACGGCGTCGGCTGCGTCCTTGCCCCAGCAGAAGGGACCGTGATCGTTAACCAGGGCTGCGGGGACGGAGAGCGGCGCATTGTTTCCGAGTGCCTCGACGATGACCTTGCCGGTGTTGCGGACGTAACCGTCTATGATTTCGTCGTCGCGCAGCTTGCGAGTAACGGGGATCGTTCCGTTGAAATAGTCGGCATGGGTCGTTCCCATGGCAGGGATACCCCGGCCGGATTGGGCCCACACCGTCGCGAAGAACGAGTGCGTGTGGACCACGGCACCGATAGACTTGAAGCTTTTGTAGAGTTCCAGGTGCGTATCGAGATCAGACGATGGTCGCAGCGTGCCCTCTAGGATATTGCCATCGAGGTCGGTTACAACGATATCTGCGACCTGCATTGCCGTATAGGAAACGCCACTCGGTTTGATGGCGACAACACGCTTCTCGCGGTCGATAGCGCTGACGTTACCGAACGTCGAGATGACAAGGCCGCTATCGTAGAGCGCGGCATTTGCATCAAGAACGGACTTGCGGAGCTCGGAATATTTCATCATCGTCTCCTCAGACCTTTTGGCGGCGACTGAAACGATCGGCTGCCACGGCGATCAGGATGATCGTGCCGATGACGACCTGGTGCCAGAAGGTGTTCACGTTGAGCAGGTTGAGCGCGTTGCGGACGACCGCCATCAAAACGGCACCTACGGCGGTTCCAAAAAGAGTGGCGCGCCCGCCGGACAAACCCGTTCCGCCGATAACCACGGCAGCTATGACATCCAGCTCGTACCCCTGGCCGGCTTCAGGCATGGCGGCTTCAAGGCGCGAGGTGAGCAGAACGCCCGCGAAGGCCGAGAGGACCCCGACCAGCACGTAAACGGCGATCTTGACCTTGTCCGTGGGGATGCCGACCAGCCGGGCAGCGTCCGGATTGCTGCCGATCGAGAGAACGAAACGGCCGAAACGCGTGTAATAGAGAAGGTAGAAGGCGATCGCGAAGACGATGGCGGTCAGAATGACCGGAACAGGAACACCGCCGGCATAGCTCTGGCCGATCATTCGGAAGGCGGGGTCGGAGGCTCCGACGATCGGAATACCCTGAGTGTAGACCATCACGATACCGCGGCTGATGACCATGATGGCCATTGTGGCGATAAAGTCCGTGATCCCGACCTTGGTGATCAGGATGCCGTTCACCAGTCCGATCACCGCACCGACCGCAATCCCGCCTGCGCATGCCAGAGGAACGGGATAGCCAAGCACAATCAGGTTTGCGGTCACAAGACCGCTCAGCGCGAGTGTCGAACCGACGGAGAGGTCGATGCCCCGCATCCCGATCACAAAGGTCGTTCCAAACGCGATTACGGCAATAGGGACCGCCTGACGAAGAACGTCAGTCAAGTTGCCGAAGGTGAAAAACCGCGGAGCGGCAAAGCCGAGCGCCACCAGAAGAACGACGAAGGCCAGATAAACGCCGGCATTGCCGCCGCTGCGTGCGAGCGTAAGGGGCGAGCGCGGGCGTGTAGCTGCAATATCAGCCATGGATACCTCCCTGAAGATGATGGCCTTGCGGCGGCCTCACCGAATGAAGAGCGAGTGTTTCTTCCTTGGAGGTCGCCGCATCGACGACCGCCGAGATCCGTCCTTCGAACATGACCGCGACCCGGTGACACAGTCCAAGAAGTTCCGCGTTGTCGGCGGACACCACGATGACAGCACAGCCGTCTTTCGCAGCAGCCTGGATGAGGGTGTAGACCTCGGCCTTGGCACGCACGTCGACGCCACGCGTTGGCTCCTCAAGCATGAGCACCTTTGGCCGGGTGAGCAGCCAGCGAGCAAGCATGACTTTTTGCTGGTTACCGCCGCTCAGCGATGTGATGTCGGCACCGGGGCCGTCGCATTTCACGCCGAGCTTGGCGATGTAGCCGGAGGCAATCTCGCGCTCCTTTTTCGGCATCAACGTGATTTTGCCGAGCGTTCGAAGGTTGGCGATAGAGAGGTTCCAGCCGACATTGTGTTGTGGAAAAATCCCCTCGGTTTTACGTTCGGCGGGCAAGAAGGCGACGTGTTGACGAATAGCGTCCGTCGGGTCCGAAATCGCCGCTTGCTTTCCGTCGATCAGAATCGAGCCGGTCTCATGCGGGATCTGCCCGAAGATCGCCCGCAGGAGCGCGCTCTTGCCTGATCCTTCGAGACCCGTGACGCCGAGGATTTCACCCTGGGCTACCGAGAAGGTGATGTCTTCGAAGACACCACTTTTCGTCAAACCGCGAACGTCCAACGAGGGTTCGGACCTTGCCGGGACGCGGGGAGGAAACTGTTTTGCGAGAGAGCCGCCGATCATCGCACTGACGACCTTGTCTACGTCGAGCTCCGATACGGGCAGGTCTGCGACCGCGCTGCCATCGCGCAAGACCATCACGCGGCTGACGATGCCGAGGAGTTCCTGGATCCGGTGAGACACATATATGAGAGCTTTACCGGCCTGCTGAAGCTTCTTAATGATGGCGAACAGCTGTTTGCGTTCGACCTCCTCGAGCGCTTCGGTCGGCTCGTCCATGATGATGATGTCGGCGTTGCTGCTAATGGCTTTGGCGATCTCGATCATCTGCCGATGCGAGAGGCTAAGCTCTCGAACTGGCCTGTCGAGAGGTACGTCGACGCCTAACTCGCCCTTCAGGATACGCGAGGCGGCTGCCCGCATGGCCGGATGGTCAAGCGGTGATGCACTTGCACGCCCGTGGCGCAGCTCCCTGCCCGCGAATATATTTTCGGCGGCGTCAAAGTCCGGAAACAGGCTCAGCTCCTGGTAGATGATCGCGATGCCGGCCCTGGACCCGTCTTTGGGATTGTTCAGATCGACCACCTTACCTCTGACAGCAATGGTGCCTTCGTCGCGTGCATATGCACCAGAGAGGATTTTCATGAGCGTCGACTTGCCTGCGCCGTTCTCACCGACCAGGCCGAGAACCTCGCCGGGATTGAGTACGAGCTCGATGCCATCAAGCGCCTTCGTGTTGCCGAAGCGTTTGGCAATGCCTTTCATCTCGAGCAGCGGAGCGTTTGTCATTCAGGTCGCCCTTTTTGAGTGGGCGGCCCCGCGCGAGGCGGGGCCGCGTACTGTCACATCTACTTCTGCTGGACGTAGACGTAGTCGTTCTGATCGAAGGTCTTGATGTTCTTCGCATCGTAGGTTTTGGGCGCCACGAAGATCTTCTTCGGCAGGGCGGTGCCCTTCATCACGAACTCATCCACCGCTCGAATGATGTTGCGACCTTCTTCCTTGGCCCCGGTGTCGACCGTTGCTGCAAAGTCGCCGGTGAGGATCGCGTCGTTGGCTTCCTTCATATTTTCGTAGCCGACGATTGCCACCTTGCCGTTCAGCCCCTTAGCCTTGAGAGCCTGCAGACCGCCAAGGGCCATCTCGTCGTAGAGCGCGACGAGGACTTCGATATCGGGGTTGGCGGTGAACATGTTTTCAGTCACCGACAGGCCTTGGGCACGCACCCAGCCAGCCGGCTGCTGAGCGACGATTTTGAAGTTGGGGTGCTTCGAGATGACCTCGTTGAAACCCTTCATGCGCTGGCTCGTATGCGGACCGGGCAGGCCCTCCAGGATCCCGAGCTTGACTTCCTTGTCGCCATAGGTGTCAACCAGCCATTGCGCCTGCGCACGACCACCGTCACTCTGGTCGTAGCCGATATCGCTGACATAATATGGGTTGTCGGCGACGGGTGAATTGAAGAGGAAGATCGGAATGCCCGCCTCGGTGGCGCGCCGGATGGAGGGCAGCAACGCGCCTTCGTTGTATAAGGCAACCGCGATCGCATCCACACCGTCGTTGATCCAGGCTTCCATGGTCCTGATCTGGTCGTCCGTGGCAGACTGGCTGCTCGGAGCTTGCACGAGAAGCTGGATAGTGCCGTCGCCACCGCGCTTATCGATTTCTTCTTTCACGCCAGCCAGAACACGCTGATAGTAGGTGTCCATCGCCGTCGGCAGGAAGCCGACCTTGAGCGGGCGGTTATCCTTCTTAGCGGGTTTGACTTCCTGGCCTGTGGGCTTGATGTCCTTGTCCATCAAGATGCCAGGAAACACCTTCGAATAATCCAACTGCTGTGCAAGCGCTGGGCTGAAGGAAAGCGAAGCGGTGAGCCCGAGAGCAGCACCGAAGATTAACGTCCGTCTGAAAATTGTCACATGATCCTCCCTGGTGGTGACAAGACAAAGTTTTCCCAACCGCGGAACGGGTCCGCGGCGAAGCTTGGCAATCTGAGATTCAAATCTTCGGCTTACAGTCCCGGTGCGATCGTGAAGACCATCCGGATCGGGTTGGAGCCGTAGTTTAGGCACTGGTAGCTGATGCCGCCGGGCAGGAAGAAAGACTCGCCGTCACGGATGTGAAAGGTTTCGTCGGTATCCGCCAAATAGAAGGTTGCGGGGCCTTGCAGAACGTAGAAGACTGCGTCCCCTCCATGGCTGTCGGGTTCGCTCGCGCGCGGTCCAACGCCACCCACAGGGATAGTCAGCTCTCCGACGTGCATGTAATCGTTGCTGACGCAGAACTGGATGAGAACGGGATGATCGCGGCCGGAGACGATGTTCAGACGATCGCTTTTTGCGACCTTCACCAGGTCGCCCCTCTTGCGCGCCTGAGCGCCGTCTACTGGATAGGCTCCGAGTTTCTCAAGGCTCATCACGCTCTCCCTTCGTGCTTATAGAGGCGCGTCGGCCCGTCATAGCCGGTCGGAGGGCCATTCTCGTCCCAGATACGCGGTGCGATGCAAAACAGGATAACTGCAGCCTTGTCGCTGAAGTTATAGCCGCGATGCGGAGCGCCCTTGGGGATAAGCACCGCGTCACCGGGTCCGAGTTCCTCTGTCTGCCCGGTTTCGGGGTTTAGGAGATGCACAACACCTTCGAGGACATAGTACACCTCGTCACCCGCGTGAATGTCGGCCGGGTCGAAGTTGCTTCCCGGCGCGAGCTGATAGATGCCAGTGGTCTGCTGGTCCGTGCTGGCGAGCAGGTAGTTGAGGTCGCTCGAGTACGGCTTCGTCCCCGTATAGATGAACATCTTGTAGCTATCGCGCGTCAGATGGACCGGCTTCTTTTCGCTGGGCGGATGTGGGAAATTGCCGAAGTAGCTTGGCAGTTTTGGCATTTTAGTACCTTAGGTCCGGAGTTCGCGGAGCAGCGACTTGAGAAGCCGCCAGGTCGGATCGACTGTCGTGTGGTTGAGGCGCTCGCGCGTGGTGTGGACGTCGAACGCTTCCGGTCCGATCGACAGCATGTCAATGTCAGGAACCTTCTTTCGAAAAAGGCCGAGCTCGAGACTGGAGTGAGAGACTTCCACATGTGGCTGCTCGCCGAACTCGCGCTCGTAAGCGGCTTTGGCGGCGTTGAGCATTCGCGAATGAGGATTGTATGGCCATTCCGGGCAATCCGCGAATGTCTCCACGCTCGCGCCGTTGCCGATGAGTTCTGACAGCTGCCGGATTTTGTCGACGATGTTGTAGCGACGGGAGCTGACGGCGCTTGGGACCGTATTGACGATTTCGATGGCCTCTTTATCGCTTGAAAGCAACGCCACGGTGTTGGAGCTCTCGACGAGGCCCTCGACTTGAAGGCTTTTGCTCTGGACGCCGTTGGGAAGCAGGTTCAGGGCATCGACCAGCGCCCGGGCGGACTGAGCCGAGAAGACTTCAGTAATCTGCCTCCCTGACTCGCTGACTGTGACCTTGAGGTTGGGATCGCTTGCTTTGTACTCAAGCGCAATCGAAGCCGCTTCCGCTTCAATTCTCTGTCTGAGATCGACAATCCGCGAGGCATCGATCGAAATGATCGCCTCCGCCTCACCCGGGATAACGTAACGGTTCACGCCACCCTTGACTTCGGCTACGCTGGCCCCAGCATCCCGGATGGCAATCCGGAGCAGCCGTCCGAGCTGGACGATGGCGTTAGCGCGTTCAAGATGGATGTCGAATTCGGAATGACCGCTGCTCAGGCCGGAGATCCGCAGCGAAAGGGCGGCCTGCCCCGAAACGCGCGGTTCGCACTGAACCGGAATCTTGAAGCGCACTGAAATATCGCCAGCGCAGCCTGCGAAAAGCGACTTGGGATCGTGCCAGTTCATGTCGAGAAGGCGCTTACCGCTAAGCTTTGTGCCGTCGAAGTGTTGTGCGCCGCCCTTGCCGACTTCTTCTTGAACCGTCAGGACGACTTCAAGCGGCGGATGCGGGATATCGTCGGATGCCAGCAACGACATTGCGAAAGCCACACCAACGGTGTTGTCCGCCCCAAGGGTTGTCCCCGTCCCATGGATGAAATCGCCGATAACCTGAAGTTTGATGCCTTCGTTCTCAAAGTCGTGGTCAACACCCTCGTCGCTCTCGCAGACGATGTCGGTATGCCCATGAAGAATGACGGTCGGCGAGTTTTCGTAGCCGGGTGTGCCCGGCTTCTTGATGAGGAGATTGTAGATCTCGTCCTGGTAAACCTCGAAGCCGCGTGCCCGGGCAAAATCGGCGATGTGATCGCTGACCTGCTTCTCGTTGTAAGAACCGCGCGGGATCGCACTCAGCTCTTCGAAAAAGCCAAAGAAGATCGCCGGTTCGAGACCAGCAAGAATAGAATTGTCGCGTTTATCTACAGTTTTTCCAGCGGGGAAACTCATTCGGCCCTCCTCCTAATACGGCATCTGCGCAATACTTCTTCCCTCGCCCTAGTCCGGCGACCTCGTAAACCGTATTGCATCTCATCTTACGCGCTAAGGCGATCCAGGTTCAGATGCCCTCCACGCATCGAACCATCTCTGCTTTCAGCTCCTATTTCAAACGCAATATTTCATAAAATAGATGAGCTTTTTTCATCTGAATTCGTTATAGTATAAGCTAACGCATCCATTGAAGCGCAGGCCGAGACCTCTACGAGTTTCGGATACCATGTAGGCATCTGCGTAATTTGGAGCTGGCTCGCGAGGTCCCTTCAATCGTCCGGAAGCGGCGCCTTAAGGTGGTCGAGAAACGTCCGGAGCGCGGACGGCACCTGTCGGTGCGAAACGTAGTATGCATGAAAACCCGGCCCAGTAGACGACCAGTCCGGCAGCACCACTTCGAGCAGACCAGCCGCCAGTTTGTCCTCGACGCGTGCGCGCAGGCAGTAAAAGAGACCGCCCCCCTCCTGCGCCATGCGGATGGACAGTTCTGAATCCCCGAGCGTGAGCAGTCCAGGGACGTCTAGGGTAACCATGCGGTCTCCGTCGCCAAGTTCCCATTTGCAGACGTGGTCTGTACCGGTTCGGATCCGGATGCACTCGTGCGTCAAGAGATCTTCCGGCCGCTCCGGCCGCCCTCGTTCGTTGAGATAGGTTGGAGAGCCGACGACGATCCATTCAAGTTCGGCAGTCAGACGCGACGCGATCATCCCCTCGGGAACTGTTCCTCCATAGCGGATGCCCGCGTCGAAACCCTCGGCGACCATATCGATAAAGCGATCCTCGACGCTGACTTCGATCTCGACATCGGGGTAGTTGCTGCGAAAACTGTGCAGTCGAGGAGCGATCAACAGCTCGGCGGCGTCACGCAGCGTGGTCACTCTCACCCTGCCCGTAGGACCGCTCCTGAAACTGTCCAGGAGATCCATCGCAGCCTGGATGCCGAGGAAACGGGGCTCTAGTTCGGCAAGCAGTACTTCGCCGGCGGCGGTGAGACTGATGCTCCTGCTTGTCCGATGAAACAGACGGACGCCGAGACGGGCCTCCAAACCCCTGATCGAGTGGCTGAGAGCGGAGCCGGAAACGCCGCGAAGCGCGGCCGCCTTTCGGAACCCCCCCGCCCTCGCGATCGCGACGAAAGTTTCAAGGTCGGCCAGATCGGCCCGCGTGGATACCATGAGTTATGGATACTCCCACTTCGACTGAATAAGATCGTCCTGGCCGACGCCGACCTTGCTTCAGACGGCTGGTATCTTCAATCCTTATTCAACTAACCTGGCTTTGGTATGTGATGACCACGGAAGCAGTCAAAAATTTGACATTAGTTGATCCATGTCGGATTCGGGGAGCTACGACGGGAGATGGGCCGGGTCGTTGAATAATAGCACCTCCGGGATTAATCGTCATGCAATGAAGATCATCTTGTCCACAGCCACGAGAGACGGCACCGGTTGGAACGGATACCACCTCCGCGCGGGCGGCCTGACGGTCCCGGAGGTTCAAGTTCTGAGCTTTCGAAAACGCCGGCTACCAGTCCTGCCGGGTTGGATGGACGACAATGTCGTTGATCGTGATCTCCGGGGGCTGATCTAGGGCATAGACCACGGCTTCAGCCACCGACGACGGCGGAATACCTTGCTTGTTGAGCTCTCCGGCGATCTTTCTGCCCGTCTCGTCATGAACCTTGTCGGCCCAGCCGGTATCGATCACGCCAGGGCTGATCATAGACACCTGGATCCCACTTCCCACGCCCACCTCCTTTCTGAGGCTTTCGGTGATACCGCGTATAAAGAACTTCGTGGCTCCATAAACGCCTGCCGCCTCGCCGACATGAACGCCGGCGATAGAGCTCATATTCAGGATGCGGCCGGACCGGCGCTCCAACATCGACGGCAGCACGGCGGCAATCGCATGTAGATAGCCACGCAGGTTGGTATCGATCATCTTGTTCCAATCGCCGACCGCGGCATCCTTCCAATAGGAAAAGAGCATGAGGCCCGCATTGTTGACCAATATATCGACCGGGCCGTACGTCGTCGTGGCGAACGGGACGAGGGCCTTGGTACTCTCAAAATCCGTGGCATCGGCAACCTTGTAGCTGGCAATACCTCCGGAACCGGCGATGTCTTCGACAATCTGACTGAGGCGTTCCTCATTGCGGCCGGCAAGGACGACGCGCGCACCTTTTTCCGCCAATCCTCTGGCGGTCGCTGCTCCAATGCCCGAGGAAGCTCCCGTGACGATTGCGACCTTGTCTTTCAGATGTGCCATGATGTGCTCCTTCACTGCGGTTGGGTCAGTTCGGCTTGCCGGGCGGCTTTAACAGGCTCTGGGGTTGTCCGGTTTTCCAACACCTGCCGCTTGGTTTTCTGGTCTCCGCCGACGACATGGTCGATGTCGTTCATGAGGGCCTCGAAGCCCTGCTTGGCGACGAGCGTCTTGTCGTTTTTCTGCTGGCCACCGAGCTTCGTATCGCCCATCCCAGCGTGCGCGTGGAAGTCGCTGTTGGTGGCGCCCGGAAGGAGTGCCGTCACCGTGACCCCGGTCGAGCGCAACTCCTCGCGCAGAGATTCCGCGAACATGTAACCGAATGCCTTCGACGGGCCGTAGACGGTTTCGTATGGCGTGGGCAGGGTCGCCGAAACCGAGGAGGTGATGAGGATCCTGCCGCGGCCGTTCTTGACCATATGTTGGACGACGCGTTTGGCCATATGGACGGTCCCAGTGACATTGATTGCAAGCAGGCGAAACTCATCCTCGAGATCGTTATCGACGAAGGCGCCGCCGATACCGATACCCACGTTCAGAGCCGCGGCTTCCAGTGGGCGCCCCAGCCCCTCCGTGAAGGTCCAGAACCCCTCAACGCCATCGTATGTCGAGGCATCCGCTTTGAACGGATACGCTTCGGCGTCAAGGCTTCGTAGCGCATCGGCGGCCTCGTTTACCTTGTCGCTTGAGCCTGAAATAGCAACGTCAAATCCATTCTTGGCGAATTGTTTGGCAAGCTCGAAGCCTATTCCAGATGAGCCGCCCGTGACCATTGCGAGTGGTTTATTACCAGTCATGATTTCACTCCTTTGGTTTTATCAGCACCACGATCGCCTCGAGGCGCCGGTGACCTAATGCCCGTGGAGCCGGTTGGTTACATGAGCAAAATCGATCGGGGCGGTGAGCAAAAATCAACCACCGATCTGGCAGATACCAGGAGTGAGGGACCTTTTGGTCGCGTCCGCAGCCAAATTGACGAGGCATTCCCGACGTCACGAAGGCACCCAAGAGTGAACACCCCTCATCGGTGCGTGCGATCCAGCTCACTTCAAGTGGTCGGCGGAGTGGCCTATGTTGTTAGGAGGATGAGCTGTCGTTCGCAGCCAGCAGATATGGTCCGACCACACAAGCGCCCGCGTAGCGCTGGTGCGCTTCTTGCGCTGGTGCCTTCGGCTGAGAAAATCCACCGCGACGGCGTGTCCGGCACACCTTCCAGCGGTGACGTCCAATGACGGGAAAGACAAAGATGAGCGAGAGAATGAACAGTATCGTTGCTCCTGGCCGCGTTGCGGTCATCACGGGAGCTGCGAAGGGCATCGGCTTGGCAATCGCGAGGGCTCTCGCGGCCCGCGGCATGAAGCTCGCATTGTTGGATCTCGACACCCACGCACTTGATGATGTTACCTCGACACTCGATACGGACACTCTGGTTGTGAGCGGCGACGTCTCGGATCTATCGACACTGACGAGGTTGCAGGACGAAACGCTCTCTCGGTTTGGCGACGTGGCCATCCTTGTAAACAACGCGGGCATTACGCAAGGAGCCGGCCCCTGGGATGATCCTGTAAAGTGGCGACGCCAGATCGATGTAAACTTCGGAGGTGTTCTAGCCGCACAACACGTCTTCGTGCCCTACCTGATCAAGGCAGCCCGACCATCGGCGGTCGTCAACCTCGGCTCCAAGGAAGGAATTACAACTCCTCCAGGCAATGCCGCCTATTCGGTGGCAAAGGCAGCTGTCAAGGTGCTGACCGAACAGCTGTCGCACGCGCTTTTGAAGGAGACGGGAGGTCGTGTATCGGCTCATCTCCTCGTCCCTGGCTACACGTGGACACCCATGAACATCGCACTCAAGCCGAAGGGCGCTGCCATGCCCGATGAGGCATGGACCGCAGAGCAGCTGGTGGAATACTTCCTGGCCCGTCTGCTCGACGAGGACTTTTACATCATTTGTCCTGATAACGCGGTCACGTCTGCGATCGATGCCAGACGGATCCGCTGGGCGGCCGACGACATGATCCTGAACCGGCCGGCGCTTTCACGCTGGCACCCCGACTGGATGGATAAATTCGCAGCCTGGTTGAAGGCAGACCACTGACGGTGGAATGTTTGTAGAGGAGTAATCCAATGCCCAGACCCCATGTAATCTGTCACATGATGTCGCCACTGGACGGTCGATTGATCGTCAATGATTGGGCCGAGGCGACCGGCCATTCGGTGGAGGAACTCGTGAAGGTCTATGACGACCTGCATGAGAAGATTGGTGCCGACGCCTGGCTTTCGGGAAGAGCGACAGGCGAGGAATTCGCAGACGCCGTCGACCGTCCCTATGAAACAACCGGCACAGCACCGCGGCCGATCCATAACGCCAACCCGGATGCCAACGAGTTCGCTGTTATCGTTGATAAGGACGGTCGGCTACGCTGGGACAAGAACGACATTGAGGGTGCTCAACTTATCGTCCTGACAGGATCTGACGTGGATGATGCTTACCTGGCGGGCCTCACCCAGGCTGGCGTTTCCTATATCGTATCGGAGAAAGATGGCGTCGATCTGAAAAACGCGCTCGATGTTCTCGGCACCGAATTCGGTGTGAAGCGCTTGATGCTGGAAGGCGGGGCGCAAACCAATGGCCATTTCTTGAATGAGGGTCTTGTTGACGAGGTCAGCCTAGTCATCTTCCCTGCGATCGGAGGCAAGTCGAATACACCGGCCATATTCGAGGGCGGTGAGGATGGGCTTGCCGGCGGGGCGAGGCTCACGTTTATCAGCGCCGAAGCCGCTGGCCTCGGCTCCGTCCATCTGAGATATCGCGTTGGACGTCCGTAGGAGACGTCCATAGGAGAAGACTGTAGAAGGGATCCCCCCAATCGGAGGGCCCAGCTTGAGATGGACAGGTGCCGCCTTGCGCGGCATCTATCCGAAGGATGGCGATATTCACTTGCTCTCCTGCGATGCCACTCGAAGTGGCACATTGGCTCCTTCCAAAGCCGCGCGGACGTCGACTGACGGTTCCTGGTCGGTGATGATAACTTCGAACTCGTCAATGGTGGCCAGGACATGAAGAGCGGTATGATTGAAGCGCTTATGGTTTAAGAGCAGGCAGCGACGCGCGGCGCTTGCAATCATCGCTCGCTTCGAGCGGACAACGTCATCATCCATATGGTAGACGCGCAATCCAGAAACTGCCGGCGTTGAGATAAAGGCGATGTCGGCGCTGAGACGCGACAGTGCCTGTTCGGCGACGACGCCGAAAAAACCATTGAACTTCATCGAATAGCGTCCACCGACCGCAATCAGGTTGATCCCTGATTCCGTCTTGAGCCGATCGATGACCGCCGCATTGTTGGTGATCACCGTCAGCGGCCTCCTCTGTGGCAGCAATTCCCCGAGCACCGACGCCATAGATCCGTCGTTGACCATCACCGTCATGCCGGGCTCGACGAGTTCAAGGGCGGCCTCGGCCATCCGGCGCTTGGCCTCGCCCTCCTGCTGCTGGCGAAACCGGAAATCGCTTTCGAAATGGCCTCCTGCCTCGATCGTTGCCCCGCCACGGACCTTGCGAAGCATCCCTGCCTGCTCAAGATCATCCAGATCCCGGTGGATGGTCATCTTGGATACAGCGAACCGATCGGATAGGTCGTCGAGATCCACCACCCTCTGCGCGACCAACAGGTCCATAATGGCCTGCCTCCGATCATCTCTCTTCATATTTTAGTCCTCCGGCGCACTAATCCGATCCTTTAACATCAAGATCCGCCGCTACAAATCACATGCAAACATCATTTTTCGTTAGTTTGTCTTGCTCTATTCGACAACGCCACTGACGCTGCTGGCATACTGGGACACGTGAAGACGCATGATGGCGCGATTGCACCGCTCCATGCATGGCCGAAGGCGCTCATTTTGTAACGAAACAGGATGGTTTGGGGGTTCAAGCGCAAATGTCATCGCCATGGAGATGGTCCCGCGCGTCAGCCGCGCACGGAAGATGGAGGCCTTGTCCTCCATGGTCAACATCGTGGGCTACCGGGCCGTCATCAAAGCGGGCGCGAATATAGGGCTTCTTCACCGGGCAGATCACCGCAGCGGGCAAGGTGTTTGGAAAAGGCCTGTGTCACTGACACCCGGCCTTTTCTCTGCTTATCGCCTTGGAAGGACGATTGTGAACGATGCAGCTTGGTGTTCGCGCTGCTTCAAATCGATCAAACTCTTGATACGTCTCCGTCGGCCACACAAATCTCGACGAGCATGAGCTGGCGATCCGTCAGGCGCGACGGATAGATTTTTGACAGCTGCTCCTCGTGCATGGGAACGATTCGTCGTTCGTCCATACCAACGATTTTGAGCATCTCCTCGGCGGACTCGATCAGACGTGTCTGGCTGCCATTGGCAAGGCCCGGCGGCACAAAGCAGGGATCGGTGGCGTCCTCACCCGTGAGGTTGCTGTAGGTGTAGATGACGTCGCCGGACAGGACAAACTTGCCGTCTCCACCGCCCGTCTCCACCACCACATATTGCGATCCTGCGGTATGGGTGTCGAATGCCGGATAGACATGAACGCCTGGCACTAGGTTTTCCCGCTCTCCCTCCACCAGTTCCAGGCGGCCTTCGATATTTGCCTGGGTCAGATAGAGGATATCCGCCGGATTCAGTCCGGCCTGCAATGAACGGAAGCGCCGACCCTTTGCCAGAATCCACATCCAGGATTCCAATTCTTTCTTCTGAATGAAAATCTTAGCATTTGGGAAGAACTTTAGGCCGCCAATGTGATCGAAGTGCGCGTGCGTGAGGATGACATGCGTGACGTCTTGGGGCCTGATCCCGCATTCCCCGAGAACGATTTCCGGAGGCGTCCAACCGGTAACGCCGATTGAGTTGGCGATCTGGCCTCCGAAATCGGCGACGTCGTGACCGGCATCGACCAGAACGACTGCATCTCCTGACTTGATGAGTATGTATGCGAACGGCAGGTTCATCGTGCCCTGATTATGGGCGCCGTAAAAAACCCCGCTGACCGGGTGCACCGGGCTTCGAGAGTATTCAAGCACCCAGATCGAATGCGTTCCCATGGTCTTCCTCCCCATGTCCAAGTAGGGACCCTCCACAGCATGCTGTCGTGTCGAAGGTCGACGTGCCTAAGATGGCGGCCGATCGTTTCAGCTCGATCGCCGCATTTGAAAGCAGCCCCAGCAGGGGTGCATCTGAAACCAGGACACCGCGCTGCAGGTGCTCCTCCGCCTCGACAAGCAGGCCATCTGCCCGTCCAAGATGGGAGAGTGCGTGGCCCTGCCCCGCGAGACCGCGCAAGCCCGCAAGCGAGGAACGGACGGATCGCTTTATCTCTGTGGCGCGATTGGCGAGTTCTCCAATCAAGAGGCGCATGCTCTTCTCCCTCAATGCCATATGCATGAAGGAGTAGATCGCGAGGAGCTCGCCATATGTCCTGACGAGCGCCTCGAGGCATGCGCGCGCCTCCGGCGATGGAACCGAACCCACGAGCGCTTCACAGCGGAAGCCGCCGAAAACGGTGCCTCCGCTGGCCATCATCGTACAGCCGTCGGCAGCGGAGCGTTTGACGGAAGAAGGCTCGCCTCAGTCAAAGCGTCCCAAAATGCACCGGGTATTGTCTCGTTGATCGCCTTGACGTTCTGCTCGACTTCCAATGCGCTCTTTGCACCCATGACCAGCGTGGCCACTGCCGGATGCGCATAGACGAATTGCATCGCCGCTGCAGGCAAGCTCACCGCATATCTTAAGCAAATGCTCTCGATGGCCTTGACCTTTTCGACGACGGCCGCCGGAACCTTGCCGTAATCGTAAGTGGCCGCGGGACCGCTTACGCCGGTCGCGAGGATCCCGGAATTGAAGATCCCGCCGGCGATCACGGAGACGTTCCGCTGGAGCAACTCGTCGAACGCGGCCTCAAGCGGGGCATGATTCAAAAGGGTGTAGCGGCCGGCGATCAACGAGCAGTCGATCGGAAATTCACGGGCGACACCCACGACAGACTCGGCCTCGTTGACACCCAGACCAATGGCCGATACGGCTCCGCTGGAGCGAAGTTCGTCCAGTGCCTTGTAACCGGAGGCCCGCAACTGGTTCCAATAGAATTCGCTCTGGTCGCCGTGCCATGCCCGACCAACGTCATGCACGAGAAGAACGTCAATATAGTCTAGGCCGAGGCGCTGTTGGCTGTCTTCGAATGCGCGCATCACGCCGTCATAGGTGTAATCGTAGGTATCGAGAAACGGAAGCGGGTCGATCCACTCGATGCCGTAGACGGTCTCTAACTTCTTCGTCCTGCTTGCGGGCTTCAATACGCGTCCGACTTTGGTGCTTACCACCACGTTTTCGCGCAGCTTGTTCGCCCTGAGGGCATGGCCAAGATAATGCTCCGACTTGCCGAATCCATACATCGGCGCGCAATCGAAATAGCGGATGCCGGCCGCATACCCGGCGAGGATGGTCGCTTCGAATTCGTCGTAGGAGACATCGGCGTTGAAGCCAGAGAGCGGCACTGTGCCTAGCCCAAGCGAAGTTACCTGCACTTTGCTTTTTCCGAGCGGCCTAGTTTCAAGTTCGGTCATGTGATCATCCCTAGATGTCGATAGGAGGCGTCGAAGCGATGTAGCTTCCGCCATGCCGTCATTGTTCGGGTAAAGCCCGTGTCCCAAATGCGTGTCATGTCGCCGGCGTCTGCCGCCAACCACACCAGAAATGCTTGATGGACCTCCGTGGCCTGACTCCTCAATCGGCAAGGTGTAAGGTATAAGGTCATACCTATAGAGGCAAGCGTTTTTTGCATGCCGCCATCCGCATTTTGCGAATTGCTTAAAAATGCCGCCTACGCGCAACGGGGCGCGGCAGCTCGTCTCAGCCGATCGTTGATTGCCCTGCCAAGGCCAATCAGAGGCACAGGGGCGAATGCAATCATGTCACTCGCGCCGGCCAAGGCGTCGGCTTCACTCATGGCGGTGTAGAGGTTGCGGGCAGCTTCCTGAAGGTCACCGGAAGAAGACAGCGTCAATTGACAGCCCTCGCACTCCGGTCCGAAACCGACCCAGACCATATTGGCGGCAGGACGGTCGACATTCATCTGAACGGCGGCTTCCGGAGCATAATGGCTCTTTAGCTGGCCTGGTGCCGAGACTTTTTGGGGCCCAGTGTCCTCGTCAATCGGGCCGAGTAAAGCTTCCAGTGCCTCCCGCGGAACTGACCCGTGGCGTAGAATGATCGGAGATCCGACCAAAGACAGAATAGTCGATTCCAGGCCGTGATCGCATATGTCTTCTTCCACGATTCCCGAAATCCGTCCGTCCAACTGGCGGACAACTTCCACGAAGCGGGTCGAGGTGACCTTCCCGGAACGATTGGCTGAAGGCGCTGCCACCGGAAATCCGACGGCCCGGATCAGCCGTTGGGCGACACTCGACGAGGGAAATCGGATTGCGACATTTTTCATGCCCGCGGTAACTGCGGTTGCGAGCCCCGCGTCTTCCCGCTTTGGCAGGAGCAATGTCAGAGGTCCCGGCCAAAAGCTGGCAGCAGCCAACTCTGCCTCCGGATTGAAATGTGCCATCCTGCGCGCCATTTCCACGTCCGAAACGTGGATAATCAGGGGATTATGCCGCGGGCGTCCTTTGGCTTCATAGATGCGCTCGATCCCGGCGGGGCTGCTGGCGTCCGCGCCGAGCCCGTAAACCGTCTCCGTCGGAAACGCGACAACTTCGCCATTTCGCATGAGCCGGGCGGCAGCTTCAATCGCGCTGTCGCTGACGTCAAAATGACGGGTGGTGGTCATCTTTTTTCCTCGCGCTGGTTCTGGAAGGGAGCAGAGATCGATACGACCAAAGCCATTGGCTCAGGAGGCCCGGTTCGGCGTGCCTCCTGACAGCCTCAACGTCGTCCCCGCTGAGCCAAACTCAGTTCAAGCCGACTACGCTATGCGGCACGTATGGCTCCTCGAGTTCGCGGACCTCGTCGTCGCTTAGCTTGACGGCCAAGGAAGCGACGGCATCCTTCAGATGCTGTAGCTTCGTTGCGCCGATTATAGGAGCCGTCACGCCCGCCTTTGTGTTAAGCCACGCCATCGCAACGAGGGATCGTGGGACGTTCTTGTCGTCTGCAATCTTTGCGACGACGTCTACGACGCGGCGATCCGCCTCGTCCGCGTGACCGTAGAACCGAGCGGTGACATTGTCGGTCTCGGACCTCAAACTGCTTTCCTCCCAAGGCCGGCTGAGGCGCCCGCGAGCCAGCGGACTGAACGCGATGATCCCCACCCCTTCAGCTTTACAGAGCGGCAACATCTCCCGCTCTTCCTCGCGATAAAGGAGGTTCATCTGAGCTTGCATCGAAACGAAACGCGACCATCCGGCAGCGTCCGACTTGTAGAGCGCGCGCGCAAATTGCCATGCGTAACAATTGCTGGCTCCGATGTAGCGAACCTTGCCGCTTCGAACGAGATCGGTCAGCGCTTCCAGCGTCTCTTCGATCGGGGTCGAATTGTCCCAGAAATGAATTTGGTAGAGGTCGATGTAGTCGGTCGCCAGCCGCTTGAGGCTGGCCTCAGCCTCCGCGATGATTGCCTTGCGGGAAAGTCCGACCGCATTCGCTCCGTTGCGCATCTTGCCGTAGACCTTGGTGGCAATGACAACCTCATCACGCTGCACCATCTCCCTGAGCAGCTTGCCGATGATCTCCTCGCTGGTGCCGTCCGAGTAGGCATTGGCCGTGTCGAAGCAGTTTATGCCCTGTTCGAGTGCCTCTTTGATAAATGGCCTACTGTCGTCTTCGGACAAGGTCCAAGCATGGTTGCCGCGATCGGCGACGCCGAAACTCATGCAACCAAGAACCAGTTGCGAAATTTTGAGACCTGACCGGCCAAGCCGACGATATTCCATCTGTCATCTTCCTTCTGATACGGTTTTAGAGCCGAACTTGGCGAGCGACTGCGCCAGCTCTGGATGAGATTTGGCATATTCATGGAGATCGATTCCGGCGACCGCGGCATCCCAGGCCGCACGAACCGCTCTGACACCCGCCGACGGCCCGCCGGGATGGCTGACGACGCCACCACCACAAAGGTAAAGGTGGTCAAGCGTCTGCTCCGTCCTTCGATAGGTCTCAGGCGCCTGTCCACCCCATTGACCCGAACAAACGACCGGTAACGGGCGGTCGGCATCACTGAAGATCGGTTTCTGGAGATCATGGAACGACTGAACGAAAGACGCGTCCGGCTCCCAGTATTTGGCGGCAATGCCGTTGATCTGGAATTGGTCGACGCCGAGAAGTCGCCAAAGCTGTTGGTAGACCGAGAAATCGAACCCAAGACCAGGATGTCGGGTGAGAAGATCCCAGCCGTTGCGATGGGCGTGCAAGACAAGGGACGACCGCCGACGCAGGAACAGAAAAGCGCCCATGCCGATCGAATTGATGTTGATGACAGCGGCGTTTCCACCCTCGCGCACGACCAGGTCGTGCTTGCGAACCATCTCGTCGGGATCGACGTCGGAAATGCCGAAGGCATACATCACCTTCTTGCCGGTGCGCTGCTCCTGATCCCGGATGATCGGCATGATCGCTTTCACCCGCGCCTCCAACGAGGAGTACGGTGGCGACATCAGTTTCTCGTCGTCCTTGATGAAGTCGACACCGGACGCGACGAGTTCAGCAACCACCTGCGCCGTTTCGTCCGGGGTGAGGCCGAGCGCGGGCTTGATGATCGTGCCGATGATTGGCCTATTGTAGACGCCTGTCAGACGCCGGGAGCCTTCGATCCCAAATTGAGGCCCCGGGTAGACGCCTTCAAACTCTGGAGGCAGCTGCAGGCCGATGACCCTCAGCCCGGTGAATTCCTTGATCGACCAGACCCCGCCCAATGCAACCGTGGTGACTGCCGCGAGGTCAGTTCCGACAGCCTCCAGGGGATAGGCGATTGTTGTCTCCGCTCGGTTGAAGACTTCGCCCGCTGCAGGGAGCGAGGGAACCTCAACAGAGTCCAGTTTCTCGAAAGCGACCACGCGCGCGGCCGCGCGCGCCTTCAGTTGCGGCGTCTCTCCGGGCAGGTCAACAAATGTACCCGTCGACTGGTCGCTTCCGATCTTGACCGCCAAGGCCTCAGCGCTCCCGGCGGTCTCAATCCGATAGGTGACCAGAATGTCCGAGGGCCTGCGCTGAGCCAGATCCATCGCTATCATGCCTCCGGAACTGGCGCGGCTTCAGGGATGAGGCCGGACGACTTCAGGTCGGCCCAGAACGCAGCCGGAACCGGCGTCGAGATCGCGGCGACGTTTGCGGCGACGTGTTCGGGCGCCAGCGCTCCCTGAACCACCGCGGTCACTGCAGGATGTGCGTAGACAAATTGTGTCGCTGCAGTCGCAAGCGAGACGCCATGGCGCTCGCAGACGGCTTCGAGCGCCTCGACCTTGCGGACGATCGCTTCAGGCGCGGGCTGGCAATCGTAGGTGCGGGTGGTTGTCATCGACTTGCTACCCTCGGCGAGGATGCCGGAGTTGTAGATGCCAGCCGCAATGATACCGATGCCGCGACGCTGCATTTCTGGATAGAAATGATCGAGAGCGCCGTGGTTGAGCAGGGTGTAGCGCCCGGCGACCATGGAGCAGTCGAGATCAAATTCCTCTGCCACCTGCAGGACCGACGCGGTTTCATTGACGCCGAGGCCGATGGCCTTCACGGAGCCTGTGCTGCGCAGCTCGTCACACGCCTTGTAACCGCTCGATCTCAGCGCCGAAAGGTGGGTGCTATACGCCTCGCGGTGCCATTCGCCGCTCACGTCGTGGAGATAGAGGATGTCAATGTGGTCCATACCCAGGCGCTGCTGGCTATCTTCGAAAGCGCGCATGATGCCGTCATAGGAATAGTCGTAGTCATCGACGAATGGCAGCGCCTTCACCCAGTCGATGCCGTAAAGGCTCTCGGCGCGCTTTGCGCGGCTTTCCGGCTTGAGTATCCGCCCCGCCTTGGTGCTGACCACGACCTTGCCGATGAGATCGTTGTTGCGAAGGACATGGCCGAGGGAATGCTCGGACTTTCCAAGGCCGTAAAGGGGCGCGGTGTCGAAATAGCGGACACCCAAGTCGTATGCCTTGAGGACGACCGCCTCGAAAGTCTGGAAGCTCACATCGACATTGCACCCGCCGAGCGGCGAGGTACCCAGCCCTAGCGAGGTCAGCGTCACATCGGTCTTTCCAACTTTTCTCTTCAACATGATGGTCGATCCTATTTCCCTGGTGTAAGGCGGACGGCCGTATGGGCCGTCCGCCGTTGTCCGATTACATGTACTTCTCGACATTGGTGGAATCGAGCACGAGCCACGGCACGACGTAGTCCTTCTCGGTGCCGCCCTTCCATTCCATCAGCGAGCCCCAGATTTCGGACTGTGGCTTGTAGCTCTCGCCCTTGATCGCCCGCAGTGCGAGGTCGACCGCGCCCTGGCCTTCGGCGCGGGCGTACTTGTAGAGACTGACCGCCATCTCGCCCTTCTTCACGGCGCGCTTTGCGTCCGGGATGCCGTCGATCGCAAGAACGGGAACGGTCTTGAGATCGATGCCGGCGCTCTTCATGGCTTCGATCGCGCCAAGCGCCATCTCGTCGTTTTCCGCAAGGACGCCGTTGATCTCACCCGGGTGCGCGAGCAACCAGTTCTCCATGAGCGCCTGACCCTCGGCGCGGCTCCAGTTGCCTGTCTTGTCTTCGATGAGCTTGAGGTTCGGGAACTTGGCGAGACCAGCGTCGATGCCTGCGCGGCGCTCGATCTGGGCCGACTGGCCGATCGGACCCTCCATGAGGACGACGTTGCCGCCGTTCGGAAGGCGCTTGGCGAGTTCCTCAGCGATGATCCGGCCGCCTTCGGTATCGTTAACGATGATGGACGCGGTGTATTTCGTCGACTTGGTCTTGAGCGCCGACACGATAAGCGGGATTTTCGCTTCGGCGGCCTTTTCGATCGGCGGTGCCGAGGCCTCGAGGTCGAACGGTGACATGATGATCGCGTTGAATTGTTGGGTGATCGCTGTGTCGATCTGGTTCGCCTGTGTCAGTGGATCATACTTGCCGTCGAAAACGGTGATCTCGACCTCGCCCGATTTGACGGCGGGATGGTTCTGGATTTCCGTCGACCAAGCCTTCATGTACTCGCCGGACTCACCGAACGAGAGAGCCGCGATCCGAATTTTGTCCTGCGCGAAGGCGAAGTTCCCGCCAGCCAACGTCGCTACGGCGATTGCCATACCCACACCCGCATTGAGCAGGTTCCTCCTAGACATCTGCATTTCATATTCTCCTCTGGTTTAAGATACGTCCGGACGCGACACGCTGGGCCGGACATTGTCGCCGGCCTTCCCCGGCGGCAATTTCGGGATTGGTCTTATTTGCGGATTTGGTCGGCGATGACCGCGACCACGATGATCGTGCCCTTGAGGACCTGCTGGTAGTATGAAGACACGCCCATGAGGTCCATGCCGTTGTTGATCGTGCCGATGATGAGCGCGCCGATCAGTGTGCCGAGCAGCGATCCGCGGCCGCCCGCAAGGCTCGTCCCGCCGATCACGACGGCGGCGATCGCATCGAGTTCATAACCGATGCCCGCTTGCGGCAGCGCAGCGGTAGTGCGAGCCGTCAGGACAAGCCCCGCAAGACCAGCCAGGAGGCCCGAGATCACATAGGTCGCACCGACGATCACCTTGGTGGAAATGCCGCTCGTGCGAGCCGCCTTCTCGTTGCCGCCAACTGCGTACACATAACGGCCGAAAGTCGTATAGTTTAGAACGGTCCATCCAATCAGGAAGACGACGAACAGGATGACGATCGGTACCGGGATATACATGATCTGCCCGGAGCCAATCCACTTGAAGGGATCCGACAGATTCGGGATGGGGCGTCCTTCCGAAAAGATCAAGGTGAGCCCGCGGGCCACGCTCAACATGCCAAGCGTCACTACGAACGGCGGGACCTTGACCGCGGCAACAAGCACTCCGTTCACCAAGCCGAGGCCGGCTCCCGCCGCGAGGCCCGCAAAGATACCGAAAAGCACGAACTGCTCGTTGGTCTCCGTTACGAGGCTGGCGGCGATCATGCCCGCGAGCGCCATTACGGAGCCGACCGATAGGTCGATGCCTTTAGTAAGGATGACGAAGGTCACTCCGATCGCCAGAATGCCGTTGATCGACGACTGGCGAACGAGATTCAGCCAATTCAACCATGTCATGAAGTACTGGTTCGCGAACGCGAAGAACGCGACGATCAGGAAAAACACGAGAACGATGCTGAACTGCCTGATCATTTCCCCGGCGCGGAAGTTTCCGGGCTTCGCCGCAGCGATGGTATTCATTACTCAAGTCCTCCCGTGAATGGGGCTATGACCGCTCATCAGCTCGCCATGTCCATAAGCGTCTGTTGCGTTGCTTCGGCACCGGCGATGATGTTGAGGAGCTGCCCCTGTTTGAAAATCGCGATCCTGTCGCTGAGCTGCATGATCTCCGGTGCCTCCGAGGAGACCACGAGGACGCCGTTGCCCTTCGCCGCGAAGTCTCGCAGGAACGCGTAGATCTCCTGCTTGGAACCTTCGTCGATGCCACGCGTCGGTTCGTCGCAAATGAGAAGCTTTGGATTTGTCAGAAGGCACCGGGCCAGCACGACTTTTTGTTGGTTGCCCCCTGACAGAGTTTCGACGGCAACATCTGGCGACGCCGACTTGATCCTCTGCGAGACGATCATGTCTTGAACCGCGCTGCGCTCTTTGTCCCCGCGGATGAAACCGCTGATGGCCATCAAGGCCAGCGATGAAAGCGTGATGTTGTGGGCGATCGATGCCGAGAGCACGAGACCACTGTCCTTGCGATCCTCGGTCACCATCGCCATTCCACGTTGAATTGCGTCCTTAGGACTGCCTGGCTTGACCTTACCGCCGTTGAAGACAACTTCGCCTCCCGTTGGTGAGTGCAGCCCGAATATTGTCTCGAGGAACTCGGTCCGCCCGGACCCAAGCAGCCCGTAGATCCCGACCACTTCGCCGGACGCCACGTCTAGCGAGATGTCTCGGAAATGAGGCCCGCGCGCCAAGTTCGAGACCGAAAGCAGGATTGGCGCGTCTTCGAGAGGCTTGCCCTTCTCGACCAGCTTGACTTCACGGCCGACGATCTGTGTCACAAGATGGCGGCGGTCGATGTCTTTGATGTTTCCAGTCTCGATGAAACGGCCGTCGCGGAAGACTGTGTACTCATCCGCGATCTCGAAGATTTCGGTGAGTTTGTGAGACACGTAGATAATTGCGGAACCGCGCGCGGTGATCTTGCGGAGCGCGTTGAACAAGACATGGACTTCGTGTTCGCCGATAGCAGATGTCGGCTCGTCCATGATGACGATATGTGCCCGATAGCTGAGAGCCTTCGCAATTTCGACGAGCTGAATCTGGGCGAGGCTCAGCTCCCCCATCTTCTTGGCAGCGTCGACTTCAAAGCCGAGTTCATCGAGGAATGCCTGGGCGTCCCTGCGCATCTGGCTAAAATCGACGAGCACGCCAAGTCGCTTCGGCTCGCGGCCAAGGTAAAGGTTCTCGGCGACGGTCATCTCGGGGACGGGGGAAAGCTCCTGCGTGATGATCGCGATGCCGTGACGCAAGGCGTCAGCGGCGCTTTTGAAGTCGACCTGCTCGCCATCGATCTCCACTATCCCTCCATCGCGGCGGAGCAGTCCCATCGTGATGTTGAGGAATGTCGACTTGCCGGCGCCATTACCGCCGCACAAGGCATGGACGGTCCCGGCCTTTAGAGTTAGTCGGCCATCAACGAGCGCTGGGACGCCGTTGAACGACTTTTCCACGCCCTCGGCCCGCAGAAGCACGCGTGCCGAAAACGACTGCGCGGTTCCCTGAACTGTTATCTTCTCAGTTGCGTTGACCATGATATGACGTCATACCTCGTAAAATCGAAATCTATGCCGCGTGTGTGCGGATCGCATGCCGTATTGGTTCTACGCGCCGTCCAGTTCGAGGATCGCGCGTGCCTCCTGGGGTGTAGCCGGCTCACGTCCGACCTTTTGGGCAATCTCAACAGCGCGCGATATGACTTCCGCGTTCGTGGGTGTGCCGAACTCGCGATAGGGATAGTCGCCTATTCCAATAGCCATGTGGCCGCCCAGACGGCAGATCGCAGGAGCAATGTTCAACAGATTGCCCCCAAGGCAATTGACCGTCCATTCGATCGGCCGGTCGTCGGGCAGAAATGCAAGATGCGCCATGAGACCCGCCTCGGTCGGCGGATGCCCGGTAATGTATCGCCCTCCCGTTAGGTGCAGGAGAAAGTAGGCGGGCCCCCTCACAAGGCCCGCGTCCATCAGGGCGATCGCGCGGCGCGTGAACCCAACAGACCAGGAAACTAGCTTCGGCTTTACGCCCTTTTCGGCCAAGGTACGCGCGTAGTGCGCGAGACTTTCGGTCGTGTTGAGATACAAACGTTCTGGATTTTCGAACCTGCGCGTCTCGGCATCCCAAAGCTCGAGATTGGCCGAACCGGTATCGATGGGCGCAATATCGGGCTTCGTAGCAGGGTCCAATGCCAGGGTTGCGACCGTGTCGATGCGCTTCATGGCGTCGGCATCATTCGAGATAAAGCCGAGCGTGGGAAGGATGAGTAGATCGGTCGCCTGCCTGACTTCGCGGATGATTTCGGCGTTTGCCTCAACGGTGTTTGTCGCACCGCCGTCGGCTGTCCTGGCATGATAGTGCAGAATCGCCGCTCCCGCCTTGCGGGCTGCAACGGCGGCCTCAACGATCTCGTCGGCGGTGTATGGGATATTAGGGTTGGATGTGCGCGGCGCGTACTCGTTGACCCTGGCTTCGAGGATGATTTTCTTTTGCATCTTTCGCTCCTTACGCCGCCAGATAACCAGAGGTGCCCGCCTTTGCCCGCAGGAAGAAGTCATCGGCACCAATCTGCCCGCCCTTCAGCATGACTTCGAGGCCATCGACTTCGGCGTCGCCCGGCGCATCCAGGCGGCAGACATGGCAATTTTGAACTTCGTCAAAAACGGCGATCTCGAGCGCTTCGGCGCCGATTGTCCGCACCGCATAGCTCGAACTGTCACCGCCCGAAAACACGATCCGCGGCAAGGAAACCGCGCGGCGCACGGCACGCGCAACGTCACAGTAGATGGCGCCCAAGCGTTCCGCGGGAACATCGCCGCCGGGCAGACGGCCGGTTTCCCCGCGAGCCGTGTAGATGATTGTAGGTCGACCGCGCACAAGGCTCTCGATCGCCTTCAAAGCAGCCTCCCGCGCAACTGCCTCAGCATCATCATCGGACCGGATTGTCGAGACATCCAAGTGGACAAGGTTCCACCCGGAAGCTTCGGCCACCGCGATCTGGCGCCCGGTTTGCAGGGCGCAACTGCCTGATAAGACGAGTAGATTTTCGACGCCGGCAATCTCCGTCTTGACGGGCTCCGCCGACGATAGCAGGCCCAAGCGGGCCCAAAGAGCGCCGAGGTGTTGCGCCAAGCCTTGAGCTGCTAGCGCGAACATCGGACGTGTCGGATACCGCGCCCAGAGCAGATCGGCGACAGCCGCAAGATCCGCATTTTCGAGCCCATCGAAAATGACCCCTGCCCCCTCTTGGAAGGCCTTGAAGACACGCTCCTCCATTGCCGAGCGGCTCCGGATTGCGGGAAGCGTGACGTTGACGAATTCCTTATCTGTCTGCCCAGCCAGATGCATGCGCAGATCCGCCTCGTGCATCGGCGTCCTGGGGTGGCGCGACATGCTCGGGTGCCGGTCGAGCCGCTCAATCCTGTCGGCAAAGCGCGCGAAATGATTTCCGAAACAGGTGTAGCGCCCGAAGTCCGGGGTCGCGGCGAGGACTGGAACATCCCTCTTGCCGAAGTGAGCCGCAGCGCGCGCCAGAACAGCACCATAGCTTCCAACGGTGGGCGATGAGTCGAACGTAGAGCAGATCTTGTATTGGATAAGCGGACTGTTGAGGGTGCGCATGATCGAAAACGCACTGTCAAGCTCCTCGTCGAGCTCGACGCCGGACAACGCCCTTGCGGTACCGGCGAAGCCAAGCACATCATAAGACAGAGAATCTGTTGACGCCGTCCGTGCTGAAGGGCGTGCGAGATAGAGTTTTCCCTTCACACCACTGCGATGGAACTGCGCCAGGTTTTCGGAAGAACCCGTGAAGTCGTCGCCGTAAAACACGGCCTTGAGCTTGCCAGCTGATGTCATCGGATCCTCCCAATATCCCGGCCGAGGATATCTTCCTCCATACATCAGCCGGGCTTCACTCTTGACAATACTCATAGAAGCAGCTCATAACTCTGTCAAGGTCATACCTTATACCTTATACCTCATATCGAGAAAATTGGAGGACGACGAGATGAGACTTTCTGGACGCACTGCCGTGGTGACGGGCGCTGGCCGGGGCATCGGACTGGCAATCGCTGAAGCCTATGTTCGCGAAGGCGCGAATGTCGTTATCGTCGACCGCGATCTGGAAGTGGCGAACGAAGCCGCCGAGCGGCTTGGGGAGCGGGCTTTGGCCGTCCGCGCCGATATTTCGGTCAACGAAGACGTTGAGACGATCGTTAAGGAAACGATTGGCCGGTTCGGCACGGTCGACATACTCGTGAACAACGCGGGCGTGGGCGCAACCACTCTGTTTCTCGAAAGCTCAAGGGAGGAATTCGAACGCGTCGTCCGGATCAATCTGACCGGAACATTCCTCGTGGCGCAAGCCTTTGCTCGGATCATGGCCGCCAAAGGCTATGGGCGGATCATCAATATCGCTTCGCTGTCCGGTCAGAAGGGCGGTGTCGGACGTTCGGCCTATGGAGCCTCAAAGGCCGGCGTCGAACTCCTCACGAAGGTTATGGCGGTCGAACTCGCGGAATCGGGAATCAACGTGAATAACATCGCACCGGGCCCGATATTGACCGAGGTCTCGAAAGTCATGCACACGGTCGAAACGCGTGACGCCTATCATCGGCTAGTTCCGCAACGCCGTTATGGCGAACCATCGGAAATCGCTGATGCCGCGGTGTTCCTGGCGAGCGACGATGCTGCCTATATTACGGGGCACACCCTGAACGTCGACGGCGGCTTCCTGGCCGCTGGCCTCATGTTCCCATTCGATCCAAAAGCCTCGAAGCGGCTGGGACAAATCAGCGAATAACCTGGAGAAGTGGCCAGTTCGACGTTCGGCATTTGTCGCAAGCGGTAAAACGCGGTATGACCTCGTACCTTTTCGATTTCTGATTGGAGCGTGACCAGGAATGCTGTCTGTTGACCCAAAGAAAATCCCAAGCCGGCTGGACATAGCGCTCGACTACATTACGGGCGAAATTGCCAAAGGCAACCTCGGGCCTGGTGACAAACTTCCCAATGAAAAAGAGCTGGCCCAGCTTCTCGGGATCAGTCGCACTCCAATCAGAGAGGCGATCAAAACGCTCGCGGTCTCGGGTCTTGTCGAGACGCGTCATGGCTTTGGAAATTACATCCGTAAGGACGAAGGCCTTCCGGCGATGCCGCTCGCGATGTTTCAGCTCTATCTTCAGAGCTCGACGCCTGAGATGCTGATGGAACTGCGATACATTTTCGACCGCAACTGTTCAGAACTCGCGTCGCTGCGGCGTACGGACGAAGACCTCGCCACGATGAGAGAGTGCATCGACCGACTAAAAAGGCTGTCGGAGGATGCGAACTCCGCGATCGAAGATCTCCTCAAGGCCGATCTCGATTTCCACCGAGCAATATACAAAGCTGCCGGAAACCCGTTGATCGTCGTGATCGCCGACTTCGTGCTGACGATGGTCGCGCCTTGGGTGCAAAAATCGCTAGAGGTCAGTGGCAAATGGCGCGCAGTCGATCTCCACGAACACATGTTTCAGATGATCCGGGACAGAAAGACCGGTGACCTCAGCCGCGAAAGCGTCGAGGAAAACATGGAACACTTCCGCACATCCCTGCTGAAATGACAGCCAGGGCATCACGTCAAGGCGTGGCGCATCTTGCATTTCCCGCAGGTCGCACTGCGATCATCACCGGCGGCATCTGAAGGCGGACGCGAAGCCCGGATACCGTATGCCGCCCGGCCTATTCGCCGGGTTCTGAAAATTGCCAGAAAACGATAATGCGCCAGGCTGATTGCGCCTGGCGCGTCGACCGCGAGCAATGCTTGCCCAGCCTTCCAACTAGCGGGTGTGGTATTTCGTATCGACCTCGTCGATGGCGGCAACATTGCTGGCCGAGCGACCGTTCTCGTCGAACCTCTGGGCGAGGAAGGAGTCGACGATCGTCTTCGCAAGTTCCGATCCAATGACGCGGGCGCCCATGGTAATGATCTGGGCGTTGTTCGACAACGCCGCCCGCTCGGCGGAATAAGTATCGTGTGTGAGGGCTGCCCTAATACCCGGCACCTTGTTTGCCGAAATGCAGACGCCGATCCCGGTGCCGCACACCAGGATGGCCTTGTCATAGGTGCCGTCGAGCACGCCGTTGGCGACCCTGTCGGAGAGGTTCGCATAGAAATCGTCGAGACCGGCGTCCGTCCGGGAGACCTCGAACACCTCGAAACGGTCCTTGAGATAATCGGCGAGGACCTTGGCGAGGCCTTCGCCCGCGCTGTCGCCTGCTACTGCAATTTTCATCTTCATCACTCCTCAGATTTTGGCCGCGCACTTTTCGAGGATGTCGAGGTAGCCCTCGATCTTCCAGGCCGAGCGGCCGATGAACAGCCCATCGACATGGGGGCAGGATATGAGCTCTTCGCAGTTGTCCGCGTTGACCGAACCGCCGTAAAGGCAGGGAATGCGCCGGCCGAGCACGGCTTCCGCGAACGCGATGATCTCGGCCTGGCGGGCGTCGGCGTAGTCCGCTGTCGCGGGGATCCCATCGACGCCAATGGCCCAAACAGGCTCGTAGGCAAGCAGTATCGGTTTGTGCTTCTGGTCGGTAGAAAGGCTTCCCAACGCGCCGCGAACCTGGCGCTCGAGGACGTCGCGGGCTCGCCCGGCCTCGCGTTCGGAAAGTGTCTCCCCTATGCAGATGAGCGGGATCAAGCCGTGGCGAACCGCCGCCCCGACTTTCAGTCCTACCGTCACGTCCGTCTCACCGAAATGTTCACGCCTCTCGGAGTGACCAAGCTCGACGATGTCGAGGTTGCAGTCCTTGAGCATCAAGGGTGAAATCTCGCCCGTCCAGGCGCCCTCCTCGTCCCAATGCATGTTCTGCGCGCCGACCTTCACCGACGTGCCCGCCAACGTGGTCTTCACTTCCCGGACAACAGTGAAAGGAGGGATGACAAAGCGCTGGATGCGCGGATGGGACGTGATGTCTGCGGCCCTGAGACCGTGCGCAAACTGCGCGGCATCGGCAAGCGTCTTGTTCATCTTCCAGCTGGTGCCAATCCAGAGGGTTTTCTTCTCGGTCATCGCCGCTTCACCACGTTTGCGTTCAAATGGATGTTGGCCGACCTAGAGCGAGCCGGCTCGATACCGCTTCGCCATTTCCGCGAGCGGCACAACATGAATGGAGCTTGCGCGTCCTGCCGTTCCGAAAGCTTCGAATCTCTCGCGGCACAGCTTTGAAAGCGCCGTCATTGCAGGCTTCAAATATTTGCGAGGGTCGAATTCTGTCGGATCTTCGGACAGCACTCGGCGCACCTGCCCGGTCATTGCCATGCGGCAATCAGTGTCGATGTTGACCTTTCGCACACCATGCCGAATGCCGCGCAGGATTTCCTCGAGCGGCACGCCCCAGGTGGGCTTCATCCGCCCGCCGAAGCGATTGAAAATTTCTTGCAACTCCTCCGGCACGCTTGACGAACCGTGCATGACGAGATGGGTATTCGGAAGTTTCCGGTGAATCGCCTCGATAACATCCATTGCCAGCACGTCACCGTCCGGCCGGCGTGAGAACTTGTAGGCGCCATGGCTGGTGCCCATTGCGACGGCAAGCGCATCCACCTTGGTCTCCGCGACAAATTTCGCCGCCTCCTCCGGATCGGTCAAAAGCTGATGCGGATCGAGCTTGCCTTCGACGCCGTGACCGTCTTCCGCCTCGCCCGTACCGGTCTCAAGCGAGCCCAGAACGCCAAGCTCCCCTTCCACCGAAACCCCTGCCCAATGGGCCGTGTCGCTGACGCTTCTCGTGACCTTGACGTTGTAGTCCCAATCCGCCGCGGTTTTCCCGTCAGCAAGGATCGATCCGTCCATCATGACGGACGTAAAACCATGCTGGATCGCGGTGACGCAGGTGCTCGGTTCGTTTCCGTGGTCAAGATGGACGCAAACGGGGATATGCGGATAGATTTCCGTCACAGCCTCCATCATGTGCTTGAGCATGATGTCGTTGACATAGGCTCGGGCCCCACGGCTCGCCTGGAGAATCACAGGCGAATCCGTTCCGTCGGCCGCTTCCATGATGGCAAGCGCCTGTTCCATGTTGTTAATGTTGAACGCCGGGACGCCGTAGCCGTGTTCGGCGGCATCATCCAGCAGCTGGCGGAGAGTAATCCTGGCCATGACGTGTTACTCGCTGGTTGGATTGGAATTGAGATAGCTTGCGATCACGTCGACCTCCGTCGCCGAACCGAAAACCAGCGGCGTGCGGCAATGGTGAGAGGTCGGGATCTTGTCCAGGATGGCGGTCGTGCCGTCGGTGGCCCGCCCCCCGGCCTGCTCCATCAGGAACGCGATCGGATTCGCTTCATACACCAGGCGAAGGCGCCCATTTTCAAAGCCGGGTCGCTTGTCGCCGGCGTAGAAGAACACACCGCCCCTGATCAGGATCCGGTGGAGCTCTCCGACTGCCGATCCGAGCCAACGCATGTTGAAATCGCGGCCGCGCGTTCCCTCCTTGCCGGTCAGACAATCCTGAAGATACAGGCTCATGGCAGGGTGAAGGTGACGGTGGTTGGAAGCGTTATATGCAAGCTCGGACGTGTCGCGAGGTATCTGAACCTGCCTTTTGACGATCAGGAACTCGCCGGTTTGGGGATGCATCGTCGCCAGCAGCACACCCTCACCGACCGAAAAGCCCAAATCGACCGTGTTGCCGAATGAGACATAACCGGCCGCGGCCTGGCGCTTTCCAGGGGTTAAAAAGGGATCTTCAGCTTCGCAGAAAGGCATGATCGAGAAGATCGTGCCGACGGGCGTGCCCAGCCCGACATTGCCTGAACCGTCGATCGGATCGATTGCGACCGCAAAATGCTGGCCATTGAGCATAACTGGCGCGTCGGCCTCCTCGGACAGGACCCTGGCAGCGCCTGCGCGTGCGAGTATTTCGACGAACAACTCGTGCGACGCGATGTCGATTGCCTTTTGCGCATCACCGTCGGTATTTGATCCGACAAGGTGGGCCAGATCGCCCTCCAGGGAACCGGCTGCGATGCGTGCGGATAAAAGACAGGCGCCATCCAACACACCGTGGATTAGAGCCGCCACCCCCTGACGGGACAAATCCTCAGCAGCCCAGGTCGAGAGGTACTCATCGACAGAACCATACTGGACGCCCGCTTCGTCATTTCCGGGTGTCGCCGGCGCGCTCATTGCTTGCCCCTTATCCTTGCTAGGGCGCGCGTGACGATTGCGTCACCCGTGATCCCAAATTGCTCGTACAGCGTCTCGGCCGGCGCAGACGCTCCGAAGCCGGACATCCCAATCACGTCGTCTTCGCTGTCGACATACCTAGTCCAGCCGAACTTCGAGAGCGCTTCCACGGCAATGCGCGGCGCGTTGCCGAGGACCGAGCTGCGGTAATCCTTGGGCTGCTGTTCGAAGAGATCCCAGCTCGGCATCGAGACGACAGCGGCGGGAACGTTTCTCGCCTCAAGCTCGTCGGCAGCCTGGATCGCAAGCGCGACTTCCGTTCCAGTGGCGATGATTGTGACGGCACGTTCGCTGCTCGCTTCCCGCAGCACATAGGCTCCCCGTGCGCAGCGATTGATGCCGTCACGCTGGGCGCGCAGTTGCGGGACATTCTGCCGCGAGAGCGCCAAAACCGACGGCGTGTTCTTGCTGGTTATTGCAAGATCCCAGCATTCCAGCGTCTCGATGGTGTCGGCCGGCCGGAATACATGCAAGTTCGGCATTGCCCTGAGGCTGGCAAGATGCTCGACCGGCTGGTGCGTCGGACCGTCTTCGCCAAGACCGATCGAGTCATGCGTCATCACGAAGATAGAGCGGACGCCCATCAGAGCCGCCACACGAATGGCATTGCGGCAATAATCCGAGAAGACGAGGAACGTGCCACCATAGGGTATGACGCCGCCGTGAGCCGCCATACCGTTCATCGCGGCGGCCATGGCAAACTCTCTAACGCCATAGCTGACATACCGCCCGCTTGCAGCGGCGGTGAAATCGCTGTCGACGGCCGGAACCCGGGTCAAGTTTGAGTGGGTGAGGTCAGCGGACCCGCCGATCATTTCCGGAAGCAGCTCCGTCAGCGCTTCCAGTGCGATCTGGCTTGCCTTACGCGTTGCCACTGATTGCGGCTTGTCGAGCAGCTTTGCCTTGGCGGCGTTGACCGCTTCCTCATATCGCGCTGGCAATGAGCCGGCGGTGCGGCGTTCAAACTCACTTCTGACATCTGCGCCCGCTGCTTCGAGCCGCGCTTGCCAGTCCTTGCGCGCCTTGGCGCCCTTCGCGCCGACTTCGCGCCAAGTTTTGAGGATTGGAGCAGGAATCTCGAAAGTGTCCGCCGTCCAGCCATAGACTGCCTTCGTCGCGGCGGCTTCGCTGGCGCCGAGCGGTGCACCATGTACGGAGCTTGTTCCTGCCCTTGACGGAGAGCCGTATCCGATGATGGTTTTCAGGGCTATGAGGGATGGTCTGGATCCTTCCGTCTTCGCCTGCGAGATCGCCGCGTCGATCGCATCCGGATCATGACCGTCAACGCGCTGCGTGTGCCATCCGTAGGCGTCGAACCTCGCGAGCACATCTTCCGAAAACGCGATTGCGGTCGAGCCGTCGATGGTGATGGAGTTGTCGTCGTAAAGGACGATCAACTTGCCGAGCTGCAGGTGGCCGGCCAGCGAAGCAGCTTCCTGACCAACACCTTCCATGAGACACCCATCTCCACAGAAAACGTAGGTCCGGTGATCGACAAGCGCTGCGCCAAATTCGGTTGATAGGCGCCGCTCCGCGATAGCCATTCCGACAGCCGACGCGATCCCCTGTCCGAGCGGCCCGGTGGTCGTCTCGACGCCAGCGGTGTGCCCGTATTCGGGATGACCTGGCGTTTTGGAGCCCCATTGGCGGAAGTTGCGAACCTGCTCAATCGTCATGTCTTCGTACCCGGTGAGGTGCAGAAGGCTGTAGAGCAGCATCGAGCCATGGCCGTTCGACAGGACGAAACGATCGCGGTCCGGCCAGCCAGGTTCGCTTGAATCGAACTTGAGGTGCCGGCCGAACAGCACCGCCGCCGCATCAGCCATGCCCATGGGCATTCCGGGGTGCCCGGACTTTGCGGCCTCAACCGCGTCGATCGACAGGACACGGATAGCGTTCGCGAGATCGCGGATCGAAACTGCTGCTGTCAATTCTTCCTCCCTCATAAACCGCGACTAATGTGGCGCACTTTTCTGGATATCACAATATCGAAACACAAAATAACGTATCCTATACGACAAACATAACAATATCACATTCAGCTGCAAAAAGTCTGCCCATCGACATCATACCTCATACCTTATACCTCTCCATTTGCGCAATAGCTTTTATTTGACTACCGCGTCGATCGGGAGCCGTAAGGATCGTTCCGGGTCGATTTCATGGGGGCGGTCTGCCTCGATCCGTTTGGTGGCAAACGGACAAGGCGACCACCGTGATGACTACCGCGTTGGGCACTCACGGTGGTTGAAACCATCCCAAATGCGGGATGCTCAATTCGGCTCGCCGATGTTTCCGACATTTCTTCAGTTGACAGCTTTTACAAATGCATTAACGTATACGTTATTGAATTCGAGGAACTCAATAGGCCTTAAAGGGAGGAACCGAAATGCCTATGACGATGCGCAAGTCCCTACAGATGATCGCCCTTGCCACTGCCCTCGGCGGCAGCGCTGCCTATGCGCCGAGCGCCTTCGCGATCGATGTCGATAAACAGATCAAGGATATTGAAAGTCACCCGGCAAGCGGGCCCAACGGCGAAAAAGCGACCCTCGCGAGCGACCTGAAGCTATCCGCCGAGGAGATCGAAAAGATCAAGGCGAAGCATGCCAAAGCGGCCATTGTGATGCACTACACGGCGTCTGACTGGGCCAAGGCCCAGATGGCCGGGCAAAAGAAGGCCCTGGAAGAGCTCGGCGTCGAAATCGTTGCGACGACTGATGCTGGATATCGCGCGGAGCAGCAAGTTTCAGACATCGAAAGCGTCATGGCGCTCAAACCTGACGTCATGATCACCGTTCCCGCCGAGCAGTCAGCCACGGCCGCAGCATACAAGAAAGCTGCTGCCGCTGGCATTAAGATCATCTTCCTTGACCAGACCGGCGCCGGGATGAAGGCTGGCAAAGACTATGTGAGCCTCGTCTCTTCCGACAACCGCGGGATGGGAAAGGTCGCCGCACTGCTCATGGCCAAGGCGCTCGACGGCAAGGGCGAAATCGGTCTCATCCCGCATGCGTCCGACCTTTTTGCCACCAAAGAACGCGTGGTCGGCTTCAAGGAAGCGATCAAGGATTATCCGGATATCAAGATCGTCCAGGAGACCGGTGTCGGAGGCCCTGATTTCTCAAGCGAATCCGAGCGCGTCGCCTCCGCAATGCTGACGGCCCACCCCAACCTCAATGGCATCTGGGCCGTGTGGGACGTTCCAACAGAAGGCGTCCTGTCAGCGGCGCGCGCAGCGGGCGCGTCCAAGAGCCTCGTCATCACCACTTGCGACCTTGGCGTCAACATCTCGATCGACATGGCTAAGAAGGGTTACGTCAAGGGAACCGGATCCCAGCGTCCGTACGGCGCCGGTTATGCCGAGGGCATCCTTGCCGGATACGCCCTACTCGGAAAGGACGCACCTCCCTACGTCGTGCTCCCGGCCCTTGCGGTGACCCGCGATAACCTGATCGAGGCGTGGCCGCAGTCGAACGGCGACCAGGCACCGAAGATTCTCACCGACGCAATGAACTAACGGTGCGCGGGAGCGGCTCCGGCCGCTCCCCGTCCCCAGCGGCGGACAACGACCATGAACACTCAAGCAGTCACCGAAACCCTCGCCGCCGTCAGGATGCGCGACGTGAGGAAATCGTTTGGCGGCGTGCACGCATTGCGCGGTGTCAGCCTGACGATCCAACCCGGGACAATCCATGCGCTGGTCGGCGAAAATGGCGCCGGCAAGTCTACGCTGTTGAAGATCCTGCAGGGCGTGGTCACACCCACGGAGGGATCCATCGAGGTTTTTGGCGAACACATGTCGTCAAGCTCTCCGGAGAATTCCCGCAGGCTCGGCATTGAGATGATCTTCCAGGACCTCAGCCTGATCCCCACCCTCACGGTCGCCCAGAACATTTTCCTCAACCGGGAGCCCCGCCGCCTGTCGATCTTGGTCGACGAGCGCAGGGAAATCGCACAGGCAGCCGAGATCATCGGCCAACTCAACCTCAGGGTTGATCCGAGGACGCCTGTTTTTGAACTCAGCCCCGGCCAGGCCCAGCTGACCGAGATCGCCAAGGCCATCCACCAGGACGCCAGGATCCTTATCCTTGACGAACCAACCTCGTCGCTGAGCGCACAGGAAGCCGACACTCTGTTCGGCATGTTGAAGAAGCTCACTGCGGCGGGAACAGCCGTGATCTACGTTTCCCATCGCATGAGCGAGATCATGACGATCGCCGACGAGATTACAATTCTGCGTGACGGTCAGAACGTGACCTCCGGGAAGACATCCGAATTCACGCTCGACTCGATCGTGCAGCACATGGTCGGCAAGCGTGTCACCGGTTTCCAATACCAGGCGCGCGCCATTGATCGCAGCGGCAAACCCGCGCTGAGCGTACGTGGCCTTTCGGGCCCTTCGGGAAAACCCAGCGATGTCAGCTTCGACGTTCACAGGGGCGAGATTGTGGGAATAGCAGGCCTCATGGGCGCTGGCCGGAGCGAGCTTGCCCGCCTTCTTTTCGGCGTCGATAAGAAAACTGCGGGAACCGTAGAACTCGGCGACACTGCCGTTGAGTTCAAGTCACCTTCGGATGCGATCAAGGCTGGCATTGTGCTTGTTCCGGAGAGCCGCCACGAGGAAGGTCTGGTTGTCGAGCACAGCGTGGGCGACAATCTTGGACTGCCGCAGATCGGTCAGCTCGTCCGCGGTCCCTTCATCGACCGTCGACGCGAGGGAACACTGACCTCCGATCTCATCAAGCAACTGAGGATCAAGACGCCGTCCGCTGACAATAAGGTCAGGAACCTTTCCGGCGGCAACCAGCAGAAGATCGTTATTGCCAAATGGCTAGCGATTGATCCTTCGGTTGTCATTCTCGACGAACCAACAGCAGGCGTAGACATCGGTTCAAAGGCCGAGATCGTTGAACTCATTCGGAGCGTCGCCTCCTCCGGAAAGTCCGTCATCGTCATCTCGTCGGAACCAGCCGAGCTTCTGGCAACAAGTGACCGCATCCTGGTCATGAACAACGGACGTCTCGCGCGCGAAATCGAGCGCGACGAAATCGAAAGCTGGGCCACGATTGCCGGCGACGAAACTCAATCTCCGCTGATCCGCACCGAACTCGGTCTGCAGGTCGCGATTCAGAAGGCAACCCAAAATGTCCACTGAAGCCAAGACATTGAACACAGAGACGGATGCAACCCACATGCGGCCGTGGCACAGCAACTGGCGCGACTACGTCGTCTACATCGGCTTCGTCGTCATCTTCATCGTCTTCGCGATCCTGCTGCAGGATCGCGGATTCCTATCTTCAAACAACCTGCTCAACATCCTGCGGCAGACTGCGATCGTCGCCATCGTTTCCATGGCAATGTCGTTCGTACTCTCGGCGGGCGAGATCGACCTCTCGGTCGGAGCCATAGCCGGACTGTCGTCGGTGGTCGCTGGCCTGGTGCTGAGCAAGTACGGTCTATTCCCCGGCATTCTCGCGGGCTTGACCCTCGGGCTGCTGGTAGGCGCCGTAAACGGCGGCCTGACTGCCTATCTCAACATCCCGTCGTTCTTGGTGACACTCGGCATGATGGGGATCGCGCGAGGGGTCGGAATGTGGGTAAGCGGCACTTCGCCTGTTCCAATTATCAACGATACGTTCATTTTCGTCTTTGGTTCCGGTAACATCGGCCCTGTTCCTGTCCTCGTTGTCTGGGTCGCCGTTCTGGGCACGATCGCCCATATCGCGCTCCGAAAGACACCGTTCGGCCGCAAGGTCATGTCGGCAGGCGGAAACTCGGTCGCAGCTCGCTACAGCGGCGTCGATGTCCGGAAAATCAAGTTCCAGGTGCTGCTACTGACGGGGATGGCCGCTGCGATCGCTGGCATGCTCTATGCTGGACGCCTGCAGTCTGGACGCTTCCAGCTTGGCGAAGGCGATGAGCTGTCTGTCATTGCAGCCGTGGTTCTCGGCGGTACCAGCCTATTCGGCGGACGCGGCACCGTGATCGGTTCCATCGTCGGTGCCCTGCTCATCGGTGTCATCAACAACGGTCTTATTCTTGGCGGCCTCGACTACAGCCAGCAGCTCATCGCGCGCGGAATGCTCATCATCCTGGCTGTGGCGGTCGGCCGAAGCCGCTAACCTGGAAGGTTCTACGGAGGTATTACGATATGAGAGTTTTAGTCACAGGCGGCAGCGGCAAACTGGGTAGAGCCACGATCAAGCATCTGGTTGAGAGCGGCCACGACGTCATCAACGCGGATACGATCGCTCCGCCAGAAAACCTCTGCCCCTTCGTCAGGGTCGATTTCGAGGATATGCGCGCCACGATCGAGGCGATCAGTGGCTTTGATTGGGACCACAATCGCAACACTGAAGCCGTCGTCCATCTGGCCGCTGTGCCGATGCCGGGGCGCGTTGCTCCTGCGGATGTTTTCCGGGTCAACACCATTTCGACGTTCAATGTTTTCGAGTCATGCCGCTTGCTCGGCATCAAGAACATCGTGTGGGCGTCGAGCGAGACCCTGCTCGGCATTCCTTACGAGATCAAGCCTGACTATCTGCCGGCGGACGAGAATTATCAGTCGCGCCCGGAAACCTCCTATTCCCTCTCGAAGCATCTCGGCGAGGAGATGGCAAAGCAGTATTGCCGCTGGGACAGCGAGCTCAAGATCGTTTGCCTACGCTTCTCCAACGTTATGGACGAGAGCGAGTATGCGGACTTCCCGGCCTTCGAGCAGAACCCGGGCAGCAGACGCTTCAACCTTTGGACCTATATCGACGCCCGCGACGGGGCACAGGCGATCCGTCGCTCGCTCGAGTGGAGCGGCAAAGGTGCCGAGGTGTTCATCATCGCAAACGACGATGGGGTCATGACCACCTCCAACGAGGAACTCGTCAGGAGGTGGTATCCGGGGGTCCCGTTCAAGAAGCAGATCGGGAACAACGAAACCTTGCTGTCGATCGACAAAGCAAAGAGCGTTCTCGGATACCAGCCTGAACATAGCTGGCGAAAATATGTAGGCTCCTGAGAAATCAGCCAGCTTGAAGGGAAAGAAAATGCCGACCAGGAAACAGACAGCACCGGTCTCAGAGATCAAAGAGGACGCCTTCGCGAAAACAATGACCGCGACAGCCCACCTTCGGTTGCGCCAGCTCATCCTGGATAACAAGTGGGCGCCCGGTTACCAGGCGACCGAACAGGAAGTCGCGTCCCAGTTGGGGATGAGCCGGACGCCCGTAAGGGAGGCGCTCATGCGCCTCCAGCAGGACGGACTTGTCTCGGTGATCCCGAGGCACGGAATGCGGGTTCTGCCGATTTCTATTTCTGACATGAAGGAAATTTACGAAATCCTGACGTCGCTCGAGAGTACGGCTGCAGAGCTTGCCGCCAGCCGCCAGCTTTCCGAGGATCAACTCCGGGGTCTCGAAAAGGCGACGGCCGACATGGACCATGCGCTTTCACAAGATAATTTGGAGCGCTGGGCGCAGGCGGACGCAAGATTTCATGAGCAACTGCTCGACCTTGGCGGCAACCAGATGCTCAAGTCGGTCGTCCTCAATTTCATCGACCGCGCACATCGCGTCAGGATGGTGACGCTGAAGATGCGTCCCAAGCCGGTTAACTCAACCCGCGAACATGCAGAACTCGTGCAAGCAATCCGCGAAGGCGACCGCGAAAAAGCAAGAAACATTCACAAGGCGCACCGCGAGCGGGCAGGCAAGGAACTGCTCGACCTTCTCGAGCGCCTCGGCCTCAACCACCTCTAGGACAGGTTTCAAATGTCATCGTTGTACAACACTCTCAAGATCGCAGTCCTTCCCGGCGACGGGATCGGCAGGGAAGTCATGCCTGCCTGCCTGGAATTGATCGACGCCGCCGTCAGCCAGGCGGGCGCGCCACCGCTCGTGTTCGAGACGCATCAGGCCGGTGCCCAGCACTACGCGGAGACCGGCGAGGCCCTGCCCGCCGCCGCGCTCGAGGGCTGCCGGACATCCGACGCAATCCTCTTCGGCGCGATGGGCTGGCCCGACATCCGCTTCCCGGACGGGACGGAAATCATTCCGCAGCTCGACCTGCGCATGGAGTTCGGCCTGTTTGCAGGTGTCCGTCCGATCCGGTGGTTTCCCGGCCTTCCGAAAGTGCTGTCCGATCCTCGCGCCGAAGGAATCGACTTCGTGTTGGTCCGCGAGCAGACAGAAGGACTGTTTTATGCGCGTGGCCGTGGCGAAGTGCTAAACGACCAAGAGGCCTACGACACGATGCAGATCACGCGGGCCGGCACCGAGCGCGTTACCGAATTCGCTTTCCAGCTGGCCGCCCAGCGCAAACGTCGCGGCAAGGCCGGCACGGTGACCTGCGTCGACAAGGCGAATGTCTTCAGTTCGATGGCTTTCTTCCGGAAGGTTTTCGATGAGATCGCCGCCAAGCACCCCGAGTTGCAGAAGGACTATGCCTATGTCGACGCGCTGGCGCTCAACATGGTGAAGAAGCCTTGGACGCTTGACGTGCTGGTGACCGAGAACATGTTTGGCGACATCCTTTCCGACCTTGCGGCCGGTCTGATCGGCGGCATGGGTATGGCCCCTTCGGCGGACATCGGCGATACGCACGGCCTCTTCCAGCCGGCACACGGGACCGCTCCCGATATCGCGGGCAAGGGCGTCGCCAATCCGGGCGCAATGTTCCTGTCGGGAGCGATGATGCTCGACTGGCTGGCGGTGAAGCACGGGGATCAGCGGCTTGCTGACGCCGCCGGGCTGATCGAGGCCGCGGTCGAGCACACCTTGTCGACCAAGATCGCGGTTCCAATGGAGTATGGCGGAAGCGCCAATTGCGCGGAGATGACGCGCAGCGTGATCGGCGCTCTGGGTGCCGTCCGCAAGGAGGTCGCATGAGTTCGGCATCCACAGGCTTTGTCGTGGTCGTAGAGTTCGTCGTTCGAAACCAGTTCGCCGATAATTTCGATGCGGCGATAATCGAGAATGCGGCGACGTCGCTGCGCGACGAACCGAACTGCGAAGTGTTCGATGTCTGCCGCGATCCTGAGCGGCCCGAGCGAATCTACATCTATGAAGTCTATGGCTCAAGAGCCGATTTCGACTTCCACCTGAAGACGCCGCACTTCACGAGCTTTGATGCGATGGTTCGAGATTGGGTGGCCGAAAAGCGAGTGGAAACGTTCGAGCGCATTTCGTCCCACAAGAAGGAGGGCGCGAGATGACCAGCAGCGTCAAGGCGATTGTCTTCGACACGTTCGGCACTGTCGTCGACTGGCGGGGTTCGATCATCCGCGATCTCACCGCCTGGGGCGCGGCGGAGGGCCTGCAGATCGACTGGACCGGTCTCGTCGACCGCTGGCGAGACCATTACAATCCCCAGAAAGCGCGGGTGCGCAGCGGCGAGTTGCCGTGGACGAACCTGGACGAACTTCACTTCGATGCCTTGAAGGCAGTGTTCGCAGAGATGGGGCTGGCCGAACTAGACCACGACCGGATGATGCACGTCAACAAGGTCTGGCATCGCCTGGACGGCTGGCCCGACACATCGCGCGGGCTACACCGGCTGAAGTCGAAGTTTATCATCGGCCCTCTGTCCAACGCCAATGTCGCGATTCTCGTCAATATGGCAAAGCATGCCGACTTGCCGTGGGACAACGTGTTCTCCTGCGAGCTTTTCCAGCACTACAAGCCCGATCCTGAGACCTACCTCGGGGTCTGCAAACTCCTTTATCTGGAGCCCGGGGCCGTCATGATGTGCGCTGCCCACAACTACGATCTTGCCGCCGCGCGCAGCCTTGGCCTTAAAACCGCATTCATCGCACGACCCACCGAATACGGCGAGGGCCAGACGACCGACCTCACAGCCGAGCAGCGCTGGGATTACGTCGCCGACGATCTCGAAGACCTCGCCCGACAACTCGGATGCTAGAAGAGAGAAAGACAATGCAGACATACAAGATGTTCATCGACGGCAAGTGGGAAGACGCTGCCAACGGAGATACGTTCGAGACGAAGAACCCTTTCAACGGGCAGACCTGGGCCGCTATTCCGAAGGGCGGCAGGGAAGATGCGGAACGAGCAGTCGAGGCTGCGCACCGCGCCTTCACGAGTGGTCCGTGGCCGAAGCTCACCGCGAGCGCCCGCGGACACCTTCTTCGGCGTCTTGGCGATCTGATCGCCGAGAATGCGGAGCATCTCGCGACGATCGAGGTTACGGACAACGGCAAGCTCATCAACGAGATGCTGTTTCAGCTCAAATACATCCCGCAGTGGTACTACTACTTCGGCGGGCTGGCGGACAAGATCGAAGGAGCGGTCATCCCGATCGATAAGGCGGACACCTTCAACTTCACTCGTAATGAGCCGCTCGGCGTCTGCGTCGGGATTACGCCGTGGAACTCCCCTCTCCTGCTGCTCGCCTACAAGCTGGCACCGGCACTCGCCGCAGGGAACACATTCGTGGCAAAGCCCTCGGAGTTCACGTCTGCTTCGACCCTTGAGTTCGCAAAGCTCGTCGAGCAGGCTGGCTTTCCCGCGGGCGTCTTCAACGTCGTTACAGGGTTCGGCGCAGATGTCGGCGAGACGCTGACGACCCACAAGTACGTCGCCAAGATCGCTTTCACGGGAAGTGAAGGCACCGGGCGCAAGATCGGCGAGCTTGCAGCGCGCAACTTCAAGAAGGTTACGCTTGAACTCGGCGGCAAGAGCCCGCACATCGTCTTCGACGATGCGGAGATCGACAATGCCGTCAACGGGGTGATCTCCGGCATCTTCGCTGCCACCGGACAGACATGTATTGCGGGCTCACGATTGCTCGTGCAGCGAAAGATCCACGACCAGTTTCTCGAGAAGATCGTCAACCTCGCAAAAACGGCGAGAATGGGCGATCCGCTCTTGACGTCGACGCAGGTTGGCCCCGTGACGACGCCGCCGCAACTCGAGAAGATCCTCGGCTATATCAACATCGCAAAAGGCGAAGGCGCCGAATGCGTTCTCGGTGGGGGGCGGCCGGACAATGCCGAGCTCTCCAGGGGCTGGTTCGTCGAACCTACGATTTTCTCCGGGGTCCGAAACGACATGCGCATCGCGCAGGAGGAGGTCTTCGGCCCGGTTCTGGCGGTCATCCCCTTCGACAGCGATGAGGAAGCCGTGCATATTGCCAATGACACCAATTACGGGCTGGCCGCGGGCTTCTGGACCCAGGACATGCGTCGTATCCTGAAGGTTTCGGCCGCTATCCAGGCTGGCACCATCTGGGTCAACACTTACCGCGTCATCAGCTATATGTCGCCGCTGGGAGGCTACAAGCACTCCGGCATCGGTCGCGAGAATGGCATCGCCTCGATCCAGAACTACATGCAGACGAAGAGCGTGATGATCTCCACCGCTGAAGACGTCGCCAACCCCTTCATCATGAGGTGATTCATGGTGGCCGCCGGAAAGTTGCTGGTCGGCTGCGTCGCCGACGATTTCACGGGAGCGACCGACGTCGCGAACATCTTCGCGCGCGCCGGCCTCAAAACGACGGTGCTGATCGGCGTTCCTGAAGACGACAGGGACATTGACGCCGACGTAATCGTTGTCGCCCTCAAGACTCGAACGACACCTCCGCAAATGGCGGTCGAGGAGTCCTTGGCCGCGCTGCGATGGCTGCGTGGCTGTGGCGCGCAGAAGTACTACTTCAAGTACTGCTCGACGTTCGATTCCACGGCGAAGGGCAACATCGGCCCGGTCGCCGACGCGATGCTTGCGGAGCTTGGCCAATCCATAACGATCGCCTGCCCCGCCTTCCCTGCCAACGGCCGGACGGTTTACAAGGGCAACCTGTTCGTCGGCGACGTGCCGCTGGACGAGTCCGGCATGCGCAATCATCCGTTGACGCCGATGACAGACGCGAACCTGCTGCGGGTGCTCGGGCCGCAGTCGCGGGCCGAAATCACCGGATGCTATTACGAGACGGTGAAGCAAGGGGCGTCCGCCATCGCCGAATGGGCCGCCCCCATTCACGGCGACGGCACGCGTATTGTCGTCATCGACGCCCTGGCTGACGAGGACCTTGTCGAGATTGCCCAGGCATTCAAGGATCTCGTGCTGTTCACCGGTGCGTCGGGCCTGGCATATGGGCTGGCTCGTGTTCTTCTTGCCGGCGGGAACAGCCGCGACGCTGCCGTTACGACTGACTTGGAAGAAGGCTACAGAGCCGTCGTCTCCGGTAGCTGCTCGGTCGCAACCAACGGACAGGTAGAGGCGATGCTCGCAGACCACGAGGGTTTCCGCGTCGACCTCTCAAAGCTGGCGGACGGCGGCGATGTCGTCGGCGAGGCCGTCGAGTGGGCCTCGTCCCGTCTGGGCCGCAAGCCTGTTCTCATCTATGCGACGGCTCTGCCCGACGAGGTGAAGGAAAACCAACGCAAGTTGGGCGCCGCGCAGTCCGGCGAGATGGTCGAGGCCGCCCTCTCCTCAATCGCGCGAAGGCTCGTCGAGAAGGGTGTGAGCGATCTCATCGTCGCCGGCGGCGAGACGTCGGGAGCGGTGGTGAAGTCGCTCGGCGTCGACCAGCTCTCGATTGGCAACGAAATCGCCCCCGGAGTGCCGTGGGTACACGCAAAGAGCCAGGGGCGATCTCTGTCGCTCGCGTTGAAGTCCGGCAACTTCGGCGAACGGGACTTCTTCATGAACGCTTGGGACCGGCTACGATGATAGGCTCCATATCTGAAGAGACGAAGGTCCGCGACGAGATAGTCGAGGTCGGTCGCTCGCTCTTCGACCGCGGGCTGACCGCAGGATCGACCGGCAACATCAGCGTCCGTCTGTCGGACGGTCGAATTTTGATGACGCCCACCAACGCTTCGTTGGGCGTGCTCGATCCAGCACGGCTGTCCTGCTTTTCGGCGGAAGGCGTGCATGTCGGAGGTGACAAGCCCACCAAGGAGGCGTTCCTCCACAAGTGCATGTATTGCGGTAAGGACAATCGCCGAGCCGTCGTCCACCTGCATTCAACCTATTCGGTTGCCGTCAGCTTGTTGAAGCAGGTCAACGAGCGCGACGTTCTGCCGCCCCTGACCGCCTACTATGTCATGCGTATCGGTTTCCTGCCGCTCGTGCCGTATTTTCCTCCCGGAGACGAAGCGCTGGCGGCGGCGGTGGGAGCCGCCGCCGCGAACCATCATGCGGTGTTGATGGCAAACCATGGACCTGTCGTCGCGGGCAAGTCCCTAAAGGACGCCCAGTACGCGACTGAGGAGTTGGAGGAAACGGCGAAGCTCTTCTTGCTCTTGCAGAACCACGAGGTCCGGCCGCTCACCGCCGAGGAAAGGGCCACCTTGATCAATCTCTCGAGGTGACAGGAGCGCGTTACGAACCAGGAGGAACCCAGCGGGTCTGGGTGCCGTAACCTGCACTCTCGTTCGTGCCATTGTGCGGCCCGTAAAGGGGAAATGCCATGAAACTTCTGGTCACTGGAAGCAGCGGACGAATCGGGCGCGCGGCGATTGAACGCCTTCTCGAAGAGGGGCACGAGGTCATCGGAATCGACGAGGTGCCGTCATCCGACATGAGGTGCCCGTTCGCCCGCGTCGATATGCGGGACTATAGCCAGGTCCTTGATGCGGTCGCCGATATCGAATCCGGGATTTAGGGCATCGTCCATCTTGCTGCGATAGTAGGCGCGAAAGTCGCTGCGAGCACGCACATATTTCACACCAATACCGCCATCAGCTACAATGTTTTCCAATCTGCAAGGATCGCGGGCATAAAGAACATTGTTTCTGCGAGCAGTGAGACCTTGCTGGGCGTCCCGTTTGACGATCCACCTGCCTATTTTCCGGTCGATGACAAGCTGACCTCGAAGCCTGAGAGTAGCTACGCGCTTTCCAAACTTGTAGACGAATCCGTCGCAGCCGAATTCTGCCGCTGGGATCCCGCGCTCAAAATGATCGGCCCGCGGTTTTCTTGGGTAAAAGAGCCCCACCAATATGATGCAATGAAAGCTTGCGAAGATAATCCCGGCGTTCAGAAATGGAACCTGTGGTCCTATGTTGACAGACGGGACTGTGCCCAGGCCATTTCGCTTGCGCTCAACGCAAGCCTCAATGGTTTCCATCACTTCGTGATAGCAGCAGATGATACCGTGTTGGCGCGGCCCACACGTGCCCTTAGGGCTGCTTATTATCCCAATGTACCGCTACAAGGACAACGTGCTGAACATGGCAGTCTTGTCTCAAGCCTAGTGGCCCCGAGACGTTCTATGATATCGCCCGAAGTACAGCTGGCGTGACATACCAGCGGGGGTCTCCTAGCTTCTTAGGCTGCTGTGACCTTTCAAAAGAAGGTCGAACGCGGATCAGCAGATTTATCATATCCGGGCGGGCTTCCAAGTTGCTTGCATTCGCTTCATAAGGTTCGCCGGTGTTTGCACTTCTGAAAATGGGGAACACAGACGTGATTTCGAAGGGTGCGGAAGAAGCAGCGTCGGCAACGACGTCTCCTTGTGTACAGATCTCTCGTCCAACTGCTTTCAAACAGCAGACGGCAGACTTCAACTCCGAGCTTCACGCTCGACCGTCGATCTATTTCACCGGTCCGGCAATTGTTGAGCACGTTGCTTTCATGCCCATAGACGGTGTGATCAAGGAGTTCCACGACAGTCTCGAAGCTGATGGCACGATTTCGGTTAGAGTCGAAAGGCACACTGAATTCGTGACGGTTACGCGCGTCCGGAAACTTGACAGCGAGCCAGGGGGCTGGCCGGAATCTGACCTCCTTGAAAGTGATTTTGCCGAGCTCGCAGGATTGAACTCACCGCTGCTCGTTTGTCACGTCAGCATCCTTGTCCTCGGGAACCCTCCTGACAAGCTGGGACCGGTGCTGGAAACCTTCGGCTTCGGTGATACCGCCGCCTCATTGATCGGTGGGGGCGCGGCGCAGGTTTGCTCCGATTTTCGTGTTCGAGGGGACAATTCAAGTAGAATTATCCTGTTCAACAAGGACCTGAACGCACACCGCCTGGGGCGCATGGTACGCCGGATCTTCGAGATCGAAACCTACAGATCCATGGCGCTTCTCGGATTGCCGGAAGCGCGTCGTCTCGCCCCGCTTCTCGGCGGATATGACACGGAGTTGGTTCAACTGACCAATCGCAATCTTCGTACGCCCGCACATCAGCACAAGCAATTGCTCGAGGAGATTACCGCTCTCTCATCCCATGTCATTTCGGCCACCGCCGAGACCAGAAACAGGTTCGGCGCAACCGCAGCCTACGCCAAGATCGTTGAGGAGAGGATCGCGCTTTTACGGGAAACGCACGTCGTCGGCTTTCAACGCTTCGGTACCTTCGTGGAGCGGCGGTTCAAGCCAGCGGTGCGTACCTGTGAAGCGACCGCCTTGAGGCTTGAGCAACTATCGAGGGCCGCGATGCACTTGCTCGACTTGTTGCAAACCCGAATTCAGGTCGAGATCGAATTCCAGAACGCGACACAGATCCAGGCCATGGCTGATCGCGCCGCGACGCAGGTCAAGATCCAGCGCGCGGTCGAAGGCTTTTCGATCATTGCAATAAGCTACTATTTGTTGAGCTTGCTGAAGTTCGTGTATGAAACGGCAGACCACGCTGGGTTCCATTTCGATCCAATGATCATGCTCGTCGCTGTTCCGGTCGTTGTGGGATCTGTTGTGATCACTATTCTGCGCGTCAAGCATGCGCTGAAAGCAGAGAGCTAGCGGCGCGCAACCTCGCCTCAACAAACTCGATCAATCAAGCAGCTCTTGAGTATCTCCACGAGGCGGTTCAGCGGAGGCGGTCATCTCTTCTTCAGGTAATGGCTCGCTCGGGGACTGCGTTTTGAATCTAAGATTTGGCAGGCATTCTCGCCACCACGACGTCGGCGACAATCAATAATGCCAGAGACGACGCACTTTTAGCTTTGCCGAAAATTCCGATGGGAGCTTTGATCCGGTTGATCGGCCTACGCAATAGCCGTAGTCGGCCAGAGCCTTGATCCGCTCGCCAGCCGGCTGAGGGTTCTTTCGATCGTATCCTCCATTGGCCTTTGCGCCCTTCAATTTCGGTTAAGGTATTACGTATAAGGTTATACCTCATACGGAGTTCAAAAGGTTTGCTCGGGCGGAGGGGAAATAATGTGGAGGATTCGGAAATTTGGCGTGGCGATACGTTTGTCTATCGCATTCGGGTTGCTGTTGTGCGCAATGGGAGTTCTGTCTCTTTCGTCAATCAGCCAGGTCGACGAGATCAACGGGAAGCTCAGCCTCATAAATGGCAGTAATAGCCAAAAATTTCGGAATGGCATCGATATGCTGGGCTCGGTCCGCGATCGAGCGGTAGCATTGCGCGACATCGTTTTGACTGACTCGAATACGGATCAAGCCACGACAATCGTGATGATGAGAAAGCTACAGGCATCCTACGCTTCCAACTTCGCGGAGTTGCAAAAGGCCGTTAATTCCGACGTCGCCAGCACCCCCGCAGAGCGTCGCCTCGCTGAGGGTCTGACGGCTTTTCAGAATGACGCCGAGCCTTTGATTGCCGACGTCACCAAGTTGACGCTCGACGGAAAAAGAGACGAGGCAAAGCCGCTGCTCTTAAATGAACTGAGACCCAAGTTGACGGCATGGATTGGTGCTCTGAACAAGTTGATCGATTACGAGCAAGCTCTAAACCAAGGCGTTGGTGGCAAAGTTAAAGCAGCTTCTGATGAATTTAAATTTCTGACGCTAGCTGCGCTCGGCATAGCTGCCTTGTTCGGAGTAACCGCGGCATCGCTCACTATCCGCTCCATCATCGTGCCTCTGGCGAAACTACAGCAGTCAGTCCTGCAAATGATCGCCGGCGACATGGAAATTGACCAAATACTCGAGCGACGGAAGGATGAAATCGGTCAGCTCGCGCGGCAGATATCCGGCCTTAAGAATCATCTTTCAGAAAAAGCGGAGCGCGATGCGGTCGCCGAGCATCATCGACAGGATGCCGAGCGGCGGCGTTTGGAGAACGAAGGAGAGGAGCGCCAGCGGGCTGCCGAACAGACCAGTTCCGCCGTCGAACAAGTTGCCGATGCACTGAGGCAGTTATCGAAAGGCAACCTTCACATTCAGCTTGATCGGCCTTTCACGGGAGCTCTTGAGCCGCTCAGATTGGACTTCAATTCAGCGATTAGCCAGCTTCGCGATGCAATGTCCGAAGTAAACGACAATGCGCAGGCGATTGCTGCGGGGGCTGAAGAAATCCGTGCTTCCTCGAACGAACTCGCGGTGAGAACGGAGCAGCAAGCTATAGTCGTCGAGCAAACGGCTTCTGTCCTCGCAGACATGACAAGGCAGGTGGTGGACGCAAGCCATAAAGCTCACGCAGCAGGGATCCTCGTCGGCGAGACCAAGGAACATGCCGAGAGGTCAGGCACCATAATGCGCGAGACTATTGAGGCCATGACAAACATTCGGTCTTCTTCGGTCGAAATAGGCAATATTATCGGTGTCATCGATGAAATCGCATCTCAGACAAACCTTTTGGCTTTGAACGCAGGCATTGAGGCGGCTCGGGCCGGGGAGACTGGCCGAGGGTTCGCGGTAGTAGCGCAGGAGGTCAGAGACCTGGCGCAAAGGTCTGCGGCGGCGGCGAAAGAAATCAAGTCTCTGATCAAAATATCCAACCTGCATATCAATGATGGGGTCCAGCGTGTGCAACAGGCCGGCAACGCTTTGGGCCAAATCGTTGTTCAGGTGCAGAGCGTCAATCAGAACGTCGACGCCATTGCTCAGGTTTCTCGCGTTCAAGCCGACGGGCTCAAGGAAATCAATTTCTCAGTCGGTAAGATCGAATCAGCGACACAGCAGAACACAGCTATGGTGGAAGAGTCGACTGCTGCCGTGAACAATCTCGCGAAGGAGACCGCATCGCTTTTCGAGATGCTATCCAGGTTCCAAATTGCCGATGGGCCGGCAAAGACGAACCGCGCAGAGGAGCCAACGCTTTATCTAGTCGTGGCATAGCAAGCCGATGCAAAGCAGGACTTTCATTTTATGCCCGGTGTGATCTCCCTCCCCCAGAGGGACTAGCATCTGCCGAGGACCGGAACCCGACGACGCAGCAATCTACGGAGGGGAGATTGGCGGCGCTGGAAACTCAGAGGGCCGCTGACCTGCGGTAAGCGGCCGGAATTTTTGAGGCGCCTTTTTATTAACCGGAAGGTCAATAAGGCGGCCCGGCGTTTTAAGCCGGCAAGGCACGTTCTCCACTTAAGACGCGCCAGGTTCGCCGCTCTCGAACGACTAGGGACGGAATAGGGACATCGAGCCGGCACAAGCGTTCGGTTGCCGTTTTCGGGAGTCGAGTTGCGACGGCGCGATGATAGGATGCGGCTTGCCCTGGTCGCCAAACAGGACTCGTCGGCTCCAAGATCTCCTAACATTTGTGCACACAAGGCAGTGGAACCTCGATGTGGTCGAGGGCAATTCTCTGCGATCAATCCAGTGACCGATCGATGCCTCGACGGAGGCCGTACTCGTTGCCCTTCAAGACTCCACCAAACGGCAGAAAAAGTGCTTGCCATATTGGGTATGACATCATACCTTATACCTACGCGCAGAGGAGCACAGTGCGCGGAATTCGTGGGAACGCACTTTAGAGAACACTCCGGAACCTTGACCGGCTTTTCCGGCAGGAGCAGTGCGCCCGCGCGAGCGTGGGAGGACAGGTTTTGAGAAATACCCGACTGCGTTGCACCCGCACGCAAACGATCAGGCCTTACCGAATGGGGAGGCCACTATGACTGTTCACGGAGTCATCGAAGATGTTGCAAGGACGTCGAGCTTGGCAGCAATGGCACGCAAGATTGAACATGCCTTGGTAAAATGCCTGGAGATACCGGTAGCACTTCTGGTGCTTTGCGAAATTCTTCTGCTGTTTTCGGCCGTCGTCGCTCGTTACGTATTCCACGTCCCGCTGGTTTGGTCGGACGAACTGGCGTCAATCTTGTTTCTCTGGCTTGCCATGCTTGGTTCGGCCGTCGCTTTTCAGCGGCAGGAACACATGCGCATGACGGCGGTGGTCACCGCATTGAAGGGCGATACACGCCGCTTCGTTGAACTGGTTTCGGTCGCGGCGGCACTTGCCTTCCTCGTGCTGATCCTGCCCGCATCTCTGGAATATGCCACCGAAGAGTCCTACGTCTGGACGCCCGCGATGGATATTCAGAACTCATGGCGCGCCTCGGCGTTGCCGACGAGCTTCGCTTTGATGCTTGTTTTCGCGGTGTTGCGGCTTCTGCAGAGCTCGAATCTCCGTCTAGCGCTCGGTGCGATTGCTGCCGTTGCAGCGGTCTTCTGCCTGTTTTGGGCGCTGAAGCCGGTCTTCGTCGGTCTTGGAAACCTCAATCTTCTCATCTTCTTCGTCGGCGGCGTTGCGGCGTGTGTTTTCGGCGGCGTGCCGATCGCCTTTTCATTCGCGATCGCTACATTCGGCTACCTTATATTGACCACCAGAACGCCGCCTCTAATAATTGTCGGCAGGATCGACGAAGGTGTCAGCCATCTGATCCTTCTTGCGATCCCTCTGTTTGTGTTTCTCGGCCAACTTATCCAGATGACGGGTATGGCGCGGGCTATGGTTGCGTTCCTCGCCAGCCTACTTGGCCATGTGCGCGGCGGGCTTCACTACGTGCTGGTGGCTGCGATGTATCTTGTATCTGGGATATCCGGATCGAAGGCCGCCGACATGGCCGCCGTCGCGCCCGTGTTGTTTCCGGAGATGAAGGAGCGCGGCGCAGACGAAGGCGATCTTGTCGCACTTCTCTCGGCGACGGGCGCCCAGACTGAGACAATCCCGCCTAGCATCGTCTTGATTACAGTGGGATCCGCAACCGGGGTATCGATCGCCGCGCTGTTCACCGGCGGTCTTCTCCCCGGCCTTATTCTGGCGGTAACCCTTTGCTTCTTGGTGCGCTGGCGCTGCCGCAACGATGACCCGAGTCACGTCAAGAGGGCAAGTCGACGGCAGATCGGCAAGCTGCTCCTCGCTGCACTGCCTGCCCTTGCGCTTCCGTTCGTTATCCGTTCAGCCGTCATCGAAGGTGTCGCCACGGCGACAGAAGTTTCGACGATCGGCATTGCATACTCGGTTGTCGCGGGTCTGGTGTTCTATCGTCAGTTCGACTGGCGCCGGCTCAAGCCAATGCTTGTCGAGACGGCGAGCCTGTCCGGGTCTATCCTTCTGATTATCGGCGCGGCCACGGCGATGGCTTGGGGCCTGACGCAATCAGGCTTCTCGACAGCGCTGGCTCAAAACCTTTCAACGCTCCCGGGCGGTGCGGTAACGTTCATGATCGTCTCGATCGTCATATTCATCATCCTCGGCAGTGTGCTCGAGGGGATACCCGCAATCGTACTGTTCGCACCGTTGCTGTTCCCGGTTGCTCAGCAGTTGGGCATCCATCAGGTGCATTACGCCATGGTTGTCGTGTTGGCGATGGGTATCGGCCTCTTCGCTCCACCCTTCGGTGTTGGCTACTACGCTGCCTGTGCAATCAGCCGAGTCAGCCCCGACGCCGGCATGAAACCGATCGTCGGCTACATCGTCGCCATGGCCATTGGTCTTGCTGTGGTTGCTGCGGTTCCGTGGCTCTCGATCGGCTTCCTGTAGCCCGACCTCGACCAACCAAAATTACAGAGCTTATTTGGAGGAGAACGAAATGGTAAATCTGACAAGACGCGCATTCACAGTGACGACGACGCTTGGTCTCAGCGCCACGGCGCTCGGGTTTTCGATGAAGCGAGCGGCCGCAGCCGAGTATTCCCTGAAGTTCGCGTTCAATCTGGCCGAGACCCATCCGATCACCACGCGCGCAAGGGAGGCGGCAGCACGCATCCAACACGAGACAAACGGGCGGGTGGAACTGCAGGTCTACCCGAACAACCAGCTTGGTAGCGACACTGATATGCTGTCGCAGGTGAGAGCAGGCGGCATCGATCTGTTCCTGAACTCTGGTATCAATGTACTGTCCACGATGGTCCCGGCGGCCTCGATCTACGGTCTCGGCTTCATTTTCCCGGACTATGATACGGTTTGGAAGACGATGGATGGTGAACTCGGTGCCGCTCTGCAAAAGCTCATCGAAAAGGTGAATCTCCTCCCGATGGAAAAGATGTGGGACAACGGGTTCCGGCACATCACCACCAGCACGCACCCAGTCAACTCGCCCGCAGATCTCGCCGGTATGAAAATCCGCGTTCCAGTCGGAGCGCTGTGGACCTCCATGTTCCAGACGTTTGGGGCAGCTCCGGCGTCCATTAATTTCAACGAACTCTATTCTGCACTTCAGACGAAGGTCGTCGATGGACAGGAAAATTCGCTGGCGAACATCAAGACCGCAAATATTGTCGAGGTCCAAAAATACTGCGCATTAACCCGGCACATGTGGGACGCGTTTTTCTGCGTTGCCAACAAGCGCAACTGGGCAAGCCTGCCGGCGGATGTGCAGGAGGTCGTGAGCCGCAACATCAACCTAGCCGCGCTTGATGAGCGCCAAGATATGGCCAAGTTGTCGGAGTCCCTCAAAGACGTCCTGGCCAAACAGGGCCTTGTATTCAATCAGCCCGACACTGAGGCGTTCAGGCAGAAACTTCGCGACGGCGGCTTCTACACCGGCTGGCGCGAAAAATATGGCGAGGAATTGTGGGCAATTCTCGAGAAGACGGTAGGGAAACTCACGTAGGCCCCTAGAAGGTATATGTTCTCCCAGAGGCCGGCTGTCCGGCCGACTTCCGGGTCTCGTGAGAACATCACGAGACCCGGCTTTTTTCGTGACTTTGTGGCAATCGCGTGCAGCGGGTGGCGCCGGCGGATCATACTCGGGCGCCTTGAAAGGGTGTGAACCAGCGACTCGCTTTCCAAACTGAATATCAATGAAAATTCCTGCTCTTCACCTTCAGCGTATCGATATGAAGGTCAGGCACGAACATGTCGCGCGGGGTTACCACCGGCTTCGGCTTATCCCGTGGATCTGGACCACCACCATGGGCAAACTCATCACCCCGCCCCGTCGGCAGTTTGAACTCTTGATCACGATCTGCAAGGCCCACCAGGTCGCCAGACAGGTCGAACAGCTGCTGGGCAACAAGATGGACGACCTCCCCTTCCCTCTGAATCCGACCATTGATCGCCATCATCGAAGATCCGAGAACGATCCGCCGGCGTTTTTCAAAGAGTGTCGGCCAGACAACGAGGTTCGCGGGCCCAGTCTCGTCCTCGATGGTGATGAACATGACACCCTTGGCCGATCCCGGCTTCTGCCGCACCAGGACGAGGCCAGCGGTATAGACCCATCGCCCGTCCCTCGAATTCATGGCCTCGGCACATGTGATGATGTTGCGCGCCGCGAGATCCTTGCGCAGGAAGGCGATCGGATGCTGCCGTAGTGTCAGGCCGGTATGGCTATAGTCCTCAATGACGTTATGGCCGTCCGTCATCTGTCGAAGCGCGACCTCCGGCTCCTGCTGCTCTGCGATCGCAGCCATTTCCCGTTCGGCCGCGGCCGCAAACAAGGGCAGCGGTTCGTCGCGCAGCGCCTTGATCGCCCAGAGCGCATCGCGGCGCTCAAGTTTCAGCGTTGGCAAGAAGGCATCGGCCTTTGCAAGCTGGACAAGCGCCTCCGACGGAACGCCAGATCGGCGCCACATATCGTCAACGGAGGCAAAGGCGCTGTTCATGCGCGCCGCGACGATCCGCGCGGCATCAGCGACAGCCAATCCCTTCACCTGCCGGAATCCAAGACGGACGGCGTGCCGGCCCGAACTGCCGATACGCTCCAGCGTGCAATCCCACCGGGAACGGTTGATGCAGACCGGCCGCACCTCGACGCCGTGCGCCCTTGCGTCGCCGACGATCTGCGCCGGCGCATAAAAACCCATCGGCTGCGAGTTCAGCAACGCCGCACAGAAGACGTCCGGGTAGTGGCATTTCACGTAGTTGGAGGCATAGGCGATGAGCGCGAACGACGCCGCATGGGATTCCGGGAATCCATAGCTGCCGAATCCTTCGAGCTGGGAGAATGTTTTTTCGGCAAATTCCGGCGTGTAGCCATTCCTCACCATTCCCGACACCAGCTTGTCCTTGAACCGCGAAACGCCACCGGTGAACTTGAAGGTCGCCATCGATTTGCGGAGCTGGTCGGCCTCGCCGCCGGTAAAACCGGCGCAGACCATCGCCACCCGCATAGCGCTCTCCTGGAACAATGGCACGCCAAGCGTCTTGCCAAGCACCGCCTCAAGTTCCGGCGTCGGATATTCGACAGGTTCCTTCCCCTCACGCCTCCGCAGATAGGGATGCACCATGTCGCCTTGGATCGGTCCGGGCCGGACGATCGCGACCTGCACGACGAGATCGTAAAAGGTACGGGGTTTTAGACGCGGGAGCATTGCCATCTGCGCGCGGCTTTCGATCTGAAAGGTGCCGAGCGTGTCTGCTCTGCGTATCATCGCATAAGTGGCTGGATCCTCCTGCGGGATTTTCGCCAGATCGAGATCATCCTCCTTATGCTCGCGGATCAGATCGAACGCTTTCGCCATACACGTCAGCATGCCGAGCGCCAGCACATCGACCTTCATGAACTTCAGCGCTTCAACATCGTCCTTGTCCCATTCGATGATCTGCCGGTCCTTCATCGTCGCCGGCTCGATCGGCACCAGATCATCGAGCCGATCATGAGTGAGCACGAAACCACCGGGATGCTGACCGAGGTGACGCGGCGCGCCCATCAACTGCTGCGCCAGTTTCAGGGTCAGCACCAGACGGCGATCATCCGGATTGAGATTGAGCTCCCGGACATTGCGGTCGCAGATCTCTTCCGACCAGGACCACATGCCCGACGACAGCGCCTTTATCACGTCCTCTGACAAGCCGAGCGCCTTGCCGACATCGCGGATCGCGCCGCGGGCGCGGTAGCGGGTGACGGTCGCACAGAGTGCTGCTTTTTCTCGGCTGTAGGTCTGGTAGATCCATTGAATGACCTCCTCGCGCCGCTCGTGTTCGAAATCGACATCGATATCCGGGCTCGTCGCGCTCCTGGCTGACAAAGCGCTCGAACAGAAGATCGTTGGTTGAGGGATCGATACTGGTGATGCCGAGAATGTAGCAGACGGCACTATTGGCCGCAGAACCCCTGCCCTGGCAGATTATGCCTTGGGAGCGCGCATAGCGCACGATCGAGAAGACGGTGAGAAAATACGGGGCGTATTTCATGGTGCGGATCAGATCGAGCTCGTGCCGCACTGTTTTCAGAACGTCAGGTGGCAGACCTTCGGGATAGCGGTTTGGCACGCATTCCCAGACATAGTGCTCGAGCGAGGCCTGGGCGTCCTTGCCTGGCACGATCGCCTCCTCCGGATATTGATAGGTGAGCTCCTCAAGCGAGAACTTGCACCGACGGACAATCTCCATTGTCCGCGCGAGCGCCTCGCTGTAGCGGGGAAATAGGCGCTCCATTTCTTCCGGTGGCTTCAGGTATCGATCGGCATGGCGCTCGCGCTCGAAGCCTACATCGTCGATCGTCGTGCGGGTGCGAATGCAGGTGACGATGTCCTGCAACTGCCGGCGGCCTGGTTCATGGAAGAGAACGTCGTTTGTGACCACAGTCTTCACCTTGAACCGTGCCGCAAGATTGGAAATTTCATGCAGCCGCATCTGGTCGTTCTGCCGACGCCGCAGACAAAGCGACACATAGGCGCGATCGCCGAAAACCTCGGCCATCTTGCGCAGCTGGAGCGCACAGGTGTCATCCGGCAGATCCGGCATCAGGATGCCGATCATGCCTTCGGAATATGCGATGACGTCGTCCCAGTGCAGGATGCAGTTGTTTTTGCCGCCGCGCGACTTGCCGAGCGTAATCAACCGTGTGAGCCTGGAGTAGGCAGGGCGATCCGTCGGGTAGACCAGCACGGACATGCCATCAGTGAGATCGAGCCGGCAACCCACGACGAGGCGCAAACCGGTGGCGCGCGACGCCTCGAGCGCCCGCACAATCCCGGCCAGCGAATTGCGATCGACGACGCCGAGGGCCTCGATACCGAGGGCCTTGGCGGTCTCGAACAGTTCCTGCGCGGAGCTTGCACCGCGCAGGAAGGAAAAATGGGTGGTGACCTGCAGCTCGGCGTAGCTCATGCGAAGATCCCGTGCATGAACCAGCGGTGGCTACCGGTTTCAGGATCGATGCCATCACCGGAGCGAAAAACCCAAAGACGCTCGCCAGCTTCGTCCTCGATGACGAAATAGTCGCGCACCGCTTCCATCTCCGCGTCGCGCTGCCACCACTCGCCAAAAATCCGCTCGGGCCCATCGGCCCGCTTGACCTTCCGGCGCTTGCCACGCCAAGTGATGGAGACCGGCGGACGGTCCGGCAGCAACGCGATGGCCTCGATCAGCTCCGGGCGCGCCAGCAGGCGGACCGGCCGGCGCCAATGGCTGACCCAGGTGACTTCGATCGGACCAGCCGCGGCACTGATCCGCTGGACGGAGCGCTCGGGCACGTCGGAGGCAACCGGCGCCACCCGATAAACACGCTGGCCACGGTTGCCGTAGATATCGATCAGCGGCGTCACGTCCATGACCTCGTCCTCGACCAGCGATGAGGATTTCTGGCGCTCCTCCAGCGGCTCCGCCATGACGGCGACCAAGGTCAGTTTTTCGATCCCAAAGCCGGGCTCGATCTTTTCCGTCCGGTCACGAAACAGCTTCGTCAGCCAGGCGACATCGCGCACCGGCTTCACCGTGCCGGCGCGGATCGCCTGCCGCGTTCCGTCGACCTTCTCGACGATCAGATCCGCTCGGCGAACGCCAAGGCCGCGCTTTTGCAGTTCCTCGATCAGTTGCACGACCAGCCGGCCGACATATTTGTCGATCGTCTCGGCAGCACCGATCGGTTCGGCAAAAGCACGGCTGACCTCGATCAGTTCGGCGGTGCGGATCGGATCGATCGGTTCCGGGATACGGCCGAATATCTGGTCGAGCCGCCGGCCGATCTCCGGGCCGAAACGAAGCGTCAGCGGCGCGCGCGGCGTGTGGGCCAATTCGCCGATCGTCTGGAAGCCGAGCGTACGAAGGTCGCTGACGACCTTCCCGGGAAGGCGCAACAGCGATATCGGCAGTTTCTCGACGGCGCGCACGGTCTCACCGAGGGGCACGATAACCGTATCCCGACTGATGGCGCGCGCGCAGGCATGAGCTGCTCCCCAGGTGTCGGCGACAGCGACACGGGGCGTGAGCTTTCTGGCCAGAAACTGATTGGCGATCTTCGTCACCATCGGCAGTTCGCCACCCTGCAGGTGATCGGCACCCTCGGTATCCATGACAATGCCATCGATCCCATCGACCGCGACGATCGGGGAATAGAGCGTCAGAGCCCAGAGCGTGATCCGCTCGAGTGCTGCGGCATCCGTTTCAGGATCCGCATCGACCAGCATCAGGCCGCGGAACAACGCCTGCGCTTTCGCCGCCGGCATGCCGACATGAACGCCGGCTAGTCTGGCGGCCGCGTCGGCGGCCGACACCCAGCGCTTCGAGCCGCTCCTGGCAATCACGGCGATTGGCTGTTCAGGCGGAATGGACGGATCGGCGCGACGAATGCGATCCGTCGGCAGATCCGGGAGATAGATCGAGACAACCCTTGTCATCGCACGCCCTTACGAGAAATTCAGCACATTCACCCGCTTTTACGCGCATCAGTTCCAGCAACCATTGGGGCCTTCCGACACCCGGCACTGGCAGCTCCTCCGACGGCATGACGCTGACCCGCCACCGCGTGGTCGACGCCGTCGGTTGGCCAAAATCATTCGCCTCCGTCTGCCTGCGCCAGCGTCGGACGGCGAGCGCCATCGTCCCTGTTTTCTCGGCCGCCAGCTGCAGCCGGCGCGAGCCGACCATCGGCAGGCGGACGAGTTCACCGACCACGGCGCCGAGGCCGCCGAAGGACAGCCCCTCCTCCATATTGGCGAGCACATCCTCTTCCTTGTCGGACTCCACGAAGATCACCCGGTCCGCATGCAGCCCGACCTCAGCGAGTGCGGGAAAAAACAGGTCCGGCCGCGTCAGGCACCAGACCACAGGACCTTTGGTGCGCGCCGCGATGCCAGCTGCGCAAAGCGCTGCCGCGGCACCATCCACCGTGCCTTGCCCGCCGCCGGCAAACTCATGCAGGGCGCCATAGGCAAGGCCACCGCCTGGCAGGACCGCATCGATTTCCGGCACGCCGAAGGAAAGACAGCCAGCCTTTCTGGCTGACACGCCCTCCAGCGAGGCGATGCGCTCGCGCAAATCGGAAATCACCCTTTCGCGGGCAGCAGTCATCGTTCACGGCTCCCTTCAAGGTCGTGTTGGCGGCCGACATCATGTCGAGCAAAATGCTGATGTTCTGTTTCTGTTCCCACCGAACTGAAGAGTCAAGCAACCGGAAGGATGGGAATATTATCCTGAACATGAGGAATTAGAAGAATATCCATGAGAATCAGGCCGGTAGCGCCGGCTGAGTTTTTTTCGGAGCGCCCGCGCCTCTTCGGTGTGGATTGCGGGGACAAATGGCGTATCGTCACAGTGTCTTTAAGGTTCTTCTGCTGAACTGCCGCCATGACGAAGCCTCCGAGATCAAAACCGCTCGTTCGTGACACCGAGGCTCCGATCCGCTCAAAGCCGCGCGTGAAGCGAAATCCGGCCCAGCCGCAGCTGCTTTTCGATCCGATGCCCGACCGCGTCGAGCCCGCGCTGGCGCAATTGAAGAGCCATCCTCCAAAGGGAGACAAGTGGAGCTGGGAGGTGAAATGGGATGGCTATCGCCTCGCCGTTCATATCGAGCCGCAGGGTATCCGGATCCTCACCCGCGGCGGCCATGACTGGACGCACCGGTTTCCGGCGATCCTAGAAGCGGCCCGCGCGCTCGGGCCGGCGACGATGATCATCGATGGCGAGGCCGTTGTGCTCGACGCAGAGGGGCGGCCGGATTTTGGGCTGCTGCAGCAATCGCTCGGCGCGTCTGGCAAACAAGCGGGTAACCGAGCTTCTGATGCGATCTTCTACGCTTTCGATCTCATCTATTTCGATGGACACGATCTGCGGGGTGTTGAATACCGGTCGCGCCGACATCTCCTTGATGACCTGTTGACCGGCAAAGACGGTGGCATTCGGCTATCGGAAACACTCGACGCCGAACCAGCCGTCCTCCTTGAGCATGTCTGCCGCCTCGGCCTGGAAGGCATCGTCGGCAAGCACCTCGACCGGCCCTATCGCTCCGGCCGGACCGGGGATTGGGTGAAGATCAAGTGCGTCCAGAGCGAGGCTCTCTTCATCGTCGGCTATGAGATGTCTTCGGCGTCCCCTGCCGGCTTTGGCTCGTTGGTGCTTGCTGCCTATCGCGGAGCCGATCTCGTCCACGTTGGAAGTGTCGGCACAGGCTTCAAGGAAACGGAAACCATCCGGTTGCGAAAGATGCTGGACAAGCTACGCTGGAAGCGAAAGCAGCCGCCCCTGCCCTATTCCGGAAGTTCCGATATTGTCTGGGTCGAACCGACCCTGATCGCCGAGATCGAGTTCCGCGCCTGGACGTGGGATGGGAAACTTCGCCATCCGTCTTACAAGGGTTTGCGAGAACGGCAGGACAATGCCGACGTCTTCCGGCTCGACTAGCGAAATCAGCCTTATACGCTAGATTGTCGCCCATTCGTGCTCGGTGGAGTAGATATCTAGCATGTGCAACCTTTATCGCATGGAAGACAGGGACTGGGTCGCGAAGTGGGCCCAGGATGCCGAAAGCCTGATCAACCTGATGCCGGCATACCAGATGAACCCCGATCAGATGGGGCCGATCGTCCGCAATACCGCGGACGGGAAGAAACAACTGGTCCATGCGCGCTGGGGACTGCCCTCCCCGCGCTTCGCGCTCGAGAAGACGGCCAAAGCCAAGGCCGAGAAACTTGCGGCCAAGGGTAAGCCATTCGATCTCGAAGCGCTGATCCGCATGGAGCCCGACCGCGGTACGACCAACGTGCGCAAGCTCAGTTTTCCGCATTGGAAGCGATGGTTCGGCGTCGAAAACAGATGTCTCGTCCCGGTCACCAGCTTCGCGGAACCGGATCCAGCCAGCCAGGAAGAAGGTGGCAAGGTGCCAAATGCCTGGTTCGCCCGCGACGAGCAAAAGTCGCTGATGTTTTTCGCTGGCATCCATGTGCCGCAGTGGCAGAGTGTCCGAAAAGTCAGGGACGGCCTGACAACCGACGACCTCTATGGGTTTTTGACCACGGATCCCAACAGCCTGGTGAAGCCGATCCATGAGAAGGCCATGCCGGTCCTGCTACTGACGAAGGAAGAGACCGACACCTGGATGCGGGCGCCTTGGGATGAGGCCAAGGATCTCGCCCGCCCGTTACCGGATGACGCGCTGATCATTTCGTCGCGCGAAGTCTATGGCTCCACGATCGTCTCGACATCCGGAGAGCCGGTGGAACAGGGCAGTCTGCTTTGACGTCTGAACTCAGAGCTTGATTGTATCGGAAAACGAAAAAGCCTGCCGCGGGAGGAGGTGCGGCAGGCTTTTCGAAAGAATTGAACAACGGCTGGGAGGAGGAGTGCCGCTGTTCCGTCAGGCGCCCTTTGGGAGGAGGAATGGGTCACCTGAAACACGAAGCTCTGCGGGAGGAGGTGCATCGCTTCGATGATCTGAGAATACCAGAGGCTGCTCCGACCGCCAGCGCTCAGATTGCAGTACAGCCATGCGCCTGTTGCAACGCAACATAGATCCTCTGCTTATTTTTCGGCCATTATTTTCGAGACGCAGCTTTCCCGTGCTGGGCTCGAAACCGAGAACGAATTCGATTACCTTGTCGGAGGACATTTCGCACGGTTTCAGTATCGAACCCGGTTCAGCCAATCGATAGAGGTTGAAGCTGACGATATCTGTTCCGCTAAGCTCCTCGCCATAGAGCCAGATCCGTTTGCCATCCTCCGACCGCTTGACGGTCACGCCCCATGGCCGGCCACCAAAATATCCGCCGACACAGCCGTCCGGAAATTTCGCAAGCGCGTCTTCAAACGTCGCCAGAACAGGTGGAGGTGTTTTGCCGCCAGCGGTCATGGTGCCAGGCATTCGTCGCAGATCCCGCAACCATCGTCATCCATGCTCGACGCCGGACGTAACCATCGACAACACGGACAGGTCGTTGCATCCGCCGCGCACTTCTCTTCGCGGTCCGGCGGAAGAATCTCAATGTGGAATTCCGACAGGGTATCGGCCGCGCTTCGATCCATGACGACGCTCCAGTTCGGGGTTACACCAGAGATAGTACGCCTCGAAGGCTGCGCAAGCCGGCAGAGATCGCCATCAAGGGACGATCCAATTCAAATACAGTGCCACAATCGGGCAGCCTTCTTGACGATATTCCGCCAACCTTATTCATTCGGGCAATGTTCAAAGCCGCAAACGCCGTGCAGATCAGAGTTTCCATCGACGAGATCGAGCCGGACCGCTGTCTGGTTCTGCCGGTCCATTGGAACCTGCAGCATCTGCTGTGAAGGCGCGCCGAACCTCGAAGCGCGCGAGGACATCAAGATTACCGATATCGGCCCGATCGTCAGGACGATCGACGGAGCCCGCGATGAGGCCGAGCTCATGCAGCGGCGCTGGAGCTGGCCCGGACCGAACAAGCGGCCGGTGTATAATTTCCCGTCGGAAGGTCGGGAGTTCGCTTCCAATCGCTGCCTAATCGTTGCCGATGGCTTTTACGAGTTCACGGGTCCGGAGGATCCGAAAAAGAAGCGCAAGGACAAGTGGCTGTTCACGAAGAAGGACGAGCTGATCTTCTGCATTGCCGGCATCTGGCGCGACACGCCGGAGGTCGGAAAGGCTTTCACCATGCTGACGATGGCGCCGGGGCCGGACTCGCCCCTTACCACGATCGGCAGATCGTCATCCTGGAACGCGGCTCCCGGGCAGATTGGCTTGACCCCGCTGTTTCCGGAAAGTCGTTGATCAAGCCGCTCCCGGTGGGCACCCTTTTTGTGCAGCGGGTCGGCTGAACCGGAATAACTCCAGCGCCACCCTAATCGGCTGCCGATCGTGAGAATGTTTAAAAATAGCTGCCGGCGCGGTACCAGAACTCTTGCGCAGATTAGCAAATTGTAATTCACTCCTCTCGATCAACTTTGAGGCGAAGGGGGCGTCGATGATCCGGTATCTGGCAGCATGCCTAATAGTTTTGTTCGGATCGGTCGACGCCCTGGCAAGCCAGGTGACGATCGCCACCTGGAACCTCGGCTGGCACATGGACATGGAAACAGTGCGGCAGTGGATCGGCGAATGTTCGAAGAACTATGTCGAAGATCCCGCCACCGGCAAGTTCAAAGCATCGCAAGAGGCGGGGTTCAAACCGGGATGGGACGTCGACGCGTTCAAGATTGAGGGATGGGACGTCAGCCGCCTGCCCGTCTGCAATGTTTACTCCGCTGGCGGAACCGTTCGCGTCAATCTCGAGGCCTACCGCAAGCGGCAGGAGCAAATCGCCAACTTCATCGCTCGTTCCATACCAGCCGACATTATCGCCTTTCAGGAAGTCAGTGGCGAGCAGTCAGTCCGGGAAGTGCTTCCGAACGGTGGTAGCGATTACGATTTCTGTCCGGTGACCGGCTACAAGGTGCAGCGCCTGGTCATCGCATGGAAGAAAGCGCTGGGCGAAAAGGTGTCCTGTACCATTGAGGACGCGCTTAGCCTTCCCACCAATCCCGACGACAAGCGGCCACGCCCAGGCCTTGCGCTCACCCTCAGGATCGATGGGAAACTGTTTCGGATCATGGATGTCCACCTCAAGTCGAGCTGCGTGTCGCCATTCGACGGCGGAAACCTGGAGGGATCGGACAAGGATTGCACGATCCTGCAGCAACAGATTGATCCGCTCGAACGTTGGGTCGAGAACGCGGCAGCCGACGGCGCCAGGATGGTCCTCCTCGGCGATTTCAACCGCAACTTCTGGCATGAACTGCGCGACCAGCGGCCGGCCAGGACCGACGCCAGCGGGACCTCGTCGCCGCGGTCGGCGGGGGTGTTGTCCCGGTCTCTCATAGAAGAAGTGGCCGATGGGCAGCCAGCGGCCGCCGATCTCAAGATTCTCGACGAGCACTGCCAGATCAGCGATGCTGGGCAGGCACTTTGCACCCAGGCCGAAATCCGCGACCTGACCCCGCCGGAAACACAGCTTCTCGCCTCGGACAATTATCTCGGGTGCCGCAATCCGGTAGGCCTTGATCACATCCTCGTCGGGCCCGGAATCAAAAGCGACGGCCCGGCCGAACATTTGAGCATCGGAAACCTTGGTGGCAACAAAGCAGGCACCCCGAACGGGAAAGACCAGGTATTGGCGATTTCGGATCACTGCCCGATGATCGCCCGGCTGAATTTTTGAACCCTCGTCTGTGACGATCAGAACGCTTGGCGGGATTTCATGTCTGCATTGCATCGGGGCCGAGTTGGGGGATGATTATGCTACGTCGAGCTTTTCTAACGCAGGCATCTTTGTCTGCTGTCGCATTGACTACGGGTTGCGGACGACCGAGCCCGTCGGTACCGGGCGAAGGCGTCCCGTTGGTCGACGCTCATTGCCACGTTTTCAATGCGTCGGATCTCCCGACCACCCGCTTCCTGCGACAAGTCGTCTTCGAAGATTTTCCCAAGCAGTCGGTCGCCCGCATTCTCGCAGTGCGTGATCCTGACGTGACCGACGAATTCATCGCACTTCTTCTGAAGCTGCTCGGCACGGGAAGCGCACCGACGGCGGATGAGGAAATCGCGTTCCTCGACACCGGACGGAACGGAAAAGCCGCTTCTCTGACGGTCGACAAAGCGCGCGCGGCGGCGGTCGAAGACACAAGCCAGCATCTCCTGGAACTCGATCGGAAGAGGCGGCGGATCGTTACGATGACAGCCCCGGGCGATCTGGCGACACGATCATCTATCTCCGAGGAAAAGTTCCTCAATTATATGCTCGGTGACCCGATCAAGACTCTGCGCGCCAACGAACCGCTCACGATCGGAGAAGCCCGCGGAGCCAGCCAGCGCGCTTTCCTGAGGCAAGATCCTGTGGGGCGCTATCTCAATTGGTTCAGTCTGTTTCGCCTTTACCGGTACGTCCTTGTTGATCGCCTGGTTGCCGACAGCAAGGCACAGGACTTCAATCCGGTGCTGTTGACGCCGGCGCTCGTCGATTATGATGAGTGGCTCTATGAAGATGTAGACTTTTCGCCCTTACCCCGGCAGATGGTGGTGATGGATCGGATTTCGCAGCGCATGGCGAAAGCGAAATCCGGTCCCGTCGTCCACGGCTACATGGGGTTTGATCCGCTCCGGGAAGTGGCATTCCGGAAAGGGAAAAGCAGTATAAGCTCGCTTGCGACTGCCTATTCGGCTCTGATGAAACATGGCTTCGTCGGCATCAAGCTCTACCCGCCGATGGGCTTTCGTCCCACGGGCAACCAGCCGCCATATCCGGAGCGAACAGTGAAGAGCCTGGGATTTGACCCCAGCGAGGAACTCGATGCTGCGCTTCGAGACCTCTACAAGCTCTGTGTCGATGTCGATGCCCCAATATTGGCTCATGGCTATTCGTCGAACGGTTCCGGTCCAGATTATGCAAAGCGGGGCGATCCCGCCTACTGGATCCCCGTGTTCAAGGAGTTCCCCAAGCTACGGGTTTGTATCGCGCATTTCGGTCGTTTCAGCGCACGGTCGGCTGGACGGGAAGGAATGCTTTTGCCGGATGGCAGTTGGGAATGGCGGCTCGGTGAATTCATCAAGGAAAACCCGGGCCGGAACGTGGTCGCCGACATCAGCTATTTTTCCGAGGTGCTTTCGGCCGGCTCGAAAGAACGAGACTTCCTTGCGAAGTCCTTCAACAAATGGCTGGAAAAATTCGATAGTGGTTGCGATCACATCGTTTACGGAAGCGACTGGATCATGCTCGGGAAGGAGGCAGGCTATAGTCACTATATCGAAAGCGTGAACGCCTTTCTGCGCACCGACTGCGGTCTTTCGGACGATACTTGCGACAAGATTTTCCGTCGCAACGCGCTTCGTTTCCTTCCCTTGGAACGGGGAAGCCTGGGGCGCGAGCGGCTTCTCGCCTACTATCGAACAAATGGACTGGATGAGGGTCGCCTTCCCTTTGCAAGCTCGCGCCTGGTCGCCCGTCTCTTTGGTCGGTGAATAAGCAGCGACCGGCTCGGTCGTGAGCGCCGTGAAAGGACTCGAACCGTCAGTCCCATTGCACAAGGTCAGTTAACAAGTTGATTGAATTGGAGATTGCAGGGCTTCAACAGCAGTTATGCAAGCTATTCCTATCTCACATAATTCCGAGTTGTGTGAATTCAGCTCTCGCCATGGTTAGATTGCCGGCGGCATTATGCAACGGCTCCTCGAGCAGTTTTGACGAAGACCCTCCTGTCCGAATCGAAACTCATGCGCGCGTTTCTCGTGATATGATTGCAATCTGCTATGACTGTCCACGAAATACCGGAAAGATTCGAGAGTGCGAGGCGTATACGAGGGAAAATGGCCAAGTTTTTAGAAGAAGAGTTCAACGTCATTAGAAGCGTCATCGATAACGGCGGTGTCTACACGATCACCATCGACGCGTCTGATATCCCCGTGGACGCAAGGACCGAAACATTCCCCGGAGTTGCCCCGAACCTTGAGACCGGCTTCGAGCTGCCGCCATCGAGCATCATTCATGATCCGGTTGTGGCAAACGAAATCCTGACGAAGATCGATACGTGGGGGCAGATCCAAGTGCTGGTCTACAAGCGCGGCGGCAAGATTTTTTACAAAAAGCTACCAGATGGGCGGTACGAAGCCACGATCGAGCGCGCCAAGGATACCGCATGACATTCAGTACGCTGACGCCGCTTGAGCGGGCGATCCTTGATCACATCGGTCCAATGCTGTCGTCGGAAGAGCATATTTATCTGGATGAAGCCGGGGAAAAGGTGCTTCATCATGCGAGCCACCTGAAAGAAGGCGGAGACTTGGCCGACGAGATCAAGGCGCGGCTACTGAATGGCGAGAAGTTAAAGCTTCTGCATAATCACCCTAACGGTGGTTCTTTGAGCAGCTTCGATTGGAAGGTGATGACCGAGCACTTCGGTCAGCTCGAGATGATCGTTGTCACGCCGTGGGATTCCGTACACCGCGGTCGTGTCGATTACGATTTTCAAGCAGATGAGATGAAGCTAGTGCTCCCCCGGCTGAATACCGTTTTCAACGAGATGAGCCACCTAATCCGGGTGCCGTACATTTCCAGTCTGAACCCATCACTGCCAGTCGATGCGGAGCGTGTGACGTCTATTTACATGAACCAGCGGCTATTTGGGCTGGGGATCGTCGACTACGGCGCGGAGCTAAGCCTCGCGGATCACTCCGTCATCATCGACCTGCTGAGGGAGCCGCTCCGAAACGTGTGGGACAAACTCCTCATTAAGCGGCTTCCCTAGGCGGGCGGGCGGGCGGCGTGAACGGATTGTTGGTGGCCAATACACATCCGCTGGCATCTGTCCGACAGGTCCCTGAATGATGGGCGCACCCTGCCTCGCCATCGGGACCACTATGTCGAAAACCCTTTCTCGCTCTACGACGGCGATTTGATGATAGGTCTATTCGGGGATCTGTCCAACGAATGAACGGACTTCTACGGGCTCGGCGCCAAGCGCAATCTCTCGATGTTCGTACCCGCAAAAACGGACTTCCGCCGATACGGAAAACCTGAAAATCGCACATAAGGAAAGCAGCGCATGACCGCATGGACGTTAGACGAGCTTCGCCGGCTGGATCTGAAATACGCTGAAGAAGGCGTCCACGTCCATCAGCGGCCCTTTCGTGCCGCAATGGAACTGCTCGGCTCCAATTTTGTCATGGGTGTTGGCGAAAACCCTGACGTCAAACGGATCATGGACGCTTACACCGCCATGATGCCCGAAGTCACCACGAGTTGGCCGGGCGCTGGCATCGGGTTCGCTGCATCCGTCGACCAGGTTCGAAAGCTCACTTTCCCAGTTGTGTTCGGCGAACGATTGCTTCAGCCTTGGGAATTGTCCGGTTTCAGCAGCGCGGAGGAATGGCGGAATTGGTGCCGGCAGGACCGGACAATCGCCGGTGAGATGGCTCTCGCGGTCGCTGACCTCCATGATCTCACCATGGGCTTGAATGAAGTTGAGCACGGCGCTCCGGCGGCGATCACGCTCTGGCGCATGGCGCGATCGAACATCGAAGACGTGGCGAACACGATGCCGACGACGTTCAGCCATGACTCTGTCATTCAGCCGATTTGCATGGTCGCGGAACTCTCGATGAAAGCGGCTCTCGTCTGGGACGGTGTTGACCCTCAGTCCTTCAGGAGAGGAAAGGACGGGCACAATCTGTCGCTGCTTGCCCTCCGCATGGCGGGCACGCGGCCACATCGCGACGACGCGCGTGTCCAAGCCGTTGTTGCCGCGCTGCCGCCCTATGTCGAAAGCCGATACAAGCCTGCAGGCTTGAAGCGGCTGCAGGTCGTCAAGCTCGCTTTGGGTGTACAGTTCATCGCGGCATCGAGCTTGCGGCGCATCGCCAGCGCGGATCTCGCCCTTCAAATGGAGAACGACGATTGGCCTGGGCCGCGGCAGACTTTCGTACTCTAGGGTTAGATCGTGACTTTCTCCGTCTAGCAAAACCTTTCGCCGTGATCAAAATTACACTCTCATAGAGTGCAAATGCCGCATTGATTACTTAGTCACGTCGGACAAGCTCGGTGCGGAATGCTATTGATAGAATCACAACTAGGCGGGGCTTTCGGGGGGTATTGTGCGCATCGCTCGGGTTCAAATCGAGAATTTTCGGGGAATTAAGCAGGCCGAGGTCCATTTTTCTGGAACATCCGTCCTGCTCGGCGACAACAATACCGGGAAATCAACAGTATTCGAGGCGATAGAACTCGCCATCGGCGCAGACCGATTGGCCCGGACGCAAGCCATCGACGAGCACGACTTTTACGGCGGCGATTATTTGCCCGTGGAGGGCGCTCTACAAAAACACATCAAGGTTGAAGTTGTCATTGCAGCCTTGGATGAGCAGCACTGCACGAAGTTCCGCAACAATCTCGAATTCTGGCGGCAGGCCGACCGCTCGCTCCTCGGGGCCGGTCAGGGAGTAAATCTTGGCCAGCCCGGCATCGAGCCCGCGGTCCGCATCCGCTTCGAAGGGGCCTACGACCCGGAGAACGATGACTTCACCGCCAAGACATGGTTCGCCGTGCCACGGCATGAGGACGGCACATCCATCAATGAGTGCCGTTCCAGCGACAAACGCGAATTCGGCTTTCTTCACCTTCGCGCACTGCGAACCGGGAACCGAGCGCTCTCGATGGAACGTGGCTCGCTCCTGGACATCATTCTCAAGACCTACGAAGTGCGTACCCGCATGTGGGAAGGGCTGCTGCGGCAGCTCCGCGACCTCGATGTCGTCGGCGCCAACGACCCTGAGTTCGGCCGCATTCTGACCGCCATTCGCGACGCTATGCGCGACATCGTCCCGGGCGAATGGGCCGATGCGCCTCATCTTCGCGTCTCGGAATTGACGCGCGAGGATCTGCGGCGCGTCCTGAAATCCTTCCTCGCGACCGGTGTTCCCGGTTATGCCGCTCCCTTCCAGCATCAAGGCTCAGGGACGATCAACGCGCTGGTGCTCGCCATGCTGGGGCTGATCGCCGAGCGTCGCAACGGTCGCGTCATCTTTGCGATGGAGGAGCCCGAACTCTCACTTCCACCCCACGTGCAGAAGCGCGTCGTCGACAAGGTCAGAGGCATCGCAGCCCAAGCCCTCTTCACCTCACACTCCCCCTATGTGATCGAGCAGTTCCAGCCGGAACAGATGATGGTGATGACCCGCAGCGCAGCGGGTGTCCTCACCGGATCGAATATCGAGCTTCCCCAAAACCTGAAGCTGAAGACATTCCGCGATGGTTTTCGTACACGCTTTTGCGAGGCTCTTCTTGCCCGTCGCGTCATCGTCGTCGAAGGCAAGACCGAACTCGTTGCCTACAGCGCGGTCGCCCGTCGAGCCGCAGAACTTGCGCCAGCACACTACCAGCGGCTCGATTCACTCGGATGGGTTCCATTCGACGCCGGCGGACAGACAGCGGTCGCTTCGTTCGCCACGTTCTTTCGCAGCCTCGGAAAAACCGTCGCCACGATTTTCGATCAACAGGCCGACGCCGAGCGACAGGCGATCGTCGCCTCCTGTGACTCTACTTTCGAACAGCCCTATGCCGGCTTCGAACACCTGCTTGCCGCCGAGGTGTCGGTTGCGATGCAAGCCTGGTTCGTGCGCTTCTTCGTCGACGTAGGAGAATGGCCGCAGGCTCTGAATAATCTCGTGCCGCCGCAAGGCTCGCCAGACGAGACTTACCGCCCTGCCTTTGTGGCTTTGTTCAAGCATAAGAAGGGCGACGATTATCTCACCGTTTTCCTGGAACAATGCCAAGTTGGGCATTTTCCGCAGACCATGTTGGGCATCATCAGCGCCCTCAAGAACTTGGCCGCGCCACCACCACCGCCGCCAGCACAACCCAATATCTTCGAGTGATCGCAATGGCGTTGGTCCTATGCGAACACAGACAACGTCTGCTCCGCACAGACGGCAATATCCTTGTTCGGGGCGGCGCCGGGTCAGGCAAGACCACCATCGCGCTTGCAAAGGCGTGTGCCGATCTCGATGCAGCGCGGCTGGGCCCGCTGGGTAAGGCGCTGTTCCTCAGTTTCGCACGGGCGACTGTGGCGCGCGTCGCTGAACAGGCGACCGCCACGCTGCCTCGTGCACTGATGTCTCGCATCGAGATCAACACCTATCACGGCTTCGCCTGGACGATATTGAAGAGCCACGGCTACCTCATCTGCGCCAAACAAGGGGTGACTCTGCTTTTGCCCGCGCAGGCCCGGGCGCATCTTGCAGGTCTCGATGGGGACGCTCGATCGGCCCGGCAACGAGAGCTGTTCGACACGGAAGGCTTGATCGCCTTCGATCTTTTTCCGACCTTATTGACCGAGCTCTTCCGAGCAGCCCCGATGCTCGCGAGGGCCTATGCCAGGGCCTATCCGCTGATCATCGTCGACGAGTTTCAGGACACGAATACCGAAGAATGGCAGATGATCAGCCAGCTCGGGCAGCATAGTCGCCTTATCGCGCTGGGCGATCCAAAGCAGAGGATATATGACTTCAAGGGCGCGCACCCGCGCCGGTTCGATGAATTCATCGCCGCGTTTAACCCAACGCCCTTTGATTTTGCCAGCGAAAACAATCGCAGTCCCGGCACGGCGATCGCACAATTTGCCAATGACATTATTGCCGGTGAATATACGGCTGCAGCCTATGCAGGCGTTTCCGTCTCGCGATATCGCGGCCGAAGCCTCCGCCCGCTCAAACAGGAAATCCTCAGAACCGTCGCGCGGCTGCGCCGGAATCCCGATTGGTCCCTCGCAGTCCTCGTGCCAGCGAACGCCCTGGCGGCAAGCGTCTTCCATTACATGGCCGAGGCAGCCCACGGCCTTCCTGCCTATCCGGTCGACATTCTGGTCGCGGCCGAAGGCCCCATGCTTGCTGCAGACCTGATTGCTCTCCTAATGGAGCCGCGTCCAAGCGATCAAGACCATGCCGCCGCCATACTGGAGGGCTTGGCTGCATTCGAACTAGGCCGCTCAGAAGAGGCTTCCGCGACGGCAATCCGAAAGGCAGGCCGGTACAAAGACATTGCCCGGGCCGTCCGTGCTCGGGGTTTCAACGGGCTCGGCGCGCGCGGTATCGGTCCGGGCGTTCGAAGCCTCCTGGCGAACATTGAAGCGATCCAACTGACGGGGGATCCTTGGTCAGATTGGCGCGCGGTGCGCGCGCAGCTCGACGCGAACGACCGGGATGAATTCAAGGCGCTCGCGAAGGAAGCCCGCCATTTGCGGCTTCTAACACGCGGCGCGCGGATTGAATCGAAGCTCGCGGAGGCATGGCGCACTCATGGCAGCTACAACAACGCTCGCGCCTTGCTGGCGGCCGCCGTCGTTGAGGACCAATTCGCGGCGACCACCCGTCCCGAGCAGGGTGTCACTGTGATGACCATTCACAAGGCAAAAGGAAAGGAATTCGACGAGGTCATCGTCTTCGAAGGCCTGTTCTCACGCTACGTTCAGAGACCCGGCGCCGATGGCGAACGGTCTGCCCGCTTCAACCTCCATGTCGCCGCCACCCGGGCTCGGCGCGCGCTGACGATCATGACGCCCGAAATCCAGCCATGCCAGCTCCTTCCTTAAAAAAACCGTGACCAACACGACGCCGCAAGCATCACTTCGGTCCGCAATTCTGGTAACGCCGCTTCACCGGCTCTGATAAAAAATGTGGAGCTATTTGACGGCCATTATCTTGTTCATGACGTGACCTGCGACCGCGTAGCAGCCATAGCCTCCTTCGAGGCGCTCGGCCTTACAATGCCCGAGCCCGGGAAAATCATCGAATAAACGTTGCCCGCCACCTTGCTGTCATCAGCTGCCTTGACCACCGCGGGCAAACTTTTCATCCGGTCGTCCGTGCAAGATCTGATGAATACGGACGCTGCCAACGGGACATCGATGATGAGCTGGTGTAGGAGCAGATTTGTCGGCTAGCACTGTAGCTGCCGACGCTGATGGCCTCGTCGTGTTGGGTGGGATTTTCGGTTGGAAAAGCAGCGGGTATATTGCGTTTTTGAAGGTGCAGGCGCGCGAGGCCTTGGCCATGTCGGCGCCTATCGTTCATTGTCTAAGCACAGTATCGAGATTTCGGGACTAGCGGGCACGTCTGCCGGCGCGATTCTTGCGGCGCTCGCCTGCGCCGGCTACGACGCCGAGGAGATTTTTTCCGATAAGACGGGTGCGAATATTCTCGATCGACTTGACCTGGATCCTGACAATCTTGATGCAGGTCAGATTAAGCAGCCCGCGAAAACGCCTGCCAAGCTTTTTGGCGATGATGCGTGGTTCAGGCTGAGATTAATCCGGTTTCTGCTCGCTCGAATTTGGATGCTGAAGGTGGTTGGCTTCACCGTCCTCGCGATCGCCGTCATCGGTCTCTGGCTGTTTCCGCAACCGGCACTGGCTCTTCTCCTCGCAACACTGTTAATAGCGACGGGAGCAGCAATCTTTTTTATGAGAGGCGTCGTATCTCTCGATAACGTCAAGACCGGCCTCGACCAGTTGCTGTCGGTCAAACATCATGGCTCGCGCCGCGGCAGACCTGTGACGTTCAAGGACCTCGCGGAGGCGGGCCGTCTACCCTTGAAGATCGTGGCCGCAAACATCACTAGGCAAGAGCTGACGGTATTCTCCGCCGAAACTAGCCCAGACGTGGCCGTCTCGGATGCGGTCTGTGCATCAATCGCCATCCCAGGAGTCTTCAAGCCACGACGGATCGACGGAAACTGGTTTATGGACGGAGGGCTCGTTTCCAATCTCCCGGCCTGGACATTCGACGACGAGCGTTCTACCGATCGCGATGCCCTAACGGCGGCCATCGAGATCAGTGTCGGCGGCGTGAAAAGGCCGCCCCAATTAGCATGGACGATCGGATCCGCCATCAGAACAATGATCTTCGGGTCGGGAATTCTCAACAAACGCGGTGTCGATCGCCTAACTTCGGAGCGTCTGGTCGTCGATCTCGGCCTTCTCGACTTCGACATCGGTCGAACGCGCGCCGTGGAGATTGTTCAGAAGACTGAGACCTTCTGCGATGGAAGTCTCATTGCCCGCATGATCGAATTGCCGCGAAGCATCAACGATACGTGCGACGCGGTCTCATTGAAGTGCCACGAATTTATCGAAGCCGCATTTGCCGCAGCCGCGTCCCCCGATCGGCAATTTACAACGCGCATCGCCATCGCAATCCCGATCGGGCCACGGAATCGCACCGTCCGGCTTGAATTCAGTTCCGGATATGCCGACCTGTCCGACGAGAGGATTTGTCTACCTCTCGAACGCTCATTGATCGGAGACGCTTGGAGGCAGAATGAGACACTTTACGTATCGAAGAGTGATGAAGAGGTCTGGAACCGAAGTCTTTCGGCTCCGCAGGATCGTTGGTTGCGAAAACTGATATGGCGGGATCTTAGCTGGGTCCTCTGCGTTCCTCTGGAGATCGATGCCCGGACGAAAGTCGTTGTGACGCTCGACAGCGACGTCGAGCTCGACTTCGACCAGGATGTCCAGCAGGAGTTGCTGGATACGCTGGAAGCTCTTATATTGAAGGAGTTCCAGTTTCTGAGAACAGTGGAAAGGGAATTGCTCAATGGCCGTTAAAATGCTTTCGCGAACAGCCAAAACCGGTTCCAGAAGCGGCTCCAGTGCTGCCGTCCGCACGGCCGTCAAAACCAAGTATTCGGAATATCTGGCGTCAGAGCCGACAGATCATGCACGCAAAGCATCGGAACTTGCCAAAAAGATTCGCGAATTCGAAGCGAGCGTCGAATCTGACCCGCGGCCTGTCGTGCGTAGCCGCAATGCCAAAACAGGCTTATTCCTGAAATAACGAAAGGGTCTTAGGCCGCGGACCGGGCAGCAGGAGGCAGCTTATCCGGTTGGTCCGGGCATGCTGGACAAGCAACCGACGCACCAACCTTGATTGTCCGGTCGATCGCCGCCAGCGTTGGACGTCCCTCGCGAATGGAGCGTATCTGCCGATCAAAATCCGGTCGCGAAACGAGATACATGCCTCCCCTCGCGCCCTCGAAACCGCAATTCCAGGCGGCAAGGGCTTGGCCAAATCGCAGCGCCTCGTTTAGCCCGGCTTCGCCAATGCTCATCAAACCGCTCAGCCCGCTACCAGCGGCTTTCATCAGGAAGCCACCGGTGCACCAGTCCCCTGATCCGCAACTATCGACGAGGTTTGCAACTGGAAAGGCGGGCACAACTATCCATGGCGACACCTTGTCGTCGAGCCGGTGGCGATATCGAAGGCCGTCGGCTCCTACCGTCTGAATTTCGACACGCGTCGCTGTCCCCTCAGACATGGCCTGTCCCGCGTCGGCGAGGCGCTGATCCGAGTATTTGACCACATGCGCCAAACCCAGCGCTTCCGCGAAAAGCTTGTCGTCCGTTTTTCCGGATGGCTCGAAGACGACGACTGCGCCCGCCGAGACTGCGCTCTCGGCAAGTGTCAGGGCGGCGCGCGATAAACGGTCGAGGAAAAAAACGGACGAATTTTGAAGGTGTGGAACGATGGCTTCGACCGAAGCCTGGGTGACCGGCCTGTAGCTGGGCAGCCGCTGGCCACAATGCGGGCAGCTCCAGAGAAAGCGATGCGTCGGGGTCCCATCACGTCCGCGCCGGATCTGCTGGATGATAATCGGCGTGTGGCCGGTCGGCGCGCAGTTGACAAAATCGAGATGCACGCCCCACGATGAAAGGTCAGTACGCACGCGTTCGGACGCAGGATCACCGTTCATCCTGGCAATCGGGTAGGCGTCCCAGCCCAGATAAGACATGATGGCCATGACGTTGCCGCAGGTGCCGCCCGCCCAGGATTGTACCGGCGTGTTCGGATCGAGGCCGATGACAAGATCAAGGGCCACTAGCCCGGTGCCGAAAATTTTGGGTCTGTCGACGACGATCGGCATAACACCTTCGTCCTTTCATCATGTATGTAACTGCGGCCTTGGCTGAGGATAGACCTCTCCCTCCAGCCAAATATGAACCAGATGCGGTGAATCTGGGGCGTCCGAGACTGATGCCTCTAAATCATATCCTAGAGCCTCAAGGTAAGCGACTGGTAAATTCCGCTCGAGTGCAGCCATCAGCGCCCCAAGTGCCATCACCTTGCTGCCGAGCGGCGAGAGCACCAAACGAGAGCCGCCGACCTCAGAAAAGACTGGTTTTCTGAGGTCGTCGAGGCGCAAGATCGTCCGGTAGAGATCGAGAGGGTCTCGCTCATCGGCGTAGACGATGTCACGAGTATCGACCGACCAGGCGCTGTCGAGTTCGACCATGAATTCTTCCGCCAAGCGGTCCCCGATCCGCGGGTCCATGGATGGGAATGGCAGAATCGGGCAGGTGTCGTGCGGCGAGACGAAATCATAGAGGCGGTCCAGAGCGGCGCGCTTCCCCGTCGCCAGCTGCGGCAGCCAAAGCTTGGCCGCCCCGGCGAACTTGTTGAGCGTAAGGCCGCCGACAAAGCCATGAACATAGCCGGGGGAATCGCTGGCGATCGTCTTGATCGCGCCGTCGAGAGCGGGATTGTGCGCGACGAGCAAATGGAGGTTCTGTGGCCCCTTGCCCCGCTCGCTATACTCGACGAGGAGCCGGATGATCGGAAAACTGGTTCCGACCGATAGGGCGCTCACATCGACGACGACATCCGTGATGCCGTCAAAATTTTGGCCAGCAAGAGCTCGCGCCACGTTTCGACCGCCAATCACGGCGAGGTCGCTGCCGAAGATATCGACAGGAACAAGCGCGTGATTTGGCACGATCGTCTGCAAGTCGGCAATATTCTTCGCAGCCCGCGATACGAGTTCGGGCGAGGGATCCGGACGGTTTTCCTGGAGGAACAGACCGCGTAGCGGCGCCCCGCCGGCGGCCAGCTTTCGCGATATCACGCAGGCGCGGGGATCGAAGCCTGCCCCGGCGATCACGATGACCTTGCGCTTCGTATCAGCAAAATAATCGTCAATGAATCCGGAAACAGCGTCGCCGCTATGAGAAATACAGGGGTCCCACCGCCAGTCGCGCGCCATTTAAGCCTCGTTTAGGATGCGCACCAGGTCGTTGGTCCGCTTTTCAAGGAAACCACCGCGCTTGAGCGTCAGTCTGTTGTGAAGCAAAAGCACACCGCCCAGCTCAACGAGAACCCAGAGACGCTTCTTGGTGCCGTGGTTGGGAACGAGGACGAAGGCGTTATATGCCACGCCGAATTGCAGGATGCGCGCCAGCTCCGGCTGGTTGCGAGGAATTTCGTAGAACTCTTCCTGCGGTATGCCGAAGGCGTTGGCGCCGCCTCCAAGCGACGCGTTACCCTCAAGGCTCTTCTTGACGCAAGCCGCCGCAATCCCATCCGCTAGCTTCTTGACCTGCTGATGGTGCGGAAAATCCCACTCCCGGATCATTTCGGCAGCCCGATTTCGCAAGAGCGAATGCTGCGAGCTCGCGCTTAAGGTTGGCGACTTCGAACGGATCAGCTGCGTCTCGGATTGCGCAACCAACCGAGAGGCGAGCTGAAGGAATTGTTCGGCGTTTTCGGAGCCCGCGTCACATAACGGATCGATACCATAGAAATAGGGCCGATCTTGCTTGTGAAGTAGATGGATTTTCGCGCCTTCGAAGACCTTGTCGTCCGCGATGAGCGGGCGTGACGGTTCGACGTCCTGCCCGGCATCGTCGAAAAGTCCCTGCTGCGGCACGCGTTTGGCGTAACGCTGGAAAAGGACGCCGAGCATGGAAAGTCGGATCTCTTCGCAGTCTTCGGCTGTGTCCTTCAGATAGTTGGCGATGTCCTGTTCAAGACCGGTCCTTCGCTCCGCGGTGATCTTGAAGCGCCATTGCAGACTATCGACGTGGCTTGCAAGCCTTTCCCGCTTCGATTGCGAAATCGGCTCGATATAGGTCGCAAGCAGATTTCCAAGATCGTTGAGCCGGCGACGGTGGAAAATTTCCATCTGCGCGAGGTACCGATTGGCCATCCCTTTGGCCATCTTGCGAAAGGCTCGGCGCTGATTGAGTCGATCTCCTCCGCTTTGCATCCATATCGTGGTTGTCTCGCGAGACTTTTTAAGGCCTGGCTCATCAGCGTGCGCGATCTCGTTTTCTTCAACCAGCACGTCTGCCGGCGTCAGGGCATCAAGGCGCGTCAGCACCCAGCGCGAGACTCGCAACTCGCGCCGGCTGAGCCAACGTTGAAGGGATTGGAACTGCGCCGGATGCAGGCTGTGGGCGTCGTCGAAGATCACCAGCGGCTTCAGGACCGATGACTGGTTGTGCTCCTTGAGGAGGAACGTCTCGATGACATCGAACGGGCGGTAGGCCGCCGCGGCAACTTCCCTGTCGATCTCGTCAATCTCAGGTGGAACCAGCGCGGCCGAGATATTGTAGATCGCAAGCTCGATTTCCCGCGCCCGCTCCAGCACCCCCCGCGCACCTGTCCCGCCAATGGCGGTGAGCGCCGCATCGGCGTCGGGTCTCGGCACGATTTCGAGGTCGTCGATCGATGCCCCCGCCAACTGCACGTCCCTGATCCAGGCCAACACCGTCCGGGCCTGGAGGAGAGCCGTCATCAGTCCGCTCTTGAGCTCATCGGGATATGGAAACTCCCAGAATTCGCGGTACTCACCCTCAAGCGGCAGGCGGGCACCGATGACCGACGGCATCCCGGTCGTGATCGCCCGACAGGCCGTCAACGTGTCGATGAGATCGTCATAGATATCCTGGCCGCGATTTCGCAAAAGCGTGCGCAATGTCGAATATTGAAAGAGCCGCGCAAGGGTCGTCTTTCCGCTCCCGGGCGTCCCAATAATCGTTGTCAGTCGATCATAGAGCTTTCCCTCCTCAGCGTGTTTCTGGAAGAAGGTCGCCAAGGGCTCAGGGGTAACGACAGCGAGGAAGGCCTCATCGTCGCGTAGATATTCGGTTGCGCGTTTCTCGAAGGGATTGACCATGATGATCCTATGAATGCCTCTGCCTTCGTCTGAAGAGCGGACGCATTGCCGGCGTTGCTTCGCCACCCTCGGTCTCTGCCCAGAGTATGGCGACGGAATTGTTGGGCGTATTGTGTTCGAGAACCAGTGGCAAGGCACATCCGCCATAGCCGAGTCCCAGGTGCTCGACCCCTCCGACATCCGTATGCTCGGTCTGGATCTTCGGGTCGTAATATTTCTGGGTGAGCGCGATGAAGCCCTCGAATGGCGCGGGGCTTTTGTCTACTGGAAGATCCTGCGGCAGAACCGCCCCAAACGAGAAATTGATCGTCTCCGTCCATCCCTCCGTTTTCAAAGCGTCCTTAGCGTCGCCAACCCGCCTGACCATCTCGCCAGCGCCCGCATGCGTCGCGATATAGTGGTGCACGCAGAGTTCCCAATCGGGGGACAACACCTTGGCCGAAAGCGCACCGACGACATTCTCAAGCGATTCCTTGAAGCGCGAAAGCTTTCCGGACCACTTCTGCTTCTTCTCGTTCCAACGATGGAACGACGTCCCGGTCCCGACGAAATCGTCGATCAAGTAAACCAGCCTGAACTGTGCGTCCGGATCCTTGAGGTCCTTGCGAAGATCGTCGATCAGATCTTGCCATTTGTCTTCGTCGAGCTGGGTCGCCAGTACAAACTGCTCGTTGGTGAGGATGCCGACATTACTATGCCTGATGCCATCAATCCTGGCGCCGTCACTCAATCCCATGAAGAGCGTCTGCCGCCGCAAGCGATCGGCTGCATCTCTCGCATCGCTGTCGGCCCAGACCCGGTAGCGCGGAATTCCCTTTTCCGCCGCGACCATGCTGATGATGCGCTCACGCACGACGGACGGATAGAACTGCTCCACGAGGCGGTTCATCTCTGCCTGACCCACATAGATCAGGGATTGACGCACGAACGCGTAGGCCGTGGGGCGCTCGCTGGGATCAAACTGCTGCAGCCAAGTACCAAGGCTTTCAATAAACCGCATACCCGCTTGAAAATCGCGATAGCCGTCGTATTTCAGCTTCGACATCAGACGCAACCAGCTGAACTCGCGCCTGGCCTGGTCGTCGTCCCAGGCCATGATCTCGCTCAATATCCGCAGCCCAAGTCCTTCGTTCACGTCAGCGCATCCTTCACAAAGCCGAGATGCCCGTCCACGACCTCGAGATGCCTGATATAATCCAGTGTCGCCTCCACGCCGCGTTGCCCAGCTTCGGCGAGGTTCCAGCAGCTTGCAGCATCAACACTCGTTTCGTCGACGCTGAGCGAATCTTCGCCACGCAGAAGCTCGAAGTCATTGCCCGGCCACCGGCCGCGATCCCCGATCGCAAGGATCGGAGTCGGCCCCAATTGCCCCCTCAGTCTCTCGACGACATTGAGTTTCGAAACCGAGGCCGCAACGATGTCCACGGAATGACTTGAGCGCGTCACCTTCACGCCCTCGCTTTCGGTCGCCAGGATGACCTGATGGGCAATGTCCCATAGCCTCCCCTCGCCCACGTCAGTCTTCGCCTGAAGCGTGATCTGAAACTGCCGGTCGGTCTGTTCGGCGAATTTGGCGAGCTCTGGATGGCGCTGTAGCGCAATCGCCAGAGACGCGAGTTCGAGGCAGCACGCCGCCATTCCATCAGGGACGGCCGCGTCGCTCAATGGCGCAATTTCTGCTCCATTGTAATAACCGACGAGGATGTCGTCCCAGTATCGTTCCGGCAACACCTTTTGCAGATCTTTCCTAACGGACGAACCGCGCCCGGTGGCAATCGCGACGCGACCACCGGCTCTCAGGATCCGGATCAGCTCAGCGACGATGTCCTGACGTGGCAGCTGAAAACGATGCCGCGTATCAACAAGCGTGCCATCATAGTCGAATACGACGGCGGAAAATCGCTTGTTCACAAGCTGCTTACGATAAGCCGTCAGAGCGCCCTTCCAGCCAGCAAGTTCTTCTCCGTCCATACTGGCGGCAGTCTTGCCTGCCTTTCGGGATATCGCGGCCTCGTCGCGAGAGCCAATCGAAAGGGCAAGCTTGGTCTTCCCGGACCGCGGCAGGGGCAGATTGTAGAGCTTGCGCCCGAAATCCGGCACGCCTGGCCGTCCTGGATCGATTCCCACCGCCAGGCCTGCCCACTCGGTGATCCTCAGGGCTGCGATGAGTGAAGAGATCATGGTAGCGACAGGCGTACCGGGAAGGTCGACAACGGCTTTCGGTATGTCCCCAGGGATCAGGTCCAGCGTTTTTTCCGCCAGTGCACGGTCATGATCTGAAACCAGGGCCAGCACTCCGCTGATGTCTCCTCGCTTGGCGAGCCAATGATGGCGGCCATGCGCGAAGTTTCGATAATCTGCGAGTTGAAGATTCCCAAGAGCCGCTTCGGTGAATTTCGATTCTAGGTCGATCGCGCCAACCTTCGTCATCGGGCCATGAACTACCAGCGTCGTGCCGCGCGACCAAAGGCTGCCGGTTTTTGCTCGCCAGGACGCGACCGCATCACTTTGCGCAGAAAGCAGCTGATCGACGATCGCGACCGCTGCATGCCACTCTCGATCGCCATCGTGCTCGAAGGCGTAGGCCCGAGCGAGAAGCGAGATGAAGCCTAGCAACGAATTGGTCGCCAAAAATCCGTCTTTGCCGGCCGGCGGCGGTGCGATCAAAAGGTCCACATAGGGATGGCGGCGGCACAGATCGGCAAGCGGACTGTCTTCTCTCCCGCACATTATCGCGAGCTGGCGCGGCTCGCGTGTCACGAGTGTTTTTGCGGCTGCGATGATGTCCACGTTTCCGCCACCCGCACTCAATAGCCAATGGGACACGCCGACGAGTGGGTCTGCGGAAACTTCAAGCGGTGTCGACACCGAGGCAAGACGACCGGTAAATGTCTGATGGAGGGTAACAAGCGCATGCGCGGCGGTGAGTGAACCACCGGAACCGATCGCCTGGAGGGGGAAAAGGCCTGCAGTGCGGATCGCCGCCCGCAGATCGTCAATATCCTTGCTTTTCGCCCAAGCAAATGTTGCTTCTAGGCTGTCGATTTCCTTCGCGTACGGTTTTGCCATGATCTCCTCGTACAGGCTGATCGCCTCGCTCCTGTCGATTCGACCGCTCTTGGCTCCGACAGCAGATTGTGATGTCGAGTCTTTCCCTGTGGCTTGAATCTCTTCGAAAACAGCGGGAGATTCAACGGGCCCAAGTCGTTACCGCGACGTCATCAACAACTATAAGAAGCGCCCTCACTAAGAGGTCCCGATTTTTGTTCGCTCGCTTATGTGTATGTATTTTCGTATGGTTTTGTGATCTCCTGTAAAGCATGAGTTGTATTGACGTTTGATGCGACTTGATTGTGATGATCTCCGATCCGCGGCTGCGGCGCACAAAGAAAAGACCCTTACATTATCCCCCACGCCCGAAACCTCCCCCTCCCCGTCATCTCCCTGAGCCCAAGCTCCTCGACGATCCTGAGCGCCGCTCGCGGCGTCACCTTCAGCGTCTCGGCGACCATGCCGGCCGAGACCAGCGGCCGCGCCATGACGAGCTCGATCAGACCCGGCAGATTGGAGGAAGAGCGCCGGCCGACCAGGCGCCGCTCCATCATATGTTTTGCGAGCGCCAGCCGGTCATGCTCCTTGAGACCGAGCTCCGCGGCCGTAATGATGCCGTTAACGACCGCCAGCAGGCGGGTGTCGCGCGCGCGATGCCGACGCCGTTCGACGGGAATGGATTTGAGGCCGAGATTGATCGCGGCGAGGTGGGCGCCGGTCGTGAGGCCGGCATGGCGCAGCGTTTCGGCAGCCAGCAGCCGGCCGAGCCAGGGCGCGTGTTGCAGGACCTGCAGGTCGTTCCAGGCGTCGAGCAACAGCGCGGCGCGCAACACCGGCGGCAGGCCTTCGGTTTCGCCCAGGACGACGCGCCATTCGTCGAGCCGTGCGTCCTCGTCCCAATCGAGATCGTAGACCAGCGGATCTTTGTCCCGCGTAGTGCGCGGCCCGGGCAATTTGGCTTCGGTTAGCGCTGCTTCCGAGCGGGCGATCACGGCGTCGATTTCGGCCAGGTGTTCCGCCAGGGGATCGTTGGGATCCTTATCCGGATCGTCCCCCTCCCCTCCGCCGATCGCGTCTGCAGCGGGTGCGGCCAACGGCACGGTGTTTTGGGCGATCCCATCAACTGCTCCGTCGTCGTCGTGTGATGGTGCAAGCCACCCCTGCCCGCGCAAGGCGCGCAGACCATCCGGGCGCAGCGCCCAGCCGGGTGGCTGCGCCGCGAGTCGCCGGCGGCTGCGAAGCACGTCGCGGGCGATTGTCAGCTCGTGGGTCGGCGTGCGGATGTCGTGGCCGGCGTCGTGCAGCACCAGGTCCTCGAGATGGACGAGCTCGCCGTCGAGCCACAGCGAGGCGCAGGCATCGGAAAAGTGGGCGCGATCGAGGAAGCCGGAGCCGACCGTCGATCGGGCGATGCGCTCGTCGAGACGTGACAGTGACGATGCGGCGTCCGAAACCGGCCGCGATAGGGTCTGGAGGGGCAATTTGGCGAAATCGTAACGCATTGAAAATATGGTAAATGATTTACTAAACCGTCGCTATCTTAGATTTAGTGTCCGTCACTGGATGTTGTTGCCGAGGCAACTTGTCACTTCCGATAAGTACTGCTTATCGGAAGTGATTGATTTCTTCCCCCAAATCAGCGAAAACCGTTGCAAAGCACAGTCTCAGTGCCGTCAAAACCATTGAACCGGAGCGATTTTCGTGGCCAAGTCTTCCCATTCCAAGACCGCCGTCGAACGCCGCGCCCACGAACTCGACACCATCGCCAGCGTGCTGCCGATCGACCGGCGCGACGAACTGGCCGAACTGTTGACCGACCAGGACATCGAAACGCTCCGCCACCTGGTCAACGAGGGCATGGGCGAAAACACCCTGCGCGCCCTCACCTCCGACCTTGCCTATCTGCAGGCCTGGTCGCTGGCCGCGACTGGAGCCTCCCTCCCCTGGCCGGCGCCAGAAGCGCTACTGCTGAAATTCGTCGCCCACCATCTCTGGCAGCCTGACCAGCGCGACATCGATCCTCACCACGGCATGCCAGCTGATGTCGAGCAGAGCCTGCGCGAGCAACGCTTCCTTAGATCTCCCGGGCCGCACGCGCCCGATACGGTGCGCCGGCGGCTTGCCAGTTGGTCGACGCTGACAAAATGGCGCGGGCTGACGGGTGTCTTCTCCTCCCCTTCGCTGAAATCCGCAATACGCCTCGCTGTCCGCGCGACGCCACGACCAAGAAAAAGAAAGAGCGCCAAGGCAGTCACCGGTGACGTCCTGGCAAAGCTGCTCGCTACCTGTGGCACCGACAGCCTGCGCGATGTCCGCGACCGGGCAATATTGATGGTGGGTTTTGCCTCGGGCGGTCGCCGCCGCAGTGAGATTGCCGGTTTGCGAAGGGAGCAGCTCTCGGTCGAACCGCCAATCGCCGTCGAGGGTGGTCCTCCCCTCCCCTCTCTCGCCATCCATCTGGGTCGCACCAAAACGTCAGGGATCGAGCACGATGAGGTCGTTTATCTGAGCGGCCGGCCGGTGGATGCGCTGAATACCTGGCTGGTGGCCGCCAAGATCGACAGCGGCAGCATATTCCGGGCGGTCGATCGCTGGGGCAATGTCAGCCGCCGTGCCCTCGATCCGAAGGCGGTCAACGATATCGTCAAGCAGCGGGCGGTCATGGCTGGACTGGAGCCTGGGGAGTTTTCGGCACATGGCCTGCGGTCAGGATACCTGACGGAAGCCGCCAACCGGGGTATCCCTCTTCCTGAGGCGATGGAGCAGTCGCGGCATCGTTCGGTTCAACAGGCGTCGAGTTACTATAACAACGCCTCAAGACGAACCGGGCGAGCGACAAGATTGCTGTGAAGTCCGAGCTCGTGGTGTTCACGAGCATGCTTATCAATTCGACAAACGGCCGGAGCGCTCCTGAATTACTCGGAAGATGGCGACTGAGAAACGCAATCTTAGATGTTTTGCCGCCACTTTGCGCAGATCTTCAACGGTTGACGGGTTTCATGCTGCCAAGGGTCTTACTCAACCCGGTCTACCGGTTCTTATTGTCGGTTGATCGATGCATTTCATATGAAGTCAGTGCGCTTAAACGCGCCGACGAAAATGGTGTTACAGATCGCCTGCTTTGGTGTCTGAACGCGAACGGCGAGCCGGTACCAAATATCGAATTTTCCATCGACGACCTGAAGCGCGATGTCCGACAGCTCGTTGGAGAAGGATTTCCGATAGGTGTTGAGTTCAAGACAGAACGCTACACGCAAAACTACGAAGGAGATGTTACGCAGGCGGACTATGGTCTAAACATCAATTTCACCGATCCTAGCCAAATCAACCCCGCAATGAAAAAGTGGACCGCAACCTATTTCATGCAATCGAAGGTCGCCAAAGTTCCACCTGACAGTGACCAATGGGATCTACGCGCTTCTTTCAGTCGAACTAGCGGACAGCCAAACGCAATTGATCGACTTCGCTCTCTGGTAGGCAATCGCGGCCTTCTATACCACCTGTATTGTCCTTCCGGCGCTCTTAGATACGCAAGCAGCTCAAAGCTCTTCAAGACTATTGAAGCAACTGGGGTCAACAAAGGGGCGCCTTCGGTGTACTGGCGTTCTGGGTTCTGGCTCACTCACACATTACCTACGAACATGAAAACGCTATTTGCCAATCGGGTGCATCCGACCCCTTGGACGTTGCTCATTCTCTCTCATTTTTTCAACCTTCGCGGACTGGACGGCCTAATTATTGAACCAGAGCGGCTTTACGAGGGACAGAAAAACGAGGAAGCCCAGTTCCGAGAGGACCTCTTCAAGCGGGACCCAAAGGCCGTTGAGAGCGCATACCTCTTGAAAATCGCGGATGGCCAGCCAAAGAGAGAAATAGTCGAAAGCTATTTGAAGGCTCAGCCGCACCGTACTGTCACGATGGATATCACCTTCCCCACCTACGAGTATGAAAAATCGATGCAGCCGGATATCGCTCCAGACGATGGGGATATTCCCGACTTCGAACGCGAGGCCGAGGATGAACACGACAATAATGATGGGTTGTCGAACGGAATAAAGCTAGGCGGCACGGGATGCCTTTAGGCACCATCGCTAGTCGGTAGTGAGGTAGAGCAGGGCCTGGTTCTCCTTAACAACTTTAGCGTCGGGGCTTGTATACGAGCGAGCCTCGATCAATGGAATTCCCTCAGCGAACAGGGCATCGGTCGGGCGCTCGGTCTTAACCAGGGCAGTCGCGGCCTGCGACGGTGGCTTCACCGATATCCGCGAATAGTGGCTCAACTCTCCCTCCCGACCAAGAACGGCAAACCCGTCCGGAAAGACTGCGCCTCCGGAACGCTTAGCTGCCTCGATGATATCGGCAGGGAATTCCGGAAGCTCTCCCATGAGATCCAGGTCCCCTTCGCTCGACTCGATCAAAGCAAAGACACGCCCAGCAACTTCCAAATCCAGCGCCATACCATTCACAAATCGAACCGGTCCCGATTTGAAAATCAGATGATCTTCGGCAGTGACGACCAAGGGCTCCCACTCGGCGTCTTCCCCGACCATCCACGTCCGGCCAAGCCAGTCAACGGTGGTGAAGTTCTGCTCCGAGGGTCTCCAGCGGCGATCGCGTGCCGCCTCTCCGATGTCAGGTCCGAACAGGAGGGTCAGGACACCGCAATAGCTGCCGAACCGAACTCCGCGGGGATCAGACTGGTCGGAAGGGTCCTTGTCGTTACCGGATGGCGGATCCGAACTCACCGTGTGGTCGATGAATATCTCTGCCTTCTTCACTGACTTCATCCAGCTGCCGACGGCATAACCATGCGACGCGATCCAGGTGCCTATCTTGCGGCCCAGATAGGGTTCGACTTGTTCGCAATAGCCGTCCCTGACAGTCTTTGTAAAAGCAGCCCTGGAAGCTCCCTTTGTTGCCTTGGACTCTGCAAGGGCGACGAACAGATCCCCTGTGCGACTAAAGACATAGTCGGGTGACCGGGTGGTCGGCGGCTTGCCATGAACGGCGTGGTTTTCGAAATGATCTACCCATCGATAGCCATCTCGAACCATCTGCAGATAGGCAATACCGTCGCCAACCAAGCCGGTCATTACCTTCCCGACATAGTCCTTGAGGGTGCGGGCAGTGTCCAACAATGCGAAACGATCATTTTTGTCATCTACGTGTCTGGCGATAAGGTGGCGGCACATCTGAACCTGAGCCCTAGCCGCACGCTGGTCCATCTTCGCTCTGCTGGAGCACTGCGCCATAGCACCGAAGAGTTCGGCCGGCGTGAACAGCATTTCGGTGTTCTCAGGCGCACGACCGACGACCAAGGGATGGGGTTTCGCGATATGACCATTGATCTGCTCGACCGCTAGCTGTTTCTGCTTTGCCTTCCACATTGTTGCAGGTCCTCGCAGGAATTCGATAGTCAACGCTGATAACTACCTGTATTGCCATAGGAAATCACTAAAAAAAACGGCTGACAAGTTTTGATGCTCCAGCGCCACAAGCCGATCGCGTTTTGCCCGTCGTCAATGGCGCAGTCCCGTGTCAGGCGGACCTTCGATGTCCGCCGTCATTTGCCTTTATGAGAGCCATCAGCATCGGCCCGAGCGAAAACTCCCCGCGCTCCGAGCGCCTGGTCAGATCCCGCAGATATCCGCCGGCAGATGTTATGAAATTCGACCGCTCCAGAATGCAGGCCACCGCAACTGCCGCATTCTCCGGCCCCATGGCATTGCAGGCCTCCTCGTAGGCTGAGGGGCTGACGCCGAGCATTGATCGCACGACGACGGCCGCTTTCATCAGCTCGCGCCAGTGCTCAATGCGCCCGGCGGGTCCGTAATCAGCGATCTGCGGGCAGGCACGAAGGACCATTCCGAGCGGGAATGCCTTGATCGGCTCAGGTTTCGTCTTCGGTCCTCCGTTCGGCTCATTCTTCGTCAGAGGTTCATCCGCCAAGCTTTCGCCCTGCTCTTTTCGAGAGCTAGGTTCAATTTCATTTATGGATTCGGTATTTGAATTCTGTATGTGGCAGGCATTGTGAATGGCATTGCCATACATATCTTCAGTTTTTAGCTGTGTTTCCAGGATGTTGAGAACCTCGTCCCGCAAGAGCTCCATCTCGTCGAGCGTAATCTCGACCTGCGCACGGTTCGGATAGCGTGGGAGGCGGGCGAGAATACTGACATACTCAGATTCCACCCGTTCCCAGTTCCCTGTAGCGCCCTCTTCCACGGCAGCCGAGATCAGCTTGCGCACATCGCGACGGCAGATCGTGAGGGCTTCCTTTGCGCGGCGGAAACGAGCGCGTTCGGCGGCGACGTCCTGCGCCATCAGGGCGAGCTCCATGGCACGAGCCAGCAGCGGTCTCAGGTCAAACCCGTAAGCCTGCTCGATCTCGCCATCGCGGTTGCGGTGCGCATAACGTTTACCGTTCGGGCTATCGCGCCGCAGAATAAGGCCGGCATTGACAAGTGCCGCGAGTTGTCGGCGGAGTGTCGTCTCGGTGATTCCGTGGGCACGCACGGACAGCTGGGCGTTGGATGGGAAAACGACCAACCCCTGGCTCGGATCGAGCTCCGCGTGAGGGTGAAAGGTCAGGAGGGCATCAAGGACGGCAAGTGCCCGGTCCTGGATTCCCAGGCGTTCCCGTGCCTCGCACACGTCACGAAACACTTTCCACTTTTCGATACGCGTGCCTGGCTGCGGATTGTCGATCGCCATCTGGCCTCTGACCAGGGCAAGCGACATCGGCCGCCGCCCAAAGGGCGTCGTCACATGTCCCGTCTGCATTTTTCACTCACCTTGCTTCAGGCAAAGGAAATCCGCTCACCAAATCGGCGCCAAGACTCTTGACTGTGATTCCGGGAAATGCGATTCTCGATCCTGCTAGAGATGACGAGAGAGGCTTCCACGGTTCGCCGTTTGGGGGCCTTTTTCTTTTGCGGTTCAGTCTCCGTTTGTTTCAGTTTTCGATCCTTTGTACTCCTCGTACAAACGACCCATGTGGGAAGACAGCCATTCGCTGAAAGGCCTGGCTTCAACATTCGTAAGCTCGATGGCAACTTTCTTTGCCTTCGAATTCATCACCACGTTTAGTGCGCGATCGGTAGAGGTCCATTCCCGGACGGGGACGTTTGCCTTCGGCTTCTTTGCAGCTGACTTGGCCTTGTATCGCTTCAGGTAGTCATGGAGTTCATCGAACCGCTCACCTTCAGGAAGCTCTTGAAAGTTAGCAGACCCCGTATGCTCTACTGCAACCTTGGACAGGGCAGGGGCAAGAACCAGTTGCCGAAGGCTGAGCCATTTGTCGCGCCCGATCTTCTTAGATGCACCCAGAGCCTGGATCACTGACGCGGGCACCGCCTCGACAACTGCAAGCATCTTGGAGAGCATTGCCTCATCGACGGCGAGTGACGAACGAACCGTTTCCTTTGTCATTCCTGACGCAATCAGGTTCTGAGCGAAGAACGCGCGCTCTATAAAAGACAGGTTTGAACGGGCCGCGTTCTCCTGTCCTTGCACAATGGCGGAGGTAATATCGTCGAGCTTCTTAACGATTGCCTTGACCGGCACTCCAAGCTCGCGAGCGACTTTCAGGCGACGATGGCCGAACACGACCATATATCGTTTGGCATCTGTCGAGCTCGGGCGAACAAGAATAGGCGTTATCTGACCCGACTCCTTGATAGCCTGGAGCAGTTCCTGAAACTCCTCGCCGTCATCTGACAGTCGGTCGGCGACGAAGGACACGTCGATCAATCGCGGATCCAGGTCCACGATTACCTCACCCTCCATAAGCTTTTTGGTACTCTCCGCCATATCCTCGATGGAGCGAACAACTGTCTTCGCAGCTCCGGTCATTCCGTAGCCTGGCTTTGTCGGCGTTTGATTTGCCGAGATCGAAGCCATATCTAGTTTGGCGAACGGATTTTCACGGGACATGAGTTCCCTCCCAACCTGCGGTCAACACCGACAAGCCACTGACGACGTTGAACAAAACGTTAAAAAAAACGGCTGACAATCCTCTCATTTTCGCCCCCAGACGCCGTGGATGAGCTCGACGATCTCCGCGTTGGCTGCGTTCAGGCTCTCCATTGCCCGGTCGTATGTCGCCCGGACGAATTCACCCCGCTCGACCTCGTACAAAGTCTGCTTCTTGATCGACGCATCGGAAATCGCGGTTGACTTCAATACGTGGTTTCTCAGCATCTGCTGTGCAAACATCGACTGCATGAACCCGACCATCTGAGCCTGCGGGATATCCGTGGGTTCAAATCGCGTGATGAGGTACCGGAACCACTGAACACGCATTTCGGCGCCGGCCTCGGCGACGGGCCCCATGATCCCGCCGAGCATCATCAGAAACTGGCTCATCGACATGATGTCCAGCATCTGAGGATGAATGGTGATGAGGATCCCGGTCGACGCCATGAGCGCGGTAATGGTCAGATAACCGAGCTGAGGAGGGCAATCGATGACGACCACATCGTATTTGTCATCGACCTGCTTCAGAGCGCTGGCGATCCGCATGTAGAACAGTCGGCCGTCCTCACCTTTCTTGGAAGAGATCGCCAGCGGCACGTCATACTCGTATTCCTGAAGAACCAGGTTTGCTGGCACGACATCCAGTCCGGGAATATTGGTCGGCTGGATGACATCGGCGATCGACTTGCGCTCGTCGTCAAAGCGAAGAGCCTCATATAGAGACGCCGTATCATCAAGCTCCGGCTGGATCCCGAAGAGGGAGGTCAGGGATGCCTGGGGATCGAGGTCGACCGCGAGCACCCGATGCCCGGTGAGGGCGAGATATTGTGCAAGATGTGCGGCCGTTGTGGTCTTGCCGCTTCCGCCCTTGAAGTTGACCACCGACACAATCTGCATCGGCTCGCCCTCTCTGCGCTTAGGAACATAGTATCTCTTGTCGGATTTCTTGTTGGCCTCAAGATAATCACGGAGCTCAAGCATCTGATCGGCGGTATAATAGCGGCGTCCGCCAACCGATTCTATTTCAGGCCCCTTGCCATCGGCATGGATCTGCCTGAGATGAGTCTGGGTTACTCCCATGAAGTCGGCAACCTCCGCAAGCTGAAACTTGCGCAGTCCCTTGCGGGCGTCCGGCGGATACTGCTGGCTGCGCAACATGTGCAACGCACCTGAGATCTTCGCCCCTTGCTGGGCGATCTCGATATCAAATCTGTTGGGCAACATGTTGGTCATTTCGCGAACTAATTCCCCGGAGGACTACACTTTCGAAAAAATGGCTAGAACGCCATCATTTGCGAAACTATCTCCCGATTCCCACCTAGCCGCAAGACATTTAAGGTTAACAAGAGGTTAACGCCATCGCGCAGGTAAATTCGATCCCGCCCGATTTTCCTTTAATAATCGTGAGTTAACAAGCCAGAGGTTCTGCGGCGTTCTCTATCTGTTTATCTGTGAATCCTGCAAAACTTGCCGACCGCGTTAAGGGCGACGAGGCATGATTTCCGCAAACAAGGCGCTCATCATGGAGCGACTCACTCGCCAGTCATTGCATGATCCTCCAACTACCGCGCAGTACCGTTCCATGCTGACTTCTCAGCCGATCAACGACGACGGAGAAATTCATGCAGGTTTTCGCGCTCAACAAACCGCGGAATGTTCACGAAGCTCGGCTCATCCAGCAACATCACCAGCTACGCGCTCGCGTCTTCGCGGAGCGGTTGGGCTGGGAGGTCAACGTCGTATATGGCGAGGAATCGGACGGCTTCGATACTCTTGACCCCACTTACATCCTGGCCGTCTCCGACCTCGGCAACGTGAGCGGCTGCGCGCGGCTTCTGCCGGCCGTTGGCCCGACGATGGTGACGAACATCTTTCCGTCGCTGCTACCGAGCGACGGACTGAACGCACACCCTGCAATGATCGAGAGCTCCCGCTTCTGCGTGGATACGACCCTTGAAGAGGGCAGGGGGGCAGGCTCAGTGCATGAGGCAACGCTGACGATGTTTGCCGGCATCACCGAGTGGTGCCTCGCAAACGGCATCACCGAGATCGTGACGGTGACCGACCTGCGGTTCGAACGCATTCTCGGTCGTGTCGGCTGGCCGCTTCAGCGCATCGGCGATCCGAGCCGTATCGGCGTGACTACAGCCATCGCCGGGATCCTTCCGGTGAACGTAGAAACATTTCTGAGGCTCCGCCCGTCCAGCTATCGCTCGCAATTCAATGGTCCGCTGGGTCAGGCAGCATAAGGAGAAAACCGTGAACCAGCTTCGTTCTCATCCTCGACTCGTCCGCAAGCTTCAGGAGGCGCTCGGCGATCAGCTCTGCGTCGCGCTCGATGATTCGACTGTTGTCGAAATCATGCTCAATCCGGACGGCAAACTGTTCATCGAACGACTCGGCCATGGCGTTGTACCCGCCGGAGAAATGTCGTCCGCAAGTGCTGAAATGATTATCGGAACCGTGGCGCATTCGCTCCAGTCCGAGGTCGATAACGAGCAGCCGATCGTCTCCGGCGAACTGCCGATCGGCGGCCATCGCTTCGAAGGACTGTTGCCTCCTGTGGTCTCCAAGCCGGCCTTCACCATCCGTCGTCGCGCCTCTCGCTTGATCCCACTTGAGGATTACGTGCGCTCGGGCGTGATGAGCGAGCAGCAAGCGTTGACAATCCGCAGCGCGATTTCGTCTCGGCTCAACATCATCATCTCCGGCGGCACCGGCTCGGGCAAGACGACACTTGCGAACGCCGTCATCAACGAAATCGTCAAGTCGGCGCCAGACGACCGCCTCGTTATCCTCGAGGATACCGCAGAGATCCAATGCACAGCCGACAACGCCGTCCTTCTCCACACAAGCGATACTGTCGATATGGCGCGGCTCTTAAAGAGCACGATGCGGCTGCGTCCCGACCGGATTGTCGTCGGCGAAGTCCGTGACGGCGCTGCGCTCACTTTGCTTAAAGCGTGGAATACCGGCCACCCTGGTGGCGTCGCGACCATCCATTCCAACACTGCAATGTCGGCGCTCCGCCGCCTTGAGCAACTGACCGCCGAAGCCAGCCAACAGCCGATGCAGGAGGTGATCGGCGAGGCGGTCGATCTCATCATCTCGATCGAACGGACGGCTAGGGGTCGGCGCGTTCGCGATGTCATTCAGGTCGAGCGCTACGCACACGGCCAATACGAAATCGAGTCCGATGAGCTCACGGAAGAACAGGAGGCGCGCCATGTCGCCTAAGAATGCTACTATCGCCGCTGCGCTCCTTGCAGTGCCCATCGTCCTGGCGTCGGTTGCCCCCGCACTCGCGAGTTCCGGCGGCAGCCTCCCATGGGAAGGGCCGCTGCAACAAATCCAGGAATCGATCACCGGCCCGGTTGCCGGTGCCATCGCGCTTGCAGCAGTGGCGATTGCCGGCGGCATGCTGATCTTCGGCGGCGAACTCAACGATTTCGCGCGGCGGCTCGTCTATGTGGTGCTTGTCGCCGGTATCCTGCTCGGCGCGACCAACATCGTTGGCCTTTTCGGCGCCACCGGCGCGTCGATCGGACTGCCGGACGAGCGAGCCAGGTCCATCGATCCGAGCGGAGAAGGGGAGAGGGCACATGGCTGAGGCCTTGTCCGGACTGCAACGCAACCGCATTCACCGTGCCCTATCGCGCCCGAACCTGTTGATGGGCGCGGACCGGGAGCTGGTGCTGCTCACCGGGCTTGCTGCCGTCATCCTTATTTTCGTGGTGCTGACGGCATACTCCGCCCTGTTCGGCGTTGCCATCTGGATCGTCATCGTTGGTTTCTTGAGAATGATGGCAAAGGCAGACCCGCTGATGCGGGAGGTCTATGTCCGCCACATATCATACCGCCATTACTACAAGGCGACCTCCTCGCCGTGGCGTCGGTATTGAGGAGGAGACATGGTCGCTCTTAGACGCTTCCGGGCCACTGGCCCATCCTTCGCGGATCTCGTTCCCTATGCCGGTCTGGTCGACAATGGTGTGCTCCTGTTGAAAGACGGGAGCCTGATGGCCGGCTGGTACTTTGCCGGCCCGGATTCCGAAAGCGCGACCGACCTGGAGCGCAACGAACTCTCGCGCCAGATCAATACGATCCTGTCGCGGCTCGGAAGCGGCTGGATGATCCAGGTTGAAGCGGTCCGCATTCCGACCTTCGATTATCCGACGGATGATCGTGGCCACTTCCCCGATGTCGTGACACGCGCGATCGACGCCGAGCGGCGGGCGCATTTCGCGCGCGAGCAGGGGCATTTCGAAAGCAAGCACGCGCTCGTCCTCACGTATCGCCCGCTCGAGTCCAAGAAGACGGCCCTCAGCAAATACATCTACTCGGACGAGGAGAGCCGCAAGAAGAGCTATGCGGACACGGTGCTGTTCGTCTTCAAGAACGCTGTCCGCGAGATCGAGCAGTATTTTGCCAATACCCTGTCTATACGCCGGATGGAAACGCTCGAGGTTGTCGAGCGGGGAGGGGAGCGGGTCGCCCGTTACGACGAGCTGCTGCAATTCGTTCGCTTCTGCATCACCGGCGAGAACCATCCGATCCGGCTTCCGGATGCACCGATGTATCTCGACTGGATCGCCACCGCCGAGCTTGAGCATGGGTTGACCCCAAAGGTCGAAAGCCGCTTTCTCGGCGTCGTGGCGATCGACGGTCTCCCGGCGGAGAGCTGGCCGGGGATTCTCAATAGCCTTGACCTGATGCCCCTCACATATCGCTGGTCGTCGCGCTTCATCTTTCTGGACGCGCAAGAGGCGCGGCAAAAACTCGAACGCACCCGCAAGAAATGGCAGCAGAAGGTGCGGCCGTTCTTCGATCAGCTCTTCCAGACGCAAAGCCGCTCCGTAGACCAGGATGCCATGACGATGGTAGCCGAGACCGAGGATGCCATCGCGCAAGCCTCCTCGCAGCTGGTTGCCTACGGCTACTATACGCCGGTCATCGTTCTCTTCGATCACGATCGCGAAGCCTTGCGGGAGAAAGCCGAAGCAATCCGCCGGCTGATCCAGGCCGAAGGCTTCGGCGCAAGGATTGAGACCCTCAACGCCACTGACGCCTTTCTCGGCAGTCTGCCGGGCAACTGGTATTGCAATATCCGCGAACCGCTGATCAACACCAGCAATCTTGCCGATCTCATTCCACTCAACTCTGTCTGGTCGGGAAGCCCTGTCGCACCGTGCCCATTCTACCCGCCGAACTCTCCTCCGCTGATGCAGGTGGCCAGCGGCTCGACGCCGTTCCGCCTGAACCTGCATGTCGACGACGTCGGTCACACCCTTATTTTTGGGCCGACCGGTTCGGGCAAGTCGACGCTGCTGGCATTGATCGCAGCGCAGTTCCGGCGCTACGAACGCGCCCAGATCTTCGCCTTCGATAAGGGGAACTCGCTCCTGCCGCTGACGCTCGCCGCCGGCGGCGATCACTACGAGATCGGGGGCGATGCGCATGAGGAGGGGAGGGCGCTGGCCTTCTGCCCACTGTCGGATCTCTCCAGCGATACAGACCGGGCATGGGCCACGGAATGGATCGAAATGTTGATCGCCCTGCAGGGCGTTACCATCACGCCGGATCATCGCAACGCTATCTCGCGTCAGATCGGATTGATGGCCAGCGCAGCCGGCCGGTCGCTTTCGGATTTTGTGAGCGGCGTTCAGATGCGCGAGATCAAGGACGCGCTCTATCATTACACTGTCGATGGACCGATGGGTCAGTTGCTCGACGCCGAACAGGACGGTTTGACCCTCGGTGCCTTCCAGACCTTCGAGATCGAGCAGCTGATGAATATGGGCGAGCGAAATCTCGTGCCCGTTCTCACCTATCTGTTCCGTCGGATCGAAAAGCGTCTCGATGGCCCACCGAGCCTGATCGTCCTCGACGAGGCCTGGTTGATGCTCGGTCATCCAGTGTTTCGCGACAAAATCCGCGAATGGCTGAAAGTGCTGCGCAAGGCCAACTGCGCCGTCGTGCTTGCCACGCAGTCCATCTCGGACGCTGAGCGCTCTGGCATAATCGATGTCCTGAAGGAATCCTGCCCGACGAAGATCTGCCTGCCGAATGGTGCCGCTCGTGAGCCTGGGACGCGCGAATTCTACGAGCGGATCGGCTTCAACGAGCGGCAGATCGAGATTGTCTCAAACGCCACCCCCAAGCGTGAATATTACGTCGTCACGCCGGAAGGCCGGCGCTTGTTCGATATGGCGCTCGGCCCTGTGGCGCTCAGTTTTGTCGGAGCCTCCGGCAAGGAAGACCTGAAGCGCATCCGCGCGCTGACGGTCGAACACGGCCGCGATTGGCCGATCCACTGGCTTCAAACGAGAGGAGTTCACGATGCCGCATCGCTGCTCAATTTCGAATAGATTGCTTACAGGTCTGGTGGCTGTCGCATTGGCGGCTGGCGCTGTTGTGCCCGCAAATGCCGGAACTGCCACGGGGGCCGCAACCGAATGGACGCAGGTTCTCAACAATGGCGAGCTCGTATCCCTTGTTGGCCAATCTGGCGAGCAAATCCAGAACCAGCTCACCCAGATCAGTCAGCTGGCGCAACAGATCGAAACCCAGCTCAATATCTACCAGAACCTGCTGCAGAACACCGCGACGCTTCCATCGCATATGTGGGGGCAGGTCGAAAGCGATCTCAACCAGCTTCGCAGCATCGTCGACCAGGGCCAGAGCATTTCCTTTTCCATGGGCAATGCCGACGATGTGCTGCAGCAGCGCTTCCAGAGCTATTCCAGTCTCAAGACCAACCTGCCGAACTCCGAGAGCTTTTCGTCAAGCTATCAGACCTGGTCCGACACCAACCGGGACACGATCGCCAGCACGCTGAAGGCCGCGAGCCTGACAGCCGATCAGTTCGACACCGAAGAAGGCACGATGTCTTCGCTTCGGTCCATGTCCGAGACCGCCGACGGGCAGATGAAGGCTCTGCAGGTCGGACACGAGATCGCCGCGCAGCAGGTCGCACAGATGCAGAAGCTTCGCGGCCTGGTGTCCCAGCAGATGACCATGATGGGCACCTGGCTTCAGACTGAGCAGACCGACAAGGACTTGGCACAGGCCCGCCGAGAGAAGTTCTTCAATGCTGAGGTGAAGAGCATCCCCGAAGGTCAAAAGATGGAGCCCCGCTGGTGAGCCGAGCTGTTGTTATTGCCGTCCTTGTGCTTGTTGCAGCTGTTTCGTCTGCGGCGACGGTACTGATCGTTAATTCCAGGGAATCCAGTAAACCTGCGCTCGCTGAAGAACAACGCGCCGTCAGGGAGAGGTTCTTTGGCTCGAGCAAGGAGCTGCCGCCGATAACGGACGGCCAGGAGATACGCCCGAGATGGTGAAGCGTACCCTTGAACAATCGTTCCTGATCGCAGGCCTCCTTTGCCTCGTCTTTGCAGCTCCCGCCTTCGCGCAACAGGGACAAGTCCTGACCGAACTAGAAAATCAGGTTTCGACCGCCGCGAAAGGATGGGAAACCACCATCATGGACGCGGCAAAATCCCTCTTTTGGATTCTCGCCACCATCGAGATTGGCATTGCTGCTGTCTGGCTAGCAATCCAAGCAGCATCGCTTGAAAGCTGGTTTGCCGAGCTTGTCCGGCGCATCATGTTCATCGGCTTTTTTGCGTTCGTCCTGACCCAAGGGCCTTCTTTTGCCCGAGCCGTTGTCGACAGCCTTTTCCAGATCGGCGCCGGTGGCGGATCGGCGTCGCCGGCCGAGGTCTTCGACGCCGGCATTCGGGTCGCTTCGCAGATGTCACAACAAGCACAGTTCGGCGTGTTTGAGGACAATGCGCTGGCTGTCGCAGCTGTGCTGGCGATGGCGATTGTCGTCATCTCTTTCTCACTTGTGGCAGCGATTTTTGTATCGGTCATGGTCGAGATGTATGTCGGGCTGCTCGCCGGCATGATCATGCTCGGGCTGGGAGGCTCATCCTATACCAAGGATTTCGCGATCCGATACCTAGTCTATGCATTTGGAGTCGGGATGAAATTGATGGCGCTCGTGATGATCGCCAAGATCGGATCCCAAGTCCTCCAAGGCCTGGCGACTGCTCCGACTGCGTCCTCCGATCAATTCGTCACGACCTTGGCCATTGCCGGCATTTCAGTCGTGGTCTTTATCATCGCCATGTATGTGCCAAGCATCATTCAAGGTGTTGTTCAAGGAGCGTCCGTTTCGGGCGGAATGGAGGCGATCAGGCACGGCGGCCAGGCGGCATCGTTCGCCACGGGCGCAGGATTCCTCGCGACCGGCGCGGCCGGTGCAGGCTTTGCGGCTGCCCAGGCCGCTCGCGCTGCTGGGTCATCCGTTGCGGGTGCGGCTCTTCGTGGTTTCGGTGCAGGAATCGGGTCCGCGGGAAAAGCGACCGGCTCGGCTGCAAAGGAAAAGGCCATCGGTTCTCCCGGCGCCTATGCCGGGTCGATCCTCGGTCTCGCTAACGCCAAGCTCGACCAGGCGCGCAGCGGGCATAGCGGGCTAAAACCGCCTCCCGAACGCAAAGACTAACCGCAATCAGAAAGTGATCGATCGATGGCAGCGAACCGCGCCCCCGAAAACCCCTATCTTGCCGCGCGCCAGGAATGGAACGAGCGATACGGTTCCTACGTTCGGTCCGCCGCCGCATGGCGCATCGTCGGCATTCTCGGTTTGACCATGGCCGTGATCGGCTTTGGATATGCGATGTATCTGAGCACCCAGGTCAAGCTGGTTCCCTATATCGTCGAGGTCGACAAACTCGGGACCGCGGTGACATCAGGCTATCCTCAACAGATCGAATATGCCGACGTTCGGGTGGTGCGCGCGACGCTCGGGAATTTTGTCACCAGCTTCCGTTCGATCACGCCGGATGCAGTGGTGCAGAAGCAGTATATCGATCGAACCTACGCTCTCCTTCGAACATCGGATCCCTCGACCGAGAAGATCAACGCCTGGTTCCGCGGTAACTCGCCGTTCGAACAGGCGAAATCGTCGACCGTCGCCATCGAGGTGAACAACATCGTGGCGCTGTCGAACCAGACCTATCAGATCGACTGGACCGAATACGAACGCGACCGCAAGGGCAAGGAAATCGGCACGCGCCGGTTTCGCGGAATCGCAACGGTGACACTCACCGCGCCGCAGGACGAGGCGACCATCCGCCTCAATCCGATCGGCCTCTATGTCCGGGATTTCGACTGGACAGCACAGCTTTAAGGGCAGGGGATTTCTCAATGCACATTACAAAAATATTCGCAGCCGCCGGCTGCCTGGCCGGACTCGTCTTCGTGAGCGGTGCGCAAGCACAGAGCATGTCGAACAACGAGGTGAAGGGTACGAACATTTCCAGGAAATGGCGTGGCACATCGGGACTGGTGACGACTGGCCTCGATGGCAAAGTCATCTTCCTTTTTGGCGAGACGCAGCCGTCGGTCGTCTGCTCGCCGCTGCAGGTCTGCGATATCGAATTGCAAGGTGGCGAGATCGTTCGCGATGTTCTGGTTGGCGATACTGTTCGTTGGAAGGTGGAGCCCGCGACCTCCGGCACCACCGGCGGTCAGGCGATCCACCTGATCGTCAAGCCCTCGGAGGCCGGTCTCGTCACTTCCATGGTCGTCACGACGTCGCGGCGCACCTATCACGTCCAGCTGAAATCGCATCCGAGCCAGTACATGGCCCGCGTCGGCTTCGATTATCCGGAGGATGTCTCGACCAAGCTTGCCGATATCAACTCCCGGCTGGAGACCGGCGGCATTCCTGGAACCGCGCCCGACAAGCTGAACTTTTCTTACTCCATCAGTGGCAGCGCGCCCTGGAAGCCGAAGCGGGTCTATTCGGACGGCGCCAAGACCTACATCCAATTCTCGAAAACGGTCTCGAGCCAGGATGCGCCGGTTCTTTTCGTCGTCAGTGGTGGGCAGAACCGCATCGTCAACTACCGGATGAAGAACGACATGATGATCGTCGACTATGCGGTCGACAAAGCAATCCTCGTCTCCGGCGTCGGATGGCGGCAGCAGAAGATTACCATCCGGCGGGGAGGCTGAACCATGCGCAAGCACCTCGCCATCATCATCACCGCCGCCGCCATGCTTTCCAGCTGCCAGACGGCCGAGGACGGTCTCACGACCAATTCGGCACCCACCACTGTCACAGGTCCCGCCGCAAGTGCGATTGCCGGCGACATGGCAAGCCGGCTTGCCGAGCAGATCGGTCCCGCGGGCACGACGACCATCAAGATGGAGAAGGACGCTTCGGACTTCGCTACGGCGCTCGAGGCGGCGCTGAAAGGGTGGGGCTATACGGTCATCACCGACGGCAAGGCCGAGAAAGACGTCAAACCTGTCGAGCTTGCCTATTCGATCGACGGCGTGGATGGCCAGGTGCTTGCAAGGCTGTCGACGCCGTCCATCGCGCTGGGCAGGGCGTATACGGCAACGGCCGCAGGTGCTGTGCCGGCAAGCCCGCTCTCGATCATGCAGCGCAATTGAGGGGAGGCGAGCATGGTGCAATCTCTGCAGCTGGGCAGCTCGGGCCAGGCCGACGATCAGAAGGGTATGCGCCGTCTGAACCGTCTGCCAATCATCGTCGCCATCATCATCGTTGCGCTATTTGTCGGCGTCGTCGTCATCGGGCTTTCATGGCGCGGTCTCCCTTTCAATCGGAACAACGATCTGGACAGCGCCTCGAATGCTCCCGCAACCAACTTCGGCGACCAGCTCAAGCGTGGTGTCACCGACGGCATCATCGGCGATCCGGAACAACGCGAAGTGTTCCAGCCGACGCCCGCCGTCGAACAGAAAGTCGCGAAGGAAACCGCCGTTGTTGATCGCACACCCACCCAGCGAGAGGAGCGGCGCCCGAGACTTGAATCGGAGGCGGAATGGAAGGCACGCCTGAAACGGGAGCAGGACGAACAGTATATCCGTGAAGCGCAACGGCAGCGCATGGCCCGGCTCCAGGCGCGGGCGACAGCTTTGGACTCGCCGTTGAAGGTGGATATTTCCGACATCGACAAGGCAGCCAACACCTCCAGAGAGTCCGACCGGCAGGCGACGACTGCCAATAGCGCCTCGGACCTTTACGCCGCTGCCGTGAAGTCCGGTCTGATCGGGCAGAATGTCGATCCAAACGCTCAGACATCAAAGGAAGATTTCTTCAACCAGGACATCAAGGACCTCGGCTATTTGCCGAACCGGGTCGTGCCGCAGATGTCAGCCTATGAGCTCAAGCGCGGCTCGGTCATTCCCGCCACCTTGGTCACGGGTCTCAACTCCGACCTTCCCGGCCGGATCACCGCGCAGGTCAGTCAGAACGTCTATGACAGCGCCACCGGTTACCGGCTTCTGATCCCGCAGGGGGCAAAACTGTTCGGCCGCTATGATTCCAAGGTCTCTTTCGGCCAGGAACGTGTCCTCGTCGTCTGGACCGATCTCATCTTCCCGAATGGGGCAACGCTGCAAATCGGCGGCATGGCCGGTACGGAAGCCGAAGGATATGGCGGCTTCAAGGACAAGGTCGATCGGCATCTCTGGCGCACGTGGAGTTCTGCGGCGCTCATCGCGCTGATCGGAACCGGGATCGACATGTCGATGCCGCAAAGCTCGACGCTCGCGACGCAGGAGACCGCATCGGATGCGGCCCGCCGCAACTTCGCGGAGTCTTTTGGCAGGGTCGCAGAGCAGACCATCTCGAAGAACCTGAATGTGCAGCCGACCATCCAGATCCGCCCCGGCTACAAGTTCAACGTGCTCGTCGACCAGGATATTATATTTCCGTCGACCTACAGCAGAAACTGACGAACATCGTCCGACAGCTTCGCCGCCATTTCAGCCACCGACATGCCGCGCATGCCGGTGCAACATTGCAATCCCCGCAATAACTTTCCTGACTTAGTCATCTTTTTAGTTCAAGGGGACTTGAAACTTGTCTTTTCGCAGGTAGTGCTAGGCGTACACGGCTAGAGGGACTGCTCCGCGCTACTCTGGCACCGTGGGTTGTGTCGAGATGCCTGTGGCTGATTGTGGCTATGGCTTGGCCGCCGGGCGGCGAGGCCTGTTCGAGTGTCTCGATGTGCCAGATCATGACCGACCTACAGGTCGATAAGACAGGAGAAACGCTGGTGGATGGAGAATTTCGCTCGCTCGTCGACATGTTGGAAGCTGCGCAGGACGAGCTTACGATCAAAGGTGCCATGAAGCGCTTCGCAGAGGCCTGCGGCTACGAGCGGTTTGCCTATCTTCAAAAGGAAGGCGCCCAGATCAAGACCTTCAACACCTATCCAAAGCCATGGGAACGCACCTATCTCTCGGCCGATTACTCCAATATCGATCCCGTGGTGACGCAGGCAAAACGAAAAGGCGATATCTTCTTCTGGACGGCGGACGATTGGAGACCGCGCGGCTCATCTGAGCTCAGAAAGTTTCGCAATGAATCGATCGAGCACGGAATCCGTTGCGGCATGACCATTCCCGTGGAAGGCAGCTACGGAACATCGATGATGCTGACCTTCGCATCCTCCGAAAGGAATGTGGAAGTGCCGGTCGCTTTCGACCCGAAAAAGGCGGTGCAATTGGTGATGATGATCCACTATCGCTTGAAGATGATCGGCGGCAAGACCACGCTCAATCCAAAGCAGGCGCTGTCGCCGCGTGAAATGGACTGCTTGATCTGGGCGGCAAAAGGAAAGAGTACGCTTACAACCGCCAATTTGGTCGGCATCGCTTTCCGGACTGTGCAGCACCATCTCGATAAGGCGCGTGGCAAGCTCGGCGCCGAGTCGGTGCCGCATCTTGTGGCGATCGCCAAGGATCGGGGTTTGCTGCCTCCCAGCTAGCTGACATCGTCATCGACCGGTACTTCCGGCACGAAGCCGAGTGCGTCGAGCATATCCGAAAGCGCGTCCTGCTGAGCTGCGGCCCTTGTTTGGCGCGCAAAATGCTCTTCCTGGAGCGTCTCCAGAACCGAACTGGCGATCGTAGGATCCTCGCTCGCGCGTATCCACTCCTCGTAGACGGCCTGATCGGCGGCAAGCAGACGGCGATGTTGGCGAATGGCGGCCACTGTCAGCGTCTCCAATTCCGCCTTGTCCATCAAATCGTATCGAGGTTTCCTCTGGTCTCCTCCGGCTTGCGAGGAACCCGCATCTTGCATTTCTTTTCCTTCCCAGATCGATGGATTGGCACGACTGCGCCGTATTCGCGCGCGCCTCTTGGCTCCTATGTCAGACGATCCTCTTGGAAGAGTAAACATCCGACGACCGGCAATATCATAAGCTTTGTCGAATCGGAACTATAGTTCCTAGAACAATAATTCCGATTCTGTTTCCGCTGACGTCATGGATCTCAACGAGGTCATGGCGAGGAATTTGCGTCGCATACGCCATGGCAAGAAACTGACGCAGGAAGAATTGGCGCATCTCACGGGCCTAAGCGCGCGCCATATCGGTGCCATTGAGCGCGCCGAGATGTCTGCAACGATCACCGTTCTGGGCCAGATCTCCCAAGCGCTGGCTGTCGATCCAAGAGAATTCCTGACGGAGACAAATCCGGGCTGACATTACCCACACGAACGTCAGACTCGGGATCGCCAAGCCGTCGTGAAGTTCAGCGCCGTCATCATTTCGAAGCTGTTGCACCACCGGACACCGAGATCCTTGCAGACGTCGGGGATGCGGCGATTTGCGCGCTTTGCGCTTGGCTTCGAAGCCTCGACCGTCACAACGATTCGATCGGCGGGCAGCGCCATCGCATAGGCGATCAGAAACGGATCCCGCCCGATCTCGATGACCTCAGCGTCGTTCAGGTCGGGAGCGTATTTCTCGATAACAGCTTGCACCAAGGCCGGGTCGACATCTTCGTCCAGCCGCAGAACACTGTAGTTCTCAGCTTCGCTCAGCCAGCGACCGATTTCCGAGCCCTCGGTGATTTCTTCGAGAATCTCCACAGGAACTTTGATCTCGCCGGCCTCGCCCATATGGACCAACCAATCCCAGAATTCCGGAAACCGGCCGATCGGGTAGTACAGATTATGGGCGGTGATCAGAACGTTTGCGTCGAGGAGATGCACGGCTTCTCCTTACGCCGCGCTATCGGTAAGGGAGTAGACGTTGCTGGCTTTGACACCGAGGATCGCGGCGGCCTTCGAAGGCGACAAGGCGCCCTCCGCCAGCATTCGCCGGGAGAGTTCGACGAGCCGATTGCCGAGCTTATGGCGTTTGACCGTATAGTAACTTGGCCCGCCCTCGTTTTCCCTGGCGCGATCTCGTTGCGCGGCTCGGTTCCTCAGCCATTGCTGGCGGAACAGCGTGGTGACCGCGGACCATGTTTCCTGGTCGATGATGCCTTCGCGATAGAGCTTGTAGGCCACCATGGAGTGGCTGACCTGCCGAGCATCCGCGATTGCGGAAATCCGCGCCATCACCTGTTCCTGCGACGCCCCAACGAGCGAAGGCTCCTGCACGATTTCCGCCGTGGGCATCAGGATGCGCCCGGCAACATCATTGCAGAACGTCTCGATCGCGCTTGCCGGCCGTCCCCCGCTGACACCGGTCCGACCGAGCCAGATATGCGCAAGCTCGTGCAGAAGCGTGAATGACCACGCCTGCTCGCTGTCCTGATCGTTGATCACGACGAAAGGCGCGACGGAATCGGCGAAGGCAAAGCCCCTGAAGAGTTCGACATTCAGGGTGCTGTGATGACTGCCAAGGTTGCCGATAAGCAGCACGAAAATGCCGGCCGCCTCGGCCCGCTCGCGAAGATAGGCAAAACCCTTGGGCGTTCCGCGGCCGCTTCCATGCCGGTACGTCTTCAATTCGAACACAAGGCGCGTCCGAATGGCGCTCGCCAATGCCTCGGCGCCCTGGCTTTGATCAAACGACGCGACGAAATCGAGCGGGGTGGCCTCGTCCTCGGTTTCGAGCACGGCTCGAACCATTTCCTGCCGCGCGCGCACTTCACGCAGCAGCGTGTCGACCAAGGCCGCATCGCGCTTTGCGAACTCAGCCGGCAGGGTTCGAAAATCTTCGCCGCGCGCGGCCACCGCCGGTGGCTCTGCCAAATAAAACGTCAATAGGGGTCGGCGATATTGCGCCGCCATTTTCAAAAGCATCGGCCGTGTCGGCTCGCTATCGCCAGCCTCGAGCATGGCCAGGCGATCGCTGCCCGCAACGCCGCGAGCCTCGCCGAGACCGACTTTTTCAGCGGCATCCTCGAGAGTGAGCCCCGCGGTTTCGCGAGCCCAACGCAGGATCGATGGATTGACCTTGGGCACCGTTTTCCTCTGTTCGAAGCAGGCGATACGCCCTTTGATATGATCATGCAATCGTTAGGAAAGATATAGGAAGGCCAGAGCCGGTGGGCGAGCATGAAGCATTTTTCACGGTCGCCGGCTCGCCTTCGATAGATCCGCAACGCCAGGCTCCGATCGCGCCCGATCATCCTGGACGAAGTTGGGCAGCTACTTTTGCCCACCGATACGCGAAAGATCGATCCGCATTCCCGCTGCGCCAACTTCCCTCTCATCTTGAGGTTCGTGGTCGGTGGGCAGGGAAGCGTCGTCTGGTGCGTCATCAGTTCCCCCGCTGTCGATCGGCTCACGCTGATTGACGACTGAGCCCCCTGGATCGGGCGCCTGGAAAACGCTCACGCCCTCGAATTCCCCGGTCTTCCAGGCATAGACAGCGTCCTCGAAGATCTGCGGGAAAACCTCATCGCTTTTCGGATTGCCATACCATTTGGCGACGATGCGCAAGACTTTCGCGAACATCGCCGTCCCCTTGCGAAGGTTTTCGCAAGGATCGACGAGATCGGGCTTCAGATCGGCGACATCCTTGATCCCGATGCCGGCGGGAAACTGCGTCAGACCGACGCGAACCACCGCCTGGCCGACGTACTGCCGGATGATCGCCATCGCCTCGTCCGATGTTGTCGCCTTCGGAACGAGGATCAAGCGGCCACCGGATTTGACGGTGACGGACAATGGGTCGTTCGAGCCCGCAGCGGTCACGAACTGTTCGACGATCGCAGGTTTCAAAGAAGGGTCGGCGCATTTCTGAATGAGGGCCGCGTCGAGCATGACGTCTCCTTGGGCAATCAGGTGTTGAAGGAAAAGACAATTGGCTTGGCAAAGAGCCGCGCCCAGGCTTGGGCGCTCGCGCGCTGAATGGCGACGATGGATGTCCCTTTCGTCCACCAGCCGTTGCCGACTGCGACGATGAGATCAGGATCCTCAAGCATGGCGTGCAGGACCGGCCAGACGATCAGTTGCTCGTAGCAGATCAGCGGCGCTATCCGACGGCCGGCGGCCGTCACGACCGGATTTTCGAAGAAATGTGCCCGCGCACCGCCGCTCTGAGAGAGCAACGCCCGCCACGGCTGCCACATCGAACCTGGCACCGGCATGCGTTCGCGATAGAGGGTCCTCCCGCCATCGCCGGAGATCGCGACCAGAACATTATCGTATCCGCCCGCATCGATGACGGCTGCGCCGGCGATGACGGTGACGTCAGTTCCTCTCAAAGCTTGCACCCAGAACCGTTCGACGGTGAGCGTCCAGAAGCCCAGGGAGCTTTCAGGAAGAACAATGGTGCGTGCGCCGCCCACCACCCGATCCTTCACCGTGACAATCAAATCACGGTGACGCTCAAAGCTGACGTCGCGACCGAGCGACGCGCCCAGTTCGAGATCGCCCCCCTGCCAGCTTTCCGGTAGCCTCGGCTCCTCCCAGGTTGCGGCGGACCAGATCCAAAAGCCTGCCAGGACAAGCGCGACAGCTGGCCACATGCGGGTTACGAGGCCCATGAGGCCGGCTGTCGCAGCAGCCAGTCCCCACCATTCCCATCCCGGAAATAGTACGCCCGCTGCGGTAATCGGATGAGCCCAGCCGGTGATGCCGAATGGCGGCATGGCCATCAGAACCGCTGCCAGGAGGTAGCGACACGGTCGAGCACCCGTCTTCCTTGTCCAGAGGACGGCATGCACGATGACGAAGCCAACGGACGCACAGAGCCAAAGAAATAATCCCGGCCAAAGATCCGACGAATAGAAGGTCGCTACGCCCTGTGGCAATGCACGGGATGCAGCGAGGAAGTAACCAGCCGAGATGATCGCTGCCGTCCGCCTCGTTCGCGCCAGCGCCCAGAGAACCGGAAATGCAAACGCGACTGGAAGAAGTAGGACGTAGCCATTCCATCCCACCGTACCGGCGACGATTGAGACGGCGATCAATGCGCCTGGCTGAAGGTGCTCATGGCGCATAGGTGAGCACCGGTTGCGCCAGGCCGAGGATCCCTGAGGCGGGCAGGGGGCCGAAATAGCGGGAGTCATACGAGCCCCTGAACGGTGAGTGGAGAAAGACGTTTTCGTCAGGCACGACCCCGCCGGGATAGGACGTCATTGGCCGGCCGTTGCCGTCCCGTTCAGCCAATTCGGAAAACGCGATCCGGCGTCCATCGATCGTCACGTCGGCGTCGATTTCGACATGCTGCCCGGCAACGGCGACGACGGTCTTGATGAGCGGCGCAACGCCGCCTGGGCAGGTTCCGGACCGGAGATAACCACGCTCTCTCGCCTGCACCATCGCCACCGTTTGCGGAGGGCAAATGAAAACGAGATCCCCGCGAGCTGCCGGGCGATCGAGCGCCACGATACGCCAGAGGCCGAGGGGTTCGCTCGGTGTCAAATTGATGCGAAAACCGCCGACGATTGCGGCAGCAATACCGCCGCCAACGACGGATGCCGCCAAGGCCAAGAGCACGACTGCATGGGTCCTTTGAGCGCTTCGCGTACCGAACGCAAACACGGGTGCTTTCATTTGAGCGAGAGCCCCTGGCTCTTCGTCTGACGCATTGTCTCCGCGTGTTTCAGCGCCTCGGTCGTGCGCTCATGCGCGGCGAGTTGCTGCACCGTCCGCATCCAATTCCAAGCCGATTGCACCTCGGCCTTCTGTCCGGGCGTCATTCCCGACGTGACGGCATTGAAGGTCTGTCCATTGGAGTCCTTCGCGGCGAGAGACAGGAAGGTCCGCTCGTCGAAACGTTCCGCTACCGCCTTGGCGAAACCCTCCAGTTCCGCCTTCACCATTTTGTCGGCAAGCGCATATTCGAGGCCGGCGGGGAGGTCATTGCGGTCGATCGCATCGCGAACGCGCTCGAGGGTCTGCTTGGCACTTTGCGACAGCGCGGGAATATCGATCGAGACCTTCAGACGTACAGCGCGTTCTTCGACCTCGAACTTCCGTTCCGCCTCCGCCCGCTGGCGCAGATAGCGCTCAAGGTTGCGGGCCAGCGCCGGCGCATTCGTTTGCGCCTTTTCTCGCTCCTGTCTGCCGGCTTGGCTGGCGAGAATCCCGGTCTTGCCCTTCAGCGCGCCGAAGCGTTCAGGCTCCGATCCGATCTTGGCTAGAGTGGATTTCGCAACGGCCTCGTCCTTCAGCATCGCGTCGACGTTGACGGCCTTGAACGCGCTTTCCGGCTGGGCGTAGACGAGGTGGAAGCGGGTCGAGACCTCCTCCCATTGCTTCTTCAATCCTGGATCGGCGGCGACCTTGTCCTCGATCGCCTGCTCGACCGATTTGGCGAAGGTTGTGATGCCCGAGACCATCGGCTTTGCCTCCTTGGTGTTGTTTTGGATTGGGGACTGCGAGGCGCCGCGGACATGCTTGGCGGCATAGGCCTGAAGTGCTGCTTCCTGTTCCAGAGTCAAAGGCGGCAGGGTTTCGCGCGAGAGACGAACGGCGCGCACTTTCGGTCTGGGATCCGGCCGTGCTTCCCTCTGAGCGATCAGCCGCCTGAGTTCGGCGACACCGGCATTGAGGCAGGCTTCGCCTTCGAGGTGATGGAACTGCAGCCAGAAAGCGGTGCGCTCCGCCGGTGATGCGCCGATGCCTGCTCTTCGCTCCAGGTCTCCGATCGTGCTCATGGCGTCCTGCCTCCCGGACCGGTAGCGGCCACGACTGTGCCGTCGGACCCGGCTCTCGCCCGCAGCGCCGCGATTGCCGCATCCTGTCGGGCGAGTTTTCTCGAAAGCGCATCGATTTCCGGCTGACGCTCGGCGGTGATCGCTGCAAGATTGGACCGGTAGCGTTCGAGGAAGGCGCCTGGCTCCGGCGCCTTGCCGCGACGATATCCGCACTGACGGCGACCAAGCTGGGGAATGATTGTGGTCATGCGTCGCATGATCTGCCGGTCGATCAAATCGAGCTGGTGCTGGGTCTGCCGTCGCGCTGATTCCATTCTGGTAAACTGCGCGGCGCGTTGCTCGGGATTGGACATTACGACGCCCTCCCACGCCAAGCGACAAAGCTGGAGGGACCCTCATAGGCGGCATGCCGTGCCTCATCGATGACGAAGCCGAAACGGCCGGCCGCATACTCGTCGCTTGGCATCAGAAAGCGGCGCTCTTCCACTCGCTCGCCGCGCATGCCGCCGATGGTGGCGATCACCTCGGTCATACCAGTGTGATGGTCCGAACGAAGTGCCGCGGTGACGATCCAGTCACCGGCATGCTCCCGTGCGAATGCCTGGGCATCCCTCTCGTACGATTCACCCGGTGCGAGCGACCGATCGAAGATCGCTTCCCAGGCATCTGGCCAGCTGTCGCGGATCGTCTTGTCGGCGCAGTTGCGCTCATAGGTCGTGAACAGGTCCGGAAAGGTCAGCGCAACGATTGCCCAGGCGGCGTCCTCTTCATACCAGCCGCCATCTGTCCTGAGCATCGGGTGGACCTTGGCATTGCGGGCGTCGGAGAGCCTGAAGCCACCATGCCCTGCCGTCGTATGGCACACGATTCCGTCGGCGTAGACGGTGGCGCCCTGCGACGGCCCCCATGGGGTGCTGCAGGTCACCCGGACGGTCTGGCGGGATAGTAGCCGCAGTTCGCGGCTGTGCCCGGCCTGTTCTATCATGCGGTTACGGAACGCGGCTTCGCCCTCGACAGAGCCGTGGTGCGAATAGAAATCATCGCGCTTCAGTTCGGCAAGCGGCCGTGACGCGCGCCAAGCACTGGCAAGTAAATACTGGCCATCCCGGGCGGGAACCATGGCGAAGACGAGATCGCCGACACGCGCGACGGCCATGCCGTCGGCGCTTCTGCCGAACTCCGCCCCTGACGCGTCAGGGGCGGAGACTTCGAAGGATTGCGAAGGGAGCATAGTCATGCTGCGGTTCTCCCTTCGATGTGATCGGCAGCGACCTCGTCGGCCGTCACCTCCTCGAGAATCGCATGCGGATATCCATGCCGGCTGAGCCATTCCGCGGCCGCTTGCCGATTGTTCCCCAGGTGGACGAGTTCGGCATTGGCGCCGGGGCGATCGAAGATGCGAACAGATCCAAGGGCGGGACGCTCGACAACTTTGAATGTCAGGCCGCTATCGAGCGAGAAGGTCCGGTGGATACGGATGGTGATGATGCCATTTGCGCCGAGATCGCCTTCATGCAGCGTGAAACACGGTGTCAGACTGGTATTGCCGACGCCGCGCTTGCCTTCCTTGCGGATCAGCCGACCCTGGCTATTGCGCGTTCGCCAAGCCGACAGTTTCTTCTTGTGGCGCTCAGGCGGTCGTGGGCTACCATCGGACCAGCCGACGACGGAGCCGATCGGGGCGAGATCATAAATCAGAGACGCGGACACCGCATCCTCCTTCATGTTTTTTGCGGGTGATGGAAACGAAACCGCCGCCGGGACGACCGGCGGCGGAAGATCAATCGGCGAAGGATGGGGCGGCGGCTATTCCGCCGCGATCCCGTAGGCGGTTTCCTCCTCGTCGGAGGCGGCATCACCCACCGGGTCGGTGACGAGATCGTCATGTCCCGTCGCCGTTGGATCGAACCCGTCGGCGCCGATGCTCTCGCCCTGCGCACCGTCGCCGTCGTCGCCGACGAGATCATCGGCGTGCTTCATGAGATCTGCGATGTCCTTCGGGTCAGGCGCAAACAGCGCCGCCGGAAGGACGAAGGCAGCATCGGCCGCGAAGTGATCGACGAGTGCCGCGCGGGTTTCGCGGACCCGCGACCGCGGGACGAGATCGACCGACTTGGCAGCGGCTTCCAGCGCCTGACGCGACAGGCAAAGCAGGAAATCCTCGGTCCCCATGTTCGGAAGGAAACCGTCAGCGCCGATCGCGTCACCGGCAATGCGCGAGACGACACCACTGTTCGACATGCCGCGCCGGCATGAGAGTACGTCGATGAGAACGGAGCGGGCGGCGACACGCACGCTGTCCATATCGAACGACAAGCGTCCATCCGCGGAATAGAGGCGCGCGACATGACGCTGGAAACGCTTCGGCCCGAAGACGGTGTCGTTGGCGCCGGAATCGACCCGAACATTGGTGCCGGCGAAGGCCATGACCAGGAGCGCCATCAGCATGTCATCTTCTATCGGCGTCCGGGCGAGCGCCTCATGCAGCGCATCGGTACGGAAATCACCGATCATGTCCTGGCCCTTCTGCGTGACCTCGGGCCTGGTCTTCCCGACGACATCGGTGTCGTCGTCGGCCTCCGTCGAAGCGCCACCGGCTGGACCGGGTCGCCCATCGGTTTTCCTTGGCTCCGGCATCCGGTAGTGGACGCTCTGCACCTTGCCGTCGCGATCGAGATACATCGCGGTGCAATCGCCCTTGGCCGGCTTGCCGTAGACGCGTTCGGCCTTCTTGGGCAGTTCCGGCTGGCCCCAATTGTTGACCTCGACGATTGCGCCCTTCTTCGGAAGGTTGCTCGCCATCCACTCCTGCTGGGCGCCGAGAAAGGCTTCGACATTGGTGGTGTAGCGATTGTCCTGATCGGCCGGGCCGAACAGGTCCTCGGCCCACTCGATACCGTACGCGAGGCGAAGATCGTCGCCAAAACTTGCGTCGCGGGCATGCATGCGGGTTTTCGAGAGGCCGTTGGCGATCTGCCACCAGGCCGCCGTGTCGCCCTTTTTGGGCTTATGGGCTTTCCAGACCTCTTTCTGCTCTTCGGACGATGCGGCCGCGATCGTCCTTAGCTGCTGCTCGTTGGGCATGTCCCCCTTCGCCATCTGGTCGAGCATGGAAGGCAGCACGTTGGCGAGCAGACGAAGCTTGCGGATCTGGCGGACGGGAAGCGCGAGCGCCACCGCGATCGCCTCCTCGGTCCAGCCGAGCGCGACCAGCCGCTCGATGCCCCGCCATTGGTCGACCGGATTGAGCGGCTCGCGCGCAATGTTCTCGACCATCGAGCGCATGGCGCCGTTGTCATTGGCCGCCTCGACGACGATAACGTCGATTTCCTCGAGACCGGCGGCGATCGCCATGCGGGTGCGCCGGTGACCGGCTTCGATGACGTAACCGTTGCCGCCGCCTTCCGGGAAAATGACTGGCGGCTGGATCACGCCGACGGCCTTGATCGTCGCCAATAGCAGAGCGTCGGCCTGCGGCGTCGACTTCGACTGGCGCGTGTTGTCAGGGTTGTCCTTCAGCGCACGCGGATCGACCTTCATCAGTTGCATGGGATACTCCTTCTCGGGGATTGGACACGGCCCTTTGCCTGCCCTTCTCGCGTCTTCATTCTTTTCGAAGACACTTCCCGGACCGCGGAGCAGGCGGCCGGGTGCAACTGCGGCCGAGCATTGCTGCCGCGAAGGACGAGCGGGGCTGACAGCCCTGCGAAGGGCGAGTGGCCGGGATGCGGAGGCGGCGGTTGAGCGGAAGCGGCGACCAGCCGACTGCTCTGCGACCGGTTCATCTCCCTCTTCCTCCTTTTCTCCCTTGCCTGCTTCTCATTTCGGCGGCTGACGCCGCCGGCCTGCAAAAACGCATCGGCTTGCAAGCGACTGGATGTCGATCGGGATAGATGGGAGATAAAAAATGGGCCAGCGGAAACCGCGGCCCATGAAGTGTGAAGGTCAATAAACCTCCAGAGGGGAACAGCTGCTGCGGCGGAACTGGGAGGAAAGCCGCCATGTGCATCAGCTGTGTGCACTATGCTCGAATTTTGACCACTTGGAAAACACTTTTTGTGCACTGCAGCTATGTGAATGCTGCAGCGCTTCCAAAATCCGCGGATGGAGGTCAGGCAAATGGCGTCAGACCTCAGGCCGCTTCCGAGTGGGCCAAACCCTCCTCGCGTGCCACGGCTGCCAATGCCTGATCGACGTCTCGTAGTTGCCGGCGCTGCTCGGCGAGTTCTTCGGAAAATGCAAACAGGCCGCCCTCGCGCGAGCGGTAGGAGGCGAGACGCCGCTGGGCGTCATGAAGGCGATGGCGATAGCGTTCCTGCTCCTCGTCAAAACCGTCGAGCGCGTGCTCGAGGCGGGAGGTAGCGCCAAGCGGCGTCACGGTCACCGGCAGATCGATTTCGTAATCGGCTCCAGTGCGTTGGAGAAGGGTCGTGTAGCGATACCCATCGTCCCTGCCGAACCGCTCGCCGGAATAGACGAGGTCAAAGCCCCCGACCGAGGCGATGACGCTGTCGTCTTCCTGCTGGCGCTGAACGAGAGTGAGAATTTCCCTCATCAAGGCGCGACCGGCGGCTTTCCGTTCGTTGAAAGCCTCGCCGACGGCAGTCATGGCAAAGGCTTCGGCCGCGGTCGGAATGAGGCGCCCGATGTCCTTGCCGATTTCCGCAATCCGCCGCTTCGAGATCTCGATATCGCGTTCGGCGTCACGAATCTGCCGGCGCACGGCATATTGGTCGTCGTCATGGGCGGCGCGCAGCCGTTCGAGGCGAGCGATATCGGCTTCCAGCCCTGCCTTCTGCATCAGGCGTTCGTCGCCACTCGCAATCGCCTTGGCCATGCCGAACTGATTGGCCGCCCCTTCACCGAGATCCTCCAGCCGGCGGATCGAGGTGTCGCCGGACAAAGCGGCCGCGATAAAGCGAGCCTTGCGTTCGTTGTTTTGCCACATCGAGGCATCTAGCGAACCTTGGGTGGCATAGGCGAAGATATCGACCTCGTCATGCTGATTGCCCTGACGCACGATCCGGCCCTCGCGCTGCTCGATCTGCGAAGGCAGCCAGGGGACGTCGAGATGATGCAGCGCCTTGAGACGGAGCTGCGCATTGACGCCGGTACCCATTGTGTCCGACGAGCCGATCAGGAAGCGGATCTTGCCGGCACGGACGTCGGCGAACAGGCGCTGCTTCGCCTCCGACTTCTTGTAGTCCTGCATGAAAGCGATCTCGGATGCCGGAACGCCCATGCGGACGAGCTCGTCCCTGATCCAGCGGTAGGCGGAAAAGCCCCTGCTTTTCTCGACATTGATGGTGCCGAGATCCGAAAAGATCATCTGCGCCGCACCCGGCAGATCGAAAGGCTTGCCGTCGGGGCGGAGATACGTGCTTTGCGCGGTCTCCTGCCAGATGCGGAAAGCGTTCTGGACCAGCATGTTGAGCTTGTTGTCCGGTTCGTTGTCATTGTCCGCGTCGACCAGGCGGAGATCTATGGCGGCATGGCGACCGTCGGTGATGACGGAGAGCAGGATGTCGTCGCCGGGCTGCGCCGGTCCCTCGCGCATCTCGATCGCCTTGATACGGGCATCGAGGATCGTCTGGTAATTCTTGAAGGCCTGTGTCGGCTTGGCCGTCAGGATCTGCCGGCGGCCGGTCGAGATATCAGGCACCTTGACGTAGTCGCGGAGATCCTCAGGCATCACCACGTCGGCGAAGCTGCGGAACATGGCGATCAGTTCCGGGACGTTGACGAAGGAAGCAAAACGGCTGACGGGCTTGTATTTGCCTGATGGCTGGATCTCCAGTTCCGCCGTCGTATCACCGAAGGTCGAGGCCCAGGCGTCGAATTCATGCAGCCCGCGTTCGGCGAGGGCCGCATGCCCGAGCAGGCGTTGGAGCGAGAACATCTCGCCAAGCGTATTGGTGATCGGCGTGCCGGACGCCAGAACCAAAGCCCGGCCAGGGTTCTTCGTCTCGATGAAGCGAGACTTGACGTAGAGGTCCCAGGCACGCTGCGATCCGTTCGGATCGATGCCTTTCAAGGTCGACATGTTGGTGGCGAAGGAAAGTTTTCTGAATTCCTGCGCCTCATCGACGATGATCTGGTCGACGCCGATCTCCGAGATGGTCAGCAGGTCGTCCTTGCGGGTGGACAACGCCTCCAGTCGTTCCTTCAAGCCTTCCTTGAGCCGCTCGAGCCTCTTGCGCGACACGCGATCCTCACTGTCGACCTTGGTCAGCAGATCCTCGTAGAGCTCGAGCTCATCCTGGATCATCTGTTGCTCGAAACTCGACGGCACGGCTATGAACCGGAATGCCGAATGCGTGATGATAATCGCGTCCCACGTGGCGGTCGCCGCGCGTGACAGGAACCGAGCGCGTTTGTCCTTCGAAAAATTCGTCTCGTCGGCAACGAGAATGCGGGCGTTTGGATAAAGCGCCAGGAACTCCCGCCCCGCCTGCGCCAGGCAATGGCCGGGTACGACCAGCATCGCCTTGGCAATAAGACCGAGCCGGCGCTGTTCCATGATGGCGGCTGCCATGGTCATCGTCTTGCCGGCGCCGACGGCGTGGGCGAGATATGTCGATCCCGACGAGATGATGCGCCAGATGCCGCGCTTCTGGTGCCCATAAAGAACAAGGGCGCCAGAGGCGCCGGGAAGTTTCAGGTGCGAGCCGTCGAATTTTCGTGGGGCGATGTTGTTGAAGCGATCGTTATAGACCCGCGCCAGCCGGTCGGTGCGATCGGGATCGGTCCAGACCCAGTTCTGGAACGCTTGCTTGATCTTCTGGAGCTTGTCGCGGGCGGCCTCGGTGTCGATGACGTTCAGAACGCGCCGCTCACCGTCGGCGTCCTTGAACACGTCGAAAATCTGCGGCACGCGGCTGTTTAGTGCATCGGCGAGTAACTCACCGGCATGCCGGCGGTCAGTGCCCCATTCGGATGTACCGGCTGCCGTCCAACCAAGTTGCCGCCCCTCGACTGTCCAAGAGCCGAGTTCCGGCATGTGATGGATCCTGATCTCGGCGCCCATCGTCTCGTGCACGAAGTCGACGATATCAGCGGCCGGAATCCAGGGTGCGCCCAGCCGGGCGGTGATATCAGACGGGCGGAGATCAGCCGGCTGCACCGCCTGAAGCGCACGGACATTGCGCTCATAAGCGGGATCGAGCTCGGCCGCAGCTGCCGCGGCAGCAAGTTTGGTGCGCACGGCCCCGGAGAGATAAGCATCGGAGGTTTGCCAGGAGCCGTCGGCGCGATCGCGGAAAATAGTATCGCCAAGCGCATTGAGAGCCGCATCCGTGTCGCAATGAAGAAGTTCGGCAATATGATCGAGGTCGATGCGTCCGCGGTCGTTGAGGACGACGGCCAAGGCATCGGCGGCGGAGGTGATGACGGGCGGGGAAGGGGGCGCGATGACGCGTTCTGAGAAAATCGGCCCGGGCCTGGCCGTGTCGGTTTCGAGGTCATAGTCCTCGATGGAGGCGACCAGCCAGCAGTCCGGATCGTCGCGAAATGGCAGAAGGTTCGGCTGGCGATGGTTCTCACGAACCTCGCCCGTCGTCTCATCCTCGATGATCGAGACAGTGGTGTGGTTGATCGGGCCGAAATCGCGCACGAAGTTCGACCAGGCGATGCGCAGCCGTACCTGCAGCTCGCGCCACGGCCGGTCCAGTTCCTGGGCTTTCAGGACGTCGCGCACGGCATCACGGATCGGGATCAGTTTGCGAATGATCCGGACATGCTTTTCCGAAATTCCCTCGCCGCTGCGGGCCTTGCGCACGTGAACCGGAACAGGCTCGCCGTCGACAACCTGCATGAGACCATGTCTGACGTCGACAAAATAGCTGCCTTCGCGCACCTTGGCATTGTCGGGACTGAGATCGACGATCTCGGCAAGCTCATCCTCCAGATCAATGTCAATGGCGGTCGGCTCGCCGTCATAAAGGCCTTCCGGAAGAAGCGCGATGGCTGCTGTCAGCGCCGCGTCGAGCCCCTCGCCAGCACGTGACCGGCACGTATAGGTCTCCCCGAAGGGGCCGGAGGTCAGGGCATGATCGCCGAGCACGAACTCCGGATGCTGCGCGAACCACCTGTTCACGCGGATCGCCCCCTCGTCCTCGGCAGCCGGCCGGACCCCTTCCAGGTCGAGCCACGAAAGGTCGCCTTCCGGTTCACCTGCGTTGCGCTTGCGGAAGAAGAGGATATCGACCACGACGTCGGTCCCTGCGTCACGCCGAAAACTGCCTTCGGGCAGTCGGATCGCGGCGATCAGGTCTGCGGACTTGGCAATGTGTTCGCGTGCGGTGCCCTCTGCCTTGTCCATTGTGCCGGCGCTGGTGACGAAGGCGGCCAGGGCACCGGGTTTCAGGAGATCGATCGATCGGGCGATGAAGTAATCGTGCAGCCGAAGACCGAGCGAACGATATTGCCGGTCGGAGCGAACCGTCCGATCGGAGAAGGGCGGGTTGCCGATGGCAAGATCGTAGATCGCATTGAGGTCGGTACGCGCGAAATCGCCGTTGATGATGCGCGCCTTCGGCTGCAGCAGGCGCGCGATGCGGGCCGTGACGGGATCGAGCTCGATACCGGTGACGTAGCTCAGTTCGCGATACTGTTTCGGCATCAGCGCCGGAAACAGGCCTGTTCCGATCCCCGGCTCCAGCACGCGACCGCCGCGCCAGCCAAGGCGCTGCAAGCCATTCCAGATTGCCCGGATAATGAATTCGGGGGTGAAGTGGGCATATTGGGTGCAACGGGCAAGGGACGCATATTCGCCCTCGCTGATCGCTGTTTCCAGTGAGCTACCGAGATCGTCCCAACCCGTTCGGAAATCGGTTTCCCCCGGCCGCCGGAACATGCCATTCGCAAGCTCGCCGGCGCCGAAACCAGTGAAGCGGATCAGCCTCGCCTGCGCGGCCGGGGTCGCCGGCAGGTTCATCTTCTCGATTTCGTTGGCGGTGAGGATGGCCGCGACATTGATGCGTGCCCGCTCCTTCCAGGTCGCGGCGAGATCGCGGTCGCCGTCGTCGAGATAGAAGTTGGCGCGCTGCCCCTGCTTTCGGGGGACCGGCCGGTTGGTCACCGGCAGAGCCCGCGCCGGCGCAGGAGACGGCGGGGTCGGGTCGGGCTCGTCGTCGTTGGCGGCAAAACCGCCGAACGCCGTGACGCCAAGACCAAGTCCTGATGACAAAGCGCTGCTGCCAAACATATTAAGGGAGAAGGGATCGGTGCTCATCGAAAGCTCCTTGTGAGCGAGCGTCATCGATCTGCCGCAAGCGACAGTCGAGGAACGCGAAGGGGTGGAGGGGCCGCCTACCTGGGCTGCGCGGCTATCGTGGGCCGAGCGCGATTGCTTCGCGCACGGATGCAATCGGAAACTCTCAAGCCGCGATCGGCGAGGGGAGGTGGCGCAGTTGTACTGGCAGCTTGGCGGCGATCTCGTCGTCGCTGAGGTCTTCCAGCAGCTTCAGAACAGTGCCGCCTTTACCGCCGTAGAGCATCACCGTGCGCTTGCCGCGTGAGGCCTCTGGCCAGCGCTCGCCCGCATAGCCGCGATAGTCGTCCGCCGTGCTGCTCCAGATATGCTCGAGGCGTTCCTCGTGCGTCATGGCCCGGACCGGGCGGCTCTCGTGCTCGATGATCGCACGGCGCATGGTCTCGACGGACGCTTTATCGGAAAGGTCGCAATAGCCGTGAAAATAGCGGATCGCCTCGTCGATCCGTAGTGCGAAGAACACTGACGTCACCGAGCCGGTCAGGAAGCCTATTACGGGTTCCCTCAGACAACACCTTGAGGATCAGCGCGCAAGACGTCGCACCAGCATCCAGCACGCCGAGCGATCGTTCGCCCAGCCTGCTGGCTCGGCCGATCCGCGCGATCAAGTTCACCGTCGAATCGCGGCCACTTTCGGCTGCCGCAACGAGGAGTTCCAATGCCTCGTCGAAGGATTTCCCTTCTGATGTCGCATTGTCAAAAGCTTCAACAGCAGGCACCAACGTGTCAAGCAATGTCTTGTCGCCGACTTTGGCCGAACCAATTTGTTGAATACCCGTCAAGCCAGCATGCAGCATTCGGCTGAACGTCTTGTTGTCGATCTGGTCGACCTGATCGATCTGCTGGGCAAACTCGGTGAACATCACACCGTAAAGCGGACCCATAGATCCGCCGATCTCGGTCATCAGGACTGTTCCGAGGGTCTCAAGCGCTTTTGCGAGCGATAGCTCCTTGCCGCGTATCCGGTCGGCCACTAAACCGAAACCTTTCGCCATATTTATTCCGTGATCGCCGTCGCCAATCTTGCCGTCGATCTCGCTGAGGTAGGCGCGGTTATCGATGATCGCTCTTGCCATGGAGACTACGATTTCTCCGGCTGCCGCGTTATTCATTTTTTGCATTGTTCCCTCCTTAAAGCGTCGCCGCGCAGCGAACCTCGACCTCCAGTAGCGACTTTAGCTCTTCATCGAGCGCCATGACCGTCAAAGTCGCTCCAACCATCTCAAGAGACGTGAAGTAGTTACCAACATACGCTTTGTGGATCCTGAGGCCGCGGCCGGAGATTTCCTCCTCGACTGTGTCGAAGAGAATGTAAAGTTCGTTCAGCGGTGTCGCGCCAAGGCCAGATACCAGTACGGCCACTTCTGTCCCCGAGCCGAGATCATGATCATCCAGCACGATCTGGCACATATCCTTGGCGACCTCTGATGCGCTCTTGAGCGCTTCTACTCGCACGCCCGGCTCGCCGTGATGGCCGATACCGACTTCAATGGTGCCAGGCTCGATCTGGAAGTTCGGATGTCCGACCGCTGGAAGAGTGCACGGCCCCAATCCGACACCGACCGAGCGGCAATTGTCGATGGCCTTCTGCGCTGCGTCACGAACCTCGGATAGGCTGGCGCCCATCGACGCTTTCGCTCCGCCGACCTTCCACATGAAGATCTCTCCGGCAACGCCTCGGCGCTTCTCCCGCTCCTCGGCGGAGGCGGAGCACACGTCATCGTTCGCAACCACCGTGGCAACCTCGATGCCGTCCTTCGCGGCGAGTTTCATCGCCATTTTCACGTTCATGTTGTCTCCGGCATAATTTCCGTAGAGGACAACGACGCCGTTTCCACCATTCGCTTCGCGTATGGCATCATGAAAGCTCTTTGCCGTTGGCGACGAAAACAGCTCGCCGACCGCGACCGCGTCGAGCATGTTGCGGCCTATATAGCCAATGAAGGCAGGCTCGTGTCCGGAGCCACCTCCAGTTACGACACCCACTTTTCCTTGCGCGGGCCGGTCAATCGCCGTCACCACGCGTTGGTTTTCGGCGAGGCGCACGATGTCTCGGTGTGCCTTCACAAAGCCCCTGATGGTATCTTCCACGACCTCATCGCGGTTGTTTACAAAACGTTGCACTGCGTCCTCCTCCAGACACGGTCATTGATTGTGGTTGAGCGCTCGCCGGACGACCTTGAGCGACCGACCCAGCGAGTCCTCGATCGTTGACAGCGGCACGGGATCTTGGCGGCGAACGGGCTGCGCCTGCCGATTGCGATGCAGTCTCAAGGGAAGTTCAATACTGACCGGGAGGCTGTCGAGCTTTGCGATTGCAGCCAGGAGGCGCTCGCACCCGACCTTGCCGTCGCCGATATCGCAGAAAAACCAACCTTCGTCGGTTTCACGGACATCCTTGATATGGGCGTGCGCCGATTCCGGCAGCGCCAGGATTCCATCACCTGCGAGATCGTCCATGTCCGGTCGATGTGACGCCGTGTTTGCAGCGTCGTAATTTAGCTTTAGAAAGGGCGATCCGAATTCCTCAACAAGAGAAATACCGTCCCGCGCGGTGTTGATCAGGCTATCGCTGCCGTCTCCTGGGTTTTCCAGGCCAACGATGATATCAAAGGCTTCCGCTCTTCTCAGTATGGTTTCGACGTTGCGACGGAATGTTGCCTCTCTTTGTCGGGCGGCCGCGTTGGTCGCAATAACTTTGGCTCCAATCGCCGCGGCGAATGCCATGCGGCCCGTGAACACTTCGACCGAATCTTCGAAACCGAGGTCGATGTGCGACGACATTGCATGACACAAGAGCCCCGAAGACCTAAGCGCGCTGCGCCAACTGTTCATCTCGGAAGGTGTGAAGGCGGTCTCATCGAAGGGTTCTGTATATCCAACGATAAAGGCCGGCTCGAAATGGGTGAACCCGAGGGTTGCCGCGCTCTCCAGTGCGGCCTCTCTGCTATGCCCGTCGTACGGCGCGCCGGACACGGAGATCACCCGTTCAGCCATGCATTCCTCCCTTAGCAAAGAACGGCGCAAAGGCCGTTCCGAAGGGCAAAGTGTTAAAAACGCTTCATCCGGACAAGCGAATTCCATCGGTCAATGCATGAATGCATCTCAACAAATGCATCATTTGCGTTAAATTTCCTCATGGAATATAGAGGAAGGGCGTCCTCCAGCGTACTGAATGTCTCAAGTAAGAAAGGTGGCGAGGCACGCATAAACGGGGAGGAGGGGTGATGAGCGCGTTGGAGTTTCCTTCGCTGCGATCGCTACAGGTGTTGGAAGCTGTCGCACGTCTTGGATCTTTTGGAAAAGCCGCCGAGGAACTGAGCATCAGCCCCTCGGCCGTGAGCCATCAAATGGCCGCGCTGGATTCGGAGCTCGGAATTGCTTTATTTCATCGCTCCGGGCGTTCAATCATGCTGACTGACGCGGGAAGGGCTTACGCTGAAGAGATCAGCGCCTCCTTTCGAAGGATCGAGAGCGCCACGCGCAATTTCACGAAGAAGGGCAAAAGTGACATTCTGAATATCCATTCGGTTGTCAGTCTCGCTTCGCAGTGGCTCATGCCTCGCCTCGCCCGGTTTAGCGCCCGCTATCCGGAGATCGATCTTCGACTGCACGCTTCTGGTGACCCGGCCGAGCTCAGGACCGGCAACGTCGATATAGACATCCGCTACGGAACGCAGCCCGTGGAGGTTGGCATCGCCGTCGAGCCCTTCCCGCCCGAGCCAATAGTGGTCCTGTGCGCCCCATCGTTGGTCGAGGGCGCAAACGGAATACGCTCACCGCAGGATCTCGCCAGATTTCCGCTCATCCACTCCGAAGTGAACCTCTATCGCTGGCAGGATTGGGCCGACGACCACGGTGTGAGGCTCAACATGGATCGGGGGCTGCGTTTCGATAGATCTTTCATGTCCATCAATGCGGCCGCGGATGGACTTGGCGTTTGCCTGGAAAGCCTCATACTCGTCCGGCAAGATCTGAAAAGCGGGAGGCTCGTTGCGCCGTTTGGCCTGGAAGGCCCCAGCATCAATTGCCATAGTCTCGTGTACTTACGGTCCAGGGCAAGAACGCCAAAGATCGCTCTGTTCAAACGTTGGATCGAAGAGACCCTGGCTGGCGACGCGGTTTCTGCGAGTGAGATCGACGTCGGCGGGAGGTGAGTTATGCGCAATCAGGGTCGGTGATGCGCGACTGGTGGATCAGACGCGCATCCCCGACGTCAGGCAGTGGTTTAGCCGAAGAATTTCCCGAGTTCGTTCGCTATGAATTCGGGAGCTTCTTCCGCAACCCAGTGACCCGAGCCCGGGATCAATCCGCCTCGAACGTCACTTGCCACCCGCTGCAGTGATTCCATCGTCTCCATGCCGCGGCCAAAACCACTGTCTCCGCCCAGGGCGAGGACCGGCATTTCGAGCTTGCCATCCCTCTCGAGGAATAACTCGTTGTCTTTGACGTCGGTTGGAAAGCCCCGATAATAGGCGAGAAGTGTGCGCAGGCCACCCGGTTTCAGGTAGGTACGGAAATACTCATTCTTGTCTTCCTGAGATAGCACGTTTGCCCGGCTGCCGTAATTGTCAAACAACCATTCCAGATAGATATGCTCGCGACCGCCGAACATCGCTTCCGGCAAATCCGGCGTCCTGAAGAAAGGGTGGTGCCAACGGCGGCCGCCTTGCGACATGTCCGCTCCATCGCCAGGAATGGTAACGTCCAGGATCGCGAGCTTGCTAACAGCCCCCCGGTGCTGCGCGGCCAGGGCAAACGCCACCGGGCCGCCCCAGTCGTGTCCCACAAGATTGAAGCGATCGATCTTCAGATGTTCAGAAAGAAGCTCCCACACGTCCTCGGCAATCGTTTTCTTGTCGTACCCATCGGCGGGCCGGGAAGTGTCGCCGAGGCCCCGCAGGTCCGGCGCGATGATCGCGTACTTGTCCGCGAGGAAGGGGATCACGTGCCGCCATTCGTGCGAACTCTGCGGCACCCCGTGAAGGAGAACCAGCGGCTCACCGGATCCTGCGGTCAGGTAGTGCATGGTGATACCGGACAGTCGCGCGTAATTGCTTTTGATCTCGGCACTCACTTTTTTGCCTCCTTCTGGCCCGCGGTCATTCCCCGATACGCACGAATGACCTGACTGTCATCTGCCGAGCCTGACCCCTGCCCAGACGCGGCAAGGAAGAACTGATGCGCAACGGAGGCGAGCGGCAGGGCGGCCCTGGCAGAGGAGCCGGCGGCAAGCACGATACCGAGATCTTTCACAAAAATGTCTACCGCGCTCGTTACCTCAGGGTCTTCCAGAAGCATCCGCTGGCCACGATCGTTGAGCATCCAGCTGGCGGCCGCCGAGCCGGACACGATCTCGAGTACCGTTGAGGTGTCGAGGCCAGCCCTTTCGGCGAGCGACAGCGCCTCAGCCGCTGCCGCCAAGTGTACGCCGCACAGCAACTGGTTGACTGCTTTGGCAACCGATGCCTGGCCAGGCCGCTCTCCGAGATAATAGATCTTGGAGCCGAGCACGTCGAAAAGATTGCGGCTCATCTCATAGGTTTGCCTGTCACCAGCCACCATGATGGAGAGCGACGCGTCGCGCGCTCCGGCGACGCCGCCGGAAACAGGCGCATCCAGAAACCGGTGACCGCGAGCAATAACGGCCTCGGCGAGCTGTTCAACCTCGCCGGGAGGGCATGTTGACATCAGGACGACGACGCTGGCCCTGGTTGAATTTGCCAGGGCGCCCCGTTCGAAGAGGGCTTGGTGCGCCTGGTCGATGTTGACTACCATCAACATCAAGACGTCGGTCTCGCTGGCCGCTTCTGTAGCGTCTGGATAGGCAGTCCCGCCACTGTCAGCGAAGCTTCTTAGAGCATTCTCCGAGATGTCAAACCCCTTGACCCTGAAGCCGCTTTTTAGGAGATGCGACGCCATCGGCAATCCCATCGAGCCGAGACCGATAAAACCGATTGTCGGTTTTCCCGGTCCTCGTGCCGGGCTCGGCTTTGTTTCTAAAGCTTGGTGCAATTCCGGTCTCCTCCGCGATACTGGCACGTCATAGGCCGGCACATCCCACCGGAGTGCCATGCTCGCATGCAAAGCGGTTAGCATGGCGGCTTCCTCCACATCAAAAGAGTTTGCGCAAAAAACATGTGACCTGGATTCATGTTGCCTGGCGCGTTCTCCCAGAAAAACTTTGCCTCCATCGCGGGTCACGCCGAACTCGCCTGAGTTCAACTCACCATTGGCCGGAGGCAATTCATTTGCGGACGTTTGGCGCAAGCGCCTAATTTACGTCCAGCCGCACAGTGGGAGGCTTCCGGCTTCAGCGACATCAGTCCAAGGTCTAAGCAACCTGCACGAAACTGAGGACGCTTACGAGGAGAGCGCCTGCGCTGGAGGCTCCTAAAAACATCGACATAGATCAACACGGTTAGAGGAGGAACCAATGATCAGAATGAATCGCCGTACCCTTATTATGAGTTCCGTGGCGATGACCGCCGCGCTTGCGGCACCGCGCATCATGCGTGCGAGTTCGCCTGAATTCTCGTTTAAATTCGCCAACATCATGCCGGTTGATCATCCGCTCAACACGCGGATGACCGAGGCTTCCGACAAGATCAGCCAGCAGACAGACGGCCGCGTGAGCATTCAAGTGTTCCCCGCGAGCCAGCTCGGCACCGATGCTGATATGCTCAGCCAGCTTCGATCAGGTGGCCTGGACCTTCTTGCGCAGACAGGCCTCATCGCAGCGACACTCGTCCCGCCGGCGGCCATCACCGGTGTAGGATTTGCCTACCCCGACTACGCGCAGGTGTGGAAGTCGGTGGATGGTGAGCTCGGCCGGAGCATCCGGACGGCTTTTGAGAAGGTCAACCTGATCGCCTTCGAGAAGATGTGGGACAACGGCTTTCGGCAGACGACCTCGATCGGGAAACCGATCAAGTCGCCCGAGGACCTCAAGGGCTTCAAGATCCGCGTCCCTCCTGCGCCGCTCTGGACATCGCTTTTCAAGTCTCTCGGCGCCGCGCCGACGTCGATTCCATGGGGCGAAACTTATTCCGCACTCCAGACCCACGTCGCCGACGGTCTCGAAAACCCGCTCGCTGGCATTTACTTTGCCAAGATGTACGAGGTTCAAAAGTATCTCTCCCGGACCAACCATATGTGGGACGGCTTCTGGATTCTCGCCAATCGGGACAACTTCGAGATGCTGCCTGAGGACTTGCGTGACATTGTCGTCACCGAGATCAATCGGTCGGCTATCGTGCAACGCGCTGATGTCGAAAAGCTGAATTCCGAACTCCAGGCAGAGCTGACGAGCAAGGGTCTTGAATTTATCGACGTCGATGTTTCCAAGTTCCGCGCGACGCTGCAAGCTTCGTCGTTCTATTCCGATTGGAAGGGGCGTTTTGGCGAGGAAGCATGGGCGTTGCTGGAGTCTACCTCGGGCAAATTGATCTGAGGCGTTGACATGGCTACTTCTGAAAATGTCAGCCCCCCGGTGATCGGCGCGTGGCCAGTCCTGGCCAAAGCTGAAGCGGGCGTGGTGCGCCTGATTGAATTGATCGCCGCAGCACTTGTTGTCGTCGAGGTACTCGTGCTGTCGGCGGGCGTCTTCGCCCGCTATGCATGGGGCGAGCCGCTCATCTGGTCGGACGAGCTCGCCTCCATGTTGTTCCTCTGGCTTTCGATCGTGGGCGCGGTCCTCGCTTTTCACCGCGGACAGCACATGAGGATGGGCGTTATCGCGGACGCGATGCCGCCCGTCGTAAGGGCAAGACTGGAGGTGGCTGCACTTGTCTTTTGCCTTTCGGTCTGCGTGCTTCTTCTGCCCAAGGCCACGGTCTACGCTCTTCATGAAGTTCCGGTCGTCACTCCCGCGATGGAAGTTTCGGTCGCATGGCGTTCGTTTGGTCTTCCGATCGGACTTGGCCTGATGCTTATCCTTGGCGTGACCAATGCCCTTCAGCGCATCAGGCTGAGCGATTTCCTGATCGGAGTCCTTGTAGCCGCATGCTTGATAGGGTTGGCGATTGCGGCGAAACCGTTGATCATGGCGATGGGCAACTGGAACCTCGTGCTTTTCTTCGTAGTCTTCATCGCACTAGGTGTGCTGAGCGGCGTACCAATCGCGTTCGTGTTCGCTCTCGCTGCCATCAGTTATGTGGCTCTGGGTACGAGCCGTCCGATAAGCGTGATCGCGGGTCGGCTTGATGAGGGAATGTCGCATCTTCTCCTCCTAGCGGTCCCGCTGTTCGTGCTGCTGGGTATGCTGATGGAGGTTACGGGCATGGCAAAAGCGATGCTGAACTTCCTGGCGTCCTTGCTCGGACATGTCAGAGGCGGCCTGTGTTACGTCCTCGTCGCGGCAATGTATCTGGTGTCTGGGATATCGGGTTCGAAGACCGCCGACATGGCTGCTGTCGCCCCGGCACTGTTCCCGGAGATGAAAGCGAGAGGATCAAAGCCCGGCGATCTCGTGGCCCTGCTTGCGGCTACGGGTGCGCAGACGGAGACGATCCCGCCGAGCCTCGTATTGATCACCATCGGATCGGTTACGAGCGTATCGATTTCGGCCCTGTTCATAGGCGGTCTTTTGCCGGCGTTCGTCTGCGGATTGATGCTTTGCGTTGTCGTCTGGTGGCGCTATCGCAACGAGGACATGTCGGGTTTTCGCAAGCCGCCAGCCAGGGAGATCTTTCGCACATTCCTGATTGCGCTTCCGGCTTTGGCCCTACCTTTTATCATCCGTACAGCGGTTGTCGAAGGCGTTGCTACCGCCACGGAAGTCTCGACAATCGGCATTGCCTACTCGCTGCTGGCAGGCCTCCTCATTTACCGCCGGTTCGACTGGAAGCGGGTGGGTCCGATGCTGGTGGAAACGGCGGTCTTGTCCGGAGCCATCCTTTTCATCATCGCGGCGGCAACGGCTGTGGCCTGGTGCCTGACTCAATCGGGTTTTTCGCGTGGGCTGGTTCAGACGATGGCGGGTCTACCCGGAGGAGCGCCGATCTTTATGATCGTGTCGATCGTCGCGTTCATTGTGCTCGGTAGCGTGCTGGAAGGCATTCCCGCGGTGGTTCTGTTCGCACCCCTGGTATTTCCGATCGCCAAGGGATTAGGGATCCACGACGTGCACTATTCGATCGTGGTCATTCTCGCCATGGGAGTGGGCTTGTTCCTCCCGCCGTTCGGCGTCGGTTATTATGCCGCCTGTGCAATCGGCCGTGTGAACCCGGTGGAAGGCATAAAGCCGCTGTGGGGGTACATGATCGCCCTGCTTCTCGGGCTTGCGATCGTCGCAGCGGTGCCCTGGATCTCGATCGGCTTCCTATGACGTGCGACCGTAGGCGGCCGGTAGAGAAGTCGGCCATTCTACGGTCGTAACCATGTCGGATAAGGCGGAATGCCGGGCTGGCAACGCGCTTCAGAAGCATGCTGCTGGCTCCGCAATATGCCCGGGAAGAAATGTAGCGCCCACCCGAAGATCGTTACGTCCTCGCGGTTTTCCGTGGCTTCTTCCTCAGGAGCGGTGCGCTCTTCGAGGGAAGAGGTAACATCTATCCTCCGAGCGCTTAATGAACACCGTTGGCGACCTGACGCAGAGCCACTCACATAACAATGAGGCAGCCAAGGCGATCCACGATAATCTTGCCGATATTCGGATGCGAGCCGCGTCCCGCAGTCAGGGAGCCAAGAGTTCTTTCGAACTCACCGAAAGCCAACGAGATCTGATGGCCGGACCAACGCGGTACCCCGAAACCGGTTGTTTCGATTGATGAATCGCAGGTCGGAGCGAGATCATTTGTTGAGCGATGCTCATTGAAATGGACTTGCAATTCAATTGTCCTAGACCTGCCACTTGATACCTTTCCGATGCAGACAAAGCCGAAATCCGTCGCAAGACAAGCGCGGTCTGCAGACGCATTTTTACAAATGGGGAGGAGTGAAATGGGAAATGAACGTTTCGAGATCGACCGCCGCAACTTACTATTGGCAGGGGGAGCTGCTTTGAGTGGAGCCGTTTTGGGTGCGAACAGTGTAGCGGCTCACGCTGGGGCGAGCCCCGTTTCCGGGGCACAAGCTCCGGACTTTTATCGATTTGCCATTGGGGACGCCCAGGTAACCATCGTATCAGACGGCCCACTTCCGCTCGGCGACCCGACACAAAGCTTTCTCGGCGTCCCTGCCGACGAGATAAGATCCATGCTAAACCACAGCTTCCTGCCCACGGATGAGGTCGTTCTCGCTCAGAACGCACCTGTCGTAAACATCGGTGGCAAGCTGATTTTGTTCGACACGGGGATGGGATCGCTTAAGCAATTTGGCCCGACGACTGGCCGTCTCAAGTCTTGCTTGGCCGCCGCGAATATTGCGCTGGAAGATATTGACGCTGTCGTCTGTTCGCATGCTCATTGGGACCACGTCGGCGGAATCTGGGGCGACGACGGGAAACCAACGTTTCCAAATGCCCAGGTGTACATCAGCCAAACCGACTACGATTTCTGGACCGACGAGAAAAAACTTGGAGGCGATCTCAACGGTCTAGTTAAAGCCGCGATCCACAACCTCAAACCCGTGCGGGACCGCATGGTTTTTTTCCAGGACGAACAAGAGTTTCTTCCTGGTATTCATGCCATTAGCGCTCCTGGACACACACTCGGCCATAGCTGCTTTATGATTGAGTCAGCAGGAAAGACAATGTGCTATGGCGGCGACCTCACTCATCATCCTGTGCTTCTGTTCGAAAAGCCTTTGATGGAATTTGCGTTCGATACCGATCCCAAACTGTCAGCTCAATCGCGTGTGCGCATTCTGAAAATGCTGGCCTCCAATAGAATACCCTTCATGTCCTACCACTTCCCATGGCCGGGCTACGGGCACGTTGGCATAGCGGGAGAGGGCTTCGCGTATTTTCCTGAGCCACTACATCTTAGCCTGTTGGACTGAGTGGTAGAGAAGGGCGCGAGGGCAATGCCTTCGCGTCAATCCTATCCGGAGGGCAGTCGAACGAAATCATCACATGGCGGAAGTTACGCAACAAGCAATGTGCGCCTTCATCGCGTTGCTAGACATCAAGTCACGCGGGAACGCCAACTGAAATCAAGAGCGATCGGCGGACCGCACCTAAAGGCAATTCCTGATCGGAAACATATCCTCGCCGTAGTGGTGAAGCCTTGTGTGATGCCGTCGGCATAACCAGCGCACCTTTAAAGGGTCGTCGTATTGATCATGATGGGCGTCGACCGTTTCAATCCCGCAGACCTCACATGTTTGCTTTTCCAGGTCGCCTGCCTTTACGGCTCGCTGTACAGCAAGATGAGCATCATATTTCGCTGGATTAGCACGGCGCCAATTTGCTTGGCGGGTGTCGGTTTTCAGCATCGCCGCATCCTGTGCCTGTAATTTTGCGCTCTCGACCGATAGATACCTGGAGAGGGCTGCAGGCTCAAGTTTCCGCACAGAGCGACGGCGTCTGTCCGTGGCTCCGCGTCCGAAAACAAGATTTCGCATTGCCAGGAATGATCAGGGTTGGGCCATCGAGATCCAAGTTTGCTGCCCGCAATCTTCGCACGGTGGATACGATATCGCTCGTGTCGATCGGTGCTCCCGATCGTAGCGCGCTGGATGACTAAGCTTGAAATTTCTGCTCGATACATATGTCCTGAAGGAGATCGGTCGAGCCGAATTGCACGAGAATGTGGCAGCCCTCGATACGATTGACGATTCCGATCTCGCGACAAGCGTGAGCTCAGTTCGAGAGACTGCGAAAGGCATCAAAAAAATTGTAGGACCGACGCTGTCGCGAACGTGTCCGCCAACGCTTCCGACGCCATCTTCGCCGCCTATGAAGGTCGGTATCCTTCCTGTCGATGACAATATCGCCCGTCTTGAGCCATTCTTTCACTCATTCACCGAGCTTCACCGCACTGCGCTCATTTTAGGACTCAACCACCACCAAACGTAGTCTTTGATTCTCTGCACGATTAGAGCGCTAAGACAGCGCCCTTTTGCGTGACAGTTCCACTCAAACGGATGTCGGTGGCCGAGAACCCAGCCATAACTGCAAATCCCCCCGTCTCTATCCGCCAGCACCGCTCGGTCGTGTCGAAGAAGGCAAATGTTCGGGCGTCAAGAATGAAACTGAGCCTTCGTTTCTCACCGGGTTCCAGGGCGATTTTCGAGAAGGCTTTCAGTTCTTTGACCGGTCTGGGTACAGATGCTTCAACATCGCCGACATAGATTTGCACCACTGCCGAACCTGGCCGCTCGCTGACGTTGGTCAATCCCAGTGTCACTGTCACCGCGCCGGCAGCATCCGGCAGCCCTACCGTCAGGTCTGACATCGCAAAGCTTGAATAACCAAGACCATGACCGAAGGGGAACAGTGGCTTAATGTCCTGGCGATCGTAGTGCCGATATCCAACGAACACACCTTCGTCATATCGCACATGGCCATTCTTGCCTGGATAGACCGCGTCATCCTCGGTATGTGTGGGATTGTCAGCCCAGCGCACCGGGAAGGTCTGTGCCAGTCGGCCCGAGGGCTCGGCCTTGCCGAGGAGGACATCGGCGATCGCGTTGCCAGCTTCCTGGCCGGGATACCAGCATTGCAGTACTGCACGAGCACTGGAAAGCCAGGGCATTTCCACCGGTCCACCAGTTTGCAGGACGACAATCGTGTTCGGATTGGCCGCAATTACCGCCTCAACAAGCTGGTCCTGCAGACCAGGAAGCGCAATGCCGCGGAGATCGGAGCCCTCGGTATCCCAGTCGCCCGTTCTGCCCACGAAGACTACCGCATGATCAGCCTTCGCGGCGACGGCTGCTGCCTCGGCAATCTCCGCTTCGGCCGAAAACCTGCCTATTCCTACCCGAATTGCGGCGATATAGAGGTTGACGTGATCGTGCCGGGCGTACTCGGCGACGACCTCGTATTTACGGCCGGCTTCGAGCGTGATTTCACCCACGACCTCCTCGCAGCCTTCTTCAAAGAATGTGGTACCACGTGTCCAGGAAGCCCAGGCGTCCACCACAAGCCTGCCGTCCACATAGACACGGCCAAGCCCCGCCGAGGTCAGGCCGACGCGATAGCCGCCGGCTTCTGAGGCTGTGAAGACGGTGCGCATTCGGGCGGAAAAGCGATGCGGATCGACGGTGCCCCCGGCCACGGGGGGCAACCATACACCGAGGCTCGACGGTTCCTCGATAACCTTCACGGGCTCGCCAGCAAGCTCCCTCCCTTGGAAAAATTCGAAGGTTGTCGGGTTTTCGATCAGCGGCTGAAACCGATAGTTGCTGCAACCTTGAGCGTAGAACACGTTCTCCTCACCCAGGGCGTCCGCCAGCCCCTGCCACGGACTGACGACATAGTGGGGGTTCAACTGCGCCGAGCCGCCTCCCATAATCTGCGCGATCTTGGCATTGGGTCCAATGATGGCGACCGTACCTTGCTGAGCCAATGGCAGGATGCCGTCATTCTGTAGCAGAACTGCGCTTTCCGCTCCCGCGCGCCTGATGAGTGCCCTATGTTCCGGCCGATTAATGGCGTACTCCTTAAACTCGCGATGATCGTTGATTGCGCCGGTGCGTTCCATCAGGGTCAGGATATTGTGCACACAGGCGCGGACGGTCTCGACACTTACCTCGCCCGCGTCGATCGCCGCCAGAAGCTTGGAGCCGCGGTCGCGGGTCGGGCCCGGCATCTCCAAATCCAGCCCAGCATTCACGGTGGGTGCGGTCGAACGCGAGCCGAACCAGTCCGACATCACCACGCCGTTAAAACCCCAGCCACCGCGCAGTACCTCGTTCAACAGCCAATGGCTTTCCGCCGTGTAAGTACCGTTTAGTTTGTTATATGAAGACATCACGGCCCAGACCTTTGCCCGCTTCACCGCCGCCTCAAAGGGTATTAGGTAGACTTCGCGCAGAGTGCGTTCATCGATATCTGAAGAGATGGTTGTACGTTCGATCTCGGACTCGTTGCCAGCGAAATGTTTTATCGTGGCACCCACTTTCTTGGACTGCAGACCTTCGATATAGCCGACGGCAAGTTCCGCCGTCAGTATCGGATCCTCAGAGAAACACTCAAAGTTTCGGCCGTTTGTGACGCTGCGCTGGATGTTAACGGTCGGCGCCAGCGAGACATGGGCCCCTTTGGAAAGAACCTCGTCACCTAGCGCACTGCCGATTTCCCTGGCTAGGTCCGGGTTCCAACTCGCTCCGATGGCAATGCCTACCGGGAAAGCCGCTGCAGTCACACCCCCGACAAAAGACCCCGCCCCGCGGGCGCCGTTGGGGCCGTCCGTCAAGCGCAATCTCCCTATCCCTAGGCGGTCGATGGGCGGTAAAGACCAGAACGTATCGCCGGAAAGTAGCGAGACCTGCTCGGCCAAGGTCATATTATCGAGCAATGCTCTCGTATCAGTCATCTTCTCTGCTTCCTCAATCTCAACACTTACCGTTCCCCAGATCGGGCATCTCGATATGCATATTGGGAAAGCTGGTGAGGTCGGCGTCATCCAAGGAGCCGTCCATCCATGAGAAGGACCCGTTTGTTCCCCAAGGCGCCGTCACCACGACGACGACATGTTCGCAGTCTTCACATGGCCGAGATGCCGTCACCGCTTTCCACTGAAAACAAGGACATCGCGGTTTGATCGATGTAAGCGGTGAAAGTTGTGCCGGCTGCGGCAGCGCCGGTTCTGGAGTTATTCCTGCGCAAGTTCGCGAGACAATTTGATAAACCTGAACATGCTTTATCAGACAATCTGTTGACAGACAATCCTCAGTCGCGCAGCCTCGTGTCGTCATTGATGATTCGATGCTTCCATCGGAGGCGGATCCCGATTGATGAAGCTTCTTCACCGCCTATGGACAAGGATGGACCACAATGGACAGGCTGTTGTCCCGTTTCCGGCTACAGACAAAAGTAATCATTTTCGTACTGCCTTTCATAATCAGTATTTGCGCGGTGGGGTTTTTGGGGCACTACGCCGCGGGTCTCCTACAAAGCCGCCTGGAAACCTCAAGCCAGGTGATGCAGGTGCTCTCGGGTTTCCGTGACGTCTCCGCCTCGATGAGAGAGTTTCTCGACGAGGCGTCGGAAGAAAGGCGCGATCGCGTGAAGGCTGACCTGCTCGCGCAGCAATCGCATCTGCAGGCTTTGGTGACGAATGCCGGAGCTACGGCGGAAAGCGAAGGCCTCCAGTCGGCAAACGCGATTATGCTGGACGTGGTGAACAATTTTGGTTCTCTCTGGAGCATCCATGAAAGCGAAGAGAAACTGATAAGCTCGATCGCCAATCATTCTGAATCGCTGGTTTGGTCGCAGAATGAAATGCTCAGGCTAGCAGACGAGTTAAGGAAGTCCGGCGAGCAGTCCGAGGGCGCCGCCAAATCGATGTTGCGCGATGCCGACAGGGTGACAGGCTATGCAACCTTCTTCCTTGATCTTGCCGCGGGCTACCAATTCGCCGGAACGACCGAGTTGAAACTCAAATATTTGGGCGGCAAAGTGGGCGAGTTGCGTCGGAGCGCCCGAAATCTGCGGGCTTCCTTGCCATCGGACGCCACAAAACTGTCGAGCTCGGTCGATGGCGCGGTGAAAAGCGTAACACAACTTCTGTCGCAGGGCGCTTCATCGGACAACACCGTAGGCCTCGACACCGCAATGTCCGCGTTCAAGGAAATCTCCGTCGCGATTAACGCGGTAGCGAACCAGCAAACAAAGAAAGCAATCGTCGAGTTCGCAGGTCTCGACCAACATTTGGCGAAGATCAGCAGCGCCTTGGACGGCAGCCGAAGACTTTCAGACTCCAGCTATCTCATCAGGATAAACCTTGCGCGCTTCATAGCCGACCCTACCGAACAAAACCGTGCGCAGCTCGTCCAGAACTTTGACAGAACGAAGAAGGAGATATTGGACATCTGGAGTGCCGCTTCCGACCTCGACCTTTTCAAGGCAGTCCAGAATACGGTGCCGCCGGCGGTAGAGGGTATGACGCAGGACAGTGCGAAGCTCGTCGAGATCTCGGAAGTGAGGCGTGCGCAATATAGGCAAACGACAGACCAGTTGAACACCATATGGGGCCACCTCACGACGTTTGCCGACGCCCAGCGCGCAAGAGCCATTGAAGAGACGGCTTACGCGAATGGCATTGGCCTCATCACGACATTTGCCGGCGTCCTCGTCGCACTTCTCGCTGGCTTCGGGATGATTGCGACTTTCAAAAAACCTGTTGTCCAGTTGACCGACGACATGCGGCGTTTGGCGGAAGGGGACCTTGACATTGAGATCGGCGGTTCTGAGCGCGCTGATGAGCTCGGAGAAATGGCCCGGGCGCTCTGTGTCTTCAGGGAGAATGCCGCGAGGAAGATCGAGATCGAGAACGACGCGGATCGTCAACGATCGGCTTCCGAAGCTGAACGTCGGCACAACGAGGCGGAGAAAGCCGAGATCGACAAACAGATCGGCGACGCCGTCGACAGTCTTGCCGCTGGGCTGGAGAGGTTATCCAACGGTGATGTTTCGAGCACGATCGATCAACCGTTCTCCGGGCGGCTGGAACAATTGCGACGGGACTTCAACAATTCGTTGCTGCGTTTGCAGGCGACGATGTCGGAACTTCGCGGCAACATCGTGCTCATTCGGCAAAATGCAGACAACCTCAGCAGTGGCGCCGATGATCTCTCCCGCCGCAGCGAGCGTCAAGCCGCGTCGTTGGAGGAGACCGCGGCCGCTGTTCATCAACTCACCGCGACGGTGCGTTCCTCGACAGAGCAGGCACAAGCCGCAGCCCAGCTGGTAAAAGAAACCAAGCAGGCCGCGGATGCGTCTGCTTCAGTGGTCACGAACGCGGTTGACGCTATGGGACGAATAGAAGCGGCTTCCGGGCGCATTTCGCAAATCATCGGCGTCATCGACGAGATTGCCTTCCAGACCAATCTCCTGGCACTCAATGCCGGTGTCGAGGCCGCGAGAGCTGGAGAAGCGGGGCAGGGCTTCGCTGTCGTGGCCCAGGAAGTCAGGGAACTTGCCCAGCGGTCGGCTCTAGCCGCCCAGGAAATCAAGGAACTCATAGCAAGATCAAGCGAGGAAGTCGCCTCGGGATCGCGATTGGTGAACGAGGCGGGCAAGGTGCTGATTGCGATATCGTCGAATGTTGCCGGAATTTCCGAAAGGGTTGAGCTTATCGCTGCGGCGAGCAGGGACCAGGCGGCTTCGCTTATTGAAGTGAACCATGCCGTTGGCGAGATCGATGACAGCACCCAGCGAAACGCTGCCATCGCCGAGCAAGCCCACGCCGCCACCCAAGAACTCACAAAAGAGACCCAGCGGCTGATGCAGCAGATCGAACAGTTCAACATCGGCAGGCCAAGGGGTCACGTGCTTTCGATCGTTTCCTGACTTCGTAGACAATCACCACTATTGTGTTGACAGATTTTCATACAATCTGTCAAATGGTGCAGCCAATCTGGGAGGATAAGCGGCGTGCTCAATGACCAAGCGCATCAGACTAAGTTGCCCTATTTCTATCCGTTCAAGTTCGGAAGCGGCGAAATAACGGTACTTTCGGACGGACCGTTGGAATTGGGCGACCCACGGGAGAATTTCCTTGGGGTCGACGCAGCCACGGTGACGGAAATGCTCGACAGGAACTTCCTGTCCAGTTCGTCGGTGACCCTCGAGCAGAACATCCCGCTGGTCAAAATCAACGGAAAGACCATCCTGTTCGACACCGGGATGGGGACGTCGAAGATTTTCGGGCCGACGACCGGTCGCCTGCTGAAGAGCATGCAGGAGGCAGGGATCGACACTTTGGAAGTCGATGCCGTGGTGTTGTCCCACGCACACATCGACCACACCGGCGGACTTTGCGATCGGGACGGCAAGCTTAATTTTCCCAACGCGGAGATCTTCATAAGCGAAAGCGACTTCGATGACTGGACCGACGGAGGCAAGCTTGATGACGGTTTCAAGGCCCAGGTGGAAAATGCCCGGAGGAACCTTCTTCCACACCGTGATCGGATAACGCATTTCGTGGACGGTCAGGAGTTTCTGCCGGGCGTGCAGGCAGTGCACGCTCCAGGCCACACCTTGGGCCACTTCTGCTTCCTCATGCAGTCGGGCAACGATCGGCTCTGCTTCCTCGGCGATCTGACCCATCATCATATCCTGCTGATGGAACGCCCGTGGATGGAGTTCAAGTACGACACCGATCCCAAGCTCTCGGCGCGGTCGCGCACACGGGTGCTGGATATGCTCGCGACAGACCGCATACCAGTGATGTCCTATCACTTTGCGTGGCCCGGGCTCGGCAACGTCGCCCGGGAGGGGGAAGGCTTCCGCTACGTACCCGCCGCCATGCAGATGCTCTCGAGATAGGAATACGCGACAATGCAGATGAAATCAGTCATTCTCCGAGAGTCAGGGCTTCCCAGGCCGTATGCAAGTTCGCGGCCTCTCAGTGTCGAGACCGTCGACCTGGCGCCTCCGGGCAATCTTGAGGTCCTGGTCAAAATCAAGGCCGCTGGTGTGTGCCACTCCGACCTGTCGGCGATAAATGGCGACCGCCCCCGTCCATTGCCTGTCGCGTTGGGGCATGAAGCGTCCGGCATTGTCGAAGAAATCGGACCCGGTGTGGATACAGTGAAGGTTGGCGATCACGTCGTGATGTCGTTCCTGCCCATCTGCGGACACTGCGATTACTGCGCGGGAGGACGCGCAAGCCTCTGTGAGCCGGGCTATCGCGCAAACGCCGCCGGGACATTGTTGAACGGTAGCAAGCATATCCGTCTTCGGGGCTACGATATCAACCATCACAGCGGCGTATCGGCGTTTTCGGAATACGCGGTCGTGTCGGCGCACTCGGTCGTCAAGATCACCAAAGACGTGGACGTCACCATGGCGGCCTTGTTCGGATGCGCCGTGATGACAGGCGTCGGTGCCGTCGTAAATACATGTGGCGTGAAGCCGGGGCAGTCGGTCGCCGTCATCGGCCTGGGAGGCGTGGGGTTGTCGGCCGTCCTCGGAGCGGTGGCTAGCGGGGCAAGCGAGATCGTTGCCATCGATTTGATGCCGGAGAAGCTTGAGTTGGCTAAGGCGCTGGGCGCGACGCGTACCTTCCTGGCAACCACGCCGGATGTCATCGGCGAGGTCAAGGAAGCGACCCGCGGGGGAGTGGACTACGCCATCGAGATGGCAGGGTCGAGCAAAGCGTTCGAAACCGCGTATGGCATTACGCGGCGCGGCGGCACGACGGCCACAGCGGGTCTGGCGAACGTGAACACCAAATTCGAGATCTCGCCGCTTCCTCTTGTCGGGGAAGAACGCGTCATCAAAGGCAGCTACATGGGGTCCTGCGTACCTTCGCGCGATGTTCCCCGCTATATCGACCTGTTCCTCAAGGGTAGGTTGCCCGTGGAGAGACTGTTGTCCAGCACTGGCCCGCTTGAGGAAATCAACGAGGCCTTCGACCGGTTAGACCGTGGCGAGGTGATCCGGCATCTGCTGGTTCCTTGAGCCTGCGGAAGGAGCGAGAATTTGACCGACTGGAAAGTCCTGGCGATACATTACGGCACTGCGGTTCGGCCCGTTGGCGAACTCGGCCTGGAAGCAGGAGATCCCCACGACGCCCCGGGCAGGATCGAGTATTTCGTTTGGTTGATCCGCCATGGTGAACGTCTGATCCTGGTTGACACCGGGTTTAGCCCGCAGGAGGCTGAAAGGCGCGGGAGGACCATGTTGATCCATCCGGTCGAGGCGCTTCGCCAGCTCGGGATTTCCGCATCGTCCATTACCGACGTCGTCATCACGCATCTTCACTATGATCACGCAGGAAACCTTGCGGACTTCCCCGAAGCCCTGTTCCACTTGCAGGATCGGGAGATGGCCTACGGTACAGGACGATGCATGTGCCATGATCGTCTTCGGCGTCCCTTTGCGGTGGACGCCGTAGTCGATGCGGTCCGCCTGACGTTTTCCGGCAGGGTGTGCTTCCACGACGGGAACGGCGAGATTATGGAGGGGCTCACTATCCATCTCGTCGGCGGTCATTCTAGGGGCCTTCAGGTCGTGAGGCTGGACGATGGCAATGACGTCGTCGTTATCGCATCGGACGCACTCCATTTTCAACGCTTTCTAGAGCATGACGACGTCTTTCCGCTTTTCGCCGATTACGCCGACGTATTGGAGGGATACCGAACTCTCCGTGAGCTTTCAGGACCGTCCGGAGTACTCGTTCCAGGCCACGATCCCGCAGTCCTGACGAGTTTCCCATCGCTGTCACCGGATCTCGCATTTGCAAAGGTTCTACGGTAATGGGGACGCATGGAATGTCCGGTAAGAGGCCAGGCTTGGGTGTTCTTCGTTTTCGTCAGACAATCGGGTTGTCTCATCGGGATAACCCACCATATAGTACCATGACTTGCGCGGCCGGTTCCGGCCTTGGTAAAACGGACTTTTGGATCCTATGGGTGATATGGATTTACAGATTGCACGGCAGAGTGCCACTTTGCGCACTCAGGTAGAGGATAAACTGCGGCAGGCGATATCCAGCGGCCGTTTCAAGCCGGGTCAGCGCCTCGTTGAGCGAGAACTCTGCGAGTCGATCGGTGTCGGACGAACATCAATCCGCGAGGCGCTTCGACAACTCGAGGCCGAGGGCCTCATTACCAGCTATCCGCACCGCGGCCCCGTCGTCAGCACTATCACTTACGAAGAAGCCGCTCAGCTTTACAGCGTCAGGGCTTTGCTCGAGAGCTATGCTGGAAAGGAATTCGCTGAAAACGGAACCGCCCAGGATATTCACACACTCAATGAGGCGGTTGCTGAGTTTGCGGAAGCCGCGGCAAACGGCGCCGGTAGCAGGCTCATCAAGGCGAAAACCGCGTTTTACGACTGCCTGATGCAAGGGAGCGGAAACGTCTTCGTCAAGCAAATGCTGACATCGCTCCACAATCGGGTGACGCTCCTGCGCATGACGTCGATGACGCAGCCGGGGCGCTTGAACCACAGTGTGGAAGAGATAAAGGAGATCGCTGCGGCCATTACCGACCGAAACGGACCGAAAGCCGCCGCAGCCTGCAAGTACCACATCGATATGGCGGCTAAGGTCGCGTTGGACTACCTGCGTAAAACCTCTGAAAACCACGGCGATTGAAGAAGCGGCATTAGCCGGTATTGACAGATTGTCTGATAATCTGCTTATTCGAAGTCATGGCGCTGCCGACGCGTGCGGCCTGGCGCTCGCTCGAACAGGGAGGTTGCTTTGGCCATTTTTAATGAATTGCGGTCCCGCATGTCGGAGGCCCTTGGGGATCAGGAATTGCCCCGGCTCACTCCGGACCTGACGATAAAGATCGCCTTCTACGTCGGCGATCAGGTGATCGCCCTCGATTTCGCTGAAGGCGGCGCGGAGATCTCGGGGGAAAGCAGTGACCCCCAGGTGACAGTGAGGGCCACCACGGACGCCTGGGATCAGGTTCTGATGACGCCGCCGCCGGCGACCTTTCACTCCTTCACGGCGTTGCAGCTTGCAAACCCTCTCTTCGAGATCGCGGGCTCACCGCTCGACCTCGCGAAAGCACGCCCGGCTCTCGAACGGGTGTTCGAGCTCGTCGTCACGTCCCCCGAGATGACAGCGGAGCGTGCGCAACGCGACCTGCGTCAAATTCGGGGGCGGTATGCCGTCGTCAATATCGATGACGTCCCCCATGAAATATATTACGAAGAAGCAGGTGAGGGGGTGCCGGTCCTGTTTCTTCACACCGCCGGAGCAGATAGCCGCCAATTCATGCCTCAGCTCGCGGACACCGAGCTTGCGAAAAGCTACAGGCTGATCGCGGTTGACCTACCATTCCACGGTCGGTCCATGCCGCCGCTGACGTGGGACGGAGCACCCTACAAGCTCACGGCATCGATCTACCTGAAATGGTGCACGGCCATTCTCGAACAGGTGGTTCGCGAAAAGGCGATTGTCGCGGGTGGGTCCATGGGCGCGGCAATGTCGCTGGTTCTCGCGGCGGAACGGCCGGAGCATATCCTCGGGATCGTGGCGATCGAGCCACCTTTCCGCTCCAAGGGAAGGAGGAACCCATACCAGCACAACGTAAACGTACACGGCTCACTTCATAACTCGGCATATGTCAGAGGGATCATGAGCCCACTGAGCCCCGCAGGGGAGCGCAGGAGGTCAAGCTGGATCTATTCGCAGGGAGCGCCCGGAGTTTACCCAGGGGATCTTTCCTTCTACAGCGACGAGTTCGACGGAGCAGTGACAGCTCCCCGTATTGACCCATCACGCACCCCGGTGGCGCTGCTCTCGGGCGACTATGACTACTCAGCCACGCCGGCCGACGGTGCCAAGCTCGCCGAACTTATTCCGGGATGCCTCCACCTCGTTATGGGCGGACTAGGTCACTTTCCAATGTGCGAACACCCGAACTTCTTCCGGAGCTATCTTGTCAAAGGGCTCGATTTCGTACGGCACGCCGCTCGCTGAGCGGTTGGATTGACTCTCGTCGCCCGGTGCAGCCGCCGGGCGATCGCATGCGAAAGCGGGCGGGCGCATACCGAGGCTTTGCAATTGGCGTCCCGGCGATGACACGGCCGGCATCGCAGGCGGCATCCCTCACGCGCTCCCGAGAAGTTCCGGTGTGGATTGAGAAAATTCCCGCGATATCTGGGGGAAGGATCAGGCGCGGCGATGCGCCTATAAAGCGCCGTAGCGACGTCTCATCGCAGGGTCTTGATCACGCAGCTTTGCGCGTGATCTCTATCTTTTCCCACTGCGGGTCTCTGTGTTTCCGACACGTAGTACCACAGCAAAAATGCCTCCCGTGGTCAAGAAGGAGGCACCCGCCAGCACCTATGTGCTTCAGCGCACCAAGTGGTTACCGATCGACGATCCTCCGTCGACTGTGAGAATGCTTCCGGTCGCAAACCGCGAGCGGTCCGAAGCGAGAAAGAGCATCGCCTCGGCGATCTCTTCCGGGTTGCCCATCCGGTGCAAGGCTGCACGGGCGTTGAAGTCTTCCCGCAAGGCTTGTGGGTCCGCCGCTTCCGCAAAAATCTTGGTGAAATAGGGCGAGTCGATCGTCCCGGGGGCGACAGCGTTGACGCGGATCCCGTCTTTTGCGTGGTCCAGTGCCATGGCTCTCGTGAGTGCCGAGATCGCGCCTTTCGACGCCACGTAGGCCGTGCGGTTGGCGATGGCTGACACGGCGGTGTATGAGGTCGTGTTAATAATCGATCCGTTGCCCTGTTCCGCCATAATCGGAACCACGTATTTCGAGCAGAGGAAGATCCCCTTCACGTTCACCGCCATGATCCGGTCCCAGTCGGATTCGGCGATGGTGGTGACGTTTCCCGTCATTCCGAACCCCGCGTTGTTGACGAGAACGTCAATACGCCCCCATTTTTCCTTAACTGACCTGACCAACGCCTCGACTTCGGCGGAGGAAGACACATCGGCTTTTAATGCGATCGCATCCGTCCCAATTTCTCGGGCGACGTCTCGTGCTGCATCGATGTTGACGTCGACGACGCCAACCTTAGCGCCCTGGCGCGCAAACAGTTCAGCTGTTGCGCGCCCGATCCCGCTGCCAGCCCCGGTCACCACACAGACTTTCGATTCTAGATCCATAATCGTCTCCTCTTTCATTGCCCAAGAAAACATTTTCGCAGACAATCTGTCAATGACCAACAAAACGTGTTGACAGATTGTCTGCCAATCTGCTTATCTTAGGTCACGAATGACTTGGGGGAGGTAACGATGGCTGGTGCTGAAATAGCAGCGCAAGCGGCGTTCAAGACTGCTTTACGCCGGTTCACATCAACAATTTGCCTGATCACGACGGAATGGGAAGGTGCCCGTTACGGCATGGCTGCAACCGCCGTCCAGTCAGTGACGGCTGACCCTCCGACCCTCCTGGTTTGCATCAACCAATCGGCTTCGATCAGCGGCCCGCTCAAGCTGGCGGGGAAATTCGCAGTGAACATGCTGCATCTTAGTCATGCGCCTTTGGTTCCGCTGTTCAGTGGAAAACTGAAGGGAGAGGAGAGGTTCGCTCACGGTGAGTGGATCGGGGCTGGCGGAGTTCCCGTCCTCGGCGACGCCCAGGCCGCATTCGTTTGCAGCCTCAACTCCGCAGTCTCCGTTGGCACCCATGACGTCGTTCTCGGGGAAGTCATCGAGGCCCGGTTTATCGAGAGTATTGCCCCGCTCCTCTACGAGGACGGGAAATTGGTTAGATCGGCAGCGCTGATCGATGCTGCCGCCTGAAACGTTTGGCCGAGCATTCGGCCTATGACATCCACCAAATGCCTTTCGGCCGATAATGAGGAGTTTGATCCGTGACTATTGCCACCGATATGAAATCGCAAGTGAATGGGCGTCCCGTCAGTGAACGGTTCGAAAAGGGTCTGCAGACCCGTCGGGAGGTTCTCGGCGGTGCATATGTGGACGCTTCGGTAAACAAGGCGACCGAGTTCAACTGGCCGATGCAGGAGCTTGTCACCGAGTATTGCTGGAACGAGATCTGGAACAGGCCCGGCCTGGACCGCCGTTCGCGCAGCCTTCTCAATCTTGGCATGATTTCCGCCCTTAACCGCCCCCACGAGTTGAAGCTGCACGTTCGCGGCGCGATCAATAACGGCCTCAGCAAGGACGAGCTTCGCGAAGTTTTCCTTCAGGTCGCGATCTATTGCGGCGTGCCCGCGGCGATCGACAGCTTCCGCGTCGCGCAGGAAGTCTTCGAGGACATGGGTATCTAATCGGTGCCCGGCTTTCGGGCCGGGAACAGACTAACTCTGTGGAGGAGACTTCAATATGACGACCAGCGATGATTTCCGCGCCGCCGGAAACCCGATGTTTAACGGCAACAAGCTGAAGCTTGGCGTATTCGGAACGAATTGTTCCAGCGCTTGCGCCATCACCACCGCGGAATCAACGTTCGAACCGACCTTCGAACACAATGTCGAAATTGCCAAAAAGCTTGAAGCGGCCGGCTGGGAATGCATGGTGCCGATCGCCCGATGGCGCGGTTTCGGCGGGCCGACGAACTTCAACGGCGTGAACATGGACACGTTCACGTGGGCCGCGGCCCTGGCTGCCGTGACCACGAAGCTGCAGTTTTTTTCGACGACGCATATCCCCACCCTGAACCCGATCGTCGCGACGAAGATGGCGACGACGATCGACAATATTTCGAAGGGCCGATACGGCCTGAACCTGGTGACGGGTTGGTTTACCCCGGAAATGGAGATGTTCGGCGTTCCGATGATGGAACACGACACCCGCTACGAATATGCCACGGAATGGATGGAAATCGTCGAATCTCTGTGGACGAAGAACGGCGTCACCTTTGACGGCCAGTTCCTCAAGGTGAAAGACGCGTTCAGCGAGCCGAAGCCCTATAACAAAGAGACGGGTCGCCCGGTCCTCATCTGCGCCGGTTCGTCGGGCAAGGGCCTGCACTTCACAGCCAAGTTCTGCGACTTCAACTTCGGCTTCATGCAGGACATGGAATCGGGCGCAGCGTGGGTGAAGAAGGTGAAGGAGCTGGCTCGCGAGGAATACAAGCGCGAACTCGGAACCTTCACCGCGTGCCCGGTCGTCGTTCGCGAGACCGAAAAGGAAGCCCGGGATTACTACGACTACTACGTGAACCAGAAGGGCGATTGGGAAGCCTGCGAAAACATCTGCGAGGTTCTTCAGGTTCAGTCGCAGAACCACTCGGCAGAGATGTACCAGAAGTTCAAGGAGCGCTTTATCGCTGGCTGGGGCGGCTACCCGATCGTCGGAACGCCGGAACAGGTCGCCGACAAGCTCGTCGGATTGAGCAACACGGGCGTCGACGGCGCGCTTCTCACAATGGTCGACTACAACGAAGAGCTGCCGTTCTTCAACGACCGCGTCATGCCTCTGTTGAAACAGGCTGGCCTCAGGAACTGACCGTTCCGCGGGCGGCGCAAGCCGCCCGCCACCAATCCGAAATCGAAACACTTTTCACCAATTCCGTGGCTCGACGCCAACGGCGTCAACTGCTGTAGCGGATGCACAGAGGGGAGGAGACCCTACACATGCTAAAGAAGGTTTACACCGCATTGAGCGTGATCACCGGGCTAGGCCTGATGACCACCGCCGCATTCGCGGACGGCTTAGACTCGCTACCACCGGACCAGAAAAAGCTTTACGAGCTCGTGGACCCGGCAATTCCCCTCGGTGGTACGCCGCTCAAGGATTTTGTGGCGAAGCGGCCGCCGCCATGGAAAATCGGCTACGCATCCACTTATGCAGGCAACACGTGGCGTGCCCAGATCCTCACTGAATTGAACGAGGTTCTGCTTCCGAAATACAAGGAGGCTGGACTGGTATCTGAGCTTGTCGTCACGCAGTCCGACCTGAAGGACGCGACGCAAATCCAGCAGATGCGCCAGATGGTCGACGACGGCGTCGATGCTATCATCATCTGCTGCTCGAACGTAACGGCCATCAACCAGACCATCGAATACGCGCACTCCAAGGGCGTTCCGGTGTTCTCGTTCTCGGGTTACGTGACATCGCCCTACGCGATCAATGCGACCGAAAACAACACCCAGGGCGGTTATACGGCCGCAAAATGGCTGGCGGAGGAAATCGGCGGCAAGGGCAACGTGCTGACGGTTTCGGGCATCCCGGGCTTCGCATCATCCGACAGCTTCAATGTCGGTGCCAAGAAGGCGTTCGACGAGTACAAGGACATCACCGTCGTGGGCGATGTCGCCGGCAAGTGGACCGATCAGGTCGCCCAGGTCGAAGTCCAGAAATTCCTCGCGACCAACCCTACCGAAATCGCTGGTATCCTCGTCCAGTCGGCCTCGGAAAACGGTGTCGTCAACGCGGTCCAGCAGTCCGGGCGCGACATGATGCCAATCGTCCTCGGCGGCGAGGCGTCGGCGGCGTGCTACTGGCGCAACAATCCCGACTTCATCAGCCAGAGCTTCCATTTCTGGCCGCCGCGGGCTGACGCCCGCCTGGTGTGGGACGTGATGATGAGGACGCTCCAAGGCCAGGGGCCGAAGATCCAGTCGATCCTGCGACCGGCTCTTCCCTACACGATCGACGATGTGAAGGAAGCAATTCCGGAAGATTGCGATCCGAACTCCACGGCGTGGATCGAGCCCAAGGGCGATGCATGGTGGCCCGCGGACGTAGCAGCACAGTACTTCGAGCGCCCGGAAGATCCGCTGGCCTGGCGGCCGAAGAAGTAATCGACGACCTCCCAAGTTGTCCCGCGACCTCCGCGCCGGCTTCATCCGTCGGCGCGGAGGACCCACGATAAGGAACCAGAAGTTGGAATTCCACAAGATACAGCGTTTGCCCCCTTACGTCTTCGACCAGGTGAACCGTCTCAAGTCCAGCGCGCGCGCGGCCGGAGTCGACATCATCGATCTTGGAATGGGCAATCCCGATCTTCCCACGCCAAGCTGGGTTGTGGACAAGCTATGCGAAGCGGTGCAGCATCCGCGCACGCACCGCTATTCGGCTTCCAAGGGCATTATCGGGCTTCGCCGCGCCAAGGCTGCGTATTACGCCCGCCGGTTTAATGTGAAGCTTGATCCGGATACCCAGGTTGTTGCGACGCTCGGGTCCAAGGAGGGGTTTGCGAACATGGCACAGGCCATAACCGCCCCCGGGGATGTCATTCTCTGTCCGAACCCTTCCTATCCGATTCATACGTTCGGATTTCTCATGGCAGGGGGCGTGATAAGGTCGGTACCGGTCGAGCCGGATGAGACCTTCTTCCAAGCTCTCGAAATGGCGGTGCGGCATTCGGTACCGAAGCCTCTGGCGCTCATCATAAGCTACCCGTCAAACCCCACCGCTCGCGTCGCGACGCTCGATTTCTATAAGGACGTCATCGCCTTCGCGAAGAAGCACGATCTCATCGTTCTGTCGGATATCGCCTACGCTGAAATCTACTTCGACGGTCCCCCGCCGCCGTCTGTTCTCGAAGTCCCCGGCGCGATCGACGTGGCCGTCGAATTCTCCTCGATGTCGAAGACATTCTCGATGCCCGGTTGGCGCGTTGGGTTTGCGGTGGGTAACGAACGGCTCATCCGAGCGTTGACGCGCGTGAAATCGTACCTGGACTACGGAGCATTCACGCCGATACAGGTCGCCGCCGCTCATGCCCTAAACTCGGACGGGGAGGACGCCGCGCGGGCAAGAGACATCTACAGGACGCGCAGAGATACACTGGTGAAGACCTTTGCCGATGCCGGCTTCGACGTTCCAGTTCCTGCGGCCACGATGTTCGCATGGGCGAAGATACCCCCGCATTTCCGACACCTTGGCTCGCTGGAGTTTTCGAAACTCGTGCTCGAGAAGGCACAGGTCGCGATTTCGCCGGGTATCGGTTTCGGTGAGATGGGTGACGAATACGTACGGCTGGCTTTCGTGGAGAATGAAGACAGGATCCGGCAGGCCGCACGGAACTTGAAGCGGTGGCTTTCTGCAAGCGCGCGACAGCCACAACTGGATAAAGCGATGAAAGGATTTTGAAGATGCCGATCCTCGGATCTTGCCAATGTAAAGCGGTACAGTATGAAGTGTCGGAACTGGACGGCCCGATGTGGAACTGCTTCTGCCAGACGTGCAGAAAGTCCCATGCGGCCGATCATAACACTGCAGCCAAGGTGAAGAGTGATAACTTCAAGCTGATTTCCGGCGAGGACGTCCTTCACAGCTTTGAGTCGACCCCTGGAAAACTGAGGTGGTTCTGCTCACGGTGTGGTTCGCACGTTTATGCCGAACGGCCTGCCAACCCGGAGATGAAGGTGCTGCGGGCAGGCACTTTTGACACCGATCCTGGTTCGGTTCCTATGTCCAACGTCTGGCTGTCCCACGCCAGGCCGTGGCTTGCTCACGACCCCGCGAAGGAAAACTTCGAAGAGTTCCCGTGATCTCCACGGTTGCCCGCGCCAAGGGCCGATCGACCATGAGTTCGATCTGCCCGCTTCCCCAGCGGGGAAGGCTGGATGATCGAATGGCACTTGCCGCGTTCGACGCGCGGAGGTTGGGATGTTCCGTATGCCCCCAATCGAAACGGTTGCCTTCTTCGGATTACCGGACACCCTCAATAGTGCTTTGGTCCTGTCCTGATCGCGATGGCTGCCAGATCGCTTCAGATCGGGCGGAACTCCGCTTGAGAACCTCCGACCGACGTCAGGTGCGTGACAACATGCTTTTGGAACTTTGAGGGCGTCGAGCGACCAACCGGTTTCATCGAAGTCAACCCGACATCCCGATATGGGCATGGCGGCACTATTGACAGATTAGCAGACAATCTGTCATTCTATAGTTCACCGAGCGAGTTCTCGGAGCGTTCAAAGACGGCAGTCACAATTCGGCAAGAGGCCCGGGCATCGGATGTCCTGGCGCGATCTGCTGCTGCCTAAAGGGGAGGATGGGCATGACGAAAGACGTCGCCGTAAGCATGACGGCCGTTGCCAAATCGTTTGGCGAAACGAAGGCATTGAAGAAATGCGATTTTGCCGCCAAGGCAGGGGAGGTGCACGCGATCGTTGGCGAGAATGGCAGCGGCAAGAGCACCATGGCGAAGATCATGTCCGGCGTTATCGCTGCCGATGCAGGATCTGTCCTGATCCTTGGCAAGTCCATCACCTCGCCAGTCGATGCCAAAGGGGTTGGTCTCGCTACGATCTTCCAGGAAGTCCTTGTCGCCGATGAAGCGAGTGTCCTCGACAACCTTTTCGTAGGAAGCGAGGACCTGTTCTCGCTTCGGAAAGCCTCCAGGGAACGTGAAAGCGCTGCGCAAAGCCTCCTCGACCGCCTGGTGGGAAAGCCTGTCGATCTCCGGCAGAACGTCGGTGATCTTCCGCTCAGCATCAAGCAATGGATCGTTATCGCCCGGGCCGTTCTGAGGAAACCCAAGGTCTTGATCCTGGACGAGTCCTCGGCGGCACTCGATCTCGACGCGACCGTCCGCCTCCACGAAGAGATCGATCGACTCCGGTCCGAGGGGTGCGCGGTAATCATCGTTACGCACCGCATCGCCGAGCTCGTCCGGATCGCCGATCGGGCGACAATACTGAGAGACGGTTTCACTGTCGGTGTCCTTGAGAAATCCGAGATCACCGAGGCCAATCTCCTGCGCATGATGACCCCTCAAGACCGCCAGATTTCCGCCGCTGCTTCAACGTCTGCACCGGGCCTGCCGGGTGATCGCAAGGAAGCTCTTTCCGTCCATGGCGCGCGCCCCCAGGAGGCATCGCAACCGTTCGACTTCGTCCTTCCGCAGGGTTCTATCGTCGGCGTCGCGGGACTGGACGGCCAGGGCCAGGACGCCTTCGTGCGACTGGTCGCAAGGATCATCTCGCCCTTCGGAGGGGAGGTCCGGATCCTGAACAGGGAAAGCACCGGTCTCGTCAAAGTCAGCACGCTCGACGACGCCGCGAACAAGGGCATTGTGTACGTATCCGGAGACCGGAAGCGGGAAGGAATTTTCCCGCAGCAGAGCATTTTCGAGAACCTCGCCATCGGTATCTATCAGAAGAACCTGGGGCCGTTCGGTGTCATCAGGCGGAAAAAGCTGAAGCAGACGTTTGCCCGGGAGGTCGAGCGGCTCCGCGTCAAGATCGGCCACCCGGACAACCGGATTACGTCCCTTTCCGGTGGTAACCAGCAGAAGGTCCTGATCGGTCGCGCCTTCGCCAATGATCCCAGAGTGATCGTTCTTAACGACCCTGCTCGGGGCGTGGACCTCAACACCAAACGCGACCTGTATCGCGAGCTTCGGCTGTTTGCCGAAGGTGGCGGCTCGGTAATCTACCTTTCGAGCGAGATCGAGGAGTTTCTTGGTTTCGCCGATCGCGTCGATGTCTTTCACAAAGGGAGCATCCATCGCTCCCTCGACGGCCCCGACATCAACGAAGAAACCATTCTCGCTGCAATGTTCGGCCGCTCGGTTGCCGACACCATGGAATTCTCCAAAGAGAGAAAGGCACACTGATGTCGCAACGTTTTGGATTTCCTGCGCTCGACAGGTCGCTGACCGTACCGCTCGTTCTTTTCGGAGTGTTGCTCGTCGCTGCAGCCTTGCTGTCGCCGCGGCTGTTCACCGCAACCGGAATGGGCGGAGCAATCATCGTCGCAGCGCCTTTGATCCTCACAACGCTCGCCCTGACACCGATCGTGATGGCAGGACGCGGTTCGGTTGATCTTTCCGTTGGCCCATTGATGGGTTTCGTGAACGTCACCCTGATCGGCTGGCTCTCGGCAAGTGGTTACACGTCGCCACTCGCGGTGGTTTGCTGGGTGGTGGCAGTCGGCGCACTGTACCAGTTGCTGCAGGCGCTCATCATCATCTACGTCCGGGTCGCCCCCATCATCGTCACGCTTTCCAGCTTCCTCGTCCTTTCAGGCGTGAACCTCATGGTCATGTCAAGGCCCGGCGGCGTCGCGCCGGACTGGATGATGACGTGGGGAGCAGGAACCACGATCTTATCTCCGGTGCTGATTATCGTCCTGGCGGCGTTCGCTCTTTGGGCCGCTATGCGCCGGACCACCTTTTACTCCCACCTCCGCATGACAGGCGCCGACGAACGGATGGCCTACACGAGCGGAATGAAAGTCGACACCGTACGCATCTGCGCCCATCTCCTCGGCGGCGTCTTCGTTGGCCTTGCCGCGCTCAGCTATACGGCATTGATCTCTTCGGGCGATCCTACCCAGGGAAGCAGCTACACGCTCCAGGCAGTTACCGCCCTGGTGCTCGGTGGCGCAAACCTGGCTGGCGGGAGAGGGGGGGCTTTGGGGTCGACGCTTGGTGCGCTGAACATGTTCCTCATCTCGTACCTGCTTTCCGCCTTCAGCTTCGGAAGCGTGACAGGGTTCGTGACGCAAATGGCTTTCGGCCTGATCCTCGTGGCATCGCTCCTCGTCAACGTATTCATGACGGCCCGGCGCCCGGCTTTCTAGGGAGGACTTGTAATGACTTTACTCGCAACGGAACAGACGATGAGCCAAACAGGACGATCGGTAAAACTGCAGCGCAGCATCGTGATTGGCTTTGGTCTGCTTGCCGCACTTCTCGTGCTGGGTACGATCCTTGTTCCGGGGTTCATCTCGCCCCGTAACGCCCGTTCGATATTGCTGCTTGCCGCTTTCCTGGGGCTTGCATCGTTGGGACAGACGCTATGTGCCATGGTCGGCGCGCTTGATCTCTCCATTCCCTATGTCATCGGGGGAGCGAACATTCTCTTCCCAAGCCTGTTGGTCACCGGTATGCCTGCCTGGCTGGCCGTAATAGTGGTCGTTATCCTGGGAGCAGCAATCGGGGTCGCGAACGGCTTTTTGAGCTTCAGGCTGCAGGGCCAGGCTCTCATCATGTCCCTGGGGGTCGGCTTCGCATTTGTCGGTGCGGTACAGCTGTACACCTCCATCGGTTCCGACTACGGCGGCACGGTTTTCGCCCCCGTACCGAACTGGCTCCGGAATTTCGCCGCGTTCAACGGGAAGACCTTCGGGCTTTCCCTGCCGCCGGTGGTGCTGGTTTGGCTGCTCATAACGCTTGCGACCATCTGGGCTCTGTACAACACCTGGTTTGGCCGCTCCATCTACGCGGTGGGGGGCAGCAGGACTGCAGCGGCACGGCTTGGCATTTCCGAAACCAAGGTCTGGACCAGCATTCACGGTATCAGTGGAGCGATGTCGGCACTGACGGGCGTATTGCTGCTCGGGTTTTCCGGCGGCGGATTCGTTGGCGTCGGAGATCCATATCTCTTCACCACCGTTGCGGCCGTTGTGATCGGCGGCACCTCGTTGCTTGGAGGCGCAGGCGGATACGGGGCAACCGTTCTCGGCGTACTCGTATTGACGGTAATGACGTCCCTGCTGGTCGGGCTGGGCCTGAGTTTTGCCGCGCAACAGGCGATCGTGGGTCTGCTGATCGTGCCGATGGTGGCCGTCTACGCTCGTACCCCGCATATCCGCAACCAGATCTGATCGAAAGGCCGGCAAATTGAAGATTGTCGCGATAACTGGCAATGTCTCGCGCCCCTCGAAGACGCGGGCGCTCGGGGAATACGCACTCTCGAGCGTCTCGCCCGGTCACACACGGTATCTGTTTGACCTGGTCGATGTTCTCCCGGTGTTGGGAACCACCCTGTGGCGTTCGGAGGCTCCTGTTGGACTCGCGAACGTTCTTGACGCAATCCAGTCTTCAGATGTCCTCATCGTGGGCACGCCGGTCTTCAAGTCCTCGATGACCGGCCTTCTCAAGCATCTTTTCGACCTCTTCGAAATGACAGCCCTGCAGGGGAAACCCGTATTGATATTCGCAACGGGTAAAGCCGAAGCCCATGGTCAGCACGTCGAGGCTCACCTGCGCTCATTGATGGGCTTCTTCAAAGCCGAGGTTCGCGGTGACTTCATCTATGCGATGGACGGCGACTTTCCAGATTCGGCACCGACTGCGGAACTCCGGGAGCGGGTCGACCGCCAACTCGCTCGCACTCTGGGCCATGTCTAGTTCAAGGAGAAGACCATGAAATTTGCTCCCATCGAGAGCGCAGTTAAAGCAATCGCCGCCGGAGAGATGATCATCGTCGTGGACGACGAAGACCGGGAAAACGAAGGCGACATCCTGGTTGCCGCGGACAAGGTGACGAACGATCATGTTGCCTTCATGATGCGTTATGCGCGCGGCCTGATCTGCGTTCCGATGACCGGGGACCGGCTGGACGAACTGGATATCCCGCTCATGGTGGAGCGTAACTCGGATTCCATGCATACAGCGTTCACTGTCTCAGTGGACCTGATACAAGGCGTATCGACCGGCATTTCCGCAGAAGACCGCGCCAAGACCATCAGGGCGCTCGCTGACGCATCAACCGTGCCGGAGGACCTGTCCCGGCCGGGCCACATATTCCCCCTGCGGGCAAACCCGTCCGGTGTCCTCGGCCGCCCCGGCCATACGGAAGCCGCGGTGGATTTCGCGCGGCTGGCCGGGCTCGAGCCAGCGGGTGTCATCTGCGAAATCGCCAACGACGACGGCACTATGGCGCGTCTTCCCGAGCTCAGCGAATTCGCTGAGCGGCATGGCCTCCTCATGGTGACCATCGAAGCCCTGATCGAATATTGCCGCGAGATCGATAAAAGCGGCCTTTGTGCAGATCACGCAGCCAGGGAGGCGGCGATGGCCAATGTTTCGTATCTGACAAGCAGACTTTCCCCGTGCCCTCAGACGGAGAGCGAACTCCTGCGTTGGTGGCCTCCGATACACGCGAAGGAAAGCGCGTTTGAAGGTGCCCACGGGGAGCCTCGTGACGCTAACTGACCATGGTTAGCTGCGCGATGATCGGGCATAACAAACCGTGAGCCACTTTATCGTCGCCACTGCTTTCCTGCTGAATTATCGGCCCACGCGATGTCGCTTTAGTTCCGTTTCCCTTTTCAGTCTCCGGATGGTCGAGGATATGCTGGCCGCTCTTGGGATCATTGTCTCGCACCCTACGATCCGCCGGGCAGAGAAATTTGGTCGTTCGCCAACGACAAGCTTCAATCCTACAACACCGAACGAGACATCACGCCGGCTGTCGCGCATCGGCATCACAAGGGCTTGAACAATCGAGCGGAGAATTCGCACCAGCCAATCCGACGGCGACAGCGGATCAAGAAGCCTTGCAGGTCACAAGGACTCTTGCGGCGCTTCGTCTCCATCCATGACCCGATTGCTAGCATGTTCCACATCGCCCCAGCACCTCACCGCGAGCCATGTCGCGAACTGGGGGCAGCAGCGATGAACCTGTGGGCGCAAATCGCTTGCGCATGACTGACAAAATAGCCCCGCGTCATGGGCTCGACCCTTTGCCGTTGAGTTCACGATGCCCCGTCGAAACCACGGCGAGGGCTGGCCTCGCCAGTCAATTGCCCTGTCCATGCGTCACGGAATATGATGTTCCACCGAGAGGGACTCGCCAGGACGTTCAGTTCTCTATCAGGATTTATTCTTTTAAATCAATCTATTAACAAAAATCAGATAAGTTCTATTATGGAAC
>NZ_AQHN01000001.1 GCF_000359745.1 Rhizobium freirei PRF 81
AGTCCGGCATTTATCGCTAGCGGTTTTGCAGCCGACGCCCACGTTCGATCATCAGTCATTCAGGTAAATGTCAGGAATGATAGCCAAGGTCATGGGCTTTGGCGCTGAAAGCCGCGCCCTGCGATAAGGGCCTTCCGGCTCCGCCGATAGCACATGCCTCGGAGAAAATATTTGAACGACGACAATACTTTATCTGGCTGGCGCTTCGTCAGGCCAGCCATCGGCAGTGTCACGCTATGTCTCCTAGCCACGTTTTATGTGCTTCTTGTGACAAACCGGATGTTCTGGACCAAGTCCTACGGCTATTTCACTGCCGAGCCTGCTGCGTATGCCGCCTTCGCGATCGGCATCTCTGTGGCCATCATGGCGCTCTTCACGTTCTTCTCCGCCAAATACGTCATCAAGCCGGTCCTGATCTTCTTCGTGCTGGTGGCATCGGTATCCTCCTGGTTCAACGATCAGTTCGGCGTCATTATCGACAAGGAAATGATCCGCAACGCCGCGGTCTCGACGGGGGCTGAAGCCGGGCACCTGATCACGGCACGCTTTGCAACGTATGTCTTGCTGACCGGCGTTCTCCCTTCCCTGCTGATCGTCTGGGTGCGGGTCCTCCATCGCCCCATCTTCAAGAAGCTCGCCCACAATACCGTCGTCATTCTTGCCTGCTCGGCGATCTTCGTCGCCGCCGGAACCAGTTTCTACAAAACCTATGCCGGTATCGGGCGCGCCCATCGCGACCTCATGGACACCCTCAACCCGGTGATGCCGGTCACCAACGCGGTGCGCTTTGTCATCGACTCCACCAGGGACGCCAATGTTGTCGCAACCCCATTGGGCACGGACGCCCGCAGGGTTGGTGTCGTCGACAAAAGCAAGCCGCGCGTCACGATCATCGTGGCCGGCGAAACCGCGCGCGCCCAGAATTTTTCTCTCGGCGGCTACGATAAGCCGACAAACCCGGAACTGGCAAAGCACAATGTCGTCTATTTCCCGAACACCAGCAGCTGCGGAACGGCGACGGCAACCTCGATCCCCTGCCTGTTCTCCGTCTACACGCGCGAGCAATACAGCCATCGCAAGGGGCTGGAGACGGAAAACCTGCTCGATGTGCTGACTCATGCAAAGGTCGATGTGAGCTGGCTGGACAACGACACCGGCAGCTACGACGTGACCAATCGCGTCCCATATACCTATCTGCCGCCATCGAACGATCCGCGCTTCTGCAAGGACGGCGAGTGCAGAGACGAAATCCTCGTCGACAAGGTCGACGGCTGGCTGGACAAGGTGAAGGGGGACAGCGTTCTGGTGCTGCATCAGCTCGGCAGTCACGGCCCTGCCTACTATCAGCGCTATCCCGATGAGTTCCGCCGCTTTCGCCCCGACTGCCGCTCCAACGATTTCAGCTCCTGCTCTCGGGAAGAAATCACCAATGCCTATGACAACACGATCCTCTATACGGATCACATCGTCTCGATGATCATCGACAAGCTGAAGCAGCGCTCGAACGCGATATCCGGTGCAGTTCTTTACTTCTCGGACCACGGCGAGTCGCTCGGCGAGAACGGCATCTATCTGCACGGCACACCCTATATCATCGCACCCGTACAACAGACGCAGGTGCCGATGCTGGTATGGATGGCCGACGATCTGGCCAAGGCGGCAGGCTACGACATGGCCTGCCTCGCCAAGAGCGCCACCGCAGGCACCCACTCCCACGACAACATCTTCCATAGCGTTCTCGGCATGATGGACATCTCGACGAAAGTCTATGATCCAAGCCTGGACGTATTTGCCGGTTGCCGTACGCCATCAAACAAGCTGGCCAAAAACTGAGACGGGAACTGTAGCGATCGGCGACCCCTCACCGTGCCGGGCCGCCGATATGCCGAAATCCCTTAAAGCCGCTTGGGCTCGCGGATCGTCCGCTCGTTTTCGACATTGCCGGTGTTCAGCGTCGTATTGCGCTCGAACAACACGACCTCGCACGTCGGTTCGGCTACGGGGCAATGTTCGACGCCATGCGGCACGATGATATATTCGCCCGGACCAAGGACGACATCGCCGCCGTTTTCCTCGCGCAGCTTCATGCGCAGCGTGCCTTTGACGACGAGGAACAGCTCGTCCTCTTCCTCATGATGGTGCCAGTGGAACGCGCCATCCAGCTTGACGAGTTTGACCTGAAAATCGTTGATATCGCCACCGACGCGCGGACTCCAAGTTTCATCGAAGGCTGCAAAGGCTTTGGTAAGATTGACTTTTTTCAGTGCGACCACGTGTTTCCTCCTTTTGATCCAACTGGGCTAATGTCGAAACTAATATTGGCGGGCGTGTCACCAAGCGCAACGCCGGCGCTGCCGAATGCCGGCCGGTCGCCATCGGCATATCGAATTCTTCGAAGGTTTCAGCCGAAACTTTCCGGGTAGTTGGCGACCGGGAGCGACACTACATGCTGTTTCAACATCATCATTTCGACACATGACAGGAAAAATCATGACGACAAACAATGTCGAATTCGGCCTCGATACTTTCGGCGACGTCACCTTTGACGGCAAGGGCACGCCGCTCCCGCATGCGCAGGTCCTCCGCAATGTCGTCGAGGAAGGCGTTCTCGCCGATCAGCTAGGAATAGACTTCTTCGGCATTGGCGAGCACCACCGCGAAGACTTCGCGGTCTCCTCGCCCGAGACGATCCTGGCCGCCATCGCCAGCCGTACATCGAAAATCCACCTGGGATCGGCCGTAACCGTGCTGAGCTCGGATGACCCGATCCGCGTCTTCCAGCGCTTCTCGAGCCTCAACGCGGTTTCGAACGGCCGCGCCGAGGTTATTCTCGGCCGCGGCTCCTTTACGGAATCCTTCCCGCTGTTCGGCTTCGAGCTGTCGCAGTACGAACAGCTCTTCGAGGAAAAGCTCGATCTGTTCGCAGCCCTGCTCAAGAACGAGCCGGTGAACTGGGAGGGCAGCATCCGCCCGCCGCTGCGCAACCAGAAAGTCTTCCCGACCATCGAAAGCGGCCAGCTGAAGACCTGGATCGGCGTCGGCGGTAGTCCGGAATCGGTGGTGCGCGCCGCTCATTACGATCTCCCGCTGATGCTGGCGATCATCGGCGGCAGCCCCTACCGCTTCCAGCCTTATGTCGACCTCTATCACCGCGCCTTCGAGCAGCTCGGCAAGCCCGTACGGCCGGTCGGCATCCATTCGCCCGGCTATATCGCCGAAACGGACGAACAGGCGCGCGGGGAGTTGTGGCCCTGCTTCAAGGCGATGCGTGACCGGATCGGCCGCGAGCGTGGCTGGCCGCCCATGACGCGTGCGGAGTTCGACAACGAGATCGAAAAGGGTTCGCTCTATGTCGGCTCACCGGAAACGGTCGCCGCCAAGCTCGCCCCGGTTATCAAGACGCTCGGCATCGATCGCTTCCAGCTGAAGTACAGCGCAGGCGCCCTCGGACACGAGAAGATGATGCGCTGTATCGAACTCTACGGCCAGAAGGTGATCCCGGCGGTGCGCGCCACACTGGCGGCGTAATCCGGGGTCGGATGTCCCGCCCTAGCCTACCATGATCGCTCGGTTCGACGGGCGCTTCGCAACACAGCGAAGCGCCCGTTGTTTTTTGCTGTCATGCTCTTGAAGTAAATGCTACAGATAATAAAATCGGTAGTAATTACTACAAAGAAATTTCCAATACGAGACAAGATGCAAAAGCCTCACACTTTCGACGACCGCGTTCTCGGCATGATCGAGACGCTGGCGCCGGCGGAACAACGCATCGCCCGCTTCTTCGTCGATCAGAAGCAGGCCGCCCTGCTGAATTCGGCTGCCCAGATCGCGCAACTCGCCGGCACCAGCGATGCGACGGTCGTCCGCACGGCACGCGCCCTCGGCTTCGAAAGCCTGTCGACATTGCGGGCAGACTTGCTTGCCGAACTGACGGGAACGCCCTCGCCCGGCGCACGGATGGAACGCACACTGGCTGAAACGGGCAGCCAGGCGACCAACGCCCTTCGCCATGTCGTCGACATGCATCAACACGCATTGAGCGTCCTGCAACATGAGGAATTTGCCGCGAGTTTCGAGCGCTGCGTCGATATTCTGGCGGGCGCTACCCGGCGCCATATCTTCGGCATCGGGCCATCGGGCGCCATGGCCGACTATGCCAGCCTGCAGTTCAACCGCATCGGCCTGCCGACAAACGCACTCTCCACCTCGGGCGTCGCGCTCGCCGATCGCCTGCTCTGGATCGGTGCCGGCGATGTCGTGCTGATGATCGCCTATGCGCCGCTTTACCGCGAGGTGGAAGTGCTGCTCGAGCATGCTGGTCGCCACGGCGTGCCCGTTATCCTGATCAGCGACGATCTTGGCCTGCTGGTTGCGGACAAGGTGGCGGAAGTCCTACCCGTCCCGCGCGGCAATGCCGGCCACCTCGCCATGCATGGCGGCACGCTGGTGCTGATCGAAGCGCTGGTCGTTGCGCTAGCGGCAAAGAATAAGGACGTCGCCATAGACAGCCTTGACCAACTAAGCCAGCTGCGTGGCGCCATCGAAAAGTCGTGGAGCAAACGCGGCACGAGGAAGCGCAAGTGAACGGCGACCTCGATCGGCAGACAGGAATGCTCCCCTTGCGAGCTCATCCAGCACATCAAGAAAATGCTCCGGAAAATATCATGCAAATTCAAAATCCTAATCGTCATTCGGGAATCACTTCATGAACAGCCTCACACCCATTCTATCCACCGTGACGGCATCCTTTCTCGGCTCGTTTGTCGAGGTCGTGGAGGCCTTCACCATCGTGCTCGCCGTCGGCGTCACCCGCAGCTGGCGCCCGGCACTGACCGGCGCGGCACTTGCCCTTGCCGTGCTGGCAGCCCTCGTCCTCATCTTCGGACCGCTGCTTGCGCTGATACCGATCGAAATACTGCAATTCGTCGTCGGCGTTCTGCTGATCCTCTTCGGCATGCGCTGGCTGCGCAAGGCCATTCTCCGCTCGCTCGGCATCATCGCCCTGCATGACGAGGAAGCTGCCTTTTCGAAGGAGACGGCGGTGTTGCAGGCGCAGTCCACCGATCGCCGCGCCGATTATCTCGCAGGCCTCGCCGCCTTCAAGGCGGTGCTGCTCGAAGGTGTCGAAGTGGTCTTCATCGTCATCGCCGTCGGCGGCGCGCATGGGCTCACGGCCTATGCCGGTCTCGGTGCGCTTGCCGCCTTCGTGCTCGTCATGCTGATCGGCCTGCTGGTCCATCGACCGCTCGCCAGCGTGCCGGAAAATACCCTCAAATTCGTCGTCGGCCTGATGCTGACCAGCTTCGGCATCTTCTGGACCGGCGAAGGTATCGGCGCGCATTGGCCCGGAGAGGACCTCGCCTTGATCGCCATCTTCGCGATCGTCTCGCTCGCCTCCTATGCCATCATCCGCAGCCTGCGCGGCTCCGGCAGCAACCCAACAGCAAAGGCAGCCCAATGACCGTCCTGCGCATCGCCCTCTCCGAGCTCATCGGCATGTTCATCGATGATGGCAGCCTTGCCACGCTCTGCCTCGTCCTCATCCTTGCCGTTGCCGGCGCAGTGGAATTTCTCGCCATGCCGCCGCTTGCGGGCGGACTCCTCCTGCTGATCGGCTGCGTAGCTATCCTGCTCTACAGCGTCCGTCGCGCCGTGAAGCGATGAGATTCACAACCGCCTGCAAGGCTCTACAGCGCCGCGCGTCATAAATGACGCGCAAAGGTCGCTGTAGCACTGTGAAGCTGCTGCATAATTTCATCCTTAAATCGATGCCGATTTAAGGAATTATGCAGTGGTTTTGCAGGCGGCTATCATGCCGTCTGCCAATCAGCGTTAGCTCTCGACAGAGCTGCTCGCGGATGCGAAAAATTCCGCACACCAAGCGCAAAGGAGAAACGGCATGAGCAGCGCCTATCCCGACGTCTATCTCGTACGGCACGGACAGACGGAGTGGAGCCTTTCCGGCAGGCACACCGGCCGCACGGATATTCCCCTGACCGCCGCCGGCGAGGAAGCGGCTCGCAAACTTGCTGCCCGCCTGCCTGCCATCGATTTCGCCGCCGTCTGGTCGAGCCCGTCGCAACGCGCGCAAAATACCTGCGCGCTGGCTGGTTTCGGCGACCGGCGCATCATCAAGGACGATCTGGCGGAATGGGACTACGGCGCCTATGAGGGCATCACCACCAAGGCGATCCTGGCGGAACGCCCGGGCTGGCAGGTTTTTCGTGACGGCTGCCCGAATGGCGAGACGGCAGCCGATGTCGGCGCACGCGCCGACCGGATCATCGGCGAACTTCGCGGCATCGACGGCCCCGTCCTGATCTTCTCCAGCGCCCATTTCCTGCGCGTCTTCGCCGCCCGCTGGGTCGGCCTGCCGCCGGAAGGCGGCGCGCATCTGGTCCTCGATACGACAAGCATCAGCGTGCTCGGCTATGAGCATGATCTGACCGAGCCCGTCATCCGCCGCTGGAACCAGATCTGACCAAGGCGCAGCACTCTGCTACATCTCCACAAACGTTTCGAGCTGATGCTGACCCTGAGCTCCATCGGCCAACGCTTCATCGGCGATCACAGCGCGTATCGGTGACGCCTGCGCCCGTCTCTCATCCTCCGATCAGGCCGTCCATCACATCAGCGACACCGTCGGCTAGGTCTCGCTTGCCAACTTCAACAGGCAGTACAAGGCCCTGAAAGGCATGACGCCGCGCGCATATCGGGCGATGTTCGTCAGCCGCTGACCGTTGCCACCGCAAGCGCTCCGGCAATTTTCGCCGCGGCGGCATCCGCCGCTGCGGCTTCCATGCGCGCAATACCGAGCAGCAGTCCCGGCCGCGCAGGCCCGAGATGCAAGGACGACATCGCGCGCAAGGCGAAGCCGCGAGCATTGACGGCATGCATGGCCGCGAGGTCATCGACCGTCTCGTCCCGAAACCAGCTTGCCAGCTGCAACCCGCCCCCTCCCGCACCAACATAAAGCCACGCGCCGCAATGGCGTTTGAGGGCGACGACGGAAGCAGCCATGCGCTCCGCATAGACGCCATTCATGCGGCGCAGATAAGCGCGAAACCGGCCCTCCCGGATAAAGTCGGCGAGCGCCGCCTGGACATGGACCGGGACAACCGCTCCTCTCAGCCGCTGCGCCGCCTCGACGGAGGCTATTAGCCTGGAGGGCACCACGGCATAGGCGACGCGCAGACCAGGTGCGAGGGTCTTCGAGAACGTGCCGAGATAGGCGACGACCTCTCCGCGGTCGATCCCTTGCAGCGCGGCAATCGGGCGCGACGCATACTGGAATTCGCTGTCGTAATCGTCTTCCAGCACGATCGCGCCATTGGTGCGGGCAAACTCCAGCAGGGCAAGACGGCGGGGCAGACTCATGGTGGCACCGGTCGGATATTGATGCGATGGCGTGACGTAGATCAGCCGTGGCGGCGGCCCCGCTGCGCGCGAAATATCGATACCCTCTCCATCGCAAGGAACCGGCACGAGCGCGGCGCCCGCCATGCGGAACAATGCGTGTGCAGTGGCATAGCCCGGATCCTCGATCCAGATGACGCCATCATTCGGATGGTCTGCCCAGAGCAGGACGCTGGCGAGCAGATTGATCGCGGCACCCGTCGATGGAACGATCACCACCTGCTCCGGCCTGGCAACCACGCCGCGTGTCGCCGCGATGTGGTCGAGGATCGCTTCTCGCAGCTCGCGAATGCCGCCATGAGCCGAATAACCGAGATCATGCACCCGAAGCGAACGAGCGCGAGCGCCGAGACATCGCGCCCAGGCGGCATGAGGGAAAGCGGCCACATCGGGAACGCCGGGCTCGAACAAGCCGCCGCTTGCGAACTCGATTGCCTGGGGCAGGTTGGGTTTCAGCGTCTCGGATTGCCCCAGCAACGGCGATGGGAAAGCCGCGACCCGGGTTGCCGCACCCGTGGTCGATTGCAGATAGCCCTCCGCCTTCAGGCGATCATAGGCATTGACGACGGTCGAGCGCGCAACACCGAGCGATATGGCCAATCCGCGCGTCGAAGGCACGCGTTGGCCTGCCGGCATATGCCCGTGCAGGATGCGGTCACGCATGAGACGGTAAACCTGGCCCTCCAGATCGCCCGAAACCCGGTCAAGTGCCGGCCATTGCGCTACGGATGTCATGAGACTCCAACTGGTCTGCTCAAAATCAAAAAACTGGCTGTTTATAACCTACCTCTTTGTTGGCAGAGATCAACGATCAATCGATGAGGACGACATGGCCGACCAATACCCGCCAGCGACAGAGGATTACCCCACCACCGAACGCAGTCGCGTGCGTCGCAGCCCGAAACGCGGCACTCATGGCCGCGCGGACGTTCACGCGATTCTAGATGCCTCCCCCCTCTGTCATGTCGGCTATGTCATCAACGGCGCCCCCTATGTGACGCCGACGCTGCACTGGCGCGAGGGGGAATATGTCTACTGGCACGGCTCATCCGCCAGTCGCTTCCTGCGCGCGGCCGAGGACATGCCGGTCAGCCTGACCTGCAGCATCATGGACGGCTACGTGCTTGCCCGTTCCGCCTTCAATCATTCGGTCAACTATCGCTCGGCCATGGTCTTCGGCACGGCGCGCCTGGTCGATGATCCCGATGAAAAGAACCACGCCTTGCGCCAACTCATCGAAGATCTGTTTCCCGGACGTTGGGACAGCTTACGGCCGATGACCACGCAAGAAGTGAAGGCGACATCCGTCCTGCGAATGAAAATCGACGAGGCCACCGCCAAGGTCCGCAACGCCCCGCCGGGCGATATCGACGAAGCGGATTACCCGGTATGGGCCGGTGTCCTGCCGATAAAAAGCCATCTGGCGCCGGCCGAAACCGCGCCCGGCATGCCCGGCAATATTGAGCTACCGCAAGCGCTCGCAGACCTGATAGCATCAGGCCGAATTCGCTGATCTGCATTTGAAGACCAAAGGACGTTGATATGGATCTTGCCAACTGGAGCGGCGTGCCTCGCCCCGAACGCACCACCCTTGAAGGTCGCTATGCCCGGATCGAGCCGCTCGATCCGGCACGCCACGGCACCGAGCTGTTTGCCTCGGCTCAGGCTCCCGGCGCCGACGGTCGATTCCGCTATCTCTTCGAAGACGTGCCCGCCGACTACGCAGCCTTTTCTCCCTGGCTTGAGAAAGCCTCCTCCAGCGCCGATCCCTTGTTCTTCGCAACGATCGACAAGCGAACCGGTCGCGTCGAAGGACGTCAGGCATTGATGCGGATCGACACCACCCATGGCGTCATCGAGATCGGCAGCATCCTCTGGGGACCGGCCATCGCCCGCAGCCGGGTAACGACCGAAACGCTCTATCTCTTCGCATCCTACGTCTTCGACACGCTCGGATACCGCAGATTCGAATGGAAATGCCACAATCTCAACGAACCCTCGAAGCGCGCCGCCGAACGGTTCGGCTTTACCTTCGAAGGCATTTTCCGCCAGCACATGGTCGCCAAGGGCAAGAACCGGGACACGGCCTGGTTCGCCATGATCGATGCCGACTGGCCGAAGCTGAAAGCCGGTTACGAGCGCTGGCTGAGCCCTGAGAATTTTGACGAGGCCGGACAGCAGAAGACCAAGCTGACATTCGGATAAGCCAACCCTTCCGGCGGCAATTTTTACGACAAAGACTTGCGAAAATAGACGACGCGTTCGGTTTCCACGAAGCCGAGCGCGTCGTGAAGGGCGTGGCTTTCAAGATTGTCGATCAAGGCGTCGGACGCAAACTCCGTGCATCCGGCCGCCCGTCCCCACTCGGCAACGACCGCGCATAGCGCCCACGCAACGCCCTGCCGGCGGCTTTCCTTGCGAACGTAAATGCCCTCGAGAAATAGGACCGGCGAGGTTTCACAGCCGTTGACGTAATCGTGCCGCAATGTCGCTTCAGCAAAACCGATGACATGGTCTGCAGCATCGATCGCGACGAACCCGATATTGCCCTCAGCCGAACAAATCTTCTCGATCTCGGAGCGATGATGTTCGATCGAACCATCGGGCCAAAGTTCGGCGCGCAAACGCGCCCATGCGCCCTGATGCTGATCTCCAGCCGTCTCTATCCGCATGCAGAAACCTCCTCAGCGTTTCGCGGGCCGTCAGAGAAAACGGAAAAATTTCACTTTCGACTCCACAATCATCACGCTACATATCGCGCTTGCTCACGCGAAAATTATGCGACGATCAGAATTTGAGGGCGATGGCATGACATTTCAAAGCAGTTCGCGTCTTTACGCTGCTGTTTCAGCTCTGCTGTGGCCAGCAATTTTCTGCGCTGGATTGACCGGCGCCTATTTCGCCTTTGAATCGAACACGCACCTTCTCTGGTTCAATGTCGTCTACCTCTCGACCGTGGCGGTGATCGCGTTCTTCGAGCGACTGATGCCCTATGAGAAAACCTGGCTGAAGCGCGATGGCGAGACATTCAACGATGTTGCCCATACGCTGCTGAGCAAGGGCGGCGTACAGATCGCCGCCGCCATCGGCACGTCCTTCCCCATGGCCGTGGCGACCGTTGCGCAGCCGGTGCTGAGCTATCACTCGCGCTTCTGGCCGGACCAGTGGCCGATGATCTTCCAGGTGGTGCTTGGTCTCGTCATCGCCGAGTTCGGCCTCTATATGGCGCATCGCCTCGCCCATGAGCATTTGTCGCTTTGGCGCTTCCATGCGCTGCATCACAGCGTCGAGCGCTTATGGGTGATCAACACCGGCCGCTTCCATATTATCGACTCGCTGTTCAAGATCGCGCTCAGCCAGATCCCGCTCTATCTGCTCGGCGCCCCGCTGCCCGTCTTCCTGTGGATCGGTGCTGTGACGGCCTTTATTGGCCTGCTCACGCATTGCAATGTCGACATGCGCACCGGGCCGCTCGACTGGATCTTCTCGACGCCGCAGCTGCATCGCTGGCATCATTCCAAGGTGCTTGCCGAGGGCAACACCAATTATGGCGAAAATCTCGTGATCTGGGATCAGCTGCTCGGCACCTTCCACAACCCCGCGCGTCCTTCCTCCACGGATATCGGCATCACCGGCAAAGTCGCCAAAGGCTTCCTTGCACAACTTGCCCAGCCCTTCTCGAAGAAGGGCCGCAAGGAGATCATCGGCAAGAAGCCGAAGGAACTGATCCTGAAGGAAGAACAGGCCACGGCGGCAAGGCGGGGCAGCAACGCCACCATCCGCAAATCAGGCTAGAACCGCTTTCGAAAAATCGTCATCCGTCCGGCACCCCGACGGATGCGTTTATCGAGGCACACCCTGTGGATAGAAACATTCCGAAAAACATCGACCCGACAAGCCCCGTAATTCCGTTTCAAACCGGGGAGATATTGTCATTTAACGTGTATTGAAAAAGCCCCCCTAGGGGATTACCTAGGTCCACGCAATTTATTAGCAATGAAAGATTAGGAAAATCATTGAGATGGAAGGGAGGTTCAGCACAGAATACCTCAAGCAACTTCATAGAATATTTTTTATTTCGAGAGAAATAGATCGCCTTGAGCGAGAATTCATCAAGCAAGGCATAGCACATTTCCACGTTTCCGGCGCCGGGCATGAGTCGACGGCGCTTCTCAACGAATTCCTTCAGGACGACGACTGGCTGCATCTGCACTATCGCGACAAGGCCCTTATGCTGGCCCGCGGCATGCCCATTCGTGAGTTTTTCTCCAGCCTCCTCGCGACTGCCAATTCCCATTCCGCCGGTCGGCAGATGAGCGCGCATCTTTCTTCCCCCGCGCTCAACATCACCTCGATCGTCGGCCCGGTCGGCAACAACGCGCTGCACGCTGCCGGCGTCGGCGCGGCGCTGAAGCACAGGCACGGCAAGCCGATCGCCATCTGTTGCGTCGGCGATGGCACGACGCAGCAGGGCGAGTTCGTGGAAGCTGTCGCCGAAGCCGTGCGCAGCCAGTATCCCGTTGTCTTCGTCATCGAAGACAACAGCTTCTCGATCTCGACGCGAACCAGCAAGCAGACCTTCTTCGACTTGCCAGACGGCCCGGCCTCGTCTTTCTACGGCATCGACATCATTCGCACCGACGGCGACGATCTGACGGCCTCGCGTGAAGCCTTCCGCAAGGCCGTTCGCTACAGCCGCGACAGCCGCGCACCGAGCATCGTGCTTCTCAACGTTGAGCGCCTGTCTGACCATACCAACGCCGACGATCAGAAGACTTACCGCACAACACTAGAGATCGAAGCGAGCTCCACCCGCGATCCGCTCCCCAGCCTTCGGGCCATGCTGCACATGGCAGGCGTCGACGCCGGTGCGCTTGAGAGGATCGAGCGTGAGCTGACGGCAGAAGTGCAGGCGGAAGCCGCCCTTGCCCGCAAGGAAGATGCTCCCAAGGTCGAGCCGGAAGCCAAGGCCCCCTATCCCGCATCTTTCGGCCAAACCGCAGAATATCGCGGCAACGAGCGCCAAGCGACGCTTACGATGCGCGAGGCGCTGAACGACGTGCTCGAGCGCCAACTCGCCGCCAATCCCGAAGTCGTATTGTTCGGCCAGGATATTGAAGACCCGAAGGGCGATGTCTTCGGCGTCACCCGCGGCCTCAGCACGAGATATCCCGACCGCGTGCGCAATGCGGCCCTCAGCGAATCCACCATCGTCGGCACCGCGGTCGGCCGCGCGCTCGCCGGCCAGCGGCCGGTCGCCTTCCTGCAATTCGCCGATTTCCTGCCGCTCGCCTATAACCAGATCGTTTCGGAAATGGGCAGCATGTTCTGGCGCACCAATGGTGCCTGGGAAGCGCCGGTCATCCTCATGGTGAGCTGCGGCGGTTACAAGCCGGGCCTCGGGCCCTTCCACGCCCAGAGCTTCGAGGGCATGCTGGCGCATACGCCCGGTATCGACGTCGTCATGCCATCAAGCGCCGGCGATGCAGCCGGTCTGCTCAATGCCGCCTTCCAATCGCGGCGCCCCACCGTCTTCCTGTATCCCAAAGCGGTGCTCAACAATTCGGACGGACGTACTTCGACCGACCTCGACAAGCATTTCGTCCATCCCGGGCTGTCGCGCCACGTTGCACGCGGCCGCGACCTGACGCTGGTCAGCTACGGCAACACGGTCTCGCTATGCGCCAATGCCGCCAAGGCCTTCGAAGCCCAGGGCTTCTCGGTCGAAGTGATCGACCTTCGCTCGATTTCGCCATGGGACGAAAAGGAAGTGCTGGCAAGCGCAAGGCGCACCCGCCGCCTGATCGTCGTGCATGAGGACAACCGCACCGTCGGCATGGGCGCGGAGATCATCGCGACCGTCACCGAGAAGACCGACGTACCGGTCGTCGTTCGCAGGCTTGCCCGCTCGGATGCCCACGTTCCCTTCAATTTCCGCAATCAGCTCGAGACCTTGCCGTCCTACAGCAAGCTGGTCGACCTGATGGCCGAGCTTCTCGAATGCGAGGTCACCTGGCACGAAGAGGATGACAGCGGTCCGACCGCAGCCATCAAGGCAATCGGCTCCGGCCCCGCCGACGAAAACGTGCTGGTCACGGACGTGCTGGTCAAGCCGGGCGACACGATCGAGGTCGGCCAGCTTGTCGCCGTCGTCGAAGCGACGAAGGCTTCGGTGGAGATCTGCGCCAATATCGGCGGTGTCGTGCAGGAAGTCTTTGCCAAGATCGGTGATCAGATCGCCACCGACAGCCCGCTATTGACCGTCGACGCCAATCGCGAGACCAGCGAACGGAATTTCGCACTTGCTTCGGAAGTGCAGAACAAATTCGTGCTGCGCCGCCTGAAATCGCACACCATTCCGACGCTGCGCCGCCATACCGGCAGTTTCTCGGAAATCGCCGTCAACGGCATCGGCTTTGCGACCGGCGGCCGCCGCGTCACCAATGAAGAGATCATCCATCATTGGCCGAGCCGTCGCGCCGACGAAATCTTCGCCTTGACCGGCATCAAGAGCCGCTTCTGGGTCGACTCCGACGAAGGCACGCTGAGCCTTGCCACGAAAGCCACGCGCGACCTGCTGCAGCAGAACCAGATCTCGATCCACGATATCGATCTGGTGATCGCCGCCACCGGAACGCCTGATATTGCCACCCCGTCGCTGGCAAGCCGTGTGGCGGTTGCCGTCGCCGAAGATGGCGTGCGCCCCTCGCTTGCCGCCTACGACATGGGTGCGGCCTGCTCCGGCTATCTCTACGCATTGCAGCAGGCCTATGATTTCATTGCCCAGCAGAACGACGCCAAGGTGCTCATCATCACCTCGGAAGTATTGTCGCCGCTGCTCGACATGAAGGATTTCTCCACGGCGATCCTCTTCGGCGACGCCGCGACGGCAAGCCTCGTGACCAGCCGCGACATGGCGCGCAATCCGCTCTTTACCGCGAACCGCCCGATCGTCAGCGGCCGGCCGGAACCGGGCGATCTGCTCTACGTTCCGCTGCCGGACGATGGCGTCATCGCCATGAATGGCCGCACGGTCTTCACCGAAGCCGTTCATTCCATGACCCGCTCGATCGAGAATGCCTGCGTCGACGCAGGCATCGAGCTTGCCAATATCGATCTGCTGGTGCCGCATCAGGCCAACCAGCGCATTATCGATACCATCGCCAAGCGCAGCGGCCGTCCGGCGCTCAGCGTCATCGAGACCTATGGCAACACCAGCTCGTCCAGCATCCCGCTTGCCATGCTGCATGTCGCCAAAGAACACTCCGAGCCGCTCAATCTCGGCCTCGTCGCTTTCGGCGGCGGCATGACGGCCGGCGCAGCGATCGTGCGAACCGTGAAGTAGCCAACACAGCATCGACCTTCATCGGACAGATGTTTCGCGCCCCTCTCCCGGGGGCGCGGCATCGCTCGACTATGGCAGCAATTCAGCCGCGTTTTTCACAGAAACGGGAAGGCGATCTCGGGCGCGATCACGCATAGGCAGCACGAAGCATCAAGTTTTTGCAACCTATGCGGCCCATGTTTCATTACAATTCATCCATCTTTGACTGTGCAATCCCTTGAAAAGCACCTGAGCGGTACTTTACTAAATATGCATGGCCAAGGCACCTGCTCCAGCGCATGCGACGCATCTGCGATACGAACTTGCCCCCGATGCAACGGCACGACAGGCAATGGAGGAGACCTTCGCCGCATACAGGCGGATGATGACGCTGCTGGCAGAGATCGTTCCGGACAGAGCCGGCGCGAATCTGGTGACGCTTCATGAGCTTGCCTATGAAACCATCCGCGAACGCACCGCTTTGCCCGCGCGCCTCGTAACGCTCGGCCTGCGTGTCTTTGCGGCCAGCAGAGGTGATTTGGCGGATACCAACCGCCTGCCTCTCGATGAAAAACTCTTTGCCATCAAGGGCCCGTCGGACCTGACAATCTCGACGGTACGCGGCCGCGTCGCCGTGCCCTTCGATGTGGCCGGTTATTTCAAGGGCTGGGAGAGCGTCTTTCCCGCCTATTTGATCGCCGATGACGGCCACTACGCGATTCACATCGGCGTAACGCCCAACTCCCCCCGAACGGAGGAAAACATCATGACGAATGAAGGCATTCTTTCCCGCATGGGGCGGCTGATCGCCGGCCTCGCCAACACCGCCATCGACAAGGTGGAAGGCGCAAACAAGATCGCGGTCATCGAGCAGGCGTTGCGGGAGATCGATGCGGCCGCAGACGAAGCCCGCGCCGATCTGGGCAAGGCCCGCGCCGAAGAATATCGCATCCAGAGCCGCCGAAGCGAAATCGGCGATGACCTTATGGCCCTCGACAACAAGATCCGGCTTGCCGTCTCCACCGGCCGCGACGACCTCGCCAAGGCCGGCGTTGCCCGCCAGATCGATCTCGAAGCTCAGATCGCCGCGCTCGACAAGGCGCTGGCAGATGCGAACGAGCAGATCGACGAGGGCCAGAAGGCGCTGCAGGCCGTGCTTGCCACCCGCCGCGAGGCGGAGGCCCGGCTCGTCGATTTCAAGCGCAGCGTTGCCCGCCACACGCCGGAGGAAGCAACGGGCGGAAATCCACGTGCAAAGCCGGCGTCCGGCGCTGCACGCGCAGCAGCAGCCGTCTCCCGCCTGACAGGCGTGCCGGCTGGCGAACCCGCAACCAGTGCCGAGCTCGATGAGCTCGACCGCCTGCACCGGGAGCAGGCCATCGAAGCACGCCTTGCCCGCTTCAAGGCCAACGGCCAGTAAACGATGCACCTGTTTCTCGCACCCGAATGTGCGCCCTTTGCCGTTGCGGCAATGATCTTGATCGGACTGACGGCAATCGAAATCCTGTCGATGCTGCTCGGCTTCTCGCTGAGCGAACTCATCGGCAAGCCGCATTTCGATGGGCATGAAGGTGCCCTCGCCGGCCTGCTTTCGTGGATCAATATCGGCGGCGTGCCGTTGCTGATCCTGATCATGCTGCTGCTCGGCATGTTCGCCATCACCGGTTTCGCCGTACAGACGGTCGCCGATAGTATCTCTGCACCGCTGCCGGCAATCGTCGCGGTCGTTCCCGCCACCGTTCTCACCATTCCGCTGGTGAGAGGCTCAACCCGCACCATCGCGCGGCTCATCCCCCGCGATGAAACCTATGCCGTCGACACCGCAGACTTCGTCGGCCGCACCGGCACGGTCACCATCGGCCCTCTGGACCAGGGTCTGCCCGGCCGCGTCAGCGTCAAGGATGCCTATGGCAACTGGCATCAGCTGCGCGCCAGCGCCGCCAAGGGCGAGAACCCTTTGCCGATCGGCGCCAAAGTCCTGCTGGTCGACCGCAAGGCCGACATCTTCATCGCAGTTTCCGCCCCATCGGACCTTGTGGAGCCCGGTGACAAATCCTCTACGGAGAAACATTCATGACCGACCTTTACGACCTTATTGTTCCCGCAGGCATCGGCCTCGTCCTGATCCTCGGGATCGGCTTTGTCCTTGCCTCGCTCTATGTCCGCTCCAGCCGGGATGAAGCCTATGTGCGGACCGGCCTCGGCGGTCAGAAAGTCGTGCTCGACGGCGGCTCCGTCGTCCTGCCGATCTTCCACTCGATCGCCCGCGTCAACCTCAAGACCCTGCGCCTGGAAGTTCAGCGCGGCGAGAATGACGCACTGATCACCAAGGACCGCATGCGCGTCGATATCGGCGCCGAATTCTACGTCCGCGTCAAACCCGACAGCTCGTCCATCGCCCTTGCCGCACAAACGCTCGGCAGCCGCACCAACGACAGCGAGCAGCTGCGCCAGCTGATCGAAGCGAAATTCGTCGATAGCTTGCGCTCTGTCGCGGCCACGATGAACCTAGACGCCCTGCAAGAGCAGCGCATGGACTTCGTCAAGGCGGTGCAGGATGCGGTTGGTTCCGACCTGCAATCCAACGGTCTCGAACTGGAATCGGTGTCGCTGACGCGCCTCGACCAGACCGATATCAAGCACTTCAATGCCAACAACTTCTTCGACGCCCATGGTCTTGCCGCGCTGACCCGCGTCACCGAGGCGCGCAAGAAGGAGCGCAACGAGGTCGTCCGCGATACCGAAGTAGCCATCGCCCAGAAGGACCTCGAAGCCCGTCAGCAGTCGCTGACGATCGAGCGGACGAAGCGCGAAGCCGAGCTGAACCAGCAGCGCGACATCGCCAACAAGTCCGCCGCGACCCGCGCCGAAACCGCGCAGCAGGAACAGGCCGCCAAGCGTGCGGAAGAGGAAGCCCGCATCGCCGCCGAACAGGCGATTGCCGAACGCGAAGCCGCCGCTAAGCAGGCCCGCGAGTCCGCCAACATCGACTCGACCCGCGCCGTGCAGCAACGCGACACCGAAGCCCGCCGCGACATTCAGATCGTCGCGCAGGAAAGCGCCATTGCGGTCTCCAACAAGAGCCGCGAGGAGTCGGAAGCCAAGGCGAAGGCAGAGGCTGCCCGCGCACTCGCTATCGCTGCCGAAGAAAAGGTCGGCACCGCCAAGGCCGTTGAGATTGCAGAACGTGAAAAGCAGATCGCCGTGATCGACGCGCAGAAGCGTGCGCAGACCCAGGCGACCGCCGTTACGATCGCTGCAGAAGCGGAAAAGCAGGCGGCGACAGACCAGGCGGATGCCATCAAGACGCTGGCAACGGCAGAAGCCGATGCCGCCATCATCAAGGCCAAGGGCATTCTGGAAACCGGTAAGGCGACGGCCGAAAGCGAGGCGCTGCTTAACGAAGCCCGCAACAAGCTCAGCCCCGCCATCATCGAATTCGAGATCACCCGCGAGCGCATCCGCATCGTGCCAGCCGCTCTTGCCGAAGCCGTCAAGCCGATCGAGAAGATCTCCGACATCCCAGGATAGTTCGTCCCGCCCTGGCGACCAGCTCCGGAGTGAAGCGTCGATAGGCCTCCTTATTAAGCGGGCGCCACAAGGAGTTCGGGCTCTCGCCAGCTTCTGGAATGATGGCGCAGCAGAGCGATACCACCATTTCGAACACCTCGCCCCTCGACAGGCTCTCCAGGTCGGAGTGAAGATAGCCGGATCCGGCCCTCCTCAGGCCCGGATCCGGATCGACCAACCCGGTCACGAAATCCAGCGCCTCCTGGTCCGCCACCTCGACGAGCGGCTGAGGATATCCACCTTGACGAAGGTGTGGTACGCGATCAGGCGCAGCGTTCGGCCATCGACGCATGTTATGTCCCGACCCTCTTCGATTATGGCAAAGTGGAAGCCGAGGCTTTGGTAGACTTCACGAGCGAGACGCAGCTTCAGCCTGTATTCTGGATCCGCAAGCCTATTGTCTCCAGGTCTCTTAACCTCGGCCACGATGGTGTGGAGATGGCCAGATCCTGTCGCACGCGGCGGCCATTCTAGCGCTGCAAGGCCGAATGGGCGGTGCTCGTCGAGCAGAGCTGCAAGCCTTGCATCGGCCTGCATTTCGAGGTCAGGAAAATAGACCAGGGGGCGGCTGCGGCCCCAGACCACGATCTCAAGCCTGTGAGGCTGAGCAAGGAAGCTTTGCACGTAGGGCGACACCTCGCATATCTGCATAACCGAAACTTCTGCCGGTGATTCCTCAGGCATCGCCCTTCCTGACGCCTTAAAGGCTGGATACCTTCCAGTGGGTTTCTTATGCCTGCCAGTTATGATGTTCCGGATAGGCCCGCCGTCCGTCGAGCGGACGATCCTGGCGGAGATCACGCGCGCGGTGGCGCAGGACGCCGGGTGATGCATCGATAGGCTCCTTCGCGACAGACCAGGCGAAAAATCTGACTGGTGATTTTTTGTACGAGGACGCAGCTACACATGCTAAGTTAAGGTTCGGGCGCTTCGGAGCGGTAGTCTCTTCGAAAAACCCTCAATAAAGCTTCCAATACAATGAGCTGATTCGAAGGTAAAATGAAGATGGAAAGTGATTTGGCTCATCGCCCGGTCGATCAGTCCGCTTCCGAAGTTCCTATGTACGACGAGGCAAGAGTGGACCAACTGGTCGAAAGCCTCGAGCAGGAATTGCGTGCGACCTGCGCGCGACTGGAGGCGATGCAAATTAAGAAAGCACGGCTCGAAGAGGCTCTAAGGGCGCTGACGTCTGATTCTCTGCCCCTTTCCAGCGCACCAAAGCGACGAAAGAAGCTTCATCTCAACAGCACGGCGCATCTGGTGCGCCGCCATACGTCTGAAATACTTCGTGATACCCGACGCCCGATGTCCGCGCTGGAGATCTATCAGGCAATGTCGTCCAAGGGGATTTCCTTGTCTGTCGAAAACCCGGTCAAGCAGATCGGAAGAGTTCTCTGGGGAGCGGAGGAATTCGTGCATACTGAGGGTGGATACTGGTTCTCTGACTTAGGAGTCGGCGCGCTTCGTGGATCATAGCCGCGCATCCCCGGAGAATTGTCAACATTACAGACAGGACGCCCCGAATCCTTCAAATTATTCGAATAGGCGTATCCGTGGCTTCTTATCAACATGAAGGATTCGGCCTGCCTTGGGTTGCTATACTGCGGAATCGGCAGGCGACTTTGCACCTGCCGATTCCGCAGCCCGCATATGGAGCAGATCGACTCGCTAGGGGCAAACCCCATTGTTGACAATATTGCCATCCGAGACTCACGCGGTTGATGGATTCGATACCGAGATCATGCACCGCTGCGATTTCGCATTCTTTGCGGTAGCTGGTCGACCCTGAACACGCGCCTCGGCCGCAGCCGCGGTGAGATGGAGGGCTTCGTCATCACCGTGGTCCGTCGCGCTGTGTTGGAACTGGAGACCCACAGTCATGAGCCTTTGCACGCGGACGACATGGACGCGTTCATCGAGTGGCTAAAGCAGCGCTCCGCGCAAAACCTCCCGTGAAACCTTCACGAATCCAGCGGCGAGCCTAGGATCACCTTTCTCCCAACGATGTGATCCGTAACCGGTGTTCCGCTCCCACGTTGTCCTCGCCGCCTTGATCTGTGATCGGCTTTCCTTGGACGAACAACGGGAGTTTCTCCATCGAGAATACATTGGAGGTTCTCACGTCCAGGGGTCTGGACGTGAGGTTCACCGGCACAGGCCGGACGAGGTGAAGGCGCAGATCGCTTCGGAGAGAAGTTCGCTATCGGCCCAAAGCGGACTTTAGCGGGCTGGGAGGTAGGCGCAGCTTCGCGCCCTCACTTCGGTCGTCTACGTGCGTTAGACGCCTCCCACAAGCGGACATCGCGAGGACACGTCCTAGCGCCAATTGACAACTTCAAACGTAAGCGTTCGCATCTCGACACTGACCAACAGCGCCGCCAGCTTTTATTGCGCCACTGTCAGAAGATTAGTCATTTCCAATCAGAAGCGACAGCAAGGTTGATTCGTCGCCAACTGCAGATTTACCTAAAAAGTAATATTCTAACAGAGTTCAAGAATTCGTGAGGAGGGCCATCCTCAATCGTATCCCCGCACAGCCGTTTCTCTCACGGGTCCTGCTCAATAAGAGCATGTAAACGTTCGATGAAATACGTGTTTACTCGCTCAATGGCGGCACGCACCGGAAACCTAAAATGCTCGTCCAGCATGCTGCCGGGGATCGCCAGAGGCGGCGGAAGCGAAAGCAAATCGTAATAAAAGACAATATGAGCATGACTGCTTTTGGGCGCCAGACCGCAAGATCGGCCGTAGCTTCGAGGTGCTTGGTCGCATTGAGCGGCGTTATCGGTTACCGGAAGGGTACTTTAAAGCGAAACTGCCGCATCCATCACGCTCGGCATCAGGGTTTAATCTCTCTGGTATCGATCCCGCGGAGCGACGGCGCATGGCATGGCACCTGCCGGAGGATTTCAATTCGCTCTCGTTTCAGAAACGGGAGGAAATTGTCGAATGGGTTCGTCGGGTGGTCATCAGTGGATCGACCGATTATCGGCAATTTCAGGCGGCCGCAGTAAGGCAGCGTTACGCAATCCGCTTTCCCGGCGTTTCGTATGGAGGACAGGCGCCGCAGAACGGGAAGATTGCGGTACCTGTCGACGATGAGCAAGGGTGGATTGAGGATCCCGATCTTCTATCCGGCGTTATCGATGCGCCGCCGGCACTTGCCATGGAAATGGCAGATCTTGTGCGTTTCAAGACGTCGGCCCTGACATCTATTGGGTTTCAGCGCAACGGGATCTGGGCAGAGGATACCGCTTCTCAGAAGATCGAACATTTGGGGCTCATGTTCGGCGCACTGGCCGCTTCAAAGCAAGGCGAGGTCAGTGGGTACGGCGTGCCTGTTCGCCAACTGACCTTCGGCCTGCTTCTGTTTCCCGGCATCTGGGACTGGTATTTGCAGTGGCGGGAGAGTCGGCGCGGATTCTATACCACCTGGGAAGTGGATATGTTGCGCATTGCATTGGCTATCACCAAGCAGGATACCGGTTGGCTTCGGCAGCATCCGGAACTTCTCCAGCGGGTCCAGCCGATCTCTGGTCTCATCTCGCAAAGCGAAATCGATTATGCGAGGGACGACTGGCACGGTGCATGTGCCGATTTTCATAAACACGCGTCACACAGGGTGAAGGAAATCCAGCGCATTGCCCGCGTGCACCGCGATCCATTCGAGCCAATCATGCCGGTGCTCGAGTCGGCGAGTCCCGTGGGCGAGTACCGCAAGATTACCGAAGAGATCCTTCGTCTTATGCCGGATGAAGGGCGCTACCCGCGCCCAGCCGCTGAAGCAGTGCGCTCCTTTTTGATGCTGCGGCTCGGATTGCATCTCGGTCTTCGGCAAAAGAACCTGCGCCAACTGATGTTGTGCCCGCGTGGTCAAACGCCCCGCTCCGAGCGTATTCTTGAGAAGATGAAACGTGGCGAAATCCGGTGGAGCGACACTCTTGGAGGCTGGGAAGTCCTTATCCCAGCAATCGCTTTCAAAAACGCACACTCCTCGTTCTTCGGTGACAAGCCCTTCCGGTTGGTTCTTCCCGATTTGCTGGACCTCTACAAATACATTGACGCCTATGTCGAAACCCATCGGGCGGTGTTGTTGCGGACGGCGTCGGATCCGGGCACCTTCTTTGTCAAAACGGTGAAGACCACGAGCACAGAAGCCGCTTACGATATCACCAGCTTCTATGAGGCCTGGCGGCTCATTATTCAGCGATACGGCATCTATAACCCATACACGGGCCGAGGCGCGATCAAGGGGTTGCTACCTCATGGCCCCCACAATGTCCGCGATGTGCTGGCAACCCACATTCTTAAGCAGACGGGTTCCTACGAGCAGGCGAGCTACGCCATCCAAGACACTGCGGACATGGTGGCGAAGCATTACGGCCGCTTCCTGCCACAGGATAAGGCAGCTCTGGCCGCACGCATACTCAATCAGGTCTGGGAAGCTGCGTAATCGGACCGAGGAGCCGAATGCCGGATTCGATTTTGTGATGCCCGCCTAACGCGCGACATTCCTGCGCTGATGTTCAATGCGCTACGGGATCAAAGGTAAGCGCGAATTTCGCCGCACCTTTTTGCATTGAGCGTGTTTTGGCATGAAGTGTCCACTTAACGGAGGTGGACACCACGTGATTGAGAGCGATGAACAGAAACTGGCGGTGAGGCGGATTTTGCGCAACGGCCGCCGTCGATACGATCCGGCGTCGAAAGAGCGGCTGGTTGCTGCCTGCCTGGAGCCCGGCGTGTCGGTATCGCGGCTTGCGCTTGAACATGGGATCAATGCCAACCTTCTTCGGAAATGGATAAAGACGGCCAAGGACGCCGTTGCTTTGCCGCCACCTGCGCTGTCGGCGTTCATTCCGGTTCAAGTCAGCGCTGCGCAGCACAGTTTGCCGATGCAGAGCAGTTCGGTGGGCTGGCCTGCTTTGCCTGGTGAGGAGCGGCTGTCGAGGTCGTCGCCACTCCCAGCCAAGGTGAGCGCGGCTTTGCCGAATGGCGTGAAGCTGACGCTGGAATGCGGTGATGTGGATGCATTGACGGCAATCATCGGAGCTCTCGGCCATGTTCAGACTGGGCGCTGATCTCAACGTCTATCTGCATCGCGAACCGATCGACTTTCGCGCCGGCATCAACAGCCTTGCGGTCCTGGTGCAGGAGGTGATGGAGCTTGACCCGTTCGCGCCTGCGATCTTTGCGTTTTGCAATCGCCGCCGCGACCGGATGAAGTTGTTGTTCTTCGATCGGTCCGGTTTTGTGATGGTCCTGAAGCGCTTGACGGAAGACAGGTTCCGATGGCCACGCCGGGAGACTGCGGTGGTGACGCTTTCGACCGAGCAGCTCCACTGGATTCTCGACGGCATCGACATTGACGCGATGGTTCGCCATCCGGTGCGGCAATATCAAGTCGCTGGCTGAAGGATATCGAATTGAGCGGTTGACGCGGCGGCATGCTTTCGATTCAAGAATCTGATGAATCGAACTGGCGAACCGACTGTTGAGGAGCTGATGGCGCGCATTGCCGCGCTGCAGGCGGAAAACCGTCAACTTGCCGAGCGCGTCGTCAAACTCGAGGAAGAGCTGGCGCTTGCTCGCTCACATCGTTTTGCGCCGAAGAGCGAAAAGCACATTGATCGCCTCTTCAATGAAGCCGAACAGGTCGCCGGTGAGGATGACAGCGAAGAAGGCGATGTCGTCGATCTTCCGGACACCGGCTTGCCGCCGGCAGAAAAGCAGGAAGGCAAGAAGCGCGGCCGCCGACCGTTACCGGAAAACCTGCCGCGCGAACGCGTCGAATATGACCTGCCCGACGATCAGAAGGCTTGCCCCTGCTGCCATCACCAAATGCATCGCATGGGTGAGGCCGTTAGCGAGCAGCTTCATATCGAGGTGAAGGCAAAGGTCCTTCAGAATGTGCGGTTCAAATATGCCTGCCGGAATTGCGACCGCACCGGCATCAACACGCCGGTCATCATTGCGCCGATGCCCGCGCAACCCTTGCCGGGCAGCATTGCCACGGCCTCGACGCTAGCCTTCGCGTTGGTGCACAAATATGTCGATGGCACGCCACTCTATCGTCTGGCACAGGCCTTCGAGCGCGCCGGCGTTCCTGTCAGCCGCGGTGCTCTGGGGCACTGGGTGATCGGCTCGAGCGAGAAGCATCTCGTCCGCATCTATGACGCGCTGAAGCTGCGGCTTCGATCACAGTCTCTCATCCATGGCGACGAGACGACTGTTCAGGTCCTGAAGGAAAAGGACAGAGCGGCCACCGACACATCCTTCATGTGGGCTTATCGCAGCGGTGAGGACAGTGCCGAGCCGATCGTGCTTCTCGATTATCAGCCGGGCCGCGGACAGATCTATCCGCAGGCCTTTCTCGGCGATTACCGCGGCATATTGATGAGCGATGGTTATTCCGCCTGGCGCACGCTGGAGGGGGCCACCCACATTGGATGTATGGCCCATTCAAGACGGCGGTTTGTCAATGCTCTCAAGACGAGAAACAAACCCGGCGGCCCACCGGAGCAGGCCCTCAAGTTCTTCGAACAACTCTACCGGATTGAAAAGCAAGCGCGCGACGAAATACCGGATGACGGCGAAACGCGAGATCATTGCATTCGCCGCTTTCGCCAGGAACATAGCGTTCCCATCCTGAATGCCCTGAAAAAATGGCTCGATGAAATCGCCCCGAAGGTCTTGCCGGACAGCAAGCTTGGCGATGCCATCTCCTACACGCTGAACCAATGGGAATATCTGACGCGTTACACAAATGATGGCAGGATGCCGATCGACAACAACCTTCTGGAGCGTGACATCAGGATTTTTGCAACTGGCAGAAAAAGCTGGCTGTTCAGCGACACCGTCGATGGAGCAAAGGCCAGCGCCGTGGTCTACAGCCTCATGCTGACATGCCGGGCTTGCGGCGTCGAGCCACTGGCCTACTTGCGCCACGTCCTCACCGAGTTGCCGCAGCGCGCCGACGACGCCGACATCTCTGACCTGCTGCCATTCAACTTTCCAAAGGCCGCAGCGGCCTGATCAACGCAGAAACCGTTCCCAAGTCGAACACCGCGCCGGAATCGCGGGCGTCAACGTGCAGGGAAATGAGCGTTTACGATCAAAGCAAAAATGTCCTCGTTTGAATTTGGCGCCTATCGGGTTATATTTTTCGTCAGCAGCAGACAAAGATGCTTCCGGAAGGTCGCTGTTGCAAATGCACCTTTAGAAGGTGGGTACACCACGGTAAGGCACACACGTTCGGCGGCAACGCCATGGGAAGGGCTTCTTGCGGGAGCCTTTTTCGTTTCTATGGCCCTGAAAATCAGGGCCGGTGCTTCTCGCAGTATGGAGCAGGCGATGTCAGATCCCATTGTCAAAGCGATCATTGCGGCCTGTATCGGTTTGCAGTTGCGTTGCCGTGAAAGGGTAATCGCTTTAACGCTCCCAATCGTCGAGGATGCTAGCTTACGATCCGCAATTGAGGTAACTCGTAAGAATGTCCGGTTCTCTCGCGAACGCGTGAAATCACTGACCGCTACTGAACTCTGCGATGAGATCAGGCGAAGCTCCGAGAGCCTCGATCAAGCCGATACGACGCGGCCTACGAGATAGGGCATCCAGAATGCAGGACGATCACCAACGCGCACCCTTGTATTCGTAGAAGTCGAAGACTCCGACGACGATTCGATGAGCAGGCGGCAGAAAACCTTTCGCTTTCGCGTCAGCGACCATTTCTGCACCTACTTCGTCGGGATGTCTCGGAGAGAAGATGTGGTTGATCGGGTCCTCTAGGCGTATTGTGTGAAGCCGAGTCCGAGGTAGTATAATATGAAGTATCAGGTTCACTGTGACGGCGATTCATTGAGAATGTTCGCCTTGGACTGATCGGGAAGGTCGTGCTCGTAGCGTGGCGTATCGTTCGGACGTGAGCCAATGCCGCTATCGTGAACCCGCTAATGGATGCTTTCACCTAAATCGTTCAAGAGCGGTTCCATCTCAGCCTGGGTCAATGGCCAGGCCGTCTTTGCCTTTCTGGGAGATTTCCACACAGAAAGATAAACCAGAAGAACCGCTGGTTGATTGAATATTGGATTGTGGCGCTTGATATGGTCCTTGATCCGCTCCGCAATGAATGGTTTCTCAGCCAACAGGGAGTCCAATTCCGACCGATAATCTGCCCCAACCGTCTTCTCGTAGGCAGCAAGAAGGAGCCCCTCAAGCACGGATGGCTTAGGATCGATACCCAAGGCGTCGCGATATACGGATGACAGATCAGTTGTCATGTGACGGACGCTCGATAGCGCGACTTCCACATCTTTCGCAACCTTCTCAAAGTAATCGTTCGTTGCCTCGAGCAAAGCCATTGCTTTAGCAGCGTCGCGTTGCATGATCGGCGTCGCCGCGATTTGGGGCTTGTAGATGGTGTCGTGCGTTAACTCGCTATAAGCATGTTGCAGAATGGTCTTGATCTGCACTTCGCAGGGCGTGCCTGCTGGAATCAGTAGGTCCTCATATTCAAAATCAACGGCAGGCCGCACGACATAATGTACAGCCGCATAATCGAATTTTAAAGGGTTCCCTTTTTGTTCTTCTTCAAAATCTCGATCTTTTGAATGCTGCCAATGCTCAACAGAGGTAAGGACCTGTTCGACCTTTCGTATTTCGCTTCCGAGCAAGACAACGAATCGGGTTCCAACCTTGTCGGTTATATCGTCATATGGATTGGTATAATCTTTATTACGATAGAACGCCTTTTCGATCAGCTTCTGGCTTTCCTTGATTCTGGGCACAGCCGGGATACGAAGAAAATATTCCGGCTGTTGAGGCGCAACGATATCCGTAAGGCGGGACTGGATCTCCTGGGAGACTAGCCGCCCCCATGCGAAATAGATCTTCTTTTCGGCTTCCCAACGATCGAGGAATTCTTGCTCCCGCGTCACTCTTGAGCCTCTATCCGTCCGCGTATCGTTACCTGTGTCCAAGTCGCTCCGTGCTCGCCTTCGATGGCCTGTACGGTTACCAGGTCACGAACCGCATCCGGCGGCCCACTCAGGGTGATTGAACGCGCGAACTTGAATTTTCGAAGTCGGAGGCTTCCCGCTACTTCCGAGAGATCCTTTGCCACGGCAGCGACGGGGAACCTAACTCGTCGCATGTGTGTCAGATAATCTTCCGCGAGATCCTCGTCCATATATGTTTCCGCGAAACGCGACGTTTGAATTATATTACCCTGATCGAGCTTCAAGTAAACGTAGAGACCATTATAAAGATCTACCCTTCGCTCCTCGGCCAATTCTGCCGCGCGGATGAAAGCCTTTGTTTCCTCGAAAAACTTGCGCACTTGCTGGGCCGCGTTCACGGGTATGTCTAGGCCCAAGAAGCCGCTATAGAAATAGGTAGCAGCATTGTCGCGTTGCGACGCCGTCATCGCGCTGTCGTAAACGATCGCGCTCCATCCTTCGGGCAGTGCTGGACGAGGATGAGCGCCATCGCTGATGAATATGCCGATCTTATAAAGCTTTGTCTTGGGACTGAGGAATAGATCCGAGACGAATTGCGCTTGCAGGTCGTTAGTCTTGACGAAACCCTCATGCAACTCCGCCTTCATAACGGCGAAAAATGGCGCTGCCGGATTCCCAACCGTTCCGTCGAAAACGACGACCAGACCGCCTGGCATCTGCCTAGACGTCTGTGCGCTGGCGAGGGCGTCTGCGAACAACCTCGAATGCTGCGCAAAGCGATCGCTATTTGTAGCAAGGGCGTCAACGCCGTTCGCCAGCACACTTCCTTGCCCATGCACCCGGACTGACATCTCCATGCACTGCGACGAGCTCTGAAACGCTGCGCTCACTCTGCTCCGAAAGGCCTGCAAGGCCCGATCATCCAGCACGAGCAGACCGGCTCCATAGGTCGGAGGCACCACTGCTCCGCTATCTGCTCTCTGATACACCTCGTGCAAGCAAACTCGATTGATTGCCAAATTGTCTAGCGGCATAAGATCCTCGCATCGTCAGTGCAAGACAATTGAGAATAGAATTAGTGATTCTGCAAGAACAACTAATGCGCATAAAGACAATGAACCGCGTATATTCTCTGCTTGTTTGATTTTCGACGATCTGCCTCGTGGGAGCGGCTTCATGTTTTCACCACGAACTATGACCGATAGCTTGAGGAGGGTTGCGATCTTCCCGGCGTTCGAAAAATCGATAGGTTCGTCGGTGCGCTAACTTCTGTCGTTCGGGCTTCGCGTATTCGATGAGCGGCAGGCTTGAGTCCTTTCCGGCCATGACGAGGGGCGCCCAGACGACCCCGCAGTTAGGTCGAAAGGTTTTTGACAGCAGCAATGCGCAGTCAACCTCACCATTGGAAGCCGCATTAGTGGCGACCCACAACGAGCTTGGCTAGGTGCCATTCTTCGCTGATCCAAATCGGGCACTCGTGCCCTAGCTCAATGACGAATCCTTTAATAGAAATAAGGCAGCGTCGCCCGAAACAACAGGGAGATGCACATGTCCATCGGGAACAACCCGAACGTCATCAAGGTCACCGGCACGATCCGGGAAATCAACGGAAGAACTTTCATGGGCCGTAATGGCCTGGATGTCATCGACGACATCTGGCACTACGCCTATGTGATCGTCGAAAATACGAGCGGTGAGCTTCTAAAATTTGAGCGGGTTACCACTAACGAGAAGATCGATCCCGAAATCGAAGTCGGCAATACCTGTACGTTCTATTTCCGACGGATACCGCCCCGCCGCTTAGGGTGTTAATCGTTCCCAGTACGGTCGGAACGACCACCTGATGGATGGTGTCATGGGCAAAGCGCCGAGCTTGAGAGAAACTCGGGCCATGGCCCCAGCCGCCCGCGGAGGCAGGGACAACGCCGACCATCAGCGCTGCCGAACTCAGCATCGTAACGTAGATCGTGGTAATCTTCCTCAACGAAGTCTCCATCTGTTAGGTTGCCGCACCTCTGCCGACAGTCCGCCGAGAGAGGTGGTCGCCGCGGCACGTAGCCGCGGCGCATCGGTTACTTGAACCAGGCCAAACCGCCGGTGTTCGTCCAGCCGCCGGCCTGAGCAACGGTGCCCTGGGCCGCGATGGCGCCGAGGGTGATGAGGGTTGCAACGAGGATGGTGCGCATTTCAGGGCTCCTATTTCTGTTCGTTGGCGAGTGATTTCGCTTTCGATGTCGTCACAGTAACATATTGTTTTTAAAAAGGAATTTTTATAATTTCCTAGATTATAGAAGGTGTGCTTAAGATCGTAGATGAACTACCTACTATCGCGACGTAGAAGGGGGACCCAATGCCCAAAGAACCTGACACGCGCCCGCAAATACCGATGCATCTCAACACTGTGATGGCGGATGAAGCGGCCGACTTGATAGAGAAATTCAAGGACTGGTATTGCCAGCCGGGGACGCGCGCTAAGGTCGAGGAATGTGTCCCCCGGACCAGGGATTTCCTGCTCAAATATGATCACACGCCCACTATCCATGGAGGCATCGGAGAGTGTGAACCTTGGATTCGACTGGAAGACGTGCCCCTGCCTGATCTTGACGAAACCGATGATCAGATGAGACTTGATCTCCGGTTTTCCGCATTGCGGCTGAAGACCTTTGCAGAAGGTGCTTCTCGCTTTCTCGGCATTTTGAATGAGATCGAGGGACTTCCGAAAAACGCGAACAGCTACAACGACAAGTCGACGAACTTGGCCGAATGGTTTCTACATGAGAGATTGATGAGGACCTATCTGCAGCTCGTGGCGGACGGAAAAGATCCTAAAGACGGGTCCAGCGTGAAGCTCCAAGATCTCCTCCACACGTATCTTTACCAAGATGGGGCTCAGCAAGGGCCGATCCGTGCTAAGGTCGTGCAAATGGTGTCACTAGGCCTGTGGGATGCTGATCCCCCGACAAACAATCGCGCGTGGAGGATTCGTGCGGGGATCGTGGCGGTCCGATTTCACTATGACGTCTTCACCCCAGTGGTGGCGAAATTCAAACCGTACCTGACTGGTGGGTATTCGAAACGGGAGGCACAAGCAGATGATCTATGATCCAATTCGGGACGACCCTGATGTAAAGGCCCAGCTATATGAAAAGAGAATGCGCCCGACTTGGGAAGCCGAGCGAAGTCGCCTTAGGGTACACTAATACGGGAGAGCTCAGCGACGACAACACCATCGGTGTCGACATACACCGCTGCCATTGGGCCCCGTTTGAAGACGCTGAACAATACTTCACCTGCCCCTTGGAGACGTTCGGTAGACCGGATGATAATCTCCTGTTCACCCGCCCCAGCCGAGCCAGTGTTTCCGACACGAAGCATCGGGCATGAGGACTGGCAACCGGGTGGCAAGGATATCACGGGCGGAATGACCACCAAGCTCTGCATCGACGGGTTCGAAACGTGTAGGGGGTGCAATGCTCAATCTATCTACTAGACTGCGCTGTCACGACGTCATCACTGCAACCGTGCATCTCGTTTGATCTCCATTCGCCGATCGACGACAAGCTCGGCAGCCATTCTCATCAGTCTGGCCTTCTCTTTGCCAAGCAATTCCTTGGCGGCTCGATATTCCTTACTGAGGATACCGCTGATCTCCGCATGAAATTCCATCGTGGGCATGAAGCCCGCTGCAATCCTCTGCTGGTCGGCATGGAATCTCAGGCTTTTGCCCATCCCATAAGAAAGAACCATTTTGCTCGCGATTTGCGTCGCCGTGTCGAGGTCGGACCCGGTTGCGCCCGCGCCTCCGATCGAACGAGAGCCTTGGACGACCTCCTCTGCAGCCATGCCGGCGAGCGCAATGCGGATTCGAGCGAGAAGCGTTGCTTCGGTGGGAAGAACGGTTTCCGTCATCTGATAGTGCACCCTTCCGCCTTGCTGGAGGTCGACACGTTCTTCGAGAACGCTGTCCTCCAGCTCCACGACGAGTTCATCGACCAACCTGCTCGCCAGCGCGACGATAGCGTGACCGCATTCGTGCACGGCAATGCGATGGACCGCAGCTTCCGGAAGCTTTCTCCTCGCGGGAAGACTCGTTTTCAGGTCCTCCAGCGTCACCGCGCTCCCCCTGCTTCGCGCGCTGCGCTTCGCCTTCCGTGCCAGCTTCTGAAGATCGGCTGGCGTCGCAGTGCGAAGGCCGTCAGTGACGCTTCGAACCTGCGAGACGTCGACGACCTGTGAGACGTGATGACATAATATCGCGGCCCGTTCCTCGTCGTTGGGAAGATCGAAGTAGAAATGCTCTTCGAAGCGCCCAGATCGAAGTACGGCTGGATCTATGTCCTCCAAGCGGTTGGTCGCCCCTAGGAGAATGACCCCCTCGATATCGACCAGCCCGTCGGTCAGCTCCAGGAAGCAGTTGACGACATTGGACTCGTAATACGCGTTTCGCCCACGGGATCCCCGTCTCCCGATACCATCGATTTCGTCGATGAAAAGGATCGCGCACTTCTTCGAGCGGGCCTCTGTGAAAGACGCCCGCATCGCCTTGAGCATATCGCCCAAGTATCCGTCGCCGCTGGCCTGCCAAGCTGCGACGGACGTCGCGATCAATGGAATCTCGAGTTCGGCCGCGAGCGCCGCGGCGAAGAATGTCTTACCCGTCCCCGGAGCCCCCGAAAGGATTGCACCGTGGTCGACATCCTTCCAGCCCAACGTGCCGGCTTTCCAGTCCCGCAAGTCCCTTTTAAGCTCGGCGACCCAGGTTCGAGCTATAGCGAATCCTGGAAGCCCGCTGAGTCTAGGAATCTTGTTCACGCTTTGCCGCGCATCTACGAGTGGGAAATCGGTCTCCGACAACGATTGACGGCCTGCCAAGGATTCGATTGTGTTCATATCCTGCTGTGCAAGCTTTCGCAGGAGATCGCGCGGAAGCGGAGGAAGTCCCGCGAGCCTGCGCCCCGCTGCAATGTGTCGCGCCGTCGGCGACCGGACATCGATGATCACATCCGCCGCGCGGCGCACATTTGCCGGTACGATATCGAACGAAGTGGTGAGAACAATCAATTGATGATGCACGCCGAGCGTATCGATCCGTTCATCGTTCCGTTGCTTCGACGAAGGCTCGATGACATGAACAAGCCGGCGTGACACGTCCCTTTGGAAGAGAACCCTGCGCTCGCCTGTAATCAGGAGCTCGGCAGCTCGCTCATACCTTCGGATCCACCTGGCCGAGACTATCACGACAAAGATTCCCCGCGTGTCGTGCCTGAATTGGCAGAAGGGTCTCAAGGTCGCCCGGAGGGAGCAAGTGGAAAGAAAGAGGCCGAGATTCCGTTTTAGTTCCTTGAACGCCGCGGCGGTGATCCGATGTTTCATACCCGGCCTCCTCGATCTTCGATCGAATTCAACCTGTACCAGCGGTTCTTCGTTCGCCCGAAAAGCTGTCCATCGCATTCGAGGAAGGCGTATATCTGACTGGTGACAATCCTCTCTCCATCGGGGAGCTTCGGATGGCCAAACGCGATGCCTTCCAAACATGATACGTGCCCTATTGAAAGGCTGTATCCTTCGAGCGTCGGCAGCGCGTCTCCCAGGTCGCTCGCGCGGAGCGTGCCCATCTCAACGCGCCGAAGATCTCTAAGAAGACTCTCAAGCCGGTCGATTTCCACCGATAGCCGCGAACTCATGATTCGTGATTCCATTTCTTCACCATGCCCAAAGGATTCGCTTGGCGTCATATTTGACGCCAATGGCGTCTTCTTTGACGCCCAAAGCTTCATTGGTCAAGATCTCTTTTCGCCGATTTGATCGGCGTTCTGATCCATGCCAATGAATCCTTATGTTGGTAGTGCCCGCGATCATTCTTAAACTCGCCAGGGAATTCCTCGGGCTCTCCCAGGATGAGGTCGAGGCGCATACTCACGTTTCACGATCGACCATCCAACGGGTCGAACGGGGACGCGGCGGAGTGCTGAATTCTGCGGTCGAATTGCAGAAATTCTATCAGAACAGTGGCATCGAATTTCTCCCACCGACCAGCGGAGCCGGTTGGGGCCTTGTCAACAACAACGCGGTTGGTGATGACTTTCGGCTCAACAAGCTGGAGAGTGTGGTGGTGCGCAACAGGTCGGTCCAAAAAGAAGGCAGGTAGTCTGGACCACTTGCTCCCGACCTCCACTCGGCGGTCTCTAACCGGACTCTGCGCTTGCCCTCCGCTTTCGGAACCTGCAATTCGAAACGCGTGCTCTTGTTTGAATGAGTTACCTTTGGTAGCTTGCCGACGCAACAAGGGAAGAGCACCAATAACGGGCCGACGTACCCTCCGGCGAAATCGAATGACTCCGCTGCCTCGTAGCTAGAATGCTTGAAGCAGGCACCTCTCCGGCCTTACTGCTTCCAAGTCAAAAATGTTCAGACAACTCCGCTAAGTCAGAAATTTTCAATTCGTGTGACCATTTTCGCTGATGATAACGAAAGCGTACATCGAGTTGGGACATCTAAGGTTCGCCCGCGAAGCTTCATCGAGCGAACCAATTTTTTCTTTTAATACAATGGAATAGGAGGCACTGACCCTTTCAGGATGAGGCAAAAATTTTCAATTTTAAGTCATCCTAAATTCAATCGGTCAGTTTTCGTTAAACTCGCCGGCCAAGGCGATCAGGCCTTCGGGCGGTTTCTGAACGCCTCGGCTTCAGCGTAAAACTTCTTTTCCCATTCCTTGTGATTGTCGAGGCCTTCCTTGATGAAGGGCGTGAAGATCGCCAGGTTCATCAGGGCCCAGTTGACGATGCGGGCCGGGAACTTCAGCGGCTTTACGAAATCGACGAAGAGCACCACGCGGGTCTTGTCGGAATGGTTCCAGGCTTCATGCTCATAGGCGTCGTCGAAGATCAGCGCCTTGCCTTCCTGCCAGTGACACACCTGCTTGTCGACGCGGATAGCAAGCTTCTCGTTCGGCTCCGGCACGATGAGGCCGAGATGCAGGCGCAGCACGCCATTATACGGGCCACGATGGGCGGGGAGATGCTTGCCCGGCTCGAAGATCGAGAACATCGCCGTCGTCAGGCCGGGGATCTTCTGCACAGCCGCCCAGGTATTCGGGCATGCCTTGATGTTCTGCTCGGACTTCACGCCGAAACCGAGGAGGAAGAAGGTCTTCCAGCGGGTATCGGTCGAAATCGTTTTCACGTCGGTGGAGATGTCCTGGAAAGTCGGCAGCTCGCTCTGGCGCAGCAGCACCTTTTCCAGCTCGGCGCGGATTGCGGGGTAATCCTTCTCGATCTCTGCAGCCCAAGGGAAGGTCGCCGTGTCGTAAACAGGCGGATTGCCGAGCTTGGCGTATTTAAGATTGAGGCTTTCGGCCCAGGCGACGATGCCCATGAAAAAGCGCGTCATGGCGCTGGGGCGATCCATCGGCGCGATGCCGGCCGTGCCGAAGGTCTGTTCCGGAGTATGAGATTGGTTGGAAGTGGGAGCAGGTGCGCTCAAGGGGCTCTCCGTCATGTCTGTCTTTAAGGGCTGCCTGGGAGGAAGTTGCCGGCCCGGAGGAATGCAAATCCCGAAGGGGTAGCAGGCTTAGAACTTGGGATATTCGCCTGCCCCTTCCCGATTGACACCCAACTCCTTTGTTATGCGGTGATTGCAATAGGCGATTATATGAGTTGATAGGTCGAATTTCGCAAGAGAGTCCGTTCGCAACGAGCGGTAGTTTGTGATGGAAGGAATCCCTGGCAATTCCCGGAGGCATTCACCTCAGAATCGGCAAAAATACGGCGAAATCCGCCGACCCTCTTTCGTTAAGCCGATTGAGCGTGAATTATTAGCCGGACAATTGCAAGTCCGCTATCAAAGCCACAATCGACAGGAAAACGGACAAGGCAATATAGGCGATGGACGGTATCCACAGGCCGCACTCTCAGAGCACCACGCTTTCCAGCGCAAAGGTCGAAAATGTCGTGAATCCGCCGAGAACACCCGCTGTCAGAAGCAACCGCACCTCCTGCGACATACCGCCGCGAAAGGCGACAAAATGGAACACGACGATCTCCCGTCGTCCTTGCATTAAAGCTTTTCGATCTTGTGGACATTTTCCCGCCGCGTCTCCAGGTGGCGTTCGCGAATGTGGCGAAGCGGCATATCGGCGAGGATCTCTCCGGAGGCCGCGGTCTTGGCAATGCCGAGACGCTGCGACAGATAGATGCTGGTATGGCCGCTGCAGATATAGGCAAGGAAGCAGGCGACGGCGAGATAGACGGTATGCGTCGCGCCGAAAAGCTCGATGCCCATGATCATGCAGGCGAGCGGCGTGTTGGTTGCCCCGGCAAACACGGCAACAAAGCCCAGCGCGGCAAAGAGATCAGCCGGCGCGCCGAGAATGGCGGCAAGCACGTTGCCGAGCGCTGCACCGATGAAGAACAACGGCGTCACCTCCCCGCCCTTGAAGCCGGCGCTGAGCGTTACGATCGTAAAGACCGCCTTCCAGAACCAGCTCCAGTAATCGACATGAGCCGGATCGAAGAAACCGAGGATCGTCGTATCGCCTGGGTTGGGCGACCAGACGCCAAGCCCGAGATATTCCCGAGTGCCAAGCAGATAGACGAGCCCGATCAGGATCGCACTGGCGATAACGGGCCTGAGCGGCGCATAGGCGCATAACCGCTTGAATGCCGCAGAGGCCCTGTGCGAGACCTCGCTGAAGGAACGCGCCATCAGGCCGAAGAGTACGCCGGCGATGCCGACCTTGAGGAGCAGCAAAGCATCCAGATGAAAGCTGCTTGCCGGTGTACCGGCGAGATAGCCGATCTGATACTGGATATGCTCGATACCCCAGGCATGGCATGCCCAGTCGGCCGCGATCGCAGCCGCAAGGCTGGGGATCAGAGCCTCATATTGCATTCGCCCGATCGTCAGCACTTCGAGCGCAAAGACCGCACCCGCGATCGGCGTGCCGAAGACCGCGCCGAAGCCGGCGGCTATGCCCGCCATGAGGAGAATTCGGATCTCCGCGTGGCTGAGCCTGAAGAGTTTTGCAAAGGCGCTGGCAATACTGCCGCCGAGTTGCACCGCCGTTCCCTCGCGCCCCGCCGAACCGCCGACCAGATGCGTCAGAACCGTCGAGACCAGAATGAAGGGCGCCATGCGCAAGGGCACTCCGCTGCCCGATTCATGGATCTGATCGACGATCAGATTGTTGCCGCCTTCCGAGCCGCGTCCAAAATGCTGGTAGACCAGGACCATCAGGAAGCCGGCGGCCGGCATCAGAAAAATCAGCCAGGGATGGTCGAAGCGCGCCGCGGTCGCTTTGTCCAGGCTCCACAGAAACAGGGCGCAGAGCGAGCCGACGACGACGGCCATCGGCACGACCAGAAGGATCCATTTGAACAGGCTGCGAAATTGCTGAAGACGATGTTGAAAATATGCGGATGCGGACATCAGTTTGCCCCTCCCGCGAAGCCGGCGGACGGTTTCCCGGGGATACCAGATAGGAAACATGAGTGGAATAACGGCAGGAAAACAGACATGACTCTACTCCTTCGCCTTTCAGGCGTTTTGAGTAGGAGTCATCAGCTTCCCTGGAAAATCAGAGCAGCGGTTCGGCCACCATGGCCCGGCAGAAATCCATTACCGTTGAATTTTCAATATAGATACAGTCCCGCTGCTGTCAATGCGCCGCAGCTGGCCCGCCAGATGCATTCCGTCACACCGCCCGGGCGATCATCTCGATCGGCGCAAGCAACCCTGCTTCCACCGACATGTTGACGTTGCTGCTCCGCTCACTTGCCCGCGGCCCCATCAACGTACGGAACCCAGTGTCCCGACCCTCGCCTGCTGCAGCCTTGGCGCGCGCCTCATGCGCCAGCCGGATCGCCAGGGCACTGCGATCCTGTTCCAGCTCGACAGCAAAGCCGGCCTTTTCGAGCAAACTGCGGTAAACGTCTGGGCTGCAGACGAAGCTCGTTTCCGGCTCCATCGCCCAGGGCATGGGATAGGGTAGCGCGCCGTCGCGCATCTGCATGATTTCATAGAGCCCGAAACGGCCACCCGGCTTGAGAATGCGCCTGATCTCCGCAAATAGTCTCGCCTTGTCCTCGATATTCATGCCGACGTGGATGAGCGTCGCCCGATCGAAACTATCGCTTTCGAAGGGCAGGGCGAGAGCGCTCCCCTGCCGGAAGGAGACTTGGTCGGCCAGACCACAGCGGGCCGTCAGCAAATTGGCAACCTGAACGAACTCCTCGGTAAGATCGATGCCCGAGACGATACATCCATAGGAATCGGCGAAATGACGAGCGGGTCCGCCCAGTCCCGATCCGATATCGGCAAGCCGCAGGCCGGCGGCAAGATCGAGATCCCGCGCGAAATCCACCGTGGCCGCATGCCGCCCCAGGTGGAATTCATCGACGCCCGCCAGATCGCGGATGCGCAGGTTGTCGATATCCTTGCCGTTGTCGACAAGGGTTTGCAGGATCGCCGTTTCCAGCGATCCATGCGTGTAATGGCTGGCAACTTTTTCCTCGGTGGACATGCGTGTGCTCCCAAGGCTTTGCCCGAAGGTGTCCTACTGCATAATTCCTTCAATCGGATTCGATTCAAGGATTAAATTATGCAGCAGATTTAAGGATTAAATTATGCAGCAGATTTAAAGTACTACAGCGACCTATGCGCCTCACATGCGACGCGCGGCGCTGTTGCCATCAGACCTTCAGTTCGCGCCGCTCCGTTTCCGTTACCATGGCAAGATCCAGCACGCGCTGCAAGTTGGCTGCGTGACGGAAGCTCGGATCCTGGCTGCTGCCGGTCATGACGGCATCGGCAAATCGCTCGTAGTTGGTCGGCACCGGCGGCACCTCGATGACCTTCCACGTCGCTGTTTCGGTATCATCGCCAAGACAACCGCGCAGTTCGGAGCCGTTCGGGCTGTGGGTCACTTCCAGGCCGCCGCGCTCGCCGTAGATACGCAGCTTCAGCTCGTTCAGATGTCCCGTCGCCCAGCGGCTCGCATGGACGACCCCAAGCGCACCGTTGGCAAAGTCGACCGACATCGAGAAGCTGTCGTTCGCATCAAGCGTATATTCACCGATCCGCTCGCCGGGCGCCTTCGCGAAGGTCTTCAGGCGTGCGAAGACGTGATCGATATCCGTCGCTGCGCCATAAGCGGCGAAATCGAGGATATGGATGCCGATATCGCCGAGAACGCCGTTCGAGCCGTGCCCGGTCGATAGACGCCAAAGCCACTTGGACTCGCTGCGCCAATCGCCCCAGGCCCTGGAGACAAGCCAGCTCTGCAGATAGGACGCCTCCACATGCTTGACCGTGCCGATCTCGCCCGAGATCACCATCTCGCGCGCCTTCTGCAGCTGCGCGACATTGCGATAGGTCAGGTTGACCATGTTGACGACCCCTGCCCTCTCGGCAGCCTCCGTCATCTCGAGAGCCTTTTCATGATTCTCCGCAAGCGGCTTCTCGCAGAGAACATGCTTGCCGGCGGCAAGCAGCGGCAGGGTCGTCGGATGGTGAGCCTTGTCCGGCGTGACATTGGTCACCGCATCGAACTCGCCCCAGGCCAGCGCTTCGTCGAGCGACAGGAAGCGCTTCTTGATATCGAACGTATCGCAAAAGGCGGTGAGCCTCGTCGCGTCAGTATCGACGGCGCCGACGATTTCGACGCCAGGAATGCGGGCGAAATGCTCCACATGGTTCTTCGCCATGCCGCCCGTGCCAACTACTATGAGACGCATATGATACCTCAGCGATAACCGGCTTCGCCGGCCTGGTGCAGTTTCGGGCCACGCTCGACGATCGGCTCCAACGCCGTCTCGACCGGAACGTTCGGCGCATCATGGATGCTGGCCTGGGTGCCGAGCGGATTGTGGGCCCATTTCACGGAGTTGATCAGAACCTTGTGGACCGTGGCGTTGTGATAGGTCGGATAGGTCTCGTGACCCGGACGGAAATAGAAGATGTTACCGGCACCGCGGCGCCAGGTCATGCCCGAACGGAAGACTTCTCCGCCCTGGAACCAGGAGATGAACACGGTTTCCAGCGGCTCCGGAACGGAAAACTGCTCGCCGTACATTTCCTCGTTCTCGAGCTCGAAATGCTCGCCGAGGCCGGCTGCGATCGGATGGCGGGGATTGATGACCCACAGGCGCTCGCGCTCGCCGGCCTCGCGCCATTTCAGCGCGCAGGGCGTGCCCATCAGGCGCTTGAAGACCTTGGAAAAATGGCCGGAATGCAGAACGATGAGGCCCATGCCCTCCCACACCCGCTTGGCGACGCGCTCGACGACTTCGTCGTTAACGGCTCCATGATCCTTGTGACCCCACCACAAGAGCACGTCGGTGTCCTTCAGGCGCGCTTCGCTGAGGCCATGCTCCGGCTCCTGCAACGTTGCAGTGGTAGCCTGGATACCGGCATCGGCATTCAGCGCCTTGGCGATGGTGTTGTGCATGCCTTCCGGATAGATATCGGCGACGACCTTGTTTGTTTGCTCATGAATGTTCTCCCCCCAAACGACGGCGCGAATAGTCATTACGGCACTCCTCTAATTCTATTAGGATTGAATAGGTTATGTGATCCAAAGCGCTTTGGGAAAGCGCCATACTTCAAACCTTCATCAGCCTGCTTTATAGAGACATAGAGCCTTCAAAGCGATTTGACAAAGGCAAAACTGGCCATGAACAACACCTCTGTTTTCAGTGCGACACGGATTTTGAAAAGAGATTGACGACGAGCACGCCGGCAATGATCAACCCCAGGCCGATGATGGCGGCAAGGTCGAGTTTCTGACGGAAAAGCACGACCCCCACAACCGAAATCAGCACGATGCCGAGCGCGCTCCAGATTGCGTAGGCGATGCCCACCGGAATGACCCGCAACGTTACCGAAAGGCAATAGAACGCCGCGGTGTAGCAGACCACCAGAACGACCGTCGGACCGAGGCGGGTGAACTGCTGCGACATCTGCAACGCCGTCGTGCCGATCACCTCCAGCACGATCGCAACCAGCAGCATTGCATAGACCGATGCATTCGCCATTCCCATGTCTCCGACGATTCCTAGAGGTGTGTGAGCTCGACAAGCCGCCCGATGAGCGTCGCGCGCGCGCCTGCGTCCATGTCGTGACTGCCGAGCAGGTCCGCGAGCCAGATCCCATCGGCCGCCAACCTGACGATTGCCGCATCCACCGAGGAATCCGTACCGACATATTCCTCACTGCGCTCGCGCACCCACTCGTGCCAGCGCTGCCGCAATTGCGGCTCGGTAAGCAGCACCATCGTCACCTGTGCCCAGTCCTTGTTGCCCTGCGGCTGATCGCGCAGTGCCAGGCAGGCATGCAGGTAACCGCGGGTGAAGCGACCATGCGGCAATGGATCCGCGCGCATCGCTTCCTCGATTGCCGCATCCAGCCGCTCCAGCAGGCTGTCGAACAGCGCTTCGAGAAGCATGTTCTTGCTGGGAAAGTGATGCAGCAGGCCACCCTTACTCACCCCGGACGCACCGGAAACGGCATCCAGCGTCACCGCGGCCATTCCCTTTTCGGAAGCAAGCCGCGCCGCGACCTCCAGCAATTGCTGGCGGACGAACAAAGGCTGCTTCTTCCTATGGTGTGCAGTGGACATGGCGACATAACATACCAATTGGACGGTTTCGTCAATAATCTGATTGGCGACTTCTAGGCCTTATTGTTTGTGAATGATCCTCGTATGGCTCTCTCCTCAGTTCAGTTTACCGAATGATGTGCCGCATCGCTCGCATCGAAAATGCTCACCTTCGTTGCCTCGACGGCGAAGGCGATCGGCGAACCTGTCGTGATGCTCGTCATGCCAGGATCGGTGCCGATGATCTTCGAGCCGTCCTTGAGCCGGACATGAACGAGCGACCGGTCGCCGAGGCGCTCCACGGTCTCGACCTGACCGCCGATATCGCCCTTTTCCGCCGTCGTGACGACCAGATGCTCGGGGCGGATGCCGAGCGTCAGCCCGGAATTCGAAATGCCGTTAAGCCCGACCGCCGTCTTGATGACCGATCCATCCGGCAACGTCGCCGTCGCCAATCCGCCTGCCTCGCTAACGCCGGCAATGCTGATGAAGTTCATGCCCGGCGATCCGACGAACTGAGCGACATAGCGCGTCGCCGGGCGTGTATAGATCTCGACTGGCGACGCCACCTGCTCGATCTTCTTGTTGTTGAGCAGCACGATACGATCCGCAAGCGTCATCGCCTCCACTTGGTCGTGAGTGACGAACACCATTGTCGCGCCAAGCCGCTCATGCAGCTGCGCCAGCTCGACACGCGTACGCGTGCGCAATCCGGCATCCAGATTGGAAAGCGGCTCGTCGAAGAGGAAGACATCAGGTTCGCGCACGATGGCGCGGCCGATCGCGACACGCTGGCGCTGGCCGCCTGATAGAGCCGAAGGCTTGCGATCCAGAAGGTGTGGCATTTCGAGGATCTTCGCGGCCGCCTCGATGCGCCTGGCGATCTCGGCCTTCGGCGTCTTGATGTTGCGCAGGCCGAAGGACATGTTGTCGCGAACGGTCATGTGCGGATAGAGCGCATAGGATTGGAACACCATAGACACGCCGCGCTCGCCGGGCGGCAGTTGATCGACCCGCCGCCCGCCGATCCAGATCTCGCCGCTGGTGATCGACTCCAGACCGGCGATCATGCGCAGCAATGTCGACTTGCCGCAGCCCGAGCCGCCGAGGAAGACGACGAACTCGCCGCGCTCGATCGTCAGATCGATATCGTTGAGAACCTGCACGGCGCCGAAATGCTTGGTGAGGGACTTGATGTTGATGCCTGCCACTTTGCTCCTCCTGCGGAAAAATCGAACTTCGTCAGACTTGCCATTCATCGCGCCCCGCCCGACGATCACAGTCGGAACGGGGCTTCCGCATTGGTTATTTGACGGCACCTACGGCGACACCGCGCGTCAGGGTCCGTTGGAAAATCAGAAAGAAGATCACCGTCGGCGTGATGCCGAGCAGCGAGGCCGCCGCAATCGCGGTCGGCTCCTGCGTATTGGCGCCCGACAGCACGCCCATGGCGACGGAAACCGTCTGGTTGTTGTTGGAGACCAGAAACACCAGCGGGATCAGGAACTCGTTCCAGGTCCAGATGAAGAAGAAGGTCGCCAGCACCGCCAGCGTCGGCCGCAGCACCGGCACGATCACCATCCAAAGGATCTGCCAGCGCGTGGCATTGTCGATCTGCGCCGCCTCGATGATTTCGCGGGGGAAGGTCGCCAGCACCGAAGACAGAAGATAGGTCCCGAAGGCGGTGTGCAGCACGCCGATGATCAAGATCACGGAGAGCATCGAATCGAACAGGCCGACCTGCTTGGACATGTAGTAGAGCGGATAGACCAGGGCTTCCTGCGGCGCCATGATCGAGATCAGCAGGATGACGAGCATCACCTGTCCGCCGCGTACGCGGCCGATGCCGATGGCATAGGCGTTCAGCAGGCTTAGAACGACGGCCAAGATCGCTGTGCATCCGCTGATCAGAATGCTGTTGAAGAGTTTCCGGGGGAAATCGACATTCATCCAGAAATTCTTGAGCGCCGTCAGGTCGAAGCTATGCGGAAAGGCAAGCGGGCCATTGGCGGCATAGTCGGACGGCGTCTTGATGGCGTTGAAGGCGGCCAGGAAGAACGGAAACAACGTACCTGCCAGGAAAACAAGCAGGATGGCCAGAACGACCCATCGGCCGATCCCTTTCTTCTGGCTGTGATGCACCGAAACGGCCGGGGCGGAAATCGCAGACGTTACCGCCATGTCAGTGGCCTCCCTCAGCCTGTTTCGATTGCATGCGCAGGAACACAACGCCCAGTATGATGGTAATGACCGTTTGCAGCGTCGCGATGGCCGCGGCATAGCCGACGCGGTTCGTGGTGAAGAAATGATAGTAGGAGAGATAGGATGGCACCGTGGTCGCATTGTCGGGGCCGCCCGATGTCAGCACGTAGATCGGCGCAAAGACCTTGAGCGCCGCGATCAGCGTCGTCAGCGCCACCACGAAAATCTCTGGCATCAGCATCGGAATGGTGATGGAGCGGAAGCGCCCGAACCAGCTTGCATTGTCGAGTTCGGCCGCCTCGTAGAGCGAAGGGTCGACGCGCGCCAATCCGGACATGAACACGACAAGGCAGTAGCCGACCTGGACCCAGACGATGACGGCGGAAACGGCCCAAAGCGCATAATTTGCGTCCCCCAGCCAGTTCTTGGCGAGGAAATCGAGCCCAATGGCTTTCAATACCGCGTTGATGATACCGATCGGGTTGAGGATCCACCCCCACAGGACGCCAGCCGCGGTCAGGGGCAGGATCTGCGGCAGGTAGAAACCGGCGCGGAAGAAACTCGACCACGTCTCGCTGAATTGCGCGCTGATATAGTCGAACAGCACCGCCGCCAGCACCAGCCCGAGGAGGATCGGTACGATGGTCATCGAAATGATGAACAGCAGCGTATGCTGGATCGAACTCCAAAAGAGAGTATCCAGAAGCAATCTCTGATAGTTTTCAAAACCGACATAACGCGGCGGAATGACCCCGCCCTTCCATGTCGTGAAGCTGATCGCGAAATTGGCAATCAGGGGAATGAGCACCACCAGCACAAATCCCAGCATTCCGGGGATCATGTAGAAATAGTACCCCGCCCTGCCGGCGCTCTTCGACTTTTCCATCGAATTCCTCCAGTCCGATACGGCGGGCGGCATCAGGGCCGTCCCGCCGTTGTGATTGTCGCCGATGGTGTTATTGCGCCGCCTGCACGTCGTCGTAGGCCTTCTTCAACCGTGCAGCCAATTGATCAGGCGACGTGGAGCCGTTCACCAGGCCGGTGGTCGCCTGGATCAGCAGTTCGTAATAGCCAGGCACCGGCCAGTCCGGGTAGAAGCCGAGGCCACCCTTGCTGGAAATCTGGTGGAAGAGCTCGACATTGCGCTTGCCGACCTCATCGGTGATGGCAGCCGGATCTGCATCAATCGCCACACCGCCAAGATTTGCCTGTTCGTTCTGATTGCCCTTGCTCAGCACAAGATCGATGAAATCATAGGCAAGATCCTTGTTCTTGGCGCTCTTCGGCACCATGAACATGCTGCCAGTCGAGCCGACAGTGTACTTCGTCGTCGGGAAAATGAACTGGCTCCATTTGAACGTCTTGATAGTGTTCGCAAAATTGCCGTTGTTCCACGTACCGCTGACGAACATCGGCGCCTTGCCCGAAGAGAATACGTTGGCGGCGTCCGTTCCCTTGAGGCCGGTCGAATCCTTCGAGATGTATCCCTTGCCCACCCAGTCAGCAATCTTCTGAGCGGCGAACAGGAAGGGCTTGGTATCGAGCGGCGCCTTGAGACCCTGATAGTTTTTGACCCAGGTGTCGTCGGCTTGCGTTAGCGCCAGCGTGTAAAGCAGGTGTTGTGCATTCGAATCCACCGTACCATAGGCAAGCGGCGTGATGCCCTTCTTCTTGAAGGTATCGAGCGTTGCCTCAAACTCGGCCAGCGTCGTCGGCACTTTGATGCCGTTAGCCTGGAACATGTCGATGTTGTAGAAGACCGAGACGAACTCGCCGAGTGCCGGGATGCCGATGATCGGACCCGAGCCATAGACGCCATTCTGGTCATATTTGCTGAGCTGCGTATTGGTTTCGTTCAAGACCTTGTCCCAGCCGCGCTTCTTGAACTCATCATCGAGCGGTGTCAGCAGCCCCTGCGAGGCAACGAGGCCCGCTGTCGCATTGCCCTTATTGTATTCGAGCACATCAGGCGCCTGATCCGAATTCAGAATAAGGCTGCCAGCCTTCTGCAATTGATCGAAGGTTTTCTGCTCGAAATTGACGGTTACATCGGGGTGTTTGGCCTTGAATGCGCCGAGTGCCTTCGTCCAGGCCACGGCCTGAGGCGTGTCGGGCAGCTCGTACCACCAGACGTTAAATGTCTTGCCCTGGGCTTGCGCCACACCGGCAGCCAACAGAAGCGACATGCCGGCCGAGATCGCCAGCTTCGAAAAAATATTCATATATTCTCCTCCACCTGCGAACCGTGACGGTTTTGAACCGACGACATGGCCCGCGCTGCCGTCGGCTTTTCCCTCATTGCTGCCGGTGCATTCGCCCGCCCTCCTCGGAACGATCAGCAAATGCGCGGCAGTCCTCCATTTGGTTGCCCGTCTCGCGCAGAGCGTTGGCCGCCCCACGCCTTTGATTAACGCACAACTCGCCTCCTAAATCGATGCAGATTCGCCAATGCGTGGGTCACTCGACGTATTCACCGCCCCGGCTTCTCTTGAGATAGTTCAGTCCGTGAACCTGACCAGTCATCTCGAGCGCATCGCGATAGACCGGATCGTGCCAGCCCTCGATGTCGATCGAGCCGGACCAGCCGGCAAGGCGCAGCTCGGAGATGATGTCAGTCCAGTTGCTGTCGCCGAAGCCCGGCGTGCGCATGAAGACGAACTTCTCCTTGCCGAAAATGCCGTGCTCCTTGATGACCTCCCAGCGGATCGTCGCGTCCTTGCCATGGACGTGAAAAATCTTTTTCGCCCATTTGCGGATCTGCGGCAGCGGCTCGATCAGATAGACCATCTGATGGCACGGCTCCCATTCCAGGCCGAGATTGTCGTCCGGGGTCTCGTTGAACATCAGCTCCCAGGCGTCGGGATTGTGGGCGATGTTCCAGTCGCCGGTCGCCCAGTTGCCGTCCATGGCGCAATTTTCGAAGGCGATCTTGATGCCCTTGTCGGCAGCGCGCTTGGCAAGCTCGCTCCAGACCTGCTTGTAGCGCGGCAGGCTGTCGGTGAGCGGCTTGTTGCGGATGCGGCCGGTGAAGCCGGCAACGCAGGTGGCGCCGAAATGATGGGCGTTGTCGATGCAATCCTTCCAGCCCTGCAGCGTCTGCAGGTCCATCTCGCGCTCTTCGAGCGGATTGCCGAACATGCCGAGGGTCGAGATGGTGATGTCGCGATCGCCGATTGCGTCGCGGCAGCGCTTGCCGAGATCCGCAAGGTTCTGACCATTGGTAGTCTGCCAGAAGAAGGGCTCGAAGCTCTCGAAGCCGAGATCGGCGATCTTGGCGATGTTCCTGGCGGCGTCCTCGTTCGTCGCCCTGATCATCGTGCCGATGCGGATGGCCTTTGCCGGATTAGTCATGATCTTACTGTCCTTGTGCTGAAATATCGATGCGCCGGCCGGTCTTGGCGCTCTCGATGGCGCCTAAAACCATGGCGAGGCTGCGAATATTGTCTTCGCTTGCGGTCTCGGGCGCCTTGCCCGTCCTGATCGCCTCGATGAAGGAGGCGATGACGCTGGCGTGGCCGTGCGTCTCTTCCTCATGTTTCGGTCCGGGAACTTCGATCGGCGCGAAGCCATGCAGGAGGCCGGGCTCATTGCCGGCGACACTGGCTTCGAAATTCTCTTCGCCGTCCCAGGTCAGCATGCCCTTGCTGCCGGTCAGCCGCCATTGGCTTTCCCAGCTCGTGCGCCGGCCCTCGGCGCACCAGGAGCCGCGATAGCTGAAGACGACGTCGTCGGAAAAATCGAAGAGCGCATGCGCCGATGCGCCATGCTTGTACCAGGATCCTGCAGGGTTCTTTTCGACGCAATAGACCGAGAGCGGCACCTTGCCGGAAACGAAGCGAGCGGCGTCGAACGTATGGATCGCCATATCGAGCAGCAGGACGCTGTCCATTTCCTCGCGGAAACCGCCGAAATGCGGACCGAGGAAGAAATCACAGTGGACGCCCGTCAGCTCGCCGATCGCCCCTTCCTCGACGAAGCGTCGCAGGCGACGGATCCCGGAGATATAACGGCGGTTCTGGATGATGGCATGGACCTTGCCGGCCTTGGCGGCAAGGTCGATCAGGGCGTCGCCTTCGGCAAGCGACGTCGCCATCGGCTTTTCACTCAAAACATGACAGCCAGCCTTCAAAGCCGTCGAAACCACAGCGAAGCGTGCCGCCGGGATGACGACGTCAAAAACCAGATCGGCCTTCGTCGCCGCGATGACATCGCCGAGATCCGAGCCGATGACGGCATCTTCCAGAGAGAACTCTTTCGCAAGGTTTTCAGCGGTCGCACGATTGAGATCGACCAGGCCGACGACCTGGATGGATTCGGCAAGCGATGGTGTCGAGGTGATGGCCCTGAGCCAGCCTTTAGACATAGCTCCGCACCCGCACAAAATGGCATTGAATTTCACGATGTCCTCCAGCGGGCGGTGATCAACCCCTCATGACACGCGCTCCGTAAACGTTTACGATACTATGCGAAAAGATTTTCCTGTGTCAATAGAGGAGGACAACGGAAAATGGCGCATGGAGGAAAACCGCGGCCGATGAAGGGAATTCGCCAGCTTGCCGAACATCTCGATATCTCGATCGGCACAGTATCACGCGCATTGAACGGCAAGCCGGATGTGAACGAAGAGACCCGCAAGCGCGTGCTCGCGGCCGCAGAACAACTCGGCTATGTGGCCAACCAGTCCGGACGCAGCCTGCGGCAAGGCACGACGAATGTCATCGGCCTGATGATCCAGTCCAGCCGGGAAACGGTCGAGAATAGCGACAACTTCTTCCTGACCGTGACGGGCGGCCTGCAGAGCGTATTCTCGCGGCACAATCTCGATCTGATCATGCTCCCCTGCCCGCATGACGAAGACCCTTACGAATATCTGAAACGCATGGTGGCAAGGCGCATCGTCGATGCGCTGATCCTCTCCGAGACGCAGCGCGTCGACAAGCGCTTCGATATGCTCGCCAAGGCGAAAATTCCGTTCGCGGCGCTTGGCCGCAGCCTCTCGGGCGTGCAGCATCCGTGGGCCGACCTGGATTTCGACGGCGTCGCCAATTGCGCCGTCGACCGCCTCGTCGCGCGCGGGCACCGTCGCATTGCCATCAGCACGCCCGCCAGCGACATCAATCTCGGCTTCGTCTTCGTAGAAGGCTATCGCCGTGCACTGGAGCGGCATGGCATCCCCTATGATCCGGCGCTGGTCATCCGCGCCAAATCGAGCGAACAGGGTGGCTATCAGGTCGCCGATGAACTGCTTCGCCTGGAAGACAGGCCGACGGCTGTGATCCTGATCTATGAGCTGATGGCGATCGGCTTCTATCGGCGTGTCATGGAGGCTGGCATCATTCCCGGTCGCGATATCGCCGTCGTCGGCTTTCGCGAGGCGCCGCGCGCCAAATTCCTGCAGCCGGCGCTGACCTGCTTTCGCACCTCGCTGCACGATCTCGGGGTCGAACTCGCGGAAATCCTGCTTTCCAGCATGCCCGCCTACAACCATATCTACCCCAACACGAAGCGCCAGAGGACCTGGCCGCTCGAACTCGTTCCCGGCGAAAGCGACGCCTTTCACCTGACGACCGGCAAATAAGGCAGCGCCGAAACGCCGCACCGGCCATATCGGCGGTTGCGGCAGCGCCCGTCAGTTGCCATGTAGAGCATCGCAAACAGGGGCCGAGGCTTGAGCGAAGAAACCATCACACTTTACGAAGCGATCGGTGGCGACCGCACGGTGCGGGCGTTGACCTCGCGTTTTTACGAATTGATGGATACGCTGCCCGAGGCAGCCAATTGCCGCGCCGTACACCCGCCGAGCCTCGAAGGTTCGCAGGAGAAGTTCTACGAATATCTGACGGGCTATCTTGGCGGGCCGCAGCTCTACATCGAAAAGCGCGGCCATCCCCGCCTGCGCAGCCGGCATTTCGTCGCTGCCATCGGCCCGACCGAACGCGATGAGTGGCTACTTTGCTTCCGCCGAGCCATGAACGAAACCATCGAGAACGAAAAACTGCGTGCCATCATCTGGGAGCCCGTCGAGCGTCTGGCCTTCCACATGCAGAATAGGGAATGAGGAAGATATGAGCATTGGCGCCACAATCCGTCCGGCCACCCTGTTTATCGCCGGCATTCTCGGCGGCGGCGGCGTCGCGCTTGCTGCAGCTGCCACTCATGGCGGCGATACGCATTTCCTTGGTGCAGCCTCCACCATGAGCCTCGCCCACGCCCCTGCCCTCCTGGCGCTCTACGCCGGCTATGACCGCATTCGCACGGCGCCTGTCGCCGCTGTTCTGCTGGGATTGGGAACGCTGATCTTCGCAGGCGACCTGATCAACCGTCACTTCGGCGGCAGCTCGCTCTTTCCGATGGCGGCACCGACGGGCGGAATGGGCATGATTGCCGGTTGGGCCGTAATCGCGCTTGGCGCCTTCTTCAGGACGAAGGCCGAAAAAGCTTAGGGCCGGCGTCGTCATCGGCAAGCTGAGAAGACCGGCTTAAACGCCGGGAACCACGCTGAAGCCTTCGAATTGCGGCGGCCCCCAATAGAGCCGCTTGTTATCGCTTGCGCGGCGATGCGCCATGCGAAAATGCTCGGATTTCGTCCACTTGATGAAATCCTCTTCGCTGTGCCAGGCCGTGTGCGAGGAAAACGGCGTATAGCCACCATCGACATCCGCTTTGCCGCGCAGCAGGCGAAACTCCAGGAAGCCGGGCACGTCGGAGAGCCGAGAATCGCGCCCTCTCCAAACCTCTTCGAATTCGCCCTCCAAACCGATGACGACCTTGAAGCGGTTCATGGCGATGTACATGGCAACCTCGTTCGACGATCAGACCTTTTTGCGGCGTGCGACAGTCTTATCCACGTCAAGCGCAAAGGCAACGACATTTGCGCCGTCACGGCTGGCCACGTCCAGCGGCTGATCCGGCGCTTCTCCCGGCATGCGCGCCTTCCACGCCGGAAAGGTCGCGACATTCGCGGCGCGATGCTGCTCTTCGGCGCGGCGCATCAGCAATTCATAGAGTTCGGGCACAAGCCCATCGCCATTCTGCGCGGCCAGCTTGTGCAGGCCGATCAGAACAACCCCGTCAGGGCCATTATCGATCATTGGGAAACGTCTCGTTCTTTCATGGTCTGCAGCGCCCGCTCGAGGCTGGACTTGCTGCCGTTGCGCAAGGGAATGAAGGCCTTGCCGAACTTCTTGCAGCCGGTCTTCACCCGCAGGCACGCATCGTGGCTGATACAGTCGATGGGGCAGAAGACGCAGTCGACCGAGGGCAATACCGTATCGATACGCGACACCGCTTCACGAAGGCCGCCATCGTGATGGATCAGTTCGGCCCCGAAGTTGCTGGCGATCTGGCGCAGATGGGCCACCTGGCAATCGCGACCGCCGACATAGAGAAAGCTGCGCACATCGAGATTGGACTTCCCGGAGGTCTGTACCGTCGCCTGCACCTCACGGCTCCCGCGGCCAGAATCCTTCTTCCCCTTACGCGCCATGCATCACCCGTTTGCTGGTTGCTCTTGCACGCTCGATTCCGCCGAGCGCGAGGCGACCTTAGTAAACATGAGTTTTATAGTAAAGTATAAAGTTGATAGTTTTCATCATATTTTATCGCAGACCATGCACGCCATGATGACCGACTATCGCGATCCAATCTGAACGGCCTGCGTGGCCGGCCATGCGGACCTCCCCCACTCAGGAGGCAGTGGCGGAAATGGCGCAGCCTGGCGGATGAGATCCATCACAGCCTGATCCAATTCGGGGTTACCGGAACTCCTCACCAGGGAGAGAGAGCGGAGTTCGCCGCCTGCGCCGATCGTCAAAGACATGGCAACCGTCAGGCCCGTCTTGTATTTCGAGGGCACGCGCCCGACAAATCGCCTGACGCGCGCCTCAACCTTGCCCTTGTAATTTGCCATGACCGCGTCGCCAGAACCGGTGCGTCGAGCGTTGACAACCGAGTTGTTGTTATCGGATCGGTCCACTTCGGTTCCGTCGACAGAACCTCTCCTGGCGTCCTCCCGACCCTCCCCTTTCGACCCCGATTTCGCCTTGACGATCTTTGCGACCGGCTTCTTGATGTCCTTCGGCTTCTCGATCGGCTTCGGTTTCGCAACGGGCGTCGCGACCTCCCGCTGAGGCTGGGTCGGCTGAATCTCGGCAATCTGGGTCTCAACTGGCTGGATCACCGTCGTGTCGGCCGGTGCCTGTGTCGCCAAGATCTGCGGCTGCTCGGGAACGATAGTTTCGGGAGGCGCCTGCTCGATCGGCTGCACAGCTTCAGCCGTCTGGACCGGTTGAGCCTCAACAGCATGCGGCTGAACGACATCGGGCTGCGGCGCCTGTGGCCGGGCTTGCTCCGGGGTGACTTCGACCGGTTGCACCGTCTGCGCCTGGACTGCTTCGGCGGTCACCTGCTGCTGCTCTGGCTGCTGATTCTCGTCGCCGGCTGCGATCTGATCGGCATCGGAATTGCCGATCATGACGACGCTGACGCTATCGCCCGCCTCTTCCTTCGCCTCCTCCGGCGTCGCAATGAAGGTTAGCAGCAATAATGCGACCACGAGCGCATGAAACAGGCAGGAGCCCAGGCTGGAAAAAACAAGCCGCTTTCCGCCGCCCGAAGCTGCCACCTGAAGCTTCTCAGGCAGCGCATCCATCGGCAGCTGTTCCGCCGCCTCAATTGGAGCCGGCTCGGCAGGATGCTCCGGGAAGGGGCTGATCTGCGTAAGGCGGCCATAGTGTATCACCGTCTCGCCGGCCGGCGGGCGTGGCACGCCTTCGAGGCCGGTCAATTCATGGCCGGGCAGCGCGCTCGGATAGTTGTCATTCAAGCCGCCATTGTCGCGGCGTTCCATGGAAACCTTGACCGAGCGCATCGCCATGGCCGTCAGCCTTCAAAAGGAACCGATGTTTGCGAGCGGGTCGCCAATGCGGCCTTGCACTCGCCCGCCGCCGGACCATCGCATACGGGCGTATCGTTGATGATGATGCGGGAGACGGCTTCGCATTTCACGCCGGGCATGTCGAATTGCCGCACGCGCTTCTTGCCGAGCGGCAGATCGCGGAAATCGAGGACGGTGACGCGATCGACGGCATTCTTGTCGTTGAAGAAGGCGAGTTCGAAAGAGATCTTGTTGATCGGCGTCGCCATCTCGTTCTCGGCGACGAAGGTCATCATGCAGCCCTTCTGTGACGGTGCCAGCGCATTGAGCTCGACATTGAGCTTGTGCGCGGCGGTTGCCGGGGCCGCGCTTGCATCCTCGGCAAAGGCCGGGACGCCGAATGTCGCGATGGAAATCCCCGAGACAGCGAGCGCCAAGATCGTTTTCGTCAGCATCGGCATGTCTCCCGAAATAGGTGTCGACGCGCGCCAGCCAACCAACTAACCGCCCTGGCGTGTACCGTCGAAATTTTTAAACTTGACTTTCTTGGTATCCTATTGCGTCTTTATGAAACCATGAGTATTAAAGTCAAGATAAATTTGACCGGACAGCAGTTCGGCTACCGATGAATTTTCAGGCAAAACCAAACAGGATGATTGCTGACAAGACCCCAACGCCGCCGGCACGAAGCACGGCGGCACCGCAATTAAGAATCGTCGAGAGCACGGATATTTTCCGAGGCCAGACCGAAATCATGATCAGGCACGAAGGCGTCATCTATCGCATGAAGATTACGCGTCAAGGCAAGCTCATACTCAACAAATAGGCATGAAAAAATGACTGAAACGACCCGACCGACACCCGCCGAAATCCGCGCCTTCCGCGCCGAAAACCCGAAGATGCGCGAACGCGATATCGCCGCCCGCCTCAACATTTCCGAAGCAGCCCTGGTGGCTGCCGAAGTCGGCATCTCAGCTACCCGCATCGACGCAAGCGTCGACCGCTTCCTGGCGCGAATCGCCTCGCTCGGTGAAATCATGGCCTTGTCGCGCAACGAAAGCGCCGTGCACGAGAAGATCGGCGTCTATGAAAACATGAAGTTCGGCGTCCAGGCGGCCATCGTGCTGGGCGAGAATATCGACCTGCGCATCTTCCCGAAGCGCTGGGTGCATGGCTTTGCCGTCACCAAGCTCGATGGCGATCAGCAGAAACTGAGCCTGCAGTTCTTCGACAAGGCCGGCGATGCCGTCCACAAGGTGCATCTGCGCCCCGCGTCGAATGTCGAAGCCTATCACGCCATGGTCGCAGAGCTGCGCATCGAAGATCAGTCACAGGAATTCGTCGAGGACCGCTCCGGCTACGATAATGGCGCCGCGGACGGCGACGTCAGCCGCGACGAGCTGCGCGACCACTGGAGCCGCATGACCGACACGCACGAATTCTTCGGCATGCTGAAGAAGCTGAAGATCGGCCGCCAGGATGCCATCCGCACCGTCGGCGACGACTATGCATGGAAGCTGGATGCCGGTGCCGTCGCCGAGATGATGCACGCCTCCGTGCGCGAGGGCCTGCCGATCATGTGCTTCGTCGCCAACGAAGGCACCGTGCAGATCCATTCCGGCCCGATCGTCAACGTGCAGACCATGGGTCCGTGGATCAACGTCATGGATCCGACCTTCCACCTGCACCTGCGCCAGGACCAGATCGCCGAGACCTGGGCCGTGCGCAAGCCGACCAAGGACGGCCACGTGACTTCGCTCGAAGCCTACAACACCAAGGGCGAGATGATCATCCAGTTCTTCGGCAAGCGAAAAGAAGGCTTCGACGAGCGCCCCGACTGGCGCGCCATCATCGAAAACCTGACGAAAGACGGCGCCAGCGTCGCTGCATGAGAAATGGTCAATGACGATGTTTAAGAACTTCAAGCGCATCAGGCCTTGGGAAATTGCCTTGACTATGGCGGTGATGACTCTGCCGCTCGTGCCGGCAAGCCCCATCGCAGGCTATGGCGGCTTTGTCCGGCATGCCTATGCCGCAGAAACGCCGAAGAAGCTGGATACCACCCGCCTCGTCTCCATCGGCGGCGATGTCACCGAGATCGTCTATGCGCTCGGCGAGGAGAAGCGGCTGATCGCCCGCGACTCCACCAGCCTCTATCCGAAGGAAGCGACCAAGCTTCCCGATGTCGGCTACATGCGCGCGCTCTCGCCGGAAGGCATCCTGGCCGTCAACCCGACGGCCATCATCGCGGTCGAAGGCTCCGGCCCGCCGGAGGCGCTGGCCGTATTGCGCAATGCCAGCCTGCCGTTTGAAACCGTGCCCCAGACCTATGATCGCGACGGCATTCTGAAGAAGATCGACGTCGTCGGTTCTCTGCTTGGCGTGCCGGAAAAGACGAAGGCCCTGGAAGATAAGGTCGCCGCCGATCTGGATGCCGCCATCGGCGATTCCGCCAAGCGCCCGGAGGCCGAGCGCAAGCGCGTGCTCTTCGTGCTCAGCAACCAGAACGGCAAGATCCTCGCTTCGGGCAGCAATACGGCAGCCGACGGCATCATCAAGCTTTCCGGCTCCATCAACGCCATCGGCGGCTTCAGCGGTTACAAGTCTGTCACCGACGAAGCGATCATCGAAGCCAAGCCCGACGCCATCCTGATCATGGATCGCGAAGGCCCGCTGTCGATGTCGAACGAGGACCTGCTCAAGCAGCCGGCGATTTCGCTGACGCCAGCCGCCAGCCGCAAGGCGATCATACGCATGGATGGCCTGCACCTGCTCGGCTTCGGACCGCGTACCGCCAGTGCGATCCGCGAGCTGAACGCCGCCATCTACGGAGGCTGACGTGGCATTCAACAATGCCATGGCAGGGCTGAAGCAGATGTCGCAAACCACGGCGCGCCGTCGCGAAGGGGATCGCACCGCACTTGCGATCCTCGTCATCGTCAGCCTCGTCCTGGTTTCGGCAGCTGCCATTGCCGTCTCGATCACCACAGGCGCCTCGAACGCGTCGATCGTCGACGTGATCGCCAGCATGCTGAGCGGCCGGGCAGAAAACGCGCTCAGCATTCGCGACCGCATCGTCATCTTCGACATCCGCCTGCCCCGCGCCATTCTCGGCTTCCTGATCGGCGGTGGGCTTGCGGTTTCGGGCGCCGTCATGCAGGGTCTGTTTCGCAACCCGCTGGCCGATCCCGGCCTGATCGGCGTTTCCGCCGGCTCCAGCCTCGGTGCGGTCGCCATGATCGTGCTCGGCGGCAGCGTACTCGCCCCAGTCGCGCACATCTTCGGCATCTTTTCGCTGCCCATCGCCGCTTTCGTCGGCGGCCTGATAACAACGATTTTGCTCTATCGGATTGCGACGCGACACGGACAGACATCGATCGCAACGATGCTGCTTGCCGGCATCGCGCTCGGCTCGCTCGCCCTGGCGGCAACCGGTATTCTCATCTATATGGCCGACGACCGGCAGTTGCGCGACCTGACCTTCTGGAGCATGGGATCGCTGGCCGGCTCGACCTGGAGCAAGGTTGCCGGCGCCGGCCCGATCATCATGCTTTCGCTGCTGCCCCTTCCCTTCATGGCGCGCGGCCTGAATGCGCTGACGCTCGGCGAGGCGGCAGCCTTTCATATGGGCGTCGCCGTACAGCGGTTGAAAAATGTCGCCATCGTCAGCGTCGCCGCAGCCGTCGGCGCTTCCGTTGCCGTCAGCGGCGGCATCGGCTTCGTCGGCATCGTCGTCCCGCATATCCTGCGCATGGTGATCGGGCCGGATCACCGTTTTCTGCTTCCCGCCTCGGCCCTGCTGGGCGGCTCGCTGCTGGTCATTGCCGACGTCGTCGCCCGCACCATCGTTTCCCCGGCCGAACTGCCGATCGGCATTCTGACCGCCGGCGTTGGCGGTCCCTTCTTCCTGTGGATGCTGCTCAGGCAGCGCTCGCGCCTCAGCCTGTGAGCCTGCGATGATCAATGTTTCCAATCTCGTTGTCCGGCTTGCCGGCAAGGCTATCGTCGAAGACGTATCCTTTGCGGCGGAACCGGGAACGCTGACGGCCATCTGCGGCCCGAACGGCTCCGGCAAGACGACGACGATGAAAGCCATTTCGGGCGAACTGGCCTACAAAGGCTCGGTGCACATCAACGGCGCCGAGGTCGGTGGTCTGGAACCATGGCAGCTCGCAGAAATGCGGGGCGTCCTGCCGCAGGCAAGCTCGATCTCCTTCCCCTTCACCGTGCGCGAAATCGTTCGCATGGGCCTCACCAGCGGTCGCAACCGGCATCCTGAACAGGCCGATCGCATTGCCGCCGAGGCGCTTGCTTCCGTCGACCTCGGCGGCTTCGAGGGGCGGTTCTACCAAGAGCTCTCCGGCGGCGAGCAGCAGCGCGTGCAGCTCGCCCGCGTTGTCTGCCAGATATCCGAGCCCGTCATCGACGGCAGGCCTTGCTGGCTGCTGCTCGACGAGCCGGTCTCCAGCCTCGATATCAGCCACCAGCTCACCATCATGGCGCTCGCCCGGCAATTCTGCCGACGCGGCGGCGGCGTCATCGCCGTCATGCACGATCTCAACCTGACCGCGCTTTTTGCCGACCGGATGGTCTTGCTAAAGGGTGGCCGCCTGCAGGCAGCTGGTCCGGTGAAAGAGGTCTTGACCGACAGGCACCTTCAGGATGTGTTCGGCTGCAGTCTGCGGGTCAATCGCGTTCCTGCCAACGATGCTCCCTTCGTTCTTGCCCACAGCGCGCTCGCCGACTGATGCGCCTTCAGGCACCCGACCCGGAACCTTTTGCTACACCCGCGCGTTGAGGTTCGGTGATCTGAATCAATGTTCCGCGCGCTACATGGTTTAGCGTGATGAACGATACACGATCATCGCGAACAACAGGCGCTTCGGGTGCCTATGCAAAGCAAAGGGAGCTAGATATGGCGACATCCTTTCTTCATTCAGCGCGAAGCAAGCGCAATGGCAGCAACCTGCAGAACGTTGAGGCCAGCATCGAAGAACAGATCGAATCGCTGCGCGAGGAAGTCGCGGCCTTTGCCAAGCTCATCAGCGAGAGCGGCGCAAAGCGGGGCGAGAAATTGCGCGCGAGTGCCGAAACGGGATTTGATGACCTGACGGCCCGCGGTGAGGAATTGCTGCGCGAACTCCAAAGCGGCTATGCGAGAGGTTCGCGTCAGGTCCGCAGAACCGTGCGCCAGCATCCAGTTGCCACCATTGGCGCTGCTGCAGCCTTCGGTCTTGCCGTTGCTCTGCTTCTGTCTCGCCGCTAGGGTGGCGGGATGATCGCTCCGATACTCGGCCTGCTTCTGTCAGGCACATTCAATCGCACCGTTGCGCGAACCAAGCGCAACGGTATTTTCATTGCCATCGCGGTCCTGCTCCTGCTCACCGCCTATGCATTCGCACTCGTGGCGGCAGCCATCTGGCTTGCGACCATCTATGGCGCCGCAGTCTCGGCGCTGCTGATAGCGGCAGGAGCTTTGCTGCTGGGGCTGATCGTCCTCGTCATCATGGCGATCATCGACAAGCAGGAGCAGCGCCGGGCTCGCGAACGTCGGCTGGCGATGGAATCGATGGCCACCGCAGTCCTCGGCCTCGTGCGCAAGCAGCCGCTGATGACAGCCGCCATTGTGGCGGCGCTGGTATTCGGCAATCTGTTCGGAACGAGCGATAAGGACGACTGATCCGGCTGCCTTCGACGCCCGGGCTTGCCAGACACTTCCAGGAAAGGTGCGCAACGGTTTTCCACCCGGAATGCGGAAGGGCCCCAACGAAAACACAAGGCTCCTCTAAATTTGCGCGGATGAGAAAAACCCGGTCTATCGACCGGGCTATTTGTCAGAAGGCGAATGCCTTGGATGTCAGCGGCGCCGAGGTGGCGTCAGGGCCGAAATCCGCCTCGCCGGAGATATCGAGTAACTCCTGCAGCCGCTGGCGCGCGCGGTTGACGCGGCTCTTGATGGTGCCGACCGCACAGCCGCAAATCTCCGCCGCTTCCTCATATGAAAATCCGGAAGCACCAACCAGGATAATGGCTTCGCGCTGATCCGGCGGCAGCTGATCCAGCGCCTTGCGGAAATCCTGCAGGTCGACCGCGCCATATTGCGAGGGATGCGTCGCCATCGATTCGGTGAAGACGCCATCGCTGTCCTGCACTTCGCGGCCGCTCTTGCGCATCTGGCTATAAAGCTCGTTGCGCAGAATGGTGAAGAGCCAGGCCTTCATATTGGTGCCCATCTCGAAATGATCCTGCTTCGCCCAGGCCTTCATGATCGTGTCCTGCACAAGATCGTCAGCCCGATCATGGCGACCGGTCAGGGAAATAGCGAAGGCTCGGAGGCTCGGAAGGGCCGCGAGAAGCTCGCGCTTGAAGCTCGTTTGCGTTTCCATCGCGCCCACCCCCTATTCGGAGACCTTTGCGGAAGCCAGGCGCTCGGCGTGATCCAGCTTCTCGAGCAGATCGAGGAAGCGATCCGGAATGGCTTCATCCTGCACGGCGGAATAAAAGGAGCGCAGCCTGTTGCCGATCTGATTGTTGGGATCGAGAATGTCCATTGCGCTCAGGTCCGATACATTCTTGTCTGCGTCCTCGGAATTTTGGATGGTCATTTACCCTGCTCGCTCTTCGATTGTCTCGCATTCATGGGCGGGTTTTATATCACCGCTTTTCCGCCCGGGAGACCAGTCAACTTCGCCCAAAACTGTTTCCTTACGAATCGTAAAGGATGAAGCCGACTGACTGTAAGCATTGTAATGCGACTGCATAAAAAAAGTTCCGGCAAAGAGGAACTTTTTTACTGAACTGACGTTTGTTAGTCGCTGCAGCTTCCACGCTGTATTTTATTTAGAATTTGATAAAGGGCGGGAGCCACTGATGACACTTTCCACACGCATCGCGCCGCATCTTCCGTATTTGCGTCGCTATTCTCGTGCTTTGACCGGAACGCAAACGTCAGGGGACGCCTATGTTGCTGCGGTTTTGGAAGCCATCATCACCGACATCTCGATCTTCCCCGACACGGACAGCGACCGCGTCGCACTCTATAAACTGTTCACCAGGCTGTTCGGTTCCGTAACACTTCAGATTCCCGAGCCGGCCTCTCCTTTCGCCTGGGAACAGCGCGCATCGGTCAACCTGTCCAAGGTCTCTCCGCGTGCGCGGCAGGCGTTTCTGCTCGCTTCCGTAGAAAGTTTCCGCCTCGGCGAGATCGCGGATATTCTCGACATCTCCGAAAACGAGGCCATGCACCTGCTGGACACCGCGTCGCAGGAAATCTCGCGCCAGGTGGCGACCGAAATCATGATCATCGAGGATGAGCCGCTGATTGCGATGGATATCGAGCAGATGGTGGAAAGCCTCGGGCATCGCGTCACCGGCATCGCCCGCACCCATGCGGAAGCCGTTGCGCTCTTCAATGCTACGAAGCCGAAAATGGTGCTTGCCGACATCCAGCTTGCCGATGGCAGTTCGGGCATCGATGCCGTCAACGATATCCTGAAGACAGCCAGCATTCCGGTGATCTTCATCACCGCCTTCCCGGAGCGGCTGCTGACGGGCGAGCGGCCTGAACCAACCTTCCTCGTGACCAAACCGTTCAATCCGGACATGGTGAAGGCCCTGATCAGCCAGGCCCTCTTCTTCAATGAAACCACAAAAGTAGCTGCCTGATCGAAGTGAAAACCCTGCGGCGGAACAAAGATTGCAGCCGGGCGTTGGTGTCGAAGATGGTCGGTTTACCGAGTATTATGCCGGGCGATTTTATAGGTCGGTTCAAGTTCTTACGAACGAGGATACCCTATCGGCGGGATTCTCGAAATGCGAGTGAAAGGCAAGCCGGTGAATACGTCTGAACCATTACCCGGCGCGCCTTTGAGTTTGGAAGGCAAAGCCGCTCTGATGGAGCGCGCGCTTGCGAGCGCCAGCGTGTCTATCCTGTTTCAGGATAAGACGCTTGCAATACGCTATGCCGACAATCTGCCGGATCATCTGCAGCCATCGCTCGTGATTGGCGGCAACGATCTGCATCTTTTCGGCGAGAAAGACGGCGAGCATCTCTTGCGCCTGAAGCGAGGTGTACTCGATAGTGGTAAGCCGGCAACCGCCGAAGTCGAAATTCCAAGCGGCGATGGCATACGCATCTACGAGCTGAAAATGGAGCGCATCGGCGGCCGCAAGCCGCAAGGCGTCTTGTCCGTCATCTCAGAAATCACCGAGAGCCGCCATCGCGAAAAGGTTTTGAAGTCGCTGTTGCGCGAGTTGTCGCATCGCTCCAAGAATCTGCTGGCAATCATTCAGGGCATCGCGACACAGACCGCGCGCCATACGCTTTCGGTCGACAATTTCCTGATCAAGTTCCGCGGCCGACTGCAATCCCTGTCGAATTCGCAGGATCTCATCACCGACTCGAGCTGGCGCGGCGCTTATCTGTTCGAGCTTGCGGAAAAGCAGTTCGCTCCCTACTGGCCCGATGCCGGCGTGCCCATGCCGATCTTTGGCATCAATGCCCATCTGACACCCAATGCCGCCGTGCATCTGGGACTTGCCCTCCATGAACTGATCGTCAACTCCGCCTCTCACGGAGCGATCTCGGCCGGAGCAACCAGCATCACGCTGAATTGCAAGGAAGCCGAACTCGACGGCAGGAAGGCGATCGAAGTGGCATGGTCCGAGCGTTTCTATGCGCCCGGCAACCATGAGTTCGAAGACAACAGCTTCAGCCGCACCGTGCTCGAGCGCGTCGTGCCGACCTCCATGAACGGTCGCGCCGACTTCGCCATGGGCGATGGCAGCATCGGCTATCGCCTCACCATTCCCGAGACCGAGTACGAGATCCTGAGACGTCGCTGACGCGGAATAGAAAACAGCCAGTGCGAGGGCGGCGCACTGGCTGCTTTACACTCATCGGGAGGGGACCGTGAGTAGATGTCCGATGATGCTATTGAGCTGCATCAGGGAGATGCAATCATCATCGCGACAGTTGATTAACGGCGCTGCCGGTTCTTGGTTCCATCCGGCGTCGGAAAATTTCATTTTTCTTCACATTCACTCCAATCAGCGAGAGATTGTTCGCCGTTTGGCGCGACCCGCGCCTCCATCAGCGAGTGCCGCAACGTCTCCGGCTTCGCAGTGCCAGCAAAGCGATGCGAATTTAAGCACGTAAAAACAAACCGTTGGAAGCAGTTCGCGGATTCTCGACGCTGCGGACCCACTTGTTCGAAACATCCACCCAACCAGATTCGTGCTCCAAAATTTTACCGTTTGATAAATTTTTTAAGCTGAGTTACCGTTCCTGTACTAGCCGTTTACTATAAGAGGGAACTTCAATGGGACGACTGGAAACTGGGATTCATAAAGGCAGGCTCACGCCCGCCGAATATGATGCAAACTTTTCCGATCTTCACCCGCGTCTCAACAAACACGAGGCGCTGGTCGCATCCGACCGATGCTATTTCTGCTACGACGCGCCGTGCATGACGGCCTGTCCGACATCCATCGACATTCCGATGTTCATTCGCCAGATCTCGACGGGCAATCCGATCGGCTCGGCCAAGACGATCTTCGACCAGAACATCCTCGGCGGCATGTGCGCCCGCGTCTGTCCCACCGAACAGCTCTGCGAGCAGGCTTGCGTGCGCAACACGGCCGAAGAGCGCCCTGTGGAAATCGGTCGGCTGCAACGCTATGCGACCGATACGGCCATGGCCGAAAACAAGCAGTTCTATTCGCGTGCCGAATCCACCGGCAAGAAGATCGCCGTCGTCGGCGCCGGCCCCGCCGGTCTTGCCTGTGCCCATCGTCTTGCCGTCAAGGGTCATGACGTCACTATCTTCGATGCCCGCGAAAAGGCCGGCGGCCTGAACGAATACGGCATCGCCACCTACAAGACGGTCGACGACTTCGCCCAGAAGGAAGTCGACTACGTGCTCGCCATCGGCGGCATCGAGGTCAAGAACGGCCAGGCGCTCGGCCGCGATTTCAGCCTTTCCGATCTGTCTTCGCAGTATGACGCCGTCTTCCTCGGCCTCGGCCTTGCCGGCGTCAACGCGCTGCGCACCGAAGGCGAGGACCTCGATGGCGTCGCCGATGCTGTCGCCTACATCGCCGAGCTGCGCCAGGCCGGCAGCAAGGCCGACATCGCCATCGGCCGCCGCGTCGTCGTTCTCGGCGGCGGCATGACCGCGATCGACGCGGCCGTGCAGGCCAAGCTGCTCGGCGCCGAAGAGGTGACGATCTGCTATCGCCGCGGCAAGGAGCACATGAACGCCTCCGAGTTCGAGCAGGATCTGGCCGCCTCCAAGGGCGTCATCATCCGTCATTGGCTGGCACCGAAGCGCATCCTCGACAAGGACGGCAAGGTCGCCGGCATCGAAGTCGAATATACCGAACTGCGCGACGGCAAGCTCACCGCCACCGGCGATGTCGGCATCATTGCCGCCGATCAGATCTTCAAGGCCATCGGCCAGACGTTCGAAGCATCGGGCCTCGGCGCGCTGCGCATGGAATCCGGCCGCATCGCCATCGATGGCGAAGGCCGGACCTCGATCGAAGGCGTATGGGCCGGCGGCGACTGCGTGCTCGGCGGCGATGACCTGACGGTCTCGGCCGTAGCACAGGGTCGCGACGCGGCCGAATCTATCAACAATGCGCTCGCTGCCGCCAAGTCGGCCGCTGCAGTCGCCTGAAAGGAGAACCGACATGGCTGATCTCCGCAATAACTTCATCGGCATCAAATCGCCGAACCCGTTCTGGCTTGCCTCCGCGCCGCCGACCGACAAGGCCTACAACGTCGAACGCGCCTTCAAGGCGGGCTGGGGCGGCGTCGTCTGGAAGACGCTCGGCGAGGAAGGACCGCCCGTCGTCAACGTCAACGGCCCGCGCTACGGCGCGATCTGGGGGGCCGACCGCCGCCTGCTCGGCCTTAATAACATCGAGCTGATCACCGACCGCGACCTCTACACCAACCTGCGCGAAATGAAGCAGGTGAAGATGAATTGGCCGGATCGCGCGCTCATCGCCTCGATCATGGTGCCTTGTGAGGAACAGGCCTGGAAGGCCATCCTGCCGCTGGTCGAAGAGACCGGAGCTGACGGCATCGAGCTCAACTTCGGCTGTCCGCACGGCATGTCCGAGCGCGGTATGGGCTCCGCGGTCGGGCAGGTGCCGGAGTATATCGAGATGGTCGTGCGCTGGTGCAAGCAGTACACCCGCATGCCCGTCATCACCAAGCTGACGCCCAACATCACCGACATCCGCAAGCCCGCCCGCGCCGCCAAGGCCGGCGGCACCGATGCCGTGTCGCTGATCAACACGATCAACTCGATCGTCTCGGTCGATCTCGACAGCTTCGCCCCCAATCCGACCGTCGGCGGCAAGGGTAGTCACGGCGGCTATTGCGGCCCGGCCGTCAAGCCGATCGCGCTCAACATGGTGGCCGAGATCGCCCGCGATCCCGAAACCCGTGGCCTGCCGATATCAGGCATCGGCGGCGTCACCACCTGGCGCGATGCGGCGGAATTCTTGGCTCTCGGCGCCGGCAACGTGCAGGTCTGCACGGCGGCCATGACCTACGGCTTCAAGATCGTCGAGGAGATGATTTCGGGCCTTTCCGACTGGATGGACGAAAAGGGTCACCGCAGCCTGGACGATATCATCGCCCGTGCTGTTCCGAACGTCTCCGACTGGCAGTATCTCAACCTCAACTACATCGCCAAGGCGAAGATCGATCAGGACGCCTGCATCAAGTGCGGCCGTTGCTACATCGCCTGCGAGGACACCTCGCATCAGGCGATCACCAACATGGTCGACGGCGCCAGACATTTCGAGGTGATGGACGAGGAATGCGTCGGCTGCAATCTCTGCGTCAGCGTCTGTCCTGTTGAGAACTGCATCACTATGGAAGAGCTGCCGGCAGGCAGCCTCGACAAGCGCACCGGCAAGATCGTCGACCCGAACTATGCCAACTGGACGACCCATCCGAACAACCCGATGGCGCGGCAGGCAGCGGAATAATAGGGGCAATATCCGGGTTGGTGCTACAGGGCGGTCGCAGCTTGCTGCGGTCGCCGCTGGCGTTGATCACAAGAAAACGGAGCTGAGTTCGCTCACCGCCAAGTACGGCACGATTCCTTCACGGATTGCGCCGCCGCTCATGACCGGCGGATGCCGAGACCGTCGACGAAGAGCTTTTCCAGATAGCGGGCGGCATCCTCGAATCGCCCCTCGCCCGCATGTTCTTGCCCCAGGACGGCGCGCACCTGCACGTCGAAGTCGGCATAATGCTGCGTGGTCGACCAGATCGAGAAGATCAGGTGATAGGGATCGCATTTGGTGATCTTGCCGGCCGTTGCCCAAGCGCGGATGACTTCGGCCTTCTCATCGACAAGGGCTTTCAGCGGCCCGCGTAGCTCGTCCTCGACATGCGGCGCGCCCTGCAGCATTTCATTGGCGAAAAGCCGGCTTTCGCGGGGGAAATCGCGCGCCATTTCGAGTTTTCGGCGGATGTAGGAGCGGATTTCGCTTTCGGGATTGCCGTTGGCATCGAAGGCGCGCAGCGGCTCCAGCCAGGTAAACAGCACGCGGTCGATCAGCGCCCGATGCATCGCTTCCTTGGTGCGGAAATAATAGAGAAGATTCGGCTTTGACATGCCGGCGACTTCGGCAATCTGGTCGATGGTCGTGCCGCGGAAGCCGTTTACGGAAAATACATCCAGCGCAGCCTCGAGTATGATTTCCTCTTTCTCTTCCTGGATTCGGGTGCGGCGCTGGGTCTTGGCGGCTCTGGGGATGGCCATGTGTGCTCTGTTTCTCCTTGAAATCCAAGCCTTTCGGCCGAGCTCTCATTCACCCTGTCGATGCATCGAATTTAGGCAATCGCCTGAAATTTTATCGGAAATTTTCGTGCTTTTCGTCTTGAGCCGCGCCACGGAAGTTGTAATGTTTACCAATCGGTCAAATTATCTGTCAGATGTTTCTTAAAGGCAACTGGCGATTTTCCGGGCGAGAAAAACAAGACGCCGCTCCGGAATCTGGAATAAGACCAACGGGAACAATCGGGCATGCACCTTGCGTGCCCAAAGACAAACAGGTGAGGATAGCATCATGGTGGCAGCGCCAGGAGAGAACATGCGTATCAATGGCGATCGCCTTTGGGATACGCTGATGGACATGGCGAAGATCGGCCCCGGCATTGCCGGCGGCAACAATCGCCAAACGCTGACCGATGCCGACGCCGAGGGACGTAGCCTTTTCAAGACATGGTGCGACAAGGCCGGCATGACCGTCGGCGTCGACAAGATGGGCACGATGTTCGCGACCCGCGCCGGCACCGACCCGAACGCGCTGCCTGTCTATGTCGGCTCGCATCTCGATACGCAGCCGACCGGCGGCAAGTATGACGGCGTTCTCGGCGTGCTCGCTGCGCTCGAAGTCGTCCGCACGATGAACGACCTCGGCATCAAGACCAAGCATCCGATCGTGGTCACCAACTGGGCCAACGAAGAAGGCGCGCGCTTTGCGCCCGCCATGCTGGCCTCGGGCGTTTTCGCCGGCATGCATACGCTGGAATATGCCTATGGCCGCAAGGACCCGGACGGCAAGACCTATGGCGACGAGCTGAAGCGTATCGGCTGGCTCGGCGACGAAGAAGTCGGCGCCCGCAAGATGCATGCCTATTTCGAATATCACATCGAGCAGGGCCCGATCCTCGAAGCCGAAAACAAGACCATCGGCGTCGTCACGCACTGTCAGGGCCTGTGGTGGCTGGAATTCACCCTGACCGGCAAGGAAGCGCATACCGGCTCGACGCCGATGGCGATGCGCGTCAATGCCGGCCTTGCCATGTCGCGGATCGTCGAGATGGTGCAGAGCGTGGCGATGGAAAACCAGCCGGGCGCCGTCGGCGGCGTCGGCCAGGTCTTCTTCTCACCGAATTCGCGCAACGTCCTGCCTGGCAAGGTGGTCTTCACGGTCGACATCCGCACCCCGGACAAGGCAAAGCTCGATCGCATGCGTGCCAGGATCGAAGCGGAGGCGAAAGAGCTCTGCGATGGTCTTGGCGTCGGCTGCTCGGTCGAAGCCATCGGCCATTTCGAACCGGTGACCTTCGATCCGAAGCTCGTTACATCGGTGCGCAACGCAGCCGAGAAGCTCGGCTACAGCCACATGAACATCATCTCCGGCGCCGGTCACGATGCCTGCTGGGCCGCGAAGGTCGCTCCCGCCACGATGGTCATGTGCCCCTGCGTCGGTGGCCTCTCGCACAACGAAGCCGAAGAAATCTCCAAGGAATGGGCCGCCGCCGGCGCGGATGTGCTGTTCCACGCAGTCGTCGAGACGGCGGAGATCGTGGCCTGACGGCCACGATTCCCAACATCGGAATTTCACACATCTGGAGCATGCGCCATGAGCACAGTCATCAAGGGTGGAACCATCGTCACGGCCGACCTGACCTATAAGGCGGACGTCAAGATCGACGGCGGCAAGATCGTCGAAATCGGGCAGAATCTCTCGGGCAACGAAGTGCTGGATGCCTCCGGCTGCTACGTCATGCCCGGCGGCATCGATCCGCACACTCATCTCGAAATGCCGTTCATGGGCACCTATTCCTCCGACGATTTCGAAAGCGGCACGCGGGCAGCCTTGGCCGGCGGCACAACGATGGTGGTGGATTTTGCGCTCCCCTCGCCCGGCCAGTCGCTACTCGAAGCGCTGACCATGTGGGACAACAAGTCCACCCGCGCGAATTGCGACTATTCCTTCCACATGGCGATCACCTGGTGGGGCGAACAGGTCTTCAACGAGATGGAAGCCGTCGTCCGCGACAAGGGCATCAACACCTTCAAGCATTTCATGGCCTACAAGGGCGCGCTGATGGTGGATGACGACGAGATGTTCTCTTCCTTCCAGCGCTGTGCCGAGCTCGGCGCATTGCCGCTCGTCCACGCCGAAAACGGCGACGTGGTCGCGCAGATGCAGGCAAAGCTGCTGGCCGCAGAGAATAACGGACCGGAAGCGCATGCCTATTCCCGCCCCGCGGAGGTCGAAGGCGAGGCAACGAACCGCGCCATCATGATCGCCGATATGGCCGGCTCGCCGGTCTATATCGTCCATACCTCCTGCGAGCAGGCGCATGAAGCCATTCGCCGCGCCCGCCAGAAGGGCATGCGCGTCTATGGCGAGCCGCTGATCCAGCACCTGACGCTCGACGAAAGCGAATATGCCAATCCGGATTGGGACCATGCCGCCCGCCGCGTCATGTCGCCGCCATTCCGCAACAAGCAGCATCAGGACAGCCTCTGGGCCGGCCTTGCCTCGGGTTCGCTACAGGTGGTCGCGACCGACCACTGCGCGTTCACGACCGAGCAGAAGCGCTTCGGCATCAACGACTTCACCAAGATCCCGAACGGCACCGGCGGCCTTGAAGACCGCATGCCGATGCTCTGGACCCACGGCGTCAACACCGGCCGCCTGACGATGAACGAATTCGTCGCCGTCACCTCCACCAACATCGCCAAGATCCTCAACATCTATCCGAAAAAGGGCGCGATCCTCGTCGGCGCCGATGCCGATATCGTCGTGTGGGATCCGAAGCGTTCGAAGACCATCGCCGCCAAGACGCAGCAGTCGTCGATCGACTACAACGTCTTTGAGGGCAAGGAAGTGACCGGCCTGCCGCGCTACACGCTGACGCGCGGCGTCGTCGCCATCGAGGAAGGCGCGGTCAAGACGAAGGAAGGCCACGGCGAGTTCGTCAAGCGCGATCCCTTCACCGCCGCCAACCGGGCGCTTTCGACCTGGAAGGAAGTCACCGCGCCGCGCAAGGTTCAGCGCAGCGGCATCCCCGCCAGCGGGGTATAAAGCTTGGGCACGGCACTTCGGCTCATCGGCCGCCTAGGGCAATTCCAGGAAAAGTGCGTAGCGGTTTTCCGTCCGGAATTGCGTAAAAACAAGGCGATAGAGCATTTTCGCGATTCGAGGAAAAGCGAAACGGCTCTAGCGCGGCACATACCGCTCCAAATCCGGCAGCAGAACCACGCTTTCCTGCTCGTTCGGATCGGTGCGGGCGATGACGGCTGTCGCCGGCTGGTCGCTGAGGTTGGCGGGAAGATGCGGAACGCCTGCCGGAATATAGAACATCTCGCCCTCGCGAACGATGACGTGCTCTTCCAGTTGGTCGCCGAACCAGCAATGCGTCTCGCCGGAAATCGCGTAGATCGCCGTTTCATGCGAGGCATGAAGATGCGCCTTGGCGCGGCCGCCCGGCGGGATGGTCAAAAGATGCATGCAGATCCCTGTCGAGCCCACTGTCTCGGCGGCGATCCCTTCAAAATAGTTGAGGCCCTGTTTTCCGGCATAGGTGCTGCCGGGCCGCACGACACGGCAGGTGGGCTTCGATGAAAGACGCATGGCATTGCTCCCCTGGATCCAGCAGCCGCAAGGCACCCTCGCCAATCCAGGCTGCAGCAATGTCAGACACGATAACACGCAATCCGCCCCGACCGAGCGGAGAAAACAGGACTGGTAGGTGTTAATGACGTCATCCGCTTCTTCCGTCGTCGCCGCGCGGAATCTCTGTCTCACCTACGATACGAACGACGGGCCGGTGCATGCACTGAGCAACGTCGACCTCGACGTTCGCAAGGGCGATTTCGTCTCCTTCATCGGCCCTTCGGGCTGCGGCAAGACCACCTTCCTGCGGGTCATCGCCGATCTCGAACGCAAGAGCTCGGGCGATATCACCGTCAACGGCATGTCGCCGGAAGAAGCCCGTAAGGCGCGTGCCTACGGCTATGTCTTCCAGGCGGCCGCCCTCTATCCCTGGCGCACCATCGAAAAGAACATCGCTCTGCCGCTCGAGATCATGGGCTATGACAAAAACGAACAGGACAAGCGCATCGCGCAGACGTTGGAACTCGTCAATCTCAGCGGCTTCGAGAAGAAATTCCCCTGGCAGCTCTCGGGCGGCATGCAGCAGCGCGCCTCGATTGCCCGCGCGCTGGCCTTCGATGCCGATCTCCTGCTGATGGACGAGCCCTTCGGCGCGCTTGACGAAATCGTCCGCGACCACCTCAACGAACAATTGCTGAAGCTGTGGAAGCGGACGAACAAGACCATATGCTTCGTCACGCACTCCATCCCGGAGGCGGTCTACCTGTCCACCAAAATCGTCGTCATGTCACCCCGTCCGGGCCGTGTTACCGACGTTATCGAATCGACGCTGCCGACGGAACGGCCGCTCGGCATTCGCGAAACGCCCGAATTCCTGGAAATCGCCCATCGGGTCCGCGAAGGTTTGAGAGCGGGGCATAGCTATGAGGAATAGGATGATGGATAGCTCCGTCGCGCGACGGCCCCTCACCCTAACCCTCTCCCCGTGCACGGGGAGAGGGAATGACCTCGGCAAGCCCGCCAACCTCATCCGCCGATGGGAAGGCTGCAGGCGCCTCCATCCTCTTCTGCCCGCCAAAACGGGGAGAAGGTGGCCGCCCTTCAATAAGTACTCAGAAGACCGGATGAGGGGCAGCGCCATGACAGGAGGAGTGTTATGAATCCGCAATTCCTCCTTTGGCTTGCCGGCGCGATGGCGATCTTCATCAGCGGAGCGACTGCTTCGCGCGCCTATATCGCCAGCAACAACATACTGGTCCTGATCTCGGCGCTCGGCGTCGCCGCCATGGCATTGATGCTGCTCCCCGCGCAAGGGAGGACATGACGATGGAGAAGGAACAAGTCTTCAAACACAAGATCCTGCCGGTCGGAACCATCGTGCTCGCGATCCTGGTTCTCTGGTATGTCTTCGCGGTCGTCCTCAACGCGCCGTTCCAGCGCGATCTCGACCGGCGCGCCAACGTCACCTCGACGACGATGGAATTCATCGGCAAGACGCTGGCCCAGCCGAAGCCGACCCTGCCCGCGCCGCATCAGGTGGCGCAAAACGTCTTCGAAAATACCTTCCTTCGCGCTCCCACAAGCAACCGCAGCCTCGTCTACAATGCATGGGTCACGCTGTCCTCTACAGCAGTCGGCTTCGCCTTAGGGACGGTGCTCGGCATCCTGATCGCAGTCGGAATCGTGCATGTCGTGGCGCTGGACCGCAGCCTTATGCCCTGGATCATCGCATCGCAGACCGTGCCGATCCTGGCGATCGCACCGATGGTCATCGTCGTGCTTGCCGCGATCAATATTACCGGCCTCATTCCGAAGGCGCTGATCTCGACCTACCTCTCCTTCTTTCCCGTTGCCGTCGGCATGGTGAAGGGGCTGCGCTCTCCGGAAGTCATGCATCTCGACCTGATGCGGACCTACAATGCCAGCGCCTCGCAGACCTTCTGGAAACTGCGCGTGCCAGCCTCAGTCCCCTTTCTCTTCACTTCAATGAAGGTAGCGATTGCCGCAAGCCTCGTCGGCGCAATCGTCGCCGAACTGCCGACGGGCGCCGTCGCCGGCATCGGTGCAAAGCTGCTGGCCGGCTCCTACTACAGCCAGACGATCGACATATGGGCGGCACTGGTGGCAGGCTCGATTCTGGCTGCGATGCTCGTCGCCATCGTCAGTGTCGCCGCACGCATCGTCGATCGCTCGATGGGAGGGAGAACGGCATGAAGCAGTTTCATTTCTCCTGGCAGGCCGTGGTCTCTCTTCTCCTCTGTCTCGTAGCGATCCCGGCGCTGCCGTTGCTCGGCTCGGATGCAGCCACGCCCGTCAGCAGCGGCACGACTTTCGTCATCTTCATTCTCATTGCCGCTGCCGCGCTTCTTTCGTTCATGAATATGTCCGAAACCCTTTGCGCCGCAATTCTCTTCTTCGCAGCCCATGCCGTCACCTGGTTGCTGCTGTCGGGGATCTCGGGCAACGAAGGCAAGGCGCAGGCGTCTTTCTTCCTTCTGATCGCCGCTGCCTGGCTGCTGGCCTGGCGTTGCGTCTCCATCCTGTCGACCGTCCGGTCGCTGTCGCCCGCCGGAAGCTATACGCTGCGGTTGCTGGTCCCGGCGATCTTCGGTGCATGGATCCTCATCATCTGGGAAGCCGCCACGCGCGGCGCCGGCATTCCCTTCATTCTGTTGCCGCCGCCGAGCGCAATCGGTGCGCGGATAGCCGGCTCCGTATCGACCTTGTGGACGGATGTTCAGCAGACGATCTTCAAGGCGGTGCTGTTCGGCTACATCATCGGCTGCGCCAGCGGCTTCATCGTCGCCATTCTCGCGGATCGCGTCGCCTTTCTGCGCCGCGGCCTGCTGCCGATCGGCAATCTGGTCTCCGCCTTGCCGATCATCGGTGTTGCGCCGATCATGGTCATGTGGTTCGGCTTCGACTGGGAATCCAAGGCCGCCGTCGTCATCATCATGACCTTCTTCCCCATGCTGGTGAACACGGTGGCCGGCCTTGCCGCATCCGGCAACATGGAACGCGACCTGATGCGCACCTATGCATCGAGCTACTGGCAGACGCTGTTCAAGCTGCGCCTGCCGGCTGCCGCGCCCTTTATTTTCAATGCGCTGAAGATCAACTCGACCTTGGCTCTTATCGGTGCCATCGTGGCGGAATTCTTCGGCACACCCATGTCGGGTATGGGCTTTCGCATCTCGACCGAAATCGGCCGAATGAATGTCGACATGGTCTGGGCTGAGATCGCAGTCGCCGCGGTCGCAGGCTCCGTCTTTTACGGTATCGTCGCCATTGTCGAGAGAATGACGACGTTCTGGCATCCGTCTATCCGCGGTGGGCAGACGTAATCCGGGATCCCTTCCAAGGGATCAAGGCATAACTTCAGAGGGAAAAAGGGTGAAGACATGAAAAAAATAATGCTCGCATTGATGGCAAGTGCAGTGACCCTGGCGGCCGCCCAGGCGGCAATGGCCGCCGACAAGGTAACGCTGCAGCTGAAATGGGTGGCCCAGGGCCAGTTCGGCGGCTATTTCGTCGCCAAGGACAAGGGCTTCTACAAGGAAGAAGGCCTCGACGTCGAGATCAAGCCGGGTGGCCCGGATATCGCCCCCGAGCAGGTCATCGCCGGCGGCGGCGCCGACGTCATCGTCGACTGGATGGGTGGTGCGCTCGTTGCCCGCGAAAAGGGCGTGCCGCTGATCAACATCGCCCAGCCTTTCGAAAAGTCCGGCCTGGAACTGATCTGCCCGAAGGATGGCCCGATCAAGACGGAAAAGGACTTCAAGGGCCATACGCTCGGCGTCTGGTTCTACGGCAACGAATATCCGTTCTTCGCCTGGATGCATAAACTCGGCCTGAAGACCGACGGCGGCAAGGACGGCGTCAACGTGCTGAAGCAGAGCTTCGACGTCCAGCCGCTCGTGCAGAAGCAGGCCGACTGCATCTCCGTCATGACCTATAACGAGTATTGGCAGGCGATCGATGCCGGCTTCAAGGCTGAAGACCTGACGGTCTTCAACTATACCAAGCTCGGCAACGACCTTCTGGAAGACGGCCTCTATGTCAAGGAAGACAAGCTGAAGGACGCGAAGTTCAAGGCCAACATGGTGAAGTTCGTCCGCGCTTCGATGAAGGGCTGGAAATACGCCGTCGAACATCCGGACGAAGCCGCCGGAATCGTCGTGGACAATGGCGGTCAGGACGAGAACCATCAGAAGCGCATGGCAGGCGAAGTCGCCAAGCTAATCGGCAGCGGCAAGCTCGACATGAAGCTCTATGACCGCACAGTCGAGGCGCTGCTCAATCAGAAGATCATCACCAAGAAGCCTTCCGGCGCCTATACGCACGATATCACGGACGCGGCGTTGAAATAGGTCCAATACCGGCCAACGGCAGAGAAACGCGCGGGGCTCATCACCACGCGCGTTTTTTTCATTTTGTAACAATAGCAACAAAAAGCTAGCTTTGCCGCCGCAGTTGCCTAAAAAGCGGTCAGTCATCAACTATTTGAATTGCGACATCACAATGCCGTGATTGCTTCGCATGGTTGCGACAGGTAGAAATACCCGCGAAATCATTTTCTCGTGATCTTGCGGGATTTGAAAACCGCTCCCATTTAAGAGAGCAAATTTAGGATGAGGATCTGCAAGCATGAAAGACGGATGTTGATCCGCCGGGAATAGCCGGCTCGCATGCATTGATCCCCGTATTCGCGACGGAAAACAGCGAAATCCCTTTGACCAATTGCCGAACTGGAACCGGACGCATGGCCTCCACGCCGTTTAGACTACTAAGCATGACTGCAATCCTGCTTTCCCTGCTGACAGCGCCCGCCGCACTGGCCGATGAGCCTGTCGTTACGAAACCGAAGCAGAATCTGCCCGCGATCGTCATCACCACCGCCGCCACGCGGAAGCTGACCGACAAGGTGGTTGCAACGGGCACAGTGAAGGCGGTCGAAGAAGTCTACATCCAGCCACAGGTCGATGGCCTCTCGATCCGCACGCTCGATGCCGATGTCGGCGACAAGGTCGAGGCGAACAGCACGCTCGCCACGCTCAATGACGACGCGCTGGTCCTGCAGAAGAGCCAGATGCAGGCAACGCGAGCCAAGGGCGAGGCCAGCCTTGCCCAGTTACACGCGCAGCTCACCGAGGCCCGCGCCAACGCCGAGGAGGCCGAACTGCAGCGCGTCCGCGCCGTCGCAATGGGCGCCAAGGGCACGATGTCGACCTCCTCCGTCGAACAGGCGAATGCCGCAGCGGCCGCCAACAAGGCGCGCGAGGCATCGGCCGAACAGGCGATCGCGGTTGCCGAGGCCGACCTCAAAGTCACCGACAGCCAGATCGCCGATACGGACCTCAAGCTCGCCCGCACCGGCATCAAGACCCCTGTCGCAGGCACAGTCGCGTCCCGCAGCGCTCGTGTCGGCGCCATCGCCAGCGGCAATGGCGATCCGCTCTTTACCATCATCCGCAACAGCCAGCTCGAACTGGTGGTCGACGTTTCCGAAAGCGATATCACCAAGATCGCCGTCGGACAGAAGGCCCGGATTTCGCTGTCGGGCAGCCGTGAAAAGCTTGCCGGCACCATCCGTCTCGTCGCTCCGATCGTCGATTCCGTCACCCGCCTCGGCGCGGTGCACATCTCCATCGACGACGGCGAAAAAGCCCGCGCCGGCATGTATGGCAGCGCCGAGATCATCATTCGCCAGGAAGAAGGCGTCGCCTTGCCGCTGACGGCCGTCAACACGGACGAAAACGGCTCCTCCGCCCGTAAGGTCGAGAACGGCGTCGTCAAGTTCGTGAATGTCGAGACCGGCATTCAGGATGGCGCCTATATCGAGATTCTCAAGGGCCTGAAGGCCGGCGACGATGTCGTTGCCAAGGCCGGCGCCTATGTCCGCGACGGTGACCGCATCACGCCCGTGCGCGATGCCTCGCAAGCCTCCAACTGAGCGAGAACGACCCCATGAACTTCTCCGCCTGGTCCATCCGAAATCCGGTCGCGCCGCTCCTCGGCTTTTTCCTGCTGATGATCGTGGGCGCACACGCCTTCTTCAATCTGCCGATCACGCGCTTTCCGAACATCGACGTGCCTGTTGTCAACGTCACCGTGACGCAGAGCGGCGCCTCGCCGGCCGAACTCGAAATGCAGGTGACGAAGGTGGTCGAAGACGCCGTTGCCGGCATCAACGGCATCGATGAGATACAATCGACCGTTACCGACGGCCAATCGCAGACCGTCGTCATCTTCCGTCTCGAAGTACCGACACAGCAGGCCGTTCAGGACACCAAGGACGCCATCGACCGCATCCGCGGCACCCTGCCGTCCACGATCGACCAGCCGATCGTCTCGAAGGTCGACGTCGTCGGCCAGGCGATCCAGAGCTTCGCAGTCTCCTCGCCCAACATGACCCTGGAAGAGCTGTCCTGGTTCGTGGACGACACGGTCAAGCGCGCTTTGCAGGGCAAGGCGGGCATCGGCCGCGTCGACCGCTATGGCGGCGCCGACCGCGAAGTGCGCATCGAACTCGATCCGAACAAGCTGAACGCCTATGGCATCACTGCGCTGTCCGTCAGCCAGCAGTTGCGCGGCACCAATATCGATCTCGGATCCGGTCGCGGCCAGGTCGCCGGCAGCGAGCAGGCTATCCGCGTGCTCGGCGACGCCCGTGCCGTCGCTCAGCTGGCCGACACGACGATTGCGCTGACCAACGGCCGCTTCGTCAAGCTCTCCGACCTCGGCGTGATCAAGGACACCTATCAGGAGCCGAAGTCGTTCTCGCGGTTCAATAGCGCCCCTGTCGTTACCTTCGGCGTATTCCGCGCCAAGGGCGCCAGCGAAGTGACCGTCGCCAAGACCGTCGCCGACACGCTCGACAAGGTGCGCGCCGAAAATCCGAACGTCTCGATCGAGATGATCGACGACGCGGTCTACTACACCTACGGCAACTATGAATCGGCGATGCATACGCTGCTCGAAGGCGCGCTCCTGGCCGTTATCGTGGTGTTCCTTTTCCTGAGAAACTGGCGCGCAACGCTGATTTCGGCGGTGGCATTGCCGCTGTCCGCGATCCCGACATTCTGGATCATGAACCAGATCGGCTTTTCGCTGAACCTCGTCAGCTTCCTCGCGCTGACGCTCGCGACCGGCATTCTCGTAGACGACGCCATCGTCGAAATCGAAAACATCTCCCGCCACATCAAGATGGGCAAGACGCCGTACCGCGCCGCCATCGACGCGGCAGATGAAATCGGCCTCGCCGTCATCGCGACGACCTTCACCATCATCGCGGTCTTCGTGCCCGTTTCCTTCATGCCAGGCATTCCGGGCCAGTACTTCATCCAGTTCGGCCTGACGGTCGCCTTCTCGGTGTTTTTCTCCCTGCTTGTCGCGCGTCTGATCACGCCGATGATGGCCGCCTACCTCATGCGCGCCGAAGACGGCGTCGACGATCATCACGACAATGACGGCCGCTTCATGCGCGGCTATAGCGCGCTCGTGCGAATGACGACCAAGAAGTGGTATACGCGCTACCCGACGCTGATTGCGGCATTCGCTTTCTCCATCGCCTCCGTGGCCGCGCTCATCATGTTCGTCCCCGGCAGCTTCATCCCGCCGGAAGACTCCTCGCGCATCGTGCTGTCGGCCGAGCTTCCCCCGAACGCACGGCTCGATGATACCGAGCAGGTGACCAATGAGATCTATCGTCGCGTCAAGGGCATCGACGGTATTGAAAACGTCTTCGTGCTCGGCGGCGCCTCGCCGAAAGGCGATCTGGAGCTGCGCCGCGCAACGGTGACGCTGGAGCTCGGCAAGCTCGACCAGTCGCTGACGAAGAAGCTCGTCAACGATGTCCTCGGCTCGCTGCCCGTCATCGGCCCCTACCTGCCGAAGGTCGCGGTGCATGGCCGCCTGCGCCCGCAATGGGAGGTGGAAAAGGAAGTCTTCGCAAAATTGCGCTCGATTCCGGACGTGCGCATCACCAAGCTCAACGACCGTGGCGACCGCGACCTGACCTATAATTTCCTTTCCCGTAGCGAAAAGGATCTGAAGCAGGCGGTCGGCATTCTGGAAGCAGAGTTGCGCACCGATCCGGCACTCGCAAACGTCAGTGCCGACGGCGCGCTGCCGCGTCCCGAATTGCAGATCTATCCGCGCAAGGACGAGGCGGCTCGCCTCGGCATCACGCCACAGATGATTTCCGACACGGTGCGCGTGGCCACCATCGGCGATATCGACGCTTCGCTTGCCAAGATCTCGCTCGACGATCGCCAGATCCCGATCCGCGTCCAGGCCTCGCTCGGCATGCGGCGCGATCTTGCCGCAATCCGCGCCTTGCGTATCAAGACATCCACGGGCGCCACGGTGCCGATGTCGACTGTTGCCGATATCGAATATTCCGAAGGCCTGTCGTCGATCAAGCGCAACAACCGCTATCGCGTCGTCGCCATCGGCGCCGATCTGCCGCAGGGCGTGGCGCTGGATACGGCATCGGAGCACTTCCTCGATATCGTCAATAGCGCCAGGATCCCGGCCACCGTACATCTGGCGGTGAGCGGCGACACCAAGGTCCAGAAGGAAATGGTGCAGAGCTTCGGCAATGCCATGCTGCTCGGCCTTCTGCTCGTCCTGACCGTGCTGATCCTGCTGTTCAAGGATGTGATCCAGCCCTTCACCATTCTGTTTTCGCTGCCACTGGCGATCGGCGGCGTGGCGCTGGCATTGATCCTGACCGGCAACGCGCTCTCCATGCCCGTGATGATCGGCATTCTCATGCTGATGGGCATCGTAACGAAGAACGCCATCCTGCTGGTCGATTTCGCCATCGAGATGATGCATCGGGGCATGCCGAGGCTCGATGCCGTCATCGAAGCCGGCCGCAAGCGCGCCCGTCCGATCATCATGACCTCGATCGCCATGTCGGCCGGCATGCTGCCGTCAGCCCTCGGCGTCGGCGAAGGCGGCACCTTCCGCGCGCCGATGGCGATCGCCGTCATCGGCGGCATCATCGTCTCGACGGTGCTGAGCCTGGTGGTCGTGCCGTCCTTCTTCCTGATCATGGACGACGTATCGCGCCTGCTCGGCTTCCTCTTCGGCAGGCTGGTCGGCAAGAAGGATGCGGATGATGAAGTGGTGACCAAGGAAGGCCTGGCAACCGCCGTCAACGAAAACCGCCAGTCGCTTGCCACCTTGGAGGAGCGCGTGGACGCCATGGAAAACAGGGATACGCGCGGCTCCAAGCCGAAAGGTACGAACGTGCTAAGACTGCCGCCTTTTGCGGCTGAATAGAGCAGCCTGTTCGGATCCTTGAATAATGACGGGGCGGCTCACAGGCCGCCCTGTTCCTTTAGGAAATCGACGATCTTGCTGACGCCCTCGCCCCGCTTCATGTCGGAAAAGACGAAGGGACGCGCCTGACGCATCCGGGTCGCATCGCGATCCATCACCTCAAGATCCACCTCGACGAAGGGCGCCAGATCCTTCTTGTTGATGACGAGAAGGTCCGATTTGGTGATGCCCGGGCCGCCTTTGCGCGGTATCTCCTCGCCCTGACACACCGAGATGACATAGATGGTGATATCGGCAAGATCGGGCGAAAAGGTTGCCGCAAGATTGTCGCCGCCGGATTCGATGAAGACTACGTCGAGATCGGGGAGCCGTTCGTTGAGGCCGGCAATGGCCTGCAGGTTGATCGTCGCATCCTCGCGAATGGCGGTATGCGGGCAGCCGCCGGTTTCGACACCGACGATGCGATCCGACGGCAGCGCCTGCATCCGCACCAACGCTTCCGCATCCTCCGTCGTATAGATGTCGTTGGTGACGACGGCGACGGAATAATCGTCGCGCATCGCCTTGCACAGCTTTTCCGTCAGCGCCGTCTTGCCCGAGCCGACGGGCCCACCGATGCCGACGCGCAAAGGTCCATTTCTCGATTTCATAGTCGCAACTCCGGTAAAATAGCAGGATAGCGAAGCATCCGCGCGCCGCACAGCGGTGAATGACGTAGGATGAACCTCGGCGGTGGGATTTTCTTCGGGCCGCGCATCACGAGCGAAAAAGCCGCGTCCTCTGGGTTTCGTGGCGCAGGCTCGCAATGTCGGCCTGCACGGTCGCTGCGCCGAGATCGTCGAGATCGGATTGCGCCGCGCGTTTCGCCACTTCGGCGATAACGTCCTCCAAGGCCGCGAGAACGGCGACGCCATCCTTCTGCCCGGTCACACCGAGCCGGATGCCGGCCGACAGCATCTGCGACGCAAGCGCATGCAGGAAGGCAGCAAGCGTCTTCTGAAGGGGAACATCATGCGCACGGGCAACGGCGCCCACTGCAACGGGATAGACGGTCTTTGCCGGCAGCATCGCAAAGATCTCGTGCGGCCAGGCACCGGCAGCCGCCAGAAAGGCCTCCCCAAGCAGCATGGTCTCGGTGTGGCGCTCCTTCGAGCCCGCCAACGCCTCGCCAAGTTCCGCCACGGCTGCGAGCCGCGGCGCGTCTTCTCCGGCATGGTGCGCTTCCGCCAGCAGAACGGCGTCGTTCCAGGCGGCGCCGTGGTGCATCATGGTCGCGATCCAGTCCCGCAGACTTCCGACATCATAAACCAGCCCGTCATGAACAGCGCGCTCGAGACCGCCGGAATAGGCAAAAGATCCCACCGGAAAAGCCGGCGACAGCCAGGCCATCAGCCGCAGCAAAGCCTGAAGATCGCGATCATCGGTCATCGCCATGTCGATCGCCTGCACTCAGTCATGGGAATGATGATCGTGCCCATGATCATGATGATGCCCTTGCGAATGGCTGCCGTGAGAATGATAGGCGCCACGCGCCGGCTGGAACGGCTCGCTGACCTCGGAAACCGTCGCGCCAAGCCCTTCGAGCATGGAACGGATCACATGATCGCGCAGAATGAGGATACGCTCTTCCTCGATTTGAGCGGAAAGATGGCGATTGCCGAGATGCCAGGCAAGCTCGACCAGATGCCGGCGATCCCGTGGCTTGATCTCGAAGAGCTTTTCGTCCGCCGCGACGATCTCGATCAACTCGCCGTCCTCTCGCACGAGCAGATCGCCATTGGCAAACAGCACCGGCTCCTTCAGGTCGAGCATGACCATCTCACCGTTTTCGAGGTGCAGCAGCTTGCGGCGCAAATGCCTGAGATCATGCGGCAGGACAACACGATCGATGGGATTGGAGGATGGAGTGCCGGCTGGCAGATAGGAGGTGACGCGTTGCATGGCGGATCCAAATTAAAGCTCCGCGGGAGCATGCAGAATAGTCGCTCCCCGCGCAAGCGCGAATGCCGCTCGGCGGCGCTACATGCGATACACGTAGCGCTGCAATTCCATGAGGGCCGGCGGGACATCCTCTTCCTGCTCGGTGGTATAGCGGCGCCAGACCTGAGACAGACGCTCGCGCTCGTGCACGACGCGATTGCGCCCGAGCGTCTTGGCCAGATAAAGCGCCTTGTCGGCGGCGGCATAGACGCCCTCCGTCTTGCGATCCTTGCCTATGTCGGCAATTCCGGCCGAGACGGTAATCTTGACCGAGCCACCGTCGATCGCGATCGGATGATTGGCGACCTGCTCCTTGATGGCTTCGACACGGGCAATGCGTTCATCGATATCACCACCATGGATAATCGCGCCAAACTCCTCGCCGCCGAGACGGGCGATCATGTCCTCACCCGTGAAGACACGCCCCAATATCTGCGAGACCGCGATGATCACGGCATCGCCGGATGCGTGACCGAAGCGGTCATTGATCGTCTTGAAGCGATCGACGTCGAAGATCACCAACGAGGCGCCGTGCCCGGCCTTGGTCAGCGCTTCCGTAAAGGCGCGGCGATTGAGCAGGCCGGAAAGCCCATCGGTACGGCTCAGCCGTTCGAATTCGGCACGGGAAACGGCAAGCTTGTGAATCGAGAAACCGGCCAATATCGCCAGCGCACCGGAAACGGTACCGCCGATGATCCAGGCGAGCAGAACGCCGAAACGCATGACCTCCATGATCGGCAATGGCAGGAGATCGAGCCATTGCAACACGGGAAGCATCGCGACCATGATCGCAAGCGACATGATGACAGCTGCAAAACTCATCTTAAGCGCGAAAATATAAATCGCACGCTTCTGCTGAAAATTGCCGACTTCGGCTTGCAGCGAAATCCATTGTTTCATGCGATTCACCTTCCTCTGCCACCGTTTCAGTCATGTGAGATAGGGGTGAAGGCGCTTCCAGGTCTTTAATGGAATCATTAAAATGCCCGGCATTTCCCAACTTGTGAACAATCTCTGATAGCCAGCCGCGCTCCCGCCTCCGCAAACCAGAAGGCGAAGTGCGGAACCGCCTCCACAAGCCTATGATAATGCTGAATTAACCGCATAAAACCACGAAGGCCCCGGAAACCGGGGCCCTCGCATGTGTCGCTGGCAACGAATCGGCGCGCTCTTTAGAAAAGGAAATAGCGCTGCGCCATCGGCAGCACCGTCGCCGGCTCACAGGTGAGAAGCTCGCCGTCCGCGCGCACTTCGTAGGTCTCCGGGTCCACCTCGATATGAGGGGTGAGGCTGTTATGGATCATCGACGCCTTCGAGATGCCGCCGCGAGTATTCCTGACCGGCAGCAGCGTCTTGGCGACGCCAAGCTTGCCGGCAAGCCCCGCGTCGAAGGCAGCCTGGGAAACGAAGGTTACCGAAGAATTCGTGCGATTCTTGCCGAAAGCGCCGAACATCGGGCGATAATGCATCGGCTGCGGTGTCGGGATGGACGCATTGGGATCTCCCATTGGCGCCGCAGCAATAGAGCCGCCAAGCAGAACCATCTCGGGTTTGGCGCCGAAAAAGGCCGGGTTCCAGATCACCAGATCGGCGCGCTTGCCGATCTCGATCGACCCGACCTCATGGCTGACGCCATGGGCGATGGCGGGATTGATCGTATACTTGGCGATATAGCGCTTCACGCGGAAGTTGTCGTTGTCGCCGACCTCCTGCGCCAGACGACCGCGCTGGCGCTTCATCTTGTCGGCGGTCTGCCAGGTGCGGATAGCCACTTCGCCGACGCGGCCCATGGCCTGGCTGTCGGATGAAATGATCGAGAAGGCGCCGATATCGTGAAGAATATCCTCCGCCGCGATCGTCTCCTTGCGGATGCGGCTTTCGGCAAAGGCGATATCCTCGGGGATCGACGGCGACAAATGATGGCAGACCATCAACATGTCGAGATGCTCGGCGATCGTGTTAACCGTATAAGGCCGCGTCGGATTGGTCGATGACGGGATGACGTTCGCCTGGCCGCAGATCTTGATGATGTCGGGAGCGTGGCCGCCGCCTGCGCCTTCCGTGTGGAAGGCATGGATCGTACGGCCCTTGATGGCGCCGATCGTATCTTCGACGAAGCCGCTTTCGTTCAATGTATCCGTGTGGATCATCACCTGCACGTCATAGGCGTCGGCCACGCTGAGGCAGCAGTCGATCGCCGCCGGCGTCGTACCCCAGTCCTCATGCAACTTAAGCGAGCAGGCGCCGCCAAGCACCATCTCTTCCAGCGCCGCCGGCAGCGAGGCATTGCCCTTGCCGGAAAGGCCGATATTCATCGGAAAGGCATCGAAGGATTCGATCATACGCGCCAGATGCCATGGTCCGGGCGTACAGGTGGTCGCAAGCGTTCCATGCGCCGGGCCGGTGCCGCCGCCAAGCATGGTGGTGATGCCCGACATCAGCGCTTCCTCGATCTGCTGCGGGCAGATGAAGTGGATATGGCTATCCATGCCGCCGGCGGTGACGATCTTGCCCTCGCCTGCGATCACCTCCGTGCCCGGCCCGACGATGATGTTGACATCAGGCTGCATATCCGGATTGCCGGCCTTGCCGATTGCGACGATGCGGCCGTCCTTCAGGCCGATATCCGCCTTCACAATCCCCCAATGGTCGAGGATCAGCGCATTGGTGACGACGGTGTCGACAGCTCCGTTCGCGCGCGTCACCTGGCTCTGCCCCATGCCATCGCGAATGACCTTGCCGCCGCCGAACTTCACCTCCTCGCCATAAGTGGTGAAATCCTTCTCGACCTCGATGAACAGTTCCGTATCGGCCAGGCGCACCTTGTCGCCGACCGTCGGCCCGAACATGCTGGCGTAGGAGGCACGGGAAATCCTGTAGGGCATGGGTCAGTCTCCTTGGGAGGCAGAAATGAGGTTCGTATCGACAAGGCGCTTGAGACGGCCGAGGGAAACATAGCCGTCGACAAGCCGCTGCTCGGCGGCAAAGGGATGCTCGTTCCAACCCGTATGGCTGAAACCGGTAATGGCGACATCGTCGTCGGGATAGCGGGCCAGTACCTCGGCGATGACGATCATGCCGCTGCTCGGCACGACATAAGAGCCGGGCTCATAGGCGGCGAGCGCCGTATCGACATCGTCGTGAACGGACTGATCGATCACGACATGCCGCTTGCCTGTGGCTTTGCAGAAGGCGGCGAACTGATCGGTGTAATCGTCGCAGAAATCATCGAGCTCCGGATGCGAGATCGCCAAGGACGCGCGCAAAGCAGCGAATTTGCGGGGATCGCGCACGCTCCAGATTTCCGAAGCTGAGGCAACGGCTGGGCTCTTTCGCCATTCCGCCGAGCCGAGCATGGCGCGCGCCGGCCGGCCGGTGTTGCAGACAGCAACGACATCGGTCCGGCTGCCGCCGGCACCCATCGAACGGCAGTCGTTGAAGCGGATCACGAGATCGGCAGCATCGATTGTCGCTGCCGCCCCTGCGGCGATCTCTCCATTGCCGACGATCACCACCTTGCGTCTATTGCTCACTAATTGCCTCCGAGCCCGTCGGCGAGCTCTTTCAGTTCCTTGGTCCGCTTCCTGGTCAAATCCGCTTTGCAGCCGGAAACCATCATGGGCTCCATGGAGCCGCCGCGTGCCTGGAACCCTTGCGCCTCACACTCACCGTCGCGATAGTCCACCCAGGCGCGCTGCGCCTTGATGAGCGCCTTTTCAGCCCCCTTCATGTCGTTGTCGAGATCCGAATCGATGGCAGCCATCGCAGCGCGGGTTTTCTTGTATTGTACGTTCAGCGCCTTATCGGCGGTGTCGAAATCGAGCGCAGCACAGATGTTCATATCCGTCTGCGCCTCTGCCTTGGCGCAATCGATCTTCTGTTCATCCGGATTGTTCTGCGCAAAGGCCGGACCGCAGATCAGTGCTGCGGCAAGAGCTGCAGCAGGCAAAAGCAATTTCAACGACATCGAACTCCCCCAAAGAAGACCTAGAGCTTGCCCATGATCTGCTGACGGAAGCCATAGACTTCGCGCTTGCCCGATAGCGGAATCAGCGTCACCGAGCGCGTCTGGCCCGGCTCGAAACGCACCGCGGTTCCCGCAGGAATATCGAGCCGCATGCCCCTCGCCTTGTCGCGATCGAAGGCAAGCCCGGCGTTGGTTTCGGCAAAATGATAATGGCTTCCGACCTGCACCGGTCGATCGCCGGTGTTGGAAACCTCAAGCGTCACAGTCGGCGCTTCGGCATTGAGCTCAATGTCGCCGCTGGCAGCGATGATTTCACCTGGGATCATGGTTCTCTCCTCATGCTGCCCGAACGGGAGCGCATCCCTCGGCCTTCAGAACACGTTTCGTCGAAGCAGGATATTTGGCGAGCAGTGCCCCCGGGCGAGCGGGGCGCTGGACGAATTCGCCGCCGCAATTCGGGCAGCGACCACCCAAGACCTTGTCGACGCAATCCGTGCAGAAAGTGCACTCGAATGTGCAGATCATCGCCTCCCGGCTTTCCGGCGGCAAATCCCCGTCGCAACACTCGCAATTGGGTCTGAGTTCCAACATGGCTGCCTCAGCGGATGGGTTCGTGCACGGTGACGAGCTTCGTTCCATCCGGGAACGTCGCCTCCACCTGAATATCGTGGATCATCTCGGCGATGCCCTCCATCACCTGATCGCGGGTAATGACGTGAGCGCCGGCCTCCATAAGCTCCGCGACCGGACGGCCGTCGCGGGCGCCCTCGACCACGAAATCGGTGATCAGTGCGATGGCTTCGGGATGGTTGAGCTTGACGCCGCGCTCCAGCCGTCGCCGCGCCACCATTGCCGCCATGGAAATCAGCAGCTTGTCTTTTTCTCTCGGAGTGAGGTTCATCGCCTACCTATCGGATTGCTGTTTCTAGAGCATGATGCCGAAAAGTCTGAGCGGTTTTCGGACGACATCATGCTCTACTTTTTTGATTCTGGAGCCGGATGATTTTAGGTCAAGCAGGCCTAAAATCATCCGGCTCTTGGGACTACAGGTTCCAGACTTTCGGCACTGGCGCTCCGTTGCGCAAGGTGGAAATGACCGGAATCAGGACTTTTCTGAGCGCGAAGCCATCGGCAGCGGCAAGCCGCAGCACGAGCTTGTCTTTCCACTGGCTGGCGCCTGCCATATGCGCCTCGACCAGCGGCCGGACCCGGCTGAGATAGGTCTCCGCCAGCGCTCCGGTATAGAGCACGGTCGCGAAGGCAACCTGGCCGCCGAGCACAGCGCTCTTGGCCGTTAACGCCGCGATATCGCCATCGAGCCGCAGCTCCTCGGCGTGGATCAGGCATCCGCTGCGACGGATGCGCCAGCGGTCGCGAAACAGCCCTTCGGCCATCGCCTCGCCCATGGCCTTGCGCCCAAGCAGGATCGCTTCGATGGCAAGAAATTCAGCCGTTTCGTCAAGCTCGACATCCAGCCTGCGCGAGAGCGAGGCGCGCTCGAACAGGATGGTTTCCTGCGGCAGCCAATCGACGCGCGCACCAGACCCCACGCTGATGGAGGTCCCGACCTCGGCGGTGTCGCTGGAAGCCTTATAGATCTTCTCGCAGGCCTGCGTGGTCACGTCGATACGCGTGCCTGGCCCCGCGACGATGCTCCAATCCATGCGGTCGCCGCCGGTAAGGCCGCCGGCCGTGTTGATAATGACCGCTTCCATGGAGCTATCGAAGGTCTCAGGCAGACGAATCTTTGCCGCGCCCTCCTGAAACAGCTCGGCAAGGCGCGTGCGGCCGCCAAGCGACTTGGCCGCAAGATGGCCGCGACCACGCGCCCTCTGCGGTCTTGTGCCTATGGCCGTCAATGCCATTTCGTCTCTCCGGTTGCCACATCGCGCGGATATCGGATCATTGAAACCCGCAACGAAATAAAGGCAAGCAATTTCTGTGCCTTACGCGATCATCTGCGATGACGCCCCCAATCCCGGGTGCGTGTGCATCGCCTTTCGGCAAACGCCGAAAAGAAAGGCATCTGCGTCCGATTGCAGATGCCCGCAATTCGCCCGGTCGTCTTACGAGAGGAAGTGCGTCAGACCACGCGGTCCGGCGGCTCGCGACCGGCGAAGAAGGCGGTGACATTGTCCACCACCTTCATGCCCATGGCCGTGCGGGTCTCTTCGGTGGCGCTGCCGAGATGCGGCAGAAGCACGACATTGTCCAGCACCCTCAGCCGCTCCGGCACATGCGGTTCCGCCTCGTAGACATCGAGGCCGGCGCCGCGGATCGTGCCTTGCTCAAGCGCCGCAATCAGAGCCGCTTCGTCGATTACGTCGCCGCGCGCGGTATTGATGAGGAAAGCACCCGGCTTCATGGCGGCGAGACGTGCCGCGTTCATCAGATGGCGATTTTCCGCGCCGCCAGGGCAGTGAAGGGAAACGAAGTCGGAGACCTGGAGCACATCCTCCACCGTCTGCAGTTGCCTGGCGCCATAGCGCGCGGCCTCCGCCGGATCGACGACTGAGCGATTGTAGAAGACGACATCCATGCCGAAGCCGAAATGGCAGCGCTGCGCAAACGCCTTGCCGATGCGGCCGAAGCCGATGATGCCGACAGTCTTGCCGGTAACCTTAGTGCCGACCAGGTGCGTCGGTCGCCAGCCGGTCCACGCTCCAGCGCGCAACTCCCGCTCCCCTTCCCCGCCCCGCCGCGCGACGGAGAGCAAGAGCAGCATGGCGATATCGGCGGTGCAATCGGTGAGTACGCCCGGCGTATTGGTGACGACGATACCCTTCGCCCTGGCGGCGGCGACATCGATGTGATTGAAGCCGACGCCGAAATTGCCGATGATCTTCGACTGGACAGCATCACCCTCGAAAAGCGCCGCGGGAAGCCTGTCGGAAACGGTGGGGAGAACGGCGTCATAGGAGAGAAGCGCATCCCGCAACTGCGCCGCATCGAGCGCGGCATCGTCCTTGCTCAGCGTGGCGTCGAAACGTTCCGAAAGGGCCGCCTCGACTGAAACCGGCCAGCGGCGTGTAACAAGAACCCTGGGTTTGCTCATGCTGCTTATCCTCCTGCCTGTAACGGGCAGATTTAAAGCAGGTCTGCTGCGAAGGAAATGCCGATCCTCCGCCTATGGTAACGAAAAAAGCCCGGCGCGTAGCCGGGCTTTGCAGATCGTGTCGAAGCCGGAAACCGGCAACGCGAAGATTACTTCGCGATTTCGGCGTAGGTGTACTTGCCGTCGGAACCCTTGGACCACTTGTACATGACGTAGTCCGGACGGGTGATATCGCCCTTGGCGTTGAAGCTAAGGTCGCCGATAGCGGTCTTGAACGGGCCCTTTGCCTTGGCTGCATCTGCAACGGCCGTAGGATCGTTGGAGCCGGCAGCCTTTGCCGCAGCGGCGATGATCTGAGTGGCGGCATAGGAGTACAGCGTATAGCCTTCCGGCTCATAGCCGGCAGCGCGGAACTTGGCGACGAGATCGGCAGAAGCCGGGTTCTTGCGTGGATCCGGCGCAAAGGTCATCAGCGTGCCGTCGACGGCGTCGCCGGCGATGGAAGCCAGCTCGTTCGAGACGATACCGTCACCCGACATGAAGTGTGCCTTCACGCCCTGGTCGGCCATCTGGCGCAGGATCAGCCCGGCTTCGGTATGGAGACCGCCGTAGTAGACGAAGTCGACGCCAGCCTGCTTCATCTTGGCGATGAGGGCCGAGTAGTCCTTGTCGCCAGGGGTGATGCCTTCGTAGAGAACTTCCTTCATGCCACCGGCGTTGAGGTTCTTCTTGGTTTCATCGGCAAGGCCCTGACCATAGGGGGTCTTGTCATGAACGACGGCAACCTTGGCGCCCTTGAAGTTGTCGACGATATACTTGGCGGCAACCACACCCTGCTGATCGTCACGGCCGCAAGTACGGAACGTGTTCCAAAGACCCCGCTCGGTGAATTTCGGATTGGTCGAAGCCGGCGTGATCTGCATGATGCCGTTTTCGGCGTAGACTTCCGAAGCCGGGATGGAGACGCCCGAGTTGAAGTGACCGACGACGAACTTCACGCCATCAGCAACGAACTTGTTGGCGACCGAAACGCCCTGCTTGGCGTCGGAGACGTCGTCGCCAAGTTCGATCTTGACCTTTTCCCCGTTGATGCCGCCGGCCGCATTGATATCGGCAGCAGCCTGCTCGGCGCCTTTCTGAAGCTGTGCACCAAAGGCGGCGTTCGGGCCTGTCAAGGGACCGCCAACGCCGATGATGATGTCAGCCTTCGCAACGCCACCGAATGCGATCATCGCCGACAAAGCCACCGCCGACAGAAGATACTTCTTCATATTGTTACTCCCAATTTTTGAGCGGGTTCCGTTTGATTCGCCCTGCGCGATACCCACCAATCATCACGCCGGTAACGCTTGTATTCCGAACTCTGGAAGCATGATCCTGCCCTGTGTCATTTATGTTATTGGCAGGACGACACTTACGTTGGTGCAGACTGTGCCTAGTTTAGGCACCCTGTCAATTCTTCTTCTTCCAGGAAAAGGCCGAGGTCTTTTCATAAAGCCAGTAATAGTTATTGACCATCTGATCGGTACGCCGATACCGGTATCCTGCCGTCGCAAAGACCAGTACAAGAACGACGTCGATGATGTAGATGGTAAGATCGAACACCGGCCCATTGAACAGCGCATGGTGCAGGAACTGCAGGCCAAGGCCGATCAGAAAGCAGTAGATGACGACGAGCGGATAGTTTTCCCAGTTGGAGGCGACGGCGCGACCGGCGCGCCACGCAGTCCAGAAACTAAGGATGACGATGACCGCGCGGATAACCATGCGGCCGCCGCTATCGCTGTCGAAGAGAAGTCCCTGCATGTCAAATTCTCCGCGAAACGAAACTCAATGATGGCCGCCTTCGAGATAGGCGGCGCGCACTTCCGGATTGGCCAGCAAGTCCTTGCCCGAGCCGCTCATCGTCACCCGGCCGTTGACCATCACATAGGCGCGGTCCGAGAGCTTCAGAGCCGCAAACGCATTCTGCTCGACGAGGAACACCGTCAGCCCCTGGGTCTGGTTCAGGACCTTGATGGCCTCGAAGATGCCCCTGACGATCAGCGGCGCAAGACCGAGCGACGGCTCATCCAGCAAGAGCAGCTTGGGACGTGCCATCAGCGCACGGCCGATCGACAGCATCTGCTGTTCGCCACCCGAAAGCGTGCCGCCACGCTGCGACTGGCGCTCCTTCAGACGCGGAAAGAGCGTAAAGATCTTCTCGACGTCCTCATTGAAATATTTGAGCTTGTCGAGATTCGCGCCCATCTGCAGGTTTTCATAGACAGTCATACGCGGGAAGATGCGCCGCCCTTCCGGCGACTGCGCGATGCGAAGCCGGGCAATTTCATGCGTCGGCATATGGGTGATATCCTGGCCGTTGAAAATGACGGATCCCGCGCGGGCCTGCGGGCTGCCGCAGATCGTCATCATCAGCGTCGATTTTCCGGCGCCGTTCGCGCCGATCAGGCTGACGATCTCACCGCTATTGACTTCGATATCGACGCCGGCGAGCGCCCGGATATTGCCGTAGTAAGTTTCGACCCCTGCGACTTTCAGAAGTGGTTGCCCCGCCATCAATTTTCACCCTCTTGGAGGTGTTCGACTTCGGCAATCACCTCTTCCACTTCTTCATCCTCGACGCCCAGATAGGCCGCGATCACTCTCGGATCGTTCTTGACCTCGTCCGGCGTGCCGTCGGCGATCTTCTGTCCATATTCGAGCACGATGACGTGGTCGGAGATTTCCATAACCACGGACATGTCGTGCTCGATCAGCAGGATCGATGTGCCTATATCCTTGCGAATGCTGCGCAGGAACTCGTTGAGAACCAGCGATTCGCGAGGATTGAGGCCGGCGGCCGGCTCGTCCAGGCAAAGTAGTTCGGGACCAGTGCACATAGCGCGTGCGATTTCCAGTCGACGCTGGGCGCCATATGGAAGATCGCCGGCAGGATCGTCGGCGCGATCGATGAGATCGGCCTTTTCGAGCCAGAAGCGTGCCAGCTCGATCGCATTCTTCGCCTCGGCTCGATACGGGCCGACGCCGAGCAGGCCGAGGACCGTATAGCCCGAGGCGCGCATCAGCCTGTTATGTTGCGCCACCAGCAGGTTTTCAAGCACGGTGAGGCCCGAAAACAGGCGGATATTCTGGAAGGTACGCGCCACCTTGGCTTCCCGCGTGATCCGGAAATCCGGAAGCCGTTCCAGGAGATATTCCTTGCCGCTCTTCTGCTGGAGCGTGAGCATGCCCATCGTCGGCTTGTAGAAACCGGTGATGCAGTTGAACACGGTTGTCTTGCCGGCGCCGTTCGGTCCGATCAAGGCAGTGATGTCGCCGCGTTTCGCCTCGAAGGAGAAGTCGTTGATCGCCATCAGGCCGCCGAACTTCATCGACAGGTGATCAACCTTCAGCAGGATGTCGTTGGGGTTTGCGGTCACAGCGTTCATCAGCCGTGGCCCTCCTTGGTGAAGCTGCCGGAGACCGCTTTTCGCTCCTTGAGGAAAGCGGTCGGTTCACGCGTGCCGACAAAGCCGCGCGGCTTGAAGATCATCACGACCACCATGGCGAGACCGAAGATCAGCATTCGGTAGAGTTCCGGAGTAAAGTCCGGCCCGAAACCGGGGATGATCGTCGTGTCGCCGAAGACAAGACCGGTCTTGAGGAAACTCATGTTGCGCAGCACTTCCGTGCCGCCGACCATGGCGATCGCGGCAATCGCGATGCCCTTGAGCGAGCCCATGCCGCCGAGAACGACGATGGCAAGGATCACGGCAGATTCGAGGAAGACGAAGGATTCCGGCGAGACGAAGCCCTGGCGTGCCGCGAAGAAGGAGCCTGCGAAGCCACCGAACATGGCGCCGGTGGCAAAAGCGGTCAGCTTGGTCGTCACCGTATTGATGCCGAGCGAACGGCAGGCGATTTCGTCCTCGCGCAATGCTTCCCAAGCGCGTCCGATCGGCATGCGGCGCAGCCTGATCGTCACATAGGCGGTCAGCATGCACAGCCCCAGAATGACGTAGAACAGGAAGATCTTGTACCAAGCCGACGAGATCGGCAGACCCAGGGTCCGGATGAGATTGTGCGGATCCTTGAGATCGAACGTGTAGAAACCGAACAGCGATGCCTTGGTGATGTTGGAGATGCCGAAGCTGCCCTGCGTGAAATCGGTCCAGTTGGTCAGCACGATGCGGATGATTTCACCGAAGGCCAGCGTGACGATCGCGAGATAGTCGCCGCGCAGGCGCAGGACCGGGAAGCCTAGGATCATGCCCCAAAGACCGGCAAGCATGCCTGAAAGCGGCAGCAGGATCCAGAAAGACAAGCCGAAATGCATCGACAACAGGGCATAGGAATAGGCACCGACCGCATAGAAGGCGACATAACCCAGGTCGAGAAGGCCGGCGAGACCGACAACGATATTCAAGCCCCAGGCGAGCATCACATAGATGAGGATCTGAATGCCGAAGTTGTCGACATAGGTCAGCGATCCCTGCGGGCCGAAAATCGCCACTGCCGCCAGCGGATAGACGAGCAGGAGCAGAAGCGCGATCTTGGTGAAATTCCTGCCGATGAAGCCAGCTTCAGCCTCCACCGGCGCCACCTTGGCCCTGGCTGCCTTACGCGCTGCCAGAGCGGGCTGAACGAAAACCGTCATGACGAAGCGACCGGCGGCGGCAATTGCGACGATGATCGCCAGAAGGCCCCAGCGCTGAACGATGATCAGCTTGTTGTCTATGTTCTGATCGGTCTTGAGACCGATGTAGAGAACGAACATGCCGAAAGCGATGAGCGCGGTCCAGAAAGCGTCCGTGATGCCTTTCTGGACAAGGCCGGGCGCGGCCTTGCCTGCAACGAAATTTGAATTTGCCATGGCGTTATACCTTTTCGACTTCCGGCCGACCGAGAATACCCGTCGGCTTGAAGATCAGCACGTAGGCCAGGATGCCATATGTCGCGACATCCTTATACGCGATGGCAAAGTTGCCCGACCAGAACGACTCGATGAAGCCGATCATGAGGCCGCCGAGAACGGCACCGGGAAGCGATCCGATGCCGCCGAGAACCGCCGCGGTAAAGGCTTTGACGCCCGGGACGAAGCCATCCGTGAAGTTAGCGACGCCATAATACATCAGATACATCGTGCCGGCCACGGCGGCGAGCGCCGCACCCATGATGAAGGTGACGGAAATGGTGCGATCGACATTGATGCCGAGCAGCGCCGCCATCTTGCGATCCTGCTCCGTGGCGCGCTGGGCGCGGCCGAGCGCCGTTTTGTTGACTATGTACCAGAAGGCAGCCAGCAGAACGACCGTCATAATGAAGATAATGATCTGCTTCAGGGACAGCGAGACTTCACCGAAGTTATAGACGTCGCCCACAAGCGTTGGGATCGGCTTGTTGCGCGGACCCTGCGAAACCTGGATGAAGTTCGACAGCACGATGGACATGCCGATCGCCGTGATCAGCGGCGCAAGGCGGAACGAACCGCGCAAGGGCCGATAAGCCACGCGCTCGATCACCCAGTTCCAAAGGCTCGTCATCAGCATGGCGACGATGAGCATCACCAGAAGCATAATCGCGACGGGCAAACCGGCAAAGAGCGAGATCAGAACCAGGTAGGTGATAAGGGCGGCAAAGCCGCCGAGCATGAAAACATCACCATGGGCAAAATTGATCATGCCGATGATGCCGTAAACCATGGTGTAACCAATGGCGATCAGGCCGTAAATAGACCCGAGAGTCAGCCCGTTTAGGAGCTGCTGGATAAAATAATCCATATGTCATTTCCCCTGGATGCGGCGTCATGCGACCGCATCTCTTATTACTTTTTTAGGTTCCTTCGAGAGGCCCTTAGCCGCGATTCCATACCGCTTTCGAAAGAAATGTGAAGCCAAAAAGGCGAGAAATTGACAAATTCTTTTCAAATCGCTGTGCGCTGATGCCGATCCGACCAAAAATGACACAAAAGCGGCAGCTCATGGCTCAAAATTAGCCAAAAACCGGCCGGCAACCTGCCCGCTCTGAAAAGCTCTTCTCTGCGGCGGACCCGTTGCAGGCCCGCCGTCGTCTTTGACAGCGACAACGCCTACGCGCGCATGCGTGCGCCGTCTGCATCGAACAATGGCTCGGCCTGCAGCCGCGCAGGCAGAAGCTCGCCAAGCAGTTCTATCGACCACCCCTGCGTTTCGTCGGCGATTTCTTTCGGTACATAGCCGACGGCAACCGAAAGGCCGGAGCCATGGGCATAACCGCCCGACGTCACCCAGCCACAGACGGCGCCGTTGTGGTAGATGGGCTCGTCACCGATAACGTCGGCATCCTTGGCGCTCAGGACGAAGGTGCGCAGCCGCAGCGTGCCGCCCTCCGCCTTCTCCTTGGCCGCAGCGGCCTTGCCGATGAAATCGGCTTCCTTCGACAGCGCCACGAATCGGTTGAGGCCGGCCTCGAAAGGCCCATAGAGCGGCCGGTATTCGCGCGACCAGCTGCCATAGGACTTGTCGAGACGCAGCGCATTCAGCGCCCTTAGACCAAAGAGCCGGATATCGAATTCGGCGCCTTCCCGCATCAGCAGGTCGAAGATATAACGCTGGTATTCCGGCTTCATCCAGATTTCATAGCCGAGATCACCCGTATAGGAGACGCGGCCGACGATGGCCGGCGCCATGCCGAGATCCATGCGGCGAATCGACATGAAGGGGAAGGCAGCGGTCGAAAGATCCTGATGGGTCAGTTTCTGCATCAGCTTGCGGGCATTCGGGCCGGCGATCGAGAGGCCGAGAAGCGAGAGGCCGAGGGCCTCGAGCTGAACCGAACCATCTTTCGGCAGCAGGCTTTCGAACCAGCGCATGTGGTAGGCTTCGGCAATGCCGGAGCCGATCAGAAGGAAATCCCCCTCTCCAAGTTTCGCCAGCGTGAAATCGCCGATGAGCTTGCCGTCGTGCTTCAGCATCGGCGCCAAAGTCATGCGGCCGACGGCCGGAATGCGGCAGGTTAGCAGCCTGTCGAGGAAGGCCTCAGCCCCCGATCCCTTCACGGAATACTTGGCAAAGCCCGAGGTCTCCATCAGACCGACGCTCTCGCGCACCGCCTTGGCTTCAGCACCAACGACGTCGAAGTCGTTGGAACGGCGCCAGGAGAATTGGTCCTCCTCGCCCTTGGGAGCAAACCACAGCGCCTGTTCGAGGCCGTAATAAGCGCCGAAGACGCCGCCGCCTTCCTTCAGCTTGTCGTAGATCGGCGTCGTCAGCAGCGGACGCGCGGCCGGCAGCTCCTCGTTCGGATAGCGGATCGAGAAGCGGCGGGCATAGTTCTCGCGCACCTTGGCGTTGGTATAGGCGAGCGTCGCATAGTCGCCATAGCGGGAGACATCCATGGCGAAGACATCGAAGCCCGGATCGCCGTAGATCATCCAGTTGGCGAGCGCCAAGCCGACGCCGCCGCCCTGGCTGAAGCCGGCCATGACGGCGCAGGCCGACCAGTAGTTCCTCAAACCCCGTACGGGGCCGACGAGCGGGTTACCATCAGGCGAGAAAGTGAACGGGCCGTTGATGATCCTCCTGATGCCGGCATTGTTGAAGGCCGGGAAATGGCGGAAACCGACTTCCAGTTCCGGCGTGATGCGCTCGATGTCCTCAGCCAGCAGCTCATGGCCGAAATCCCACGGCGTCGTTACCGGCGACCAGGGGCGACAGGCCTTCTCGTAGGTGCCCATCAGCATGCCCTGCCGTTCCTGGCGCAGATAGATCTCGCCATCGAAGTCGACGCAGTGCATCAGCTCCTTGCCCGTCGTCCTGTTGAAATCGATGACCTCGGGCATGTCTTCGGTGATGAGGTACATGTGCTCCATGGCAAGCACCGGCAGTTCCAGCCCGACCATGCGGCCGACTTCGCGCGCCCAGAGGCCGGCGGCGTTGACGACATGCTCGGCGATGATCTCGCCCTGATTGGTGATGACCCGCCAGGAGCCGTCCTCGCGCTGCACCAGCTCTTCCACCTTGGTGTGCAGATAGATTTCGGCACCGTTCTTCTTGGCCGAGCGCGCATAGGCATGCGTCGTACCATAGGGGTCGAGATGGCCTTCGACGGGATCGTAGAGCGCGCCGACGAACTGATCGGGGTCGAGAAGCGGCATCATCTCATGCGCTTCCTTCGGCGTCAGCAGCGTCGCTTCCAGGCCGTTATAGCGTCCCTTGGCGAGAATGGACTTCAGCCAGTCAAAACGCTGCGGCGTCGCCGCCAGCATCAGGCCGGAGGTCAGGTGCAGGCCGATATCCTGACCGGAATATTCCTCGATCTCCTTGTAGAGCTCGACCGTATATTTCTGCAGCTTGGCAACGTTCGGATCGCCGTTGATCGTATGCATGCCGCCCGCGGCATGCCAGGTCGACCCGGATGTCAGCTCGGAGCGCTCGAGCAGCACCACGTCCTTCCAGCCGAATTTCGTCAGGTGATAGAGCACCGAACATCCGACGACACCGCCACCGATGACGACGACCTTGGCATGGCTTTTCATCTAGGAATCCCCTGTTTTCGGCACGAAGCCGCCGGGTGTCTTCCCGCGCGACCGACCGCATTTATGAGGAAACCTAGAGACTATCCGAGAGGCCAAATAGCCCGAACTGCGAAGCCGATATGTCTGTTTGCGCCATCGCGATTGTTCGGATCGCGCCATCGACCATCGGATGCGCAAGCCGGCTGGCAAGGCATTCGATGTCCGGCAGCCATAAGGCTTTTCAGTCGGTGAAGCCGGCCGTGAGCGCGAACTCCCGTCCCATCTCCATGATCTCTTCGAAGACGCTGCCGGCATAGGAGCGCGGCACGATGATTTCGAAGCGATCGGTGCCGGTGCGGGCGACATTAGCGCTGACATGGCAGCACAGCATGTTGGCCGACTGCCCTTCGGCAAAGACTTGCGGATGCAGGTCTACAGCCACGCATTTGGCGAGAATGCGACGGACGTTGGGACCGGAGATGCGAAGCAGCACCCGGCCATCACTCTGCTCGAAAAACGAAACGCGAGCCGGATCGAGCCCGAACAGATCGCGCGCCACGCTCTCGGTGCCAAGCGTTTCGGAAACGACAAGCCACTCCCTCGGCCCGGCGCTGCGAACGGAAACATCGTCGATCACCTTCAGCCCGGCCAGAACCCAATCCTCCTCGCCGGCTTTGCCGAGGACGGAAAAGATGGCGGGCCTGCGAACGACGGCGAGATGATTCGGATTGGCGGCAGCCTCGAAGCCGGAAATATGATCTTCCAGCACATGCCTGTTCTGAAACGCGACGCTCATCAATCCCTCACCCGAAAAGCTTCTTGTTGTCCGGATCGACGAAGACCGGATTGCAGACCTCCGCCGGCACCTCTTCGCCACGCAGCCCGTCCCAGACGACCACATGTTCGCCAATCCGCTCGCGGCCCGATTTCAGGAAGGCCAATGCGATGGAATGACCAAGAACCGGCGAGAAGCAGGCCGAGGACACATGCCCCTGATCGTTCACGGTCGACGGCCTTGCACCTTCCTTCAGAAGATGCGCGCCGGCGTGGATCTCCTTCGTCGTGTCGAGCGGCTTCAGCCCCACGAGCTGCCCGCGATCGGCGGCGGTCAGACCGAAGCGCGTCGACAATCGCTTGCCGATGAAATCCGGTTTCTGAGCCGACATCATTTTTCCAAGGCCGACATCGTCGGGAGTTGTCCGGCCATCCAGCTCGTTGTGGGTGACGTGGCCCTTCTCGATGCGCAGCACGTTGAGAGCTTCGACGCCATAGGCGCAGATGCCATGCGACTTGCCGGCCTCCATGATCGCATCCGCCACCGCCTCGCCATAGCCGGCCGGAACCGCAAGTTCGTAGGCAAGCTCGCCCGAGAAGGAGATACGGAACAGGCGCCCCTTCAGGCCGCCCTTCAGCACGACTTCGGCGGCGGCGAGGAACGGGAAGAAGGAGTCGGAAATATCGTCTTCGACGATCTGCTCCAGCACCAGCCGTGCCTTCGGGCCGGCAATCGCCATCTGCGCCCATTGATCGGAAGAGGAAACGAAGCGGACGTCGAGCTGCGGCCAGAGCGTCTGCGCTGAGAATTCCATATGCGTCATCACCTCGCCGGCCATTGCCGTCGTGGTCGTGAGGAAGAAATGGTCCGGCGTCAGCCGGCTCGTCGTGCCGTCGTCGAAGACCATGCCGTCTTCGCGCAGCATCAATCCGTAGCGCGCCTTGCCGACCGGCAGCTTCAGGAAGGCATTGGAATAGAGGCGGTTGAGAAACTCCGCCGCATCCTTGCCGAAGACCTCGATCTTGCCGAGTGTCGACACGTCGCAAAGCCCGACATTGTTGCGCACATTCAGAACTTCGCGGTCGACGCTGTCGCGCCAGCCCTTCTCGCCCGGCCTGGCAAACCAAGACGAGCGATACCAGAGACCGGCTTCGACGAAGGTCGCGCCATTCTTCTTCGCCCAGCCATGCAGCGGCGATTCCCTGACCGGCTGCGCATGCTTGTCGCGCGCCGTACCGGCCAGCGCACCGAAGGAAACAGGCGTGTAGAATGGGCGGAACGTCGTCGTGCCGACGGCGGCGGGGCTGACGCCACGCATGCCGGCGATGATGCCGGCGGCATTCACATTGCCGAGCTTGCCCTGGTCCGTCGCCATGCCGCTCGTCGTGTAACGCTTGGCATGCTCCACATGGCCAAAACCTTCACGCAGGGCAAGACCGAGATCCTTGGCGTGGACATCGTTCTGGAAGTCGACGAAAGCCTTGTCCTTCGCGCCCGGCACATGCCAGATCGCCGCAAAGGATGGATCGTATTCGCCCTCGACTTCGGGCAGGTCCGCCGTTTGAGCCGCGCGGCCGAGGCTTTCGACGACCAGCCGCGCCTTTTCCGCGCCATCGGCAAGACAACCGGAAACGCTCTCGATACCGGCTGCCGAGCCGGAAATCTCCAGCTCGCCGCCGACGATCGGCGCCATGAACGCCTGGTTTTCGTCCGACCACACCGGCTTGGCGCCGCGCTGGCAGGCAAGATGGATGATCGGCGACCAGCCGCCGGACATGGCAAGCGCATCGCATGCGATCAGCTCATCCAGGCCGCCACGATCGGCGATGACGCCGCTGATACGGTACTTGCCCTTGGTCGCATGGACGCTTGCGGCATGAACCACACGAACGCCCTGAGGCGCGGCATCGGCCGATGCGGCGCGCGTATCGAGGATCGCCGAGATCTCGACGCCCGCAGCGGCTAGATCGGCGGCCGTGCGATAGCCGGAGCCGCCATTGGTGAAGATGGCCACCTTCTGGCCGGCAACGACGCCATAGCGATTGAGATAGCTACGCATCGCGCCGGCCATCATGACGCCCGGACGATCGTTGCCGCCGAACACCAGCGGCCGCTCTTCGGCGCCGGAGGCAAGGATGGCGCGCCTGGCGGCGATGCGCCAGAGACGCTCGACGGGAAGATCCGGCGATGGCATCGCCACATGCTTCTGCACCTTTTCGACAGCGCCGAAGACGTTACCGTCATACCAGCCGAACACGGTCGTACGCGGCATAAGCGTCACATTCTCGAAGCTCTGCAGCTCGTCCAGCACCGTCTGTACGAAGGCATCGGCCGACACGCCGCCGATGGCCAGCCTTTCCGACAGCAGCGAACCGCCCAGACGAAAGCCTTCGTCTGCCAGCACGACACGCAGACCCGCGCGAGCGGCGGTCAGAGCGGCCATCAATCCCGCAGGCCCCGATCCGATAACAAGCAGATCGCAATGCGCCCAGGCTTTCTCATAGCGGTCCGGATCGGCCTGCATGACAGCCTTGCCCAGACCGGCGGCACGCCGGATCAGCGGCTCGTAGACCTTCTCCCAGAAGGCGGCCGGCCACATGAAGGTCTTGTAGTAGAAGCCTGCCCCAAGGAAGGGCGACAACAACCCGTTGACCGAACCCAAGTCGTATTTCAGCGACGGCCAGCGGTTCTGGCTCACGGCCGTCATACCTTGATAAAGCTCGGCGACGGTGGCGCGCGTATTCGGCTCGGTGCGGCCGTCACTGCCGATGGTGACGAGCGCATTCGGCTCGGCCGAACCCGCCGTCAGGATGCCGCGCGGCCGGTGATATTTGAAGCTGCGCCCGACGAGCAGCTGGTCATTGGCAAGAAGGGCGGCTGCGAGCGTGTCGCCTTCCAGCCCCCTCATTTCCCTGCCGTCGAATTTGAAGGAAAGCGGGCGACTGCGATTGACGAGGGCGCCGGCCGACAGACGATAAGCAGTCATCGTGCCGCCTCCTTCGCCTTGACTTCGGCATCGGTAACGGAAAAGACCTCGTGGGTGACATTGCTGCGGTCGACGACCAGCCAGCGGCGACATCCCGCGCTGTGATGCCAATATTCCTGAATTCGGCCGCGCTCGTTGTCGCGGACGAAGACGTAGCGGTTCCAGTCTTCATCCGGCGCAGTCTGCGCCGGGCGGACGACGGACGCCGAGCCGCGAATGGAGAATTCTTCCTTGGGTCGCACGCCGCAATGCGGGCAGTTGATCAAGCTTGCCATTGGTATTGTGCCCTTAATGCAGGTTCGGCTGCGGACCCTTGCCGCTTTCGTCGATCGCAAAGCCGCGCTCGAAGCGGTCAAGACGCAGAAGGCGGCTGACGTCGTGGCTCTCGCCCCTGGCGATCAGATGCGCTAAGCAGAAGCCCGAGGCCGGCGTCGCTTTGAAGCCGCCATAGTTCCAGCCGCAGTTCAGATACAGATTGTCGATGGGGGTGCGATCGATGATCGGCGAGCCATCCATACTCATATCCATGACGCCGCCCCAGGTGCGCAGCACGCGGACACGCGACAGGCCGGGAATGAGCGAAACGCCCTCCTCCATCGTATGCTCGACGGTAGCGAGATTGCCGCGCTGGGCATAGGAGCTGTAGTAATCGATATCGGCGCCGAAGACCAAACCGCCCTTGTCCGACTGCGAGATATAGAAGTGTCCCGCGCCGTAGGTAATGACATTGTCGATGACGGGCTTCAGCCCTTCGGAAACGAAGGCCTGAAGCACATGGGTTTCGATCGGCAGATCAAGATCGGCCATATTGCCAAGGATCGAGATATGGCCGGCAGCCGCAAGCGCCAGCTTGTTGCAGCCGATGAAGCCGCGATTGGTCTCGACGCCGGTGACGATACCGTTCTCGCGGCGGATGCCGATGACTTCGCATTGCTGGATGAGATCGACGCCGCGGCTGTCGGCGCCGCGCGCATAGCCCCAGGCGACCGCATCGTGCCGCGCCGTGCCGCCGCGCCGCTGCAAGAGGCCGCCGAGGATCGGAAAGCGGGCATGATCGAAATTCAGGTAAGGCATCATCCGGCGGACCTGCTCGCGATTGAGCAGCTCCGCATCGACGCCGTGCATGCGCATGGCGTTGCCGCGCCGGGCATAGGCATCGCGCTGCCCATCGGAATGGAACAGGTTGACGATGCCGCGCTGAGAGACCATGGCATTGTAGTTGAAGTCCTGCTCCAGCCCTTCCCAAAGCTTCATCGAGAACTCGTAGAACGGCTCGTTGCCCGGCAGCAGATAGTTGGAGCGGATGATCGTCGTGTTGCGCCCGACATTGCCCGAGCCGATATAGCTCTTTTCCAGCACCGCCACATTGGTGATGCCGAATTCCTTGGCGAGATAATAGGCCGTCGCCAGCCCATGCCCGCCACCGCCGACGATGATCACGTCATAATGCGGTTTAGGCTCGGGCGTCCGCCACACCGGCTGCCAGTGACGATTGCCTGAAAATGCCTGTTTTAGAAGCTGATATGCCGAATATCGCATGCATTCATCCCGATGCTACCCCGGCCGCACATTCGCACATGCAATAAAAACGACAAGTCCCGAAAGGACGAAAAAGCTTCGCAAACAGGACATGTTCTTTCCCGAATGCGCACGGGCGTTGAGCGATTGTCTCTCAAACGACACGCCCCGCCGCTCGGCGGGTTTAACGACGGCCCGCCATGCAGAGCCTTGTTGCGAAAGCCTCGCCCTGGCGCTAAGGCATAGGGAGCCGGATCATCCATCCTCTAAACTCCGTGTTTGCGACTTCCTATCTATAATGTCCGGACACTTTAAGCGCGAACATGGCGCGGAAGACGAACAGACAAATGCTCGCAACATTTGAAATGGCGGCACTCGAGGCGGGAAAGGCCATATTGGAGGTCTACCGCGCCGGTTATGCCGTTGTCCTCAAACAGGATATGAGCCCGGTCACCCTCGCCGACGAGCGTGCCGAACACATCATTCTCGAGCATCTGGCGCGTGACTTCCCCGATATTCCGGCCATCGCGGAAGAATCCGTCTCCGCCGGCAAGATTCCCGATATTCGCGGCCGCCCCTTCTTTCTGGTCGATCCGCTCGACGGCACGCGCGAATTCATCGAGCACCGCGACGAGTTCACCGTCAACATCGCCTATATCGTCAACGGCATTCCCGTCGCCGGCATCGTCTACGCTCCTGCATTGGGATTGGCCTTCACGGGCGAGCCGGGCAAAGCCCGCAAGCTGATCGTCGACGAGCACTTTACCGTCGTTGACCGTCTTGCGATCGCCGTGCGCGAACGGCCAGACAAGATGACTGCGCTTGCCAGCCGTTGTCACAGCAATGAAAAAACCGAGAGCTTCCTGACGGGCAACCCGATTTCCGCCTGCACCTCGATTGGCTCCTCGCTGAAATTCTGTCTGCTCGCTGAAGGCAAGGCCGATGTCTATCCGCGCTTTGCCCGCACCATGGAGTGGGATACCGCAGCCGGCGACGCCGTGCTGCGCGCCGCCGGGGGCACTACCGTAACCACGCAAGGCGATCTTCTGACCTACGGCAAAACCAACCAAAGCGAAGATTGCGACTTCGCCAATCCGAGCTTCGTCTGCTGGGGCGGAAAGAAGAACGGCCTGCACGCATAGTGCTGCCTTTGAGAGGTAGAGCAGTGTTTCAGCCTGCGGCGGAGAAGTATTCTGCGCAAGTATAATCGCCCTCAAAGCGTAAGTTTTCACTGACGAAAAATGATAGGTCCGGCGGCCGCTTCCTTCTGAAATGGCGGAAAGACAAGGCACTTTACCCGGCTAAGGCAAGAGCAAATCAGGCACCTGTCACAATCATTAAAATTATTAGCAAAGTCTTACCATGTGCTTAGGCAATTTTTAAATGTGGCAAGCTAGAGTGCCACTCGTGGTCTTGAGTGTGTGTAGAGAGTCCAATGACCGAAATGATACGTCCCCGAGTGAAGTATGTCATCGGCCCCGATGGCAGCCCGCTGACGATAGCCGACCTTCCGCCGCCGAATACGCGCCGCTGGGTCATTCGTCGCAAGGCAGAGGTTGTCGCCGCCGTGCGTGGTGGTCTACTCAGCTTGGAAGAAGCCTGCGAACGTTATACTTTGACTGTCGAGGAATTCCTCTCCTGGCAGTCGTCCATTAATACTCATGGCCTTGCCGGTCTCCGGACGACGCGTATACAGCAGTATCGCCACTGACCGCAGCGACAGCACCAATTTTTGAGCTTTTGTTCGGGCCTCTTTTCCCAAACGGGACAGAGGCCCGAATTATTGGGCGAAGCCCGCTCTAAAGCGCGAACTTACGTCTCAATCACCTTTTCGAAGAACAGGCTTATCGGCGGAATTCGCCCGGATGGAGCCGCGCAGCGATCTGATCCGACTGACGAAGAAGGACTTCAACTTCGGCTTGTCGCGAACTTTCCCGTTGAACGTAAAAGGCCATTAACCTCCTTTAGAGCATTTCCGCTTTTCTTCGAATCGCGAAAACGCTCTATCCTCTTATTTCCCAACGCATTCCGGACGGAAAACCGCCGCGCACTTTTCCTGGAAATGCTCT
>NZ_AQHN01000002.1 GCF_000359745.1 Rhizobium freirei PRF 81
GTTGGATACCTCTCGGGCATGGCTTGCCGGGCACCAGTCGATATCGATCGTCGCTCGCGATCGGGGCGGCTGGTCTTCATCGATGAAACCTGGATCAAGACCAACATGGCACCGCTCCGAGGCTGGGGACCGAAGGGCAAACGCTTGCGCAGCTTCGCCCCGCACGGCCATTGGCGCACCCTGACTTTCCTCGGCGCATTGCGCTGCGATCGGCTTGCCGCACCCTGCGTCTTCGATGGGCCGATCAATGGCCAGTGCTTCCGAGCCTATGTCGAACAGCAGCTCCTACCGGTCCTCGAACCCGGCGACATCGTCGTGATGGATAACCTCGGTTCCCACAAGTCGAGCGCCATCCGTCAGATGATCCGCGATGCCGGTGCGCGGCTCTGGTACCTGCCGCCCTATTCACCTGACCTCAATCCGATCGAACAGGCCTTCGCCAAAATCAAGCACTGGATGCGTCTGGCTCAGAAGCGAACCATCGATGACACCTGGCGCCACATCGGAAACCTCGTCACAACCATCGAGCCCAGCGAATGCAGCAACTACTTCGCCAACGCCGGATACGCTTCCGTCAAAACCTGAAACGCTCTAGGTCTGGTCAGAAGCCGCAGTGTCGGGGGTAAGCAAGCCAGACCGGCGTGCGCGATCGATCAGGTTTTTGACGGAGGAGGGCGACCATTTCGATCCGCCGCAAGGGGTGCGCTCATGCAGCCTTTCAAGCTGGATCGCGATTTCACGCAGCGTCAAGTCCGGGTTCGAGGAGTAGATGCCTGCAACCAACGTCATCAACCGATCCTCAGGCGGGAGGGAAGGGGACTGACGAAGCAAATCGGCGTCAGCCATAGGCTTCGCGACCATCCACTTCACGGCGCGGCGCAGACGAGCGATGTCGTCCCAGGTATGATCCGGCCGCATGCGTCGCACCGTGGGAAGCCATTGGTGAACGGAATCCTGGATACGATTGCCGTAAGCCGCCTTCTGCACCGCCGTCATCTTAGCCAGCGCCTCGGGGCGTTTTTCCCGGATACCGGAGTTGCCGGGCAGCCGGCCCTTTGCTTTTGCCGCCTTGATGCCCGCTTTCGTTCGCTCGGAGATCAGTGCGCGTTCAAGCTGCGCCACGGCGCCGAGCACCTGGAGAGAAAACATTCCCTGCGGCGTCGACGTGTCGATTGGATCTCGCAGCGAGCGAAAATGTGCGTTCTTCGCAGTCAGATCCTCTATCACCACGACCACGAGCGTGTCGCCGGCATTGATCTCCCGAAGCAGCTTTGAGAGGGCTGGACGGGCACGCGACGCGCCAGACCCGTGTTTCTGAACGATGATGGCCCAACCGGTCGCGCGGAGCTCAATCTCCTGGGCTTCCGTCGCCTGTTCATCCGTAGAAACGCGCGCATAGCCGATAAGTTGGCCCTTCGCCTGTTTCATGCCGGCCTTGTTTGAAGATCGCGCAGACACGATATGTCGATTGCATCGACATATCCGGAGAACGTGTCGTTGAAATTGAAGAACGGCGACACATTGCCCTCAGAGCTCATCAGGCATGCCCTATAAGCTTCCCGCATTGGTCGGGGCAAACGGATGCGAACGTTTTGGAATATGGCACTGGCACCCACGATGCCACCCGCTATCTCTCAAGCCAGTTTTCGAGGTTGAGGTCACGAATGAGCAGGAATTCGCGCATATTGTCTGTCACCAGTGTCAGGTCTAGCGCACAGGCATGCGCGGCGATGAGAAGATCGTTGAGGCCGATCGTCTACCCTGCAGCTTCCAACTCCGCACGAATGTCGCCGTATTTGATATCGGCGCGGATATCCAGCGGCAGGACGGGGAGTGTTCGAGTATGCTTTCGACCTTGGCCTGTAGCTTGGCTGATCCTTTTTTTGCACAGCCGTATCGCAACTCCGATGCGACGATGATGCTGGTGCAAATCTATTTGGGATCTACATCTTCGATGCGGCGTGCCGCCGGTCCGAAAGGATTGCGTATGATGTCGCTAATGATGTTCGTATCAAGCAAGTACCCGTTCAAAAAATGTTCTCCGGTTTGGCGGGCATATCTTCAATATCGGGGAACTGGTCTTCAGGCCCGAGTGGAGTTTCCTTCTTCCAGTTGGCAATAAGCTCCACGATATTGGACGGCTTGGTTACAGGCTCGATGATGAGCTTATCGGTGTTGCCATGGCGCTTCGGAACACGACGGCGACGCCTTACCAGAAGTCAAACGAGGCGGAGGTGAAGGAGCTTCAGATGCGGCTTACCGAGTTTTATGGCCCGTTCGACCAGATCTCCAAGGAAAACGACCTGATCTCGCGCGAATTTCGGCAGCGCTACAAGCAGGGGAGCGATGAGTTTCGAACGCTGATTGCGCTTCTCGACGAAAAATGGCGTAACGGATTAGACCAGAGCGACAAGGCGCTACTTGAGAAGATCATCCAGAACGGCAAGGATTTGCGTCAACTGATCCGCTCAAAGTCGGGATTGGTCGATAGCCAGATCGCGCCGATCCTGGCAAGCGCAGCGGCACATTTCTCGGTTCTCAAAATGGCCGCCGGCGGCCAGCTACAAAATCAGCCGGAGCGCTTCGCCGCCTATGTTTATCCACGCGAGCTTGATCCTGCGATCGCGAAGGAAATTGCTCGCTTGAACAAGCGCATTCGAGCGCTGCTCAATGATCCGGGCGCAAGGCACGCCCCGATCTCACCCCTGATGCTGACTTAGCCGGCAACTGGCTCGAAAGCATCCTTAACGGGTTTGTTGAATGAAATCAGACAAGTACGATAGGCATCCAAGATGTCGACGGTTCGTATCCATTCAAGAGCGAGGATTTGAAGCGCTTTGTGCTTCGGCGGGCGGCATGAGGGATAATTTTAGCTGATGAATGTGCCCTGATCCAATTCCGCAGCAGCCACCCACCATCGTCGCGCCGGCATCGACCCATGAACAGGCGAAGCGCGAGTAGACATCATCGTTCAGATCCTCTCGGGTGGCATGAAGGCCTTCGTTGGCGGCGGATTCGTTTTGTTCTCCCTCGAAAGCATTCGCATAGACGCCGATCTGTAGATTGTGGCCGCCCTGCTTGAAAACCTCCGCTGCTGTGTCGACGGCCGCTCGCATGACTTCCGGTTTGCTGCAATTGAACAAAAGCGCGTTCGCGCCGGACGACGCGGCCCATCGTGCTGCGTCTTCGACCGCCTCGCCGGAGCGGAGCTTGGGGGAGGCGCCGTCTCTCTGAGCAGAGTCATCCGCCAGTGTGAACGAGGTCCAGAATGGCTTGCCGGTTTTGGCAACTGCGGTGCGAACGGCTTGTCCTTCGGCGATCAGGCTGAGCGTTTCGCCAAGCCAGATGTCGACATAGGGATTGAGATTTTCCACCAGAACCTTGAGATAGTCCTGTACCCGCGACGGATCGAAATTCTGCGGTTCGTAGGAACCGAAGATGGGGGGCAGCGAACCGGCGACCAGAATTTTCCGATCCTTACACGCATCGGCGGCATCGCGCGCCAATTGCCCCGAGCGTGCGATAAGCGCGGCCCCTTCCTCCCAGAACCGCTCCTCGCCGATGTGGAATGGCACGAGCGCATAGCTATTCGTGGTGATGACGTCCGAGCCGGCGGCGATGAATTCGTCATGGACCTGCCGGACGATATCGGACGAATTGATCAGCGCTAAGGCCGACCATTCTGGCTGCTTCAGCTCCGCGCCGAGACGCAGGAGTTCGCGGCTCATGCCGCCGTCGAGGATTAAGAGTTTGCTCATGAGTAGGATCTCCAGAATGGCTCGGATCTGCGGCGAGGTTTGCTCTCGCTGTTATCGTGGCTAGCGCCGCACCGGCACCTGCGCCTCCAGGAAGCGGAAGGCTCGTGCGATGATGGCGGTGAGAATGAGATAGAAGACGGTAACGACGACCAGCGGCTCATAGACGAGCAAGGTGTCTTGACGAACTTTGGTGGCAACGGCGTAGAGATCCATCACGGTGACGGTGAAGGCGAGTGGTGTCACCTTCAGCTGCATGACGATTTCACCGCCGATCGTCGGCAATGCGATGCGAATGGCGCGCGGCAGCCAGATGCGCCGCGTCAGCGTTAGGGGGCGCATGCCGAATGCACGTCCGGCTTCCAGCTCGCCTTTCGGGACGGCGAGCAATGCGCCGCGCAAAACCTCTGCCTCGTAGGCCGCATAATTCAGCGTGAAGCTGACGGCCGCAAAGAAGAAGCCTTCGCGCAGGATCGGCCAGAACAGGCTCTGGCGAATTCCCGGAATCATCGGCAGAAGCGAGCCGACACCATAATAGAGCAGCCAGAGCTGTATCAGCAGCGGCGTACCCCGGAAGAAGGTGCAGTAGCCGCGAGCAAGGGTGCGCAGGAGCGGGCCACCGCTGATCTGGGAAAAGGCAAGGCCGATGGCGATGAGGAAGCCGAAGACGACGGAAATCACAAGCAGCGACAGCGTCTGTACGGCTCCCGTCAACAGAAGCGGCCAATAGGATGATATCCATGAGAAGGTCATGCCAACACTCCTCACGCTGGCTTCGGTTGGCCGCGCCGAACTCGCCGCTCAACCAGATTGAATAGGGCATTCGAGACGAGTGTGAGAGCGAGATAGACGAGGGCTGATGCCAGGAAAAAGATGAAGTAGTGCTTGGTGCTTGCGCCGGCGAGACGCGTGGCGAGAGCCAGTTCCTGATAGCCGACGACTGCGACGAGAGCGCTGTCCTTGGTGATCGACATCCATAGATTGGCAAGACCGGGAAGGGCATTCGGCAGCAAGGCGGGCAGTATGATGCGGCGGAAGCGCAGGCGCCGCCCCATGCCGAAAGCCTTTGCCGCCTCGATCTGGCCGACGGGAATGGCAAGGATCGCACCGCGCAGCACTTCTGTCATATAGGCGCCCTGCACGAAACCGAGCACGGCGACCGCGACAGCAAAGCCGTTCAATTCGAAGGCGGGCAGGTTGAGCGCGGCGAGAAGCCGATTGAGACCGTCCATCCCCGCATAATAGAGCCCAACGATCAGGATCAACTCAGGCACGGCGCGGATGACGGTGGTGTAGAGTTCGAGCAGAAAGCGCAATGGCCTGATGCCGGAAAGCTTGCCCAGCGCCCCCCCAGTACCAAGCAGAAGGCCTATCAGAAAAGCGCCCGCGGAGATGGCGACCGTAGAGACAGCTCCGGTCAAGAGTACTCCACCCCATCCGGGCGGATAGGGGGAGAGCAGGTCCAGGATGCCTTGTTGAGCAGTCGCCATCGTCGCGATTTCTTACTTGGCGCCGTAGATGTCGAAATCGAAGTATTTTTTGCTGATTTCGTCGTATTTGCCGCTTGTGCGCACCGCGGCGATGGCTGCATTGAGCTTTGCCTTGAGCACGGTGTCTTCCTTGCGAAGGCCGCCGGAAACGCCAGCTCCGAGGATTTCCTTGTCGTCGGCGACATCGCCCATCTTGGCGCAGCAATCCTGGCCGCCATCGCTTTTCAGGAAGGCATCGAGCGCTAGGGAATCGCCAAAGACATAGTCGATGCGGCCCGCAGCGAGATCCTGAAACGCCTCGTCGAGCGTCTGGTAGGTCTTCTCTTCCGCGACCTTGGAAAAGTACTTCTTGTAGTATTCCGACTGAATGGTCGATACCTGGATACCGATGGTCTTGCCCTTGACGTCGGCGGCGGTAGCGCCTGGCTTCTGGTCCTTCGGACCGATCAGCGTGCTCGGCGTATTGTAATATTTATCGGTGAAATCGATGACTTTTGAGCGCTCGGCGGTATTCGACATGGATGACCAGATCACATCGAACTTCTTGCTCTGGAGCGCCGGGATGAGACCGTCCCAGGACAGTTCGACGATCGAGCACTTTTCCTTCATCTGATCGCAAACGGCGTTCATCAAATCGATTTCCCAGCCCTGCCATTTGCCCGAGGCATCCTTGGCGAAGAATGGCGGATAGGATTCGTTCATGATGCCGAAACGAACTTCTGCCTGGGCCGTCATCGACGAGAGCGTGAAGGCAAGCCCGGCAAGCAAAGTGGAAATCAGTCTCATATAAGAAATTCTCCTGGTGGGTTGTCTGTGAAGGGATTGAGGGTCAGGCCGGCAGCAGGCCCGTGAATTCACGGCAGCGGGCGCTGAGCGGAGCGTCAAAGACCTGCGCGGGCGGTCCTTCCTCCTCGATGCGTCCCTGATGCAGGAAAAGAACATGGTTCGAGACATCGCGGGCAAAGCGCATCTCATGCGTGACCAGCAGCATGGTTCGGCCCTCGTCTGCGAGATCCCGGATGACCTTGAGCACTTCGCCAACCAGCTCCGGATCGAGCGCCGATGTCGGCTCGTCGAAGAGCATCACGGCCGGATCGATGCAAAGCGCGCGGGCAATCGCTGCTCTCTGCTGCTGACCTCCGGAGAGAAAGGCCGGATAGGCATCGCGCTTGTCATAGAGCCCGACCTTGCCAAGGAGAGCCTGCGCCTTGTCGATCGCCTCGCCGCGGGGAATGCCCAGGACATGCACCGGCGCCTCGATGATATTTTCGAGAACGGTCATGTGGGCCCAGAGATTGAAGCTCTGGAACACCATGCCCAGTCCGCTGCGGATCCGCTCAATCTGCCGCCAGCTTTTCGGCTGCATCTGTCCCTGGCGTCCCCGCCTTAGGTCGACTTCCTCACCGTTGACGACGATGCGCCCGCGATCAGGCATCTCAAGCAGGTTTATGCAACGCAGAAACGTGCTCTTTCCGGACCCGGAGGAGCCGATGATGGAAATCACGTCCCCTCGATTGGCCGTGGTTGAAACGCCCTTAAGGACCTGATGTGACCCAAAACTTTTGTGAAGATCTTCTACACAAAGCGCCTGGGAGGACAGCTCTGTCATACCCAATTCCAATAGAAAACAATTTGCGGAGAATATCGCGAAGGTGAGCGGAATTTGCGCGCAATTGAGGACAATTTTGCATAAAAAATGCAAAAACGTATTCCGTGCGCATCTTTTGTGATAGAATGGAGATGTCGTCGCACTTTGCCAGCGTCCAGTCAGGGGAATGGGAATGGAAAATCTGGATCGCTTTGATCGCGATATTCTCGATATCGTTCAGCGCAATTGTCAGCTGACGGCCGAAGCGATCGCCGAGGAGGTTGGCCTCTCGACATCAGCTGTGCAGCGGCGCCTGAAACGGCTGCGCGAGGACGGTATCATCAAGGCGGAAATCGCGGTCGTGGACCGCAAGGCAACTGGCACCCCCATGGTGTTCATCGTCGGCATGGAGATCGAGCGAGACAACTACGATGCCCTTGCCAAATTTCGCCTTTGGGCAGAGAAGCAGGATCATATCCAGCAGGTCTATTATGTCACAGGTGCCGTCGACCTCATTGCCATCGTCACCGCGAGGGATGTCGAGCACTATGACGACATTGCCGCCGTGATCATGGCGGAGAATCCTCAGATCCGGCGCATGCATACGAATGTGGTATTACGTGACGTGAAGCTCGGTCTATTCGTTCCTCTCGCGGACGGCGGCGGCGCAGGTTGATCGGGGCCTGTCTAATTGACGATTGACGATTGACGGTTTGATGCGTGCGGCTGGCGGCTGAACGGCGAGGTTGCAAAACCAAAGAGCACAGCCGAATTGTTCACCGGAATCCGTCGACTTCGCAGTTGAAGCTGCTCTCTTCACACAGGCGCTCTCAAAAGATGTTGCCACCGAGAGTCGGGCCGAGCAGAATTTTGGTCGGGCTCTTGTTCAATTGCTACGAGAACAGTCTCTCGGAGACGTTCAGCCTCGCTTACGCTTTGTCGCGGGGTGTATCCGCAGGCCGGTCTATGCCTGAACACCTGATGTGGCCGGCTTGCCGTGGAATTGGTCGAAGAATCAAGGCAGGAATGCCATGGCTGGGGAGTGCAAGGACTGGAGCTGCGCCGGGAATTGAGTGTTGATTTCCGTGATGATTTCACCCAGTGGGGGTCAAAATCTCGCGAAACTCAACAGTTCGATCTGTACCGTTGAAATATCAGGCCGCCTAAGCGATCGAATTTAGGCCGACAATCCTGTCCTTAATCCTATCATAAGGCGCCGGGGGTAAGAGTAGAGGCGTTCTTATAGTGGTCTGCAAAACAAGTTCGGACCGAAGCCAAATCGGAGTGTAAGTGTCGCGGAATTCCCCCCTTGATATCGAAGCTTGGCGCAATGAAGAAATCAGGACCGAGCTCGAGCACCGAACCAAAGTCACTCCGGCGATGCTCCATTCGATCAACAAGGACGGCCTATTGATCTCGGTAAGCGACGCGTGGCTAGATAAACTCGGCTACACTCGGGAAGAAGTTATCGGCAGACGTTCGTCTGAGTTTTTAACAGCCGAGTCGCGGGCGTACGCATTGCGGGAAGTCCTTCCGGCCTTCTTTCTGACCGGCCATAGCGACAACATCGAATATCAAATGGTTTGCAAGGACGGCCGTATTATCGATGTCTTGTTGTCGGCGGTTCTGGATAGACTTCCAGGTGATGCCCAGGGAGTGTCGTTGGCGGTCATAACGGATGTGACTGCGCTTAAAGCCGCAAAGCGGCAATTGGCCTTAAGCGAAGCGCGATATAGGGATCTCGTGGAAAGCCAAACGGAATTGGTATCGCTGGCAAGCTCTGAGGGTGAGCTTCGATTTGTCAATCATGCCTACGCACGTCACTATGGTCGCGAACCCGACGAAATGATTGGAAGGAGCCTGTTCGACTTCATTCCAGAGACCAACCGTCTCGCGGTCGAGCACCATTTGAGTGCGGTTTGCAGCGTCGATCACAGCATTGAGAATCAAAATCAAGTGGTGTTGCCCGATGGCCGGATCAGATGGATGGCATGGACCAACAAGGCCCTGAGAGACTTGGATGGGCAAGTAATCGCTATTCATTCGGTAGGCAGAGATATTCATGACCGAGTAATCGGCGAGCAGCGGCTTAAGGAAAGCGAGGCTCGTTACCGGCTGCTGGCGGACCATGGGACCGATATGGTTTTCCAACTCGATCATGATCTTGTTCACCGCTATGTTTCTCCGGCATGCGACGATATCCTCGGTCGCGAAGCTGAGGAGCTGATCGGTGCGTACCCAATGGCGATTACACATCCCGAAGATGCCGAACGTGCGGGATCGGCATTTCAGGCGCTTCTCGACGGCCACCTCGATCGCCATTTGCTTCTCTGCCGCCTGCGTCATCGTGATGGGCGCTGGATCTGGGTCGAAGCGCAGCTGAAGACGCTGAGAGATCGGCAATCGAACCTTCCATCAGGTATTATCGGAACCCTAAGGGATGTTTCGGCGCGCAAAGCGATCGAGGAGCAGCTTCAAGAAGCAAATCGCCGGCTACAGGCACTCGCTGATCAAGATGGGCTTACGGGTCTTTCGAACCGCCGCTTGTTTGATGCAGCGTTCTCACGAGAATTCGATCTCGCTTCACAAGGCGAGAAAGACCTCGCCCTTCTGATGATCGATGTGGACTGGTTCAAGTCGTTCAACGATGGCTACGGTCATCCCTCCGGCGATGGATGTCTGAAAAAGATAGGAGAGTCTATTGGAGGCCGCGTGCGGCCGGGTGATATCGTTGCGCGCTATGGCGGCGAAGAATTTGCTGTGCTCCTGCCGGGTGCCGGCCTAGCAGAGGCAATGGTCATCGCAGAACTCATCCGAGAGAGCGTGCTGCAACTTGCGATCGAACATAAAGGTAGTCCGAACCGGTTTGTGACCGTCAGTATCGGTGTGGCCTCTATGGAAACAAGAAATTCAAGTCGGGACTTGCTCCTCGGCAGGGCAGATAGCGCTCTCTACAGAGCTAAAGGGAACGGACGCAATATCGTCGTTGGAGACGACGCTTAGCATCGATTCCCGTTTCCTAGGTCGTCGTGCAATCGCTCACCAATTGCTGGCGGTTATCTTTATCTTGACTTTATAATTTGCGGCCGCCAACTCGGCCCTCGCTAAGGCGCTTGCCGTGAGCCAGCGGCGATTCCGGCCGGGCGGCTTTTCCCACTCCCAAGTCTGTTCCAAGAACTGCGCATTATTTGCGCGGACCCAAATGAGCTCCCCGTTGCAGGGTCTTCAACTAACCGATGACGGCGGGCGCTACGAGCTTATATTGCCGCAGCATGTCATCGGAGCGTTGTGGCATACTAAAAAGATATCCTTGACCCGTTTCGCATCGAAGTCGGCAAAGAGCCTCCTTCTCAGCCTGGCCCTCTATGCCCTCTGCAACGATTTCCATTCCGAGGCCGTGTCCTATCGACACGATGGCCTTCACGATCTCGTGGACACTCGGGTCATCAATCATTCTTCGAACAAAGGATTGGTCGATTTTCAGCTTGTCGAGTGGGAGATCGGCAAGATAGCTCATAGAAGAATAGCCAGTTCCAAAGTCATCCAGAGCCAAGGTGATACCCGACGCACGAAGGTCCACCATCTTAGCGATAGAGCCTCCGCCATCATTGATAAAGGCCGATTCCGTGAGCTCAAGGCATAGTCTGGAAGCTGCTAAACCGCTCTGATGCAGCGCGTGAAGGACGTCCGCTTCGAGGTCGGTACGCTCGAACTGAATTGCAGATACGTTGACGGAGATGACGCCGTGTGACCACCGCGCTGCTTCTGCGCAGGATTGCATAAGCACCCATCGCCCGATTTCGCAGATCTGCCCGGACGATTCCGCGATTGGCACAAATTCTGCGGGGGATATCAGGCCAAGTTCGGGATGCTCCCATCGCAAAAGCGCTTCTGCTCCCACAAAGCATTGGGTTGCCAAATCTATCTGTGGTTGAAACATGAGGAAAAACTGATGATTGCGGAGCGCGGCACGTATGTCCACTTCCAAACGCCTGGTGCGAGCTTGCTGAAGAGCCATTTCCGGATCGAACGCTTTCCACTGCTCTGATGATTTCTTTGCAATGTCCAGCGCGGATTCAGCCGCGCGTAAAGAATTTTCAGCACTCGCCGGTCCACATCGCGCAATACCGAGGCGAATTCCGACTGCCGTCAACGTTCCATTAAAAGCAACAGGTTCCTCAAAGAGATGCAGGAGCCGTTCAGCATGATTTTTTGTTTCGCCCTCTTCTTCTGCGAAAAGTATAGCAAACATATCACCGTCGATGCGGGCAAGAGGTGCATCGGGCAAGGCACTTGCCAACCGAGAGGCGACAGCTTTGAGAAGCGCGTCGCCAATCTCTCTCCCGAGCGTGGTGCATATGCTTGTGAAGCGTTCTATATCGAGTAGAGCGATGATGCCACTTCGTCCTTCAATCCGCACAAGAAACTCTCGCCGGTTCAGCAGGCCTGTCAGTTCGTCCTGCTCAGACATCCACTTTAACTTGTCTTCATAGAGCTTTCTGGCAGTGATATCCCGAATGATGATGCACCCACCGAAGGCCTTTGCAGAAGGACGGCCTATCGCCTCAAGGGGCGAAAGGGTTATCAAGGCTTCATAGGCCGCGAGCCTCTCATCGAGAGGCTTTAGGAACTCGACGATCTTGGATTTTATCCCGATCCGCTGCGGATCATAGTGACCAACAATCTCCGTGATCGCCTGAGTGACTAAGCCTTCCCTGATCGTCAAAAGACTATCGCCCGTGCTGATCTCCAGGATCGATTTTGCCGAATCGCTGATTTCTGAAATTCTCAGGTCAGCATCGAATGCGATGATGCCATCAGAGCTGTCGGCTATGATGGTCCTCATCAACCGGCGGGAATTTCGAGCATCGACCTTGGCGATTGCGGCAATCATTTCTCCAAGGTCTATCCGCTCGTTCAAAGCAAGAACCCAAGCAAGTCCAAGAAGCGCCCAGGGAATGATAGTTCCACCAACGATCGCCAGGTCCCTCTGTAGGAAAAACGCCACAGCTTCACAGCCGCATCCGAGTGCGGCGGCAACAAGCGTCGTCTTGCCCATGCTCAAGGAGCGAAAATAAAATACTCCGAAAATCAAAGCGCCGCCAAATAAGAGATTGAGCGGGGTTTGATCGATTTGCCGGAGGTTGCGGTTTTGCAGTTGTGTCTCGGCGGCGAGAACATGAATGAGCGGGCCGGCCAATCCACCGTAGACTGGCACGCTGAAAGTGTCCTTTAGTTCAGCCGCAGATGCTCCGACGACGACGGAACGGCCAGCAAGTTGTTTCGAGCCGACTTTCCCCTCAAGGATGTCCGCCAATGAATATGTAGGTATGCTGTTCGGTAAGATTGAGAAATCGATCAACTGGCTGCCAGATATCCTGGATCCGCCGGATAAGGCCGACGCTGCAGAAGGGGTTGGCCTTCCATCGAAATCACTGCCGAAATCGAACCGTCGAACCAAGCCGTCAGCATCCATTGCGACATTGGCGAAAACAGGCCACGCATTGGCAAGCAATTGTGGAATCGGCCGTGAAATTTCTGTCTGCAAAGATGAAGCCGTTTTCTGTTGTCGGAAAATCGGCAGCAGAACGCCGCCCCCGACCTTTGCTAGTGCTGAAGCGAGAAGCGCGTCTTCTGATGCACTTGAAGGCGTTGAAAAATCGATGTCGATAAAGATGTCGCCGACATCGGCGCCGTATAATTTGTCCAGGACTTTTCCGTAGACGCTCCTCGGCCATGGCCAGACACCAACTTCGTCAAGAGTGTGTTTGTCGATGGCGATGAATGCGACATGCCCCGAAGCGTTGCGGGGTGCCCATTCGAACCGTTTGGCAACTAACTCATCGTTCAGTTGGATGACGGGATCAAGTTGGGGGCTGATGACTGGAAATGCGAGGACCGCAAGGACCAGCAAAGCTCTCAGCAGGATGGTTCCAGGATTACCCCTGGAAAGACGTGACAAAGAGTGGTTGACGTCCTTCACTTTCTGCCACTCTTGACGTTCCCGTTCCCGTTCCCGTTCCCGTTCCCGTTCCCGTTCCCGTTCCCTTTTCCATTGCCGCCACTGTTTCCGGAGTTGCCGTTTCCATTGCTGTTGTTGTTTCCAGCGTTTCCTTTTCCATTGTCGCCGCCGTTTCCGGCGTTGCCATTTCCATTCCCGTCGCCGCCGCTGTTTCCAGCGTTGCTATTGCCATTGCCGCTGCTGTTTCCGCCATTGCCGTGGCTCGCTTCACTGGAGCTTTTTCCGCTGCTGTTTCCCGAGCCACTGTTGTTTTCGCCGTTGGTATTGCCCTTATCGCCACTGTCACCGGCAGTGCTAGCTTGCGACGACTTGCTGGTGCTGTTGCTCGCGGTGGCCTGTCCGGATAGCGTGGTGGCACCCAATGCCGGCACTGTTGCCACCGAGGGGGCGACAGAGTTTATCGACGGCATTGACACTTGCCCGGAGACCGTCATCCCGGCATTGTGATCGACTGAGGCGGTTTGATGCGGCCCCACATTTGCTTGTTGACCGCTAGCGAAGGAGGTCACTTGAACCAATCCTCGATCAACCGAAACGGACGCGGCCGTTTTTCCAACGCTGACGTGAAAGATGGTACCTTTGACAACAGCGGCGAGATACGGCGTCTGAACGGTCGTATGTGGCTGGTTACGCTTTTCTATCTCAAGATCAAGTGTACCAATCTGTTGACGGACCTCGGTCTTACGCGCTGAGAAGAGACCGGAGTTCGTTGTAATCGAAGCCATCGTGTTTGGCTGGAACCCAATGCTTTCTACACCGCGCGTAAGTTGAGCGCGCCCCCGAGGGCCAGTCGATATCCAGGCCCGGTTTGGGACGACATCGCCGGTGTGTAGATCCATCCAGTTTGAGAGGTCTGTCGTATATTTTACCTGACTGGTGGCCTTTGCAACCTGCCAATCATCACTCTCGGCCATTGCGGTCGTGGGCAGAAGAAATAGGATGAGAACTAGAACACGAGCAAAAAGCGACACGATTACCCTCCAATATCCAAGTCGGCTGAATGGAGTGTTGTGTCGCTATCCTTAAGCCTCAGCGACGCCCAAAGCGCTTCCCAATCGTTTTCCGCGCTAACCAGGGCCTTATGCTTGCACGATAGCAACTGCATAAGTTCGCGTTGTTCAGGAGCCATGGGATTGGTATCTGGCGCGTGGGGATCTGATCGATTGCGATCCGGGCGCGGAAATGGAATAGGTTTCTGCATGAGGCCTTTTTCATGAACGACAAGAAAGAGGCGGGCGCCGTCATCGGGCTCTCTCGGGAATGGTGAGGAAAAGCTGCCTCAAATCATTCGTGCAGCGCGGATAGGCTTTCGGTTGCTCGGCAGACACCACATCATCCTTGGAAGATAAGTCGCGGCAACGTCGCATGATTTGACGCAAACCATTAACAAAAGCTGGATTTTTGCCAACTGCGTCTGTCTTTTCCCGCTCAAGCTGAACTTTGTTTCTCGTATCGGATAGCGTTGGCGTAAAATGGATCTATCGAGGCCAGATTGGCGCGGTCAGTTCCTTGTGTTGCAAAGATTGCTGCACGTTACGTGATAGAGGCTTATGCCGCTTGAACAGAGCAGCGGGCGAGTGATTTGGTTCAACTGGCGAGGATTTAAAGATCCGGTCACGTCACCGATCTTCGTCGCGAAGGTGACAGGGTGACAGGGGCGGTCAGATCGACGCCGCGCAGCGTCAGCGATGCTCGAACTATGGGGCAAGAGGCCGGTTCGAGATGAACTCCTCGATCACTTCAGGAATGATGCGAGCATCTCTGAAGTTTTGGTGGCAACAAGGATTCAAAGTCACATGGAGGAGCATGACCTGCCAAGCTAAAGCCAGCTTTAGTATCGCGTTTCACCGCATACATGAGCTGGTCAGCATGGCGCATCAGTTCATGCAGCGAAGCGCTGTCACCGGGGAAGGCAACCACCGCGCCCATGCTGCATGTGACCCCGTGGCCAGTGTTCTCCAATGCGGCCGTGAATCCGACATGCAATTGGCTCGTCACTTCCAGCGCGCCCTCGGTCTTCGTCAGCTCGATCAAGACCGCGAACTCGTCGCCACCCATCCGTCCGAAACAATCCTCCAAACCAATTAATGACTTCCCCTGTTCTGCAAGGCATTGCAGGAGCTGGTCTCCTGTTTGGTGTCCGAACCGATCATTAACGGCCTTGAAGCCATCGAGATCGAAATAGGCAAGTAGCAAAGACCGATTGCGTGCCGTTGCCGATGCCAGCATTGCTTCAGCCTGGCGTTGGAACTCCTGCCTGTTCAAAATTCCTGTCATCCAATCCCGCCGCGCGAGGAGACGCTCCCGGTCGAAACTTTGCCGGAAGCGCGTCACGACAGCAGCCGCACATCCGAACTTGATAAGTTGTATCACCAACTCGACGATCGCGCTCGTATCCAGATGACCGGAAAGTCCCAGTAAGGTCACGACCGATAAAATGATTTCCGCGATCGCGATGCCCATTCCTGTTTTGAAACCGAAGCACCAGCAGGCAATACAAACTGGCAGCATATAGAGCGAACCGACATGGTGGATGCCGCTGACTTGGAAAAGCCAATCTAAGCTTGCGATACAGATCAAGCTGAGGATCAGCAGTCGCCAAACAGCGACTGGCGTCAGGGAGTCGAGCCACTGTTCCGGGGAAAACAAAGGAACCTCGAGATGGTCACTCTGTTGGCTTCGATGGTCTTTCCGCAATGCTGTCAGCGCTCCGCGCACACCGTTCCTCCCCTGCGCGCCGATAGAGAACCAGCCCTAAGAGTGCATTAACCGGGAGATTGAAACCCAAGGTTTGTCTAGCGCAGACGCCTTTAGCTCAAGCCTGAACATGCGCGCCCTTCACCCGAGAGCCGCGGCACCAAGCCTCACCTTGTAGGGGGTTCATGCCCCGGCCCGCGTCCACACAAGCTAACGCAGGAAATAGCTGAAAATCCTTAACATTTAGGGAGCGCAATCTGTCCCTACGAACACCGCGACTGTTGCCGTCAGTACCGCGGGAATATTCCTCAATAGGGCTGTCTGAATCCTCCCGAGTTTGAGGTGCCGCCGGTCTTCCGAGGCGCGCCCTGAAGGCCGGCGGCACGTCATCGCCAAGACTCTTTCCGATGGTCGGAAAGGGGATTCGGGTGATCAAGCTGAGGAGAGAACGATGATCCTGGATCTACATCGACAAGGTCTGCCGGTGTCGGTGATCGCCAGGCAGACGGGTATGGATCGCAAAACGGCCCGTAAATATATATCGAACGTGGACTGGAGGCTCCCGCGTATGGTCCGAGGAGACCGAGAGCGACGGTAACCGACCGGTTCACCACCTATCTCCGCGAGCGGGTAAAGACCTAACCTCGGCTATGTGTACGGTATGTTCACCTCGTCAAATTGCGGACATCGCGGCTGCATTTGCCGTGGCGGCGGTATGGCCTGCCAGACCGTTTTCGGCCCCCAATCAGTCATTCCGGTCAGGCCAAGTTATTGGCTTACCTAACGAATTTGCTATACAGGGAATTTGTGATAACTGGGTCGTTGGTTATGATACCTATCAAGAGCGAGCGAATTTGAAAAATGGAGGCGGGCTCGCAACGCGCCGCTTGCAACGCCACTCAGCCTCCTAAAAAAGTCAGCGAGAAATCAAACGACGCTCTCACCTTACCTGCGGTAAGAACGTTCGTGTCGCAGGATCGATGATTGCACCGGCAAGGCGATGGTCCTGGCTGATCTGGTGTTCGCCGCTTTCTCCCGCAGCTTGAGTCGGACCGGCTTGCGGCATCACATGGAAAAGCACTATGGGTATGGAAGTCGAAAGCGCGGAGCTAGTGCGTTCCCTGCTTTTGAACCTCCAACTAGGTCGGAAATGGCGAAGATGACAAGCTCCGAATGGCGGGTGGGAGTGCTGTTTTCCAGAAGCGGAATCAGCGAAATCACGGAAACCGAGCACTTTCTTGGCACCGCACTTGCGATCGAAGAGGTCAATGCGGCCGGAGGCGTGCTTGGCAAGCCCATCGTTCCGATCGCCTATGATCCGGGCGGCGATCAAACCGCCTATCGCAATCTGGCGCGGCGCCTCCTAGCCGACGACGACGTCAATATCATCTTCGGCGCGTCGATGTCAGCCAGCCGCAAAGCCGTGCTGCCGATTGTCGAGCGGCATAACGGACTGTTATTTTACCCCTCGATGTACGAAGGCTTCGAATATTCCGAGAATGTGGTCTACACCGGCGCCACCCTCAACCAAAACACCTTTACGCTCGCCGAATACCTGCTGCGCAACCATGGACGCCGGATATTCTTCGTCGGCGCGGACTATATCTATCCGCGCGAGTCCAATCGGGTCATGCGGGACGTGGTGGAGGCAAAGGGTGGCGAGGTCGTCAGCGAGCGGTATCTTCCCCTTCATGTCGACGAGCAGACGCTGCGGTCGGTCATTTCCGACATCATTCGCCTCCAGCCGGACGCCATTTTCTCGACGATTATCGGCCGGCCGGCACAGCGCTTCTATCGCATGTATGCCGAGGCTGGCATAGATCGCGAGCGGGTTCCGATTGCCAGTCTGACTATGGCAGAGACGGAGATACGCGAGATCGGAGCGGATGCTTGCACCGGCCACATTCTCTCGGCGACCTATTTCCAGACGGTTGAAAATGAGGCGAATGACCGTTTCGTCAGCGCCTTCAAAAACCGGTTCGGCGAGGAGGTGACTACGAGCGTCTGGTCGCAGCCGGCCTACGCGCAGGTTCATCTTTTCGCCCGGGCGCTTGCTCGGGCCGGCTCGCTTGAAACCCATCGCATTTCCGAAGAAATTCTCATGGAGGATTTTCTTGCCCCCGAAGGCCGTATTAACTTCGACGCCGATACCCGTCACCTCTGGCTGCATCCGCGCATCGGCATCGCGCGAGCCGACGGGCTATTCGACATCGCCTGGCAAGCGCCCGGCCCGGTCCGGCCGGATCCATATCTGACGGCTTCGCGTTTCGAAGACGTTTGGCTGGAGGCCTGAGATGGCGGGACCAAGCAGGATCATTCAGGATCTGCGGCGTGCGCGCGTTCTGGTCGTTCACCCACGCGATGAAGACGGCAACACATTGATCGCGCATCTGAAACGCCTTGGTTGCGAGGTCAGGGCGACCTGGCCATTGCCGCCCGCGTTGCCTCCCGACGCCGACACCATCTTCCTGCAAGTCGAGGACGTGCACGTCGAACACGCGTTGCAGATCATCGACCTCCAGCAAACGGCGATCATCGCCATCCTGACCTATGAGAGCCCGACGGCGCTTCAGGCGATCATCGATCTCAACGCCCATGGCGTCATCAGCAAACCGCTACGGCCTCTCGGCATCCTCACGCAGTTTGCTCTGGCGCGTTATCGGCAGAGCTACGAAAAGAGGCTCGCCGGCAAGGTTCAGAAACTCGAGGAAACATTGAAAAGCCGCCGGCTGGTCGAAAAAGCCGTTTCGGCGCTGCGGGTCATGAACGGCCTTGACGAGGAGGCGGCCTATAAGCTTTTGCGCGATCAGGCAACGTCGAAGCGCGTTCCCATGGCGACAATCGCCGAATCCATCATTGCCGCGCAAGACACGATGAAAAGCCTCGGATTGTCCATTGGCGGAAAAAGTGAACTCTAAACCCCGGCACTATCGCTCGACGATTTTTGAAAATGTCTGACAGAGCCGCTTGACGGTCACGTCGTTACGTGAAAGCTTAATGGCAACGAGCAGGTTTGCTCAGCGGCAGGGCTGCCGCTTTCACATTGTGGCTATGTAGCCTCTGGTTCACGGATTGAATTCCGTGCCAGAGGTTTTTTGCGTTTGGAGACAAGATTGAGCGTCAAGGCCTCAACCACGCGGACGGTAACCGTCGCGACCGTCCAGTTCGAACCGATCGTCGGTGATCGCGTCCATAATCTTGCTGCCATCGAGCGGTTGGCGAGGACGGCGAAAGCCCAGGGTGCGGAGATCCTTGTTCTGCCTGAGCTGGCCGATAGCGGTTACAGCTTCCGGGACGGCGACGAGGTTGCGGCATTGGCCGGACCGGTGCCCGGCGGCCCGAGTGCCGAGGTGTTATGCCGCCTTGCCCGGGAGCTCGGCCTCTACATCGTCAGCGGCATAGCCGAGCAGGACGGTGACCGGTTTTACAACAGCGCTCTTCTCTGCGGTCCCGAAGGATATATCGGCAAATACCGCAAGCTTCACTTATGGAACAACGAGAATCGTCTCTTCAAAAAAGGCGATCTCGGGCTACCGGTCTTTGATCTGCCCTTCGGGCGCATCGGTATCGCGATCTGCTACGACGGCTGGTTTCCCGAAACGTTTCGCGAGCTGGCGCTGACCGGCGCCGAGCTGGTCTGCGTGCCCACCAACTGGGTGCCGATGGCGGGCGCGGAAAGCGCTCTCGAGCCGATGGCCAATATTCTGCACAAGGCCGCCGCCCACACGAACGGCCTCTACATCGCCTGCGCCGACCGGATCGGCATCGAGCGGGGTCAGCCCTTCATCGGCCGCAGCATTATTGTCGGCCCTCAAGGTTGGCCAGTGTCCGGTCCGGCGAGCGCGGATCGCGAGGAAATCCTCCTTGCGCAAATCGATCTGTCGAGCGTGACGGAAACTCGCACGCTCAACAGCTTCAATCATCTGCTCGGCGACCGCCGCGCAGATGTCTACGGGTAATGATATCAACCCAAATCAAGAAAAAGGGAACAAAAATGCAAATGAAAACCATCCTCCTCACACTGGCATCGGCGGCATACGCCACTGCAGCCTTTGCCGCCGACCCGATCAAGATCGGCGTACCGGTCGGGCTTTCCGGCGCAAACAGCGTGGTCGCGCCGTCCGTCGTTCAGGCTGCGGAACTCGCCGTCGAGGAGATCAATGCCAAAGGTGGCGTGCTCGGGCGCCCACTGGCGGTTGAGATCGCCGACGACGCATCCGGTGCGGCCGGCGCGCAAAAGGCCTTCGATTCCCTTGTCTTCCAGAAGGAGGTGAATGTCGTCATCTCCATGGAGACGAGTGCTGCTCGCAATGCCGGACTGCCGATCATTTCCAAGGGTGATGTGCCGTATATCTACACGTCCTTCTACGAAGGCAAATCCTGCAATACCAATCTTTTCGTCAATGCCTGGGTTCCCGAACAGCAGGTCCCACCCGTCGTCGACAATTTCATCAGCAAGCAGGGCGCGAAGAAATTCTTCCTCATCGGTTCGGATTATGCCTTCGGGCGCGGCATGCTGAGCTTTGCCAAGGGCTATATCGCAAAAGCCGGCGCCCAGGTTGTCGGCGAGGAATATCTACCGATGGACGGCAGCGACTGGACGGCGATCATCTCCAAGATCAAGTCCTCCGGGGCCGACGCCATCATCACCTCGACGGCCGGCGGCGCGCCGAACGTGACCTTGACCAAGCAATTGCGCTCGGCCGGCGTCACCCTGCCTTACGGCAATCTCGCCGTCGACGAGGGTACCGCCAAAAGCATGGGCGCGGATGCCAAGGGCATCTTTCTCTCCGCTTCCTACGTGACCGGTATCGACGGCCCCGAAAACAAGGCGTTTCTCTCGGCCATGGACAAGAGGTTCGGCAAGGAACTGCGCACGCCCAACGACCTTTCCGTCCCGCAATATGAAGCGATCTACCTTTACAAGGCAGCCGTCGAGAAAGCTGGCAGCACCGATACGGCAAAGGTTCTCAAGGCTCTTCCCGAGGTATCCTTCACCGGCCCGCGCGGCAAGATCTCGATGAACAAGCAGCATCACGCGCCGCTGACCATGTATCTTGGCCAGGTAAAGGATGACGGCAGCGTCGCGGTCGTCGATAGCTTCAAGGATGTCGATCCCGGCAACCAGTGCCCGAAACTCTGAAACCAGAGTGGCGGGGCAGGATGCCCCGCCGCCACATCGGAGTTCCAGAAATGACGCTCTTTCTCGATATCGTCAGCACCGCGGCCATTCTCTTCATCGTTGCCGCCGGGCTGCTTGCGATCTTCGGCGTGCTGAAGATCATCAATTTCGCGCATGGCGCATGGTTGACCATCGGAGCTTACTGCGCTGTCGTCGTCAGCGGGTTCGGCCTCAACCCGTGGCTTGCCATTCCCTTCGCCTTCCTAGTCGGAGCCGTTCTTGGCGGTATCGCCGAACGGTTCATCGTCCGGCCTCTGTATCGCCGGCCACTCGATGCCATTCTTGCGACCTGGGGTCTTGGCATCGTCATCGGCCAGCTCATCACGCTCTGGTTTGGCCGCGACGTGCAGTTCACCCCGGCGCTACTACCCGGCACTTTCGATCTGTTAGGCGTCGGCTATTCATCCTATCGCCTTTTCGCCATTGCCGCCGCGATGATTCTAGGCCTCGGCTTCACCCTTCTTTTGGATGGGACACGGCTTGGTCTTTCCGCCCGGGCCGTCATCATGAACGAAACGCTGGCACGCGCGCTTGGTATCGATACGGAAAAGGTGCGGCTCGCCACTTTCATGATCGGCGCAGGCCTTGCCGCCTTGGCCGGCGTGCTGCTCGCGCCGCTGACGAGCGTCGATCCCAATATGGGTGTCGCCTGGCTGACGGGCGCATTCATGCTGGTGATGGTAGCAGGCTCCTCTTTCGGCGCGCTTGCTGCCGCCTGTCTCATCTTCGGGGCTGCTCAAGTGCTGGTCAGCACCTATTTCAGTCCTATCCTCGGCGGCATCACCGTGGCCGTCCTCTGCGCCGTCACACTGCGCATACGCCCGAAAGGATTTGCCCGTGCCTGATAAACAGAAACTTCGGCTTATCCTTTTGCTGCTGCTGGCGCTCGCAGCGATCCTGCTGATCGTCTTTGGACCGATGTTTCTCGGCCGCTTCAGTCTCAACGTCCTCACGCGGTCGATGATCTACGCCATGCTGGCGATTACCGTCGACTTGCTCTGGGGCTATACGGGCGTTCTCACCTTCGGACAGGCCGCATTCTTTGGTGTTGGTGCCTATGCCACCGCCATGGTTCTCACCCATATCGGCGCAAGCCCGGCCTTATTCCTCCTCGCGTTTGCCGCCGCTATCCTCGTGCCGCTCCTGCTCGGTCTCGCGGTTGGCTGGTTGTCGTTCTATCACGGGTCGACGTCGCTCTATGCCACCGTGATTTCGCTCGTTGTGCCGATCGTCATCACGCAGCTGGTCTTCTCGGGCGGTATCTGGACCGGCTCCTCGAGCGGTCTTGTCGGTTACGATACTCTGCCGCTCGGGCTTCCCGGCTATTTTCGCCTGTCGGGCGCGTGCCTCTTCACACTGGCCGTTCTCGCGATAGCATTTGTCCGCTCCGATGCCGGCCGGTTGCTCGTGGCGATCCGCGACAACGAAGCGCGCGTCGCCTATCTGGGTATGAATCCGGCTGCGCTTAAGATCGCCCTGACAGGTGTTCTCGCCGGCGTATGCGGCCTTGCGGGCTTCCTCTACGCCAATGCGTCTGGTGTCGTTGCGCCCGAGAATACCGGCTTCGTTTTCGGAACCGAACTCGTCGTCTGGACGGCGCTCGGGGGTCGCGGAACGATTGTCGGCCCCTTGTTTGGGGCAATCGGTATCGATTATCTGAGCGCCAGTCTCTCCGGCGATCTGCCCTTTCTGTGGCAACTGATCGTCGGCGCGCTCTTCGTCCTCATGATTATCGTCTTGCCGGGAGGCCTCGCATCTCTTGCGACGCGTTTCCTGCAATCGGGAAGCTCCAACAGCACTTTGAAGTCACTATCGGCGCGCATAGGCTTCAATGATCGCGGCGTCGCAGGCAAAAGCCTTCTGTCGATCCGCGGTCTCGGCAAGTCCTATGGCAGCCTCTCCGTCCTCAAGGGCATCGACCTTGAAATTGGAAGAGGAGAACTCGTCAGCCTCGTTGGCCCGAACGGTGCCGGCAAGACCACACTGATGCGCTGTCTCTCCGACGGTACTCAGCAGATCGAGGGCCAGGTGGACATCTGTGGCGCAAACATTGCCGGTCGCGCGCCGGAACGGATCGTGGCTCTCGGCGTCGGGCGCAAATTCCAGATCGCCAGCATCTTCGACAGCATGACTATCGGTCAATGCCTGAAAATGGCTCGTCTCAGCCATGAGACACCCAGCCCGACGCGATCGCTTGCCGAGATCACACTGCCTGCGGCCGCAATCGAGATCCTGACGCTGACGGGCATGGCGGATATGCTGGACAAGCCGGTATCGCTGCTGTCGCATGGTCAAAGGCAGGCTCTCGAACTGGCGATGGTGGTCGCCCTGGAACCCCGTGTCATTCTTCTCGACGAACCGACGGCGGGCCTCACCAAGACCGAGCGCATGACCATCGGCGCCATTCTCAGGAAGCTGACAGACGAGATGGGGTTTGCCGCCATCCTGGTCGAGCACGATCTGGATTTCGTGCGCAATATATCGAGCCGCATCGTGGTTCTCCACCAGGGCAAGCTCGTCCTCGACGGCACGGTGGATGAGGTTGTCAATTCCGAAACGGTCCGCACCATCTACGCGGGAGGCGCCCATGGATGAAGCGTTCAAACTCAAGCTCAGCGGTGTATCGAGCGGATATGGCGCGGTCGATGTCGTCAACGGTGTGTCGCTCGCCATCCGGTCGGGGGAGATATTCGCGCTGATGGGCAAGAACGGCATGGGCAAGACGACGCTACTGAAGACGATTCTTGGTTTCCTGCGTGTCGGCGAAGGCAAGATCGAGGTAGACGGCACCGCGATCACCGGCAGGAAGCCCGCGGAGTTGATCGCCTCCGGTATCGGCTACGTCCCCCAGGAGCTGCCGCTGTTTCAGGATCTTTCCATCCGCGACAATCTGCGCCTGGCGCTGAAAAGCGATCGGGACCTGGCATCCGCGCTGGACCGGGTTTACGGCTATTTCCCGTTCCTGGAGGACCGCTTGGCGCAGAAGGCCGGAACCCTGTCGGGCGGGGAACAGAAGATGCTGATCCTGGCGCGTGCACTGATGCTGCGGCCAAAGGTGCTCCTGATTGATGAAGTCTCCGAGGGCCTGCAACCTTCCGTCGTCCACAACATCGCCAACGCATTGAGGGACGATCGTGAGAAGCGCGGCACGACCATCCTTCTGGTCGAGCAGAACCTGGACTTCGCCCTTTCGGTGGCGGATCGCTGGGCTATTCTCAAACTCGGGACGATCGAGGACGAAAGTTCCAATGGTCTCGATAGCCGCGGCCGCGTTCTGCAGCATCTGAAGATCTAGGGAACAGGCACGTGCAAGACCGGTGGAATGCATTCATGCCCTATCCCGATGCATATGTCGGGCATGCGGCCATGGGCCCGCTTTCTGGCCATCGCTTGGCGGTCAAGGATCTTTTCGATGTTGCCGGCTATCCAACGGCGGCCGGCAATGCTGTGTTGCTTGCCGCCTCCGGCGTCAAGACATCGACGGCACCCCTGGTCCAGAGGATTTTGGGTGCAGGCGCCCGGTTCGTAGGCAAGACCAATACCGACGAACTTGCCTATTCCCTTATCGGCGGCAATATCCATTTCGGTATGCCGATCAATCCTTCCGATCCTAACCTAATTCCGGGCGGCTCGTCGTCGGGCTCGGCCGTCGCGGTTGCCGCAGGCCTTGCGGATATCGGCCTTGGAACGGATACGTCCGGCTCCATCCGACTGCCGGCCGCCATCAACGGTCTCGTTGGCTGGCGGCCGACACACGGAAGCCTCGACATTGGAGGATTGCATCCCCTTGCGCCGAGCTTCGATGTCCCGGGTTTTATGACGAGAAGCCTGGAGTCGATGGTCGCACTCATGAGTGCCGTCGGGGTACCTACGGCAGACGATCGCCTGTCGTCTGTTCTTATCGTCGAGAATATCTTTGATAGCATCGAAGACGATACGGCAGACGAAACGATCGCCCTCCTTCGGTCGGCGGCCATCCCTGTTCGCGTAGCAGGCAGCATTGGCTCCTTCAGCTTAGAGGAACTTGCTGCTGCATTCGTCACTGTTCTTCAAAAGGAAGCCTGGGAAAGCAACAGATCCATTTTCGAGCGAAGCCCGCAGGCTATCGCACCAGACATCGCCGCGCGTCTTCTGTCAGGATCGCGTTTGGACGTCGGAGAGGTGCGCGAGGCGCGTCGGGTTCGAGAGCACTTCTCAAGAGAGATCGACCGATTATTCCGTGACGATGTGGTTGTGGTACTTCCGACATTGACGATGAGCCCGCCAAAGCGGGATGCCGCACCGGAAAGCTTCGCAGCGTTTCGTTCCGCCTGCATCAAGCTTCTCTGCCTGTCAGGCCTAAGCGGTTGTCCGCAACTGACGTTTCCACTCGCCAGTTCCGGCAGGAATATTTCGTTGTCGCTGCTCGGCGCAAGAAGTGCAGACAGGATGCTAATGACTGTGGGGAAACGATTGCGTGTTGAGTGAAAAGCAAAGACCATCTCAGAAAACGGACGGGTCGCTGTTCGCTCGAAAACATTGGAAAACTTAAGAGTAGTCAAATTAGTGCGCAGAGATATGTTGCATCTCGCGCCTGATGGTCGTCGGTTCTGATCTTTTCAAGAGCATTAAAGTTAAATGACCTTGCGAACTTCCTGTTCGAAACTGAGAACATGGTGCAAGGCGATCTGCTCAGCAGTATCGGCATCTCCGCGGCAGACGGCCTCCAGCATAAGGATCTGCTCCTGCACGACCTTATCGAGTTCCGGCGCCAGTTCCGGAAACCGGCGCATCGCGACATGGAGAATCCGGAGCGAAAGATTGTGGTAGTGGTCGAGCGTATCGAACAGATACCGGTTCTTGGCGCACCGATAGATGAACCGATGAATACGCCGGTCGAGCGCAAGTAGCGCATCCAGTTCCGATGGGAGAGAAAGCGCCTTTAGCGCTTCAATCAGTTCGCCGGCTTCGCGGCGCTCCGGCTCGCGCCGCCGCTCCGCCGCCAGCCGGGTTGCCCAGGATTCGATCCGTGCTCTTGCCTCGTAGATCGCCGTTAGATCGCTGATGTCGATCCTGCTGACGAAGGTGCCGCGGCGTGCATTGACATCGACAAAACCGTCGCGTTGCAGCCGCAGGAAGGCTTCGCGGACAGGTGTACGGCCAACGTCGAGCCGTCGCATCACGTCGTTTTCCTTCAGGATGGTACCTGGTGCCAGCTGCACCGTGATGATGTCTTCGCGCAGCTGCAAATAGGTGCGTTCGGCCAAAGTCAGCGACGCTTCCGGGTCGTCGAGCATCTCCTCCGACATCCAAGTGTCCATCCACCTCGTCTCCATCCTGAGAGTGATCCGGAACGCTTCCCATTGAATCACTTGACAACAAGCTTCGATAATATACGCTGTAATATATTACAAAAATATAAGGAGGGTGACCATGAATAACAACGACATTTTCCTGATTTCCCGCTTCAAACGCGGGGCGACGGCAATCCTTGGCTTTAGTCTTGGAATGATTTCCATATCAACGGTTGTAAATGCCGCGGATCTGGAAACGCTGAAGCCGGGCGTATTGCAGGTCGCGATAGAGCCCTATATGCCCTACACGGCATTGAAGGATGAAAAGCTGGTCGGGCTCGACAGCGACATTCTCGACGCCGTCGCCAAGAAGCTTGGCCTCAAGATCGAGACAACGGTGACCGATTTCCCCGGCATGCTCGCCGCGGTACAGTCCCAACGTGCCGACATCACCATCGGCGGCATCGCATGGTCCGATGCGCGTCAGAAGGTTGGCCTGTTCACCGACCCGCCCTACTATTCGCCGCCGGCCATGGCCGTGCATGGCGATGCTTCCTATCCCGACGTAAAGAGCCTGGAGGGTAAGGCACTCGGCACGGTGACCGGATATGTCTGGGCCAAGTCGATCGCCGAAGTCCCGAAGGCCGATGCGCGCACCTACCCGGCGGCCGACAGCGTTTTCTCGGATCTTTCCTCGGGAAGGATCGATGTCGGATTTCTCGATCCGCTGCTGATTATCTATCAGCAACAACAACGACCAGATATGAAGTTCCGGGTTGCCTATCTCAATCCACCGACTGCGGAGCAAGTTGCCGCTCATCCGGATTATAAATATTTTCAGCCCTATATGACTGGCTTCTATCTGCCCAAACAGGCTCCGAAACTGACCCAAGCGATCTCGGACCAGATCGATGCGATGTATAAGGACGGCTCGCTCGCCACGCTCGTGACGAAATGGGGCGGCGATCCCAAGCAGTTCCTGGTCCCGTCGCCGGATATGGCGGCACAGCGCCGCGGCGTCGACCGTCCGCAGACCTGGTCACCACCATCCGTCACCGATTGAGTGGGGGGAACGGACATGAGCTTTTGGCAATCTCTTGCTCAATTGTTTCAAGTTCCCTGGAGCGACTATGCGGGCAATCTCGGCGGGGGTCTTTTGCGGACCCTTGCCTATACGGCGTCCAGTTTCGTTGGGGCAGCGATCTTGGGGCTGGTGCTTGCCTTGATGCGCCGCAATCGGTTGCGCATCCTGCGGCTGCCGGCCACCATCTACACCGAAGTCTTCAAGAATGTGCCCTTGCTTGCCATCATCTTCGTCACCTACTTCGGCTTGCCATCGGTCGGGATCAGATTCAGCGTTTTCGTGGCCGGCGTGCTGAGCCTGGTGTTGTTCTATGCGGCCTATCTCTCGGAAATCTTTCGAGCTGCCATTGCGGGCATTCATTCGGGCCAGAACGAGGCGGCGCATGCACTGGGTCTTGGCCGTGCCACCACGTTCGGTCATGTGATCCTGCCGCAGGCACTCCGCCTTGCACTGCCGGGCACCAATACGATGTTCGTCGACCTTCTGAAATCGACGTCGCTGCTGGTGACCATCTCTGCAGCGGAGCTGATGACCAGGGCGCAACTGATTGCTTCGGAGACGTTTCGGTCACTTGAAGTCTATCTGGTGATTGCGATGATCTATTTCGCCGTTTGCTATCCCGTCTCGCAATGCCTTCTCTGGCTCGAGCGCACCATACATGCGGGCATACCCCTGTCGTTTGGCCGCAGGCGGCGGCTCCGCCTGGCGAGAGCCTTGATTCAAACGGGAGGCTAGACGAATGGCTCAGATAGCAGTCGAAGCAAAGCGCCATGTGACCACGGCCGACAACACCGCCGCGATCAAGATCAGGGGGCTTCGAAAATCCTTCGACGGAAGGCTGGTGCTCGACGGCATACACCTCGATGTTCCACGCGGACGGATTGTCAGCATCATCGGGCAGAGCGGCGGTGGCAAGACGACGCTCATGCGCTGCGTGAATTTGCTTGAGCAGCCCGAAGATGGCGCCATCGAAATAAACGGTGAAGTGATCTTTTTAAATGGAACGGTGATCTGCAAGGACCTTGCAAAGCTGCGCCAGCGGGTCGGTATGGTGTTTCAGCGCTTCAATCTGTTTCCGCATCTGACTGCGGTGGAAAATGTTGTCCTCGCGCAGATGCACGCGGCGGCCGTCGGCGAGCGTGAGGCGGTGGAGCGTGCCGTGCGGTTGCTGACCCGGGTTGGCCTTGTACACCGGGCACTGGCTTATCCCGAGCAAATGTCAGGCGGCGAGCAGCAGCGCGTTGCGATTGCGCGCGCTCTCGCGCTCTCGCCGACCGTGCTCCTGTTTGACGAGCCGACCTCTGCGCTCGATCCGGAATCGACCGGCGAAGTGCTGCGTGTGATGCGCGAACTTGCAAGGGATGGGATGACGATGATCATCGTCACGCATGAACTCCCATTTGCCCGGGAGGTATCGGATTGGGTCGTCTTCATCGACGGCGGTCGGATTATCGAGCAGGGTCCGGCTGCGGACGTGCTCGACAATCCCAGGGAGCCTCGAACCGTTGCCTATGTCGCAAGATACGCAAAACCAGGTTGAGCGCGACGATTCCAACCGTGCCGGCCCGGTGTTTCCGACTGCGCCGGTGACTGCTTTTCTCTGAAAAATATGGATGAAATGAAACGGATTTCGACAGATATCACCGTCGTGGGCGGCGGCGTCATTGGTCTTGCGATCGCCCTCCGGCTTCGCGCCGATGGGCGCGAGGTTATCGTCATTGAACCGAACGAGCCCGGTTCAGGTGCTTCCTATGGCAATGCGGGGACTGTGGCGGACTACGCTATCATCCCAGTCGGAACCCCATCGGTGCTTCGAAATTTCCTGTCGCTTATCCTTAGTCCGGATAGTCCTTTGGCCGTCCGAACATCGGCGTTGCCGACCCTGTTTCCTTGGCTTGCCCGGTTTGCTTACGAGTCTCTCCCACATCGCTATCGCGAAAATGCCGGCCGGATCGCCGAGCTTGTTTCAGATGCCGCCTCCGCCTGGATGGAGTTCGCCTCGGAGATAAACGCGTCGAACTTTCTGTCCGCAAAGGGTTGTCTCTATCTCTATGAGACGCGAAAGGCGTTCAAAGCGGCTGGCGCGGACATAGAGCTGCGTCGCAGCTATGGCGTTTCGCAAGAACTTCTCTCGGCCGGCGAGGTGACCGGCCTCGAGCCTCGCTTCACAGGATTCGAAGGCGGGGTTTTCTTCCCGAATGCCATCAATCTCAGCGATCCGGGCGAGGTGATGCGCCTCCTGACTTCAGCCGTGAAGCGGGCAGGCGTGGAATTCGTTCCGGCATCGGCGACCGACATCCTGCGCGAGCGAAGCGGCCTGCGTATCACAGCTTCGGCTTATGAGCTGCGCGCCCGCACGGTCGTCATTGCTGCCGGTGCCCACTCGCGCAAACTGGCTGCATCGCTCGGCGATCCCGTGCAGCTTGATACCGAACGTGGCTATCATATTGAATATGACATGCCGGGATTGCCGATCGAGCGGCCGGTCTGCCCGACCGCCCATGGCTTTTATTTTTGCCCGATGCAGGGGCGGCTGCGTGTTGCCGGCCTGGTGGAGCTCGGCGGATTGACGGCTCCCGGGAATCCGCGGCTTACGCAAGCCCTTGTGAGGAATGCGCGCAGATTCTTCCCCGAACTTGGGGCACCAAGTCGTTGCTGGCTTGGGTTTCGGCCTTCAATGCCCAATTCCGTGCCGGTCATCAGGCCTTCGAAAGGCGGCAGGGACGTCATTCTCGCCTTCGGACATGGGCACATCGGGTTGACCTTGGCGCCGCGCACGGCGCAACTTGTTAGCGCAATGCTCGCCAACTGATCGCGCAGTCTCCCGGCAATTTCTGATTACATCGAGAAGTTCGGAGTTCTAGTTTTAAACATTAGTCGCGATCGATTTCGATGCGAAGGTCGCGGATCAACGCTTCGCGCTTGGCGAGCGCGTCGATCGCTCCGTCGGCCAGCGCTCGGGCGGAGCATGGGTTCGAGTCCTTTCAGCTGCACGTAATTCTGCTTCGCCCTAGTCGAGTAAAATAGCCGAAGGGCAGCGCCTGCTACTTCAATCGAAGCGCGATCGGGATCACGCAAAGCACACAGAATGAACTGACCAGGAACGCATCGCTGAAGCCGGTATGGTTGGCGACCAGCCCAAGCAATGGACCCGACGCTCCCAGCGCGAGGTCAAGGCAGGCGGTATAGGCACCCATCGCCATACCTCGACTCTGCGGCGGCGCTCGACGGACGGCGTCGGCGCCGAGGGCCGGGAAGACGAGCGCATAGCCGAGGCCGGTCAGGGCGGCGCCGATCGCGGCCAAAACGACCGAGGAGGCCAGCCCCATGCATGCAAGGCCAACAACCTCGATCAGGGCGCAGGCAAGGGCGACCCTGGCACCGCCAATCTTGTCGGGCAGGTGGCCGAACACAAGGCGGGCAACGATCAGCGCACCGGCATAGGAGGTGAAGGCCAGCCATATAGGCGTCCAGCCGTGGGTGGTGAACAGGAGCGTGGCAAAGGAAAGAATGACACCGAAGCCGATGCTGCTGAACGCGGCGCCCAGACCCGGCATCCAGATCTTGCCCACGACGGACAGCATGCCGTGGTGTTCCCTGCGTTCGGGCGTCACACCCTGAAGCAGGGCGACAAGCGCCAGCGTGACCAGCGGGGCGAGGGCGGTGGCGGCCGCGGTTCCCGCGAATCCGTATCGGCCGTAGATCGCCACGCCGATTGGCGCGCCGCCGGCGAACGCCGCGAACATTGCCGTGCCCATCCAAGCAATGACCTTGCCGGCATTGGTCGCCCCGACGCGGGCTAGGCCCCACACGGTTGCCCCGGTGATGATGAAGCTCTCGGCGGCGCCGAGCACGCCGCGCCCAACCAAAAGCATGATTACCGAGATGGTCGGATTCGGGACGGCGTAGAGGGACAGGAGATAAATAACGCCTGCCACCGACGAGCCCGCCAGGCCGACGATCACGGCGACTTTCGGGCCGTGGAAGTCACTCGTATGGCCCGACCAGAAACGCGAGAAAAGGGACGCCGCGAATTGGCTGCCCGTCACACAGCCGACGAGGATGGTGCCGAATCCGAGCGTCTGGTGAACATGCAGCGGCAGCACGGGCAGGCCGAGGCCGATGACAAGAAACGCGACCAGGACCACGGCCATGATTGGCGTGAGTGCTGCAATGACCGATGGCTTGGACACAGCGAGAGTGGACACGGCGGCGGTCATGGGTCACAAATCCGAAAGCTTATATCCGGGCTGCTTGTAGATCGTACTCGCCTTACCGGTGATGTCCGGCTTGAACACGCTCTCGGCCCAATCCCTCGGCGCAACATCCTCGATGCCGACCGACACGGAATTGGGCCCGTAGCCAAGGGTCTTAGTGACGGCGCGGGTGATTTCCTCGGCCAAAGCGGATTTCTCCGCCTCGGACCGGCCAGCGTACATTTTGACGATAACGTGAGGCATGGCTCTGCCCTCTTTACCAAGGCTGGCTGGCCGGGCCGACGGTGAACTCGTTCACGGTCGTGTCCTCGGGAAGATCGAGCGCAAAGGCGACGATGTCGGCGATGCGGTCCGGTGAAATCCCGAACTTGGCATAAAGCCCGCGCATTGCATCGGACGCGCCCTTGTCAGTGATGGTGTCCAGCAGCTCGGTATTGATCGCGGCCGGGTAGATCGTCGCGGTACGGATATTGGTGCCTTCCATGGCCGATTCCATGCGTAGCACTTCCATGAAGTTGCGCACGAACCACTTCGTGCCGCCGTAGACGGCCCCATTCGGATAGGCCTTCAGGCCGGCGACCGACGAAGTTGCGAGGATGTGCCCGGATTTCTGGGCACTAAACTCCGGCATGACGGCGGCGACCCCGTGCAACACGCCCTTGATGTTGACGTCCACCATCTGCTCCCATTCGTCGGTCTTCAGCGCCGACACCGGGGAACTCGGCATCAGGCCCGCATTCAGGAAGATCGCATCGACGCGGCCAAAGGTCTCCTTGGCCAACTTTACGATGGCTTTGTTTTCGGCCGGGTTGGTCACGTCCAGCACCTGGTAGACAGCCTGGCCGCCGTCGCGGCCGATCACCTCGGCGAGGGCCTTGAGGTTGTCTTCGCGCCGTGCGCCGAGCACGACCTTGGCGCCCTTACGGGCCAGCAGCTTGGTAGTAGCTTCGCCGATACCGGACGACGCGCCGGTGATGATTACCACTTTATCTTTGATCATGATCGTTCTCCGAATTCGAATGGCGCTTAGGCGCCGTATTGCTGGTCTGTGACCTGTTCCATCCAATCGACGACCTTGCCGTCGAGGTTTTCCTGGATGGCGATGTGGCTCATTGCATTCTTGGGCGCGGCGCCGTGCCAATGCTTTTCACCGGGCTCGAACCACACCACATCGCCCGGGCGGATTTCCTCAATGGGGCCGCCTTCGCGCTGCACTAGGCCGAGGCCGGCAGTGACGATCAGCGTCTGGCCGAGCGGGTGGGTGTGCCAGGCGGTGCGGGCACCCGGTTCAAATGTCACGAGGCCGGCGGCGCCGCGACGGGCATCATTGGCTTGGAACAGGGGATCAATGCGGACGGTGCCGGTGAACCAGTCGGAAGGTCCCTTGCCGGAAGGCTGGGAGCCGTTGCGGGTAATATGCATGGTCTTTGCTTTCTGTTGGTGCCCGAGTGTTTCGGGCTGAGCGTGATCTTGTGAGAGGAATTTAACCCCTGCTCGGTCATTTGATTAGATGCTATAATCCAAATGAACTTATAGGCAGGGACAATAAATGGCCGAACTCGACGGGCTGACCGAATTCCTAACTGTCGCTCGCGAGCGCAGTTTCACGCGGGCTGCGGCCAAGCTGGGGATGGCGCAGCCGACGCTGAGCCAGACCATACGCGCCCTGGAAGATCGCCTTGGCGTCCGCCTATTGATCCGCACCACGCGCAGTGTCTCGCCGACCGAAGCGGGGCAACGGCTGCTGCAGGTCGCAGGGCCGCGCCTGGAAGAAATCCGGGCCGAGCTGGCAACGATGCGCGAGCTGCGGGAGAAGCCGGCAGGCTCCTTCCGTATCTCGGCGATCGATTTCACCGTGGATTATATCCTCTGGCCGAAGCTGGCGCCCTTCCTGCAGAAATATCCAGACATCAAGGTGGAGATCACCATCGACTATGGCATGACCGACATCGCGGCCTCGGGATATGATGCCGGCGTGCGGCTCGGCGGCGTCGTAGCGAAAGACATGATTGCCGTGCCGTTGACACCCGATTCCCGCTTCGCTGTTGTCGGCTCGCCGACGTATTTTGAGTGCAATCCAGCGCCGACGACGCCCCAGGAGCTGACCGGCCATCGCTGCATCAACCTGCGCCTGCCGACCTACGGCAACACCTATGCCTGGGAATTCGAGAAGGATGGTCAGGAGCTGCGCGTCCGTGTCGACGGCCAGGTTGTGTTCAACGGAATTTTCCAGGTGCTCAATGCCGCGCTCGACGGCTTTGGGCTGGCCTTCATCCCGGAAACCATGGCCGCGCCGCACCTCGAGGCTGGCCGTCTTCGCCGCGTGCTCGAGGACTGGTGTCCGTACTGGGAGGGTTATCACCTCTACTATCCGACCCGCCGTCAGTCCTCGCCGGCGTTTGCGCTGCTTGTTGAGGCGCTGCGGTATCGTGGTTCCGACAAAGCAACGCAGTCGCTTTGATCCCTTGAAAACCGTCAGCGAAAGATTCCAGAAGCCCCTTTTTGCTTGTTGTACGAGGTTCGAATAGGTTCAAGAGCAGTCATAAATGTACTCGGACTGCCAAATAGTTTTTGCAGGCGACCTTGTTCAGTGCTGGTGGACAAGCCTCCGGCATGCACGAACTGTCAACGCCATGACGGTAAGGGTCGTGCCGGCGATACCGCTGCCGGGGAACGCACTGGCATCCGTGACAACGACGTTTGGTACGCCCCAGAGCTGATTGTAGCGATTGAGCACGGAGTTCCGCGGGTCATCCCCCATCCTTGCGCCACCCGTTTCGTGGATCGCCGCTCCCATGCACATGGTTTTGCGGAACCATTTGCGGAACATGAGCCGGCTGAATGGATCGGCATCGGGAAAGGCGCCGCGACCCATTTCCCTAAGACCAGCGGGAGACCCGATGAACTCCAGATCACCGCCGACACAGCGCACCATCTCGACAAGCGCCTCCTCCTGCTGGCGGAGAAGCGCGCGCTCTTCCTCGCCCATGACGCATCGGATATGCGGAACGGGAATTCCCCAGGCATCCTTGCGCCTTGCGTTGAGGGTGATGCGGTTGTCCGCATAGGGCAGCATGCGACCGAAGCCGAAGAATGCCAGCCGGGCGGGTTCGTTATCGGGCGTGGGTGCCCGGCCAATGCTGCCTTGGTAGTCGAAATCGCCGCGACCGGCATCACCGGCTCCAAAACGCGGCACGAAGACGCCGCCGGAAGGGTTATAGAAGGGATCGGTCGGGGCGGAATCGTCAACCGCCCACCCCTTCGCCTTGGAGAAGGAACCGAAGGCAAGACACGGGAGCTGGTCCATGAAATAGCGTCCGAGTGCGCCCGAACTGTTGCCCAGCCCCTCGGGATGCCGGGCGGATGCCGAATTGAGAAGCAGCCGCACGCTTTCGATCGGCGAGGCCGACAGCACCACGAAGGCGGCGCGGACAGTCTCTACCTTGCCGGTGACGCGATCGATGAATTCTGCACCCGTGGCCCGGATCCCTTGCTCATCCGTTGCGATGCGGCGAACGATGGCATCGTGGCGGATGGTCAGGCGTCCGGTCGCGAGCGCCTCTCTCAAGGGCTTGGGCGTGCGCTCGGTATCCGGGGCGATATAACGCCAGGACACGACATGCCGCTGCGGCCAGCGACCCTCCACTTCGCTCTTGAAGATTTGTTCGGCCGGCGTCAGCTTTGCCGGATGTGCATAAATTCCATCTGGCAGCATCTCGACGCCGTCAGGATTGCCGTAGAGCCCGAGGCAGGCTTCAACCTCGTCATAAAAGGGCGCAAGCTCGTCATAGCCAACCGGCCAGTCCACGCCCTTGCCGGTTCGCGACTGGATCTTGAAGTCATCATCCGTCCAGCGCAGCAAGACGCGGCCGAAGCTATGCAGGCGACCGCCGCCCTGGCGCCCGCGAATCCAAAGGAAAGGCGCATCCTTCGGCGTTGTGTAGGGGTTCTTTCGGTCGTTGACAAAGAAATGGCTGAAGCGCTCGGTAAAGAAGGCTGCGCGCGCCTGAATCGGCTGGCCCTTTACCGTGGCGCGTGCGCGCTCCCAAAGGTTGATGCTGCTCGCCGGCTGCTTCTTGCGAGCCGGATCGAAATCCTTCCGGGTTACGGCGGGGCCGGCTTCCAACAAAAGCACCGAGAGCCCCTGGGCGGTCAATTCCTTGGCGGCAAAGGAGCCGGCCGCGCCCGAACCGATGACCAGCGCATCATAAGTAGTCTGAGACATAGATTTTTCCGTATATTTCAGAGACGAACGCCGTCGGCGTCGAAGAGGGAGGCCTTGGCGATATCGAGACCGGGTGCGATAGCCGCGCTAGGCTGGAGCACGGTGTCGGCCATAATGCGATAGGACAGGCTTTGCCCGGCCCAATCGAACCAGACAATGGTGTCGGCGCCCATCGGCTCGATCACCGAGACGATACCGGCGATGGTTGGCAGGGATCTCGTTCCTCCATCCGGAACGATATGTTCTGGCCGGATCCCGAGCGTTACGGGACCTGGCTTGACGGGTGTCTGAAACGGATAGTCGCTCAGATGGACAGTCAGGCCATTGCTTTCGAAGACCGAGGCAGCAGCCTTGATCGAAATCTCTCCCTTGATGAAGTTCATCGCCGGTGCGCCGATGAAGCCGGCGACGAAGAGATTGGCCGGGCGGTGATAGATCTCGGACGGGCTCGCAAGCTGCTGGATGACGCCGTCCCTCATGATGGCGATCCTGTCGGCCAGCGTCAGCGCCTCGACCTGATCGTGCGTCACATAGATCATTGTGTTGCCGAGGCTCTGATGCAGCTTCTTGATCTCAACGCGCAGCTCGTTGCGAAGCTTGGCGTCGAGATTGGAAAGCGGTTCGTCGAACAGGAAGACGTCCACCTCACGGACGAGGGCGCGGCCGATCGCAACGCGCTGACGCTGGCCACCCGACAATTCCGAGGGACGGCGGTCGAGCAGCGTTTCCAGGTGCAGGAGGGATGCGGTACGGGCGATGCGGGCCTCGATTTCGGCCTTGGGCAATCCGGCGACGCGCAGGCCGAAGGAGAGGTTCCTGCGCACCGTCATGCGCGGATAAAGCGCGTAGGACTGGAAAACCATACCGATGCCGCGATCCTTCGGCTCTTCCCAGGTGACGTTCTTTCCGGAGATCCACATTTCGCCATCGCGGATATCCTGCAATCCGGCGATCGCATTCAAAAGCGTCGATTTCCCGCAGCCGGATGGACCGAGCAGCACAAGAAACTCGCGCGGGGCGATGTCGATGGAGAGCTTCTCGATGACGGTATGGTCACCATAGGCGATCTTGAGGTCTTTTACCGATACGGCAGGCTGCATGGCATTACCCTTTGACGGCACCGGCTGCGACACCACGCAGGAACCAGCGGCCGGAGAAGAAATAGATGGCGAGCGGAACGACGGCGGTCAGGATGGTGGCGGCCATGTTCACGTTGTAGGCGCGTTCGCCCATGGTGGTGTTGACGATGTTGTTGAGCTGGACCGTCATCGGCAGATTGTCGTGGCCGGCGAAAACCAGGCCGATCAGGAAGTCGTTCCAGATGCCGGTGAACTGGAAGATGGAGGCGACCATCACCATCGGTATCGACATCGGCAGCATGATCTCGAGGAAAATTCGCCAGAAGCCGGCCCCGTCGACACGGGCTGCCTTGCAGAGCTCTTCGGGAATGGCGACGAAATAGTTGCGGAACAAGAGCGTGACCAGCGGCAGGCCGAAGATCACATGCACAAGAACGACGCCGGCGACCGAATTGTAGAGGCTCAGATTGGCCAGCAGCCGCACCAAAGGATAAAGGAAGATCTGGTAGGGGATCAGGCCGCCGGCCATCAGCAGCCCGAACAGAAGGTTCGAGCCTTTCGGCCGCCAGAGCGATAGCGCATAACCGTTGATTGCCCCGATGGAAACGGAAATGACGACGGCGGGCACGGTGATCTTGATCGAGTTCCAGAAACCGACCCGCACGCCGAGGCACTGCGTGCCCATGCAGGCTCCCGACCAGGCGGTTTTCCAGGCATTGAAATCAAGCGTATCGGGCAGCGCGAAGATGTGGCCCTGGCGGATCTCATCCATCGATTTCAACGAGGTGACGAGCATGGTGTAGAGAGGCAGCAGAAAGAACAGCGCCGACAAGATCAGGAAGGTGTAGAGCCCAGCCTGGCCGACGCTAAGTTTGGATGGCTTAGGGCCACGGGGATGGGCGTGGACCGTCATCAATACGCCCCCCTTCTTCTGGCGCGCATGGCGAGCGCATAGCGGAACGGAGCGACGGCCATGACGACGGATAGCACCAATACGGTTGCACCGGCGCTTGCAAGCCCGAGATTCTGGCGTTCGAACAGATTGTCCATGATGAATTTTGCCGGCACTTCGGTCGAATAGCCCGGACCGCCACCGGTCTGCGCCACGATCAGATCATAGGTCTTGATGACGCCCATGGAGAGAAGCATGCCCGATGCAGCAAGCGCCGGCCCCAATTGGGGCAGGATGATCGAAAAGTAGATGCGCCAGACCGGTATGCCGTCGATCTGAGCAGCCTTCCATTGCTCCTCGCTAATCCCGCGCATGCCGGAGAGCGCAATGACCATGACGAGCCCGGCGCCTTGCCAGACACCGGCGAAGACCACCGTATAGATCGCCATGTCGCGATTGACGATCCAGTCGAAGACGAAGCCTTGCCAGCCGAGCGCCCGCACGGTCGCCTGAATGCCGAATGTCGGATTGAGCATCCATTGCCAGATCAGCCCGGTGACCACGAAAGACATGGCGTAGGGATAGAGGAAGATGGTGCGGAACACGCTCTCGAAGCGGACCTTGCGGTCAAGGGCTGCCGCCAGCACGAAGCCGAGAGCGAGGCACCCTCCGACATAGAGAGCACCGAAGATCAGCACATTCTCCAGCGATGCAAGCCAGCGCGAGTTTTTAAACAGCTTGGCATATTGAGCGAAGCCGACATAGTTGGATGACGGGATGATCGTCGAATCCGTGAAGGACAGGCGGACGGACCAGGCCATGGTGCCGATATAGACGAAGATCGCGGCGATCCATGTCGGCAAGAGTGCAAAGGTCGCAGCCAGGGAACGTCTGCGCTTGGCTTGCATGTGCAAACTCTCTCAAAGGAATGGAGGGAGCCGATCGACGATCACATCTTCGACCGGCTCGAAATACAGGCTCTATTCGAAGATCGCGAAGAACTTCCTGGCACCCGCGGCGCTGTCCTCTGAGGGGTTGCTCCAGAATTCGTCGACGAAGTCGTTGAGCGCGCCTGCCTGCTGCGGCGAGAGAATCAGCGCCTGATCCGGAACGATCTTGCCGGCGCCCATCAGCTCGAGGCCTTTCTGCGCGCACGTATCGAGCTTCGATTTGTCGACGTCGGTACGCATCGGCACCGAACCCTTCTTAAGCGAGAAGGCGACCTGCACGATCGGATCCATGGCGACTTCGGCTAGCAGCACCTGCCCCTTTTGCGATGCCGCATCGGCGATCTTCGGGAAGGAGAAGGAGTCGGCGACATACACCATGCCGGGGGATTGCGGAGCAAGCATGCAACCATAGTCCTTGCCAAGCTGTTTGCCGGCCGCGACGAATTCGCCCTTGGCCCAGTCACCCATGAACTGCACGCCAGCCTTGCCGGTGATGACAATGGCCGTGGCATCGTTCCAGTTGCGCCCCGGCGCCCCCTCGTCGACATAGGCGCGCAGCTTGCCGAGAATATCGAGTGTCTTCTTCACGCCTTCGACGGAAGCGTCGCCTTTGTCCTTGTCGACATAGATCTTGAGGAAGCCGTCTATGCCGACCTGCGTCAGCAGGATCATGTTGAAGACCTTGGATTCCTGCCAGGATTGGCCACCCCAGGCGACCGGTTGAATACCGGCGGCCTTCAGCTTGTCGAGTGCGACGAAGAATTCGTCCCAGCTCTTCGGCTCCTCGCTAAGGCCAATCTTGGCGAAGGCATCTTTGGAATAGAACACCCAGCTTTCGCCGTGGGCACCGGTGGGGGAGAGATAGGTCTGGCCATTGAAGGCAATGAGATCATGGATCGATTTCGGCAGAACCTCCGCCCACTTGCCGGCCTTTGCGATATCGTCGATCGGGTTCAGCAGGCCCTGACTGACGAAATCGGCATTGGCAAGGCCGATCACCGCCTGTTTGGCTGCCGGCGGATCGCCGGCGACCAACCGGTTCTGGAACGCGGCGTCGGCCGCACCGAAGCCGGCAATGGAAGAGTCCTTCCAGACCCCGCCGCGCTTTTCGAATTCCTGCTTGATGACATCGAGGGCAGCGGCTTCGCCGCCTGATGTCCAGGATGTCATGACTTCCGCCTTTGCCTTGTCCTCGGCATGGGCGGGAACCGAGGCTGCCGCAAGGGCTGCCCCAACCACGAGCAATTTCATTGTATTCTTCATTGTTCCACCTCTTCAAGAAAGCCCTCTTTGCGGGGCCATTGGTCTTCAGGTCATGAAATCAGCGATAGATCGGCCGCAATGCCTGCCGTACCAGCGTCAGGCCGTTGGCGATATCGCCGACGGGATCGGGTGCGGCGTCCAGTTCGAGAATGGCCCAGCCTTCATAGGCGCAGTCGCGCAGCAGCCTGATCCAGCCAGGCCAGTCGACGCGGCCAAGCCCGAAGCCGCAGAAATAGGGGCGATGGCGATCATGAATATGCTCATCGATCGGGGTATCGGCCGGCATCGGTCCAAGCGCGTCTTTCCAATGGGCGATGATGACCCGCTCGTGATGGCGGTCGACGACATCAAGCGGATCGGAACCGGCAACAATAATGTGGGCGGTGTCCGGGCACATGTGGACATAGGCAGGATCCGTCAACAGCATCAGAAGATCGACATCGCGTGAAGCGGCAAAGATCGAATGCGCCTCTGTGTGAACCGCCAGACGCACACCCTTCGTGTAGAGGATTGCGCCGAGGCGGTTGAGGAAGTCGGCAATCTTGCGGGCCTGCTCGAAATCGAAGAATCGAACGGGCTGAGCGCCGGGGGTCTGGCGCAGCGGTGCGCCGATGACCATGATATCGCTGCCGCAGGCCTTGAGAAATGCGGCATATTTTTCCGCCTTGTCGATGATGGCTGCCTGTGCCAACGCTTCGGTAAAATCGCCCGCGGCCTCGAGCTCGGCAAAGAAGCCGCTTGCCAATGTCAGACCGCGTTTGGAAAGCTCGCTCGCAAAGGCCTCGACCGATCCATAGGTTTTCGTCGCATCCTGCCAGTTGAAGGGCGAAAAGGTCAGCTCGACACCAGTGACGCCGGATGCCTTAACGGCATCGAGGATCTTGTCCCAGAAGGCACGAGGTTCGCTGCTGGAAAGCGCGATTATGCCATCGTAATCCTCAACGCCCCAGAAGCCGGGATGAAAGAAGGTGACAAGATCTACGCCAAAGCGAAGCCGGTCGGTCGAGCTCATAATGCTGTCCGTTCTCAAGGGTAGGGATCATCATCTGCGGAGTTTACCCCAGACGGCTGATCCATAGTGATTTCAATACGTTATCTTGTTGGCAAACGTTTGCCATTGCTTGATAGTAGACAAGTCATTTTCATATGCAAGCGATTTTTGGCAAACGTTTGCTATGCGGGAGGGATTGCCGTAGCATCCAATATGACAGGCATCGGGAAGGAAACAAAAAAGTGAAAGATAACAAGAACGTAGTCGCGGAGGACTATTCCGGTCCGCTGATGGCGGATGTCGCGAGACTGGCAGGGGTGGCGATCTCCACCGTCAGCCGCGCGCTTGCCAATCCCGGGCGTGTCAATGAGAAGACGCGTGCCAAGATCGACGCGGCCGCCAAGCAATTGGGCTACACGCCCAATGCCATGGCGCGGGGCCTCAGGGTCGGCAAGTCCAATACGATCATGATCATCCTTCCAGGCTCGCTCTATTACGGTGTCTCCCAGGTCATTCCCCAAGTCCTGCAGAGCATCAACAAGGCCTTGCTGCAGAATGGTTACAACCTGATGATCGCCAATCTCGGCCGCGACGCGGAATCCGAGCGCCATGTTCTCGATCTTGCCTTCGGCGGCACCGTTCGCGGCGCTATCATTCTCTCCTCGAAGCTACCGGAAGTCGACGGTCGGTCTCTTGCCAATGCCGGCTTGCCGATCGTCTCCATGCTGCTGGACATGAGTGACGCCGGTGTGGCGAGCGTCGTCACCAACGATCGCGAAGCTGTGCGGGATGCAACTGCCGACCTTATCCGAATCGGTCATCGTCGCTTTCTCTATCTTGCCGGCCCGGAGAACAACTACCATGATATCGAGCGTTTTAGCGGTGTCGTTGCGGCGTTACAGGAAGCAGGATTGCCAGAATCCGCTGTCGTTCGTTCAGGCGGTAATCTGGATTATCAGCATGGCTTTGACATCGGCGTGCAGGCGGCGAGAGACTTTGCTGCGCTTGCGGATAAACCTACCGCAGCCATCGCCACCAGCGACGACATGGCAATTTCCTTCATGAGTCGAGTGCAGCGTATGGGTCTGTCGATTCCGGGCGGCCTTTCGATTGTTTCCTTTGACGGTTCGCCTGTCTGCGCATTTTGCTCGCCGCCGCTTTCAACGATTGAGCAGCCGATGGAAGAGATGGGGCAGATGGCGGTCGCCATTCTGATGGCAGCCATTGATCGGCCGGAGCAAAAGCCGGAGATGCGAAATGTTATTCGCAGCCGGCTCATTCAGCGTGAGAGCGTCGCTGCACCCGCCTAAGGGTGGTGTCGCGTCTTTCATCTGAAAACTAGGCCCAGGCAAAAATCTAGAACAGATCCTGTTCAATCCGGGTCATATCCGGCAGCCCTGAAGTAGTTCGTGCATCCTGCGGGAGTGAGGCGGAGGGATCGAAGGCCTGGATTCGTTTACGGGTCGGATTGTTGGGAATGACCGGACGGATTCCTCGCCGGATGAGGAAGAGCCGCAGGGCATTGCTGTCATAGGCGGTATCGGCGGCGCAGAGACGACTGAGCGGCAGGGGTTCGAGCAGGCTCATGGCGACAGGCGCATCGCCGCGCTGTCCGGGTGTTATTTTGACTGCGAGGGGGCGGCCGCAACGAA
>NZ_AQHN01000003.1 GCF_000359745.1 Rhizobium freirei PRF 81
TCGCCAGAGTGAGGATGTTGACATCCGAGCCATTCCACGGTGGATTGTAAATCCGCACGGGGTTTCCACGCCAATACGCAGGATAGCTCTTTGTAATTCCTCATATTGGTAGGGTTGTTCGCCAATGCTGAATCACAGTTTGAGCACAGAAAACTACATCTCGATCACCAGAACCTCCCGGGCGACAGCAACACGAGACCTTCACGATATGGTGGTGAAGGGAGCAGTGAGCCGGAGCGGCGAACGCCGCCATACGCGACATGCATTGAACATGCCCGAAGCTAGGAAATAGAAAAGCGTCTACTGACACGGCTTTTGTGCGCTCGCTCCTGAAGACCGATATCTTCGAGCACACTTGCCAGATCGGCTTGATCTGGCGAGGGCAGCCCGTTAGGTTGCCACCGCGATCAAACTGCAAAGACATGAGGATTGTTATGCCGACAGGCAAGGTTAAGTTTTTCAACGCCGACAAAGGCTTTGGTTTCATCACGCCGGAATCCGGAGGGCCTGACGTTTTCGTTCATGTCTCCGCCCTGCAATATGGCGATGTGCTGAGAGAGGGGCAGTCCGTTTCCTATGATCTCGGCCAGGATCGAAAGACCGGAAAGTCAAAAGCGGAGAACGTCAGACCGCTCTGACGACGATAGACAAACTGCTACCCGATATCTCGGGTAGCAGTGAGCGGGAATACGCAGTTGACATCGGAAAGCCCCGATCTCAACGGCATCACCTTTCGTCGTCTATCGATGAAAATCGACCGGGGCGAATTATCGCTTGCTCATTTCGTTGCCCAATCGGACGAGGATCAAGCACTTTTTTCCGTACCGCTCCATAAGATGTCATGCTCCCCCGCGGCACCTTCTCCCCGCATTGCGGGGAGAAGAAACGCTGCAGCAAAGTATCAGAACGGCGTGCCGGGCAGTGCCTGCGTCGCTTCTTTCTGAACGGCCTGCAATTCCTTCGGGTCGTAGCCGAGAGCCTGCAGAACAGTCGGCGCCACTTGTGTCGTCTGCACCAGCGCCGTGATCGTACGCGGCGGGATGGACGGATTGCTGAGAAGCAGAGCCACGTTGCGGTCATTGGCATTGCTGCCGCCGTGTTCGGCGATTTTCTTGCCGCCGGTATAAACGACGCCAGGGTTCACCGTGACTATGAAATCAGGCGCACGCGTATCGCTGGCCGGATCCTGATACGCGAGTGCGACCTGATTACTGGTCAGCAATTGGCCGATGCCGAGTGCCTTGCCTTGATCCTTCAGATACTCGGTCGCGGCGGTCAGCGCCTTTGCCCGCTCTTCCGGCTTCAGCCAGATCAGCGATGCATCGTCGGCGATGTGGAAGGCATAGCCCGGCATTTTCGTGTAGGGATCCTCGTCGGTCGGCTGGAATTTCGACGGATCGATCGGTGACTGGCCGTGTTTTGACGCAATAACAACGAGCGTCGTGTCATCGAGCTTACTGTCATGCAAGGCGCCGACGAGCTCGCCCAATGCGTGATCGACAAAGTCGAGTTGCACTGCCAACCCGCTGTTCGGCATACCGTTGGCGTCTGCATAACCGCCGATCAGACCGGCATCATCGCCAGGCCCGGCTTTCGGCAATTTCTGGCCAACGCTCACGGCCTGCAGATTCAAACCAAACAGTGCCGGGACCGGCTGCTTGTTCGCACCTGTGCTGTCGAATCCCTTGATTTCATTGATCACTGCTTTCACATGCGCTGCGTCAAACTCCCGTTCAGCCTTGAAGCTTCCGGTGGTTTTTACCTTGCTGCCAGGAATAAGCGAATCCTGCTCCAGCGCATACAGATCGTCGACACCCGTGCCGGATGGACCATTGAGCCATTCATAGGCCGGATGCTTGTCGCTCCATGCGGTGCGGCCACCGTGTTGATGCACGACCTCGAACACGTTGTTCACACGGACGAAATCATGCGGAAACACCGGCTTGCATTCGCCTTTCACCAGCATTCGCGGTAGCTTGGCTGGATCAATCTGCGTCATCGGTTTACCGGGCGTGCCACCGGCATCGAGGCGGGTATCGTCGATGTCGATGCTCTCGGCGAAATTGACCTCGATACCGGGGTTGCCTTGGCATTTCGAGTCCGCGGCAAAATAGCTGCGATCGAAGGAATCATCATAATAGACGCCCGTCACCGCGGGAGTGCCGCCGGTCACTTGCGCGACCAGACCTGGGAATGAATCGGAGGGATTGGTGGTGACGGCGTTCGGATAAAACACACCGGTCTTCTGAAGAGAGGCCATTGTGCTCTGCGGATGGTTCGCAACATAGTTCGCCAAATCCACCGCGTGCAGACCATCCACCGAAATCAGCAACACATGTTCATAGGGCTTGGCATTTGCCGGGGCTGCAGCCGCCGCGCAGGTCAGCGACGTGCCGAGCAAGAGACTGGCCATAAGCTTATACATTCACACCTCCATGGTCGAAACAAGCCCCCGAAAGGACGCTAGGGCCGCGGCATGACAGAGTGATGAACTGCGGCGGGCTCGATCCGGAGGTATTCTCGGCGCACGGGCTGAGGGCCGGCTATCTGACCGGGGCGGCCAGCCGCAGCATTCCGCTACAGGAGGCCATGCGGCAATCGCTGCACAAATCGGTGACGCCGGCCGCCAGCTGCTACAACAACGCCGAACGAAAGAAGGGACGGGCGGCGCGACCGGTCATTTCGCAAAAGCACTCAAAATGGTTCTGGTGCAGACATTTTGCGAGACATAAAACCGAAGAGAAATAATTCGCCATGGACCGGCTGGTTGACATAAGGAGCTTCCTTATATTCTCTTTCCGGTCGAGCGTCTCGTAACGACGCGTAGAGGTAACGGATGGGTGTCGAATTCGTCTTGATGACTATTCTCGGATGTAGCGAAAGTGGCACGCACTGCCGCTACATTGCAACGGCGGATGAGCGTTGGGGGAGCATCGCCCTTTGTAATGCCGTTTCAGAAAATCGTTTGCTGGCTTATCGTGACCGTCCCTATCCTGTAATAGTAGCGGTCTGCCAGAAACCTGAGCCTAAGGCGATCTCGGATATTTCTGTCAAACCGCTGATAAAACAAAGTGAATCGGATCCAGAAGCCTTGCGGTCGGTTACGCAAGGATCACCTTCCGTCACACCACAAGACAAAAAGCGTCTTGCCGACCGCGCCATCGAACAAGTTGCGAAAGTGCTACCGACAACAGAGGGTCTCAAGACTATACTGGGAAAACCGGTCAGGTTGGTCGAAAGCGGCTATTCCTGGGTTGCTAAGCGATTTGAATAATGAGGCTGTCAGCCGTCGTGAATCAGTAGATTCACCCGCAAATCCGAGCTTTTGCCGATTCTCACCTGGGTTCAGTGGACTCGTTTGCCTGATTGAATGGACTGACGCTCGCCCAACCGGCTCGGCAAGAGGCTCTCCGAGACCGCTTCCTTGCTTCAGAACCTGACCAAAACCCCATGATCAGAGTGGATCCCTTCCAAAACGGCCGACTTTACGAGATTTCCGCCATAGAAGCCCGCTGACGTGCTTTCGGCGATTACGTTGGGCGTCCATCATCAATCGGGCCATCTCAATGCGGCGGAGCTCGCCCGAGCGCTCGGCGTCGACGGCAAGACAGTTGGTTCCTATCTCGACCTGATGGTCGATCTCCGTCTGATGCGTCGGCTCGAGCCCTGGCACAGCAATGCCGGCAAGCGCCTGGTGAAATCGCCCCCCGGGTCTATGTCCGCGATTCCGGCCTGCTCCACAGTCTACTTGGTTTGACAACACTCGATGACGTCCTGGGCCATCCTGTTGCCGGATCGAGTTGCGAGGGCTTCGTGATAGAAGCCATTCATGCCGTTATGCCGGAAGGGGCTCAAGCCAATTTCTATCGCACCTCGGCCGGCGCCGAGATCGATCTCCTTGTCACCTTGCCCCGTGGACGTCGCTGGGCGATTAAGATCAAAAGAAGTCTCACTCCAAAGGTTGAGCGTGGGTTCCATCACGCCTGCCTCGACCTGGAGCCGGATCGCGGCATCGCAGTTTACCCGGGCAGCGAAGCTTATCCTCTTGGCAACGCTATAGAGGTGCTCCCTTTATCGCAGCCTGCAGACGCGACGGCCCCCTTGCCGCTCTGCCCCGCAAGCTGTCGAACGCCAGATAGATGACCGGCGTGGTAAACAGCGTCAGGACTTGCGAGACAACCAGACCGCCAACGATCGCAATGCCAAGGGGAACACGCAATTCGGATCCTGGTCCGGTTCCCAAAGCCAGCGGAATGGCACCGAACAAAGCCGAAAGCGTTGTCATCATGATAGGCCGAAACCGCAGCATGCAGGCCTGGCGAATGGCATCATGTGGCGCCAGATTCTGTGTGCGTTCGGCATCGAGCGCGAAGTCGATCATCATGATCGCGTTCTTCTTGACGATGCCGATCAACAGGATGATCCCGATCATCCCCATGATGGAAAGATCCAAATTGGCAAGCTTCAGCGCCAGCAATGCGCCAAGACCAGCGGACGGGAGGGTCGAAATGATCGTCAGCGGATGTATGGCGCTCTCATAAAGAACGCCCAGCACGATGTAGACAGCCACAACAGCCGCCAGGATGAGCCAAGGCTGGCTTCGCAGCGAGTCTTGGAATGCCTGCGCGGTCCCCTGGAACGTACCGATGACCGCCGCCGGCATGCCTGCGCTCATCTCTGCTGCTTTGATAGCCGTCACTGCATCGCTGAGCGCGCTCCCCGGCCTCAGGTTGAAGGAGATCGTCGTCGCCGGCATGGATCCCTGATGATTGATGGATACCGGCAGCACGCCGGTCCTCAATGATCCGAGCATGCTGAGTGGAACAAGCTTGCCGGTGGTCGAAGACTTCACGTAAAGATGCGACAACGCTTCGGGCGACAACGCAAACTGAGGCGCCAGTTCCATGACGACGTGATATTGGCTGACCTGTGTATACATGGTCGCTACCTGCCGCTGTCCGAAAGAGTCATAGAGCGTTTGATCGATCTGAGAAACGCTTACACCCAATCTGGATGCCGTGGAGCGATCTATGTCGAGCGTGAGGCTGGTCGCGGCCTTCTGCTTGTCGGAAATCACGTCCTGGATTTCCGGGAGACCTTTCAGAACCTTGGTCATCGTCACCGCCCACTTGTCGAGCTCTGCCGTGTCCGGGTCTTGAAGCGTATATTGATACTGCGAAGCAGAAGACCGTCCACCGATCTGGACATCCTGGCGAACTTGCAGACCGACAGTCAGCCCTTCCAGACCCGCCGTCGCCGCTCGCAAGCGGGCAAGTACTGCCGGCGCCGGGCTTCGCGTGCCGATCGGTTTAAGATTGATCTGAAGCTGACCGACGCTGGCCGACGGACTGGGATTGATCCAGTAAGCAACGTTGTCGACAGCTGGATCATCCATGACGACATGCGCAAGCGCCTGCATCTTGGTCGACATATCCGCAAAGGTTATGTCTGTCGCGGCCTGTGCCTGCCCTTGGACCCACCCGGTGTCTTGCTGCGGAATAAAGCCCTTCTGTATGGAAACATAGAGCCAGCCCGTCACCGCCATCGTGGCAACCGCAACGATCAAGATGGCGAAACGGTTGCGGAGAACGACATCGAGTGTTCGTCCGTACCCCGCCGCACATTTTTCGAAAAACACTTCCGACCAACGGAAGAGCGCCCCGTGCGGCCGATCGTGATCGTGCTTGATCAACCAGGCGCACATCATCGGGGTCACCGTCAGCGAGACAAGCCCCGATATCATGATCGCGACGCTGATCGTAACCGCGAACTCCCGGAAAAGCCGACCGACGATCCCGTTCATCAGAAGAATCGGAATGAAAACGGCAACCAGAGAGACAGTCATCGAAACGATGGTGAAACCCACCTCGCGCGATCCCTCAAGAGCTGCTTCAAAAGTAGACTTTCCATCTTCGACATGGCGCATCACATTCTCGATGACGACGATGGCATCGTCGACGACGAACCCGACCGCGATGGTCAATCCCATGAGCGAGAGATTGTCCAGGCTGTAACCGGCGAGATACATGACGGCGAAAGTACCGATCAGAGACAGCGGAATGGTCGCCGCAGGGATGATCGTCGCCCACAGATTTCGCAGAAAGCTGAAGATAACCAACACCACGAGGCCGATGGTAATGAGGATCGTGACCTTGACGTCGTTGACCGAGGACCGGATCATTCCCGACCTGTCGGCCACGACCGACAGCTTGATACCGGCAGGCAGCCCCGCCTCCATTTGCGGCAGCTTGGCCTTGATGCCCTCGATGGTGTCAAGCACGTTCGAACCAGCCATTTTATGGACATCCAGCATGACTGATCGGGTGTCTTGTAACCATGCCGCCTGATTGACATCCTCGGGAGCCGACACGACGGTCCCGAGATCCTCTGCTCGAATGGGTGACCCATTCTTATAGGCGACGACCATCGAGCGGAATGCCGGCACATCCATGATCTGATCGGTTGCATCGAGAACGGTGGTCCGTCCGTTGCCGGCGAGCTGCCCCTTGGGTTGGTTGACGGTCTGAACACCGACGGCGCTTCGGATATCTTCCAGCGTCAGCCCCCGCGCCGCAACCTTGTCCGGATCGAGCTGGATGCGGATTGCCGGCCGCTGGGGGCCGTGATAATCCACCAGCCCCACGCCATTCATCTGCGAAACCTGCTGGGCGATGATGTCTTCGGCATAGTGATCGAGTTCGGTCGTCGGAATGCGATCGGATGTAAGCGCCAACGTCAAGATCGTCGCTTCTGCCGGATTGCTCTTGTGAAATTCTGGCGCGGCCGGCAGATCCTTTGGCAGTTGACCGCTAGCGGCGCTAATTGCGGCCTGAACGTCCTGCGCGGCGCCATTGATATCCCTGTTGAGGTCGAATTGCATCGTAATCGAGGTTCGCCCGGACGAACTCGTCGACGTCATTTGAGACACGCCCGAGATCGTCGAAAGCTGATTTTCCAGCGGCGTCGCCACCGATATCGCCATGGTCTCGGCGCTCGCGCCGGGAAGGGAGCTCGAAATCTGGATTGTCGGAAAGTCGACCTGCGGCAACGATGCGATCGGCAGCAGTCCGTAGGCAATGGAGCCAACGATCAGAAGTCCGGCCGCCAGCAGGCAGGTTCCGACCCTGCGCTGGATGAATATTTGAGACAAGTTCATTGGACTGTATCCTCGCCGGCTGCTGCCAGCTTCTTGCCGTCTGAGCCTTTCGTCGAGACAACGGTTCCATCGGCGAGCCGGGACTGGCCGGAAGTGACGACGGTCTCGCCGATGGATACGCCCTGCGTGACTGCGGTGAGGTCAGAGTAAGCGTTGCCGGTGGTGACCGAAGCAGTGGAAACCTTATTGCCCGGCTTTAGAACGAAGACATACGGCCCCGTCTGTCCATTCTGAATCGCCGATGATGGTACGACCGTCGAATTTGGATCGGTGCGCAACGTTATGTTTGCAGTCACCAGCTCACCTGGCCACAGTGTCAGGTCGTCATTTGCAAACACGGCTTTCAATTTCACCATGCCGGTCGATGAATCGACCTGACTGTCTATCGCACTCAGTTTCCCGTCGGCGAGGTGCTTGGCGCCGTCGCGGCTATATGCCGACACGCTCAACCGGTCCCTCGCCTGCCCCGCGATCAGATCGGGAAGATCATCCTGCGTCAGCGTGAATTCAACCGCGATGGGCCGCATCTGCGTGACGGTCACCACGCCGGCCGCATCGGCTGCGCGGACGATACCGCCTTCCTGCTGCTGACGCAGCCCCACCCTGCCGCTGATCGGGGCCGTGACGGTTGCGAATTCCAAGTTGAGTTTTGCCGTATCGAGCACCGCCTTTCCAGCCGCCGCCGTAGCGTCCATAACCTTGACTTGGGCTGCCGCGGTCTGAGCCGCTTGTGTCGTGCCGCTGCCGGTAGTCGTCAACTTCTGCGCTCTGGTCTCGTCGATCTTGGCCTGCTCCAGTTGAGCCAGCTCCTTGTTGTAGTCCGCCTGTGCCTGCGCGACGGCCGCAGCGTAAGGACGCGGATCGATCGTTGCCAGAATATCGCCTGCTTTGACATCCTGCCCTTCGGAGAAGGCTATGTTTTGAAGCTGGCCGTCGACGCGGACTTTCACATCCACTGCGGTCAACGGAGAGACGATGCCGAGGCCGCTGCGCATGACAGGCAAGTCTTTTTTTGCCACTGCGGCTGTCTGCACCGGAACTGGGGCGCGTTCGGAAGCCGGTGCCCTGGTTTTGCTCAGACCGGGCTCTGGCCAGTATACGAAATATGCTGCAGCGGAGCCGGCTAGGGCCAGAGCGCATATCCCGAGAACATAAATTGATCTACCTGAACTGTTTGACCCTGAAGGGGATCGATCCACGACAACACTCCATCACGCGCTTGGAATTGCGCGAAAGCATGAAGCCCGCCGCGCATTGCCTGGAATTTGACGGATCGCAAGTGGCTACCAATTCGCGCCAGGATGAAAAATTTTTTATGTTTCGCCGATGGCCGGGTTCATGGCTTGATGAGATACCCGGCACCCGGGACCGTGGTGATCATGCTTGTCGTTGTGCCCATGTCGATCTTCTTGCGCAGGCGATGGACATGCATGTCGACGATATTGCCACGAGGATCGAAGGCATAGTCCCAGGCGGCCTCAAGCAGCATGGAACGGGTCACAACGGAGCCGGCGTTGCGCATAAGAGTTTGCAGAAGCAGGAACTCCCTGAACTGCAGATCGATAATGCGCTCGTTCCTGCGCGCGATCCGCCGCCGGATGTCGAGCGACAGGTCACCGACAACCAGGGTGTTCTCGTGGCCATCGCTCACGAAATGCTTTGTAATTGCCTCGATGCGAGCAAGGAGCTCCGAAAAGAAGAAGGGCTTGGCCAAATAGTCATCGCAGCCGGCGCGCAGTCCCTCCACGCGATCCATCGAGCTGGCCAATGCACTCACCATGATCACCGGCACATTGACCTTCATCTCCCGAAGGCGCCTCACGAGCTCGATACCGTCAAGCTTGGGCAGCAGCCGATCGACGATCAAGCCATCGTAGATCAACTCCATCGCGAGCGCGAGGCCGAGTTCGCCATCGCTTGCAACGTCGACGACATGCCCGGATTCGGAAAGTCCGCGCTTCAGATAGGCCGCACTTCGGTCATCATCTTCAACTACCAGCAGACGCATTCAATCCTCGTTGAAGACAGCATGTCACTCCAGGCGCTCGTGAAGATGAAATTGATTTCATGTTCAGGCGAACGAACATTCAACATTGATTATCTAGATAATACGCGGAAACTAGTCAGCGTTCCTGGAGGAAATGTGTCGAAGATACTGGTGGTCGAGGACGACCTGGGCACGGCATCGGAAATCGAGGCGGCACTTGTGGACCACGGCTGCACTGTTACGCAATCGCTCGACGGCCGGGACGGGTTGGTCAAGGCGATTTCGGGCACATTCGACGCGATCGTTCTGGACCGCATGTTACCCGGCGCTCTCGATGGGCTTGGAATGCTGGCTGCTTTACGCGCCGCCTCAGTGCAGACGCCGGTTCTCATTCTGAGCGCTCTTTCGGCGGTTGATGAAAGGGTACGCGGCCTCAAGGCGGGCGGCGACGATTATTTGACCAAGCCGTTCGAAGCGCTTGAATTGACCGCGCGGCTTGATGTTCTCATGCGCCGGCGCACCAGCGCCACCCAAGAGACCGTCTTGAGGGTCGGCGATCTCGAAATCAATCTGCTGACGCATACCGCAAGCCGGGCCGGCAACGTTATCGATCTTCTACCAAGGGAGTATCAGTTGCTTGAATATCTCGTCAGGCATTCAGGCCAAATCGTCACACGCACGATGATGTTCGAAGAAGTATGGCACTACCGCTACGGCGAAGCGACGAATGTCATCGATGTCCATATCAGCAAACTTCGCAAGAAGCTGGATCTGCCGGGCCTTGCGCCCATGATCCGAACGCTTCGTGGCTCAGGCTATGTTCTCGATGCGGCCAATTGAACTTTTCAGGACGAGCGGTTTCCGGCTGGCGCTTGCTTTCCTGCTCGTGTTCGGCACCGCTGCCACTGCTCTGTTTCTGTTTGTCGATTGGCAGATGCGGGACTTTCTCGACCAGAGAAGCGACGAATGGCTCACGCGCGAGATGCAATCACTTCAAAACCTGCCGGCGGACGCGATCGTTTCGCGCCTGTCGCTCCGCAGCAAAGACCTGACGAACAGCGAGCGTCCGTTTTCTCTCTTCGACGAGAACGGCAAGCTCATCGCCGGTGTCCCGCTCGCCTATCCGGAAAAAGCTGTCTTTGACACTCCCTTCGATTTCGCAGACCACAGTGCAGCAAGGAAAGACCATTACAGAGGGCTGCTGCATCGCCGTGCCGATGGCGGCTCCCTGCTCGTCGCCCAAAGCCTGCATGAGCAGCGTGAGTTTCGGGAGCGCCTCGAGAATGCGACACTGTTCGCGTCGCTGACGACAGCGTTACTCGGACTTGCAGGCGCCATCGCCGTCGGCTTCGGCGCGGTTCGCCGATTGGACGCAATGTCCGATGCCGCAGCGCAAATCATGAAAGGCGACCTCAAACAGCGACTGCCGACGGGCCGCGCGGGAGGCGACATCGATCGTCTCGCCAATGTCGTCAACGAAATGCTCGACGAGATCGAGCGTCTGATGCAGGAGGTGAAAGGCGTTTGCGACAATATCGCCCACGATATGCGCACTCCACTCACCCGCCTCCTGGGTAGCCTTGAGCGGGCGCGCCGTCGCGCCACAAGTATCGACGAATATCACGGCTATGTCGATGAAGCGCTCGAAGAGGTTCGTGGCATTCTCAAGACGTTCGGTGCGCTCCTGCGCATCTCGGAGGTGGAAGATGGTCTGCGAAGGTCGGGCTTCGTCGATATCGATCTGAAAGCGATCGCACGCGATGCCGTCGATTTCTTTGAACCCGCGGCAGAGGAATGCGGCGTCACCCTCTCATATGTCTCAAGCGACGACGAGCCTGCCATCATTTCAGGCGATCCCAGCCTGATCTTCGAAGCGATCGCCAACCTGATCGACAACGCGATCAAGTTCACGCCAAGAGATGGGCGAGCAACCGTCCGTGTCGAAAGAAACGGGCGTGTTGCGACTGTAGCCGTCGAGGATACGGGCATAGGGATCCGCGCGGAAGACGCCGATGCCGTGCTTCGCCGCTTCTATAGGGCCGAGAAAAGCAGGCATGCCCCTGGTAACGGACTGGGACTGAGCCTCGTTTCGGCCATTGCGAGGCTTCACGGCATGCGCCTGGAAATCACGACACCCAATATTGGCACCTGCGTTCGTCTGGCAATCGAATAGAGTTGCTTTGCCTGTGGAGTTCCGCACCGCTCGGACCCGCAATTCCATTTGGCGCTGATCCGTTCAGTCGCGGAAATGCCATCGACAAATTGGCTATATCGATAGCGGAGCGGGGTCACGGCAAAATGCAAAACAGAATTCTCAATGCAATCCGAGGAACTGCTTCAGCTCCTTGCTCTGCGGATTGGCGAACACGTCTTCGGGTGGGCCGATCTCATGCACTCTACCTTCGTGCATGAACACAACACGCGAGCAGACGTCGCGGGCGAATTTCATTTCATGCGTCACCATCAGCAGCGTCATGCCTTCGGATGCCAGCTCACGCACGACGGACAGGACCTCCGCCACGAGTTCCGGATCGAGCGCAGACGTAATTTCATCGCAGAGCAGCGCAATCGGCTGCATGGCAAGCGCCCGCGCTATCGCCACGCGCTGCTGCTGACCGCCCGACAATTCGTCCGGATAGGCATCGAACTTGTGCGCCAGTCCGACACGTTCCAGCATTTTGCGTGCGATCGCCTCCGCCTCCGGTCTCGACGTCTTCTTCACAACGATCTGCGACAGCATGACGTTGCCGCCGACGGTCTGATGGGGGAATAGATTGAACTGCTGAAAAATCATGCCGACTTTCAGCCGGAGAGCCTTGAGATGCAGGTCGTCTTCCAGCAATTGCGCGCCGGCTACAGAGACCGAACCGGCGGAAATGGTTTCCAACCCGTTGATGCAGCGAAGCAATGTCGATTTTCCCGAACCGCTTTTGCCGATGATCGCAATGACCTCTCCGGGTTCGACGTCAAGGTTGATTCCTTTCAGAACCTCGTTCGCGCCATAGCTTTTGCGGAGTTCAGTGATTTCGATGAGCGACATTAAGCTTCCTTTCGAGAATCTGGCTGCTCTTCGACAAAGGCCAGCACAGGGCGAAATAGATGAGAGCCACCAGGCCATAAACGGTGAACGGCTGGAAGGTGGCGTTGGTGACCACGGTGCCTGCCTTTGACAATTCCACAAAGCCGATAATCGATGTCACCGCGGTGCCCTTGATGACCTGCACGATGAATCCGACGGTCGGCGGAACGGCGACACGCATGGCCTGCGGCAGAATAACGTAGCGCATCTGCTGAAGACGTCCCATTGCAAGGCTCGCCGAAGCCTCCCACTGGCCTTTTGCCACTGCTTCAACGCAGCCACGCCAGATTTCGGCCAGGAACGCCGCGGCCCACAGCACGAGCGTCAGACCCGCCGCGAGCCAGGCAGGAACATCGACGCCAAACAGGCCAAGCCCGAAAAAAGCGATGAAGAGCTGCATCAGCAGCGGCGTACCTTGAAAAAGCTCAATGTAATATTTTGCGAATACCTTGATTGGCTTTCGTCGGGAAATGCGCGCGAACAGCAGTAAAAACCCAACGATACTCCCGCCTGTGAAGGATATAAGCGAAAGCAAAACGGTCCAGCGGGCGGCGAGCAGAAGATTTCTCAAAATGTCCCAGGTGGTGAATTCTATCATCTTGCACTCCTGCGCGGAAAGATGAAGCCACCGACCGCTACGAGCACCTGTCGGAGCAGAATTGCGAGCAGAAGATAGATAGCGGTGGAGACCATGTAAGCTTCGAAGGCACGGAAAGTGCGCGACTGGATGAAGTTGGCGGCAAAAGTCACATCCTCCGCGGCGATCTGTGAGACGACGGAAGAGCCGAGCATGACGATTATCAGCTGCGACGAGAGTGCCGGCCAGATCCGTTGCAGGGATGGCACGAGCACCACATGGCGGAAGGTTTCGAAACGGGTCATGGCCAGACTTGCGCCAGCTTCGAATTGGCCCTTGGGCGTAGCCTGGATGCCGGCGCGGATAATTTCGCAACTATAGGCGCCGAGATTGACCACCATCGCGATATTGGCGGCGGTCAATTCCGAGAGCTGCACCCCCACTGACGGGAGACCGAAAAAGATGAAAAAGAGCTGGATAAGAAAAGGCGTGTTGCGGATGAGCTCCACATAGGCCGCAACCGGCGGCCGCAGCCATTTCGGCCCCAGAGCGCGGACCCAGGCACAGAATATGCCCAGAGCAATGCCGAAAACACCGCCTATGGCAATCAGCTCGAGAGTGACGAGAACACCTTTGACAATCTGCGGGTAATATTCGAGGAGCCACCCAAAATCGAATCTGTAATGCACCCGATAGATTCCTTTCGATGATGAGAAAACGGCGCACCGGGCCCGTCTGACCGATGCGCGACTTTGGCGGGATTTTTTATAGGTCCTTCGGAAGATCAGTCTTCAGCCACTTCTCGGCGATGGCGTTCAGGGAGCCATCGGTCTTGGCCGCTGCGAGAATGGCGTTCAACTTCTCCAGAAAAGCAGGCTGTTCCTTGTTAAGCCCGATATAGCAAGGCGAGTTTTTGATAAGGAACTTGAGCTCGGGGCGCTTAGGCGGATTTTTCTCAAGAATGGCGGCAGCAACCACGTTGCCCGTCGCCACGACGTCGACCTGACCCGAAAGAAAGGCAGATATCGTACCGTTATTGTCCTCGTAACGCTTGATGGTCGCGTCAGCCGGAGCAATCTTCGTCAGTTCAAGATCTTCAACCGCGCCACGGGTCACGCCGATCGTCTTGCCCGAAAGATCTCCTGGCTTGGTCACGGCGACAGAGGCCGGCGCAAACACGCCGTTGAAAAACGGGGCATAGGCTGTGGAGAAATCGATGACCCTCTCACGATCCGGATTTTTACCGAGGCTCGAGATAACAATGTCGACCTTGTTCGTCTGCAGGTAGGGTACGCGGTTGGCGCTGGTGACAGGCACCAACTCCACCTTGACGCCAAGTTTTTCACCGATGAGCTTGGCGACGTCGATGTCATAGCCCTGCGGCTGCATATCTGTGCTGACACTGCCGAACGGCGGGAAGTCCTGCGGGACGGCGATGCGGATGGTGCCGCGACCGGCAATGTCGCTCAGAGCGTCGGCGATAGCAGCCGGTGCGAGGCTGATCGCTGCGGAAACGGCGGCGATAGCGAGAAAAGAACGTCTCGAAAACATGGTGATTTACTCCTTGGGCTCTTGGGATAAGGGAGGCAGCGCAAGGGAATTGCGCAGCTCCGAAAGCGGGTCTGGACGCTGGCTGAGATCGAGACCCTTTTCGACTTCATCGAGATGACGGATCGCAAGTTCGGCAGCCGCATGAAAGTCACCCGCCTGCAGCGCCTCGAAAATGCGATAATGCCCCTCGTGGGATTCCTTCGCATGGAAATCCGACTGATAGAGCATCGAAATGAGAATTGTTCTGGCGGTCAGGTCGCGCAGCGTTTCGACGATGATTTCGTTTCCGGCTATTTCGGCAATGCGGATATGGAAATCGCCCATCAGGCAGGTCAGGCGCTGGCGATCACCTTCGATGATCGCCCGTTTCTCCTCCTGCAGGTGCGCCGCAAGAACCTTCAGATCCTGCGTGCTGACCGCCAGGAGATTGCGCAACAGCCCGAATTCGATGATCCGCCGCGCCTCATAGACCTTCACGGATTCTTCAGCCGACGGTTCGACAACGAACCAGCCACGACGCGGACTGACAGTGACAAATCCCCGCGCTTCCAGCCGCATCATCGCCTCGCGAATGCGGGTGCGAGAGGTCCCGAAAAGGGTGGCAAGCTGATTTTCGCCCAACCGCGTGCCAGGTCTAATTCGTGCCGACAGGATGGCGGAGACGATAGAGGCATCGATGGCGTTCTGGGCGTTCTCTTGTGTATTCCAATCTTGCATACAAGCTTGAAAAGCAACCTTCATGCCAGTTTCAAACTGCTAGCAAAATCAGAATCATGATCTGCATAGCCGCCCCAATCGACAGCAGATTGTGCTTAAAATTTAACCATTGGATCTGCTGACATCATAGCCGTAAATGCGATTGGACTCGCGTTGTCAGCTCAACTGTTGACATTCGTCAACGATCGGGTGTCAACGATCGGTTTGATCCCACTTGCGATGGCAGAATTGAAACGTGGCTCCAATCCCCACTCCTCTTTTTCTCCAATCGCCAGACCGGAAACAAGGCTCGCATCGGGATCTCAAAGCAGTTCCAAGACGAGATTCGGGAACCGAGGCTTGGCAGTGTTGTCCGTATTGCGACGCAATATCCAACAAACGAAAGAAATGCCCCAATATGCGGTCGGCATACGGTGTGCTTAACCAGCTATTCACCAAGCGCAGATACGTTTTCCCTATAATTCAAGGGGTTTGAGCGCCATGTCATTTCTGAACCGAATGAGCATTCTTTCAAAGCTGCTTTCCGTCATCATATTCATGTCACTGATCATCGTCGCCTGTATCTGGTATGCGACCGCAGAAATGAGGATGATCGACAATTCCTATACTGCGTTTCTCGATCACGAAGCACGCGCTGTGGCAAATGCTCGGCGCACGAACACGTTCAGCTATGAACTCGTTTACAACGTCTTCAGAGCGATTGCGGAAACTGATCCCGACCAAATAAAGCGGTCGAGCGACGCGTTTGACAGCACGGTTCCCGAACTCAAGCAAATCCTGGCCGATCTTCGTCAGCAGGCACCGGCTTTTTCCGACCGCATCGATGACCTCGGGAAGAAGACGGACCTCTTCATCAACAGCGTCACTGCGGTGATGGATCTGGTGAAGAAAGGTCAAAACAAAGAAGCTGTCGATTTGTATCATCATCAGGTTGATCCAAGCTTCCATGAGCTCAGCCTGGCGATCCGTGGTCTCACGACCGATATCCAGTCCTTCGCCGACAAGGGTTCGAACGCTTTGACGGATAAAACGAACGCGACGCGATTCCTGACCGCGACGTCTTCGGCAGCAGGACTGGGCGCTGGTTTCGTGATGGCAATCATTGCGATTGTCTTTGGCATTAGCAAGCCGATGGCGGCGTTGCGTGCCAGCATGGCGCGGCTGGCGTCGAACGAGACGAATATTCAAATCCCTGGAATGGCACGAGGCGACGAGCTTGGCCAAATGGCTGGTGCGGTCGAGGTGTTCCGTCAGGCAGCCATTGCGAACGAGCGGCTGGAGGCAGAAGCCGAGGCAAGCCGTTCCCAATCGGAAGCCGATCGCTTGAAAGTGGTAGCCGAGGCCGAAGCCGCCGCGCAAGAGCGCTTAAGGGAGGCAACGGCCGGCCTTGCAAATGGCTTGAAGCTGCTGGCCGCTGGCGACCTGTCGTTTCAACTGACGGAGCCGTTCGCGCCAGACTTCGAGACACTGCGACACGATTTGAATGCGACGATCACCCAGCTCAGCGAAACGCTCCGCGAGGTCGCTCGTTCGACGGCATCGATCGATAGCGGTTCGCGCGAGATCAGTCGGAGCGCCGACGACCTTTCGCAGCGTACCGAAAAGCAGGCGGCTTCGCTTGAGGAAACAGCTGCGGCCCTCGACCAAATCACCGTCAATGTTTCGAATTCTTCCAAACGCGCCGAGGAAGCACGCGCCGTGGCCATCCAGGCGAACGCGAGCGCTGCACGATCTGGAAAGGTCGTGGCCAACGCCGTTGAAGCCATGAGCCGCATAGAGCAGTCTTCAAATCAGATCGCCAACATCATCGGTGTCATCGACGAGATTGCCTTCCAGACCAATCTGTTGGCGCTGAACGCTGGCGTCGAAGCGGCCCGGGCTGGGGATGCCGGAAAGGGCTTCGCCGTGGTGGCGCAAGAAGTGCGCGAACTGGCGCAACGTTCAGCGCTGGCGGCCAAGGAGATCAAGGATCTCATCCGCAATTCCACGACCGAGGTCGAAAGCGGCGTCAAGCTTGTGCGCGATACCGGGGACGTCTTGCACGCCATCGAGCAGGACGTGGTAATTATCAATCAGCATATGGATGCGATCGCGACGTCAGCACGCGAACAGTCGACGGGGCTCGCCGAGGTTAACACCGCCGTCAACCAAATGGATCAGGTGACCCAGCAGAACGCGGCCATGGTTGAGGAGACCAATGCCGCCGGCGCGACCTTAGCCGTGGAAGCCGGCCGCCTGAAGGAGCTCATCGCGGGCTTCAAACTGAGCGGCAACCAGCCGGCTGTCCGTGCCATCGACCGCGCGACCAAGCCCATCGCCTCTCCTGCCCGTGCCCTCGGCCAGAAGCTAGCCGGGGCTTTTGGCGGAAGAACCGCGGTTGCCGCATCAGCAAAGGAATGGGAGGAATTTTGATCTCGGCCCTCAAGACTTAGGGCCACGCCGCCGCTTTTCCCGGTGAGCCTATTCAGTATCAAGCCCGCAGCCGCGCCAAGCCTGGCGCGTGGATGGTGGACGTCCGCAACTGCCCGCAGCGACGCCACAACGATCAGCGCGCCGGGGACAATATCCGTCGGGCAGATATGAATTCTGCGAAGAGAAGGGGCCGGAGGCTGCTGCTCTCCGGCGCTTTCTATATCGTAGCTTACGCATCTGCTCGCTGCTTATCCGTTCAGGTCGACGCCCTTCGGTTTTCCTCATGGCAGCAGCTCTTCGCGTTGCGCACCAGCTTCGCCAAAACCTGCACCTCAAGCTCGAAGCATTTCTCCGCCTGGTGCGACGATCCGATGTGCTCCCTCCAGCGGCAGACCATCATCCATATGCCACCCCTGCGCCGACACACCGAGCGCCGCGCGGCTTGCCGGGCCACGGTCTGCCGCAACGCAGTCACGGCCATTCGTTTTGGCACCATAGAGCGCTTGATCCGCAGCCTCCACCAGCTCGGCTTGGCTGGTGAACGTCGATATCTCTGACATGCTCGCCACTCCAGTGCCGATCGTCACGATCGACTTGTTGCTTCCTCTGCGTGGTATTGCAAGCTACGCAACGTGGAGCGCAAAGCCTCAGCCAACCGTGGCATGCTCCTCATCCTTCCAAGGGAAGGCTGCGCTGTGCTCGCTCCGTGTGGCGACAAGAGCCGCCCCCCAACACAAGAGTTTTCACCTACACGGCATAAATTTTGCTTCTGTGGTCGACGGAGACGGTTGAGAAATCCCGATACCGTTTCCGTCCTCAGTTGCCACATATTTCATCAACCGACCGATTTCGCATGCCTCAAAATATTTCGTCTGATTTCATCCCCCGCTTTCAGGGTTCAACTTTCGAATACATGCTGGAGACTTTCGCTGGAAGTTTCGGCTCTTTCGACGCGTGGCGCACCGGTCGTGAGCAAGCTTTCTGCTGGAAGGCAGATTTTTGGTCCGACGGTAAGTTGTCGCTGATCAGCGGGCAGTATTCTTCCGAATGGTGCGCAAGGGCGGCACCTGAGACGCCGGAATGGCTGTCGGTCATCCTTCCTCGCGCCGGCGCTGTCGATATAACGCTTGGTCGAGCTGAAATTGAAGGAACACCTGGGCGACTGCTGTTGGCGAATAATCGCGAGGCTGAACGCATCTCCGTACGAGGAGCACCTCACCGGTCGGATGTCCTTCGCCTGAACTGGACAATGATTGCGCAGACCGTCACCGCCATACTGGAGGTGCCGCTGATTGGGTCAATGGATTTGGCGCCGACCATCGATCTCTCCACGACATCAGGTCAATTGATCAGCGGTTTAGCCGAAACGCTCATTATCGGCATGCGTAACAACGGACCGCTATTTCACTCGCCAATCGCGATGTCGAACCTGACCCATGCACTTGCCGATCTCGTAGTGCGCTCGATTCCTCATCGGTTCTCATATCTCCTCGACAAGAAGGTTCACTTGATCGCGCCGCGGCATATCCATCGCGCAATCGAATTCATGCATGTAAACATCGAGAAGCCGCTGACGATGCAAAGCGTAGCGGACGCGGCCGGCGTTTCCATCCGCTCGCTTGAGACGGGGTTTCGCAGTTTTAGAGGTACGACACCGTCAGCCTACCTGCGGAAGATTCGTTTGCAGGCCGCCCGGGAGGATCTGCTCGATCCTTTAAACCGGCAATCGCTGCGGGAGGTGTGCCTAAAGTGGGGGTTCTTTCATTTCGGTCGTTTTGCTTCGAGCTACAGGATGGTTTACGGGGAGAAGCCGTCGGAAACGAAAAAGCGATCCGGCTGTTGATATCGAGACCGTCAAAGCCTCTATCCTCTTGCTATCTGGACCGCAATAAATGGCCGCCCGGCTGCGTTGCTCGCCCCTGAGCAAGGTCATAACAGGGAAGAGAAAGCCTGCATTTTCATGCAGTTGCCCAATCCGGCGGATTACCTGTCACCTGACTATTTTGAGGTCATGATGCTTCTAAGCCGCGGTGCAAAACGCGCCCCACGTTATCGACGCCTATTTTAGCAGCCGTATTCGCCTGCAACGCAAGTTCAGGTGGATGAGCCAGGCGGAGCTTGCAGTGCGATTTGGGACTATCGCGTAAAAGAATTGCTATCCGACGAGCTCTCGGATCTTGTAGGCAACTTCGGTTCGGTTCGTCGCATTTAGCTTCTTCATGATGTTGCGAATGTGCACTTTGACGGTGCTTTCGCAAAGATCCATCTCATAGGCGATGATCTTGTTCGCCTTGCCCCGCCGCAGCGCTTCGGCGACCACGACTTCGCGTCGTGTAAACAGGCTGTCGAGGCAATGGTTTCTGCTGGTCATGGGAGCGATCGCCTCCTTGGCAGCCAACAGGCTGCTCGCCGGCACGAAGACACCGCCTGCGCGTGCGAGCGCTACAGCTTCCGCGGCAACCTTTATTCCGACGCTCGTCGGTATATAGCCGCGCGCGCCGCATTCCAGCGCATGCAATAGTTGTGCAAGCTCATCGTCATCGGCACCCACGATCACGGGACTTGTCTGGAAGCGTTCGACCAAGGCGCAGATCTTGGCACTGACGTCGGCATCGGAAACCTTGCGTCCGCCGATCATGAAAAGCACAGCGGATGGCAATACTTCCATATTGCGCATGTGCCATTCGTCCAGCGACCCGACCGTAACGATGTGCAGGGCGCTGTCGCACTCCGTCAAACTCTTCGATAGGCACTCGCGATCCAGCGCGCGGGAATCGATAAGAAGGATGTAGTCTTCCCACTCATCGGCGCTGGGTGCGCCAGCCGCGACGAATGGCTTCGAGGCGTCGGATGTGCGAACTGAAATAATACGCGCGTCCGATCCTTGCGCAAATATCTCATTCTTGAACGACTGTCCAATCATAGCCTCGACTCCCGGCTCTAAAATTAGCTCGTGTATTTTTTCAACTACCTCAGTATTTACCAGTCCAAAGAACGCCAAATTCGCTTAAGTCGATGTTTTTCTTGATTTTGAATTTCGGCTCTCTCATTTTTTAAATTTTATTTGATCGCACAGATTGCATGTTTTACTTTTTGGCACATTAACATATGTTAACGATGAATCGAAATATTAAATATAATTTGCTTTTATTCTCCATTTGCAATAGATGCCGATTTTTGTTCGAGTGATAGTTGTGTTTGTGCGATCCGCGAGACGCGCGATTGAGGACGATCACGATATCGTCGCAACGACAGCCGATCCGCTTCAAACATGTCCTTGACCCAGATCGTCATACCGAAGGCTTGTTTGAGAACTTAACCTGGCATCGCGACCGCACGTCATCAGCCGTTTCGATCCATACAACCCTGCATTACAGGGCGCCCGGATATCTTGGCCGAGATCCAAACTGGGGGGAGTGCCCGCCCGTTACGCGGCATCTAATCGTAAGCAATTTTGTCGGCGGTTCGCGGCCGGTTGAAGAAGTAGCGTTCGAAGCTGTAACCATTCGTGCCGGTAAAATTGCCGAGCAGGTTTGAAAGCGGCGTTGTGAATGAGTATTGCACGCGGGTGAGGACGACCTGTACACCCTGTTCCTGTATCTTTGCAGGCACCGCGATCGGGCTTGCCGCGCCTGTAGCAAGCGAAGAGGCATTGAATGCGGCCGACCAATTTACCGTAGCGGCACCATTTGCCGCCACGTCTTCCACAGCGACCGTAACGGTCAGTCCTGTCGTATCATAGGGCTGCAGAATGAAGCTCATTCCCGAGAGCAGTCCGGCGACATTGGATCTCGTCCACGTACCCTGCTGCGAAATCACATCTCCGGTGGTGGTGGCGATTTCATCGAGCTTGCGGCTGACGGTCAGGGCATGGCCAAGATCGACGGTTGCCGCCAGAAGGAGGAGCAGGATCGGCAAAACGAGCGCAAACTCCACACCCGACGTGCCGGTACGATCACTTATCAAGTGCCGAAGACAGAAGGCGGCAATCCGGCGCTTAGGCCGATGGCGTTTGATTATCATGTCAGGATGGCTCGTTACGAAACAGAACGGTCGCATCAAGAAGATAGCGACCATCCGCCAGCTTCGCGCTGGAGTAGGTGAAGTAGTTGACGACGGAACTCCACGGCAGAAATGCCTGCACCAGCATATAATCACTCGCCTTGCCGGTGGCAAAAGTCTCGGTGACGGCAAGATTGCCTGCGCTGTCGATCGCAGTGGCGCTGGTGACAGCGGACAGGTTGGAGATGACGTCGACCTTGATCAGGAGATTATCCGAGCAACTGAAGGTAAAAGCCATATCGGCGCAGATTTTCACCTTGAAATCGGTCAGCGTCATATTCGACGCGGCGGCCTCACCCGTTCTGATCATGCGGGACATCTTCTGCACCGACGCATCAAGGCTCGAGGCTGCGAAGAACATCACGGAGACCTCGATGATGGCGAAAATCATCAGGGACAGCGGCAGTATCAGCAGTGCGAATTCGACCGCGGCCGCTCCGCTGCGATCGGTAAACAGGTAACGGAGAGGCTCGGTTGGTCTGGGCCGCATCATTGGGTCAGCCGCACGGATGCTAGATATTGCGTGAAGAGCGCCGACAGGCCGGCCACGATATCGGTCGACGAGGACGCGGAAATGAACAGGCTCTTGGACGAGGCGCAATCCGCAAGTGCATAAGGAATGTAGTCGCGGCGTGTGATGTTGGCAGATACACCGCTATCCATGACGCCGCCCCATGTGCTGCGCCAATTGGCGCTCGACATTGTCGAGCCGACGGTATTGTTGTAACCCCAGTCGGTGGTAATGGGCAGATATTCGGTATAAAGCACCGCCATGGTATTCGACTGGTTCTTCAAATATGCGCACCAGTCGGGATTGATGGGTGCAACCTTATTCCACGATGATCCAGCGGTCTTCATTTTTGAACCTGACCATGTCACGCCATCCGTCACCCACTCACGCTTCGATTGAACGCCGTCCGTCAGCAACAGCACCAATTTGAGTGGCTTGGCCAAGGAACTGCCATCTCCGCCGCTACCGACTTTCTGCTGCAGAGCCGGCAGAGCGACGTCGAAGAACGTGTAGTTAGTGGATGTCGCGCTGGTCAGCCCGTAACTGTCGTCCGAGAGGCGCTTGCGGGCATCGGACGTCTCCAGCGTGGGAGCCAGAACTTCCGTAGATGTATCTCCGAGACTATAAAGTCCGACCTTGATGCGCTCGTGACTGCTGTCGGCCTCATCGATCATATCGATAACCTCGTTGACGGCATCCACAGCCACATCCGCACGCAGCTTAATGCCTTTGGCATGCGCGTAAGCATAGTTGTTGACATAACTCACGCCTCCAGCGGTGTGAGCGTCCCCGGTATGACAAGCGAACTGGCAGCCGATGCCGTTATACATCGTCTGCTGACCGGCTGTCGTTGCAGCCAGCAGCATCGAAGGCGATTTATCGATAACGATATAGACGTTCAGATAGGATGTCGCCGGACCCTTGACGGAACTTGCGACACTAACCGGGATATTTTCTATATCGGCAATCTTCATGAGCGTTGTTGGAACGATACCGCTCGCCGATGCAGTTATCTTGTGATTGCTCGTGTCTATCTCGATGTCGCCGATGGAGTAACTGCTTTCTACCTGAGTACTGAACCAATCCGCGATTTTCTGTTTGAGGGCATCCGTATCACTGGTATTGATCTGCTTCACTGCGGCGATCAACGCCGCATCGAGATCGCTCTGCATACGCTGCCTGACGTTGTAGGCCCGGATGTAGTCGAGGCTTGCACCGACTGCGAGGATCATCGGAACCAGGGATAGGGCCACGACGATCGCGACATTGCCGCTTCGGTTTACGAGCAATGCCCGGGATAGTTTCAAAAAATGGTCGCGTGAGATAAAATGTTTTGGTTTCAAAGTCGGCACCAACATTAGTCATACTAATGCACAACTCAGGCCGATTTGAGCTTAATCAGTTCTTTACATTGCCGCACGATCCGCTGAATTTCCGGTGACCCGCCCAGATTTCTGCGCAATTTGGCTGCGCTGCGTTTTTTGGATATTTCTACTGCTACATTTGGAAACCCGAACAAAATGCGCCAAAGCAGCAACAGATCATACTCTTCCCTTGTTCATGTCAGCGGTTAGCCTGACCAAAACTGGTCCAGTTTGAAGTGTTCACCTGGTTGGCTGTTTCCATGATGATAAGCAATGGCTTCCAGATTTTAGGCAAGCCGAAGAAAATGCCCCGGGCTGACTTGTTCATAGACAGGTTTTGGTGGCTGGTAATCGACGGCGCGGAATGGGCTTCTGATCTCCTCATTGGAGATGAGACGCGTCGGGCGCCGCGCTGGATCGGCAACCGGCACCGCTGCCATCAGCCGCTTGGTGTAATCGTGTTGCGGGTTCTCAAACACCGCCCTTCGAGGTCCGATCTCGACGATCTCGCCGAGATACATTACCGCAACCCGGTGGCTGATGCGCTCCACGACCGCCATGTCGTGGCTGATGAAGAGATAGCCGAGGCCAAATTTTTCCTGCAAATCCAGCATGAGATTGATGACCTGCGCCTTGACCGAGACATCGAGCGCGGAAACCGATTCATCGGCAATGAGAAGTTTTGGTTCAAGCGCGAGCGCCCGGGCAATGCACACGCGCTGCCGCTGCCCGCCCGAGAATTCGTGCGGGAACCGACCCGCCATCGAGGCCGAGAGGCCGACCCGTTCCAGCAGGTCGCCGACGCGATGCTTTGCCTGCGAGGCGCTCGCCAGCCCATGGGCGATGATCGGTTCAGCGATCGCCTGACCGACACGCATGCGTGGATTGAGGCTTTCGAACGGGTCCTGAAAGATCATCTGCGCCTCGCGCCTGATGTTCGCAAGCTCATCCTTGCCCGCTTTTAGAACGTCCTTGCCGTCGATGCGGATTTCGCCTGACATTGCGGAGGCGAGACGAATGATCGAGCGTCCGGTCGTCGACTTGCCGCAACCGGATTCGCCGACCAGCGATAGGGTTTCGCCCTGCCTGAGCTCGAGCGAGACACTCTCGACGGCATGGATGCTGCCGACGGTTCTGCGCAGAAAGCCGCGCTTGACCGGAAAGCGGGTGATGAGATTGTCGACCTTCAGGATAGGCGGCTCGTTGAGCTTTACCGTGTCTTCGGTCGGCTTGACCGGCTGCACTTCGCCGGTTGCCATATCGACCTGCGGGAAGCGCAGCGGCCTATCCTTTCCGGTCATCGAGCCAAGCTGCGGCACGGCGGAGAGAAGGGCGCGCGTATAAGGATGCCTGGCGCCGGCAAAGATCGTCTCCGTAGTGTCGGTTTCGACCTGCTCGCCGCGATACATGACGACGGTGCGATCGGAAATTTCGGCAACGACCCCCATGTCATGGGTGATGAAGAGAACCGACATGCCCTCTTCTTCCTGCAGCGTCTTGATCAGACCGAGAATCTGCGCCTGGATGGTGACGTCGAGTGCGGTCGTCGGTTCGTCGGCGATCAGCAGCTTCGGGTCGCAGGCAAGTGCGATGGCGATCACGACGCGCTGGCGCATGCCGCCGGAAAAATTCATCGGATATTCGTTGAGGCGCGATTTTGCGGACGGGATGCGCACCTTCTCGAGCAGGCGCACGGCCTCGGCTTCGGCTTGCGACTGCGACATCCCGCGATGCTGCACCAGGACCTCGGTGATCTGCCGGCCGATCTTAAGGACGGGATTGAGCGAGGTCATCGGCTCCTGGAAGATCATGCCGATCCGATTGCCGCGGATCGCCTGCATGTCGGCAAGCGGCAGAGACAGGAGATCGCGGCCTTCGAATTCGATCCTGCCAGTGATCCTTGAATTGCCCGGCGACAGAAGCCGCATGATCGACATGGCGGTGACGCTCTTGCCGGAGCCGGATTCGCCGACGACGGCCAGGGTTTCCTTGGGAGCGATGTCGAAGCTGATATTGCGGATGACATCTCGCCATTCGCCGCCGACGCGGAAGGCCGTGTTGAGGTTGGAGATGGAAAGGATCGGTTTGGTCATGGCTCAGCCTTCCCGCCGTGGATTGAGAATATCTCGCAGCGCATCACCGATGAGATTGATCCCGACGATAAGCATGAGAAGCGCAAGGCCTGGAAAGAAGCTGATCCAGTAGTCGCCCGACAGCAGATATTCGAAGCCGTTGGAGATCAGCAGGCCGAGAGACGGCTGCGTGACCGGCAGGCCGATGCCGAGGAAGGAGAGCGTCGCCTCCAGCATAATGGCATAGGCCACGCGCATCGTCGCCACGACGATCAATGGCGGCAGGCAGTTCGGCAGGATATGGCGAAACAGGATGCTCCTGTCCGGCAGGGCCATGGAGCGGGCGGCATCCACATAGGCGCGCTTGCGTTCCACCAGCGCGGAGCCCCGAACTGTGCGAGCATAATAGGCCCATTGAGTAACGATGAGTGCCAGGATGATCTTGTCGACACCTTGTCCGAGGATCGCCAGAAAGATCAACGCGATGAGGATCGCTGGAAAACTTAGCTGGATATCGACTATCCGCATCAGGAAAGCATCGAGACGGCCGCCGGCATAGGCGCTGACGAGCCCGATCGAGGCGCCGATGACAAGTGCGACGGCCGCACTCGACATGCCGACAAGCAGGCTGGTGCGAAGACCATAGAGGATCGCGCTCATCAGATCGCGCCCCTGATCGTCCGTGCCGATCAGGTAGAGCACACCGCTCGCACTGTGCGATCCGGGCGGCAGGCGACCGTCAAGGATATCGAGCTGGGAGAGATCGTAAGGGTTCTGCGGCGCGAGCAATGGTGCCAATATCGCGGTGATCGCGAAGATAGCGACGATGACGAGGCCCGCCAAGGCAAGCTTGTCATGCAAAAGGGCCGACATCGTCTGGCGAAATGGCGAGCGCGAGGCGGTTTTGCCGGCACTCCCCTGGCCCGCATGCACCGAGCCTGCATTTGCGCTATCCTGGCTCATTAGGAGTTCCCTTCGAGACGAACGCGGGGATCGACGATCGAATAAAGGATGTCGACCAGGAGATTGATGACGCTGAACATCACGACGGTGATCATCAGGTAGGCGAGGATGACCGGGCGGTCGAGCACGCCGATCGCGTCGATGATGAGCTTGCCCATGCCGGGCCAGGCAAAGATCGTCTCGGTCACGACGGCAAAGGCGATCAGCGATCCGAGTTCGAGGCCGATCACGGTGATTAGCGGGATCAGCGTGTTCTTCAGGACATGCACGGTAACGATGCGTCGCTCCGTCAGGCCCTTGGCGCGGGCGAAACGAACGAAATCGAGCAGCATCGTCTCCATCACGCCGGCGCGCGTCAGGCGAATGACCAGCGAGATCTTGAAGAGTGCCAGATTGAAAGCCGGCAAGATCAGATGGGAGAGGCCGTCGAGCGTAAAGAGGCTGAGCGGCACCCCGAGGACAGGCACCGTCTGGCCGCGGCCGGAGGCCGGCAGCCAACCGAAATGCACGCTGAACAGCATGATCATCACGAGGCCGATCCAGAAGGTCGGCAGGCTGAAGCCGAGGATCGAGAAGGTCATGATCGACTTCGAGATCAGCCCCTTCGGCTTCAGACCGGCGTAGACGCCGAGCGGGATGCCGATGACGAGCGCCATGATCAACGCGACGAAGGCGAGTTCCAGCGTCGCCGGCATGCGGTTGAGGATCAGCGTCAGCGCGGGTTGATTGTAGACGAAGGAATTGCCGAGATCGCCCGAAAGTGCCCGCGTCAGGAACAGCCAGTATTGCTCCCAGACGGGCTTGTCGAGGCCAAAGGACTGGATGACCTGTAACCGCTCCGCCGGCGTTGCCGTCGGGCTCAATAGCACGTCGACGGGATTGCCGACGAGATAGAGCCCGGCAAACACCAGAACCGACATGACGAGCAGCGTGAGGACCGTCTGAACCGATCGGCTCAGCAAATATCCGCCCATGATTTTCAACCTCCCTGCGCTGTCGCGCCGAGCCCGCTTTGCCCGAAACGGGCGATGCGCTCGATCAGCAGTACGATGAACCCGGCCTCGTCGACATCAGTGATAACGGTGGCATTCGGTGACCGATCCATCTTTCCGTAAAAGTCGGCATAGGTGTAGCCGATGGTAAGGCCCGTCACCTGCGCGCCGACGAAAGCTTCGCGGCCGCTGAACAGGTCCGGGCGGATGAGCCAGGCGATCGTCGTGGCGTCGTGGATCGGGCCACCCGGCCTGCCGAAGCGCCCGATATCGCCGCGGTCGAAGGTCGAAAACAGATTGAAAAGCGCCTTGCCCGCCTCACCGCCGGCCCGAAACTGTTCGAAATGCTCGGATGTAAACAGTGCCTGGAACGTCATGTCGAGCGGCATCACTACGATCGGCAGGCCGGAGCGATAGACGATCTCGGCTGCATGCGGATCGGCATAGATGTTAAATTCGGCCCAAGGGGTGCGATGCCCGAGCGCCGTGAAAGCGCCGCCCATCGAGACGATCTGCCGGATGCCACGCGCGACATCGGGATGCTGAATCAATGCCAAGGCGATATTGGTCATCGGTCCGATGGCGCAAATGGTGATCTGCTCGCCCGCCGCCACCGCTTCGCGCGCCAAGCGTACGATGAAATGCACCGCATGCTCCTCGGAAGGACTGATATCGCCGGGCTGGACAAGCGTATCATCAAACGCACCGATGCGGGCATACTTGCCATAGACCTGGTCCCGGACGAGCGGGCCGGCGGCTCCTGCATGCACAGGCACATCATGGCGACCACTCAGGCCGACGATCTTGCAGGCGTTGATCACCGTATCGCGAAGCGGAACGTTGCCGGCGACGATCGACAGGCCGAGAACGTCGATTTCTGGCGACGCGAGCGCCATCAGGATGGCCGCGGCATCGTCCACGCCCGGATCGGCATCGATAATGATCTTCTCGCGTCTCATGCGACGGCCTTTTTGGCATAGCGCGACAGCCGCTCGAGGAAGAAGGCGATCACGCCCTCGGCGTCGACCTTCGTGACGATATCGGCATTCGGCTCGAGGCCGCTCTTGCCGTACCAGTCAGCAATCGTCTGGCCCATGCAGAGTTCGCTTTCATGCTCCACGAAGACGCGCGCCTTCTCGGTCTCGAACAGATGCGGGGCGAGGATATAGGCGATCACCAACGGATCATGCAGCGGCCCGCCGCGCGAGCCGTAGCGGCGCACGTCGTTGCGATCCCAGAAGGCCATAAGCTCGGCAAGGGTCTGTGAGATCCGCCCGCTGACACGCGAGAATTCGGCGACATGCTCGGGCTTCAGCATGACCTGATGCGTTGCATCGAGTGCGAGGGCGACGAGCGGAATTCCGCTTGAGAAGACCACATGCGCCGCATGCGGGTCCGCCAGCATGTTGAATTCCGACGTCATCGTCCGGTTGCCCGGCTCGCGGTAGGCGCCGCCCATCATGATGATCCGCTCGACGCCTTCGGCGATCTGCGGCTTCATGCGCAGGGCGACGGCAATATTGGTCATTGGCCCGAGGCAGCAAAGCGTGACGCGGTCTCCCGTGCGTGCAGCCTCGCCCAGCGCATCGATGAGGAAATCGACCGCCGATTTGCTTTCCGCTGTCTTCTCAGGGTCCGGCAAGGTGGTGTTTCCAAGGCCGGTCTTGCCATGAAACTGACCGTGAATAGGCTCGCGCAGCATCGGACGAAAGCACCCCGCATAGACCGGGATGTCAGAACGCCTGCCAAGCTCACAGACCTGAAGAGCGTTGCGGACGGTGCGCTCCAGCGGCTGGTTGCCGCAGACCGGCGTGATCCCGAGGATGTCGAGCTCCGGCGACACGAATGCGGTCAGAAGGGCGATCGTATCGTCAATTCCAGGGTCACAATCGACAATGATCGAAATCGGCTTCATGGGGGTGCCTTCAGTAAATGGAAAATGCGATGTCAGAGAGCGCCAAGTTCGCGAAGAACATCTGCGATGTCGGTTCGTGCAGCCTCGTCGAGGGGCGGTTGCGGATGCATGGGTACGCCGACCGCAAAGCCCTGCAGTTCCAGTGCCGTCTTGATGCAGGCGGCGATCGAGTATTTCGCGAAAATCTCGTTGACCCGCCAGAGCGGCCGCTGCAGCTGCATCGCCCTTGCCCAATCGCCGGCATGGGCCGCTTCATAAAGCGCGATGCTCTGCTTCGGAACGACGCAGGCGGGGCCTGCCATCCAGCCGACGCCGCCGATCATCATCACGCAAACCGGAATATGAGCGGAGGCGGCGAACACCTCCATTCGGCCTTGGGTCCGTTCGATGATCGAGAGCAAGCGTCCGGTATTGGTCGAGGCGTCCTTGATGTAGCGGATGTTGTCGATATGGCTTAGCCGTTCGATGACGGGCAGGCTCAAGTCGGACCGCTGAAACTGCGGATTGGTGTAGAGCACCACCGGCCGTCCCTTCGCAGCCTTGGCAATGGCGGTGAAATAAGCTTCAACGCCCTCGTCGCTGACCGGAAAATAGGCCTCGAGGATGGCAAGGATGCCGTCGGCTCCCGCCTCGACCATATATTCGGTCTGGGCGATGGCGTCGCTGGTCGATGTCGATGCGACGCCGGCAACGACAGGGACACGCCCTCGGCTGGCGGCAATCACCGTATCGACGACGCTGCGGCGCTGTTCCCCGCTCAGGTAGGCGAATTCGCCGGTGCTGCCGAGCGGCGTCAGACCATGGACCCCAGAAGCGATCAGATGGTCGACAAGATCGGTCAGAACTCCTTTTGCGACCTGGCCGGAATGATCGATCGGGGAGACGAGGTAGGGGAAAACGCCGCGGAAAGACATGTTCGATCGTCCCTTCGCCGGCTCAGTTCGGCTTCACAAAATAAGGAAGCGTGTAGCCATCCGACCGGCCGGGATAGGTAAGGTCCTTCTTCACCGCCCAGGTATTGGCGAGATAGAAGACCGGGATGACGCCAAGATCGTTCATGGCGATCCCGGTTGCCTTGCGGAGGCGTTCCTCGCGCTTGCCGTCGTCGAGCGTGGAACGCGCTTCGTTCAGCGTCTTGTCGAACTCCGGGTTCGAATAACGCCCGCGGTTGCCCTGCCCTGCCTTGTCCCCAAAGGTCTCGAGGATCGGACCAAGCACGCCCGACGCCTCACCCGTCTCGACGGCCGCGCCGCCCATGATGAAGCTGAATTCGAGATTGGAAGCGCGGGTGAAATAGACGCTGCCCGGCAAGGTCGCGACCTCGGTCTTGATACCGACGCGGCTAAAGAACTGACCGATCGCCTGCGCCACCTTGGAATCGTTGGGATAACGGTCGTTAGAGGCATGGAAGGTCAGCGCGAACCCGTTCGGATAGCCGGCCTTGGCGAGAAGCTCCTTCGCCTCGTTCGGATCGTAGGGGTCGACCTTGATGGACGGGTCGTAACCGAAATAGCCTTCGGGAACCAGCTGGCCGGCCGGCACGCCCTGTCCATCCATGATGCGGTCGACGAGCGCGTCGCGATTGATCGAGAGCGAAAGCGCGCGGCGCACCTCCGGCTTCAACAACGGGTTCTTGCCGTCGGGTCCCTTGGCGAAAGGCGAAACCTCGCGCGCCTGATCCATGTGCAGATACATGATCCGGTTGCCGGCAACATTCACGACCTTTAGCTGATCGGAGGCCTGCAGCTTGCGCGTGTCGGCCGTCGGGATGCTTTCGATCATGTCGACATCGCCGGAAAGCATCGCCGCAACGCGCGCGCTGCTGTTCTTGAAGACCTTGAAGGTCACCTTGTCCCAGGCCGCCTTTTCGCCCCAGTAGGCGTCGTTGCGCGCGAGCACGACATTGTCCTCGGGCGTCCAGGAGACGAATTTGAACGGGCCGGTGCCGATCACCCCCTTGCCGGAATTCATCTCCTCGGTCGTGGTGTTCTCGACCTTGGCCGGCAGGATCGCGATGCGGCTGAGATTGTTGAGAAGCAGCGGCGTCGGGCCGGCGGTCTTGATGCGAACCGTCAAAGGATCGACGGCGGTGACCTCGGTGATCGCCTTGACATAGGCCGCAAACGAGCTCGGGCTGTTCTTGGAGGCGAGCGGAACACGCTTGATGCTGGCGACGACATCAGCCGCGGTGAAGTCGCTACCATCGTGAAACTTCGCATCCGGACGAAGCTTGAACTCCCAGGTCGTGTCGTCGATGGTCTTCCACGACAATGCCAGCGCAGGCTGGATCCGCTGCTTCTCATCCTGGTTGACGAGACCGTCGAAAATGTTGCGCGCCATCGCGCTGTTCGGGCCGACGACGTAAAACTGCGGATCCATCGAAGTCGTGGTGGCAGCAAGGCCGACGGTCAGATCCCTGGCTTGGCTTGCGAGCGGTATGGCAAGGGTGGAGGCTGCTAAGACGGCCGCGACCTTTAGAAAATTCATGATGGAGCTCCTCCGGGGTTTCCGAAATCCGCCCTCTCCCAGCGGATTTAGTCTGCCTCTAAAGAACTCGGAAAGAAAAGAAAAATTGCAATTTGTGTTCAGTCCATGCCCTAATGTTATGATAGGAGTTCGGGAATGCGATTGAAACCAAGACAAGTCGAAGCTTTCAAAAGCGTGATGATGACGGGTGGTATCACGGCTGCCGCCGATGCTCTAAATGTGACGCAGCCTGCGGTCAGCCGCCTTATCCGCGATTTGGAGGAAACCGTCGGGATCACCCTGTTCGAGCGGGTAGGCACCCGCCTCGCCCCGACGGTCGAAGCCACACAGCTTTTCAGGGAAGTCGAGCGGCTATACCTCGGCCTCGACCAGATCGCGCAGGCCGCCGACGACATCCGTCGGCACAAGAACACAGTTCTGAGAATTGCAAGTGTCACGTCGCTGGTGAGACCATACCTTCATCAGGCAATCATCGATGTCGTCGGCAATCGGCACGACATTCCGCTAGTCATCGATGTAGAAAATAGCCGGCACATTTGGGACATGGTCGATAAGAATCGCTACGATCTCGGCTTCGTCTTCGGCTCGCCGCGCATGGCGGACAAGAATACGGTCTTATTGCACAGCTCCCATGCCGTCGCCGCGATGGCGCCGGGGCATCGGCTTGCTTCCAGAAGAGTCATCACACCCGCCGACCTCATGGACGAGCGCGTGCTAATCCCCGGCCGTAATTCGCCACTCAGGCTGGCGCTCGACCGCGCATTCTCAAAGCAAGATCATCAGCCCACAAGCACTATGGAAACCTCGATGCTCAATTGCTGTTATTTCGCAGCCGCCGGAATGGGTGTTGGCATTGTTGACCATACAAGTTTGCAGTCCGCAGGAACCGAGATCGTCGCAATCCCGTTCGAGCCGAAAATTGAAGTCTCTTATTTCGCCATTCGCCCTTCCGGTAACACCAGGACGATGATCTTGGAAGACATTGTTCAGCGGATGGGCGAGCTCATCCGCTCAAATGCCACCTAGATCGTCAGTCAATCTCGGGCAAATGGACTTTAAGCTCATCGACCGACCTATGCCCGAGACGTCGGGAAACTCTAGATATTTGATCCCAGGCATAGACGGGACATCCTCAAGAATAATTGCCCGGTCGCAATACGGGACGATGGACGGCCTATGCGCCACAGTCACAAGCGTTGTTCCGGATGATTTGACGCGAACGACGGCCTTTTCGAGAACGGCTTCGCCTTCGGCATCGATGTCTCTGCGCAAAACACCGGCAAAATCATCAGGATCCTATGAAGCGTGATCTCAACTGCCTCGGCTAGCCTCCATAGTGCACGCTAGTTCCCGAACATTGAGTGCCCGGCACCGTTGCCTTCACGGTGAAGGAGCGATCCCCGACTGCGAAAGACACATATGCACCATAGGAGCGTCTGTGCTTAGCGGCAGGCTAATCATTGCAAATTTAAAACGTAATTTTCTCCGTCGAACCGCTGCTCTACACCAGCCAAGAAAACCGCACACAGCCCTGCGGGGAAAAGGACGCATCCATGTCAGTTGAAACAGCGGACACGCTTGTTGTTGGTGGCGGCCAGGCCGGAGTAGCAATGAGCGAACACCTAAGCAAGGCCGGTGTCCCTCATCTGGTGCTCGAGCGCAGCCGCATTGCCGAACGCTGGCGTTCGCAGCGATGGGATTCGCTGGTTGCCAACGGACCTGCCTGGCACGACCGTTTTCCTGGAATGGAGTTTCCAAATTTCGATCCGGATGGCTTTCCAACGAAAGAAGCCGTTGCGGATTATTTCGAAGCGTATGCCAGGCAGATTGGCGCTCCCATACGCTGCGGTATAGAGGTAAAAAGCGTCGAGAGGCATGTTGGCCGATATGGCTTCCGTGTTGAAACATCTCATGGTGTGATCGAGGCGCAGAACGTTGTCGCTGCGACCGGCGCTTTCCAGGTCCCCGTTGTTCCCAATCTGATCGCGAATGCGTCCGGTGTCGCTCAGATGCATTCGACCAAATATCGAAATCCGAGCCAATTGCCCGAAGGTGCCGTCCTGGTCATCGGCGCGGGCTCTTCCGGTACACAGATTGCTGAGGAGCTTCTTCTGGCGGGACGGCGGGTTTATCTGTCCGTCGGCCGGCATGATCGCCCGCCGCGTGCCTATCGCGGCCGCGATTTCTGTTGGTGGCTTGGGGTTCTCGGAAAATGGGACGCCGAAACGCCTGGTCCTGGTACAGAACACGTGACGATTGCCGTCAGCGGCGCGCGCGGCGGTTACACGATCGACTTCCGCCGCCTAGCGGCGCGAGGAATGACGCTGCTCGGCCGGACAGTCTCCTTCGATGGCACCAGATTGAGTTTCTCGGAAGACCTCGCCCAAAATCTGGCGCGGGGCGACGTCAACTATATGGCGCTGCTGGATGAGGCCGATGACTATGTCGCGCGAAACGGTATCGACCTGCCAGCGGATCCGGAAGCCCGCCGGATCGAGCCTGAGCCCGATTGCGTCGCCAAGCCGATCCTCAGCCTTAATCTCGGACAGGCCGGCATCCGCACGATCATCTGGGCGACCGGCTTCTCTTCGGACTACAGCTGGCTGAAAATGGATATATTTGACGAACATGGCCGTCCGAAACATCAGCGGGGCGTTTCGGCCGAGCGCGGCATCTACTTCCTCGGCTTGCCATGGCAGTCGCGCAGGGGATCAAGCTTCATCTGGGGCGTCTGGCACGATGCCAAGCATCTTGCCGACCGCATCTCGACACAGCGCAAGTACGATGAATATCGCCCTTCAAGCCAGAACGGCCAGTGACAGCTGATGTACGCCAAGGTTTCGGTGCTGCGCTCGCGACCGCCAAAACAAGCCCAAAACAAGCATTGTCTCAATTCCGAGGAGCTAAAACATGGTCCACACCCGCATCCGCAAGTTCAATACGAAAGACACCTATCCTGAACAGTAACGGCAATGCCATCGCACCGCCCACAAAATCACGTCACCCTGAAAATGACGCCACTTGAAATCGCTCACCAAAAGTCTCGCTGAAAATCGTCAGCGCTCTTTCGGGCAGCAATAGGATTTTTGCAACAGAGCCATCATCAATACTGGCTCTCGCCGCGGCAGAATAATCCACGCAGCACTGCGCGGACCAGTTGTTACGGTTTCAACCGATCAGTCACCAGTCGGCTGTTCCGGATCGTCCTGGCGCGAGGCCCCTTCGCCCTCTTGCCGGATGCTTCGCAGGACCTGTAGCGCTGCCTCCCGCAGCTCCGGTGCGAAAAGACGCCGAAACCGCGCCTCGTGCGCCTCGATGATGGCGCGCACCGTCTCCAGTCTCTCGATACCGGTCCTGGTCAGGCGAAGAGCCTGCGATCGGCCGCCGACCGGAGCACGGTCGACAAGTCCAGCCTTGGTCAGCCCGACCATCAGGGGAACCATGTTGGCACGCTGGATGCCGAGGCTACGTCCAAGATCGCTCTGCGTACAGCCGGGATTGGCATCGATCAGCGTCAGAATGGACGCTTCCACCGGCCTGAGTTCGATGGCCTGAAGCCTTGAGCCCAGCTCGGCCATCATCACATTGGATGCCCTCCTCAGCTGATAGCCAAGCAGGGTCTCGAGCGGGTCGCTCAATTTCGATGTGCGGGCGTCGATATCCATAATCCGCCTATAATGCTATTGCGCATAACAATCAAACAATGCTATGAGACATAACATTGTCGGCGAGGAGACCGTATGCCGGGACTGGAGGAATTTCTTTTGACGAATATCGACAGGAGCGCCGCGATCCGTTGATCAGCGACGCAATGGCTAGCCCCGCTAGTCGCGCATTCACGCCGGCAAAGATGAGAGGCATTTCATTTCGATTGCACTGCGGCCCACCGGCCCGGTGAGGCTTACCGTATTCGATGCAGGTCGCCCCCTTGCGGCCCGCTCCCCTTGATGCGCAGCCCGAACGGCAAGAAGGACACCATCATGACAACAGAGCATTCCGAAAAAGATACCGTCGCCTTTGCCGTTGAAGCCGGCATCGCTTGGGTCAGCTTCAATCGCCCGGAGAAACGCAACGCCATGAGCCCCACGCTCAACCGGCGCATGATGGAAGTTCTGGACGAACTCGAGTTTCGGGCCGATGTCGGTGTTCTGGTTCTGTCCGGTGAGGGGACGGCCTGGTCCGCGGGCATGGATCTCAAGGAATACTTCCGCGAGACCGAGGCCCGCGGTCTGCAGGGCACACGAAAGGCGCAGCGCGAAAGCTATGGCTGGTGGCGCCGTCTGCGCTGGTATCAGAAACCGACCATCGCCATGGTGAACGGCTGGTGCTTCGGCGGCGGTTACGGGCCTCTTTTCGCCTGCGACCTCGCCTTTGCCGCCGATGAGGCCAAATTCGGACTGAGCGAGATCAACTGGGGCATCCTGCCCGGCGGTGGCGCCGCCAAGGTAGCGGCCGAACTCACCTCCTTCCGCAACGCCATGTACCACGCGCTGACCGGCGAAAACATTGACGGCAGGAAAGCTGCCGAATGGGGTTTCGTCAACGAGTCCCTGCCGCTTGCGCAGTTGAAAGCGCGTGTAACCGATGTCGCCAACATTCTGCTGCAAAAGAACCCCGTGGCGCTCAAAGCCACCAAGGATGCCGTTCGCCGCGTGCGGGAGATGACCTACGACAATGCCGAGGATTACCTGGTCCGCGCCCAGGAAGCGGCCAACAGCCATGACAACGAGGGACGCAAGGAAGGTATCAAGCAGTTCATCGACGACAAGACCTACAAGCCCGGTCTTGGTGCCTACGATAAGTCCAAGCATCGGGCCTGAGGAGTACCCTGCCATGACGGTCGAGATCTTTAGCCGACTTCCATCAACGCTTCCAGGTGGTTCGATGGAACGGTTGCTGCGCCCAAGATCGGTGGCGATCGTCGGCGCCTCCGACAAGCCCCGCGCGCTTGGCGCTTCGGTGCTCTCCAATCTCGACCGCAGCGGCTACGCCGGCGCCATTCATCTCATAAACCCCAAACGGACCGAGATCGGCGACCGGCCCTGCCTCGCCTCGATCGACGATTTGCCGGAAGGAGTGGATGCGGCGGTTCTTGCCGTTCCGCGCGCAGCCGTGCTTCCCGCCATCGAGGCGCTTGCCCGTCGCCGCGTTGGCGCGGCCGTTATCTTTTCGGCAGGCTTTGCCGAGGGTGGCGAGGAAGGATTGGCCGACCAGCGCGAGATCGCCCGCATAGCGGCCGAGGCGGGAATGGTGATCGAGGGGCCGAATTGCCTCGGCATGGTCAACCATGTCGACCGCATACCTCTGACCTTCATCGAAACCGTTTCGGAGGCGCTGGGCGACCGGCCGGGCATCGCGATCGTGTCGCAGAGCGGCGCCATGGCTGCCGTCCTCGGCGTGACCTTCGCGAGCCGCGCGCTGGGCCTCTCCTATTCCATCTCCACCGGCAACGAAGCCGGCAGTGGCGTCGAGGACTATGTCGAGTTTCTGGTGGAGGATGCCTCCACGCGGGTCATCGCGATGATCGTCGAACAGTTCCGCAAGCCGGCCCGCTTCCTGGCCGCGGCGCGCAAAGCATATGCGAAGGGAAAGCGGATCGTCCTTCTTCACCCCGGCCGGAGCAGTGCCGCGCGTCAATCCGCCGCGACCCACACCGGCGCCCTGGCCGGCGACCATCAGGTCATGCGCGCCAAGGTCGCGCGTGCCGGCGTCATTCTTGCCGAGACGCTCGAAGAACTCGGCGACATCGCCGAAATCGCCCTGCGTTGCCCGGAGCTTCCCGCTGGAGGCCCTGCCGTTCTTGGCGAATCCGGTGCATTCAAGGCGTTGACACTCGATCTGTGCGAAGAGCTCGGGCTCGATCTTCCTCCGATTAACGATGAGACCGCGCCGGCGCTACGCGCCGTTCTGCCGCCCTTCGTCGGCGTCAGCAATCCGCTGGATCTGACGGCGCAAGGCCTTGTCGAGCCGGATCTTTACGACCGAACGCTCACCACGCTGTTCGACGATGCCCGTTTTGCCAGCATTGTCGCCTGCATCATCCAGACCGACCCTGTCACCTCGGGCATCAAGCTGCCGCCGATCCTGAAAGCCGTACGCGAGCGCAAGCCGACAAAACCGCTGATCTTCGCCGGGCTCGATGAAGGCGCCCCTATCCCGGCCGACTATATCGCGCAATTGCGCGCGCTTGGCATCGTCTATTTCCCGTCGACCGAACGCGCCTTTCGGGCGTTGAAGCGCATCGACGAATTCGCGACACGCGACCTTACTGCGTCCGCCACACCACCGGTCAGGATCGCCGATCTCCCCTCGCAGGGAGGTGTCGTTCCCGAATATCGGGCCAAGCAAATCCTGACGCCACTCGGGATTCCCTTTCCTGAAGGCCGCCTGGCAGCGACCCTCGAGCAAGCCCTCGCGGCGGCGGCCACGATCGGGTATCCAGTGGTGCTGAAGGCGCAGTCACCCGATCTCAGCCACAAGAGCGATGCGGGCGGTATTATCATTGGATTGACGGACGCAGCCAGCCTCAAGAAGGGCTGGATCAAGCTGCATGCCGATGTTGCGGGCCACCGCCCCGGCCTGACCCTGGACGGCATACTGATCGAAGCCATGGGCAAACGCGGCATCGAGCTGATCATCGGCGCACGCAACGACCCGGACTGGGGACCTGTGATTCTCGCGGGCTTTGGCGGCGTTACGGCGGAGATCCTGAAGGATGTCCGCATTCTGACCCCCGACCTGCCCGAAGACGCCATCATCCGCGAGCTATATCGGCTGAAGAATGCGCCTTTGCTGCGCGGTTTCCGCGGCTCACCGCCGCTCGACGTGGGTGCCGCCGCCCGGATCATCGCCACGCTCGGCCGGCTGCTTCTGGCCGAGGCGGCGATCCAGGAAATAGACCTCAATCCCGTCGTGATCTATCCCGACGGCCAAGGTGCGGTGGCGCTGGATGCCCTGATGCTGACCGCACCCGCAAATGGCCGCACCTGAGCCGCGAAACTCACGCGACCGCGCGATGGTCACGGCCAGTCCGAATAGCCCGACGAGAGCATGTCGCTGCGGGCGACCTCCGTCTTTCGGGCAAAGTCACGATAGGTCGCGGGTGAAAATCCGGTCCTTTTCTTGAAGAAATGGCTGAAATAGGTGGGATCGCGAAAGCCGAGACTGTCGGATATCTCCTGGACCGTGCGGGCAGAGCGCTCCAGCCGCAGCTTCGCCTCCTGAACGACGCGCTCATGCAGGAGCTGGACGGGCGGGCGGCCGAGCGCGCCGCAGCAAATCGAATGCAGACGATCGGTGGTAACGCCGAGCTCCCGCGCATAATCGCTGATCGGCCGATGCTGCCGGAACCAGATCTCCACCAGCTGCCGATATCGCTGCAGGATCGAGGCGCCGCCGCCACGACCGCGCTGCTCGGCCGCTTCACTGCCGCCCGTGCGCCACAGGGTCATGAGGATCAGCCGCAAATAGGCGGAGATGACCATCCATGAGGCGCGGGAGGGATCGCCAAGCTCTCGCACGAAGCCCGCCACCAGCGGCTGCGTCTCTTCCACGGCATGCGGCCTCGGTTCGTCCGTCAGCCAGAGCCGCTCGCTGAAGGTCCGCAGCGCATAGGATTCCGCCTGGTCGCCGATCGCGTCCACCATGATCTGCGGCGACGCACCGATCAGGAAGCCGGCGGCACCGGCGGCCATACGCAGCTCGCACCGGGCCTGCGGCGGCAGATAGGCGAGCGCCGGGCCTTGCAGCGATCGTTGCTCCTCGGGCTCAAGCAGCAAGACAGCCGTCCCCGCCTGCAGCAGGAACAGGTGATGGAAATCGGCATAAATGCCTTTCTGGAAGCGGATCGTTCGATGCGACAGCGACGGTTCCCGCCACTCGCCATGCGCATGATGGTGGATGCCGCCATCGGAAACCATAGACCTCTCCTCCCGTCGGCATCATGATTCCTTAGCCGGTAAAGCCAGATAATTACAATATTAACCCAGAAAAACACATTCCTTCCGAATTGCAATGGCGTAGTCTCATCTCATGAGCCTCTGGGAGGAGGACTCCACACAACAGATGCCGATTGCGAGGCCACATCCCGGCCACGCTCGACCGTGTGCGCTTTCTCCCATCGATGGCAAACGCGGAAAACCGGACGATCGCGATGTTTGTGGCAAAGCTCCTGATCAATGACGAGATGGCGGATGCGGCAGATGCGTCCACCTTCGAATGCCTTGATCCGGCGACCGGCGATGTCGCGACCATCGCGCCGGCCGCCTCGACATTGGACGCGGCCCGGGCGGCCAATGCTGCGGCCGCAGCCTTTCCCGCATGGTCGGAACTGGGACCGGGTGAACGCCGCGCAATGCTCAGCCGGGCAGCAGATGTTCTCCTTGCGCGATCGGCGGATTTCGCCGCGGCGATGATTGGAGAGACCGGGGCGACCGTCCTTTGGGCAAGGATCAATTGCGATCTCGCCGCCGATATGCTGCGGGAGGCCGCCGCGCTGACCACCCAGGTGACCGGCGAGATCATCCCCTCGGGCATACCCGGCAACATTGCCATGGCGCTGCGCCAGCCGGCCGGCGTCTGTGTCGGCATTGCGCCGTGGAACGCGCCGATCATCCTTGGCGTGCGGGCAATCGCCATGCCGCTTGCCTGTGGCAACACGGTCGTGCTCAAGGCCTCCGAACTCTGCCCGAAGACTCATTGCCTGATCGGAGAGATCATGCGCGAGGCGGGCTTTCCCGCAGGCGTCGTCAATGTCGTCACCAATGCCCCGAAGGATGCCGCTACCGTCGTTGAGGCCTTGATCGCCCATCCTGCGGTGCGCCGGATCAACTTCACGGGCTCGACGCGCGTCGGACGGATCATCGCGGAGACGTCGGCGAAGCATCTGAAACGCTGCCTGCTGGAACTTGGTGGAAAAGCGCCCTTCATCGTGCTCGCAGACGCCGACATTGATGAGGCCGTCCGTGCGGCGGCCTTTGGGGCCTTCATGAACCAGGGCCAGATCTGCATGTCTACCGAGCGCATTATCCTGCTCGACGGGATCGCCGATGAATTCGTCGAGAAATTCAGGGCGAAGGCCGCGACGCTCGTGGCGGGAGATCCGCGTCACGGAAATACACCGCTCGGAACCATGATCAACGCGGAGGCGGTGCGGCGTATCAAGGCGCTCGTTGACGATGCCTTGCAGAAAGGCGCGGCCATCGTCTGCGGCGGGCATCCCAACGGCACGCTGGTGGATGCGACCGTCGTCGATCACGTGACGCCTGCCATGCGCATCTACCGCGAGGAGAGCTTCGGGCCGCTAGCGGCGATTATTCGTGTCGATAGCATCGATGAAGCCGTGACCGTCGCCAATGACAATGAGTACGGATTATCGTCGGCCGTCTTCAGCCGCGACATCAACCAGGCGCTGGCGGTTGCCCGGCGCATCGAGACGGGCATCTGCCACATCAACGAAGCAACCGTTTCCGATGAGCCGCAAATGCCCTTCGGCGGGGTCAAGTCCAGCGGTTATGGCCGGTTCGGCGGCAAGGCCGCAATCGACGAATTCACGGAACTGCGCTGGATCACGCTTGCGTCGGGCAGCCGCAACTATCCGATCTGAACCGTCGCGGATCGGCAAAACACAAGAGAACACGGAGTAAGAGGGCTCCGGGAAAGAGGGAGGAAATTGCATGACTGATTTCAAAAGACAACTTCTCGGCGCCGGATTGACCCGGCGCAGCTTTATCACCGCAGCCGCCGCAGGCACGACCGCGTTGGCCTTGGGCGGGCGGGCGGCGCTTGCCGCCGAAGATACGCTGAAGGTCGGCTTCATCAGCCCGCGAACCGGACCGCTCGGCGGCTTCGGCGAGACGGATGGCTACGTCCTCGAACTGGCCCGCAAGGCGCTGGCCAACGGGCTGCAGGCCGGCGGCAAGACCTGGAAGGTCGAGATCCTCGACCGCGACACGCAATCCGATCCGTCGCGCGCCGGCCAACTGGCCAAAGACCTGATCAACAATCAATCCGTCGATCTGATGCTGGCGGTCTCGACGCCGGAAACCATCAATCCGGTCGCCGATGCCTGCGAGGCTGCCGGCGTGCCCTGCCTGTCGACGGTCATGCCCTGGGAAGCCTGGTATTTCGGCCGCGGCGCCAAACCCGGCGCACCGTCGCCGTTCAAATGGACCTATCATTTCGGCTTCGGCGTCGGCGAGTTCCTGAAGACCTATATTTCACAGTGGAACCTGATCGAGACCAACAAGAAGGTCGGCGTCATGTATCCGAACGATGCCGATGGCAACGCCATCCGCGCCAATCTGGCCCCGGCGCTCGCCAAGGCCGGCTTCACGATCGTCGATCCCGGTGCATACGAGACAGGCACCACCGATTTTTCCTCGCAGATCGCGCTCTTCCGTCAGGAAGGCGTCGAAATCTTCAACAGCTTCCCGATCCCGCCGGATTTCGCGGCTTTCTGGCGTCAGGCGGCACAGCAAGGCCTCATCCAGCAGATCAAGATCTGCCAGGTTGCCAAGACCGGGCTCTTCCCGTCCGACATCGAGGCGCTCGGCGACCTCGGCGTGAATATCGCCAGCGCAGCCTATTGGCACAAAGCCTTTCCGTACAAGTCGACGCTGACGGGCGTTTCCGGAACCGAGCTCGCCGATGGCTATGAGGCGGCAAGCGGCAAGCAATGGACGCAGCAGCTTGGCGCCAGCCTGTCGCTTATCGATGCCGGCTTCGACGCCCTGAAGGCCGCCTCGGATGCCAAGAGCAAGGAGGCCGTCGCCAAGGCCCTGAGCACGCTCAAGACGACGACAATTGCCGGCAAGGTGGATTTTACCAGCGGCCCTGTTGCCAATATCTCACCCGGACCGATCATCGGTACACAATGGGTCAAGGCGCCGGCCGGCTCGAAGTTCGCCCTCGACTATGTCGTGACCGAACACGCCACCGATCCGAATGTGCCCGTCGCGACCAAACTCGTCGCTTACAATGGGTAAGGCTATCGTGCAGGGACAGGAACGACATGGGTCAGGACAGGATTTCCTGTCTGCCAAGGGGATACACAAGCGCTTCGGGGCGCTTGTGGTCCTCGAAAACCTCGATTTTTCGATGGGAGACGGCGATGCCGTCGGCATCGTTGGACCGAACGGAGCGGGCAAGACGACTTTGTTGAGCGCGCTGGCGGGTGCATTTCCGCTAAATGCCGGAACGATCACCTTCGACGGCCGGAACCTGACCGCCTTGACGGCGGCCGATCGCTGCCGGTTGGGTCTGGTACGCACGCATCAGATCCCCAAGCCCTTCAGCGGCATGACGACCTTCGAGAACGTCTTCGTCGCCGCATCGCACAGCAATGCCGCCAGCCGCGACGAAGCCTATGAGCGTGTCGTCGATTCCCTGACACTGTGCGGCATGCTCGGCGTTGCCAATCGCCGCGCCGATACGCTCGGCCTGCTCGACCGCAAGCGCCTGGAGCTGGCGCGGGCGCTTGCCACCAAGCCGAGGCTACTTCTGCTCGACGAGATCGGCGGCGGCTTGACCGATGGCGAGGCCAGCGAGCTGGTGGATACCATCCTCGAATTGCGCCGGCGCGGCATCGGCATTGTCTGGATCGAGCATATCGTCCACATCCTGCTGCAGGTGGTCGAACGGCTGATCTGCATGGACGCCGGCAAGATCATCGCCGACGGCGAACCGAAAGCGGTGATGCGCGATGCCGAGGTCGTAAAGGCCTATCTCGGAGGGACGCCCGCATGAGCCTTCTCTCCATCCGCAACCTCGACGTCCGCCACGGCTTGCTGCAGGCGGTGCGCGGCGTCAGTTTCGATATCGCCGAGGGCGAGGTGCTCGCTCTGGTCGGCGCCAATGGCGCGGGCAAGACAACGCTGCTGCGATCGATCGCCGGAGCCCATCTTCCCGCCGCGGGCCAGGTGTTTCTCGGCGGCCAGGATGTAACGGCGGTGCCCTCGCACAAGCGGATCGCCATGGGCATCGCCCTGGTGCCGGAGGGCCGCCGCCTTTTCTCGCAGATGACCGTCGAGGAAAACCTGCTGCTCGGCAAGACTCCTGGCCGCAAGGGCGACTGGACCATCGAGCGGATCTTCGACGCGTTTCCAAACCTGAAACCCCGCCGCCGTGCCAAAACCGGCCATCTCTCCGGGGGCGAGCAACAGGCGACCGCTATCGGCCGGGCATTGATGAGCAATCCCGACCTTCTCTTGCTCGACGAAGTCTCGCTCGGCCTATCGCCACTCGTGGTCGATCGCGTCTACGTGCAGCTGCAGGCGCTGCTGTCTTCGGGGACCACCATCGTTCTTGTCGAACAGGACCTTGGGCGGGCGATGAGCGTTGCCAGCCGCGTCATCTGCATGCTGGAGGGACGCGTCGTCCTCGACAGGCCGGCGGCAAGTGTTACGCGCGACGAAATCACCAAAGCCTATTTCGGGCTGCATCATCGGGCAGACGGCGACAGGAGCGCATCGTGATCAATACCTTGCTCCAGGGCATCCTGCTCGGCGGCTACTATGCCGTCATCGCCTGCGGCCTGTCCTTCATGTTCTCGGTCATGCGCATCATCAATCTGGCGCATGGCAGCCTGGCGGTTGCGGCCGCCTACGGTCTCTGGCTGCTGGCCTCGAAGTTCGGCATCTCACCCTTCGCCGGGCTGCTGATCGTATTGCCTGTAATGGCGGCCTTCGGCTGGCTGCTGCAGCGCTTCGTTCTCGAACGCAGCGCCCGCGGCGGCACGCTATTGCCGATCCTCACCACCTTCGGCCTGTCGATCGTCATCGACAATCTGCTGTTCGAGCAATTCGGCGCGGACACGCGATCGCTGGCGCCCTTTATCGGCAACCTGTCCTACGCGTCCTGGCAATTGCCCGGCCATATCTTCGTCGGCAAGCTCGCGGTGATGATGATGGCGACGGCGATTATCATTCTCGGCGGCTTGCAGTTCTTCCTCAGCCGCTTCGCGCTCGGCCGCGCGATCCGCGCTACGGCGGAAGACCCCGATACGGCCGGTCTGGTCGGCATCGACGCCCGCAGGGTGAATGCGACGGCAACGGCGATCACCATGGTCACCATCGGGATCGCCGGGGCGTTCCTCGCCATGCGGGCCACCTTCAGCGCCTATGCGGGAGCGCCGCAGCTGCTCTTTGCCTTCGAGACGGCGGTCATCGGCGGCGCGGGTTCTCTGTGGGGCACGCTGGTCGGCGGCATCATCCTCGGGCTCGCCCAATCGCTTGGCGCACAACTGCATCCGCAGGGCTTTCTGATCGGCGGACATGTCGTGTTCCTGCTGGTCGTCTTCCTGCGGCTCTTCCGGTCCGGCATGCCGGCCTTCGGCAAAATTCGCGCTTTTCTTCGGAGCCCGGCATGACTTTGCTCTCAAACGACATATCCATCGAGCGCTGGACAAGATCGTCTCGGCTGGCGCTGAGCGCCATGGCGGCGACAATCGCAGTCCTGGCGCTTGCTCCTGTATTCCTCGGCGCAGGCATGATCGACCGGATGACGGCCCTGTTCATCTATGTGATCCTTGCCGCCATGTGGAACGCGCTGGCCGGGTTCGGCGGGCTGGTCTCCGTCGGCCAGCAGGTGTTTTTCGGCCTCGGCGCCTATTTCACCATCCGGCTCGCTGATGCCGGGCTCAATCCCTTCGTTGCGCTGTTTGTCGCCGCGATCGTCACCGGTGCCCTCTCCATCCCGCTCTCGCTGTTCATGCTACGGCTTAAGGGCGGGGAGTTCGCCATCGGCATGTGGGTCGTGGCCGAGCTTGTCCACCTGCTCGTCAATCTCGATCGCCTCATCCAGGGCGAGACCGGCACGTCGCTGATCTCGCTGAACGTCTATGACAGCGCCACCCGCCGCGCGATCATCTACTGGCTGTCGCTGGTTGCCATGACGGCCCTGCTCGGCGCCCTTTTCACGCTGATGCGCAGTCGCGCCGGGGCGGCCATGCAAGCCATCCGCGACAATGAGGACGCTGCGACCTCCGTCGGCGTGCGCGTCATCGCCACGAAGAGGTTGCTCTTCGTGCTCGCGGCATTCGGCATTGCAGTTGCCGGCGGCCTCTGGCTGGCGACGGCCACCACTTTCCAGCCGAAGACCTACTTCAGCGTCCAGTGGACCGCCTACATGATCTTTATGGTCCTGGTCGGCGGCATCGGCAAATTCGAAGGCGCGATCCTCGGCGCGATCCTGTTCTTCGTCATCGAGACCATCTTCGGCGGAACCGGCGTCTGGTACTTGATCGGCCTTGGCGCGACGGCCGTCCTCTTCTCCCTTTACCTGCCGCACGGCCTTTGGGGCGAGATCGAGCGGCGCTTTGGCCTGCAACTGCTGCCCGTCGGCTACCGGCTGACACTACCGAACCTTCTGAAAGACAAACGATAGCGACTGGCGGATTTTCCGATCCCGTCGAGAAAGGTACAAACCATGCTTTTCGGCAAGACCATTCTGATCACCGGCGTCGCCTCCGGTATCGGCGCGCGTACCGCGGAACTGGCCGGGCAAATGGGCGCTGATGTCATCGGCGTCGATGTCCGCGAGCCGACCCAGGCGGGCGCCGCCTTTATAAAAGGCGACATCTCGACACCCTCCGGCGTTGCGGAAATCGTCCAGCAGCTGCCCAGGCGCATCGACGCGCTTGCCAATGTCGCTGGCCTCTCGGGCAGTACCGGTATTGTGGCAACGCTGGCGGTGAATTTCTACGGACTGCGCGCGCTGACGGAAGCGGTGGCGCCGCGGCTTCGCGAAGGCGGAGCTGTGGTCAATGTTGCCTCCATTGCCGGCTATGGTTGGCGCGCAAATCTCGAGCGGGCCAAGACATTGACCGCTATCGAGAGTTTTCCGGACATCGAGAGCCTCGCCACCAAGTACGGCCTGAAGGACGAGGAAGGCTATCCTCTCTCCAAGGAACTGCTTCTGCTCTGGACGATGCGCGCCGCCCACCAGCCGCTATTCAAGGAGCACGGCATCCGCGTCAATGCCGTGAGCCCCGGCCCGGTCGAAACACCTATCCTCAAACAATTCCGCGCGGTCCTCGGCGACGAACGCGTCGACAGCGACATTAGCCGCGTCGGACGCGCCGGAACCTCGGCCGATATCGCTCCCGCCATTCTCTTCCTCTGCTCGGATGGCGCTCGCTGGATCAACGGCACCAACCTCGCCACCGACGGCGGCCTCGAGGCCTCCATCAACGCCTCGGTTCTCGGCTTCTAGCTTTCGCTTTCATCAGGAGACAGACATGACTATTTCGCTTCTCGTCAACGGCGTGGATCGCCCCGCGGCCAGCGGCCGGACGTGTGACCGCATGAATCCCTTCACCGGAGAGCTCGCGACCCGCTCGGCCGCCGCCGGCCTCGATGATGTCACAGCAGCGATCGATGCTGCATCGGCCGCCTTTCCGGCCTGGTCGAAGACCGGACCGGGCCAGCGTCGCGCGATCCTGATGAAGGCGGCCGACATCATGGATTCCAAGGTCGACGAATTCACCCGGCTGATGATCGAGGAGACCGGCGCCACCGCGCCCTGGGCCGGTTTCAACGTGATGCTCGCTGCCAATATCCTGCGCGAAGCCGGCGCGATGACGACGCAGATTGCCGGCGAGATCATCCCCTCCGACAAGCCCAGCACGCTCGCCATGGGCGTTCGTCAGGCCGCAGGCGTGTGCCTCGCAATCGCCCCCTGGAACGCCCCCGTCATTCTCGGCACCCGCGCCGTCGCCATGCCGATTGCCTGCGGCAACACGGTCATCCTCAAGGCATCCGAACAATGCCCGGGCACACATCGCCTGATTGCGACAGCACTGACCGAGGCTGGCATGCCGGCAGGCGTCATCAATGTCATCACGAATGCACCGGAAGACGCGCCGCAAATCGTGGAAGCGCTGATTGCTCATCCGGCCGTTCGCCGCGTCAACTTCACGGGCTCGACCAAGGTCGGCAGGATCATTGCCGAACTCACCGGCCGGCACCTGAAGCCGGCACTTCTGGAGCTCGGCGGCAAGGCGCCCCTCGTCATTCTGGATGACGCGGATATCGATGGCGCGGTGAATGCCGCAATCTTCGGCGCCTTCATGAATCAGGGCCAAATCTGCATGTCGACGGAACGCATCATCGTCCACCAGGCGATCGCCGACGAATTCGTCGCCAAGCTCGCGGCGCGTGCCGCAAAACTTCCGGCGGGTGACCCACGTGGCCATGTCGTACTGGGTTCCCTCATCAGTCTCGACGCGGCCAGGAAGATGGAAGTTTTGATCGCCGACGCTGAGGCCAAGGGGGCAAAGCTGGTCGCCGGCGGCAAACGGACGGGTACGGTCGTCGAGGCAACGCTTCTCGATCACGTCACGCCTGCCATGCGGGTCTATTCGGAGGAGTCCTTCGGGCCGGTTAAGCCGATCATCCGCGTGGCGGACGAGGATGAGGCCGTGCGCGTCGCCAATGACACCGAATATGGGCTGTCGTCGGCAGTCTTCAGCCGTAATGTCGAGCGAGCACTCGCTGTAGCGACCCGCATCGAGTCGGGGATCTGCCACATCAACGGTCCGACCCTGAATGATGAAGCGCAGATGCCGTTCGGTGGCGTGAAGGGCAGCGGCTACGGCCGCTTCGGCGGCAAAGCCGCCATCGCCGAATTCACCGACCTGCGCTGGATCACCATCGAAGATCCGGCTCAACACTATCCCTTCTGACAAAACAGGTGGCAATCATCCAAGCGCCGGCCAATACCTGGATGCCCTATTGGCCCGGCGCTTCGGAGATCGTCGCTGGGAGAGTAACGATCCTTCGGAATGACGTTATTGAAACGGGCGCCGAATAGACCGGCCCATTGGTATCCGGAGTATTTTCCCTGCTGGCGAAATCGGCACGAGCTTGCAAATTGGCGTTGATCCGATCAGGGCGTGTGCCGAAGAAAGATGTCGATGCAGAGGGCGAAGGCGTTGTCTTTCGATCTTCCCACCGCGTTACCGCGGCAATCGCTATCGCTCTGGCATGCCGCACCGTCAGCCCGCAAAATGGATCGATCAAAATTGTTCTTGAGTACGGCCGCCCTGATGGCATTTGCCCCATTACGCAGTCGAAGCTCTCGAAAGATACTGAACCGGAAACCTCCTGTTCCTTAGCTCAGTCGCCCCAGAGAGAAAACAGCGGTATCGCGGCAAGGTCATCGCCAAATGGGAGGATTTTATCATCGTCGGACAAGACCCACCCAACTTTGAAGGCGTTGCCGGTGACCGAGGCGAGTTTACGCAAGCCTTTGAAATCGGCTGCGGTCACCGTTGCCGCGGCCTTAACTTCAAATTCGCCTATGTTGCCGCGTCATCTTCGATGAGCGATATCCACCTCGTCTTGGTCCTTGTCTCGATAGTGATGATAAGTTGGTTGCGCGCGAACCCCCGGCTCCCTTAAGCCGCCACCCGTAACAAATTGCAATATTTCCTGACACATCGCTATAATTCCTTCTGCTATGGACGGCCGAGGATATGATCTGCGAGATTTTCCTTCGAAAGTCATCGATCGCCGGTTGCTCTCGGCCCATCTCCTAGGCCTTTTAGGCAGTGTAAGATTTGCCCCCGGCACATGGATAACGGGCGGACGATCAGGATCTACAAACATGGTTGCACACATGAGGATGGTCGAGCCTTCACATCACATTCTTGTCGTCGAAGACGACGACGAGATCGCAATCATGTTGGTCGAGCTCATCAAGGACCACGGCTTGCGCGCCTTGCCTGTGCGAAGCGGTGCGGAGATGGACAAGATATTGCAAAGGCACTCCTTCGATCTCGTAATCCTCGATGCCATGCTGCCCGGAGAGGATGGTTTCAGCATCTGTCGGCGCTTGAGGTCGGCCGGAACGATCCCGATCCTGATGCTGACTGCGCTCAGGGAAGATATCGATCGTATAATCGGCCTCGAGCTCGGAGCGGACGATTATGTCATCAAGCCGTTCAACCCGCGGGAACTCGTTGCCAGGATCAAGGCGCTTCTTCGCAGAGCTTCGTATGGTACTGAGACGGCAGAGCGAAAACCGCTCGCGAAAATGACCTTTTCAGGCTGGGTGATCGACCCAAGAAGCAGGCGGATCGTGGATCCGGAAGGCGCCGAAGTACTGATGACAACATCCGAATTCGATCTCCTGCTGGCCTTCTGTCACAATCCAAACCAGATTCTGACCCGTGAACAGCTATTGTCGATGACGCATGCGGGAACGGCTGGCCCAGTCGAGCGCAGCGTGGATGCTCAAATCAGCCGTCTTCGCCAGAAGATAGAGCCGAACCTCAAGGAGCCGGCCTTCATAAAGACGGTGCGGCTTGGGGGCTATCTTTTCGCTTCAGATGTCGAGTATCTGCGGTGAGGTGGCTATCTCAATCATCCGTCCGCACACAGATCGCCATTCTCACCGCTTTGCTTGCAGCCGTCGTCACGACCATAGCGGCCGGAACAGAACCGTTCGTGCGCAGCCGGTTCGACAAAGGCGTCGAAGTCGGCCTTTTTGCCGGCCGCATTGAGACCATCACCAAGGAATTCGCCCTTTCGACAGACAAAACGCAAGGGGATGCAGTCCTTTCCAGATTCAGGGCGCAAGGCGTTAACGTCTGGAGAGCGGCCGGCGAACAGACGGCCGATCCGCCGGTCACCGCACGTGATATTCCCGCGGCAGTGCGCCGGCTGCTCGATTACAATATCTTTTTCGACCCCTATGGCTTCATGGGTTGGAACAATCCGAAGACTTTGACGGTCAGCGCCGGGGATGGCAGTCTGGTGTTTGCCTTGCCCGAGTTTTCCACGACACGATGGATCTTACCCGCTGTCTTCGGCAAACTTGTCCTGATTATTGTTCCCGCTGCAGTTCTGGCAATTCTAACCGCATGGTTGATCGGCAGGCCAATCGTCGATCTGGCGATAGCGGCCGAACGTGTCCGCTCCGACGACGAGCTTGACGAACCTTTCGAGGTTAGCGGCTCGGCGGAACTGCGCAGCCTCGCAACATCGCTCAACCTCATGCGCAAACGCGTCCGCGAACTCATGGCCGGACGCACCCGCATGCTGACATCCATCAGCCACGATCTGCGCACGCCCTTGACGCGGCTCAGAATGCGCGCCGAGCGTTGCGATCGGGCAGAGCTGCGACAACAAATGCTCAGGGACATTGATGTGCTTTCCAGCATGATCAACGAAAGCCTTGCTTATCTCGGGGGCGAAGTCGAAGCTTTGAAGAAAGTCGAGCTGTCCAGTCTCCTGCAAACCGTGACCGACGACTTTGCCGATACCGGCATCGATGTCACTTTCACCGGCCCGCGGCGCCTGCCCTATATTTGCAAGCCGCGAGCGCTATCAAGAGCCGTATCGAACCTGATCGACAATGCCTCTCGCCATGCCGGCAGCATCGATCTTGCGCTTGTGGAGGAAGAAGACGGTTCGGTCGTCATCACGGTTGCGGATAACGGCCCTGGAATAGCCGACGAATTGAAGCTCCAGGTCATGGAGCCCTTTTTCAAGGCGGACAAGGCGCGCTCGACGAGTAAGAACAGCGGTTTCGGTCTCGGCCTTTCCATTGCGCATGGGATCATCACGGTCGGCCATCGAGGCAGTTTTGAACTGCGCGATCGCAAGCCGCACGGCTTGGCTGTCGTGATACGACTGCCCGCCAATTCGGGCATCGGCAACGCCGCAGCATCTTCATAAAAATCCGAACACAACGCAACAAAGGCAAACCTTACAAGGAGAGCGCATAAACGATCCAGGAGCTCTCCATGAAGTCCATTCCCGCATGCCTCGCATTGGCGGCCATTTCTCTTGCCGCAGCAGGCTGCGCCACCTCCGAACCCATGGTCTATCAGGGCCTCGCATCCGCGGCACAACTGAGACCTGATCCGAGCGACAGTTCGGGGCGGGCGCCGTTCAGCTATAAGGTAGTCGTGAACTGGAGCCAGTATGACAAGATCATCGTGGAGCCTGTCAGCATCTACAGAGGCAAGGACAGTCAATTCGCGAACCTGCCCGAAGAGGACAAGCAGAAACTCGCGCGCTATATGCACGACAAGTTCGGCGAAGTGCTCGCCCAACGCTACGTGATGGTTGCCACCCCCGGCCCCACGACGCTGCGCCTTCGCTTGACGCTTGCCGGTGCGGAGACAACCAATCCCGTGCTCGGCCCGGTCTCGCACGTCGATATTGCCGGCGGCCTCTACAACACCGTGCAGGCAACGCGAGGAAAGCAAGGATCGATGACCGGCTCGGCGACCTATGCGGCGGAGATCTATGATTCGACATCCAACCGCCTCCTGCTTGCCTATGTCGCCAAGCAATATCCCGGTGCGCTCAATCTCGGAGCGTCGTTCGGAAGTCTGAAGGCCTCCTATGTTGCAATAGACAAGGGTGCTTCCGATCTCCTAACTCGGACTAGGTAGCCGGCTGCGGAGCCCGGCTACGTAAACTAAAAAACAACTAGGTGGCAACGCCCCGCTAATCGTTTTCAATGACGCTGACATCGACAAGCCCGTCGACGGTGCGATTGCAGCAAAACTCCGCAACGCCGGCCAAACCTGCGTCTGCGCAAATCGCATCTACGTTCAAACCGGAACCTATGACGAATTCACCAGACGCTTTG
>NZ_AQHN01000004.1 GCF_000359745.1 Rhizobium freirei PRF 81
AGCAGTGCGAAAATGACGGCAAGCACCGGCAGCAGGATCGCATTGCTGAACCAGAGTAACAGGCCGAATCTTGTGAGGACGGTACGCCGGTGTTGGTGGCGCGAGATGCTTGGCGAGGCGGGCATGACAGGCTCCTTTATTCGCTGGAGAATGACTGAAACCATTGTCAACAAAGGCTATTTTCTCGCCAGCGTAAGCTTTGCCCTGTTTCGTCCGTATCTTGCCGCAAACGGTCTTGTCGCTGGCGGGCATGTGTGGAATTGTGAAGAGAATTACGCAATCAGGAAACGAGTGCATGGTTCAAGGCGACCCGTATCTATCCGATCATCAGAACAATGCGGTGGCAGAGCGGGTCCGCGAAGAGATTGCCCGGCGGCGCATTTCCCGGCAGCGCCTCGCCAATGACGCGCGCATCAGCCTTTCGACGCTGGAGAAAGCTCTTTCCGGACATCGCCCTTTCACGCTCGCGACCATCATTCGTTTGGAGCAGGCGATGGGAGTTGTTCTGCGCGAGGCGGGAGGGGCGCAGACGACGCCGGTTAACGACAAGCCCGGTCACGCCCCGGAAGAGCTGGGCGCCTATTCCCGCGCTTCGGTTTCATGGCTTGAGGGCGCCTATTTGACGCTTCGGCCGTCCTTCGGGGATCCGAAGGCGATTTTCGCCTATTGCACGGAGATCGCCTGGAACGGAGAAAGCACCCGCCTGAATTTTATGGAGCGCGAGCGCAGCGACGCCTCGTTTTCACAACAGGGCTCAGTATCGGTCCCGCATCTGTCGGGGCACATTTATCTCGTGACGAATTCCTCGGGTCAGTACCGGATGACGATCTTGTCGCGCCCCAGCATCACCGGCGAGATGTTCGGTCTGCTGACGACATTGCGCGCCGGGCAGGGGCCGCATTTGACGCCGGTCTCAACGCCGCTCGCGCTGTTGCCGATTTCGGCCTTCCAGAAGCCCTCCTATGGCCGCGTCACGGCCGGCGACGAAAACCACGCAGCCTATTCTTCGATCCTGAGCAAGGCGATTGCGGAGAACTATGCCGGATTTGTCGGTTTGGGCTGAACCGCCGCGTTCCGTCGTTTGGGCCGGCCGCGTCGCACTTGGCCTAGCCGTCATAACTCGAAGGCGCCGCGCGGCCTCTCGAACGGCGAGGCGATTGCATCCGTCAGCAGGTCGGCGAGACAGCAAGTTGCGGATGAACGGAAACTTGGCGGATGTTATTTCAACGGCCTTGCGAAAAATAGAAGACTAATTCCATGGACTATATTGGATTAGTCAAGTGCCTCCTATACCCTCGGTGAGCATTCGGTTTTCGAGGGATTTCAATGACGATCGCAGCCAATTTCAAGGTGCTTACTCTGGCTGCCGGCCTATCGTTGCTTGCCTCGTCGGTCGCGTTTTCGGCCGATGGGAGCAAGCCCGTACAGGGCGGCACGCTGATTTACCTGGAGCAGCAGGCCCATACCAATCTCTATCCGCCAGCCGGCGGCTTCTACCCGAACGGCGGCATTCTGAACCAGATCACCGACAAGCTGACCTATCAGAACCCGAAGACGCTGCAGATCGAGCCCTGGATTGCCGAATCCTGGACCGTCAACGACAAGGCCACGGAATATACCTTCAAGATCCGCAGAGGCGTGACCTTCTCTGACGGAACACCCGTCGATGCCAATGCCGTCGCCAAGAACTACGATACGTTCGGTCTCGGCAATAAGGATCTGAAGCAGCCGGCCTCCGAGGTGATCAACAATTACGATCGCAGCGAGGTCGTCGACCCATACACCGTCAAGTTCTACTTCAAGAAGTCGTCGCCCGGCTTCCTTCAGGGAACGTCGGTCATCGGTTCTGGGCTCGTCTCGTTGAAAACGCTTGCCTTGCCTTTCGACCAGCTGGGCGATGCGACGAAAATCATCGGCTCCGGTCCCTTCGTTGTCGAGAGCGAGACGCTCGGCAAGCAGCTCTCGCTGAAGGCGCGCGCCGACTACAACTGGGGTCCAGCCAGGTTCGAGCATCAGGGCCGCGCCTATCTCGACGGTATCAAATATATCATCACCGGCGAAGACAGCGTACGTATTGGTGCGTTGCTTTCCGGCCAGGCCGATTTCATCCGCCAGCTTCAGGCCTATGACGAAAAGCAGGTCAGCGATCAGAGCTTTGCAATCTATGCCGCGCCCACGCGCGGGGTGAACGACAGCGTTGCTTTCCGGCCGGATAATCCGCTTGTTGCCGACCTCAAGGTGCGTCAGGCACTGCTGCACGCCACCGATAGCAAGGAGATCGTCGACACGCTGTTTTCGGCCAATTATCCGCAGGCGAAATCGGTGATTTCGTCGGCCGCTGCGGGCTACGAAGACCTGTCTTCGAAGCTCACCCACGATCAGGCCCTCGCCGAGAAGCTGCTCGATGAAGCAGGCTGGAAGAAGGGTACGGGCGGTGTACGCCAGAAGGACGGAAAGCCGCTGTCGCTCGCCGTCTATGAATCCCTGCCGCAGCCGCAGAACAAGGCGGTCCTGCAGCTCGTCGCCCAGCAATGGGCCAAGGTCGGCGTCAAGCTCCAGGTGCTTGCCGGCACTTCGGGCAATCTGGTCACGGACAATGTCGATCCGGCAAAGACGCCGCTGGTCGTCGCCGAAGTGGGCCGCGCCGATCCCGACGTCATCAAGAGCCAGTTCTATCCGAAGAACCGCGACGCGCTTCTCCAGAAGGGCGGCCTCAACGCCAAGGCAACCTTCTCGGACGACAAGCTGAACGGCCTTCTGGAAGCCATCGCCTCGGAGACGGATAGCGACAAGCGTCTGGCGGCGGCAAAGGCTGCGCAGGCCTATCTGCTGGATGCCGCCTACGTCATCCCCTTCTTCGAAGAGCCGCAGGTTTTTGCCGGTGCTCCCTACGTCAAGGGTGTGGCTTTCGAAGCCGTCGGCCGACCCTCCTTCTACAATGTCTGGCTTGCCGCGCACTAAGCACCTCCTGCAGCCCGTCCATAGGCCGGGCTGCATTTTGATAACGACAGGCCATTCGCCATGACGAAATACATCTTAACGAGGATCGGACAGTCGCTGCTGGTTCTGTGGGCCACCTTCACCGTTTCGTTTGTGCTGCTGCAATCGATGCCGGGCGATGCGATCCTCATCAAGTTCCAGAGTCCCGACTATGGACTAAGCCCGGAGCAGCTTGCCGATATCAGAGCCGCCTATGGGGCCGATGGCTCCATATTGCAGCAATATGTTCATACGGTATGGAGCTTCCTGTCCGGCAATTTCGGCTATTCGCTGCAGGCGGGCGTTTCCGTAAGTTCACAGCTTGCCGTTAGCCTGCCGTCGACCCTGCTTCTTGCCGGCTTCAGCTTCCTGCTTGCCGCAATCCTTGCCGTCGTCATCGCCATCCTGGCCAATCTGTCCGGCTTCGGCTGGCTGCGTGGCTTCATGCTATCGCTGCCGTCGCTGTTCATATCCGTGCCGACATTCTGGCTCGGCATCATGTTCATCCAGATCTTTTCGTTTCGCCTAAGGCTGGTGCCGGTTATCGATCCCGGTCCATGGCAGGGATTGATCCTGCCGATCCTGACGGTTGCCATACCGATCTCCGCGCCGCTTGCGCAGATCATTTTGCGAAATATCGATGAGGTTCTGACGCGCCCGTTCATTTCCGTGGCGCGCGCCAAAGGTGCTTCGCATGGACAGATCCTCTGGCGCCATGTCGCCAAGAATACGCTGCTTCCGGTGCTCACCGTCGCGGGCCTGCTGTTCGGCGAACTGATTGCCGGGGCGGTTGTTACCGAAACGGTCTTCGGGCTGAACGGCATCGGCAATCTGACGAAGCAGGCGGTCGATGCCCAGGACGTCGCGGTGCTGCAGGCGATCGTCGTGATTTCGGCGGCCGCCTTCGTCACGATCAACCTGATCGTCGACCTGCTCTATCCGATCCTCGATCCGCGCCTGAAAACAAGGCTTGGAGCCAACTGATGACGAATTTCTACACAGCGGATCTCCATCGCCCGCTTGAACATGCCGAGGCTCCGGAAAGCCTGTCGGCGCCGCCGACCCGCGAAGACAGCAGGCCGCTTGCGCGCCGCTTCTCGCTTCCCTTCCGGCCAAGCCTGCTTCTTGCCATAGTCATATTGACGGTGGCCGTCCTGTGGGCGCTTTTTCCCGGCGTCTTCACCGGCTACAATCCGGTGGAAGGTCTGCCCGGTCTGCACCTGAAGGCGCCAAGCGCCGCCCATATTCTCGGCACCGACGCACTCGGCCGTGACCTCTATTCCCGTATCGTCTACGGCTCCATCCACTCCTTGTCGGGAGCGCTCGCGGCTGTGGGCATCGCGCTCGTCATCGGCACCGTGCTGGGCGTGCTGGCGGGATCGCTCGGCGGACGGATCGAAACAGTGATCATGCGCATCGTCGATGTGATGCTGTCGATCCCTGACCTGTTGCTGTCGCTGAGTATCATCGTTCTCCTTGGTTTCGGCACCGTCAATGCCGCGATCGCGGTCGGCTGCACGCTGATTGCCAAGTTTGCGCGGCTGGTTCGCTCGGAAGTCGTCACCGTGCGCCGAAGCGACTATGTCGAGGCCGCCTTTGGCAGCGGCGGCACTTTCTTGAGGGTGCTGTGGCGCCACATCATCCCGAACTCGCTGACCTCGGTGATCGCCTTCGCCGCGCTGCAATCCGGCTGGGCGATCCTCCAACTGTCGACGCTCGGATTTCTTGGCTATGGCGCACCGCCGCCGACGCCGGAATGGGGTCTGCTGATCGCGGAAGGACGCAATTACATCGCAACTGCCTGGTGGCTGACGACGGCGCCCGGCCTCGTCGTCGTGCTCGTGGTGATCTCGATCAACCGCATCAGCCGTTCGATTGCGGAGATTGGCAGATGAGCCATACGACATCCGACAAAGCAAACGGCTCTGCCGTGCCGGTGCTCGATATTTCCGGCCTGAAGATCGCCTATCGCGATCGCAGCGGCTCTCGCACGGCGGTTCATGGCATCGACTTCACCGTCAATGCTGGAGAGGTCGTCGCGCTCGTCGGCGAATCCGGTTCGGGCAAAAGCTCGACGGCTCAAGCCATCATCGGCTTGCTGCCGCAGAACGGCCATCTCGAAGGCGGCCGGATCAGGCTCAATGGCCAGGATATTGGCGGCTGGCCGCAGAAGCGGCTCGATACGATCCGCGGCTCCGTCATCAGTCTGGTGCCGCAGGACCCCGGCAATTCCCTCAATCCCGTCAGGACGATCGGCGAGCAGGTCGCCGAGGTTCTGGTCATTCACCGCAGGGCGCCTCGCGCTGCGGCCTATCCGCAGGCGGTCGAGCTGCTGGGCCGCGTCGGCCTTAGTCAACCCGAGCTACGGGCACGCCAATATCCGCATGAACTTTCGGGTGGCATGCGGCAGCGCGTACTCATCGCCATCGCCATTGCCCTCAAGCCCCCGTTGATCATCGCCGATGAGCCGACCAGTGCGCTGGATGTGACCGTCCAGCGGCATATTCTCGATCTGATCGACGATCTCAGGCGGGAATATGGGGCAGCCGTTCTCCTCGTCACACATGATCTCGGCGTTGCAGCCGATCGCGCCGAGAGGCTGGTCGTCCTGCAGAATGGCCGCATTCAGGAGCAAGGACTGACGGCCGAGCTTCTTAAGAACCCGCAAAGCGCCTATACGCGCCGGCTGCTGGCCGACGCCCCATCGCTGAATGTCGCTCGGCCGCATTCTCCCGCGCATCCCATCGCGGTGAAGGCCGAACGGGGCGATGACATCGTCGTGGTCGAGGGCCTTGTGCAGGAGTTCGGGATCGGCGGCAAGGACGGCGGCTTCAGGGCGGTCGATGACATATCCTTTCGTGTCAAACGCGGCACGACGCACGCGATCGTCGGCGAATCCGGCTCCGGCAAGACGACAACCATTCGCATCGTCTCCGCGTTCCAGCGCCCGACGGCCGGAAGGGTCGTTATCGACGGGCTTGATCTCGCTTCGCTGCGCGGCGAAACGCTGCGGCTCTTCCGCAAGAAGATCCAGCTCGTCTATCAAAATCCTTTCGGCTCGCTCGATCCGCGCCAGACGATTTCCGCTATCGTCGAGGAGCCGTTGCTGAACTTCGATCCGCTGCCGCGGGCGCAGCGATTGGAAAAGGTTGAGGCTGTCATCGAAAAGGTCGGCCTGCCGGCCGATGTCTTGCAAAGGCGGCCGAGTGCCCTTTCGGGCGGCCAGCGTCAGCGTGTCGCCATCGCCCGGGCGCTGGTGCTGGATCCGCAGATCCTTGTTCTCGACGAGGCGGTTTCCGCGCTCGACGTGACGGTTCAGGCGCAGATCCTCTCGCTGCTCGACAGTCTTCAGCACGAGCTTGGTCTGACCTATCTATTCGTGTCGCATGATCTCGCCGTAGTCCGCCAGATCGCCGACACGGTCTCGGTTCTTCACAACGGCAAGCTGGTCGAAAACGGTCTTGTCGAAGAGGTCTTCGGCAATCCCAGCAGCGATTATACCCGTGAGCTGATCGACGCCATCCCCGGCAAGAAATATTCGATCGCTCTTCATCAGGCCCAAAGCAATGCAGGATAATTCCATGAGCACGGCAGTTCCTCCCAAACGACTGGGCTTTTTCAGCCGTGTCCTTGACCAGGCAGACGCTGCCGAGCGCTACCGGCTCGTGAGCGAGCAGATCATCCATGCGGAAGCGCAGGGTTTTGACAGTGCCTGGGTGGCGCAGCATCACTTCAACGGCGATGAGGGCGGTCTGCCGGCGCCGCTGGTTTTTCTGGCCGGCCTTGCCTCGCGCACGTCGCGTATCCGGCTCGGAACGGGCGTCATCACGCTGCCGATGGAAAACCCGGTGCGCGTCGCGGAAGATACCGCTGTGCTCGATCTTCTATCGGAAAGGCGTCTGGAGGTTGGCTTTGGCACAGGTGGCACACCACAGGCCTTTCTCCCCTTCGGTATCGAAAGCGCCGATCGCGGTCCGATCTACGGTAAGTATCTGACGCTCATACGCGATGCGTGGGCAGGCCAGGAGCTTGCCGGGGGCAACCGCCTTTATCCGATTGCGCCGCATCTTGCCGACCGGGTCTGGCAGGCAACCTTTTCCGTCGGCGGCGGTGAGCGCGCCGGCAAGGATGGCGACGGCCTGATGCTGTCTCGCACGCAGCCGCGGCCGGACGAGACGCCAGACGCGGAGCTTTGGGATCTGCAAAATCCCATCATCGATGCCTATTTCGCGGCTCTGCCGAAGGGGCGCGCTCCAAGAATATTGGGATCGCGCAGTCTGTTCGTTGCCGATGATCGCAAGGAGGCGCTCCGGCTTGCCGATATCGGCTTGCGCCGCAGCGCCGAGCGTTTTGCCGCCAGCGGCTTCACGGTTCGCGGCGAAACGACGGCCGATCTCATCAAGGCATTCGACGTGCATGTCGGCACACCCGAGGATGTCATCGCCTCCTTGCGCGCGGATACTGCCCTCGAGCGGGTGACGGATCTGGCCTTCCAGGTGCATTCCATCGACCCGCCGCACGACTACATTCTGCGCTCCCTCGAGCTGATTTCGCAGAAGGTTGCGCCGGCGCTCGGCTGGTCTTCGCAGCTCTTCGCCAACAAAGGCCCACAACTTGCGGCCTCCGCCTGAAACACGAACCGATAAAGAGAAGGTAAATCCATGACCTCGTCGAAAACTGACGTCATCGATCTGCTGGCAGGCATCCGCGAGGGATCCTCGCTCGACGCCTTGCGGACGGCACGGCCACAAACGCGGGACAATGCTCAAAGGAGCTACGAAGCTCTGTTCGAGCCCGCGCATAAGGGCGATGTAAGCCGCAGCGAACGCTTTGCCCTGGCGTCGTTCGTGGCTGGCCTGCATGCGGCTGATAATGTCAGCCAGTTTTATCTGGCCGCGTTGGAGGGGGCGGAAAGCGAGCGTGCGCTGATCGGTGCCGTCAAGGCGGAAGCCAATGGCGGCCGTACCGTCGGCCCCTATGGGCATTATCCCGCCGGACCGCTTTCCACCGAAGATCGTGAAGGGCTTGTCTATCATGTCTCGCAAGCGGGGCGGCCGGTTCTTGGCAGCAAACTTTCTGCGGCATTGGAACATGCTCATCTTCTCGTCTATCGCCCGCGCGAAGCGAGTGCCGAGGCGCTGCAGCGGCTCTTGAATGCCGGTTGGACGACGACGGGCGTGGTGACGCTGTCCCAGATCGTTGCCTTTCTTTCGTTCCAAATCCGGGTGGTTGCCGGGCTGAGCGCATTGAGTGCTGCCAGCGCTGAGCAGGCCATCTCCGCCTAACTGCAGAAGGACAGTTCCCATGACCGAGACCGTTATCCATCCCACGATCGAAGATCGGCCGAATGTTTTCACCCAGAAGGAAATCGGCTGGACGCCGTGGTTGAAGCCGCTTCCCGAGGAAGAACTGACCGAGCGTCACTGGCGAGGGCTTGTCGATGCGTCGCGCGCCAAGTCGCCCTATTTCAGGCTGCTGGCCCGTGATCCGGAGATCCTCGAGGCACGGACGAAAACCGACAAGGACATCTTCTACAATGTCGAGGCGGGGTTGCCGCGCGCCGACCGCGAGCTTGCCGCAACCGCCGCGTCACGTACCAACGGCTGTATCTTCTGTGCCTCCGTTCACTCCCGTTTTGCCTCGCATCATTCGAAGCGCAGCGACGACGTCCAGCGCCTGCTCGATGAAGGCACTAGCACCGATCTCGGCAGCCGCTGGAACGCGATCGTGTCGTCTTCCGTCGCGCTAACGGCGACGCCATCGGAATTCGGAGCCGAGGAGATCGCAAGGCTGCGCGAGGAAGGCTTGAGCGATCTGGAGATCGCCGACGTCATTCACGGCGCTGCCTTCTTCAACTGGGCAAACCGGCTCATGCTGTCGCTCGGCGAGCCGCTGCCGGCCCAATGACCCCGCAGCATCGGTATCCAAATGCCGATGCGCTAGTGCCGCTTGCCCCGAAATCTATGGGGCGAGCAGCGCCTCGACCTTGCACGCGATCGCAAGCAATGCTCGGTCGGCAAGGCGTCCTCCCTCGATCATCAGCGCGACAGGCAGGCCGTCTCTGTCCAATCCGGCGGAGATCGAGATCGAAGGCGCCCCCGTCAGGGTTGCGAGCACCGCATGGCTCGTGACCGTCGGGAATGTCGGGACAGTACCCGCGTCCGTTTGCATACGCGCGTCTTCCCCGATCCTCGGAGGCTGGACGGGCACCGTCGGCATGATGATCGCATCGAGGCGCTGGTCACGGAAGAGCTGCTCATAGGTGTCGCGCAGCGACGCCAATCCGCTTTCCCGGGCGTATAAAAAGGCCTCGCTGGTCTTGGCGGCCAGCGCCGGGAGCCGCTCGAAAATGGTGCGGACATCGGGACTGCCGATGGTGGCGGTGAATTCTGCCAGTGTCTTTCCGAGCTTCTCGGCGCAAAAGCTCGTCCAGAACTGAAAAGCCTCATTGAACACGATTGGTCCGCCGATGCGTGTGTCGACATCTTCGAACTCCTCAGAGGAAATCGGAACGAGGCTGACTTCGCCGGAACGGGCAAGCTTGCCTAACGCGCCGGCGATCGCCTCGTCGACGCTCTGAGACAAACCGCGCTTGTCCCAGAGCACGCCGAAGCGCAAAGGCCGTTCTGGCAGTTCCGGGAGCGTATGTTCGCCGGAAATGATGGCGTCGATTTCGGCCAGATCGATGCAGTTTGCGGCCAATGGCCCGATTGTGTCGCGCGTCGGCGAAAGGATCAGGACACCTCCCGCTGGGTATCGCCCGGTCGAGGGCCGCAATCCGGCCACGGAGCAGAAAGCGGCCGGGATGCGGGAGGAACCTCCTGTGTCGGATCCAAGGGCGAAGGGCACGACGCCGCGGGCGATGGCAGCAGCGCTGCCGCCCGAAGATCCGCCTGCGCAGCGTTCCGGGTCGAAGGGATTGCGGACGGGGCCGTAGGCGGCGTTGTTCGACGTGATGCCGAATGCGAGCTCATGAAGGTTGAGCTTGATCGGAACATAGCCGCCGGCTGATCGAAGTGCGGCGACGACGGCTGCGTCATCGGTCGCCAGGTTCTTGGCCAGCCCGGGGCAAGCACCGGTGGTCGCATAGCCCGCCACGTCGATATTGTCCTTTACTCCGAACGCGATGCCGGCAAGCGGCCCGTTGTCAGATGCGGGGAGGGCGGTGGCGTCCGTTTGAATGACGGCATTGTCATGATTATCGGCGGCGCGCGCCATAACGATTTCGCGCAGAGCACCGGGACCATGCTGCGCGGCGATCGAGCGGGCGTCGCGGAGGGACATGGGGGAAAAAACAGCAGTCATGCAGCAAACCTCCCGTTGAATGCTTTTGGCGCTTATGGGCTAGCCACTCAATCTACCAATGTGGCGAGAAGTCAATGCCGATCAAATTACAGGTTGTATTTCGATCGCAGAGAGCGTCGGGCCGTTTCCGACTGCAGCGCCGATATTGCAGCTCATCCTTCACTATACCTGCGCGCATGCCCACAAGACTTGAGATCACGCAAGAGAAAATCTGAAAGTGTCAGAAATGGACGGAGACAGGAGGCGGGAATCTGCATAGCGTTTGCCACAATCGTGTTCGAGACCGACTACGTGATCGCTTGACCATGCGACCGAGTGAGGGTGCGGCCTGAGGCGAAGGGGCGGGGACGATCGGCGTGGCGTGGCGGCGCCGGCCGATCTATCGAAAGTTTAGATCGAAGCAGACGACTGAGGGATTGGGGAACGTGCCTTTCGGTAAATGGAAATTGCGCTTACAGCGCGCAGCGCTCTGCGCGACTACGGCGATTGCCCTTTCTTCGGTCATGATCGGCTCGGCGTTTGCGCAGACTGCCTCGCAGGTGACGCCGCAGAGCTTTGAGCCGCAGTTGCAGAAGCAGAGCAGCGGCATCGTCATTCCCGAAGCCTCCGGCCCGGTGGCGCCCAAGGGGGTGGAAAAGCTGACGGTGCGCCTGAAGACCGTCAAGGTCGAGGGCGGCCTTCCCGGCTTTGCCGAGGATGAGGCGCGTGTGACGAAGAGCCTGACCGGCAAACAGGTGACGGCGGCCGCCCTGTTTGAAGCAGCGGGTGAACTGGAGCGCACCTATGCCGCCAAGGGATACGGTCTGGTACGTGTGGTGCTGCCGGCACAGCGTCTGGTCGACGGCGCCGTCCTGCGTATCGTCGTCATCAACGGCTTCGTCGAAAGCATCGACACCTCGCATCTCCCCGACAATATCCGCGCGCGCATTGCCAAAATGCTTTCGCCGCTGGTGGGTGAGAAGGGGATCTCCAACGATGAGATCGAGCGCCGGCTGCTTCTGGCCGGCGACTTGCCGGGCACGGTGCTGCGCTCGACGCTGTCGCGCGGCACGAAGCCCGGCGGCAGCGTGCTGACCATCGAGGCGCGCTACAAGCCGGTCACCGGCTTCGTCTCTGGCGACAACAATTCCACCAGTGCGCTCGGCCGTTACAACACCGGCGTCGGTCTCGATTTCAATTCCGTGTTCGGATTCGGCGAACTCTTCTATTTGAGAGCCTCGGGTGCACCGCGTTTCGGCGGTGACGAAGGCTATTTCACCGGTGCGCCGCGCAACCGGTCGCTGGCCGGCGGCGTGACCTTGCCGATCGGCATCGACGGGCTGACGCTAAACCTTGAGGCCACCGCCTCGCGCACGACGCCGGAGGCGGGCCTGTTCGGACTGCAGTTCATGTCGGATTTCACCCGCTATTCGGCGCGGCTTTCCTATCCGCTGATCCGCTCGCGGGAGCTTACGCTCAACCTCAATGGCGGCTTCGATGCGCAGGATGAGGAGCTGCAGCTGCTCAATGGCGGCGGCGTCTCTTTATCGAAGGATCGGCTGCGCATCCTGCGCACGGGTGCGGATCTCTCCTGGTATGTGTCGGGCGATGCGCTCGTCAGCGCGGGTCTGACCGGCTCCTTCGGCATCAACGGGCTCGGCGCGCGCACCGCGGCCGATGCGAATGTCAGCGGCACGCCATTGTCGCGCCAGGGCGCGGATGCCGATTTCCAGAAGGTCGAAGTCACCCTCGGCTACCGCCAGCCGGTCGCCGAGCATCTGGTGTTCGATCTGCGAGCGAAGGCGCAGACCTCCTTCGGGCAGCCGCTGCTGAATTCCGAGCAGATCGGCATTGTTTCCTCCTCCGGTCTGTCCAGTTTTCCGACCGGCTCGATGCAAGGCGATTCCGGCTTCGTGCTGCGCGCCGAGGCGCAGTTCCCGTTTACAACCAGCTTCACCTTGCCGTTCGGCTGGCCGGAATTTCCGGCACAGCAGGGAACGAACCTTGCGGATGGGGCAAGCACGGCCGGCGCCGTGGTGGCCTCGCCTTATCTGTTCGGCGCCTATGGCGGCGTCAAGCTCTATCAGCCGACGGCGCTCGAAAGCGGGTTTGCGCGCGGCGCCGCCTATGGCGTCGGCCTGCGGCTGGCGGCGGCGGAACAGGCGAGCTTCAACAGCATGAACGTCAACCTTGAATATGGCCGTGTCGAGCGCTTCGGCGACGGCTCCAACGACAACCGCTTCACAGTCGCCGCGGCATTCCAGTTCTGAGGCGGCGATCATGATCCGCCGCTCGCTGCGCATGATGATCTGTCGCGGGATCCGGCCATCGGCGCCGGTGACCTCCGCGGCGGTATCAGCTCCTTCAACGATGGAGCAAGCCATGCCGCAGAGCAGGTGCAGTCATTTCAGAAAACCTCTCAAAAGAGACGCGAACTTGCGATCACAAGGACATTTTTGATCATGATCCCTTTCCCTCACTCTTCGCTGATTGCCGCCTTGTTTGCCATCGGCATGCTGGCAGCCCAGTCGGCAGGCGCCTCCTCTTTTCCGGGCGGTGCCAGTTCGCTCGTCGAGACCTATGACGACTGGGGCGTAGTCTGCCAGATACAGAACAATGCGCCGGCCTGTGTCATCAGGCAGGTCCAGACAAACAATCAGACCAACCAGGTCGTGTTGACGGTCGAGATCGGCAAGGCGGCCGATGGCAAGTTCCAGGGCGTGCTGCTGCTGCCGCTTGGGCTCGCACTTGCGCAGGGCGCACAGCTGAAGATCGACGACAATTCCATCGGCGCACCGCTCGCATTTTCGACCTGCGTGCCGCAAGGCTGCCTCGTGCCGCTCGTCCTGGAAGCCGACACGATCACCAAGCTCAGAGCCGGCAAGGCGCTCAATGTCACCGTTTCGGCCGCCAATCCCGCGAAGCCGGTGACGTTCGCGGTCTCCCTCAAGGGCTTTTCCGGTGCCCTTAATCGCGTTGCGGAACTGACCAAGTCGTCGTGACCATCCAGATGCACTCGTCACTCGCCACGCGGGCGCTCAGGCGGGAGTCCCGCATTTCCCCGATCTATCCACTGCCTGTCCTGCATCGCCAAAGCGTCAGGCTCAACGAAAGAATGACCATGACCGATCAAGCGACCACTGACAGAACGACCCGCCTGCCGGGTGGAGCCGATGCGTTGCGCGAGGTTCACGGCGACTGGCTCGTGCTTGGTGCGGTCCAGGCCAATGAGACGTCGACGCAGAAATCCTGCGTGATCGTCCAGGAGCAGATCCACAACGACACGCGCCAGCGGCTGCTGCTGATCGAACTGCGTCCCGATGCCGGGCGAGTGACGGGGGCCTTGGTGCTGCCATTCGGGCTCCTGTTCCAGAAGGGCGTCGTCCTGCAGGTGGACGAGGGCAGCCGGGCTCCCGCCATCCCCTTCCGTACGGCATTGCCGGCCGGTTGTTTCGTTGATCTTGATATCGACGCCCTGCGCCTTTCATTGCTGAAATCAGGCAGGACGCTGCAGATCCACGCGATCGCCGCCGACACCGGACAGATCGTCACCTTCCCGGTTTCCCTCAACGGTTTTGCGAGCGCCCTTGCACGGGCCGAAGCGATTATCCGGTAATCGGCTGCAGCGGCCTATAATTGCCGGCGAAACATGGCAAAGTGCGCTGCGAGGCGCACTTCCCCGGCAACTTGAGCTAAACCGTCTTCCCTAGTCGTGGGTTGTCTTGAAGTAACGCTCCAGATACCGGCTATAGCTGCCCATCAACGCACTGAAGGTGAAATAGACGGCAGCCGCGAAGAGATAGCCTTCGAGCACAGCGATGCCTTGCCACGCGGGGTCACGCATCGCCGACCGCACCGTATCGAGGAAATCGAGAAGGCCGACGATGGTCACAAGCGTCGTATCCTGAAAGAAGCCGATGAACAGGCCGACCAGCGGCGGGATGACTTTCTTCATGGCCTGCGGAAGCACGATCTTGAACATCACAAGCCAATAATGCAGGCCGAGCGCCGACCCGGCCTCGACCTGACCCCTCGGTATATCCTGCAGGCCGCCGCGCACGATTTCGGCGATATAGGCAGCGGCGAAGATAATGATGGCAACCTGTGCGCGGACCAGTTTGTCGATGGTGACACCTTCAGGCATGAAGAGCGGCAACATCACTGTGGCCATGAACAGGATGCTGATCAACGGAACGCCGCGGACGATCTCGATGAAGCTGACTGCGAGGATGCGGATGATCGGGAGCTCGGATATGCGGGAAAGAGCCAGAAGGATTCCGAGAGGTAGCGCGCAGGCAAGCCCGATGAACGAAAGCAGGAACGAGAGCGGCAGGCCTCCCCATTGGCTTGTCGGCACCGGCACCAGCCCGAAAACGCCACCGGCCATGAGGACATACTGTGCCGGTATCAGCACCAGGCACCAGACGCCAAGCAATGCTCGCCCCCAGAGCCGCGGCGACATCGACACCAGCGCGCCACCGAGGAACAATGATAATGCCAAAAGCGGCCGCCACTGTTCTTCAAAGGGGTAGAAGCCGAAAAGCATGTAGCGCAGTTTTGCCGCAAGAAATGGCCAGCATGCCCCTGAGCCACTCTTACAATCCGCCGGTGTTCCCGCGAATGTCGCTTTGACAAGCAGCCAATCGATCGCCAGTTTCGCCAGAATGAACAAGGTGCCGACGCAGACAAGCGTGATCAAGGTGTTGCCGGGTGTTCCGAACCATGTGCGTATCCAGTTGGCCCGGATTTTCGGTGGTCGTTGCGGTGCAATTACGGTCGAAGGGAGATCAATATCAGCCACTGTCAGCGCTCCTTCAACGCGATGCGGGCATTGTACCAGTTCATGAAGAGCGAAATCGTAATGGAAAGGCCGAGATAGACCGCCATGAACAGCGCTATGGTTTCCATGGCCTGTCCCGTTTGGTTCATGATGGTGTTCGATACCATGACGAGATCGGGGTAGCCGATAGCGATCGCAAGCGAGCTGTTCTTGAAGACCGTCAGATAAATGTTCGTCAGCGGCGGAATCATAATCCGCAGCGCTTGGGGCAGGATGATCAGCCGCAGCGTATGGCCGCGCGAGAGACCGAGCGCTATCGAGGCTTCCCACTGTCCCTTGTTGATGGCCTGTATGCCGGCACGTACGATCTCGGCGACGTTTGCCGATACGTTCAGCGCGAGACCGAAGAGAAGTGCTACGAATTCCGGCCGGACCTGAAGGCCGCCGCTCAAGCGGAAGCGGCCCTGCTGCGGAATATCCCAGTTCAGGCTAATACCATATAGAAGCCAGACCAGAAAAAGCGGGGCAATAGCGGCTGCAAGTGCAATTATCCCGCCATAATTCGATCGGCCGCAAGCAAGGCGCCGGCGCAACGCAATGCGATAAACGATGAAAGCTATCACCAAGCCGACGGCAATTGCGGCCAATGGAGCGGCAGAGCCGTCGACGAAAGACACGCCGGGAATGGCAAGCCCGCTATTGGAAAGATATATGTGCGGCGCAATCTCCAATGCTGCGCGCACCGGCGGCAGGACATTGATGACCAGGGCATACCAGAATAGGAGATACAGCAGCAAAGGGACGTTGCGCAGCACCTCGATATAGACGAGCATCAGCCGCTGCAGCAAAGGATTGCGCGACATTCGGCCGATGCCGACCAGAAGACCGAGGAGGGTGCCGAGGATTGCCGCCAACAGCGATACTTTTACCGTGTTCGCAATCCCGACCAGCAGTGCGCGCGCAACGGTGTCGCTGGGCTCATAAGTGATCGCCGCTTCGCTGATCACGAAACCTGCCTGTCTCGACAGATAACCGAAACCGGTGGCGATATCCTGCTTTGCCAGGTTGTGACTGGCTGTCGTAAACATCGACCAGGCGAGTGCGGCAACAAGCACGACGACCAGGCACTGGTAGAATAGCGCGCGATACCGCACGTCATGAAACAAAGCCATGCGCTTTTCCGGTCAGATTCGAGAGCAGTGGATGTCCCGTGTTCGGCAAGCGAACACGGGACGGGCTTCCTCAACGGAAGGGCGGGGCATACAGCAGGCCCCCGGCATTCCACGCAACATTCGGGCCGCGCGTCAGGCCAAGCCGCGTCTTTTCGCCAAGATTGCGATTGAAGATTTCGCCGTAATTGCCGACGGACTTGATGATGTTGTAGCCCCACTTCTTGTCCAGCTTGAGCAACGGCCCGAGCTCGTCCGTTGCCCCGAGCATGCGCTGGATTTCCTGGTCGCTGCTTTTCAGCTTCTCGTCGACGTTCGCCTGGGTGATGCCTTTTTCCTCGGCGGCCATCACCATCCATTCAGACCAGGAGACGATGTCTCGCCAGTTTGAATCGTTCTGCCGGACCGCCGGAGCGAGCGGCTCCTTCGAAATCGTTTCCGGAAGGATGACGTAATCGTTGGGGTTGTTGGCAACGGCACGGATCGAGGCCAGGTCGGAACGGTCGGAGGAAATGGCTTCGCAACGGCCGCCGAAGAAAGCGGCGCGATTTTCGTCGGGGCTCTCGAAGACGACCATTTCGAACTTGGCGCCCTGGGCTGCGAAGAAATCGCTGAGATTCTGGGCCGTGGTCGTTCCCGGCAGGGTGCAGATGGCCGCGTCCTTCAGTTCCTTGGCGCTGTTGATCCCCAGTGATTTCGGAACCATTAGACCCTGACCGTCAAAGAAGACGTAGGGGCCGAAATCGAGGCCGAGCGAGGCGTCGCGAGAATAAGTCAGCGTCGTCTGCCGGGACAGGATGTCGATCTCGCCGGATTGCAGAGCCTGGAAACGGGTGTTGATGTTGGTCGGAATGAAGTCGACTTTTTCGCCATCGCCAAACACTGCGGCGGCAACGGCGCGGCAGATATCGGCATCAAACCCTTCCATCCGCCCCTTGTCGTTCGGCGCAGCAAAGCCCGGATTGGCCAGCGACACGCCGCACACCACCTTGCCTCGCTGCCTGACCGTGTCGAGCGTATCGGCCCGGGAAACAGTCGGCGCCAGCGTGCCAAGGGTGGCGAGCACACATGCAGCGCTTGCCCATAAGATTCCACGTTTCATAAGATCCCTCCCATTTTTTAAGTCTGTGCAATACCCACGCTCCTCCGCATGGCTCCCGTTTGCACACATGATTGTCTACAATAAAAGTCAATCCGTCACAACATCACGTTTTGAATTTGGCCTAACATTCTCGCCGAGATTGGATCAATAAGGAAATCTCTACGAAACACACCAAATGCGCTAAACGGAGGGCGTAGAAAGGAATGCAGCCGCGCCTTATTGTGTACAATAATGCAGCCAGAGATCATTCTCCACCCGGCGCTCCGCCGCGCATATCCACTTGATGTCGACGGCAAGCTCGCCTCGCCGGAGAGCGCATGGCTCCGATACGGAAAAGCGGTTTCTACTCGTCCGTGTAGAGGATCTTAAGGAAATCACGGCTAATGGACCCCGGTGCCAACGATCCGCCGGTCTGCTATGCGTATTGTCCTTATCAAGGCCGTTCTGACCGGTCTCATGTCTCTCATGGCCTCCCTGGCAATCTGCTTCAGCGTCGTTCCGCTTCTCGGCGGTCAGGTCGATGGCGCCGGTTTGGCGATGGCCATTCTTTGCCCGCTTGTGATCGCCATCCCGGCTTCGGCCGTTCATTTTCATCATTCGGAGAAGCTGCGGCGGGCCGAGTCTATCGCTTCAAGCGCGGTCATGGAGCTTGCCAGGGCCTATGAAGAGCTGCGGCTGCAATCACGCCTGGATGGGCTGACAGGCGTTCTCAACCGCCAGACCTTTCAAAGAGAGCTGGCCGGTGCCAGTAAGATGGGTGCGTCCGGAGGGCTGTTGTTTCTCGACCTCGACCATTTCAAGTCCATCAACGACCGATATGGACATGCCACCGGCGACGAAGTCTTGCGGAAGGCAGGGCAGGTGTTGAACGCCCATTGCGGTAGCCGCGACATAGTTGGCCGATTGGGAGGTGAGGAGTTCGTGCTTTTCTTCGGGGATATGGCCGCCGGAGACATGTTCGAGCGCTGCGAGGAGATCAGGCTCGCCATCGCACGTTTGGACGTCCGTGCTCTTTCGGGAGCGATCGTGCGCGTTTCCGCAAGCATCGGCGCGGTCTACTGCGAAGCAGGCTTTGACGCGGAAAGCAGCCTTGGCGCGGCAGACAGGAACCTCTATGCCGCGAAGGCAAGCGGCAGAAACACGGTCGCCTTCGCCGGTTCCGATATATGATGGGCACGCTGCTGCCTCGGAAAGCCGGCAGCGCATCCTCATGGCTGAATGCTTTTGATGTGTGGCAGCGGTGAGCTTTCGGACTTGTCGTCATGTGGCAGCGAAGTTCTCTTGCCGATCAGACGGTCCGGTCACGGATGGCTTGGAAAAGCGGCCGTCAAGGACAATTCATGATTGTGGTGGTGCGATTGATTGCATTTGCAGTAATGCGTGGAATATATTTCTGACATTTGCGCGCCGACGATTCCAGTGGGGCATAATGAGTGGCATTCTGAAGCTGACTGCGGCTGGCGCCCTTATGATGGTAGTCGCCAGTGGCGCGCTGAACAGATGGCCGCTCGATGCCGAGCGCGAGGCCGATGGCTTGCAGAAGCAAATGACCGATTGCGATCAGAGTATCGATGCCTTGATGCGATACCACGATGGCGAAGCGGAAGCGGCCAGGGGAGATCGCCGTGTGGTCGAAGGCAAGGTGAAGATCTGTCTGTTCGAGCTCAAGAACTACTTTTATGTGACTGTAGCCAGAACGAGGCTCAAGGCGCGCAGAATTTCGAGCTTTTGATCGCGGGTCGGCGTCGCATGGGGCAGCGATCCGCGACGATTTGGGGATCGAATGCGGTGGCGTGGAAGAACTGGCGATCCGTCTGCGGGCGCTCAGGTACTGAACCTGTCGCCAGACCCTGCCTTATGATTGATCCCCATTTATTTCGGGATGCTCCGTTCTATCGGATTGCGTGGCCTCACGCCGCGCTGACACCTATCGGCGAGGTCGCATCGGCGCGCATCAGTGCTTCCGCGGCCTCGATGATCGCGTGGGTGTCGATGCCGAAATGGGCGTAGAGATCGGCAATCGTGCCGGTCTGCCCAAAGTGCTCGACGCCGAGCGACACAGTTCTGTGACCCTGCACGGAGCCGAGCCAGCCAAGCGTTGCCGGATGGCCGTCCGTAACGGTGATCAGGTTGACGGTGCGGGAAACGCTGCCAAGCATCGCTTCGATATGGCTACGGGCACCGATATGACCGTGGCGACGGGCGCGTTGCGCCGCCGTCCAGCCTGCATTCAGCCGATCGGCCGACGTGACTGCCAGTACCGCCACATCGCCATAGACTTCTGCCATGCTCCCCGCCGCCATCAGCACCTCCGGCGCGATGCAGCCTTGATAGGCAAGCACGACACGGGTACGGGCGGAAGGCTTGCGCAGCCAGTAGGCTCCGTCGATCACGCCTTGCCGGAAGGTAGCGTCTTCACGGCGCAAGGCTATTTGTTCCAGCGGCCTCGTCGTCAGGCGCAGATAGATCGAACCGCCGGTTTCGTCACGAAGCCAGGTGCGCGGGTCGTGCGTCGCATCGCCATCGCGCTGCATGTAGTCGAAGGCCCAGTCCATGATGACGGAGAGTTCGTCGAGATAGGCAGGCTCGAAGCTCGCCAACCCGTCCTGGCTCATGCCGATCAGCTGCGAGCCGATCGACTGGTGCGCGCCGCCTTCGGGCGCGAGCGTCACGCCCGAAGGCGTACCGACGATCATGAAACGCGCATCCTGATAGCAGGCATAGTTCAGCGCATCGAGGCCGCGTGCTACGAAGGGGTCGTAGACGGTGCCGATCGGCAAAAGCCGTTCGCCGAACAGTGAGTGCGAGAGGCCGGCGGCCCCAAGCAGCAGGAAGAGGTTCATCTCGGCGATGCCGAGCTCGATATGCTGGCCGGCCGGTCCGAATTCCCATTTTTGCGCTGACGGCACGCGTTCGTCGCGGAACGTATCGGCCAGCTGTTCGCGGGCGAAGAGGCCGCGACGATTGACCCAGGGGCCAAGATTGGTCGAGACGGTGACGTCGGGCGCCATGGTGACGATACGTGCGGAAAGCGCGTCATTGCGTTGCGCAAGCGCATCCAGGATTTTGCCGAAGCCGGCTTGCGTCGACAATTCGCGATCGTCGAGGAAGACCGGCCCGGGCGATGGCAGCGCCGGAGCACTGAGGCGCCGCTTGCCCGCGGCAAAGAAGGGGATCGCCTTGAGGAACTTGCTGACGGCGTCCGGCGAGCGGGTCGCGCCGAATTTCTCCCATTCCTCCCCCGGTTTGACGCCGATGCGGGTCTGGAAGGCTTCCATCTGCGCCTTGGTCATCAAGCCGGCATGATTGTCCTTGTGGCCGGCAAGCGGTGTGCCCCAGCCTTTGATCGTATAGGCGAGGAAGACCGTCGGCCGGTCATGATTGATGCTCTCGAAGGTGTCGACCAGCGTCTCCAGGCAATGACCGCCGAGATTGTTCATGAGGTCGGAGAGCTGTTCGTCGCTGCGGGCGGCGAGAAGCTCGGCGACGCCCGCCTCCGAACCGATTTCGTCGCTGAGGCGCTTGCGCCAGGCGCTGCCGCCCTGGAAGGTCAGCGCGGAATAGAGCTGGTTCGGGCAACGGTCGATCCAGACGCGCAGTGCTTCGCCGCCGGGCTCCTTGAAGGCGGCCTGCTGAAGCGCGCCATATTTCAGCACCTTCACGTCCCACCCAAAGGCGGTGAAAATGCCTTCGATGCGTTGCCACAATCCCTCACGCACCACGCCGTCCAGGCTCTGGCGGTTATAGTCGATCACCCACCATGTATTGCGCAGATCGTGTTTCCAGCCTTCCTGCAGGCATTCGTAGATATTTCCCTCGTCCAGCTCGGCATCGCCAACCAGAGCGATCATCCGGCCCGCCGGACGATCCTTCGACCACGACTTGGCGGCGATATAGTCTTGCACGATCGAGGCAAAAGCGGTGATCGCAACACCGAGGCCGACGGAGCCGGTGGAAAAATCGACGTCGTCGATGTCCTTCGTGCGGCTCGGATAGGATTGTGCGCCGCCGAAGCCGCGGAAATTCTGCAGCTTCTCCCGTGTCTGGTTGCCCATCAGATACTGGATACCGTGGAAGACGGGCGAGGCATGCGGTTTGACGGCGACGCGATCCTCCGGCCGCAAGATGTGGAAGTAGAGGGCCGTCATGATCGAGACCAGCGATGCGGACGAGGCCTGATGCCCGCCGACCTTCACCTCTCCCTTTTCGCGCAAGTGATTGGCATTGTGGATCATCCAGCATGCGTGCCACAGAGCCTGCCGCTCCAAATCCTTCAGGCATTCCAGCTTTGCTGGCGTCAAGGACGCTCCACCCATCGTCAGCTCTCTCCCATATCTCAGACTTTCCGAAATGCTACACCCGAATTCGAGGTTAAATTGGTCTCAGTTGACCAAATTTAGAGAAAATGCGAAATCCTCTTTCGAAAATGCATCAATTCCCGGTCAAACATGCCTACGTCAAAACCTTCCCTCGATACGGCCACCATTCGAATCCTCGATCTGTTGCAGCAGAATGCCGAAATGAGCATTTCCGAACTGGCGGAAGCGACAGGCCTTTCGGCCTCGCCCTGCTGGCGACGTGTCAACGATCTGAAGGAGAGCGGCGTCATCAAAGGGTCGGTGGCGCTGGTCGACGCGCAATCCCTGGGGCTGGCGGTCAACGTCTTCGTGCAGGTCTCGCTGAAGCAGCAGGACCGGGAATCGCTCGACGTATTCAACGCTGCCATCAAGACCAAGCCGGAAATCGTCGAATGCTACCTGATGACGGGAGAAGCGGATTACATGCTGCGTGTGGTGGTCGAGGACTTGATGAAATTCCAGGCGCTCGTGGTCGATTTCCTCACCCGCATTCCGGGCGTTGCCAATATCCGCTCGAGCTTCGCGCTCAGCCAGATCAAATATACGACGGCGCTGCCGACCGACCATCTCAAAGCCAAGTCATAGTACTGAGCTCGCTCGGCATGGCGCATCCAGTTCGCCGGCGATCACATGCTGTGTGTTGAAGCCACCGGGAATTGCACCGGTCTTATCCCGGCCACCAGCTGATAATATTCGGGCTATCGCGACTCGCGGTCGATATCGCGGCGCAGCACCACGGCCGTCGTGATGTCCTCCACCGTCTCATGGCTGGCGATCAGGTCGCGGACCTGGTTGAGGTCGTTGATGGATGCGGCTTCCAATTCGACAACGAGGTCGAGCTGGCCGCTCACGGATGAGACGCGGCGTACCTCGGTGTGACGTGCAAGCAGGTCAAGCAGGTGGAGCGCCGGTGTGCGCTTGAGGCTGACGAGTAGGATCGCCCGGATGACATTGGCGTCGATTTCGCCGATGTCGGCGCGATAGCCCCTGATGACGCCGCTGCGCTCGAGATTGGTAACGCGCTCGCTCGTGGCGCTCCTCGACAGCCCGATCCTGCCGGCTAGAGCTTTCACCGCGATACGCGCTTCCTTTGACAGGATTTCGAGTATTTCGCGATCTTTGGCGTCCAGGTCACGCATGGTCTTCTCGCTTCGAGGCCGAACGTCTGCCGGCCTATTCCGACAGTGTGCCGGTTCGATCCGACAGGATACTTGTTCGATCCGGCAGGAAACTTGATGCCTGAAAACCGATTGCATGCCAAGCTATTGGAAAGAAAAATAGCTTGGAAAAACAACAACTATGACAGATCTCTCCCATCCGGCTCCTCAACTGTCCGCAGGCGATGCCGAAAAGCTCGCCAAAGAAATATTTGGCGTCGCCGCCAAGGCTTCAGCACTCGATAGCGAGCGTGACCGCAACTACCGTCTGAAGACGGAAACCGATGACGGCTGGATCCTGAAGATCGTCAACTCCAGCGAGCCGAAGGTCGAAAGCGAATTCCAGACCGCTCTTCTGCACCATCTTGCCCGCGCCAATTCGAAGCTTGTGGTTCCGCATCTGAAGCCGAGCCTCTCGGGCGATTTTCTGGCCTCCACGGTAGCCTCGAACGGCGAGACGCACGCCCTGCGCCTGGTCGGCTGGCTGGCTGGGACGCCGCTTGCGCAGGTCGGTAGAACGCTCGACCTGATGCGCAGCCTCGGCCGGTCGCTCGGAGAGCTCGATCGGGCGCTGCAGGGTTTTATCCATCCAGGCGCGTTGCGCGAGCTCGATTGGGATCTGCGCCATGCGGCGCGGGCGCGTTCGCGCCTGCATTTTGTCCGCGACGCCGAGAAGCGGACGCTCCTGGGGCGCTTCATCGAGCGTTTCGAAACCCTCGTCGAGCCCAGGCTCTCGGGGCTGCGGGCGCAGGTCATCCACAATGATGCCAACGACTGGAATGTTCTGGTCGATGAGCATGACAATCAAAGAATCTCGGGCCTCATCGATTTCGGCGACGCCGTCCACACCGTCCTGATCGCAGAAGTTGCCATTGCCTGCGCTTACTCGATCCTGGATATGGAGGATCCGATCGGTGCGGCGGCGGCTCTGGTTTCCGGCTTCCATGAACAATATCCGCTGCAGGCGGAAGAGATCGACATCCTGTTCGACCTCATCGCCATGCGCCTGGTGACGAGCGTCACCTTCTCCGCTTCGCGTCACGATCAGACCGGTGACAATCCATATCTTGCGATCAGCGAGGCGCCGGCTTGGCGTCTGCTCGAAAAGATGGATGCCATGAACCCGCGTTTTGCCACAGCCATTCTGCGCAAGGCGTGCGGCTTCGATGCGGTTGATGGTGCCGGCGCGGTCCGCCGCTGGATTTCCGACCACAGGAAGAGCTTTGCCGATATCGTCCGTCCTGCGGCTGCCACGATGAGCAAGGCGATCGTCCCTTACGGCGACGCGTCGCATGTCATGACCGTTGCCTCGGCCGAACAGCGTCCGCAGGAGGCGACCGAATGGTGGACGGACTTCGCCGAACAACACAGGATCGAACTCGGCGTCGGGTCGTGGGGCGAAAAAAGAACCGTCTACACGGATAAGGCCTTTGAATCGCGCTTCATCGAGGGCCAGCGCCGCATCCATCACCTCGGCGTCGATCTGTTCATGCCCGCCGGAACGCCTCTTTACACTCCGGTGGCAGGCACTGTCAGAAGCGTCGAGATCGAACACGAGCCGCTTGGCTATGGCGGCCTCATCGCGCTCGAACATGCCCCCGAAGGCTGCCTGCCCTTCGTGACCCTTTGGGGGCACATGGCGCATGAGGCGCTCACCCGGCTGACGCCGGGCCAGCGCTTGGAAGCCGGTGATCTCGTTGGCTATATGGGCGACATTCACGAAAACGGCGGCTGGACTCCGCATCTCCACTTCCAGATTTCGACCGATACCGCGTTGACGGCGACAGAGATCCTGGGCGTTGGTGAAACCGCCTATCTCGATGTCTGGGCCGAACTCTTCCCGGATGCGTCGGCGCTTGCCGGTCTGCCGCCCGAGACCTTTGTTCAGGATGGTCGAACGAGGGAAGAGCTGGTGGCCAAGCGCAAAGAGCTGCTGCTGCCCAATCTCTCGATCTCCTATTCCGAGCCGATCAAATTCGTTCGCGGCGACGGCGTCTGGCTGATCGACAATTACGGCAGAGCCTATCTCGATTGCTTCAACAATGTCTGCCATCTCGGACATGCGCATCCCGACATCGTCGAAGCGCTTTCTCGCCAGGCCAAGCTGCTCAACACCAATACGCGCTACCTGCACGACAATATCGTCGAATACGCCGAGCGCCTGACCGCGACATTGCCCGAAGGCTTGTCGGTGGCATCCTTTGCCTGCTCGGGAAGCGAGGCGAATAGCCTGATGCTTCGCATGGCGCGCAACCATACCGGACGCAACGACGCGATCGTCGTCGACTGGGCCTATCACGGCACGACGCAGGAGCTGATCGATCTCAGCCCCTACAAATACAAGCGCAAGGGCGGCAAAGGCCGTCCGGATCATGTCCATGAAGCCGTCATCCCGGATAGCTATCGCGCCCCGGAAGAATGGCTGGCGGAAGAGCATGGCAAGCGCTTTGCCGAAAGCGTCGCCGAACAGATTGAAGGCATGCGAAAAAAAGGGCGGGCTCCCGCGTTCTTCCTGGCGGAATCGATCCCGAGCGTTGCCGGCCAGGTCTTCTTTCCGGACGGGTATCTGAAGGAAGTCTATGCCATGGTGCGGGCGGCGGGCGGCCTCTGCCTTGCCGACGAAGTGCAGGTCGGTTTCGGCCGCGTCGGCAGCCATTGGTGGGCTTTCGAAACCCAGGGCGTGGTTCCGGACATTGTCTCCATGGGCAAGCCGATCGGAAACGGCCATCCGATGTCGGCAATCGTCACGACGCGCGAGGTGGCAGACAGCTTCAACAACGGCATGGAATATTTCAACACCTTTGCCGGCAATCCGGTTTCCTGTGCGGTAGGACTCGCTGTCCTTGACGTGATCGAGCGGGACAAGCTGCGGGACAACGCATTCAATGTCGGCAACTATCTGCTCGATGGCTTCCGCAAGATGCAGGATCGCTTCGACATTATCGGCGACGTTCGCGGCCTCGGCCTCTTCCTCGGAATAGAGCTGGTTACCGACCGGAAGACAAAGGCGCCGGCAACGGATCTCGCCCGAAAGATCAATGATGGCGCCAGAGCGCGCGGCATTCTGATGGGGACGGAGGGGCCGCACGATAACGTCCTGAAGATGCGTCCATCCATGATCTTCAACCGGACAAATGCCGATCATCTGCTCGATGTCCTGAGCGCGAGTTTCGAGGCTGCACTGAGGTAACTCCTGAAACAACGGCAGGCCGCCTTCAAGACCGCATTCCCTTTCCAGCAAGGATCGGGAATGCGGTCTTTTCTTTTGTGCCGGTTTGACGCCGGGCTGCGCAGCTGCCGTCCCGGCAAGCCAGCTTTGCTCAGTGGGGCATGCGGCAATGCGACTTCCAATTCGCCTTTGGCTTCATTCGGAGGCCAATCGGGCGGGGAAAAGGGCCGGGCGACATAATGCCGGTCGATTCCGGCAATGTGTCAGGTACGCTGACACCTTGCTTGGTGCTTGCCCGAAATGGCTATGCAAAACTCTGTTCGGTGAAGGTTGCTGGGAAACCGACAAAACCAAACAAAATACCAACAGAGGAAGCCTGACGTGTTTAAACAAAAGCTTACGAAGCTGATAGCTGCCGCGACCGTTGCGATTGCAGCGACATTTTCCCTATCCCATGCTTACGCTGATGAGTTGACGGCCCTCAAGGATTCCGGCGAGCTGCGCGTCGCCATGAGCGGCCAATATCCGCCCTTCAGTTTCACGAACGATCAGAATCAGGTGGTCGGCTTCGACGCCTCGATAGGCGAGACGATCGCCGAGCGCATGGGCCTCAAGGCCAAAATCGTCACGACGCCTTTTGACGGGATCATCGCAGGCCTCCTGGCGAAGAAGTACGACGCCGTCGTCGCATCGATGACCATCACGCCGGAACGTGAAAAGGCCGTCGACTTCGTCGGTCCCTACTATCACGCCGGCAGGGCAATCGTGGTGAAGGCGGATTCCTCCATCCAGAAGCTGGAGGACCTCAACGGCAAGACCGTCGGTGTCACCCTCGGGGACGCGCATGAGAAATGGGCAAGAGCCCAGGGCAATCTGACGGTTCGTTCCTACAAGGGCCTTCCCGAAATGCTCGTCGATCTCGAGGCCGGGCGCATCAATGCGCTTGTGATGGACAGCGTTCCGGTCATGGTCGCCGTCAAGGAAACCGGACAGAAGATCCGCATTCTCGATACTCCGAACATCGAAGGCGGCCGCGTCGCCCTCGGCATTGCGATCCGGAAGAACAATCCGGAGCTCAAGGCAAAGATGCAGAAGGTCCTCGAGGAGATGCTCGCCGACGGCGCTTATGAAAAGATCTCGATGAAATGGATCGGTAGCGATATTCGCTAACCTGCATTTCAGCATGGGCCGGAGAGATCCGGCCCATTCATTATGAGTTTTCGGAGCGTTTCTATGGATTTGGCGCTAATGCAGCGCGTCCTCCCATTTTTTCTGGAGGCCGCGTGGGTGACATTGAGTATTTCCGTCCTCGCTATCCTGCTTGGTTTCTGCATCGCAGTCGTCCTGGTGGCGGGTCGGTTGTCGGATTTCTTCGTCGCTCGATGGCTTTCGCGGGCTTATGTCAGTGTGTTTCGAGGCACGCCCTGCCTCGTTCAACTGTTCGTCCTCTATTTCGGCGGTCCGCAAATCGGGCTGGAGCTTGAGCCATATTCGGCTGGAGTCATCGGTCTTGCGCTGAATATCGGCGCCTATATGGCCGAATCCATTCGCGGTGCCATCGTCAATGTCGACCGTGGGCAAGCAGAGGCAGCGCGTTCGATCGGCTTTGGGCGCAGCCAGACCCTGTGGCTGGTGACCCTGCCGCAGTCGGCACGCCTGATGATCAGGCCGCTTGGCGTGAATGCCGTTGCGTTGATCAAGGGATCGGCTCTGGTCTCGACCATATCGGTTATCGAACTCACTTACACAGCCCAGCGCTTTATCAGCTCGACCTACAAGCCCTTCGAAATCTTCGCCGTGTCCGCCGCGATTTACATCGTGATGGTCTACGCGGTTCGTTTTCTCGTCGATCGCCTTGATCAGCATTTCGCGCCAAGGTGAGGATGCTCAAATGCAAAATCTCGATTTCAGCGTCGTTGTGCCCTATTTCGGTCTTCTGACGACCGGCCTCTGGTGGACGATCGTCATGTTCGTCAGCTCGAGTGTTGTGAGCCTTGTGTTGGGCATCGCCTTCGCGCTCATCGTTCTCTATGCGCCGGCGATAGCGGCCTTTTCCGTACGGTTCCTCACCTGGCTTTTCATGGGGACACCGCTCCTTCTGCAATTGTATCTGATCTACTACGGCCTTGTGCAGATCGGCATCGATATTCCCGCGCTTGGGGCCGGCACCATCGGCCTTAGCCTGCATTTCGCCGTCTACAACGCCGATGTCTTCCGTGCCGGGATACTTTCTGTCGATCCCGGCCAGATGGAAGGCGCGCGTTCGATCGGTCTCAGCCGCGGCCAGGCGCAGCGTTACGTCATCGTGCCGCAAGCGCTGCGCAAGACGATCGCGCCGATCGGAAACAATCTGATCGTGCTGCTCAAGGACACCTCGCTCGTTTCCATCATCGGCATTGCCGAGCTCGTCTACAGCGCCCAGCTCGCCATCAGCGAGACCTACACGCCTTTCGAATTTTATCTAACCGTTGCAGGCATTTACTACGTGGCAAACCTTGTCCTCGAAGCCGGATTGCAATTTCTTGAAAACAAGGTGGAGATGTCCCGATGAGCGCCGCTAAGCCCATGGTCGAAGTCAAGGGTGCCCGCAAGGCATATGGGGCGCTCGAGGTGCTCAAGGGGATCGATCTTTCCGTCTCCCGCGGGCAGATTATCGCCATCATCGGCCCGAGCGGCTCGGGCAAGAGCACGCTTTTGCGATCAATCAATCATCTCGAAGTGCTGAACGGCGGCGAGGTCTGGCTCGATGGCGAGCTGGTCAATCGCCCGCTGAAGGGAAATGCATTCGAACGGCATATCAACGCCGTGCGCCAGCAGATGGGCATGGTGTTCCAGCATTTCAATCTGTTTCCGCACCTGACCGTCCTTGAGAACATCACGCTCGGCCCCATCAAGCTCAAAGGCCTTTCGAAGCAAGCCGCGCGCGAACTGGCGGTGGAACTGCTGTCCAAGGTCGGGCTTGCCGACAAGATCGACGCCTATCCGTCGCGGCTTTCCGGCGGCCAGAAGCAGCGCGTCGCGATCGCTCGTGCTCTGGCCATGCAGCCGAAGGTGATGCTCTTCGACGAGGCAACGTCGGCGCTCGATCCGGAGCTCGTCGACGAAGTCAATGCTGTCATGAAGCAGCTTGCCGCCGAGCACATGACGATGCTGATCGTCACCCACGAGATGCGCTTTGCCGGCGAAGTGGCCGATCGAATCGTCTTCATGGATGGCGGCGGCGTCGTGGAGGAGGGGGCGCCGCAGCAGATCCTGCAGAACCCGACCCATGACCGAACCCGCTCGTTCCTGAAGAAACATCTTCATGATCGATAGGGCAGGCCCAACAGGCGGAAAAATGCAATTATGACATCGCTGTCAGCATTTGTGACGATGTCCTATCTTTTCGGGTCGCCGGCGCGCTATATCCTTCCCCCTCCAGATTGACGGGAGAGGGTATGAAGAGAATCGTCTTGTTTTCCGGCGGCAGCGCTTGTCGTTCGATCAACATCGCTCTGTGCCGGAACGGGGCCGAGGTCACGCGTATCGTACCCGCCTGGGACAGCGGCGGAAGTTCCAAGGTTATTCGCGAGCGGCTGGGAATCCTCTCCGTCGGCGACATCCGTCAGGCACTGATGACGATGGCCCATGGCGAGGGATGTGCCGGCGATGTGGTGAAAATCTGCAATGCGCGGATTTCGACCAACCTCGGGCTCGAAGATGCCCGAAACGAATTCCTGTTCTATGCCAAGCGCAGCCATCCGCTGCTTGAGAGGATGGAGCCGGGCCTGCGCAGCGCGATCCTGAACTATCTCAATACCTTCGCTTCGGCGGTGGGTGACGATTTCGATTTCAGGCATGGAAGCATCGGGAACTTCATTTTGACCGGCGCGTGCCTTGCCCACAACGGCGATGTCAACACCGCGATCTTCGTGTTTAGAAAGCTGTGCGGCATCAATGGCAATGTTTGGCCCTCCTCGATCGATCGCGATCTTGTGCTGTCGGCAACGTTGAAAGACGGCAGGACAGTAGTCCCCCAGGATGCGATCACGACCATGTCCGAGCCGGATGCCCGGATAGGGATCGCCAAACTCGACCTCGGTCGTGCGGGCGGTGAGCGGCCGACTGCCAACTCCGCCGTTCTCGACGCGATAGCCCAGGCCGATCTCATCGCCTTCGGGCCGGGCAGCGTTTACACCAGCGTTATTCCGCATCTTCTGGTGGACGGTGTCGTTGCGGCTGTCGAGCAGACCAATTGTCCCAAGGTGCTTATCGGCAATATTCTGCAATGCCGCGAGACGATCGGGTTGACATTGGCCGATGTGCTATCGGCTTTTGATCTGCAGTGGCGCGAACATGGTGGATCTTCGAACCTGTTTTCTCACATTCTGGCGAACCGGGTGCTTTTTCCCTTTGAAAAGACGGTCGGCAGATTCCCTTATTTGACGGACGGGTTGTCGGACGCCGCCCCATATACGCTCATCCGGGATGAGTTCGAGGATGCCTGGAGCCGTGGTCAGCATGACGGCGAAGCGATCACCGCCAGCCTGTTGAAAATTGTATCGGCCGAGAATGGGCCTGGTCGCGCCTGAACCGAAAGGTGAGGCTCATTCCATGGGCTTGCTCCGGCTTCCGGCAACAGGTGTGTCCGCATGTTCTCCCAGCCGAGCTGCTCGATGGAGAATTTGACGCCGCCCTGCTGAGACACATCGGGACTTTGCGAGGCTGATGGCGTTTGGATGCCGCGCGAAATGCGGTCCTATGACAGCTGGTAGGGCGTCGCCTCCCTGACATTGTGATCGACGGAGATGCTGCGGCGCAAAGGCGGAACGGCGCGGCTGGCGCAATTGCTGCGCTCGCATATGCGACAGGATATGCCGATCGGTTCGAAGGCAGATTTGTCGGTGACGTTGAGATCGTCGGCATAGACGAAGGCGCTGGCGTAGGAAATCTCGCAGCCCAGCGCCAGCGCGTGGCTGGAGCGCTGCGTGCGAAACCCGCCAACACCCTTGCTCACATGAGTGGCAAGACAGAGATAGCGGGCACCATCCGGCGTTTCGGCGAGCTGGCGAATGAAGCGGCCCGGTGTCTCGAAAGCCTGGTGCGCATTCCAGAGTGGACAGGCTGCTCCAAAGCGCGCGAATTGCAGCTTCGTTGCGCTATGACGCTTGGTAATGTTGCCGGCGCGATCGATACGGGCAAAGAAGATCGGAATGCCCTTCATGCCGGGGCGCTGCAGCGTCGAAAGCCGATGGCAGACCTGCTCCAACGACGTCCCGAACCGGGCAGCAAGCAGCTCGATATCGTGCCGCAGGTCCCGGGCGGTTTTCAGGAAGCTCTGATAGGGCATGAGGAGCGCGCCGGCGAAATAATTGTGCAGGCCGATGCGGCAGACCTCGCCGGCCTCTTCGCTGCGAAACCCTGCCTGGCGGACGATATTTTCCACCGCCTCACTGGCGTAGAGCTGCGCAACCTGCACGGCCATCTGGAACGTGCGGGTTTCGGCCGGGGCATAGGGATTGAGGGTCAGCACTCGTCCCGCCGGATCGTAGAGGCGAACGGCATTCATGGCGGATGGTCCGTGCACGACGCGAACGCCGAACCGGCTGTCCAGATAGTCCGTCAGGATCGGCTGGCCATCTCCGCCTTGCAGCCCGAGCTTGGCGGCGAGCGCCTCGGCCATGGTGTCGAGCTCTTGCACATAGTTGTCGACATAGTGGAAGAAGTCGCGAACTTCGTCATAGGGCGTCGCTTCGAGGGCTGCAGCACGGCCGAGCCTGTCGTCGAGGCTGGCAAGCTGCTCGCTGTTGCGCCGATAGGCCTGGTGACAGCTGACCAGCGCGCGGGCAAAACCCGGCGCATTCTGCGCGATCAGTTTCAGCTCCTGCAAAGTCGGCGAGTAGGATTCGAACAAGGGATCGCCGAGCGCCTCGGTGAGTGCCGACATCAGTCGATCCGTCTCGCCGGTGGAGAGCTCAGCAATGTCGAGCCCATATTTGTCGGCCAGGGCAAGCAGGACGGCGGCCGATACCGGGCGCTGGTTGTTCTCGATCTGGTTGAGATAGCTCAGCGAGATGCCGAGACGTTCGGCAAACTGGCTTTGTGTCGCATCGTGTTCCAGACGCAGTTCACGCACCTTGCGGCCGATAAAGAGCTTCCCGATCGCCATCTTCGCAACTTCGCAATTGTCAATTTGAATTTTTATAAGTCCGCATATCTGCGCGTTCAATCATTTTCTCGCAAGCCGCCCCTCGCTATGACTTCGACATATCGAGGGAGGCATCATGCGGACGATATTGGATCAGCTCGAAACGCGCCGTGCCGAGGCGCGCTTGGGTGGTGGCGAGCGGAGAATCGCGGCCCAGCACGGAAAGGGCAAGCTGACCGCGCGCGAGCGCATCGAAGTGCTTCTCGATGAAGACTCCTTCGAAGAATACGACATGTACGTGACCCACCGGGCGACCGATTTCGGCATGGCGGAACAGAAGGTCGCGGGTGACGGTGTTGTGACCGGTTGGGGAACGATCAACGGCCGCCAAGCCTATGTCTTCTCTCAGGATTTTACCGTTCTCGGTGGCTCCCTGTCGGAGACGCATGCGCAAAAGATATGCAAGATCATGGACATGGCCATGCGGAACGGCGCGCCGGTCATCGGCCTCAATGATTCCGGCGGCGCGCGCATTCAGGAAGGCGTGGATTCGCTTGCCGGCTATGCTGAGGTGTTCAAGCGCAATGTCGAGGCCTCCGGCGTCGTACCGCAGATTTCCGTCATCATGGGGCCTTGCGCGGGTGGTGCCGTCTATTCGCCGGCCATGACGGATTTCATCTTCATGGTGCGCGATTCCTCCTACATGTTCGTCACCGGCCCGGACGTAGTGAAGACGGTAACGAACGAGATCGTCACGGCCGAAGAGCTCGGCGGCGCACGCACCCACACCTCGAAATCCTCGGTTGCCGACGGCGCCTTCGAGGATGATATCGAGGCGCTGGAGCATATCCGGCTGCTCTTCGACTTCCTGCCGTTGAACAATCGCGAGAAGCCGCCGGTCAGGCGATTCCACGACGACCCGGCGCGGCTGGAAAATCGGCTCGACACGCTCATTCCCGACAGCTCCAACAAGCCTTATGACATGAAGGAGCTGATCCACGCCCTTGCCGATGAGGGCGAATTCTTCGAGCTGCAGGCAGCCTTCGCGCGCAACATCATCACCGGCTTCATGCGCATGGAGGGGCAGACGGTTGGCGTCGTCGCCAATCAGCCGATGGTGCTGGCCGGCTGTCTCGACATCGACTCCTCGCGCAAAGCCGCACGGTTCGTTCGTTTCTGCGACGCCTTCAACATTCCGATCCTGACCTTGGTCGACGTGCCCGGTTTCCTGCCCGGCACGGCGCAGGAATATGGCGGCGTGATCAAGCATGGCGCCAAGCTGCTGTTTGCCTATTCCCAAGCCACGGTGCCGATGGTGACGCTGATCACGCGCAAGGCCTATGGTGGCGCCTATGACGTGATGGCGTCGAAGCATATCGGCGCGGATGTGAACTATGCATGGCCGAGTGCCGAAATCGCCGTCATGGGCGCCAAGGGCGCGACGGAAATTCTCCACCGCGCCGATCTCGCAGATCCGGAGAAGATCGCCGCCCGCACGCGCGAATATGAGGAGCGGTTCGCCAATCCATTCGTCGCAGCCGAACGCGGCTTCATCGACGAAGTGATCATGCCGCATTCATCCCGTCGCCGCATCGCCCGCGCCTTCGCCTCGCTTCGCAACAAGCAGGTGGACGCGCGCTGGAAGAAGCACGACACGATACCTCTCTGACAGGCCATTCCCATGATCAAGAAAATCCTGATCGCCAATCGCGGCGAAATCGCCTGCCGCGTCATCAAAACCGCCAAGCGTCTCGGCATCTCGACAGTCGCCGTCTATTCCGATGCCGACCGCAACGCTCTGCATGTGTCGATGGCAGACGAGGCGGTGCATATCGGCCCGTCGCCATCGAGCCAGTCCTATATCGTCATCGACCGGATCATCGATGCCGTGCGCAAGACCGGTGCCGACGCCGTGCATCCGGGCTATGGCTTCCTCTCGGAGAACGCGCATTTTGCGGCCGCGCTTGAGCGTGAAGGCGTGACGTTCATCGGCCCTCCCGTCGGCGCGATCGAGGCCATGGGGGATAAGATCACCTCCAAGCAGCTGGCGGCTCGCGCCGGCGTCTCGACGGTGCCTGGACATATGGGGCTGATCGAAAATGCCGACGAAGCAGTGCTGATCGCGAATGAGATCGGCTATCCGGTGATGATCAAGGCATCGGCGGGCGGCGGCGGCAAAGGCATGCGCATCGCGCGCAATGCCGAAGAGGCGCGCGAAGGCTTTCAGGCATCGCGCAACGAGGCAAAAAACTCCTTCGGTGACGACCGCATCTTCATCGAGAAGTTCATCACCGAGCCGCGCCATATCGAGATCCAAGTGCTCGGCGACAAGCATGGCGCCGTCCTCTATCTCGGCGAGAGGGAATGCTCCATCCAGCGGCGCAATCAAAAGGTCATCGAGGAGGCTCCGTCACCCTTCCTTGATGAAGCGACCCGCAAAGCCATGGGCGAGCAGGCTGTCGCGCTCGCCAAGGCCGTCGGCTACAATTCCGCGGGAACGGTGGAGTTCATCGTCGACGGCAAGCAGAACAAGTTCTATTTCCTTGAGATGAACACCCGTCTGCAGGTGGAGCACCCGGTGACCGAACTCGTGACCGGGCTCGATCTGGTGGAGGAAATGATCAAGGTCGCGGCCGGCGAACCTCTGTCCTTCGGGCAAAACGACGTAAAACTCAATGGCTGGGCGATCGAAAGCCGCCTCTATGCCGAAGATCCCTACCGCAACTTCCTGCCGTCGATCGGCCGGTTGACGCGATATCGTCCGCCGGCCGAAGGGCCAACGGGCAGTGGTGCCATTCTGCGTAACGACACCGGCGTCTATGAAGGCGGCGAAATCTCGATGTACTATGATCCGATGGTCGCCAAGCTCTGCGCCTGGGCGCCGAGCCGCGACGCTGCGATCGCCGCGATGAGCGATGCGCTCGACGACTTCGAGGTCGAAGGGATCGGACACAACCTGCCCTTCCTGTCCGCCGTCATGAACCAGGAGCGCTTCCGTTCCGGTCAGCTGACGACCGGTTATATCGCCGAGGAATTTCCCGATGGCTTCCATGGCGTTGAACCGGACCAGGCGTCGGCCCGAAAGCTCGCAGCGATCGCAGTCGCGATCAATCAGGTCGTTCAAAAGCGCGCTGCGGATATTTCCGGCACGATCGGCAATCACCGCCGCAGGATCGGCCGGGATTGGGTCGTTGCCTTCGGCCAATGGCACTTCGAGACTTCCGTGGAATCGATGGACGGTGATCTTAACGTATCGTTTGCCGACGGTGACATGCTGCGTGTGAAGAGCGACTGGCTGCCCGGCAAAACGCACTGCGCTTTTTCGGTCGGCTCCGATATACTGGGTGTCAAAGTCGATCTGGTGGGGTCGGCGATCCGCCTGCGCTGGCGGGGAACGGAGATCGTTGCTCGGGTCCGTTCGCCACGGATTGCGGAGCTTGCCTGTCTGATGCCTGTGAAGGTTGCGGCGGACACGTCCAAGCTTCTGCTATGCCCAATGCCAGGAGTGCTGACGTCTCTCACTGTCGAGATAGGCAGTGTCGTCGAAGCGGGCCAAACCTTGGCCGTGGTCGAGGCCATGAAGATGGAAAATGCCTTGAAGGCCGAGCGTAAGGGTGTCGTTAAACGTATCGAAGCGAAAATAGGGCATAGCCTTGCGGTCGACGAGCTAATTCTGGAGTTCGAATGATGGTTGAACGATCCCTAGAGGAATGGGCTGATCTGGCCGAAAAAGAGCTCAAGGCATCGCCTGAGACGCTCACCTGGGAAACGCCTGAGGGAATAGCGGTCAAGCCGCTCTACACCGAGGCGGATACGGCAGGCCTGCCGCATCTTTCCTCGCTGCCAGGCTTCGCACCCTTCACCCGCGGTCCGCGCGCCACCATGTATGCCGGCCGTCCCTGGACGATCCGCCAATATGCGGGCTTTTCCACCGCCGAGGCCTCCAACGCCTTCTATCGCAAGGCGCTCGCCGCCGGTCAGCAGGGCGTCTCCGTCGCCTTCGATCTCGCCACCCATCGCGGCTATGACAGCGATCATCCGCGGGTGGTCGGGGACGTCGGCAAAGCGGGCGTCGCGATCGATTCCGTCGAAGACATGAAGATCCTCTTCGACGGCATTCCGCTGGAAAAAGTCTCCGTCTCGATGACCATGAACGGAGCTGTCATCCCGATCCTGGCAAATTTCATTGTTGCCGGCGAGGAGCAGGGCGTGCCGCGTGCCGCACTTTCGGGCACGATTCAGAACGATATTCTGAAGGAGTTCATGGTCCGCAATACCTACATCTATCCGCCCGAGCCCTCGATGCGGATCGTTGCCGACATTATCGAATATACGGCCAAGGAGATGCCGAAGTTCAACTCCATCTCCATCTCCGGCTATCATATGCAGGAGGCCGGTGCGACGCTGGTGCAGGAGCTCGCCTTCACGCTCGCCGACGGGCGAGAATATGTGCGGGCGGCGCTGGCCAAGGGGCTGAATGTCGACGATTTCGCCGGCCGCCTTTCCTTCTTCTTCGCCATCGGCATGAATTTCTTCATGGAGGCGGCGAAGCTGCGGGCTGCGCGTCTGCTTTGGACACGCATCATGGAGGAATTCAAGCCGGCCAAGCCATCGTCGCTAATGCTGCGCACTCACTGCCAGACATCAGGCGTCTCGTTGCAGGAACAGGACCCATACAACAACATCATCCGTACCGCCTTCGAAGCCATGTCCGCGGTGCTTGGAGGCACGCAATCCCTTCACACCAACTCCTTCGACGAGGCGATCGCCCTGCCGACGGAATTTTCGGCGCGCATCGCCCGCAACACGCAGCTGATCCTGCAGCACGAGACCGGCGTGACGAATGTCGTGGATCCGCTTGCCGGCTCCTACTATGTCGAAAGCCTCACCAAGGAACTTGCCGACAAGGCCTGGGCGCTGATCGAAGAAGTGGAAGCCCTGGGCGGTATGACCAAGGCCGTCAACGAGGGTCTGCCGAAGCGACTGATCGAGGAGGCAGCGACGCGCCGCCAGGCGGCTGTCGACCGGGGCGATGAGGTCATTGTCGGCGTCAACAAGTATCGGCTGGAGACGGAGGAGGAGATCGAGATCCTGGCGATCGACAATGCCGCCGTCCGCAGCGCCCAGATCAAGCGCATCGAGGAGACGCGCCGGCGCCGCGATGGCGTGAAGGTCGGGCAGGCTCTCGAACGCCTGAAGACAGTCGCAGCGACGGGCGAGGGCAATCTTCTTGAAGCCGCCGTCGATGCGGCTCGCGCCCGCGCGACAGTCGGCGAGATTTCCGACGCCATGCGCACCGTCTTCGGAGATCACTCGGCCACTCCCCAGGTCGTCAGCGATATCTATGGTGACGCCTATGCCGGCGATCCTGAGCTGGTGTCGCTCAGCAACCGTCTCTCCGATGTTGCCGCATCACTCGGGCGCAAGCCGAAGATTATGGTCGCCAAGCTTGGTCAGGATGGTCATGACCGCGGCGCCAAGGTCATCGCCTCGGCCTTCGGAGATGTCGGCTTCGACGTGGTCGCCGGCCCGCTTTTCCAAACGCCTGATGAGGCTGCGGATCTCGCCGTCAAGGAAAAGGTTCAGGTGATCGGCATGTCCTCGCTTGCCGCCGGTCACATGACGCTGGCGCCTCAGCTCGTCGAAGCGTTGAAGGAGAAGGGTGCGGATCAGGTGATCGTGGTGGTTGGCGGCGTCATTCCGCGCCAGGACTACGACTATCTGCTCGAACACGGTGTCAGCGCAGTGTTCGGCCCGGGAACCAATGTCCTCTCTGCCGCCAACTCCATCCTTGATCTGCTGGAGGGCAAGCGCAGGAACGCCTGATGTGGTGGGCTAGCTTGATCTAGTCTCGTCCTTGCCCATCTCGGTGCCGGCCGTCCTCCTGACTGGAGATCATCGCCGGAGCGGATAAAAGAAGTGACCGCAAACGGTTATGCGCTGCAGCACTAGCCCGTCGATGCCAGCAGGCGCGGCAGGCGAGCGTTAAGCTATCCCGTCGGGAAACATCGGTGCTTCAGGGTTGGTATCCTTCAACGATCCCCGACACCTTCTTTTCAGCCTAAAAATTGCTCATCCTTTAAAAGTCATGCCTAAGAAATGCGTTTCGTGCATGGGTGCAGTGTGGGATCGTCGCTGGTTTAAATCGATTGAAGATCCTACATTCCAATCATCGAAACGACGCCGGAACCAAGCGAGGTTGCCGACGTCAGGAAGCCCTAGGAAAGGGGATTATCATGAACGTCGCACGCTCTTTCAATAACTGGCGCAAATTCCGTCAGACCGTAAATGAACTCGGCCGCATGTCCAGCCGCGAACTGCAGGACCTCGGTATCGATCGCGCTGATATCCGCAGCGTTGCCCGCGCAGCAATCGCGCGCTAATCGAATGAGATTCGGCCTTAGAGGCCTCTGGACGCCCGCTGAAAATGCGGGCGTTTTTGCGCCAGCCTGCCATGCTGAAGGCCGGCTTGTCTTTCGCGCTGACTTGATGCCTTTCTGGTTTGCATTTTGTGCATAGCTGCAGTGCAGCATAAACTCTATGAATCCTCGGAAGTTCAAGTATGATCCAAACCATCGAAGCAATGCACCTCCTCCCGCAGCGCTTCGGATTTCAGACGGCCCACTCCTCCTCCCAGGGACGTCTGTAGGAATAGCGACACTCCTCCTCCCAGTCGCTGTTCGGTTTTCGAAAAGCCTGCCGCACCTCCTCCCGCGGCAGGCTTTTTCGTTTTCGGGTCTGCTCCCTCGTGAAAGACCATTCCTCAATGACGGCGGCCATCATCTCGCGTTGTCGGCAACCCGCGGGAACGGGCGTGTAGACACGCGGCCGGGCATCTCCCTCAATCAGCGAGCGTAAACAGCTCCATCGCATCGGCAAAGCCTTTTAACCGATGTGGCCCGATAGAGATCGCATCGGTGATGAGGGCTTTTTCGCGGAAGGTTTCGGACAACAACAGCGCCTTGCCTCTTTCGCTGCAGATGCTCTGTATGCGGCTGACGACATTGACGTCTGGGCCGATCAGCGTGAAATCGAGCCGGCTACCGGAGCCGACATTGCCGTAGCTGACCTCGCCATAATGCAGCGCAATGCCGACTTTGACGTTGATGCCGTCATATTGGAAGCAATCCATGTCGGCGAGGATCGCTGTTGCGGCCGTCAGCGCAGCGTTACAGGCGCCGGACGGATCGATGCCGGGGAAGAAGGCGAGAACGGCATCGCCCATGAACTTCAGCACCTCGCCACCTTCCCGTGTAATCGCGGGCACCACTTTGTCGAAATAGGCGTTCAGGAGGCCGAGCACGGTGTTGCCGGGCAACCTGTTGGACAGTTCGGTGAAGCCGCGCAGGTCGCAGAGCAGCAGCGCCGTCTCCATGGATTCGATCTCGCCGCGGCGGATGTGCCCGGCAAGGATCCGGCTTGCGGTCATGGGGCCGATATAGGTGTCGAGCAGAGTGAGCTCGCATTGCCTGAGCACGCGCAGCTCGGTGGCATTGCGTATGGCCGGCAGGATGCGCGCGATCACTTGCTGTTCGGCTGGCGTAAAGCCGCTCGGCCGTTTCGTACCGAAGGCCGCGGAACTAATCGGCCCGTCGGCATTGCAGAGCGGCGCTATCACCAGCTGCACAAGCCCGCGACCGGCAAAGATGTCGATATGCTGCCAGCGGCCGTGCGGGCTCCCGCCTGGACCGACAATCAGCGTTTCGCGGGTCTCCAAGGCCTTGTGCAGAGGCGTGTTTGCAATCGTCTGGCGCATGCCGTGCTCACGGTCATGGATTTCGATCGGTTCGCCTGGGGCCCAGGCGAACGTGCGGCCAATGAATTCCGGGTGCAGCGTCATCAGGTGCAGCGTCAGCCGGTCAATGGGGAGGCCGAGTGCGCGTAAACGGCGGCCCAGCCCGGAGATAAGGCCGGCCTCGTCGAGAGCATGGCATTCGTCTCCGGTCAGCCATTCGATGAGGCTCAGTGTCGCCGCGGTGCTGATGCCGGCCTCTGCGATCTTGGAGCTTGGCATCGCAGTTTGAGATATGTCCAGCAGCATGGTCATGATTGTTTCCTCCTGTTGCGGTGCGGCGCCTAGTGCGCGCCGGCACTGGAGAGATGACCGGCTTTCTTGAGAAACAGACTGGCGAGCAGGGCGACGACGAGCGCAACACCGAGCAGGTAGAAGGTGTCGCTGAAGGCCATGATGTTGGCTTGCTTGCGCAGGCCGCCGGCGATGGCGACGATTGCCTTGTGCGTGGCAAGCGCCTGGTCGCTGACCCCATGGTTTAGGAAGTAGTTTGTCAGTCTCGCGACACGATCGCGGGTTGCGTCCTCGAACATCGAGACCGAATTCGTCAGGATATTCGAATGGAACTGCTCGCGCTTCGTAAGAAAAGTCTGCAGCGCCGCGATGCCGACCGCACCGCCGAGATTGCGCATCATGTTGAAGAGCGCGGAGGCGGAGCCGGCGTTTTCCTGTTCGATGCCGGCGGTGGCGATCGCGGTGAGCGGGGTGAAGGCCAATGCCTGGCCAACGGCGCGCACGATGTTCGGCCAGAAGAGCTGATCGCTGGCATAGTTGCCGGTCATGTAGACATTCATGAAGTTCGAGGCGGCAAAGAGGGCGAATCCGACGAGGATCAGCAGCCGGGCATCGAAGCGCTTCATCAGCCGCGGCACCAGCGGGATCAGGATCAGCTGCGGAATGCCGGTCCAGGCGAGCACCAGGCCGATCTGCTCGGAATTATAGCCCTGAATGCGCGTGAGATAGATTGGCAGGATGAAGACCGAACCATAGAGCGCAATGCCGAGCAGGAAATTAGCGAGCATGCCGAAGCCGAAATTACGGCGCACCAGCAGGCGCAGATTGAGCAGCGGATGGGCGGCGCGGAGTTCGATGATCAGGAAGAGCGTCAGCGAAACCGCTGCTATGATCGACAGACGGACGATGAATGGAGAGCTGAACCAGTCGTCCTTGTTGCCTTCTTCAAGCACAGTCTGCAGCGCTGCGAGACCGATTGCCATGGTGATGATGCCAGGCCAATCGCCCTTTGCGAGCAGCGAAAGGTTCATCGGCGCACGGTCGAGCGACATCCACAGCATGGCGACCATCAGAATACCGGGTACGAGATTGACGTAGAAAATATATTGCCAACCCCAGCTTTCGGTGAGGTAGCCGCCAATGGTCGGGCCGATGGCCGGCGCAAATGTCGCAGAGAGGGCGAAGAGCGCAAGGCCCATCGGCTGCTTGGGCTTCGGCAGCAGCGTGATGATGATGGTGAAGGCCATCGGGATCAGCACGCCGCCGGAAAAGCCTTGGATGGCGCGCAGCACAATCATCTGCTGCAGGTTTGCGGCAAAGGCGCAGCCGACCGAAAACAGCAGGAAGAGGACGGCATTGGTCAGCAGATAGATGCGGACCGAAAAGACACGGGCAAGCCAGGCGCTGAGCGGGATGACGACGATCTCGGCGATCAGGTACGAGGTCGAAATCCAGCCGCCGTCATCCGTTCCGGCGCCGATCGCGCCCTGGATGTCGGCAAGCGAGGCATTGACGATCTGGATGTTCAGGACGGCCATGAAGGCGCCGAGCGTGGAGCCGATGACGGCGATCCACATGCGCAGCGGGCTCATGGCGGGCTTGGCGGCCGCGGCTGGTGCGGTAGAGGCAGGCCCGGCGGAATTGTTGTTGGCGGCGATCTGAAGAGTGGCCATGATACGGCTCCTTCCGGCTGATGCCGAAATAATCTCATGACAGTGTTGGGGCGATAATCGACGAAGAATGGGAAGGATCATCCAGCGTGGCTGGATAATCCTTCGGCCTTGGCAGTCGAGGTCTGCGCAGCCTTGGTGTCGATTTCAGGCTCGACCGACATGCCGGAACGCAACAGCCCGGCCAGACGCTCGTCATCGATCACGATCTTGACCGGGATACGCTGGACGATCTTGGTGAAGTTGCCGGTGGCATTGTCCGGCGGCAACAGCGAGAATTCCAGACCGCTTGCCGGCGAGAGGCTGTCGACATGACCCTTGATGGCAACGTCGGGAAAGCTGTCGACCTTGATGTCGACCGATTGGCCCGGGCGTACATAGGTCAACTGTGTCTCCTTGAAATTGGCGACGACATAGACCGAATGCAGCGGCACGACCGCCATCAGCTGCGTGCCCGACGTGACGTACTGGCCGACGCGGATCGAGCGAGCGCCGACCGTACCGTCGACTGCGGCGACGATATCGGTATAGGAGAGATTGAGCTGCGCCTGCCGGACGGTTGCTTCAGCGCGATCGCGCTGGGCAGCGGCCTGATCGCGCTGCGTCTGCAGCACGGGCACCTTGTTCTGGGCGGCAACCAGGGCAGCATGGTCACGCTCGACGGCGGCGGCGGCCTGTTCGCGAGCCGATTGCGTCTGTTCGGCGCGCGATTGCGTGCCGGCGCCGTTGCTGATCAGCCGTGCCGAACGGGCGGCATCGGACTGCGCAAAATCGAGCGAGGCCTGCGACGCGGCTTCGGTGGCCTTGGCCTGTCCGATCAGCGATTGCTGCAGCACGATCTGCGCATCGATATTGGCAATCGCGGCCTCGGCAGCTTTCAGGTCCGCCTTTGCCTGAGAAAGGGCAGCCTGGAAGTCGCGGTCGTCGATGCGGGCCAGCACCTGGCCGGCCTTGACGCTGTCATTGTCGTTGACAAGCACTTCCTTGATGTAGCCGGCGACCTTGGGGGCGATCGCGGTGTAATCGGCTTTGACGTATGCATCGTCGGTGGATTCGATGAAGCGGCCGACCATCCAGTAGTGATAACCGAAGTCGGCGGCGAAGGCAGCCCCGGCCAGCAAGGCGGCGACGAGCACCCCACGCTTGATGAGCTTGCGGCTTGTCCCGGGAGCCTTTGCAACGGTGGAAGCGGGGGCCGCGGCAACCGGTGCCTGCGGAGCTTCGGCGCCGGGAGACTTTGTCACCTCGCCCGCCGGCGCGACCTCGGCCTGGCTTGCGTTCTTGAACACCTCGTTGCGGGGTAGTTCGACCATTGTCCTTCTCCTTCAATATCGCAGCCCGCTTGCAGGGGCCTCTTTTGATGGTGCGAAGATGCGTCCGAATGGTCTTTCTGATAATCTCTTCGAATCTGGAAGGATCATCAATTCAGAGTGGATAATCCGAGGATTAAATGGATCGACTGACCAGCCTCACAGTCTTTGGCCGGGTGGTGGAATGCGGCGGCTTCTCCGCCGCTGCCCGCCGGCTCAACATGTCCGTCACCATGGTGGGCAACCATGTGCAATCGCTGGAAGATCGCCTCGGCGTGCGGCTTTTGAACCGCACCACGCGCAAGGTCAGCCTGACGGAAACCGGGAAGTATTACTACGAGCGTTCCTCACAGATTTTGGCGGATCTGGAGGAAATCGATCGGGCGGCAGGCGCGCTTAACACCATGCCGCGCGGCACGCTGAAAATTTACACCAGCGGTGCCATCGTTCGCTTCCTGCTCCCCGTCATCAACGAATTCATGACGCAGTACCCGGCGATCTCTCTGGATTTCAACGTCGGCGAGCGTTCGATCGACATGATCGAAGAGGGCTATGATCTGATGATCCGCACTCTGCCCACGCAGGAATCGACACTTGTCGCACGCAAGCTCACCCCTTGGCGCCACATGCTGGTTTGCTCACCCGAATATCGCGATACGCATCCCATGCCGAAGGTGCCGGCGGATCTCGTGGAGCACAATTGCCTGCAATATACCTATTATCCCTATGGCGACGAATGGCGTTTCGAGGATGCCGCCGGCAATCAGCAGGGCGTCAAGATTTCGGGCAATGTCGTTACCAACAGCGCCGAGACCCTGCGGTTTCTCTTGGCGAGCGGGCAGGGCATATTCCTCGCCCCGAGCTTCATCGTCTTCGAAGATGTTGCCGCCGGCCGGTTTGTGCGCATGATGCCCGATTATCGCGCGGTGGAGTTTACGATCAGCGCGATCTATCCGAACCGCAGCCATCTGCCGACCAAGGTGCGGCTGTTCATCGACCTCTTGGTGGAGCGCTTTGCCGAACACCGCAAATGGATGACATGAGCGTTCCGCCCCGCCGCTCGCAGCAATCTTTTTCGTATATCAAGCGGGGGAAGGCGTTCGTTGCAGGCTCGCCATTCGGATCTGCGATGCTATTTCACCTGCCATCGATCTCGATCGCAGTTAGTAGACAACGTATCTATCGGTCCCCACCGGGAAGGGAATGAATGACCAGCGCACCCGAAATCCCCGAAATCAAAGCCGCAGATCTGTCGATCGATCCCACGTTCTTCGAGCTGCTAACCGGCAGTTTCCGCCGGATCGTCGGAACGCAGCTCGTTAGCGAAGGGCAGGGGCCGGATTGGCTCTATCACAAGGCTTCCTTCGTGGTCGTGGCGCATAACACGGACGCCGATCCGCGCTTCGTCTATGCCAACAAGGCCGGCCAGAATTGCTTCGAATATCCATGGGACGAGTTTGTCACCTTGCCCTCGCGACTTTCGGCGGAGCTGCCCAACCGCGCCGAGCGTCAGCGATTGCTGGATGCCGTGACCAGCAACGGCTTCATTTCCGATTATCGCGGGCTCAGGATCGCAAAATCCGGGCGGCGTTTCTGGATCGAGGACGGCATTGTCTGGCAGCTCATCGACCGCGATGGAAACCACCGTGGGCAGGCGGCGACGTTTTCCCGCTGGAAGGACGCCTGAACTGCCGGATTCGTCCCCGCTTATCTCGGATCTACCGTCAGAGCGCGAAGAGCATTTGAACGGAGACGAAAATCCCGGCAGCATTCTGGCTGCCAGAGTCAATGGCTATTCATATCGAGCAAGATCTCCACACCAGAGAAATCAATGAGCGCCGGTATTTGATATCGGTGCGTTTCGAAGCGCGCAGAAGATCAAAATGGAAAGCACGGCGATCATCGCAGCCACCAGCATCAAGACCGAGCTGTGTGCAGCGCCGAAGGCTGCTTTGGCGGCGACTGCAATTTCCAATCCCGCGCTGCCGCCGACGTCGTGAGCCGCGGTCATCGCCTCGCTGATGGAATTCGACACGCCATCGACATCGGCGGGATTGGAGAAGGACGAGCGGTAGATCGAATTCACCAGCACGCCGAAGATCGTGATGCCCAGGCCTCCGCCGAGCTCATACCCGGAGCTTTCGAGCGCGCCTGCGGCCCCGGCTTTTTCCGCGGGAGCGCTTCCCATGATCGCGATGGACGATGCGAGAAGCCCGACGCCGAGCGCAAAGCCGAGGATCGCAAGGAGGACGGCGATGGCATATGCATTCTTCGCCAGATCCGACAGCGAGATCGCAAACAGGGCAAGCGCCGCTATCGCCATCGACAACGAGGCGACGGCGCGAAGACCGTATCGATTGGCGAGCCAGCCGCCCGCGGGTCCACCGATTGCCGCGGCGACAACGATGGGCAGCATGAACACGCCGGCTTCAAGCGGTGTCTTGTCGAGGACGTACTGGAGCTCCTGTGCCAGCACGAGCTCGAACCCGGCAAGCGATCCGCTGGCAACGAAGGCCATGATCAGGCCGGTGCCGATCGCTGGCTTCGCCAGCAGGGACAGTTCAAGCATCGGGTTTTCCGACGAGATCTGTATGCGGGAGAACCAGATCAGCAATGCCACGCCGATCATGAGAATGACGACACTTTGAAGGTCCAGCCCTGCCTCGAAGCCGGACTTGATGCCGTAGACGGCAAGGATCAAGCCGGCGACCAGGAGCAAGGCCTGTCCAGGCTTCCACGTCGCTTCGGAGTTGCCTGGCTGGGAGGGGACGAGCTTCCAGACGGCCGGGATAACCAGCATCATGACAGGCACGTTGACGAGGAAGACCGAACCCCACCAGAAATGCTCCAGCAGTACGCCGCCGATGAGGGGGCCAATGGCAGCGCCAGCCATGCCGACCACGCTCCAGATGCCGAGCGCCGTTGCCCGTTCGGTGTCATCCTCGAACGCCTGCCGGATCAAGGCGAGGACGCAGGGCATGATCATGGCCGAACCGATCCCGAGTATCGCACGTGTCATAATCAGCATCAGGGCGGAGGTCGAGAATGCGGCGGCGACGGAGGTAGCACCAAAGATGCCGAGCCCGATCAGGAGCATCTGACGGTAGCCGATCCTGTCGGCCAGCGTCCCCATCGGGACGAGCAGGCCTGCCATGACCAGAGGATAGACGTCGATGATCCATAGCACTTCATTTCCCGAGGCGCCCAAAGCAACGGCAAGGGAAGGGATCGCGATGTGAAGGATCGTCGTGTCGACGACGACGGGAGTGAATGCCATCATTACGGCGGCAAGGATGAGCCATCGACCTGAGTGCATTTGTCAGCTCCTACGCAGCATGAAGATCATGCCGCCCATCCGGTCAGGGATGGGCGGCCGGTGCGGGCGGGACGTCAGCGCGCGCATCGTCATCAACCGGTCTCTTGGTCCGCAATAGGGACAGTACGAAGACGAAGAAGACCGGGACGAAGAAGACGGCGAGAACCGTGGCCGAGATCATGCCACCGAGGACGCCGGTGCCGATCGCGTTCTGGCTGGCCGCACTTGGGCCGGTGGCGATCGCCAGCGGCACGACGCCGAGCGTAAAGGCAAGCGACGTCATCACGATCGGGCGGAAGCGGACACGCGCCGCCTCCACCGCCGATTCAAGCATGGGCTTGCCTTGGGCGTAATAATCCTTGGCGAATTCGACGATCAGGATGGCGTTCTTCGCCGACAGGCCGATGATCGCGATGAGGCCTACCTTGAAATAAAGATCGTTCGGCATCTCGCGCAGCACCGCCGCCAGCACGCATCCGATGATGCCGAGCGGCACGACAAGCATGACCGACAAAGGGATCGACCAGCTTTCGTAGAGACCTGCCAATAGCAGGAAGACGAAGAGAATGCTGAAGCCGAAGAGGATCGGTGCCTGATTACCGGAGGAAATTTCCTCACGCGACTGGCCGGACCACTCATAGCCGAAGCCATCGGGAAGTTCGGATGCCAGGCGTTCCATCTCGGTGATCGCCGCGCCTGAAGACTTGCCTTCGGCCGCCTGCCCGGTGATGCGGACGGTCGGATAGCCGTTGTAGCCGACGATCTGCGGATCGCCCTTGCGCCAGTCGGCGGTCGTAAACGATGCCAGCGGCACCATCCCGCCGCTGGCGTTGCGAACGTTCAGCTTCATCATATCTTCGACCTGCATGCGGCTGCGGCCGTCCGCCTGCACGATGACCTGCTGCATGCGGCCTGCATTCGGGTAGTCGTTGATGTAGGAGGAGCCGAGATTCGCGGTGATCGCATCGTTGATGTCGGAGAAGCTGACGCCGAAGGTGTTTGCCTTCTCGCGGTCGATCGCAAGCGTGATCTGCGCCGCCTCCTGCATGCCTTCGACGCGGACATTCGTCACCACGCTGCTCTTGGCAGCCTTTGCCATCAACTCCTCCGCGGCTTGCTTGAGAGCCTTCTGCCCGCGCCCGGCGCGGTCCTGAAGCCTGAAGGAGAAGCCGCTCGTCGTGCCAAAGCCATCGATCGGCGGCGGCGAGAGCGCGTACGAGGTGGCGTCCTTCAATCCGGCGAGCTGGGCATTGACGCGCTCGGCGATCTCAGGGACCGAGCTGCCAGCCGGCCGCACGCTCCAGTCCTTGAGCGTAACGAAGGCGATGGCAGAATTCGGGCCGTTTCCGGAGAAGCTGAAGCCCTGGACGGCGAAGATGTTCTCGACCGCGGGTTCGGCCCTGAAGATGGCCTCGATCTGTTGCAGCGACGCGATCGTGCGATTGGCGCTTGCCTCCGGTGGTCCCTGAATGTCGACGATCAGGATGCCCTGATCCTCTTCCGGCACGAAGGAGCCCGGCAAGTTGACGAAAATGTAGCCAAGGCCGACGACAAGCGCGAGGTAGACGACCATCATCCGTCCCGACCGGCGTGCAAGGCCGGCGGCGGTCTTCGTGTAGCCGGCAGTCATCCCGTCGAACTTGCGATTGAACCAGCCGCCGAGCCCCTTCTTCGCGTGGTGATCAGCCTTGATCGGTTTCAGGAACGTGGCGCAGAGCGCCGGTGTCAGTGAAAGCGCCAGGAAGGCCGAGAACATGATCGAGACGACCATGGTCAGCGAGAACTGCCGGTAGATGATCCCGGAAGCGCCCGGAAAGAATGCCATCGGAATGAAGACGCAGGAGAGCACCAGCGTAATGCCGAGGATGGCGCCGGTGATCTGCTTCATCGCCTTCTGCGTCGCGGCCTTCGGCGGCAAGCCTTCCTCGGCCATGATGCGCTCGACGTTTTCGACCACGACGATCGCGTCGTCGACGAGGATGCCGATCGCCAGAACCATGGCAAACATGGTCAGCACGTTGATGGAGAATCCCGTCGCGTACATGACGGCGCAAGTCCCCAGCAGCGCGACCGGGACGACAAGCGTCGGGATGATCGTGTAGCGAAAGTTCTGCAGGAAGACGAACATCACGATGAAGACGAGCGCGATCGCCTCGACCAGCGTGTGCACGACCTTCTCGATCGAGGCATTGACAAAGGGGCTGGTGTCGTAGGGTATCGAATATTCGACGCCCTTCGGGAAGAACTTCGACAGTTCGTCCATCTTCGCCTTGACGGCTTTCGAAACCGCAACGGCGTTGCCGGTCGAGGAAAGCTGGATTGCGAGGCCGGCGCTCGGATTGCCGTTGAGCCGGCTCGTTGTGGAGTAGTTTTCCGCGCCGTTCTCAATGCGCGCGATGTCGCGCAGGCGCACGGTCGAGCCATCGGGATTGGCGCGAAGGATTACGTCGCCGAACTGCTTCGCGCTGTTGAGCTGCCCTTCGACGATGACGGTCGCGGTGAGATCCTGGCTGACCGGGTTCGGAGTGGCCCCGATCTGGCCGGCGGCGACTTGCGCATTCTGGGCAGCAATCGCCGCACTGATGTCGGCGGCCGTCAGATGGAGGCCGACCATCTTGTCCGGGTCGATCCAGACGCGAAGCGCCCTTTGCGAAGCGAAGACCTGCGCGCGTCCGACGCCCGGGAGGCGGCGGAGTTCGCCGAGGACATTGCGGTTGATGTAGTCGCCGAGTGCGATCTCGTCCATCTTGCCGTCGGCGGAGGTCAGGGCTGCGATCAGCAGGAAGCCGGCGCTGGCCTCCTCGACCTGAATGCCTCGTGTCCGGACCGTCTGCGGCAACCGTGCCTCGACACGGCGGACGGCGTTCTGAACGTCAACCGTCGCCTTGCCGATGTCCGTTCCCGAGGCAAAGGTCGCGTTGATGCTTACCGAACCGGAGTTGTCCGAGGTCGATTCGAAGTCGACGATGCCATGGACGCCGTTGAGCTCCTCTTCGATGAGACGGGTAACCCCCTGATAGATTTCCTGCGGAGACGCGCCGGGATAGGAGGCGGAGATCGATAGCTGCGGAGGCGCGACTGCGGGATATTGCGCGACCGGCAGCGAGGGAATCGTAATGATCCCGGCGATCATGATGAAGAGCGCGAAAACCCATGCGAGAACGGGTCGCTTGATAAAGAGCTGTGCCATGTCTGAATTACTTCGCGGCCTGGTCTGAGGAGTTCTGGTCGGCATTGTGCGGCGACCAGGGTTCGGCGACGACCTTGCCTCCCGGCGTCACCTTCTGGACCCCGTCGGCGATGATGGTTTCACCATTCTTCAGTCCCGAGAGGACGATCCATTCGGAGCCGAGGGAAGCGCCGAGAATGATATTGCGCACCTGTGCCGTCTGGTCGGAGGCGAGCACGAAGATCTGCGGATTACCACCGGTATCTCTCGTCACCGCCCTTTGCGGAATCGTGATGCCGGCTTGCTGGACTGCCTGCTCGATGCGCACGCGGACATACATTCCCGGCAGGAGATCACCTTTCGGATTAGGGAATTCCGCTCTCAGCGTCACCTGTCCGGTATTGGGATCGACATTTGCGTTCGAGAACAGGAGTTTGCCGGGTTCGGCATAGACCTTGCCGCCGTCGAAGACGAGTTCGACGCGTGCCTGGCCGGGCGCCGGGCTTTCGAGCTTGCCGTCGCTGACCGCTTGCTTGAGCGCAAGGAGCTGCTGCGCCGATTGGGTGAAATCGGCGTAGACCGGATCGACTTGCTGGATCAGTGCAAGGTTGGAGGTGCTGTCCGCCGTGACCAGCGTTCCTTCGGTGGCGAGCGCGCCGCCGATGACGCCGGTGATCGGCGCGCGTACCTCGGTGTAGCCGAGGTTTATCTTGGTTTCGTCAAGGGCAGCCTGCTGGGCCGCGACGTCCGCTTCAGCCTGATCGAGGGCGACGGCGGCGGTATCGTAATCCACCGCGCTCACGACATTGCGCTCACGGAGCAGGCGCTGGCGTTCAAGCTGCTGCTTGGCATTGGCCTGGATCGCCCTGGCTTTCTTCAGCGCCGCTTCGGCGCTGGCAACGCGGACTTCGAACAGGCGCGGATCGATCCGATAAAGGACGTCGTCCTTATGCACCAGGCTGCCCTGCTGGAAGACCCGCTCCTGCAGGATGCCCGAGACTCTCGCGCGCACTTCGGAAACCCTGGTTGCGGCAATGCGGCCGGGAAGCTCGCTCATGACAGGAACGGCGTGCGCCTTCAATTCAACGACCCCGACCGCCGGCGGCGGCATCTGGCTTGCTTCCGGGGAGGAGACATGACCTGCCACCAGTGCGAGCATCGCCGTCATCGTCAGCAGCGCCTTTCGCCCGTGCAGTCCCTTGTTCATCAGCATTGATGCTTCCTGTCTGGACCGAAGTGGATGGCTTTTCGGACAAATTGTCTCGCAAGCTTGCGGCCTCGGTTCCTTCGAACATTCGTGTTTTTATTCCGCGGTTTCCGCTAATTTACGCTAGACAGCACAACTGTTGCGTTTCAATGGAGCGTATGTGGAGGTTTCGTGGAGATGCGAAATGAGTGTTGACGCGCGCCTTCGTGAAGCCTTTTGTCGGGACAGGAGGTGCGTATGGAAAACGCTCTTGTACTGATCATCGAGGACGAGCCGGAAATTTCCGATATCCTCGAGCGCTATTTCGAGCGCGAGGGATTCCGCGTCTTGACGGCGTCGGATGGAGAGATTGGGCTTTCCCATCATCAGCGCCTCCGGCCCGATCTGGTCGTTCTCGACGTCAAGCTGCCCAAGCTCGACGGTTACGCCGTCCTCGCAGCGATCCATAAACGCGGCGACACGCCTGTTATCATGGTGACCGCGCTGGCGGACGACGTGGACAGGCTGCAGGGCCTGCGGGCGGGAGCCGACGATTATGTGGTCAAGCCTTTCAACCCGGCCGAAGTCGTTGCTCGCGCCAGAGCGATCCTCAGACGTTCAGTTGCCGGCGGCATGGGCAACAAGGTTTTGCGGATCGGAAAGCTCTCGGTCGATCCGGTTGCGCATGTGGCCTCGGTCGATAATGGCGATCAGCGCGTCCTCCTGCCGCTGACCCGCACGGAGTTCCGGATCCTTGAATTCATGGCCGGCTATCAGAACAGGGCCTTCGAGAGAGGCGAGATCATCGACGCCTGCCTTCCCGAAGGCGAAGCCCTGGACAGGACGGTCGACAGCCACATGAGTAAACTCCGCAGGAAGCTGGAAGCGGCCGGCGTCGGCAATCTTCTCAACGGCGTCAGAGGAGTGGGCTACCGCCTTGGCGACCTCGGTCAATAATAGCCTCAACCGACAGATCATCTGGTCGACCACGATCGTCGCGTTCGTTTCCCTGTCGGTCATGTTCTTCGGGTTCCTGATCTACGGCTGGGTCTGGGATTGGTTGTTTCCCGGAGCCATCAGCAGCGAGGAATGGGCTCCGACCGATTTCGTGGTTCTCGCCATCAATGTCGCGATCGGCCAGGCCGTCGGAGCCTATGTCGGCTGGCGGCTTGCCCGAAGGCTGGTCAAGCCGCTCATCGCCGTGGCACACGCCGCCCGCACCATCGCCGAGGGCGATTTCACCGGCCGCGCGACGGGGCAGGGGACGTTCGGCGAAGCCGATCGCCTGATCGAGGATTTCAACCAGATGGCGGAGAAGCTGCAGAGGGCGGAGAAGGAACTCCAATATTCGAATTCCGCCATCGCCCACGAGCTTCGCACGCCGCTGACGATTCTTCGCGGGCGCATGCAGGGTTTGGCCGACGGCGTGTATGAGCCGAACCAGGATGCCTTTCTCGGCTTGGTCAAGCATATCGATTCCCTGACCCGCATTGTCGAGGATCTCAAGACCCTCTCGCTGATGAATGCCGGCCGGATGGAACTCCAGATTTCAAGCTTCGATCTGGCGGCCGAAGTCGGCGATACCCTTGACACCATGAGACCGGCGCTGTCCGCGCAAAGGCTAGAGGTCGTCGTCAACATGCGCAGCGCACCGCTCAACGCGGATCGCGCGCGGGTTCGGCAGATTGTTCTTGCCTTGATAGACAATGCTGCGCGCTATGCGCCTGGCTCGCGCCTGGAGGTCAGAACCTTCACGAAGGGCGAGTTTGCCATTCTGCAGGTTTCCGACAGCGGACCGGGAATGTCTCCTTTGGAGCAGGAATACGCCTTCGAGCGCTTCTGGAGAGCCGATGAAGCCCGAAGCCGGAGGGCTGGAGGGTCCGGGCTCGGTCTGTCCGTGGTCAAGGCGATTGCGGAGGCGCATGGCGGCAAAGCCACGATCGAGAGCCGCAAGGGCGGCGGCACGACCGTGCGTGTGACCATCCCGCGTTATTGAACCTCCAACGCCCTATACGCGATGGCGAGCGCCGTTGTTCGATAAGCCCCTGCAAGGGCACCCAGGAAGATTCCGGCCGCTTCGAGGCGATCCGGCGCTCTCAATAAGACGCAATCAGGTTCGTCCCGAAATCCGGCTGCACGCCGAGCATGGGCGCTGCCTGCTTGATGATGTCGCGCACCATCGGCGCTGCGGTGTTGGTGGCGAAGGTGAGGTTATGCTCGCCGGTCAGCGGCTGGTCCACGAAGGCGAGCACCACGTATTTCGGGTGATCGATCGGGAAGGCACCGAGGAAGGAGTTGAAGCTCAGCTTGTGGGAATAGACGCCGTGGATCACCTTGTTCGCGGTGCCTGTCTTGCCGCCGACATGATAGCCGGGAACGTTGGCTGGCTTGCCGGAACCTTCCTGGCCGTTCAGCTTGAACAAGGAGCGGATGATGTCGCTGGTCGCCGGTTTGACGATCGGGGTTTCGACCTTTTCGGCTTCTTCGCGCGTGCGCGGCAGGAAGGTCGGCTCGATCAGCTCGCCGCCGTCCATCAGCGCTGCGCCGGCTACGGCCGTCTGCAGCGGCGTCGTGGCGACGCCGTGGCCGAAGGAGATCGTGATCGAGTTGATCTTCTTCCAGACGTGAGGCTGGGTCGGCATTTTCACTTCGGGCAATTCGGTCTTCAGTTTGGTCAAAAGACCAAAGCGGGTGAGATAGGCCTTCTGGTTCTCCATGCCGACACGATCCATCAGCTTGGCGGTGCCGATGTTCGATGAATAGCGGAAGATTTCCGGCACGGTCAGCCACCTGCGCGGCACGTCACGGTCGTCATGGATGATAAAACCGCCATAGTGCAACGGCGCGGAAGCATCGAAGGTATCGCTTGTCTTGACCGCGCCGACGTCGAAGGCCATCGCCATCGAGAAGGTCTTGAATGTCGAGCCCATTTCGAACGTACCGTTCGACATGCGGTTGAGCCAGCCGTCGCTGCCGGTCGCCTGCGGGTCGTTCGGGTCGAAATCGGGAGCGGAGGCCATGGCCAGCACCTCGCCGGTGTGGATATCCAGCACCACGGCACCCGCCGCCTTGCCCTTGTAGAGATCGAGCGCACTGCTGACGACGTCGTGCACGACGTTCTGAACGCGCAGATCGACCGAAAGTTTGACCGGCTGCAGCGTATCCTGGCTCGTCAGGCCTGTGGAATCGAGATCCGACAGGCCCTGCATGTCGAGATATTTCTCCATTCCGGCCACGCCATGATTGTCGATATCGACATAGCCGAGAATGTGGGCGGCGGTGCGCCCGCCGGGATAGAAGCGCTTGACCTCCGGCCGGAAACCGATCGCCGGAATGCCGAGGGCCAGAATTTCGCTCTGCTGCTTCGGCGTCAGCTGCCGGCGCAGCCAGGCGAAGTGCGAGCGGTGGTCGGCAAGCTTCTTATAGAGCGACTTACGGTCGATATCGGGAAAGACCGTGGCTATCTTTTCGACCGCTTCGTCGGCATCGACGACGCGGTTCGGCTCGGCGAACATCGAGACGGTGCGGATGTCGGTCGCGAGCAGCTCGCCGTTTCTGTCGACGATATCGGGGCGGGCGGCAATCACACGCTCGGGCGGGATCGATGAAGCGTCGTCCCTCGGCGCCATACCGAATAAGGTAAGCTTGGCGAAGATCACGGCGTAGACCATGATCAGTCCGCCGCTGAGCATCACGATGCGGGCTTTCGCGAGCTTGCTGTGCCCTGTGGCTTGCACGGCAGGACGTCTGCGCGATCCCGGACCGAAGGTGAGCCTGACAAGGCGACCGCTATTTGCGCTTAGAGCATGAAGGATCGACATTATCGACTTATTCGCAAGAGCTGGAAAAGCGGACGCGCCTTTCGATCAAAGATTGATAAGGCAAAGATGGTTAACAATACCCTAATACTAAGGAGGCCTTGGCAGCCTGTGTGAGAAAGGGAGCGGGAAAAACTGGGGAGCACGCTGCGAGGTCGAGTTTTGCTTGTTCTAGGCGGCCGGTAACAGCGGTACGAATCTGAAGGATCCGATGAGCGCCAAGTGGAGAGCAGCGCATCTGACGTTTCTTGTTCATGCGGGCATTAACGAGTCTGTTGGCAGCACTTTCAGCCGGTGAGCTGGATATTGCCTGACCTGACCAATATTGCTGGCAATAATTGGCAATCGAAGGCTTGTTCGGGACCAGATAGCTGCGAAGATTGCTGATCAGTTTATATAGACGCCTGGGCTTGCTGTTGGTGGCGCACAACCCGGGGGCATCGAAGGTTTAGGAGGGTCTAAAGGACGGTATGGCGCGCGGCGATGAGACACGCGATCGGAAAATCGGTTCTAAACGCAGTGCGCTTTATTGATTCGCACCGATCCGCAACTCCCATACAGGCCTGCAGCATCCTGAAGATCGCATCAGAGGCCAGACAGATGTCAGCGCTCGATTACCCGCAGAGGGCTTGTCTGCCTGAAAAATCCTCTTGCATATACGGGGTGTCCACAGATGTTCAGGGGCTGAGCGGCCATAGAAGTTGGGCTGAAGTAATCGGTCAGGACAGCAGGCGCGCCGTCTGTCCTTGCTCCGCAAGCAGTTCGACCGCTTGTTTATCGAACGAGATGAACGTTTCGCCACCCAACCAATTGCCCTCATAGGCCATGATGCCATCCGCAAAATCACCGCCGGCTTCGAGGACTGCAAGCCCGGCCTCGACAGCAGGACGGTTCATCACAACATTTCCGGCATTTAGCAAATCGCGGATGGTCGCGGCTACATCTTCTTTCGACAGCTTCGCGCCCCGGCGCAGTATCCAAACCAATTCACACAAGCAAGGCAAAGAAATCGCGATTAGTGAAGCCTCTTTCAGAAGCTTGCCGGCAGCGCGACCTTGCTTTGCATCGTCCTGCAAAACGGCACGAACCAGCACATTTGTATCGACGGAAATTTTCATTCTTCGCCCGCCCAACCAGTGGCGGCGATCTCATTCATTTCCTCAATCGTCATCGGCTTTTTGACCTTGCCTGCATGCCGACCGATGAAACTGTCAATGGTGCCGGCCGGCCGCGCCGCCTTCACCCGAAGCTCCCCGCCCGGCAGCTTGTCGAAGTCAATCCGTTCGCCCGGCTTGATACCGAGGTGTTGCAATAAATCGCGCTTCAGCGTGACTTGCCCTTTCATCGTTACCGCCAATGAAGTCATAGGAAATTCCCTTTCGTAGAACCTATTCATATATAGTAATTGAAATTTACATTACCAACAAGAGGATCCCCAAATTTAGACAGGTTAGCCGTAGGGAGCGGGAAAAAGCGGGGGGGGGGCACGCTGCGAGGTCGAGCTCTGCTTGTTTTAGGCGACGGTCGGGCACGGCCTGCCGGCGAGCTGGCTCGTTGTGCCGGTGTGACGGCACAGACAGCCAGCTCACATTTGGGAAAGCTGCTGGCGGGCGGCCTGGTGTCGGTCGAGACAGAGGGGCGACATCGCTACTATCGCCTGTCCGGCCCTCATGTCGCGTTAGCGCTCGAAAACCTGGCCGCGATCGGTCCGACGGAGATCAAGCCAAGGGCATTGACGCGCGAGGGCCGAAAACTGCAGTTCGCTCGTTGCTGCTACGATCATTTGGCGGGTCGCCTCGGCGTGGCCCTCACCGAAAGGATGGTTGAAAAGGGGTTTCTTGCAGCAGCCGATGGCAAGAGGTTCGAGGTGACGCATGTGGGCGCCGAATGGTTTGCAGGCCTGGGCCTGGATCCGGCGAAAATCAAACCTGGCCGCACGGGGCTTGCCCGGCAATGTCTGGATTGGACGGAACGGCAGCATCATCTTGCCGGCCCGCTCGGTGTTCTTTTGACCAATCTGCTCTGTGCAGAAGGTTGGATACGGCGGGAAGATTCCTCGCGCGCAGTCGAAGTGACGCAGAAGGGATGGCGGATGTTCAACGCGCATTTCGAACTTCAGGAACGGGATTTGATGGCACTGGATCAAAAAGAAACGTGAGAGCGAACGAGGAGTGCGCGATCGAACGTTTTGGGCAATGAACATTGGCTCATCACCCGGATATCTTCCCTTCTCTTGCAAAAAGCGCCAGCCACGGCCCCAGGTGAAACAGCGCCATCAGCAGATACATCGGCACCATACCGCCCAGCATCGACCCGCCTTGAGTGGAGCAGATCATGTCCGCTGCCATATCGTCGGACGCTAGCAACGCCATCACGGCGAAGGTCGGCGCCGCGGCCAGTTGAAGCCAGCGGCTGAAACTCCTAGGTCGAAGCAGGCCGGCGGCGTATGCGCCGGCCCTTTCGTGAAGTTCGAGCAATCTGAACATGAGCTACGCTCCGTAGCGGTCATGATGGCGCCACCAGACGCCGGTCTCGTTGCGGCCGAGCGGCGCCCGGTCCAGCCACTGGTACATGCCCCAAAGGCCGTCCAGTCCGCGGGCGTAGGACGAATAGGTGTGATAAATCGCGCCGTCCTGCATTGCGAAGGCGCTGACGCCCGGCCGATCGCGCGTGTAGGTCGCGACATCCGTCCCCGTCATTGACGCCATCAGTTCGACCGGGCCTTCGCTGCCGCGCAGCTCCCATTGCTGCACCGTCTTGCCCGCCTGAGCGTCGGGCATTGGCGGCTCGCGACGGTAATTATATTCGATGCCGCCGTCGCGCTGCTCGTCCGGGGTGAACCAGACATTGAAATCGTGGTTGAAGTCGCTGTTTGCCGATGAGGCCCAGTCGAAGGTCCAGCCCATGCGTTGCTTGAATTCCTGCAGCTTCGCAAGTGGTGCCCGCGATACGGCGGAAAAGGCGACATCATGGTTTTCGAGGTGTACGGCAACCCCGTTGAAACCATCCGCGATCGACGAGCAGGACGGACATCCCGCAGTATAATCCGGCCCGAACATGAAGTGATAGACGAGAAGCTGCGAGCGCCCCTTGAAGAGCGCCGAGAGCGGCACCACACCCTGCTCGGTCTCAAGCCGATAGTCCTTTTCCACCTTGACCCAAGGCAATTGCTGGCGGTGCGCGGCGATTTCGTCGCTGCGTCTCGTCAGCTCCTTTTCCTGCTCCAGCAGGGAAAGCCTCGCCGAAAGCCACTCATTGCGTGTTCCTGTTCTATGCATCGTCATGGTTCATCTCCTTGATTTGCTGGATTTGCCACTGCCGGCACAGCGTCTTGCCTGCCGATGGCGAATAACTTACGGCTGAAGTGCCGAGGGGTGGGAGTTACAAGTGTGACGGGATTTCGATGGACTCGCTGATCGTCGCTGCCGCACAGGCGCTTGCTGCCGGGGATGCGCTCGGAGCCATGAAGCGCGTGGCTTTGCGCGACGATGCGCCCGCGCTGGCGCTCCGCGGCATTGCCATGGCTCAGCTCGGGGACCTTGATCGAGCCAAGGCGCTGCTGAAGAACGCCGCCCGCGCCTTTGGTCCGCGCGAGACCGTCGCCCGCGCTCGCTGTATCGTTGCCCAGGCGGAGATTGCCCTTGTCTCGAGGGATCTCGGATGGCCGGAAAAGGCGCTGGAGACGGCGCGCTCCGTCCTCGATAAACACGGAGATCGCATCAATGCGGCCCATGCCCGCAATCTGCAGATACGCCGCTTGCTGCTTGTCGGCCATCTCGACGAGGCCGAGCGGTTGCTCGCCAAGCTCGATCCCTCGCCATTGCCGCCGGCTGCAAGAGCAAGCCATGAGCTTGCGGTCGCCGGCATCGCCATCCGCCGCCTGCGCACGGAACCGGCGCGTGCCGCACTGGCCAGGGCAGCGGAAGCCGCGCGGAGGGCCGATATCGCCGCGCTCGATGTCGAAGTGCGCAATGCCGCGCGGGCGCTTGATGCGCCAGCGGCTCGGCTGATCGCGGACGGCACTGAACGCCTGCTGCCGCTGGGTGAAGTGGAGGCCTTGCTAACATCCGGCACGCTGGTCGTCGATGCCTGCCGCAACGTCGTGCGTCGTGGTAGCGAGGTCCTGTCGCTGGCCAGCCGGCCGGTGCTGTTCATGCTGGCGCGCGTCCTTGCCGAAGCCGCGCCGGCGGATGCGCCGCGTGCCCTTTTGCTGTCCCGCGCGTTCCGCGCCCGCTACGCCGACGAATCCCATAGGGCACGGCTCAGGGTGGAGATCGGAAGGTTGCGCGCTGCATTGGAGCCGTTCGCCGACATCGACGCGACGCCGCAAGGCTTCGTACTCACGCTGCGTGGGAAAGGTGATATTGTAGTGCTGGCGCCGCCCATGGAGACCGAGCATGCTTTCCTGCTCGCCTTGCTGGCAGATGGCGAGGCTTGGTCGAGTTCGGCACTGGCGATCGCGCTCGCAACAAGCCCGCGGACAGTGCAGCGCGCGCTCGACGCTCTTGCTGCAAGCGGCAAGGTGCAGAGTATCGGCAATGGTCGTGCCCGCCGCTGGATGATGCCGCCGGTCGTCGGCTTCCCGACAACATTGTTACTCCCGGGTCCGCTGCCGAGCGACTAGGGTCGAAGCCATCAAGTTCGATAGATGCTGACCGGAGGATGGTTGCAATGAAAAAGTCCCAAGCTGAAGTCATTCGCGAATATGGTCCGTTTGAAAACGCGCCCCGTGTGAACGGAGTTACCTTCGACGGCCGGCATGTCTGGTTCGCCTCCGGTGACAAGCTGCATGCCCTCGACCCTGAGAGCGGCGAGCAGGTGCGGTCGATCGACGTGGAATCGCATGCGGGCACGGCTTTCGACGGGCGCTATCTCTACCAGATCGCCGAGGACAGGATTCATAAGATCGATCCGGAAAGCGGCAAGGTGGTGTCGACCATTCCCGCGCCGGGCAACGGCGGCGATTCTGGTCTTGCCTGGTGCGAGGGAAGCCTGTGGGTCGGTCAGCATCGCGGCCGCAAGATCCACGAAATCGACCCCGAGACCGGCGCTATCCGCCGCACCATCGAATCCAACCGCATCGTTACCGGTGTGACCTGGGTCGATGGCGAACTATGGCACGGCACCTGGGAAGGCGACGAGAGCGACATTCGCCGCATCGATCCGGTGACAGGCACTGTGCTGGAGCGGCTGGAAATGCCGGAAGGCTCTGGCGTTTCAGGGCTCGAATCCGATGGCAAGGACAGGTTCTACGCCGGTAGCGGCGGCGCCGGCAAAGTGCGGGCGATCCGCCGTCCGCGCTGAGGAGCAAGTTTCCATCTTGATAATCACACGGCCTATCGGAGGTAGCTCCTGCTACTTCCGATAGGCCGTTTTGGTGTCGAGGACCGTTCTCATGTCGAAGTTGCCGGCTTCCGTGTATGAAGTAGAGCAGGGTCGAACGACAGTCGCCAGAGCGCCGTTGATTTACCGGGCATGCCCCTTTATCTCTCACGCTGAAAGAAGAGGTCAGCTAGCCATGGATAATGAAACAAGCCTCAGAAACGAGCGCAAGCGCGGCTCCGGCGTCAAGGTGGTCTACGATATCTTGCGCGACGAGATTCTGCACCTGGAATTGCCGCCGGGCAGCCCTATCGACGAGGTGCAGCTGTCCGAGCGCTTCGGCATGTCGCGCACGCCGATCCGCGAAGCGCTGGTGCGGCTTGCCGGCGAGGGGCTGATCGATACGCTGCCCAATCGCTCGACCATGGTGTCGCAGATCGATTTCCTCAACATGCACAGCTATTTCGATGCGCTGGTGTTGATGTATCGCGTGACGACGCAGCTTGCGGCGAAGTATCATCGGCCGGAGGATCTCGAGATTGTCCGCGCGCGCCAGGCCGAGTTTGCCGCTGCCGTCGAGGCGCAGGATGCGCTTGCGATGATCTCCACCAACGCCGAACTGCATCTTGCGATCGCCGAGGCTGGCCGCAATCCTTATTTTACCGGCCTTTTCAGCCGCCTGCTCGATGAAGGCCGGCGCATCCTCCGCCTCTATTACCAATCCTATGATGATCGTTTGCCGCGCCGCTTCGTCGAAGAGCATGATGAGATGATCGCCGCCATTGCCGCGCGCGATACCGAACTCGCGGAGCGCCTCGCACGCCTGCATGCGGAACAGATTGTGGCGCAGGTTCAGAAGCTGCTGGTGCGCGGGGATCGGCTGGACGTGAAACTTTGAGCCTTGGGGTTGCTGTGCTCTGAAATTGTATTGCTTTGCTTTTGCATATTTCTTGTCGACAAGTTGAATACAAGA
>NZ_AQHN01000005.1 GCF_000359745.1 Rhizobium freirei PRF 81
AAGGCATGAAGGAGAGCCGAACATCCGGCGTTTTCCCACCGGGATGCTGCAATCGCGTCGAAAATCCGCGGCTTTCATGCGGTCCGAGGCGATCGATCGGCGTGTCCACAACGATGCTTCTGACCAGCTGATCGCCAGCGAAAAGATTGGCGCGCACCTGCGGGACAGACAGCGTAGCACCGCTGACATTCTCGATGATGCCACTTAGCCGCAATACGCGCAGGCCATTCTCGTCCCGTGGCGTCAGCGTCACATGCGAGAATTGCAGCGGCTCGGCCGCCGTCGCGACCGGTGCGCCCGAAAGGCCGGAAAAGCCGCCCGAAAGACCGAAGATCAATATCGCCAGGGAAGCGATGAGCGCCACGAAGCTGCGCCGCGATGCCTGCTGCAAAACCTGCTCGACGCCGCGCAGGACGGAGAGGATACGCGAGAAGGCATTCTTAGGCATCGCCGGCTGCGGGCGTGACGGAGCACGGCCGCCATAGCGCATGTTGACGCCGGACGCCGCCCTTGCGCGCGCGCCGGAGACGGTCACGAATTCGGCATCGACGACATCGGGCTTCGGCACGAACCGATGCGGCTGGCTGACCCCCGTTCCGCGTTCGGGCGGAATGAGGTCATAAACCAGCCCCGCCTGCTGTTGACGGTGGCGAAAAGCGCCCATGATGGCCTCCCGTTGCGGTGATCCACATGGTTTCGACGCCCATTGCCAATCTGGGCATTGAAACGAATCCTGCCCAGTCGTAAATTTTATTGGTTAATGCTTCGCAAAGATCGCCATGAATCGGGCGCCTTTCCAGAAAAATTTACCGGCTGTTAATGCCATTGTTTAACAAGTCGCCTGATTGAACACCGCGGAAGACTGGACTGCCCGTTGATTCACTTTGAGAACGTCGGTTTGCGCTACGGCATGGGTCCGGAAATCCTCCGCGACCTGAGCTTCGACATTCCGCGAAAATCGTTCCAGTTTCTGACCGGCCCCTCCGGTGCCGGCAAAACGACGCTGCTGCGACTGCTCTTCATGTCGCTGCAGCCGACCCGCGGGTTGATCCGTATGTTCGATCGGGAGATCTCCTCGATCCCGCGCAACGAACTGCCGCTGCTGCGCCGCCGTGTCGGCATCGTCTTTCAGGATTTCCGGCTGCTCGAGCATCTCACGACCTATGAGAACGTCGCCCTGCCCTTGCGCGTGCGCGGCAAGGAGGAAAGCTCCTACCGCACCGACGTATTGGAGCTGCTGAAATGGGTCGGCCTCGGCGAACGTATCAATGTGCTGCCACCGGTGCTCTCGGGCGGAGAAAAGCAGCGCGCCGCCATCGCCCGCGCCCTCATCGATCGCCCGGAGATTCTGCTCGCCGACGAACCCACGGGCAATGTCGATCCGCCGATGGCGCGCCGCCTGCTCAATCTGTTCCTGGAACTCAACCGCCTCGGCACGGCCGTCGTCATCGCCACGCACGACCTCGCTTTGATGGACCAGATCGAGGCCAGGCGCATGATTCTATCGGGGGGGCATCTCGATATCTATGACTGAGCCCGGCCCCCGCAGGAACGCCCCGAACCCCAAGGCGCCGCAAGCGCGGCAGGCACCCGCAGCAGCAGCGGCGGAGCGCAAGCGCCCGGAGATGCGCGTGCGACCGACAGGGCCGATCGTGCCTTCCTCCAATATTCAGGGCAATGCGCTCATCGTCGTCATCGCCATCATGGCCTTTCTCGCCTGCCTGACGCTCGGCGCGGTGAGCATGGTGCGCTCGACGGCGGCCAGCTGGGAAAGCCAGATTTCCCGCGAGATCACCATCCAGATCAAGCCGGACGACAATCTCGATATGGACAAGGCGCTCGCGAGCGCCCGCGATATCGCGCTTGGCTTCGTCGGCACCAAGTCCGGCCAGATCGTCGACGAGGCCGCAACCGCGCGCCTTCTCGAGCCTTGGCTCGGCGCCGGTCTCGACATCAAGGAACTGCCCGTCCCGCGCCTCGTCATCATCACCATCGACGAGACGCATCCGCCGGATTTCGAGGCCATGCGCAGCCTGCTCAAGGCACAGATCCCGCAGGCGACGCTCGATGACCACCGCACCTGGGTCGACCGGCTGGTTTCCATGGCGCATACGACCGTTCTCATCGGCACCGGCATCCTGCTGCTGGTTTTCACCGCCATGGTCCTGACCGTCGTCTTCGCCACACGCGGCGCCCTGTCGGGCAATCGCCATATCGTCGAAGTGCTGCATTTCGTCGGAGCCGAGAGCACCTTCGTCGCCAATGAATTCCAGAAGCATTTTCTGAAGATCAGCCTGAAGGGATCGGCAGCCGGCAGCGCGCTGGCCGCCCTGTTCTTCGCCAGCGCCGGCTTCCTGCAGAGCCGCACGATCGCCACGCCGCAGACCGACCAGGCGACCGCCCTCTTCGGTACTTTTTCCGTCGGCGCACTTGGCTATCTCGGTATCCTTGCGACCATGATCGTCATCGCCCTGCTGACGACGCTCACGGCGCGCTTTACCGTGATGCGGACGATTTACGAGATCGATTTGATCCGTTCCGACCCCGGCAGGTCCGAAGGTGCGCAGAATTGATGCCCCGGTGATAATTTTTTGCCGATTGGCAGCCCGTTCCTTGCCGCAATTGTCGTATAATGACGAATCATGAGCATGGATCTGACGACTCGCAAGACCGTGAGTTCGCAGCCGTTGCGGGAGCAATCCCACAGCGACAGACCCGTGCGACGTAGTTTGTTCCGTCGTCTCTTGCGCTGGGGCGGCTTCGCCTTCATTTTTCTCGTCGCCATCATCTTCGGCGGCTTCCTGCATTTTGCCGATTCGATCACCACGCTGAAGCCGCCGCTCGAGCCGAAGGCGGATGCTATCGTCGTGCTGACGGGCGGCTATCAGCGCATCGACCAGGCCGTTGAATTGCTGCGTTCCGGCGCCGGCAACCGTCTGCTGATATCGGGCGTGCACCCGACCACCACGCCATCGCAAATCCGCAGACTGACGCAGAGCTCCGTCAATCTGTTCAGCTGCTGCGTCGACATCGGTTATGACGCGCTCGATACCATCGGCAATGCCCGCGAAGCGGCAAAATGGATCCACGCCAAGGGCTATAAGAGCGTCCTCGTAGTCACCAACAACTACCATATGCCCCGCAGCCTGGCGGAACTGAAATATGTCGACCCGTCGACCGATTTCATCCCCTACCCGGTCGTCAATTCCGACCTGAAGGCCAAGAACTGGTTCACGGATCCGAATGCGTTGCGCACGATGATCTCCGAATATGCCAAGGTACTTCTCGCCGGCGCCCGCAACATCACCGGCCTTGGACGTCCGACCGGCTTGAGGTCACGCCAACCGACTGATGACGACTAAAGCATGTCGCGCAAAACTGTGCAGCGGTTTTGCATTAACGACGCGCCTGAAGACGCGAAAACCACGCACGCACCGACTTTTTATTGACGCTGTAATCGTGTAGGCAAACCCTTGGATGCCGGCGCAAGCCGGCGCGTTGGGAAAGCCTCGATGATTATCTTGCGTTCGGTCCTGTTCAATACGCTCTTCTATGCCAATCTGATCATTCGCATGATCGTGTTGACGCCGATCTATTTTCTGATGCCGCGCAAGGCCGCCTACGCGATCCCCAAGGCTTGGGCGAAATCCAGCACCTGGCTGATGGAAAAGATCGTCGGCACCACCTTCGAGGTCGAAGGCCTGGAGAATCTCCCCAAGGGCAGCTTCATCTTCGCGCCCAAACATCAATCCTTCTGGGATACGTTCGCGCTGCTGCCCTATCTCGACGATCCGGTCTACATCCTGAAGCGCGAGCTGATGTGGATACCATTGTTCGGCTGGTATGCCGGGAAGCAGCGCATGATCCCCGTGGACCGTAGCGCGCGCGGCAAAGTCATGTTCGATGTCCTGAAGCGCACGCGCGAAGAGCTGGCCACAGGCCGGCAGCTGATCATTTACCCCGAAGGTACGCGTCGCCCGCCGGGCGCCGAGCCCGTCTATAAATACGGCATTGCGCGCATGTACCGCGACCTCGGCATTCCCGTCGTCGCCGTTGCCATGCATCCTGGCCTTTTCTGGCCGCGCCGCACCTTCCGCAAATATCCCGGCCACATCAAGGTGCGCATCTTGCCGCCGATCGAGCCGGGCCTGGACCCCGATGTCTTCTTTGCGCGCCTGATCGAGGAAACGGAAAAGGCGAGCGACCAGTTACTGGTCGAGACGATCGCCGAAAACCCGCATCTGCCGATTCCGCCGACAGCCGCCCAGCGTCTGGCCGAAATCAGCAAGACGAAGCCTGTGACCGCCGCGGTCTGAATCCGCGAGGACCTGGCACGAGATCGGCTCAGGATGCCTTTCGCATTCGCTCCACTTCACCGGCGACCTGCTCGAGCCAGTGATCGCGAATGCCCATGTCGCGCAAGTGCACCAGCGTATTGAAAACATAGGCATCGTTGGGGCCGGAGCGGCCGCTGGCAGCTTCCACCACATGGGCGGCCTCGACCGCATCCAGAGAGCCGGCATACTGCCTGTGAGCGCGGTCGACGACATAGGCGACGGCGTTGACACGCCGCCCATCTGCAAGCCGGATCTGCAATGTCTTTTCCAGATAGACGTTGGTGACCAGTTCGCGCTCGCGCAGATAGATCAGAACCTCGTCCCAAGCGGAGGCCGGCACGCGAAACGCCATGCCACGGCAGGAGCCGCCATGATCGAGGCCGAGCACCAGGCCGGGACTTTCCTCTGTGCCGCGATGAACCCAGGAACGGACGCAGAGCGAGCGACGATAACCAAAAATAAGCGCCTCGGCCCGCTCGTCATAAGCAAAGCCCGGATTCCACATGAGGGATCCGTAGCCAAATACCCAAAATTCGTCCATATCCAACGCCAAATCACTGTGAAGCTTCGGTTCAACCATTGGAGAACAACATGGCAGCGTCAAGCCAGCGCGTAGCAACCGGTCGAGGCAAACGCCTTTGGCTCGTTCTGCTCGGTCTGTTGGTGATCCTCGCCGCGCTCTATACCGGGGGCTGGTATTACGCGACCGGCTTTGTCAGGGCCAATATTTTGAAGGCGCTGGGGCAACAGAACAGTGCCGGCATTGCCGGCAAATGCGAGAACATGGCCTTCAACGGCTTCCCCTTCTCCATCGGACTGACCTGCGACACCGTGACGGTCGACAACCAGACCCAGGGCGTCTCGGCCAATTTCGACACGCTGAGCGCATCGGCGCCGGTCTTCCAGCCAAACCACGTCAGCTGGAGCCTCAAGTCGCCGGCGGAATTGCGCTCCACACAGGGCCTGACCGTATCGGCCGAATGGACAGACCTTCAATCGAACCTCGTCGCCAAGGGCCGTGGCGTTGCACGGACCCAGACCGTTATCGAAGGGCTGAAGGCCGGCATCGTCTCCTCCTTCACCGGGCAGAGTGCCAATGTGACGGCCGCCCACACCGAGATGCACGCCAGCCAGAACGGCAACGACCTGGATTTTGCTATCGGCGTCGAGAATGCCAATGCCGTGATCAAGGATTTCCCACAGACGCTGCCGACCGCCTCGACGAGCGCGAGCGTGACGCTGACGGGCAAGGCCGGGCTGCTCGATGGCAGCGACCGCGAGGGGCTGCGTGGCGCGGCGGGCGTGCTGCATCAAGCCGTCATCGACATCGGCGACGGCCGCATCATGACGCTTTCCGGTCCCTTCAATTTCGACGGGGACGGATTTTTGTCCGGCCGGTTCAAGCTGGAGATCAACCAGATCGGCCCTTGGGGCGACAGCCTGACCGCCACGCTTCCCGCCGCCAAAAATCTGATCAAGACGGCCATCAAGATGCTGAAGGCGCTTGCCAGCGGCGCCGACAAAGTCTCCGTCGACCTGACGGCGGATCGCGGCCGCCTCTCGCTCAGCGGCTTCATCCCGCTCGGCAAGATCCCGCCGATCTGAAGCCCTACCCTCCGCGGACGCCGGAGATGTCCTTCAGGAAGAATATCTCCGGGCTCGGCTGAACAATGCGAAAATCGATGCTGCCGGCGGCCTGGAAGCCGTTGCGGCGATGCCAGGCCTGGGGATCAGCTTCCGCCCATTCGCTTGACGTCATCAGATGCTGCGCGCCCTCTTCGATCATGGCGTCTTCCCAAGCACGAAACAGGGCTGTCCCGACACCGGCGCGCTGATGCGACGACAGCACGCGGATCATGTCCATGTAGGGTATCTTGCCCCAGAAGCGGCTGAACCGCAGGAAGCCGAGGAGTTCACCATCCTGCGCGGCGACGAAATATTCGTCGAACTGGATGCAGCGCCCGATCCAGTCTTCGCTCGCATCGTCATGATCGACGAGCCAGGCCAAGTCTTCAGAGCGCCCGCGTCTGACGATCATGAGCGCTCCCCATGGCGTAAAACTATTTATTCCTTCGCATCCAGAGCATGACGGCCGAAATCCGGCGCGTCGACGTCCTGGCCGGCCTCGACGATCGAGCGGCGAATGGCACGGGTACGGGTGAAGAGTTCGAAAATCTTGTCGCCTTCGCCCCAGCGGATCGCGCGCTGCAGCGAGGCGAGATCCTCGGAAAAGCGGGCGAGCATTTCGAGGATCGCATCGCGATTGTGCAGGCAGACGTCGCGCCACATGGTCGGATCGGATGCGGCAAGGCGGGTAAAATCGCGAAAGCCGGAGGCCGAATATTTGATGACTTCCGACTCCGTCACCGTCTCCAGATCGTCGGCGGTGCCGACGATGTTATAGGCGATGAGATGCGGCAGATGCGAGACGATCGCCAGCACCTTGTCGTGGTGTTCGGGGTCCATTTCGTCGACGCGGGAGCCCAGGGTTTCCCAGAAATCGCGTAGCGTCTTGATCGCGGCTTCGTCGGTGCCGGGAACCGGCGTGAAGATGCACCAGCGCCCCTTGAACAGCCCCGGGAAACCGGCATCAGGACCGGATTTTTCCGTACCTGCCAGCGGATGGCCGGGGATAAAGTGCACGTTTGCGGGCATATGCGGCTGCATCTGCGCAATGACCGATGCCTTGGTCGAACCGACGTCGGTGACGATGGCGCCCGGTTTCAGATGGGCTGCGATTTCCTTGGCGACGCTCTCCGAGGCTCCCACAGGCACCGAGACGATGACGAGATCGGCATCCTTGGCCGCTTCGGCCGAAGACGGCGTATAGCGGTCGCCAAGCTTCAGCTCCTCGGCGCGCTTCAGCGTTTCGGCGCTGCGCGTCGAGATCACCACTTCCTTGGCGAGAGCCAGCCGCTTGATGTCGTAAGCGATGGACGAGCCGATCAGGCCAATGCCGATCAGCGCAATGCGATCGAACTGGGTCGTGCTCATGCCTTGCGTCCCATAAACTCCGTCAGCGTATCGATGACGCCGAGATTGGCCTCTTCGGTGCCGATGCTCATGCGCAGCGAATTCGGGAATCCATAGCCGCGAACGGCCCGCACGATGTAGCCGCGGCTGGTGAGGAAATCGTCAGCCTCGACGGCGCGCTTGCCATCGATGTCAGGGAAATGGATGAGAACGAAGTTCGCAACCGACGGCGTTATCTTGAGGCCGATGGCCTCCAACGCAGCCGTGACCTTCTCGATCCAGTGCAAATTGAAGGCAACAGTCTCAGCCGTGAAGGCCTGATCGCGAACGGCAGCAGCCCCCGCGGCGATGGCGGCGCTGTTCATGTTGAATGGGCCGCGCACGCGATTGACGGCATCGATAATATCGACCGGCGCATACATCCAGCCGACGCGGAGCGCCGCCAGGCCATAGACCTTCGAGAAGGTGCGGGTCATCACCACATTCTGGTTGGCCGAGACGAGCTCGAGGCCGGCCTCGTAGTCGTTGCGGCGAACATATTCGGCATAGGCCGCATCGAGCACGAGGATGACATGCTTCGGCAGACCCGCTTGCAGGCGGCGGATTTCGCTGACCGGGACATAGGTGCCGGTCGGATTGCCTGGATTGGCGATGAAGACCATCTTGGTCTTGTCGGTGACGGCGGCGAGGATGGCATCGACGTCGACCGTGCAATCCTTTTCCTTGACCGTCACCGGCGTCGCGCCGGCAGCCATGATCTGGATCTTGTAGACCAGGAATCCATGCTCGGTGATGATGCCCTCGTCGCCGACACCGAGATAGGTGTGGCAGAGCAGGCCCAGCAGCTCGTCGGAGCCGTTGCCGCAGAGGATGTTGGCGATGTTCAGCCCATGCACGTCGGCAATCGCCTGACGCAGCTCCTTGGCCTGCCCGTCGGGATAGCGCTCCAGCTGGCCGGCAGCGGCGCGGAAGGCTTCGATGGCCTTGGGGCTCGCGCCAAGCGGCGTCTCATTGGAGGAGAGCTTGAAGACGCGCTCAACGCCCGGCGCATGCTCCTTGCCCGGCACATAGGCGGCGATGTCGAGAATACCGGAACGCGGGACGGGCTTGCTCATTTCCATGCTCATGGGATCGACCTTGCGAAGGACCGGGAAATTCCGGTTAGAAACACCCCGTCGCATTAAAGCGGAAACACGGTTTTGTCGAGTGTCAGCACCTCGTCGATCGCATCAAGTGCTGTCACGCGTCGTCGGAATGCCGCGCGGCGCCAGCACCGGCACGAAGACGCGACGCGACGCGCGCACGGCGACCGGCAGGCCCTGATAGAGCCGCTTCTGCGCCTCGACGATGATGACACCGGAAAAAGCAGGCCACAGGGTACGGCCGATCCTTTCGAAGGCGCGGCGCAGCCGCAGCACGGTGCGCAACTTGGAGGGCGGGAAAAACAGCGCTTCGGCCGTCGCACCCGGCGTGAAATTAGTCTCGCGCAGCAGCGAGGTCAGCTGGCCGCGCGAATAGGGACGGCCGGAACCAAAGGGCGTGTGCTCCATACGCGCCCAGACGCCCCGGCGGTTCGGCACGGCGATGACAAGCCGCCCGCCAGGCGCCAGCACACGCCAGAGCTCCTTCAGCGTCTCGCGCGGGCTTTCGGCGAATTCCAGCGAATGCACCATCAGCACACGGTCGATCGAACTGTCAGGCAGCGGCAGCTCTTCATCGAAGATCAGCGCCGTCGACGATGCCGAGCCCATCGGCCAGTTCACTGCGCCTTGCCCCGCCGGCATGAAGGCGAAAGTGCGCTCGGTATCGGCACGGAAGCGATCGAGATAGGGAACGGCATAGCCGAGGCCGACAAGCCGCTCTTCCGGCATGCGCGCCCAGATGGAGGAAAGCGCCATGGCAATCGACTGCTCCGCCAAGCGACCGAGCTCGGAATGATAAAACTGGCGGAGATCGACAATATCGGCGTGCATCGAAACAAATGTTATCAGCCGAGCGTTGGACTTCAAGGCCGAACGGCTTACATTCTCTACCAACGTAAAAGACGAGGACGATTTCAATCATGAAACCCTTGGAATTAGAGATATTTATCTGCCGTTCCGACAATTTCGGCGTCTTGGTCCACGATCCGGAGACCGGATTGACGGCATCGATCGACGCTCCGGAGGCGGATGCGATCATGAAGGCGGCCAAGCGTCGCGGCTGGACGATCAGTCATATCCTGACGACCCATCACCACACCGATCACGTCGAGGGTAACCTCGCGCTGAAAGAGCAATTCGGCTGCCAGATCATCGGCCCGCTCAACGAAGCCGTCGCCATTCCCGGCCTCGATCGCGCCGTCGGCGATGGCGACAGCTTCGAGTTCGCCGGCCATACGGTCAACGTCATCGAAACCCCCGGCCACACCGCCGGTCATGTCTGCTATCACTTCGCCGACGACAAGCTGCTCTTTGCCGCCGACACGCTGTTTGCGCTAGGCTGCGGCCGCCTGTTCGAGCGCACACCGGCGGATATGTGGGCCTCGCTGCAGAAGCTGGCCGTCCTGCCGGACGAAACGGCCGTTTATTTCGGCCACGAATACACGCTTTCCAACGCCCGTTTCGCGCTGACGATCGATCCCGATAATGAACGGCTAAGGGCGCGCGCTGCCGATATCGAGGCATTGAGGGCGCAAGGCAAGTTCACTATTCCGACGACGCTGGCGCTGGAGAAGGAGACAAACCCGTTCCTGCGCGCCGCAGATCCCGCGATCCGCCGCCACCTTTTGATGGAAAGCCGTGGCAATGACGAGGTCTTCGCCGAAATCCGCAAGCGCAAGGACAATTTCTGATGCAGGCAAAAGAGATCATCGAAACGCTTTCCATGCAGCGGCATCCGGAAGGCGGCTGGTACGTGCAGACCTTCCGCGACGAGAACGGCGGCACTCGCGGCCACTCCACGGCGATCTACTATCTGCTCGAAGCGGGCGAGCGCTCGCATTGGCACCGGGTGCACGATGCCGCCGAGGTCTGGCACCACTATGCCGGCGCGCCGCTCGCTTTGCACCGCTCGGCGGACGGCGGGACGAGCGAGACGCTGGTGCTCGGCTCCGATCTGGTAAAGGGTGAGCGCCCGCAGGCCATCATTCCGGCCAACTGGTGGCAATCCGCCGAAAGCCTCGGCGAATTCACGCTCGTCGGCTGCACGGTCTCGCCGGGCTTCGAATTCTCAAGCTTCGAGATGGCTCCGCCGGATTGGAAACCAGCCTCAAGCTGAACCCTTTTTTACCTTTCGTTGACATCACGCAGCATGCTGCGCACGGCGCGGAGCGACAACCTTGAAAAAGTTCGGCACTGTTTCAGCTTTACACGGAGAGAGAGAAGAGTGGTTCATCCGGAGGAGGTTTTTTCGTGCGATTGTTGTTTTCTTTGCTCGTCGCGACAGGCTGCGTCATGAGCGGTCCGGTCCTTGCCCTTGATGCGCCGCCGGCCGAGAAGCCTCTGAAAAACTTCGTCACCTCGGTCGAAAAAGACGGCTCGATTACCTTTCGGCTCTATGCGCCGTCGGCAAAGGCTGTCTCCGTCGGCCTCGGCTCGCGCGATCCGATCGCCATGCAACGTGGTGATGATGGCACCTGGAACGCGAAGACCGAAGCATTGAAGCCCGACCTTTACGAATATTATTTCAACATCGACGGCTTCCGCAGCATCGACACGGGAACCAACGCGCCCAAGCCGCAGCGGCAGGTCAACACCAGCCTTATCCTCGTGCCCGGCAGCATTCTCGATATCCGCAACGTGCCGCATGGCGATCTGCGGCTGGTGACCCTGCATTCCAACGCACTCGAATCGGAGCGGCAGATGTATGTCTACACGCCGCCCGGCTATACCGATGCCTCCGAGCCGCTGCCCGTGCTCTACCTCTATCACGGCTTCGGCGACACGGTCGGCTCCTGGGTCGCGCAGGGACGCGCACCGCAGATGCTCGACAATCTCCTCGCGGAGAAAAAGATCGAGCCGATGATCGTCGTCATCCCGGATACCGAAACCGACGTGCCGATCGCGATTGCCGAAAACTTCCCGGCCGCCGATCGTCGCGCGAATTTCTATCCGGCCAATGCCGAGGCAGCCGATCGCGAGTTGATCGATGACCTCATCCCATACATGAAGACACACTATCGGGTGCGAAACGAGGCTGACAGCCGTGCCGTTGCCGGGCTCTCGCAGGGCGGATATCAGGCCCTCGTCTCCGGCCTCACGCATCTGGACACCTTCGGCTGGGTCGCGACCTTCAGCGGCGTCAGCACCACGACCGTTCCGAACAAGACTGTGGACGCCGTGCTGAACGAGCCGGAAAAGATCAACAAGGCCCTGCGCAATTTCACGGTAACGGTCGGCAGCAAGGACCAGGTCGTCGGCAAGGACGTTGCCGGCCTGAAGGCGGCGCTCGACGAGAAGAAGATCAATCACGAATACCACGAATATCCGGACCTCCAGCACGAGATGGACGTCTGGCGGCCGTCGCTCGCGGCTTTCCTCGAAAAAGTCTTCAGGAAATAGCTGGCAATGATTGCGGCGGAGCTATTCCGCCGCTTCCGCCTGCGCCCGTTCGGTATTGTCTCGGCGCAGGATCATGCGATGCGCGGCGAGCACGGCGCCGCCGGTCACGAGCAGGCAGGCGAGCGCAATGCCCCAACTCGGCTCGGCAAAGCCGAAGAGCGTCAGGATCAGCGTCGACAGCAACGGCGCCGCATAGCTTGCGGCGCCGAGAATCTGGATATCGCCGTTCTTGACGCCGTAGTCCCAGGCATAGAAGGCCGCTCCGACGGGGAAGAGGCCGAGGCCGAGCACGGCGATCCACTGTGCCACCCCCTCCGGCCAGATGGTCTCCTCCAGGCCGAGATGGCAGAAGAAGGAGAGGATGGATGTCACGAGGCAGAATATGGTGACGACGTCGGTGGATACGGCCTCGAAACGGCGCGTGATCAGCGAATAGCCGGACCAGGTGAAGGCGCAAAGAAAAGCCGCGCCGTAGCCGACCGCATAGGCGCCTTCGAAATGAAAGCCGTTGCGGCCGACGATCAGAACTGTGCCCGCAAGCCCCATCAGCGCGCCGACGATGTGATACCAGCGCAGCCGCTCGCCCGGCAGCAAGGCCGAGCCGACGACGATCAAAAGCGGCCAGAGATAGGCGATCAGCCCCGCTTCCACCGCCGGCGCATGGCGCAGCGCCGTGAAATAGAGGAAATGGTAGCCGAACAGGCCGGCAATGCCCGTTATCCAGACCTTGGCGGGCTGACGCAGAAGCCGCAGGCGCTCCGGCCTGAGCAGCAGCACGACGATGCCGGGAATGCTGCCGATGGCAAAACAGATGGCAAGCAGCTGAAACGGCTGCATCTTGCCGGACGCCACCGTCAGAAGCGCCAGGAAAGACCACATCAAAATGGCCGAAAAGCCCGTCAATGTCGCGCGAAACTTCAACTCTGCCCCCAGCTCTCGTTGCTGCAGGCATCCTCCTGCCTGCTAGCTGCCGTATTTCACGGCTGTAATCGTCACGGTCCCGTATTGTGTCGGTATGCGCACATAGACCGGAGCATATACATTCATGGTATCGGCCTTGGCAAACCAGATCTCCATCTTGTCGCTCTTGGCGAGATAGAGATAATCCTTGCGCGTGCTCTTATAGCCGCTCTTCGGCGTGAAGCGCACGCCGCAGGCAACCGTCTTGCCCGTGAAGCCCTCGGTCGAGAACGGATGAGCCCCCTTTGGCGACAGCTTCAGATCCAGGCGCATCTCGCCGTCGAAGACGGCCAGCGTCTGATTGCAGAGATTGAGGCTGGGCGTGATTGGAAAGATCATACCGGAAATCGGATCGAGCACGGACTTCAGATCCGCGTCGGCAAGAGGGATCCAGTTGTCCGGCCGCTTCGGTTCGGGCGTGATCGTATTCGACGTCACATTGCCGTTGGCATAGGCCACATCGTAGGTGCGCTCCTTCTTGCCGCTCTTGTAGAACAGCGTGTAATGCGTTGCCTGCAGCTTGTTGTCGTTGACCACACCGGTCACATCGGTCCTGGCATCGATGGAGGTGACGAGGTCCGCAAGACCGGCGGAGGTAATGTTGCCGCTGATCGTAAACTGCTTGCCGGTGACCTCGGTCTTGAAATCCGCCCTGGCGATCGGCAGGCCGGCCAGCGAAACGCGATAACGCGTTTCATGCCGCAGCACGTCGGCGAATGCCGTCGACGGCATCGACGCAACGACAGCTGAAATGAGAAGCCATTTGCGAATTTGAACCATGATTTCGGGCCTTCAACGAGGGTCAGGCGAGATATATAGACACTATGTTCGTCTGCTGCGAGCATCAGAGAACAGCAGCTTTTTGACGGAATTGCGGGAAAACACAAGGTTTGGCTTGACGCGGCCGGCCGCTCTGACTATAGAACCGCAACTTTCCAATTATGGCCTGTTGGATTGCGCGCCGGGTTTTGCCCGGGATGTTTATCCGATGGCCGAGAAAAACAAAAGTAGGTGTACCATGTCCCGCATGTGCGAATTGACCGGCAAGGCCGTCCTCGTGGGCAACAATGTCAGCCACGCCAACAACAAGACCAAGCGTCGGTTCCTGCCGAACCTTTGCCAGGTCACGCTGATCTCCGACGTTCTCGGCCAACGCTATCGTCTGCGCGTTTCCGCAGCAGCGCTTCGCTCGGTCGAACATCGCGGTGGTCTGGACGCTTTCCTCATAAAGGCAAGCGAAAACGAACTCAGCATGCGCGCTCGCCTGCTGCGTCGTCAGATCGTCAAGAAGTCCGCGGAAGCTGCAGTCGCTGCCTAAGCAGCTCTAGCGCGTCGCGATTTCATACCGGCTAAAAGGCTTGCACGGATCATCTCCGGACAGGCCTTTTTCCATGTCCGGTTTCCCTCAACTGGTGGCATCTCCCAGGATAAAAAAATGCTGACGACACGTCATACCCTTATCTATGTTGTCTTGATGACGCTGGTCGTCGTCGCCTCCAATATCCTCGTGCAATATCCGCTGCAGGCGACGCTCGCCGGTATCAATCTTGCGGATATCCTGACCTGGGGCGCCTTCACCTATCCGGTCGCCTTCCTCATCACCGATCTGACCAATCGCCAGTTCGGCCCGAAGGCTGCGCGCAAGGTGGTGTTTGCCGGCTTCGTCGTCGGCGTCGCGCTGTCGTTCTACACGGCACAGCCGCGCATCGCGATCGCCTCCGGTTCGGCCTATCTCGTCGGCCAGCTGCTCGACATCTCGGTCTTCAACCGCCTTCGTCGCATGGCCTGGTGGCGCGCGCCGCTGTTCGGCTCACTGATCGGCTCGATGCTGGATACGCTGATCTTCTTCTCCTTCGCCTTTGCGCCCTTCTTCGTCCTCTTCGGACCGAACGATCCCTTCGCGATCGAATGGGCGCCAATCCTCGGCGTTTTCTCCACCTCGGCGCCGCGCTGGATTTCCTGGGCGATCGGCGACTTCTCGGTCAAGATGACCGTCGGCCTCGTCATGCTGTTGCCCTATGGCGCGCTGATGAACACCCTGAAGCCGATGTCGCAGGCTCCGGCCGCCTGAACGGTTGGTTGTTCGGCGCGGATCGCTATCGGTACGCGCCGAAACACTCTCTAGCGATAAGACAGGCAGGTTAGAACGGCGGCTGCGAATGCGGCCGGATTTTCCGCCATCATCAAATGACCGGTGTCGGCGATATTGAGCCGCGCCGTGCAGAGATCATTGACCCAATCGGGAACATCCCAACCTTCCGCAGAACGGCGCCCGGCGATCAGATAGACGGGAATGTCGGACTGCAGGATACCGCGGATCGCGTCGAGATAAGCGGCGTCTCCCGTCGCCGCCACGACCGCCTTGGCCTGTGCCTTGATCGTCGAGGGCGGCTGATTCGCAAGCCAACCTCTGGCAAGTGACGACGTCCATTCGTTGATCTGCACGCCGGCACCGGCGATCCAGGCGTCCGGATCGGTCTCATAGCCGGAGATGATGTGAGCCACTTCCTCGTCCGGCTTCACGGCAATCTGTCCCGACCAGAACGCATCCTTCAAGGTGAAATTGCCTTCGACGCTGGTCAGCGATTCGACGAGCCCGGGAAAATGCCGGGCGACGAGCACCGAAACCGCACCACCGACCGAATGTCCGACCAGATGCACCTTGCCAGCACCGAGGCCGGATATGAAGTCCGCGATATGACGCGCCTGATCGAGAAGAGTCAGCTTACTGGTGTTCGCCTCTCTGTTACGGCCATAGCCAATAAGATCCGGGGCATGAATATCGGCATTGCCGAACGCAGCCAGGATCTTGGGGTCGTTCAGACTGCCAAAAAGCCCGTGCAGCAGCACGATAGGTTTGCCAGGAGCAGACATGTCGAAGAATCCCATTGTTGGAGCAAAGGCGTCGCTTAGCTCACAACGAAAATTTCCTCAATGCGGCAAGATCGGCGCAGAGAATAAAATCGGCGCCACGTCGCTTCTAGTTTTGACCGACGAGATTTTTGTCGCTCAGGCGAAACTCCAGCATCAGACTGCGCTGCAGAATAGAGTGATTATCGTCCGAGATAAGAATGAGATGGAGGGAGCCGTCAGCAGCGCGGAAGACGTCGATCCCTTCCATATTGTCGATCTGCTCGCTGGAATCGGCCTCGAAGATCACCTTGCCGTCCACCACGGCATCCGGCTTGATGTCCTCACCGGCAATGCGGCGGATGCGCACTCCAAGACCATGCGCCAGCCCGAAGCGGCGCTCCAGCAACAGCAGGTCGCCGTCGGGCAGGAAGACGCCGTCACTGACATCGAAACCGCAATAGTGCCTGATTGTGAAGCGACCGTGCAGCGGACCGTCGAGAATGGCCGCGACCATATTGCCCTGCTCGTCCAGGCTATCTTCCGTGACGATGACGGCGGCTCCGGCAAGCGGGCTGGACTGCGGCGCGATCATCAGCGCTTCAAGGCTGCGGTTGGAGCGAAGCTGCAGCCTTGGAATGGGGACCGGCAGGCTATTGTCCGGCGGCGAGATCTCGAAGCCCGGATCGGGATAGATATCGACACGATGAAACTGCTCGTAGCTCACAAGAACATGATCGTCGCGCAAGGCCAGGCCTTCGGCATCCATCGCCCCCGTCCCCGCATCGATGCTGCCGCGGCGGTCCATCATCGGCATGATGCGTGCCTCGGCAATACCTTTCAACCGCCCCTTCTCGTCGCGCTCTATGGCGCCCGTCAGCCAGTGACCGGTATCCAGCACGGAAACGAAATGCCGCTGATCGGGACGAAAGCGGATCGCGGAAATGGCGCCCAGAAGCGCATTGTCCGAGCTGAGCTCAAGACCGCCGATAAATTCCAGAGCCCCGAACTGCGTTTGCTGCGAGCCCGGCCTGAAGGCTGAGATGATGTTGGCGCGAATATTGGCCGGACCGCCATCATCGGCTCGGTCTGCGGCATCGCATCCGGCCAGCGGCAGTGCCAGCATCGCCGTCAGGCTGATGCAGCGCAGCGTAGCATGCCAGCCCTTGCAGCGGCCAAAAGGAAAAAGCATCGGCCGCAAGGCCGATGCGAAAGGAAGCCGAAGCGGGCTCAGCTTGCACGGCGCATGCGCGAACGCGGCATGCTTGCCTGATCCTCGAATAGCGAGGCGAGCTGCTCGGTCATGGCGCCTGCAAGTTCGTCGGCATCGACGATCGTGACGGCGCGGCGATAGTAGCGCGTCACGTCATGGCCGATGCCGATCGCCAGCAGTTCCACAGGGGAGCGCGTCTCGATCTGGTCGATGACGGCCCGCAGATGCCGCTCCAGATAATTGCCCGGGTTGACCGACAGCGTCGAATCGTCGACCGGCGCACCATCCGAAATCATCATCAGGATGCGGCGCTGCTCGCGGCGACCGAGCAGACGGTTATGCGCCCAGATCAGTGCTTCGCCGTCGATATTCTCCTTCAGCAGGCCTTCGCGCATCATCAGACCGAGATTGGCGCGCGACCGGCGGTAAGGCTCGTCCGCAGACTTGTAGATGATGTGGCGCAAATCGTTCAGGCGGCCCGGCGTCTGCGGCTTGCCGCTGGCAAGCCACTTTTCACGCGCCTGTCCACCCTTCCAGGCCTTGGTGGTGAAGCCGAGGATCTCGACCTTCACGCCGCAGCGCTCGAGCGTCCGGGCAAGAATGTCGGCGCAGGAAGCAGCAACCGTGATCGGCCGTCCTCGCATCGAACCGGAATTGTCGATCAGCAGCGTCACGACGGTATCGCGGAACTGCGTATCGCGCTCCATCTTGAAGGACAGAGCCTGCATCGGGTCAATGATCAGGCGCGTCAGGCGTGCCGGATCGAGATAGCCCTCTTCCAGATCGAAGTCCCAGGAGCGGTTCTGCTGCGCCATCAGGCGGCGCTGCAGCCGGTTGGCAAGCCGTCCGACAGCGCCTTGCAGATGGGCAAGCTGCTTGTCGAGGAAGGCGCGCAGGCGCTCGAGCTCGGCCACGTCGCACAGTTCCTGCGCCGTCGTGGTTTCGTCGAACTCCTCCGTATAGACGTGATAGTCGACCTTCTCGTTGAAGTCGGCGAAAGGCGTATTGGGACGGCGGGTCTCGCCCGGCGTTTCCGAATCTTCCTCTCCCTCTTCGCTCATATCGTCGTCGGAGATCTCGCCGCCGTCTTCGGTCGCGCCATCCTCCATCTGCTCGTCGGAGGCTTCACTGTCTTCGGCCGGCGCGGCATCGGAGCCTTCGTCTTCCTTGACGTCGTCGTTATCCTGGTCTTCGCCGTTCGGCTTGTCCTCTTCGCTCGGCTGCTCTTCGCTGTCGGGCTCGGACTGCTCGTCGCCATATTCCTCGGCCATTTCCATGGCTGTCAGAATATTGCGGACGACACGAGCGAAGCTCTGCTGGTCGTTGATAGCAGATAGCAGGCTCTCGAGTTGACCGCCGGTCTTTTCCTCGATGAAGGGACGCCAGAGGTCGAGCACCTTGCCGGCGCTTTCAGGCGGCTTCTGACCGGTCAGCTTCTCGCGCACGATCATCGCCATGGCCTCGCCGATCGGCGCATCCTCGCGCCGCTCGATGCCGGAGAAATTCGCCTTGGCGTATTTCTCTGCATTCATCGAGCTGAGGTTGGCGGCAACGCCGCTCATGCGCAGCGAACCGATCGATTCGACACGCGCCTGTTCGACGGCATCGAAGATACCACGCGCATCGGCACCCTGCGGCGCCATAACAGCATGGACGCGGGCATCGTGACAGGCAAGCCGCAGCGCCATCGAATCGCCGAGCCCGCGGGTCACCGCGAGCTCATGCATCGTCGGCCGCTTCGAAAGCTCCGGCAAGCGGATGCGCTCGCCGGTCATCCCCGGACGTTCGTTGGCGAATGCGACCTCGACCTCGGCATCGCCGGCGATCGAGCGCACGCAACCTGTGATCGCCCGGCGCAACGGCTCCATGTCCACCGGGGCGCCCGGCTTCGCTTTGGAATTATCTCCGCGACCTGACATGATGTGTGGGCTTTTCCTTAGGCTTCGAGCACGATGTTGGCAGCACTTTCCTTCAGCTCGACGCCGAAGGCGCGCTGATAGTGCTCGGCGACCAGCGGCCGCTCCAGCTCATCGCACTTGTTGAGGAAGGTAACGCGGAAGGCAAAGGCGACGTCGCCGAAGATCTCCGCATTCTCAGCCCAGGTGATGACGGTACGCGGGCTCATAACCGTCGACAGATCGCCGTTCATGAAGGCCGCACGCGTCAGATCGGCGACGCGCACCATCTTGGAGACGGTGTCACGGCCCTTGTCGGTGCGGAAGGACTTCACCTTCGCCAGCACGATATCGACTTCGTTGTTGTGCGGCAGATAGTTCAGCGTCGTCACGATCGACCAGCGGTCCATCTGCGCCTGGTTGATCTGCTGCGTGCCGTGATAGAGGCCCGTCGTGTCGCCGAGACCAATGGTGTTGGCGGTTGCGAACAGGCGGAAAGCCGGGTGAGGGCGAATGACGCGGCTCTGGTCGAGCAGCGTCAGGCGGCCCGAGGATTCCAGCACGCGCTGGATGACGAACATCACGTCCGGACGGCCGGCATCGTATTCGTCGAAGACGAGCGCGACGTTGTGCTGGTAGGCCCAGGGCAGGATGCCATCCTTAAATTCGGTGACCTGCAGCCCGTCCTTGACGACGATGGCGTCCTTGCCGACGAGATCGATACGGCTGACGTGGCTGTCGAGGTTGATGCGCACGCAAGGCCAGTTGAGGCGCGCGGCAACCTGCTCGATGTGAGAGGACTTGCCGGTGCCGTGATAGCCCGAGATCATCACGCGACGGTTGTGAGCGAAGCCGGCGAGAATGGCGAGCGTGGTCTCGCGGTCGAAGAGGTAATCCGCATCCAGATCGGGCACATAGGCACTGCCCTGGCTGTAGGCGGGAACGCGGATATCGGAATCAATGCCGAAAACTTCACGAACCGAAACGGTGGTGTCGGGAATCTCGGAAATATCAAGGTCGATCTTGCTCATCATGTCTCCAGGGCGGGTGGCTTTCACCCTGCCATATCAATCTCAGCCATTTTTGTCCGAATCGCCGCAGCTTTCTTGCCCGCATCCGTTCGGTCGGAACAACGGCGATACTTCTCCGGGACTAAAGCAAAATCTCGGCGCGATTGCATGATCGCTTGCGAGCATCCTTGAACAGAGTCCCGGACAAGAAACGCCGCGTCCGGAAAGTCGGCCGAGGTGCAGCCAGCCAAAAGCACACCCTGCCGCGGTTGCCCGCGGCTTCAGCCGATTTGGACCATACCTGATTGAAGGCGGAGAGCAAGGACGGGAATTAACAAAAACCGTTCTGTTTCAATAATTGATAGGCCTGTATCACCGCACGGAAGCGCTCCTCGGAACCGCGGTCGCCGCCATTGGCATCGGGATGGTGCATTTTCACCAATTCCTTGTAGCGGCGCTTGATTTCCGGCGCTGTGGCGGTAGCGCCCAGCCCCATCGTGTCGAATGCCTTCGCCTCGAGCGTTTTCAGCTTGCGCTGTTGCGGGAAGCGCGGTCCGCGCCCCTGCCCCTCTCCTTCCTTGACGAAGCCGAAAGGATCCCGCACGCGGGAATAGGAGCCGGAACGAATATCCGATTGCAGCGGGCTGTTCTTGGCAGCCTTGTTGACACCAACCGTCCAGGTCGGGCGATGGCCGGTGATGGCTTCCTTCTGGTAGCGCGCGATCTCGCCGTCCGAGAGGCCGGAGAAATAGTTGTAGCCCTTGTTGTATTCCTTGACGTGCTCGAAGCAGAACAGAAAGAACTGCCCTTCCGCATTGCGCCCGACAGGGGCGCGATGCGTACCGTGCTTGTCGCAGCCATCCCACTGGCACGTCGGCGGGCCCTGCTCGGGCTCTTGCGCGCGCTTGCGGCGGGTACGGATACGATCGAAATATTTTGAATCAAGTCTCATGGCGGCCTAATTATGGGGCCTTGGATACCCCACAACAAGAATTGACAAACAGGAATGTTATAGGCTTTGTGGGAGCTTTTTTTCGCAACGGAGGTCGACGCGGGAATATGGAAACGACACTGCAATCCCGCATTGAGGCGAAGCTCAACCTCGCTTTCGCGCCAGAGCGCCTTTCCGTCATCAATGAGAGCCACCTGCATGCCGGTCATCAGCCCGACATGACCGGAACCGGCGAGACCCATATAAGAATTCGCATCGTTTCTGCCAAGTTCGTCGGCATGCCGCGCCTGGCACGCCACAGGGCGATCAACGAGCTGCTGAAGCCCGAACTGGAAGCCGGGCTGCATGCCCTGGCCGTGGAACCCGCGGCGCCGGGTGAGTCTGTTCGCTGGTAGCCGCGAACGGACAGCCCCTACTGCGGCTTCGTCTCTTCCGTCTCGGCGGGACGGATGCGCAGCTTGGTGATGCGGTTCTTTTCCCGTTTCATGACGATGAAGCGTTTGCCGTAGAAGGTGAAGGCCTGCCGCTCCTCGGGAATGGTCATCGATTCGTGGATGACAAGGCCGGCAATCGTCGTTGCCTCCTCGTCCGGCAAGTTCCAGTCGAGCGCACGGTTCAGGTCGCGGATAGGCACAACGCCATCGACGACGATCGAGCCGTCGGCTTCCTGCCGAACGCCCTGGATGTCGAGATCATGCTCGTCGGCAATATCGCCGACAATTTCCTCCAGAATGTCTTCCAGCGTCACGATGCCCTGCACCTCGCCATATTCGTCGACGACGACGGCGAAGTGCTGCTTGCGGCGCAAAAAGGCGTTGAGCTGATCTTCGAGATTGGTGCTGTCTGGCACGAACCACGGCTTCTGCGCGATCTTGACGATGTCGAGATTTTCCGGCTCGACATTCGGCTCCGCCAGCGCCCGCAGCAGGTCTTTGGCATGCACGACGCCGATGATGTTGTCGATCGAACCACGCCAGAGCGGCATGCGCGTATAGGGGCTGTCGAGAATGGCGCGCACGACCACTTCGGGCGGGTCGTCGGCATTGATGGCGCGCATCGCCGTGCGATGCACCATGATGTCGGAAAGCTCCAGCTCGCCGAGGTCGAGCACGCCACCCAGACGGTCACGGTCGGCCTTGACCACCGAGCCTTCCCGGTGCAGCAGATCGACCGCACCGCGCAGCTCCTCATGTGCAGATAGCATCGACACCTCTCTCGAGAGGTTGACGCCGAACAGGCCGAGAATCCATCGGACGATAGCGTTGACGAAACTCGACACCGGGCCGACGACGGCAACAAAGAGCCGCACCGTGCCGGCCACGTTGAGCGCAAAGCGATCAGGCGTGGAAATGGCCCAGCTCTTCGGCAGCACCTCGGCGAAGATGACGAGGATGACGGTCATCGCCGCCGTTGCCAGCGCCACGCCGGAATTACCAAAGAGACCGAGAAATACGCTGGTCGCCAGCGACGAGGCCAGGATGTTCGCGAGGTTGTTGCCGATGAGCAGAGCGCCGATCAACCGGTCCCGGCGCTCGATCAGACGACGCACGATTCCAGCACTTTCGTCGCCATTGGCCTCCAGCGTATGGATGCGGCTGCGCGAAACAGCGGTAAGCGCCGTCTCCGAACCGGAAAAGAACGCCGATAACAGCACGAGCGCGACGATCGAGAGGATCTCGGGCCAATATTCGAACAAGACAGCCAGCGTGCCCTCGATCGTCATCAGCGATGTTTTTCCTTGAGAAAACTCAGAACTTCGGAAGAAGGCACATCGTCGGCGATGAAGGACTGGCCGATACCGTGCGTGAGGATGAAGGTGAGCTTGCCGCTCTTGACCTTCTTGTCCTGCGCGATCGCATCCATCAGCGTTTCGGCCGGCGGCAGCTCGCCGGGAATGTCGCTCATCCGCGTCGGCAGGCCTACGGCCTTCAGATGCGCCTCGACGCGCTTGGCATCATCGGGACTTGCCAGATTGAGGCGCGCGGAAAATTCATGCGCCAGCACCATGCCGATGGCGACGCCTTCGCCATGCACCAGCCGGCGGCTGTCATAGGCGGTGGCCGCTTCCAGAGCGTGGCCGAACGTGTGGCCGAGATTGAGCAGGGCGCGCGGTCCATTTTCGCGCTCGTCAGCGACGACGACATCGGATTTCGCCTGGCAGCTCGCGGCAATCGCCTCGATACGGGCGGCCCCGCCGGCAAAGACTTCTCTCCAGTTGGCCTCGAGCCAGGCGAAGAAATCCGGCTTGTCGATCAGGCCATATTTTGCGACTTCGGCGTAACCGGCGCGGAATTCGCGTCCGCTCAGCGTGTTCAGCACGTCGATATCGGCAAGCACGAGATCGGGCTGATGGAAGACGCCGACAAGGTTCTTGCCGTGATGGGTGTTGATGCCGGTCTTGCCACCGACAGAGGAATCGACCTGCGACAGCAGCGAGGTCGGGATCTGCACGAAGCGAACGCCGCGGCGCACGATGCCGGCAGCAAAGCCTGAGAGATCGCCGATGACGCCGCCGCCGAGCGCGATCACGGCGTCGCTGCGCTCGACACGCGCGGTCAGAACGGCATCGCAGACCGTCATCAGATGTTCGAAGCTCTTGGTCTTCTCGCCCGCCGGCAGCACGAGGCTGGCCGCCTGAATGCCCTCCGCCTCAAGGCTGGCAACCAGCGCATCGAGATAATGCGGCGCGACGTTTTCGTCGGTAATGACGGCGGCCTTGCGTCCCTTCAGCCGAGCCGCGATCTCTCGCCCGGCTCTGGCGATCAGGCCGGGACCGATCAGGATGTCGTAGGCTCGCTCGCCAAGGGGGACGCGCACGAGACGTTCTGCGGCAGCCGATTTGATCGCATTCATGGGGCTTTGCTTTCTGCTTTCTTTTCCTCGACGATCGCGGCAAGGACTTCCCTGGCCATGACTTCCTTGCTCACATCGCGGGACAGAACCGTCAGATCGGCTTCCGCATAGATCGGATAGCGCGCATTCATCAGGTTCTCGAGGGTCTGTTTCGGATTCTCTGTCTTGAGCAGGGGGCGCGTATCGCGCTTGTTGACCCGCTCCCAAAGCACGTCGAGATCGGCCTTCAGCCAGACGGAAAGACTGCCGCGCTTGACATGCTGCCGCGTGCTTTCGTTGATGAAGGCGCCGCCGCCGGTCGAAACCACGCGCGGGCCGCCGCGCAACAGCCGCTTGATGACACGCGTTTCCAGCGCCCGGAACTCCTGTTCGCCATAGGCGGCGAAAAGTTCCGCGATCGTCATGCGCGATACGCGCTCGATCTCCGCGTCGGTATCGACGAAGGGAATGGCAAGTTGCTGTGCCACTAGACGGCCGACCGAGGATTTGCCCGCTCCCATCAACCCGACAAGGACAAGATTGCGCCGACCCAGCGCGGCACGCGCCCTGTCTTTGAGGTTCTCGGCAAGGGTCAGGACTTGTTCACTCATAGGCCCATTCACAATTTCTTTGGAAACGGTATCGTCAAATGCGCCGGTAGCGTCAAGACGCCGCCCGTAAACATGTCTGCAATATCCTTCGGCTAACGCTTGGTGGGTATTATTATTGCGTCGCCAGGGCTGTGACTGGCACCAGGAGAATGTTCGAATGCCGACCCTGTTTCGCTTCCTTGTCATCTGCGCGGTGATCGGCGGATCGATATACGGGGCAATGTGGGCACTCGCTCTCTTCGTCGATCCGCAGCCGCGCGAGATCACCATCCGCATCCCGCCGGAGCGCATCAATCCGCCAGCCACCGGCGATCCGCCGGTCACCGGCTCGTTGAAGCAATGAATGCAGGGGCTGGCGTGAGAGATCTGAGCCGTGCGCACCTGGAATCTTTTCTGGAGATGATGAGCGCCGAGCGCGGTGCGGCGGTCAACACCCTGCAATCCTACGAACGCGATCTCGACGATCTTCATTCCTTCCTGTCGGAACGCGGCGTCCGCCTGACCGAGGCGGGCTCGAACGATCTCGGCGCCTACCTTTCGTCCCTCTCGGCTCAGGGTTTCAAACCCTCGTCCCAGGCGCGGCGGCTATCCGCCATGCGGCAATTCTACAAATTCCTTTATGCGGAAGGCTTGCGCACGAACGATCCCACGGGAATCCTCGACGCACCGAAAAAAGGCCGCCCCCTTCCGAAGACCATGGGCATCGACGAGGTCACGCGTCTTCTGAGCCAAGCCGAAACCGAGGCGGCCGCCGCGGGACCTGATCAGCTGCAGCGCCAAAGAATGCTGGTGCTGCTCGAACTGCTCTATGCGACCGGCATGCGCGTCAGCGAGCTCGTTACCCTGCCAGCCAAGGTGCTCGATCACGAAGGACGTTTTCTGATCATCCGCGGCAAGGGAAACAAGGAACGGCTGGTGCCGCTGTCGCAATCGGCGATCGCCGCTCTGAAGGTCTACGGACAGCTGCAGACGGAGCTTGCGGCAAACGCGAAACAACCGGCGCCGGAAAGCCCCTGGCTCTTTCCCGCCGCCTCGCGGGAAGGCCATCTGCCGCGCCAGGTCTTCGCCCGCGACCTGAAGGATCTCGCCATCCGCGCCGGGCTGACGCCCTCCATGATCTCGCCGCACGTCATGCGCCATGCCTTTGCCAGCCATCTTCTGGCGAACGGCGCGGATCTGCGCGTGGTGCAGGAATTGCTTGGCCATTCGGACATTTCGACCACGCAAATCTATACACATGTGCTGGAAGAACGCCTACATCAGCTCGTGCAAACGCATCACCCCCTTGCCAAACAGGCAAAAAAACTGGATTAGGACCGGCATACTGGCTAAAGCCGCCTTCTCTCGTCCCGCGCAAAAGGATCGGAAACGCACCTCATGCACAATTATCTCGACTTCGAAAAACCCATCTCGGATCTCGAAGGCAAGATTCACGAGCTCAAGAAACTGGCGAGCGAAGACGAGAGCATCGACACTTCCGACGAAGTGACCCGGCTCGAAATCCGCGTCCGCGAGGCGACTGCCGACATCTATTCCAAGCTCAATGCCTGGCAGAAGACGCAGGTCGCCCGCCATCCGCAGCGGCCGCATTTCGTCGACTACGCCAACGCGTTGCTGACGGAGTTCACGCCGCTCGCCGGCGATCGCAAATTCTCCGAGGATGCCGCCATCCAGGCTGGCTTTGCCCGCTTCCGCGGCCAGCCGGTCGCCATCATCGGCCAGGAGAAGGGCAACGATACCAAGAGCCGACTGAAACATAATTTCGGCAGCGCCAGGCCGGAAGGCTACCGCAAGGCGATCCGCATCATGGAAATGGCTGACCGTTTTCAGCTTCCGGTGATCACGCTGGTCGATACCGCAGGCGCCTATCCGGGCGTTGGAGCGGAAGAGCGCGGTCAGGCGGAAGCGATTGCCCGCTCGACCGAAATCAGCCTCGCTCTCAAGGTGCCGATCGTCTCCGTCATCATCGGCGAAGGCGGCTCCGGCGGCGCCATCGCGATCGCCACCGGCAACCGCGTCTATATGCTCGAACATTCGATCTACAGCGTGATTTCGCCCGAAGGGGCAGCCTCTATCCTGTGGCGCGATTCAACCCGTGCCAAGGAAGCCGCGACGAATATGAAGATCACCGCCGACGACCTGAAGAGCCTCGGCGTCATCGATGGTATCATTCCGGAACCGCTCGGCGGCGCCCATCGCGATCCGCAGACCGTAATCGCCGCAACCGGCGACATGATCGCGAACGCGCTCAGCGAACTTTCCAGCCGTTCGGGCGAACAATTGCGCAGCGACCGCCGCCAGAAGTTCCTCAATATCGGCCGCAATCTCTAGACTGCGGCCTGAAAATAGGATTGCGAAAATGGGAATGAGGCCAAATCTTGGCCACATTTCCGTTATCGAAGCTCTTATGGCAAAGAAAAGCTTGCCGACGCGTTGCGGGCACGTCATAGGCTGGTAAGGAATTTTCAAGTATAAGCCGTCTATGATTCCGTTTCATGCTTCGAGGGGAGTGGCGAAACAGATCGAGCTGCCGCTCTTCGCATTTATGGGCCAAGTCAGAATGCGCATCCGTCACCTTGCCTATGTTTCCCTGATGGCGCTGGCACTTGCCGGCTGCAACGATACGTTGGACACAGCGGCGATCGACCTGTCGAAAGTGAAGAACAAGGTCGAGCAACCTCTCCCCAGCCACATCCTTGCCGACATGGCGAAAAAGGGCATGGACCGCAATTCGGCGATCATGATCCGTATCTTCAAGGAGGAAGGTACGATGGAGATCCTGAAGGCGAACCAGAACAACCGTTTCGAAGTCATTGCGAGCTACAGCATCTGCGCCTGGTCCGGCCGTCTCGGCCCGAAGGTCAAGGAAGGCGACCGGCAGGCTCCGGAAGGCTTCTACATGCTGACGCCGGCCAACCTGAACCCGAATTCGAAATACTACCTCGCCATCAACACCGGCTTTCCGAACCGTTATGACGCCGCCAACGGCCGCACCGGCAACAACCTGATGATCCATGGCGCCTGCTCGTCGTCGGGCTGCTACTCGATGACCGATCAGCAGGTGCTGGAAATCTATGCCTTCGCACGCGACGCCTTCAAGGGCGGCCAGAAGGCAGTACAACTGGAGGCCTTCCCCTTCCGCATGACCGCGGAGAACATGTGGAAGCACCGCCTCAGCCCCAATATCGAATTCTGGAAGATGCTGAAGGTCGGCTACGACAATTTCGAAGTCACCAAGCGGCCGCCTGAAGTCGAAGTCTGCGAGAAGAAATACGTCTTCAACCAGCAGGCCGGCGGCCCGTTCAACGCCAGCGGCAAATGCCCTGTCATGACGACCCCGCCTGCCCTGCAGATGGCGCTTGCGACTTACGACAAGCAGTATCAGGCAGATTATGCCTCGGCCACCAAGAAGTTTGACGGCATGGCCTGGTACGATCCGAGCGAGGCCGAGCGCAAGGCGGTCGTCGCCAAGCAGCGCAAGGGCCACGATATTGCCTATGCTCCCACAGGCACCGCGCTTGCCGCCGGCAAGATGGTGAAGGTCGCCGATCTCGAATCGATGATGTCCAACCAGTCGGGACAGCAGGTCGCTCGCGGCGGCACCGTAGCCAGCCCGACGACGACGGCAAGCATCCGCCTGGCGACGGCTGCTCCCAATGCGGCCGCACCGCAGGCGGGTAGCACGATGGTTGCCGCCAACATCCCGGCAAATGTCCCGATCCCAACGGCGAACCCGATGAACCCGGTCGTCAATCCGCTCGCTTACGCTGGCAACCCTGCTGTCGAGACGGCGCAGACCGAGCCGCCGAAGAAGCCGCCATTCTGGAAGTTCTGGGCCAAGAGTGAATAATCCCGACGCCGAGATCTACGATCTGCGCGGACTGAAGTGCCCCTATCCGGCGATCAAGACGGAAAAACGCCTGCGCGGCATGCCGAGCGGCGCGACTTTGGCCGTGGAAACCACCGATCCGCTCGCGGTGATCGACATTCCGCATCTCTGCAACGAAAAAGGCCACACGCTTCTCTTAAGCGAGAAGACCGATGGCGGCCATCGCTTCATCATCCGCAAGGGCTGATCGGCTGTCGCCCCGAGGCCATCCTCGCGGTTCGAGGGTCGCTTCGCTCCCACCTCACCATGAGGATGGGGCGAATTCCGCAGTATTTTCGCACGCCGAATGCCATCCTCTGATTACGAGCATTGACGCGACCAAGATCAGCCTCACCCTGAGGTGGCCCGCAAGGCCCTCAAACGGCGAGGCGGGTTGTTTGGCCTCACCGGGATGAAACTAGAATTTCATCCCCGGCACGGCGAGCGGATTGTCCTGCAGCGCCGCCCTATCGGGCGTATCGACACGCGGCTTGCTGAGGAAGGCGTCGAACAGGCCCTTGACGAAATCCTCGGGCAGATCCTTGGTGATGATCACCATGCGCGTGCGCCGGTCTTCGGGGTCCGGCCAGGCCGGCAGGCGCACCGGCGCGTGGAAGATGTTCTGCACGCCATGCAGCACGACCGGTCGTTCCGGCCGGTCGGACACGGCGACGATTGCCTTCATGCGCAGGAGCTTCTCACCATGCGCCGAACGCAGCAGATCGATGAACATTTCCAGCGCCATGGGATCGATGAGCTGCGTCTCGACGATCGAGAAGGATCGGATCGATCCGTCATGACGCGTGACGTCATGGGCGTGCTGATGCCGATGGCCGTGGTGGTGCCCATGATGGTGGTGATGATGACCATGGTCGCCGTGATGGTGGTCGTGGTCGTGATCATCATCATGGTGGTGGTGATGGTCGTCCGCTTCCAGCTCGTCCTGCAGCCAGCGGCCGACATCGGCGATCTTGGAAGCTGGATCGTAAAGGCCGTTGATCAGAATAGCGGCCCGGCCCGCCTCGGCGCTATCGGCATTCAGGATCTGCGCGCGCGGATTGAGTGCCCGGAGCCTGCTCTCCAGCTGCGCTTCCGGCACCGCGCCGGCAATCCCCGTCTTGGACACGATCAGCCGGTCGGCGACGGCCACCTGCTTGCGCGCCTCTTCATGATTGTCGAGCGTCTGCAGACCGTTGACGGCGTCGACGACCGTGATGACGCCATCCAGGTCGAAATTGGCGGCGATGATCGGATTGCCCATGATCGACTGCATGACGGGAGCAGGATCGGCAAGCCCGGTCGTCTCGATGACGACACGCTTCAGCGGCCGGATGCGACCGGTCTGCATCGCATCCATAAGGTTCGCCAGCGTATCGACAAGCTCGCCGCGCACCGTGCAGCACAGGCAGCCATCGGACAGCTCGATGATGGAATCACCGGAGCTTTCCACCAGCAGATGGTCGATGCCGACATCGCCGAACTCGTTGATGATGACGGCCGCATCGCGCATGTCCTCGTCCTTGAGGATGCGGTTGAGCAGGGTCGATTTGCCCGCACCGAGGAAACCGGTCAGGATGGCAACCGGTACTCTTTGCTGCGAAACGCTCATGATTCCAATCCGATATTAGAGCAATTCCAGCAAAACTGCGCAGCGGTTTTGCGTCCGGAATTGCGTAAGACAAAAAGATAGGGCATTTCCGCTGCTCCGCTTAAAACGGAAATGCTCTAGAAAGTGGGACGCGGGATCGGGATCGGCACATTGGCCGCCCGACCGGAGACAGCGATCTTGTTGTCCTTGGTCGCCTTATCGCCATTGGCGGTGGCGTCGTCCTTGTCGCCCTTGACGGCGGTGGCGACGTCCTGACCGCCGATCAGGCCGGCATAGATGAAATTGGGCTCGTGATCCATTTCGTGAATATAGGGCGACTGTACCTTGGTACGGCCGAAGGGATCGCGGGTTTCGCTGCGGGCATGCGCGCCCTTGGCGCTGCAGATATCGGCGGTGACATCGGCGACCTCATTCGAGAGCGGCGCAGTGGGCCGCAGGGTCGCCAGAGTTTCGCTGCCGGAAAGCTGGTTCTGGAAGCCTTTTTCCAGGAAGTTGGCGGAATCGTCGGCGCGCGCCGCCAGGCTGTCGGTTCCGAGAACGACCGAGATCAGCGTGCGGCCATTGCGGGTTGCCGATGCGATCTGGTTGAAACCGGACGCGCAGATGAAGCCGGTCTTCATGCCGTCGGCGCCTTCGAAGCGGCCGATGAGCATATTGATGTTCGGCACCTGCTTTACGCCGTTGGTGAAGCCTTCCAGCGAGAAATAGCCGGCATATTGCGGAAATTCGCGGCGCAGCGCGACGCTGAGGATCGCAAGGTCACGCGCCGTCGTATATTGCCCCTTGCCGGGCAGGCCGTTCGGATTGATGAAATGCGAGTCGCGCATGCCGAGGCGGGCGGCTTCCGCATTCATCCGCGCGACGAAGCCCTGCGGCGAGCCGCCGACCGTCTCGGCGACGGCCATGGCAAGATCGTTTGCCGACTTGACCAGCATCATCTTCAGGGCATTGTCGAGCGTCAGCTTCTGCCCGGGCTTGAAATACATCTTCGCCGGCGGCTGCGCCGCGGAAAGCTTCGTCATGACGACAGGCGTATCGAGCTTGATCTGGCCGGACTGGAGGGCACGGAAGGTGACGTAGGTCGTCATCAGCTTGGTGAGCGACGCGGGATACCAGCGGCGAAAAGCCTCCTGCTGGTCGAGGACGCGCCCGGTGCTGACATCGACGAGAATATGCGGATTGGCTCCGGCCGTCTGGGCGGTCGACAGAAAAAGCATGGATGCTGCTGCGGCCACAGGGACAAGCCGCAGGGCGGCATACAAGCGATTCTGCTTCGTCGGCACGATCTATCCTTCAGAGGTCCGGAATTTTCTCGAAAGCTTCGTCTATTTAACCTATATGGCTAGGAGAAGGCAAAGGCGATTGACGACTTTATTTCCCGGTGGCACGCCGCAAAGGCCGCGACAGACTGGCCGAGGCTGTGCGACCGACCTGAAAGTTGAACCAGAACCGACAGTGAGCAGCAGGAAAATCAGCATGCCGATCTTGAACAGAGCCGCAGAACTCCAGGGCGAAGTGACCGAGTGGCGCCGCCATATCCATGCGCATCCGGAACTTCTCTATGCGGTTGACAATACCGCCGCCTTCGTGGCCGAAAAGCTGCGCTCCTTCGGGATCGACGAGGTGGTGACCGGCATCGGCCGCACCGGCGTCGTCGGCCTGATCCGCGGCAAGGGCGAAGGACGCACGGTCGGCCTGCGCGCCGATATGGACGCCCTGCCGCTCACCGAAATCACCGGCAAGCCCTATGCTTCCGAAACCCCCGGCAAGATGCATGCCTGCGGCCATGACGGCCACACCGCCATGCTCTTAGGCGCTGCGAAATATCTTGCCGAAAACCGCAATTTCAACGGCAACATCGCCGTCATCTTCCAGCCGGCCGAAGAGGGTGGCGCCGGCGGCGACGCCATGGTCAAGGACGGCATGATGGAGCGCTTCGCGATCGCCGAAGTCTACGGCATGCACAATATGCCGGGCTTGCCCGTCGGCCACTTCGCCATCCGCAAGGGCCCGATCATGGCGGCGACGGACGAATTCACCATCTCCATCAAGGGTGTCGGCGGCCATGCCGCCATGCCGCACAACACGATCGACCCGATCGCGATCGGCGCGCAGATCATCTCCAACCTGCAGCTCATCGCCTCGCGTAGCGCCAATCCGCTGAAGTCAGTCGTCGTCTCCGTCACCACGTTCAATGCCGGCAATGCGCATAACGTCATCCCGAACGATGCCAGCTTCACCGGCACCATCCGCACGCTCGATCCCGAGATGCGCGATCTTGCCGAACAGCGCTTCAAGCAGATCGTCTCCGGCATCGCCACGAGCCACGGCGCGCAAGTCGAGATCGAGTTCCAGCGCAACTACCCGGTCACCTTCAACCACGCCGACGAGACCGACCACGCGATCGCGGTGGCGCGAGAGATCGCCGGCGCAGGCAACGTCATCGGGGATATCGATCCGATGATGGGCGGCGAGGATTTTTCCTACATGCTGAACGCCCGCCCCGGCGCCTTCATCTTCGTCGGCAACGGCGACACCGCCGGCCTGCACAACCCGGCCTACGACTTCAACGACGAAGCCATCGCCCACGGCATTTCCTACTGGGTGCGGCTTGCCGAACAGCGCCTCAACGCCTGAGGCTTCGCCACCATTCCCCGTGCGCCTCACCAGGGCGCACGGCACCGCAAAGCGAATTGTCCCTGGGACGGAAAAGGGCTTGGCTTCGGGCCTTTGCTTTTGTATGGATCATCTTGAGTGGTCTCGTAGCTCAGCAGGATAGAGCACCAGATTCCTAATCTGGGGGTCACGCGTTCGAATCGCGTCGAGATCACCATTCATTCCAATAGATAATTCTGCCCTTGAACATATTTCCGCTGGAATCGCTCAAAAGGTTTGTCCCCACGCGCGCTGTTTTGTCCCTGACGCTTCAATAGATTTGTCCCTGAGTTCAAAACCTGTTTTCCTCGTTCCGGGTCTTTGATTGATTTTCACATGGATGCCAGAGACCCTGCCTTTTGGTTTCGTGGCTCTCACCTCTTTTGATCAATGGCGCGGCGCGATCATCATGTCGTAATGTGCTGAGTGTCCGCTGACCTCAAATATCTTCTTAAACACCTGGAGAAAGCGGTCGACCGTAGCTGCGTCGCAGGCCAGATACAGGTCTTCGTGAGCACTGTGCGAGCCATCGTTGACCCACGAAAACAGCGAATTGCAGATTTGCTGCTCTTGGCCTGCGAACTCGTTCACGATGTCGTCTTTGTCCATGTTACCCAGAATCGTGAAGTAGTTCTCCAATATTCTGCGAAGGGTGTTCTGGATCGTGAGTATAGACCGGTTCTCGTTCCTGACCTCCTGCCACAGCATCTCGTACGAGGTCTGGATAGGGTTCTGCGCATGGCCTTCGATTACCGAGTAGTCTTCCTTTTTCCGGACCACCCAAAACGTGATCTTGGTTTGCCACTGCTTTTTTGGGTCGAAGGTAACCTCCTTGTGGAAGTAAATATTGTGAGTGAGTACGAAGATTTGCTTTAATGTCGACGACTGATCCAGCACCTTCGTGAAGAGCTTTCTAATGAGACTGCTGACGATAAACAAAACGTCGCTATCCAGGCTCGAAACCGGATCGTCTATGACCACGATCCTGTTGTTCGTTATCCCGCTCTCGGACACGCTGCCACTGATCAGGTAGTAGAAATATAAGAAGACAATAAAAGTCTTCTCACCTTCACTGAGGGTTTCGCGAGCCTCGGAGCCGTCGCCTCGAATAACGGTATAGAGCTGATCTCCCTCGCCAGATGTCGCCAGCTTGAAGTTCCGGAAACCGAAAGAGTCCAGGAGAGTGTTGATTGCGTTCACAGTTGGCTGGACGCTGGTTACTTGCCGTTCCAGCTCCCGCAGTGCGGTGGATTTATCACGCTTCTCCTGCTCCTTCGCCTCAATGCCCCGCGTCAGTCCTTGAATGGCGCTGCTCACGGCATGGCGGGCAGTTTTGTACCCTTCAAGCGTGATCTTGGCCTCTTCGACGATGCAGCGCCATATCTCGGCGATCAGGATGGCCCGTTCCGCGACGATATTGTCTATAAGCGTATTATGCTCGTCGACCTTGCCGTTCGCATCAGAGAGGATCGCGTTGATTTCGTCGACAATCTGGCGGACAGTTTCAAGTTCCACCTTGGAACTCGGTTCGGTCTTTTTTCTCGCTATGTGCTGAATGTTGAGAGCCATCTTGGTGCGGAGCACTTCCGCCTTTTGTTCGAGCAAAATCCGGTCCAAATATTCGACCTGCGCGGCCATCGCATGATCGAGCTGGCGGCTGATGCTATTTGAGTGCTCGCTATAGGCCGCAGCTAGACGTGAAATTGCATCGACATCTCTCTGATAGGATTCATCGAAATAATCTTCGAGATGGCGGCGGAATTTGTCGTCGGTCGCCTGCTGACAGAAGGGGCAGTGATCGTCGTTCTGCCGGAAAAACCCGAGACCCTGTTTGACCCAGTCGCTATTCCCGAGGCGCTTGATCATATCGGATATCGAGACATCTTCTTTCCCGACCACCCGTTTCTCGAGAATAGGGTCGGCCTCGAGTGCGATCACATCCGATGCTTCGAGAACTGAAAGGCGGTCAAGACGAACCTTGGCCTCGGCAAATATGGTGCTGGCGCGGGCTTCCAGTTCGTTCAGCGGCTTCAATGACGCCGTGTTGCTCTCGAACTCGCCAAACATTCTATCCGCGAAATTGGCACGCGAGTTCAGCACACCGCGGAAGGCCTCTTTAAATCTGTCCTCGTACTGGGTCTTCGATTTCCAGCATGCCTCCTGAAACGTCGCGGTCAGGTCCGAGTGCTCCTTTCGTTTGCCGCCCGTACCATCAGCCCCTTCGAGGATGTGTCTGCGATCGCGTATCGTTTTCTGAATTTCGTCGATCTCCTTCTTGAGATCGTCGATACGCTGAAGTGTTTCAGCGTTATCATGCCCGAGCGTGAATATGCCGCGCATTCGAGCCGTGAAGTTTTCTTCAACGAAATCCCTGTTGTAGACGAGACACTCCAGCGGCGTCCCACCTGCCCAATTAACAGTCGAGCGTGCGTAAGTCTCCGGCTTGGCGATCACGCGGGATATCGTCGTCTTGCCCGAGCCGTTCGCGCCAAAAATAAAATTAATCGGCCGTAGTTGAGTGAGGACTGCTGCTCCCCCCGTATAGCTAGCGACAGTATCAATCGAGATTTGTTCAATCATGCCTCGCCCCCTGATTCCCCAATTGAAGAATACTCGCCTAGATCGCAGCAGCAATTGGTAAAATACACGTTTTTGTTCTAAAAGAGCCGATATTTCGGGAGTAAAAATGTACGCAACTCAATGGGCAAAGGATCGGCGTGGAAGCCGCGGACGCTGTCGCCAACAAGATTCCGCGATGGAGGCAAGTCTTTCAACGAGATATCAAACGTGCTCGGCGAGGAAAATATCTGGGCGGCTCAGACCTTCAACATATCGGACGAAGCAATCGATTATTGGGAGTTGATACAGATTCTCAATTCTGGACCGCGAAGGATGTCACCGTGGCATGCCGAGCGCACAAAGAACGGGCCAACGCCGCGAACGGAAAACGCACTCGACATTTAAGCCCCAAGCACGCCACCAACTCCGCCAAGACTCCCAGCACTCAACCTACGCTTGACGGGCTTGATCGCCTGCGAGAATGTCTTGTCTTCAATTCAGCTCATGCGGGAGTCCGTCCATGGACAGAAAAACTATTGAGGTTCTTGATCGTGCCGGAATTTCGTTCGCTGCCAGCGTAGACGTGCCAGGTGGCGGTACCAACATTTTCCTGAAGCCAGATGAGTTGCGGGAGTTCGTCAACGACAAAGACGGGTACGCTGCAAAGCGATTTGGGGTTTCCAAAGAACTCTATCGTCAGTGGGTGGATTCCGACGGAACGGTTCAGTGTTCAGCAAGAACGACCTCCGGGTCGCGATGCAAGAACATGGTTTCAGGCCCGATCCAGCAAGATATCGAGGATTGGCTAAAAATGCTGGGAACCAACTGCGCGGTTCATGGTGGCGAAGAGTCACGTCGCAAGTAAAGCGCTAGGCGAAACGGTCTCTTTGGCGAGTATCATCCCCGACGCTAACTGTCGGGCGAAGCGTACGGATTGCACGCTGGCCGAAAGTCGCAGGTCGACTGAGGGCTTCAGGAGAAAACTGAACGGGGCTAGCCTCTCGCACTCACAGCGAATCAAGGCCCAGATGGCAACGAAGACCACCATCGCCCACCTGTTTCCCGACGACGAGGGCATGATCCTCGTCGCCAAGGATGTGAACGACGGATCGCCACGTCATATCACAGAGGTCGCCAACGGTGCGAATTGCGGATGCGTCTGCTTCGGGTGCGGCAGGCGGTTGATCGCCAGGAACGGCGGCGACCCCAACGTCCGAGCGTATTCCTTCGCCCACCGACCAGAGGACAACGTCGTCGACTGCGTGTCGTCCGGGGAAACGGCCCTCCATATCCGCGCGAAGGAAATCATAGCCAAGCATTGCCGGGTGACCCTGCCGCCAACATTCACGCCGGGTCTCGACGGAAAGCCAGTCGAGGTGTCGCCTGAGCGGTCCATCCACCTGACGGACGTCCACTTGGAAACGGCGGCGGGAGAAGTCATTCCGGACGTTATCGCCACCATGCCCGATGGCCGACGGCTTTTCATCGAGATCGCGAACACTCATCCCTGTCCTCCCGAGAAAATCGAGAAGCTGGATGCCATGGGCGTGGAAGTTCTGGAGATCACCGTCTCAAAATATCAAAGCCACCCACTCGACGAACTCGACGACATCATCCTGGACATCGCCCCGCGCAAGCTGCTCCACAGCGCCGAGGTGAAGGCCATGGCGGCGAATATTGCAGAGGAGAGGCTGCGGCAAGAGAGTGCGAAGATCGCGGAAGCGAAGCGGTTGGTCGCCATCTACCGCGATCCCGAAATCTGGAACCACAAGAAGGCGCAGAAGCTTGTCGACGACTTGGTCCAGCTTGGTCTCTCGGATTTCCTTGATCTTGATGACAACCGGCCGTCGGCGTTTATCGTCTACCGCCGCCAATGGCAGGCCGCCATCTTCGACCGCCTGTTGAAGGCGAAATCGGCGCTCGGCGCGATGGCTTTTATCGAGAGCTTTTCGAAGGGCGGCTGGCCGAAGAAGGACATCGCTTACACGAAGTCCCATCACTCCCGATGGATCGCCGCAAACGTTGACGAAGATTTCAAGTCACCCTACGAAGAAGTCTATGCGTACCTGACGCGTCTACGCCAAGCGGGGGCCGTGTACGAGGTCCCTGGCAAACGCTTTGTCATGGGACATGACATCCAAGTTCGGATCGACACGGCGATCCAGAAGCGGATGTTGCCCGAGCGCCAGAGCAAGCAGCTGCGGATCGCCTTCCAGGGTGTTGGTTCGCTCATGCTTCCCGAGGACGGCCGTCTTCCTGATTATGATGTCTGGCTGAAAAGCCGGGCGGAACACTTCGATCTGTCGGTGGCAGAACTCCTAGCTGACGAGAACGGAGACTACGAGGAGTTGCTGGATCAGGTCATTGCAGTCAGAACGATGATAGAGGAAATGCAGCGCCTCAAAGGCGTCGATCCGCCCGACGAGATGGCCGGCTTGCCGATGGATCGCCTGATCAACCGCCTTGGGCTGGCCCGTCTCGAAGCCGAGGAGCGTGCGGAAGCCGAACTGGCCGCCCGTCGTCAGCGCGAAGCGATCGAGACTGCCGCCCGCCTGAAGCAGGAGGTGGCAGATCGGGTCCACAAGGCCGAGGAGGCGGCATTGTTCGACGTGGATGACGTCGCGGTCTTCATGAAGACACCCCTCTCCGAGCATGAAGGCAAGACACCCGGAGAGTTGGCGGCCGAAAGCACGGACGGCCTGAAACAGGTTCAGGGCGTCCTGTGGAGAATGCGGGAGGACAAGATGGCCGCAGAACGGAGCGAACGCGTCCGCAAAGCCATGGTCGACAAGCTCTATGACCGGGTCTACAGCCGCATCTTGCGCCGGGAAATCGCCGATCTCTGGCTGACAGCGCAGTGGAAGGAACTCGGCGGCACCAAACCCGTCGACTATTGCAAGGACGAGAAGACTCTGGCCCGGTGTCTTGAGGTCCTGGAGGAGTTCGCGGCCAATGAGCAGAGGCGGCGGCGGTGACCGGATCATATGTATCGCGTACAGGCGGCACATTCTCGCCGGATGGTAGTAAGGGTCAATGCACTGCGTGGAGTAGCAATCAAATGGAAAGGTTCGAGAGTTATGTCTGCCGCAAACTCACGGAGCCAGTTTTTCAGTGTATATCGTATTCTTTGACTATGACGGTAAACGGTATTTTTTCGGCATCACACTTGGCGGTGCGATGACATCGTGTTCGCTCTCCTATGTCGCTGTTTCGGTAGAGTTGTCCACCCTCCAAAAAGAAGAACTGGAAAAGGAGCCTGAACTTGGGACGCCGGGTGCTCTTTTTCATACCAAAGGCTTTATTCGAGAAGAGCTCACAGTCATCGATGCTAAATCAGGCGCAACCAAAACGGTTCCGCATGCAGAAGGCTTCATATCTCTGTTAGTGGACGTCGAACCGCCTGCCTATTACGCCGCCCCGACCGGTGACCCGACGTTCATTTCCGCAGTCGACGGCCCTCATGGCGCTCTAGCCCTGGCACAAAATCACCAAGCTTGGAAGCGGTGAGTTCACTTGCTTTGAACCGCTCGGCGGCTTCGACCATCTCGGAATCGATATACTTCGATTTGACACAGTAGGCGACAAACGGGTGATCGATATCGAGAAGCGACCCCAGACCGTATTTCGCTTCGACGAGTTCGGATGTGTTCAGTATGTCGAGCAGTTCCAGCCATTGGCCAGACCTATGAGGACCCTCCGGCGCGAGTTCCTCGAACAAGATACGAGCGGCGGAAACATTTCCCAATCTTAGCGCTAGCAACACTGCCTCATGATTGCCTGTCTCATTTACCATTGATCACCGCTTCGGCCGACGTTCCTTTATTGAGCTTGGCGTCCAAGCACGCCGGCCACAAGTCCATGCCTCCGTCAGAACCGGCAACCCGCCACGGTCACATTATTTTGGCGACAGGGTAGTTTCCCCCTACGATCTTCGCTCCGCTGTTAACTGTCCTCGTGAATTTTTCGAATTCAGAAATCTGAGATTGGCTCATGAGGAGCCCGGTTAACGCTACGGGTACCATGAGCAGCATTATAACCAACAATGTCGCGATGGCCGCGCTCGGCACGCTGCGTTCGATCAACGACCGCCTCACCGACACTTCGCAACAGATGTCTTCGGGGCTCAGGGTGAAGTCGGCCGCCGACAATGCGGCATATTGGTCCATCTCCACGTCGATGCGCTCGGACGTGAAAACCATGAACGTGGTCAAGGAAAGCGTGGGCCTGGCGCAGGGCGTGGTCGATACGGCGTACGCCGCGATGAAAACGGTGCTCGATAGTTTCGTGGAGATCAAAAACCTGGTCATCACCGCGAGTGGCATGCCACAACCCGGCATGAAGGACGTGGTTAAGTCGACATTCGATATCGACCCGGAATATGCGAAATCCGACGTCTACAAGATCGACCAGCAGATACAGCAACTCCAAGATCAGGCCAAGTCAGCCATATTGTCCGCGTCGTTCTCGGGCGTGAACCTTCTCTATCACGGCAAGAACGAAGACGAGAAAGCCAGCCAACAGGTCTTCTCGTTTACCGTCGGCTATTCCAACAGAAATGTTCAGACGTTGGACATCAAGGCCATGGACACTCTGCTTCTGAACGACGACTTCGGCAGCTATCCGACCAGTTACCCGGGGGAGTTCAATCCGGAGAAGACGTTGTTCGACGGAAGCGACATCATTGATGCGCCCGGATCGTTTACCCCGGCGTCGATCTACTGGTACAATATTCCGCTTCAAAATCCGACGACCGGCGAGCCTGAGGCCTATCCTGTCGATCAGACCCATATCCTCCAGTCCATCGAAAACAACGTCGTCCGTTTCGGTTCGGATCGCGAGGGGCTCTACAGCAACGTCGTCGCGAGCATCGACCAAAAAATCCAGCAACTGACCTCCAAAATGTCGTACGTCGGGACGGTCCAGAAATCCCTCGAGATGTACAACGAGATCAACAACAACATGATCGACGCAACGACGAGGGGGATCGGCCGCCTGGTGGATGCGGACATGGAGGCCACCGCGAGCAAGATGCGGGCGTTGCAAACACAGCAGCAACTCGCCGTCCAGAGCCTCGGGATTGCCAATGCAGCGCCTGGAAACCTCATTCAGTTGTTCCAGTAATCAGCGCATACGATCGATATATCTGGCCAGCGTTCGCGGATGTACACCGTACCGCCTGGCAACTTCGAGGGCGTCCTCTCCCCGAACGACAGCATGGTACGCCGATTGACGCTCGGTGTCGCTCAAGGATGGCCTCCGGCCGAGGCGTTGCCCTCGTGCACGGGCAGCTTCAAGTCCCGCGCAGGTTCGTTCTCTGATCAAACACCTTTCAAATTCCGCCATCGAGGCCAAAACATGGAAGACGAGGCGACCGCCCGCAGAAGTAGTGTCTATGTTTTCCGTCAGGCTCTGGAAATCGATCTGTCGTTTGCCGAGCTTTTCGATGATCCCGATAAGGTCTTGAATCGAGCGCCCTAGACGGTCGAGTCTCCAGACAACCAAGGTGTCACCGGATTTCAATGATCGCATCGCGGAGATCAGTCCAGGTCTTTTGATAGTCGATCCAGAAATGCCTTCATCCACGACGACCCGGTCGCATACCAAGTGTAACGCTGCGAGCTGAAGATCAAGGCGCTGATCCTGCGTCGATACCCGGGCATAACCGACTTTTGTCATCGAATTCCATTCCCCGCGCGTTGACAGAAACGACCGTTTTCGACGGGCGGGGGCGCGGAACTGCATCATTACAATCCGGGTATAGTTGCAATGGTTTAGACAAGGGACAAAAACACAGGCGACCGATGACAAATACGGTCGAATCTGACGACGTTTGTTGGCATTTTCGCAGAAGCGATCCGCCGGTGAGGCCCAGTGGTTTCGCCGCCTTGGCGCAGCAGTTGATTGACGTCTGGATTTCACGAGATGAGGTCGATCATCCGTCCGGGCTTTCGCGTGTAGTCGGCGAGCAGCTCGCCGCCAATATGGTACTCGCCGTAATCACGGTGCCCGCGGGTGGTGCTATCGAGTTCGATGTCCATGTCGTCAGCGATTACAGCATTCCAACCACCTACGCAGACGTCCCTGACGTCCTGAAATCACGACTTCCGATGCTAGCTGGCGGGCGTCTCCATCCTTCCATCCAGAAGGCGCTCGCCGGCCGTCGCCCTTCGCTCGTCTCCGAAACCGTCCGCCACGACAACATGCAAACCGACTTTGAGATGCTGTCGCTTCCTCGGAAAGCCGCGAAGCCGGGCGACGACTGGTGCCTTGTCTATGGTGTCGTGAACCATATCCTTAGGTCGTCGGCAATACCGAAGGACCTCGACGACGTCGATCTCGCCATTCTCCAATTGCTGCGAGAAGGTCTTCAGATGAGGGAGATCGGCCATCGGATCGAATTATCGCCACGCACCGTCGAACACCGCATCGAACGCCTCAAGACGCTAGCAGGCGCGAGAACGCTCCACGGTCTCGTCGCCCGATCACTTTAAACGAAGGTCTCGGTGCACGAGATTCAACGCGACGGCGGCAGTCTCTTCCGCTGGCTAACATCACGCACCTCAAGCGTCGCTCCCTGGTCCGACAAAATCTGCGCCAAAAGACGGGTAACCTCGTCGGGATCGGTGCCGGAGGAGAGCAGTTCGGCACGAAGTTCATTTGCCTTCCGCAGGTTATCGAGTTTGTCCGAGATGACACTCTGGCGCGCCTTTGCCGCCTCCGCCGCGCGACGCTCGACTTCGGTCCGGTAGTACACTGTCCGATCGAGAACTTCGGTGGCCAAGCCCGACGGAATGCTTTTGAAGAACGCCCAGATATCGAACGGATTGGAGAATGTGATCTGGTCGACTTCGACCGATACACCTATGTCGTCAGCCGCCCTCAGGAAGTCCTTCGAATGCCAAGATGCGCAGGCATAGTAGAAAAGCTCGATTGCCAGAATGTTTAATTCGATATCCTGAGGCAGCAGCGCCCTGGCTAGCGACTTCCGAGTATCCATACTGATATTGACGACGGCCATCGCAGTCCTCCCGATTTTCGAGTCTGGAAGTTGACCCTATTTAACGATTGATAACCTTGCTACCTGCTGTGGCGTCTCGAATTCGCGCAGAGGGTGAAATCCCCTTCGAAAATTGCCGAAACCACAATTTTCCTCAGGAATGGTCTCCGCATCCGGCCGCATTCCAGAGCGGCCGAATCTTGGGCACTCAACGGAGACATCGGGGAAAATGAAGACCTCCCTACTAACCGCAATAACCGCGCTTCTTCTTGGAGGAGCCGCTGGTTCGCAGGCCGCCGAATTTGACATCAACGGAATGGCTCTCGGTATGAGCGCCGACCAGGTCATCGCCAAATTCCAGGAAGTACGGCCAGACGCGCGATATGAGTTCGTGAAGTGGAAGCTGCCGGAAGGCACCGAATGGGTCGCAAATGGCAGGACCCTATACAACGACCTTGCCAATCCGGACGACATGGAACACGAGCGGATGCAGTTCGCCTTCACGGGCCTGGGGTCCGGCAATAAGCTCTTCGCGGCATCACGCGAATTGAAATTCCGGCCGTCGCAACGCCCGACGACCGAGTCCGTCTACGCGGCGGCCGTCCAGAAATTCGGTGAGCCTTCGGTCACGGGGAAGAGCGCCACCGACATCTGGGCCGCGTGGAAATTCGGCGCAGATGACGCGCGTGCCGAAAAGCTCAAGTCACCGATTGCCTGCATTGGTACGAGCGATTTCCCCGTTGGCCTTGACGACTTTACCGCAAAAAAGGCGAAGCAGTCCGCGAGCATGTGCGGCATCTATATCGACTTTGTCGTCCGAGGCGACCCGACGGGTCTGGCAAACGAGCTTGAGATGAAGATGATGGACCAACTGCATCTGGCGCAGGATTTCCAGGCGGACAATTCTGACGCCAGAAAGCGGATCGATTCGGCCAAAGCCAAAAATGTTGGAAACGCGGCACCTGCTCCGAAGCTGTAGATGCAGCATAGACCGGACCCTATACTTGGGACCAGCGTCAATTTGTGGGTGTAAAAGTCGGCGTTTGTGATCGAGCGCCGGCGGGGGATGGTGGCCACTGAATCTGCGCTGCATCTCGAAACTCCGAGATATTATCAAAATTGCTGGCGTTTTCTGCCGGCGCTCGCAGTTGGACCTCTGTGATATGACGCATACGCGTGGCGCTGCAGGCACCCTTGCTAAGCAGATGGGAGCTGCGCCCCGAATTTTCAGATTCCGAGGGCCAATCTTCCCATGTGTATGGACCCGGGCTACTTGCAACTTTACGACGCTCCGCACTCTTGATAGTTGTCTAACCAGAAGGCGTCGGGGGTGAGAGCATGGCAGATTGGTATTATGCCGTAGGACAGGATCGGAACGGTCCCGTCGGCGAGGAGGAACTTCATTCGCTCATTAAGAGCGGAAAGATCGATAGGGAAACCTACGTATGGCGCGACGGAATGGAGAGCTGGCAAAGCGCTGGGGAACATTCCGAACTTGCCAAGGCGTTTGTATCACCACCGCCGCTTCCGTCCGCCAACATGCCGAGGCTACCGCCTCCGGCATTTCAGCCTACCTCACCGAAAACTGGGGTCGTTATCACATCCCGGCCGTGGCCCCGCTTCTGGGCAAGGTTCATCGACAATCTCATACTCGTCCCGCTGTTGGGATTTGGTGTTGGAACTGCCACCGCCATTTACGCACCCGACATCTACATACAGCTCGTCACCATGAATGCCGCTCTGTTCAGCGCACTTATGTTGCCACTCGTCGCGCTGGTCCTCGCTCTCTTCATGATTGCGACAGGTTCAACGATAGGCAAAGCCATCGTCGGTGTTCGCGTTCCCGTCCCTAACGATCGCAATCGCGCCAGATTTTTCCTGGCAAGAGAGCTCCGGGTATGGGCCTCCGGTCTCGGTCTAGGCATCCCGTTCGTCGCGCTTTTCACGCAAATCCACCAATATCGTCGGCTCTCATCGGATAATACGACCAGCTATGACGAAGGAAATCCGACCGTCATCGCCAATCCCTCGACACTAAGGCTCGGTGCGGCGGCTGTCATAGCGCTGGCCGTCTTCTGCGGCAACGTTGTCTTGCGGGTCGCGGACGAAGACGCCAATCGCAGCCTCACGACTACCCAGGTCTGGGTGAACCCCGTGACCAACAAGTCAGCGCTTATTGCCAAGACCTGGCAACCCAAGGAAATGAATACCAACAGTGGCCGCGCCTTCTACTTCGCTTCGAACGAACTATTGGCCGAGGCCATTTTCGGCTACGAACAATTTCCGTCCGAAGCGGCAAATGCCCTCAGCTATGCGGAGGCCTTCAAGCAGGCGATAGCGTCCAGTGTCACCATCACTTCCGAATGGCGGCCGGTCACGGTCCAAGGGATGCCTGGCCTGCGCGCCACAGGAAGCTCTGTGAAGTTCAAGGACAGCGTGGTTGAAGCGACCGTTGTCGTGTCTGGCAAGAATGCGTGGAGGACGATCACCTTTGTCAGGGGCAGTTCGCCGCAGCAGTCGGCCGAGAAGGACAAGTTCGTCCACGCCATTTTCGGGACGGTGAATTGAATCCTCGCCGGGTTGGGGCCAAATACGAGGATACGTCATCCTGAAACGGACGATGATAGCCCATTCCCGATTGCAGTTGGATAAGGGAAGTGCAACATCCGCAATACTGTCTCTGGTTGCGGAATGAGGGGGATACATGACCGAAAGCGCTGATCTCGATAGAATGGCGAAAGAAGTCCGCGAGGCTGCCGATGCCTGCGGTGCGATGATCCTCGAGACCATATTGGCAAGCGAAAATCTGCCAGCCGTCGCCGTAGATGTCGATACTTTCCCTTCGCTCGTCAAACATCTTCGGCCTCGGTTGATCTACATGTTGCTGACGAAATTCAACGCCGAGGACGAAGTCGAAGCGAGCTTCGAAGAAGAGCTTGACCGCGACTTGAAGCAGTTGGTGGCGAAATACCGTAATAGGGACGGCCTATCATCCCGTCTGGTGCTCGGACTGATGGCAGATGGCGTCCTTCATGGAATTGTCGAAACAACTGATTGGTTCGAAGAATTCGACATAGAAGTCGACGGGCTTGCCGAGGCTCGTCTTCAAGCGCAATCAGAGGCTTTCGCTCAAATGCAAGAGGCTGACGCCAGGAAGCGGGACGCTGAAGAAAGGAAGCGCCTGGCCCCATATATCAAAAAGCTCGTCGCCGATGCTCGCTTTCTCGCCCCGAAAATCAGTGCTGCCAAGCGCGAGGCACTGGCGGAAACATTGTTTCCAGACCTTGATCGATCAACGGTACGGAAGATCGTAGAGAAGGCCGCGACCGATCTCTGGCTGTCAGGCTCTGAGAAATAACCCATGGATTTCATGGAAATAATGATGGCCGAATTGCTGAAGATACGTGCAGCAATCAAGGAGGAGCTGATGGTGCCAACGCCCTGCGGAGCGCGGACGGTGATTAGGCTGCTCTACGGACTGTAGTCATCTTGGTGAACTCGGACAATATCTCTGGATAAAACTCCGCGAGATGGCGTACGACCCTCGCATTGCTCATTATTCGCGTCACATAGCCAATCGCCAGCACGAGATCGAGATGATCCGCGCCATAATCGTGCTCGATGGCTCTGAACTCACGATCGAGCGTCGCCGACTCCCGCTCCATAAGCAGGATTTGGTCCTCGCTAAGTCCGGCAATCTTTTTCTTAGGAGACAAAAGCATGGAGTCGGGGCTGGCAGCAACCAATGACTTGGCATAGCTGACCGAGAACTTGTTCATTACCACCATCAATCCAGCAGCCTCGATTTGCCGCATGGGTTTCATTTTCCGCAACTCACCGATTGTGTTGATGGGGACATGCTTTTCTTTCAGCAGGTCGATAGCCTCGTCGCACATCCCGTCTAACAGGTTCTTCTTATGGCGGATGCTAGAAATATTTACATTGAGTGCCCGCGCCAGACGCTCCTCAGGAACGCCTTTTTCAATCGCCTTCAGGATCATCTTGTGCTCCTGAATCGTAGCCAACCGACTTATGCGGCGGTTATACGTGAAAGCCTCGTCTTCGGTGGCAACCAGACAAACGACTTCGGTCTCACCTCGCTTGGCGAGGACATCCAGACGGATATGACCGTCCAAAAGATGAAACTTATCAGGTTGGCGTCTGTCCCGAATAACGACTGGCGGCTCGATGATGCCTACCTCGGCAATCGAAGCCGCTATTTGCCCATATTTCACAGACTTCAATGCAGCAGGCGATAGCTGCTTCAGAGGCAGAATTTCGGCTATCGGTATCCGCAGGCTCATGTTTTCGAAAGCGAGCGGAATAGATGAACCGAACACGGGGGATTTCATGGTGATGATCCCCCTCCGGTCTGGAGTTTCGCCGCCAACGCTTCAGGGAGTGAGGCAAATCCCTCCTCGGATAAGATGGCATTGAATCGAGCATCCGTCATAAGCTTGCGGATGGCTTCTGTGATGAAGGTAAGACGGGCTTTGGCAGTTTCCGCCCGGCGGATCAGCATACGCTTGCGATCAACATCGTCTTCAAATGCCTTGAGCAAGGCCTCCGACGAGATTGGGCGCGGGCGGGGGTTGGAGGTATCGTATTTCAACGTTTTACCACGCCGTCGTCGAATTTCGACGATGCGCTTGGCAATCAGTAACTTCTTGCCGCGGAGAAGCTTTTTCTCATACGCGGACTGAAGCGCAGCTTGAATATCGTGATCTTCGGCGTCGGCGATCTCCACAGCGACGCTGAATGGAATTTGACCGGATTCCACCGATCTTAGTAGCCGTTCCTCACCCTTCTCGATCAGACGCACAACGGCGTAGACATATTCAGCGGAAAGACCGGTCATACGGGCAATTTCCGGAACGCCGTGACCCCGCTCATGCATCGCACCGATGTCCTGGAGGAGATCGACCGCTCGATGTTGTCTACGAGCGCAGTTTTCAACGAGGCTCGCTACCAGGCAATCCTCCTTATTCGCATTGACGACAAGAGCCGGAACTTCCTGTTGTCCCAGCGCTCTGAACGCCTCAAGACGTCCCTGTCCGCACACGAGATCGTAAACAGGTCCGCTGGCTTCCATCCGACGCGTCACCGTGATCGGGCGCTTCAGTCCAATCTGCCCGATATTCGCAATGATTTCCTTGAAGTGTTTCTTGTTACGGATACGCGGATTGACCACCGTAATCCTGTTGATCGGGATCATCTCGACTTTTTGTGCAGGAACCGCAACCATTACGCCACCTCCGAGAATGACCTGCGGGCCGCCATCGCATAAAAACGCGACAGCGTCTCACAGCGGTACGCATCCAGGGACAAACCATTGAATTCGCAGAGCCGCAACACAGCCTGATGCATGTCGAGCAGGGGCAACAAATAGTAGTCATATGGCTCGAGGTTGCCTGGCCCCATTCGGACCACGACCGTGATGTCAGGCCTCAGGACCGTATCCAGACGCACCTTCCACCTGAGCGATCCCGTCGTTGTTTGCAGGCAGCGAACGATGACGACCGAAGCACTAAATTCCTGATTTATTGTCAGTAAGTCCGTCTCGCGATCCTGCGAAACTGAGCCGCCTGACGATTGGAGACCTTGAATTATCTCGGAGAGAAGATCGGGATGCATACGGCGGAGCGCCCGATTGATCTCCAAATATCGGTAATCGTGGTCCGGGACGAAACCGACCAAGGCATATGCCCTCAACAGACTGCCAAAGCGATGGGAGTAGGAGCTGCTGGATGGGCAGTCTTCCATCTCATCAATAATCAGGCCGGACAGATAACCCTGCTTTTCGAGGACGGCAGCAAGCTTCTCCAGCATCACATCATCGGATAAACGCTCCGCCCGGGCAGCAATGATTTCACGGGCTCTATCGAACGTCTCGACGGGTACGATACCGACGAATGCTCCGTTGGCGCGAACCCATTCACCCTCGGGATTCCTTACATGCGATTGCTTGAGTTTGAATGACGTGCGACCCCAGACGTTGTTCCCGACATATTTCTCGTTAATCAAGACCTGATGAACAGTGCCACGAGTCCATGGTCGATCCCAGTCCGTCAAAATTCCTTCCGCATTCAGGATCGCTGCGATTTCGACCTCGATCTGGCCCTTGACGACAAAGAGGTCGTAAATCCTTCTCACAATTCGGATTTCTTCCTCCGGACCGGGAATTAGGATGACCCTGTCGGTCGCAATACTCTTATGTTCGCCGCGTGCCAGTTCCCCTTTAGGAGTACCATTTTGGTCGACGAGTTGGCGACGCAAACCCATGCCTGGAGCGCCGCCCTGCCTGTAGCCCAGACGGATGAGATTGGCCTGACCGTTAAAAACTTTCACTGATAGATCGCGACTATATTCGCCTGCCATTGCCCGCTTTACGGTCTTGATAATCGAGGAACCCATGCTCCCGTCATTGGCAAACTGTTCGGCACAATAGTGCACAAGAATTCCTTGCCGCTTACAGCGAAGCTCGATTTCTGCGGCTTCGTCAGGGTCCTGAAATCTACCCCAGCGGCTGACGTCATACACAAGGACCGCCTTGTAGTCCGCTTGACCTCCTTCAACATCGGAGAGCAAATTCTGCAGAGCGTCACGTCCAACCAGGCGTAAGCCACTTTTCCCCTCGTCCGCGTATGAACGGACAATTTCGAAGCCATTTTTATCGGCATACTGCCGAATGACGGCGAGCTGGTTGTCGGTCGAATATTTTTGATGCTCAGTGGACATCCGAACGTAAGTCGCGACCGGGACTTTCGGCCGGTCGGACGAGGTCGTATCGCCGTTCTTCTGGCTCCACTCAATGACCATCACATATCAACAATTCTCGTTACGGTAAGACTGTGGCGGCGGGAGTATATATCGAGGAGGCAGGAAAGATGGTTCCGATTAAGGGCACAATTGTTCACAGTGGCGACCCGAAGCTGCGCGACGGTTACGTCGCTACAATTTCGGAGGCGTTACGACATGAACTTGGGTCAAGCGCGCCGGCCATCAAAACGATAATGCGATGGACGGGAGCAAGTAATCGCGCGGCCAAATATTGGCTTGCTGGAGAACGAGGCCCTGGCGGCTGGCATTTGATCCAACTGGCAAGAAATTCCGATGCAGTACTCCATGCTTTTCTGACGATGGCCGAGCGAGATATATTCGAGATTTCGATCGAGTTGAACGCGGCCCAGGCATCACTCGCTCGCGCCGCCGCCATTCTGAGTGCCTTGGCCCCGCGGCAGTGAATTGTGATACATCTCGGGGGACACGGTTGACGACGAAGTGATCGGCACCTGCGCCACGACCTAAAATACCCGGAGGGAAAACTTGTTTTCCGACCCGCTATTCCTTCAATTTGATGTCGTCCTTTTCGGCGAAGTAGTACATGTGCCCGGAGACACCGCGCCATCCTTCCTCGGGTATCGCGTTCGCCCGAAGTTGGTTGGCACCGACGAGCCGTTCCAGATCGAAAAGTTTCAGATCGAAAATCATGCCGATAGTGTTCTGGAAATCGGCACGTCCGAAGCGGCGGATGTGATCATGCTGGTGGAACCGTCTGGTCCGTTCTTCGCCTGAGAGGTTCCCGAGGTCGCTTTCATAGTGCCCGTCGTGGATCGGAATGCAGAAAATATGCTTGCCGCCAGGCTTCAGGCTTCTGTGCAGGTGATAAAGCACGGCCGTTTCATTGCATGGTAGATGTTCCATGACATGGGAGTGCAGGACGATATCATAATGCTGCGATGGCAGTTTTTCCGCGCCGGTCACCAAGTCGAGCTGGCGGGTATTGAGTTCCGGCGGATATCGCTCCGGGCTGATGTCGAAAGCCTCATAACCGTTGCCGACGATGCCTTTGATGAACCGACCGATGCCATACTCAGGCGCAAGGTGCATAACGCGTTGGCCGGGCTGAATCCAACCGGTGGCGTCGAGAATAGTCTTGAGAATTCGCGTTCGCTCGACGGCCCCGCACGAGGCACAGATCGCCAACGGCCGTCCGTTGAAATCCCTAAGGTCTGAGCTTCCACATACATTGCAATGCGCCATATCGCCCCGCGATCAGAATAATTGTGCTTCGGGAGGGTATGGGCTGGTTGTTGCTGAATTCGCTCAAAACGGAGGGGGAAACTACCCTCCGATTGGTGTGGGAGGCGATTTGATGATTTCCATTGGCTCCGAGAGGCGGAAACGTACAGCATCGTCAAAAAGCTGTTTCGTGATCAGGTTGTCATCCCTGAGCTTCCCCGTCGTGGCTCGGTCGCCAACGCTTGGATGTGTTCATCCCTGCCCTGAACTTTGCACTAGAGCACCAGGGAGCGCAGCACCACAGAGCGGTCAATGTGTTCGGAGGCGACGAGGTATTGAAGCGCGGCGTGGAACGGGATGCGGTCAAAAGGCGCTTGTGTGAGGAAAACGGCGTGCACCTAGTCGAAATCAGGTTTGATGAACAACTGACCATGTCCTGGCTCCGCCAAGAGCTGCGGCACAATATTTGTACCGCCGAGCAATCCCGATCCCACCAGATAAGTGCGCCGGCGCGTGTAGAGCACGCCGCTCCGCAACCATGTTGTGGATAGCGGGAACATAGCACGAACTCCCGTGGCACCTAAGTAGATATTCTGGCAGAATATTTTGATGCGTGCCTCGTTGATTTGGCACGCCTTCAAGGATCGCATGGCATTATCGCGCACTCAAATTCCGAAGCCGGAAAATCATCAAGATTTCGAGCGCCAATGTGCAGTCCTTTGGTCGGCAAAGCTAAAGGACCCTAATCTTCAGCGCTTGGGGCGAAGCGGTCAAAATCAGCACGGTCTCGATATTATCGGCATCCGCGACGATGACCCGCGAAAACGGGTTGGAATTCAGTGCAAGTTGAAAAATGGGAACGGAAAACTCACCGAAAAAGAGGTCCGTAGGGAGTTCGAAGCGGCACTCGCCATCAAGCCGCCGCTCACGGAATTTCATATTGTCACGACGGCCGACCGCGACGCCGAAATTCAGCTGTTTGCCGATCAACTTGCTGTCGAGCAAATGGATGCCGGTCGCAAAATCCGGTTTATCATTTGGGGCTGGCAGGCGATTACAGATGAGTTGGGGCAATATCCCGACGCTCTGCTGGCGTTCGATGATAGCTACGGCGTATTCGGACAACAAACGATGGCCGCTGTCAACAAAGGTATCGACCTCCAACAGGCGGGGCAAGAGAAGCTTCTTGCTGCGATTTCCGAAATCCAATCGGCGATCAAGACGCAATCTCCAGCGGACACTACGGTTGAAGTCGCGCTTGCAATCGAGAAACACCTCGACGCCGAGATCGACGGATACAGGGATGCGAACAAAGGTGGCCAACGCAGAATCGCTCTCGGCCAGTTCACAGCACTTCTCGAACGCGTCCAACGTGACGGTGTCAGCGGCCGCATCCTGTTCCGCATAAAAGCGAATATCGGCTCCTGCCATCTGCTCCTGGGGAACGAAGAGGAAGGTATAAAGTGGCTTCTCGAAGCGTTCGACCACGCTCCGCTTGAACCAAAGGCGATCGCCAACAAAGCATATGCCCATCTATTGATGGAGGACTGGGACACAGTCCTCGCCATGGGACGTGAAAACCTGAAATCCGAAACCGCCGACGAAATGCTGTCGTCGTACGTTATCCAAGCGGCGAGGTTTTCCGGTTTTACGGGCGACCCTCTTACATTGGTGCCGACGAAAGACCGAGAAGCTGCCGGGGTTTTGCTGGCGATGGCACTTTTCCAGAGATCAAAGCCTGGCGAGGACTGGAAGACGTTGTCGCGGACACTCGCCGAACGCTTTCCTGAGGAGAGACTGGCTCGCCAACTCGCGGCGGAGGCCGATCTCGACGATGTCGTTGGTGATAATAACTACGTCGACCATGTTTCGCTCACAGAGAGCGATCTTGAAAAGTTGAAGCGGTCTTCGATCACGCTGGCTGAACTTTGGGACGAAGTGAAGGCGGAAGATAACAGGCTCGACGAGTCGCAAATCGCCATCTGCGGCAATCTGATCCTGTCTTATAGGGTCCTTGGTGATCATGTGTCGGCGATGGTCATCGTAAGAGAAATGCTCGCGATACCCGATCTTGATGATGGCTCCACGTTGCGAGCCGCCGCCGCTGCCATGGAAGCGGGTGACCATCCTGCTGTCGAAGAAATTCTACCGAGACTTCCGGCCTCTCCGTCAAGGAATCTCCTGGTTCTGCAGATGGCCGTGCTCAAGGGCGACTGGGATACGCTCGCCAAGCTCGATCCGGATAATGAAGAAGCGTATCCACCGACGGAATGGATATTATGTCGCACTGCGATACGACTGGGCCAGCTCTGGCGAATTCCAGATGAAGAGCGTATCCCACAACTGGCGAAACTTATCCAGGATGTCGAGAAGCACCCCCGCGCCAGCATCATAACCGCTCAATATTGCGCCAACAGACGTCAGCCCGGTCTGGCCGAAAAAGCCTGGGTTAATGCCCGCTCGAATATCGACGACAGAAGTCACATCGCAAGCCGCATGATGGTGGCGATCTACGCGTATCGGAATCGCTACTGGTCGGATACCGCAAGCCTGCTGATAGGGCATATCGCGGTGGACCGCGATAGTGAGGAATTGAAGGCATTGGCCGGTTCTCTCGTTCAGGAGCGACCGATCAAACAACGAGCCGTTGAGTTCTTCACAGGTCTACCTGCGGAGGTTAGATCGTCTGCTCATTACCGTTATCTCGAGGGGCTCATGGAGTTCAATCGGGGAAACCTTGCGTCCGCTGAGCTGATCTTCAGTGCAGATATGGACGCTTCGCCGCGCCTAGAACTCCTACTCATGATGATCATGATCCTGCGCCGCCAGAACCGGAGCACTGAGATACCCCCGCTATTGGCTCACTTCGACATCGAAGCGCTGGACGGTACGCCGATCGAGAAGATGAGGATGGCAGAGGAATTGCGGCGCGCCGGACACGAGCGGGCTGCGATTGAAATGGCCTACCCAGTGCTGCGCGCCAACCTCAACGACGAAGCGGTCAATCTCTCCTATGCCATTCTAGTGTTCTCGATGGAACACTTCGGCGACATCGTCAGGGCCGATACCGCGGAGGTGGGCACATGGGTCCAGCTTTCGGGAAGCAATGGAAAGGACTTTGATTTCGTCATCGAGGAAGGTGCCAACGACCCGAGCGGCGGATATTTGTCGCCGACACACAAGCTGGCGGCAGAGACGATGGGCAAAGCGGCAGGTGATACCATCAGCATTCCCCAGCAGATCGGTGATCAGATCACCTGGAGGATCAAAGAGATCAAGCACCGCTTTCTCCATGCCTTCCATGATGTCCTAGCCAATTTCCAAACAAAATTTCCTACTTCCAAGGGCCTCTTCGCTTTCACAATGAATGACGGCGACCTGTCGCCAGTCCTTGATGTGGTGCGCCGTTTTGCGGAACGCGGCGAGAAAGCGATAGACCTTTATGTGAAGTCACGTATCCCCTTCCAGCTCGTGGCGGGAATGTTCAACGAAAACCCCATCAACATTGCCGGCGGCATCGTGGAGGCGGACGAAGACGTCAGCACATGCTTGGGGATCGACCCGGAGCGAGAGGCGGCCTATGCACTCATCAGGAACAGCAATCGAAGAGGTGTGGTGTTGGATGCCCATGCCGCTTGGACGGCGGCGACCCTCGACGTGCTCGATATTATCGAGGCTTCGCTGGGGCCTATCTACCTTCCCCAGTCAGCGCTCGATAACCTCATCACGTTCCGTGGATTTGACGACATCAAGCGGTCCTCGTCGCTGACGCTTTTTCATCGAGGCGGGGAGACCTTCCGCCGGGAGCACACTCAGGAATCTGTGGAGGCGCGCGAGCATTATATTAGCCTACAGATCGCGAAGATCGAAAAAGCCTGCGTTGTCGCGCCGGTCGCAGCCCCGAACGACATCACACCGCTTGAGAGCATGATCCTGGAAAAGTGCGGGGAAAGGGTGTTAGACCCGATCTATCTCTGCACGGATGGCCGTGTTCTCCTGTCCGAGGACCTTCGATATAGGCAGTTCGCCAAAGAAATGCGGGTCGAAGGCCTTTGGCTGCAGGTGATTTTGATGGAGGCCAGAGGCAGAGGCGCGATTTCAGCACAACGATACGCCGACGCAGTGGTCAATCTAGCGATCCTCCGCCATGGCCCCGTAGCTATCGACGCGCCATTGATCAGATCGGTCATCGATCGCGATCCCAGCGGGGACCTACGAACGCTCGACGCTTTGGCGCGCTACATCGGCAGCCGCGGGGCGGATTATATATCTCATACGGCGGTTGTGCAGGAATTCATCGATGCCACGGCCAACGACCGATCCCTCGACCGTCTGGTGAGACAGCGGTCCATTAGTATTCTCCTGCGAAAACTGATCCGTCACACCGGCGACAAATGGCCATTGCTCATCGAAATGCTGGAAGAGCAAGCAGGATTTGCCGACAGGGAGTATCTAACAGGGTGGCTCAAGGGGCATTTTTTGAATCCGGCTATTATCTACGCGCTAAGGAGACGTGTGAGTGCTATTGTGGTTCAGAAAGCGCTCGCGGCCAGCCGACTTGGGGCTGACACGTCGCCACAGCAGGCGTTGCTGGAGACTCGCGGAGCATCAGCGCCAGCGCTGCTGCCTCCGAGATCGCCGCGTAGTTCTGGCCGACCAGACCTTCCTCCGAGAAAACGCAGATCAAAACGCAGAAGGTAATAAAGCGAAACCCCTTTGAGCTTGGCAAGCGAGTTGGCAGTTCGAGACGGTGTTTAATATGCTTGGCGCACCGTTTTTGTCATAGGTCGCGGATTGTTCGACAGTAAACCTCGCACCTCGAATGGTAACAAAATTCAACTTTTCCGCGTGCGACCTCTTGACGGTGCACGTCATGTTCTCTATTTGTTCGCTTTATGAAACAGCACCGCACTCTCATACGAATACGTTGATCACCGAAACCGCCCGTCGGCGGTTCTGATCATCCATGGCTATCGAGGTGCTCTTATGGGTATTGCGTCCCGCGCGTTGACGTTGCGCGCCAAAAGAAAAACCGCGTCGATCCGAACCTATTATCCCGCTGGCACCATCAAATGTGACGGTGTCACCATCTACAGATCGCAGGTGTCGCGTGACGCCGCCTGTATTTTCGATTTCGAGCCAACCATCATTCATTGGAAATGCTTGCCGTCCTCGCTTCCTTACGGGGATGAAGCTCACATTCCGGATTTCGAAATCCTCGATGCCGATGGCTGCCTGGAACTCGTTGATGCCCCCGACAGGCATCTCGACGTTGAACTGCTGGCGGCATCCGCACGGAGAATGGGAATGTCATACCGCCAGCTTCGGCGGGATGAAATCTATGGTGGGCCGAGACTTCGAAATGCAAAGGACCTCCTAAGGTATGCCAACTGCCAGGTGCCGCTCGGAGATCGGCTACGTTTGCTCGCCGGGCTCGACGAAAACGGTACCCTGACCGTTGCGGAAAGCCTGGCGGCCTTCACGGAAACGAAAGCGGTGGCCGGTTTTGCAAGCCTGATCATTCAGGGCTTCATCTCGGTGGACCTCGATGCTGGCCTGATCGGTCCTGAGACCACGGTGAGACGGATATGCGCGTCCTTCAGTCCGCGCTCCAATTCCGAACACCGAGGCAACAATGACCACCAAGAAAAACAGACGCTTCCCTAAAACATATATCGACCCTTATGGCGACGAAGAGAGCGATGCCCTCTCGCTGCCCACCCATCTGGCGGTCATCACCATGTCCCGAGTTCTCCGGCACTTCCTCAAGAAGCGATCGGGGTTCGTCGTGGCATTCGCGTTGCCACCGGGCGGCAACTTCAATGCGTACCAACGCGCGGCCAGATTTCTGCTCGAGGGAACCCTGCCACTGAGCAAGGTGGAAGGCTACAACTACGTCGTCCCGGTCCTTGACGAGACCGACGTGGATGAAGGGTTCATGGAATTCAGGAAACTCAAGAGACTCAGACGCGCTATCATTCTGGTAGCCGACAAGAAACTCTTGGCCAACGAAATCCGACTCGCGGCAGACGTCGTCGCGGAGCTACCATCTCCTTCGGCCGATGATCACCGCATCGCAGCACGCAACATGGGCTTCGGGAATCTTACCGACGAAGACGCTGCTCTCCTCGCCAGTCAGCCCCCGATCCACGCAGCGATCGCCGTTCGACACGGGCGTCCGTTGCCTGCCGCTCTTCGGAGGCTGCGTCTGTATCCCAATACGGGTGTTTCGACGGACGTCCCTTCCGGGCCGACCCTGCACGAACTCTCGGGTTACGGTGACGCGAAGTCTTGGGGACTGGAACTCTCTGACGACGTGGAAGCGTGGCGTGACGGAAAGATCACCTGGGACGACATTGATCGCGGCGTCCTTCTGTATGGTCCGCCGGGTTCGGGCAAAACCTCGTTCGGGTCAGCCTTGGCACGCACCTGCGGAGCGAAGTTCGTCTACGCATCGGCGGCTCAGTGGCAATCCTCAGGTTCCGGCTACCTTGGCGACATGCTGACGGCTATGCGGAAGAGCTTCGCAGACGCCGAAGCTGCGAAGCCGAGCATCCTGTTGATCGACGAGCTTGATTCCATCGGGAGCCGGACCGAGGACGCGGGTCGCAACTCGTCCTATGCCCGTCAGGTGATCAACGGCCTCCTTGAACTTTTGGACGGTGGGCAAGCTCGTGACGGCGTCATCGTCATTGGCGCTACGAACTATCCTCATCTGATCGATGCCGCATTGCTGCGCTCCGGCCGCCTCGAACGCCATTTCGAGATCGGGCTACCCGACGAAGAAACCCGTGCGGGCATCTTCCGTTTCTACCTGGGCGACAACCTCTCGGACGAGGAAATCCGGATCGTCGCTTCGGCGTCGGAAGGGTGGTCGGGAGCGGATATCGAAAAGGGTGTCCGGCAGGCCCGTCGTGGCGCTCGCCGGCAGGGTCGCGATATTGTCCTTGCCGACGTCAAGGGAGCATTGCCACCCACTCGGACGATCCCGATTGCCATGCAGCGACTCGTTGCCGTCCACGAACTCGGCCACGCCATCGTCGGTGTGCTGGTTGATGCCGATCCCCTGATCTCCGTTTCGATCAACAGAACCGTTAGAGAGGACTTGGTCGTTCAGCCCCTGGGAGGGGCCAGGTTCCAGGAACGGATGTTCGCCCGAAAAACGTCGACTTACTTCCAGAACAAGATCGCGGTGCTGCTCGCGGGAGCCGCGGCCGAGGAGCTGATGTTCGGAGACTTCGAGACCGCAGCGGCCGGTCACCCGCACGCGGACCTGAACCAGGCAACCGAGTTGGCGACGATGATGGAAATCAAATGGGGCTTGGGCGGCAGCTTCGCGGTGGAAACCGCCGATACTCCCGAACGGTTGTCGGCGTTCAGATCGCAGCGAAAGGGTCTCCGGCAGGCGGTGGACGTCATGCTGAAAACCCAATTCCAGCGGGCGAAGTCGCTACTCGACGAACATCGAAGCGTCCTGCTCACCTTGCACGAGAGGCTTATGAAGGAGCGTATGCTCTCGGCGGATGACGTTCGTGCCGCACTGCAAGACGCCGCTTCGAGCGACACAATCGGCTGTTTGAATGAGCCAACTGGTCTTCGAAGAGCCTGAAATCGATTTTTTTCACGAACGATTTCAGAAAGGTTAATTTTCGCATCTACCGGCATAGGTTGCACGGAGCTGCCGAATGAACCTCCGCTCAAGTCAGTCAGCCAACACGCCTGCGCAAAGGAAATCTCGATCAATTGCCGCATCGAGTTCTTGAATTATTAAAATCGGGAATCCTTTCCCGAATCCTTGCCAAAGAAAGGAGATCGCGTCATGGCAAGACATGAAAGTAAGGAATTCTCCGACGGTTTGGCTAACGCGACCTCTTCGGATAGCTCGGAAAAATACAGACTGCTCGCGCTGGTCTCGCAATCTTCTTCAGATGGCACATGTCAAGTGTCGACGCCTTCGAAACCGAGACCACGCAAGGCTTCTTGGCTTCTCGACGCCGTCTGCGAGAACAGGAGCCCGGTACATCCAAAACGAGAATTCAAGAACTCGCTGAGCGAGGCATCGGATCGTCGAATCCTTGCGACACTTGTGCCTCCCAGCTGCTGTTTTGCGTCTCCAAGGATTCGCCAAGGAGTTCTTGAATTTTCCAAGGAAATCAGTGGTCTCCGGTTTTCCGCGAATTTCCTTGCGCACCGCGTGCCCGTCTGCTGGAGAGAGCTGATGAGTCAAAAATCGAGTGGACGCGTCAGAGTTGAATCTCGGCCGCGAGTCGCATTTTTCGCTCAAGGTTGGGGTCTTGATATTGCCGGGGGTGTAGGGCTACATGCCGCTCAACGGTGCCAGTTGTCTGGTGCCGGAGATAGAAACGGACCACTCGGGAAAGCGGTCCGTTTTGGAGTGGCTGGACCTGTTGACGCAGGTGTCAGCCGATGGCTCGCACTTGGAGATTTAAGCCATGACACACTTGTAGATGGGCACGCCCCGGAAATCAAACGGAAAACCGGCCCACATCGCCGTATGACGCGTAAAGCGTTAACGGCGATCGTCGATCCGCGTTCTCCCGCACGCCGGACGTCGGTTTCCGGGGCACATCTTGCCCCGGAAACCATCTGCCCCACCGCCCGTGAACCGGAGCGAATAGCCAGGCGGCGACGCCTGACTGCATTGCTCCTCGCTGGCCGGTCTAGGTAGACGCCGGACGGAGCTCCGCTTTCCAATCCGTTTCAACGCACGCCGCCGCCTACGCGAGCGGCCATAGGAGAAGTGCGCCCATGTATCTGTCCAAACACATTCTCGATTCCGCTTTCTTTATCGGAACGGCCGACATCGATCTTCCCACCCTCGACGACCTGACGACCATCCCGTTGGAGGAGGAGATCGCCCGCATGATCTGCTCCGTATCCGACCGCCCGGGCCGCCACGGCCTGTAAGCACAGCAACCGGAAGATAGCTACCCGACGCGGGGATCACCGTCCCCGCGGACGGCGGAGCCATACTACGAGTGGCAGGTTTTGACTTCTCGAAACGAGGCTGGTCCTCTTCCGAAAAGGCATCTCCTCCAGCCAATCTTGCAGGTCGCTTAGCGACAAGGTGGAAGGAGCCGAGCATGAACATCGCCCACACGGTTGCCCGTAATATCGCGCTCAAGAAGGCCGGACTCGGCTTTCTTGTCGACCGTCGCCGTGCGCCTGCGCCTATGGCTGCGTCTTCTCGGCAATACGAAGCCCCCGTAATCCAGCTGAAGGGTAAGCGCGGCCGCACCGAGGCGGAGGACTGTAAATACCGCGGCCGCACCAGCCAGCGCGGCGACATCCCGCTCTTCTGGAACGAGCCGACCGAAGGACACGCGACGCGGCGTCCGGCGCTTCGCCAGGCGAAGACGGCGCGCGGTTTCACGATCTTCAACGGCACCGTGGTGTTCCACGAGAGCGAGCTGGAACATCGTGTCTCGACGATCATCCAGGCGCGCGCCGATGTGCGGGAACTTCATTCCCAGTTCCCCATCCTCCCGTTCTTCGACGACGATGGCGTGATCCACGACCATACCTTCGATTACTACGTGGTATTCAACGACGGCTACCGCGTGGCCATCGCGGTGAAACACGCCCGCAAGCAGGCCCAAATCCTCGACATGTTCGACAGGATCGCCAGAGAAGACTTCTCCCATGTGGCGGACGACCTGCGCCTCATGACGGAGGAGAATGCAACCTACGGGGCATTCTATAACGCCCACGACATCCTGCGCGCCCGCGAGCATTTCGACACGATCGAGTACGAAACCACCCTATCGATCGCGAAACGTCTCGCCGGTCGTTTCCGGTTCGGCGAATTGCTCCGAGGCTGCCGCCATGTCGGAAGTCGGCGCGATGCCGTGTGGCAACTGATTGATCATGGCCATCTGGTCCCGCTCTCCCGGGGGCGCATTTCGGACCTGAGCTGGCTGACCGTGCCGTCCTGACTGTCCTTTCCCCCGCTGCCCTGTCGTTTTCAACGGAGTCAAGAGACCTCGATGCCGAACCACGCCCTGCCTGCGCTCGTCTACCACCACTCCATTGTCGAGATGGATGACACCGACCTCTTCACCTGCGCCAACCAGAATTACATTCCGTTGCGCGCCGATGGGGACGGCTACGTAGTGCGTCACGAAGATGACGGGCGCGAGGTCTTTATGAGCCACGCGGAAATCCACCGCCGACTGACGGAAAAGCGGGCGGCGATCCGCTATCGCTATAACAGCATCCCGGAACAGAAACTGCGCCTCATCTGGGGCGACGAGACCTTCGAAGACCTCGATCCCGAGAAACGCACCCTGCCGAGCTTTCGCGAGAAGCTTATCCTGCGTTATGAGGACGAGTGCCTCAGAGCCGGGAAGGCGCTTCCCCGCTCCGAAGAGAAGCTTCAGCCTCTGCTCGACCAGTGGGCGGATGAAATCGAAAAGGGTACGAAGGGCGAGCGCCGCAAGCGGGGGGATCAGGGGGCCATTTCGTTCGGTGCGCCGTCGGTGCGCCAGTTCAACCGCGACTATGCCGATTACATGGGATGCGGCAGGAAGACGCTCGCGCTGGCGCATCGTCATCACGGCCCCGGCAAGCGCCTCTTCATGAGCTGCCCCGAGAGCATGGCGGTCGCCCACCGTGGCGCGCGTCGGTATCTGTCGCGCAAGAAACCCACGAAGGCTCACTGCTACCTGCTGTATTGCGCCGAGCTTTTCGAGATCAACCAGACGCGGGCCACGAAGCTGCACAAGGTTTCGAGAACCAAGTTCGAATCGATGATCAACCGGTTCGACGAGTTCGAGAAAGACGCCAGCCGTCACGGCGAAAAGTGGGCGGTCGACAAGTACGCCAGGAACCTGCGGAGCTACGACATCCTGGCTCCCGGACAGCGTGTCGAGATTGACGAAGTCAATGTCGACCTCATGACGCTGCTCGTGGAAACGGGCCTATACGAGGGCCTCCCAGAGAAGGTGCGCGCGAACATTCCGAAGGTGCGTATCTGGTTCGTGGCGGCGATCGACGTTGCGACCCGTTATGTCCTCGCGCTCAGGGCGACATTCAATCCGACTGCAAACGCCGCCATCGCGGCGCTTCGCATGATCATGACGGACAAGCGGTTGCTTTCGCAATCGGTGGGCGCAAAAACGCCCTGGATCGGCATGCTGAGACCGAAGGAAGTCTATTCCGACAACGGATCGGCGTTCATCGCCGAGCGCACGCGCGCGGTCTTCAAGGCCGCCCTCGTGAACCCGACTTGTCCGCCCGCAGGCGACCCCGCGCGCCGTCCGTTCATCGAGAGCCTTTTCCATTCCGTCGGCCCGATGATCGCCCAGTTCTTCGATGGTCGCACCTTCGGTTCGATTGCCGAGAAGGGGGACTACGATCCCGAAGAATTTGCTGCGGTAACCACGGACGAGTTGGTCCGGATGTTCACCTACGCGATCTGCGACATCTACCACAATAAGCCGCATGCCTCGCTCGGCGGGAATTCCCCGCACAATGCCTGGGTCCGCGCCACGCGGGAGTATCGCGTTCGGCAGGTGCCGTCGGACGAGGAAATGCTCCACGTTTTCGGCGAGCCTTTGAAGCGGCCGATCTCAGACGACGGGATCACCTACCAGGGCATCACCTACGGAAGCGACGAACTCAACGTCCAGCGCATGAGCCACGGCAAGAAGGAGTTCGACATCAAGACCGATCCCGAGAACGTCCGCTGGATCGCGGTGAAAGGCGACAAGGGCTGGTTCACCGTCGAAAACACCGTCGGCATCGACGATGACATTTCGCTCGCTGAGTGGATCGCGGCCCGCAAGGAGGAACTCGCGCACAATGCCGTCGAGGCGGAAGACGGGATGGCAGCGATGTACGCAGCGGTCAACAAGCTTCGGCGCGCCGGAGAATCGGCGACCATCCGCGCCCATCTGAACCCCGCCATTCCCGACGCCGAAGAATATGAACGCATGGAGCGGGAAGTCATGCGCGGCTGGAAGCCTGGCACCCGTCGGTCCGGCATCTTGCCCGAACTCGTGTCGGAGATTGCACTTCCCGCCGATCCACTCCGCGGGCCGCCGAGGCGCGCCTTGCCCATCGACCACCTGAAATCCGCCCCCGGCGCGAACGCACCCGCCACCGAGCAAGGCCCTCCGTCGCGGCCGGCACCTATCGTTTCCACTCTCGACTACAACGAGGACGACTGACATGACCAACACCAAGTCCAACGAAACTTCCGACTTCGCCGCCCTCAAGGCTGGCGTCCGCGGCAGCTATTTCACGACGGGCCGCGACACGAAGCTGGCTTCCTATCTCCGGGAGATGGCCGTCAACGTCGAAGACTGCGAACTGGGTGCTGGTTCCAAACGGCGCGCCCTGTTTGTTATCGGGGATTCGGGTAGCGGGAAAACCCGCTCGCTCCAGCACCACTTCGAAACGATGCCGGAATTCCGTCCGTACCTGAACGAGCACGGCGAGACCGTCTCGCCAGTGCTGAGCATCGACGCGCCGCGGCCTTGCAACACGAAGGCCTTGGCGATCGCGATCCTAACGGCTTTGGGATTGCCCACAAGGGAGCGGATGACGGAACACACGCTCTTTGCGGTCCTCAAGGTCCAGCTTCGCGAGCGTGGCGTGAAGTACCTGCATATCGACGAAATGCAACACGTCATGCGGCACAACACTGCGACGGCCATCCGCCATGTACAGGACACGCTGAAAAGCCTGATCCAGATTGCCGACTGGCCTCTGCACACGATCTATTCCGGCGTTCCCGAGCTGGCGGAACTGCTCAGGGGCGACCCCCAGCTTGCCAACCGTTCCCGCGTCCTGCGCTACGACGCACTTAGCTGCCCTGCGGACGCGCAATGGATCACCGGCATTTTGGCGAAGGTAACCACCGAAGGATGCGGCCTGGCCTTGTCCGCCGAGCTTCTGGAAGACGACTTCCCGGAGAAGCTGTGTCTGGCGGCCAACGGCGCGTTCGGCTCGATGATCGCGATGGTGCAGGAGGCATGCTTCCGTGCGCTTGAGCGAGGGCGAAAGTCGCTCTCGCTCAAGGAGTTCGCGCGGAACTACGAACGCGATACCGGGTGCATGCCCCGTGACAACGTCTTTACCGCCGCCCGCTGGCGCGATCTCGTCCCCCGTCATGCACTTGCGGACCTCGCCTGATAACGGTTTTGGAAAGGAAGTTCCGATGAAACTGCCGATCTCGATCATGTTTCACGAATGTGAAACGCCGCTTGGTTTCGCATCCCGCCTCTCCACTGCAAACGGCTATCCCTCGCTTGAGGCATTCCTGGACTGCACGGAAACGACAGCGTTCGCGATCTCCCGCGGCGATTCCGTTGCCATGGCTCTCCTGGCTGAATGGTCTGGAGAAGACCACACAAAACTTGCTCGCTATGCTTCGCGAACGCTCGACAAGAAGCTTTGCTTTGGGTTGGGCGATGCGGTGTTCAGCCGCGAATATCGCCGCGGAAAGACTCACCGCTTCTGTGTCAGTTGCATCGAGAACGACTTTCGGGCGGGAGAAGGCCGCATCGGCTCCCGCCCTTATGTGCGAGCATGGTGGGAAACCAAGGCAATTCGAACCTGCCCACTCCACGGGTCGCGCATCACGGAAGTGGCCTGTAATGACGGCCAGGACGATTTCGCTTCTTTCGTTCGGTCCCATCCGCAAGAGTTTGCCAACAATGACAGGGATGCCGACGGCGATCACCCGAGGGGGCTGGACATCTATCTCACCAGCCGCATCCGGGGAGGGAGGTCATTTCCTTTCCTTGATGGTCTCGAGGCGTATGTGGTCGCCGACCTCAGCAAGCATTTCGGCCGCTTTCTGCGTCGATATCGCGGCGCTGCGGTTAGCGAAAATGGCTCGTTCGAGCCCCTTGACGATGCGGAGTACGGATTCAACGCCGTAAAACTGGGCGAAGCCTACATCTCGGAATTGGTTTCGGAACTTGTGCTCGGTGAAAGCCCCGCCTCGGAAGACGAGGCCGCCCCGATGGAACCGATCCTGAGCTGGCTTCGTCGCAATCGCGATGTTCCGGCCTATACAACTCTCGTCGAGCTATTTCAGGACCTCGCGGAAAGAAACATGCCACTGGGTGAAGGTCATATCTGTATTCTGCCCACGCGCAGGCGCTACCGCCACACCGTACGCTCAGCGAGTGTCGAATACGGCCTGGGGGAACCGCGCATCGTAGAACTTTTGACGAAAGCCGGACTCCTGAAAGCGGGAACGGCAACAACGGCAAGGGTTTCCTTCGACGCTGAGCTGGCGAAGCCCATTCTGAAGGCCGCGCAGGATGCCCTGTCCCTTACCGAGGCGGCGGCCATTCTGGATTTGAGGGGGCCAAGGCTGCACGAGATTATCGATGCCGGTTTTTTGCCTCGCGTCGAGGCAGATCGTGGCGATCTTCGCATCTACACCCGCATCAGCAGGCAGGAGCTGACCGACTTTCAAAGTCGCCTGTTTAAACGGGCTCAGACTGCGATCGATCTCGATGGCTACCTGCCAATCTTGAAGGTGGCCCACAGGTGCAACTGCCAGCTAAATGAAGTTGTTGAAATGATTCTGGACGGCCAAATTCATGGTGTTGCCCGGACCGGCACCGGCCTCACGTTCGGCAATCTCTTCGTGAATCTGAAGGAGGCCCAGGGGAAGAGGCGTCTTGTAGCCAGACGGGAGATCGGAACCGATCTGCTGTCGATTGCGGAAGCCGCCGACCTGTTGAATACCGCGAAATACAAAATCTACCCTCTTGTCGCCAGCGGAGTCCTTTCGTCGGTCACGAGACTCAATCGTTCGTCGCGCCAGATGCAGTCTTTCATCGAACCGAAGGCTCTCGAGGATTTTCAGCGCGTTCATATTTCAGTTGCTGAAATCGCCTCGATCTATGGCACACGCGCTGACGTGATCGTTCGACGCATGGAATTGCTCGGCATTGAGCCAAGCTTCGACCCCGGGTCCCGGCCAGGAAGGTACTATTGGCGGAGCGATCTGGATAAGTTCACTTTTGACCGAGTAACGGCCTAGCACCGCCATCATCATACGACGTTTTTGAAGGCTCCGGTTTCGGAGCCTTTTTTATTGCCCTAATTCTGGTGGCGATTTCAGGGACAGACCTATTAAAGCGTCTGGGACAGATCAAATTAAACGATGGTAAAAAACGCAACAAAATCAACTACGATCTATCTTATCTGGGACAAACCTATTAAACCGCTCCATCCGCACGCTCGATGTTTGCGGAAATTACCAGCGTTCATTACGTTTTAGGTATTAACTGAGTTACCCTACGACAATCCGGTTCCTCACCAGCCTGACCCCGCGGATCGACTCGGCGACCGCTGTCGCCCGCCTCACCTCCTGCAGTGTCGCCACCGAGCCGTCCAGGCGGATTTCCTGGCCTGCGGCTGTTACCGTGACATCGGAAGCATCGATACCGCCGGCAACGGCCAGCGCATTGGCAACGGCGGATTCCAGGGCGGATCGCCTTGCCTGTTCGCTTTCCAGATAGAGTTCCGTGCCGTGAAACGTTGCAGCCTTAAAAACCATTCGTCACCTTCTGCATCCAAGTGGTCGGAAAACGCAGCACTTGCCATTTGGTTCAACGGAGAGCGAAAATATCGTCAAATCAGTAAGTTCAGGCTCGCCACACCTCCACCTCTGGCAGTGGCTGCGCAGCAGCGGACTTGCCGCTCCCGGCAATCCCCTGTAGAGCCTTGGAGAACAGCAGCAAATGCGGATACCTGAATGAACACCGGCAGCAAGGCGCGTCGTCGCCTGACGATATTGGGTTCGACCGGCTCCATCGGCCAGAACACACTTGACGTCATTGCCCAGCTGGGCGGACGCGACGCCTTCGACATCGCGGCGATCACCGGGCATGACAATATCGCCCTGTTGGCCGAGCAGGCCAAGGCCTGCGGCGCCGCTTTCGCCGTCACCGCCAATGAAGAGCGCTATCGGGATTTGAAGGATGCCCTGGCCGGATCAGGCATTGCCGCCGGCGCGGGCAAGAATGCCCTGATCGAAGCCGCCTCGATGCCCTCGGATTGGGTGATGGCTGCAATCATCGGCACCGCCGGTCTGCCACCGACGCTGGCGGCCGCCCGCCGCGGCGCCGACATTGCCCTTGCCAACAAGGAATGTCTCGTTTCCGCCGGCGATCTTTTCGTGCGCGCCGTTGCCGAAGGCGGTGGCCGGCTGATCCCGGTCGACAGCGAACACAGCGCCATTTTTCAGGCGCTGGAGGAAGACCAGCAGCATGCGGTGGAGCGCATCATCCTGACCGCGTCCGGCGGTCCCTTCCGCACCTGGACGCGCGAGCAGATGGCCAATGTCACGCCCGCTATCGCCCGCGCCCATCCGAACTGGTCGATGGGCTTCAAGATCTCCATCGGCAGCGCCTCGATGTTCAACAAGGCGCTGGAGATGATCGAAGCCAAGCACCTGTTCAACGTGCGGCCGGATCAGATCGAAGTGGTGGTGCACCCGCAATCGGTCATCCATTCCATGGTCGGCTATACGGATGGCTCCGTGCTGGCGCAGCTCGGCTGTCCCGACATGCGCACGGCCATCGGCTATGCGCTCACCTACCCCGCCCGCACCAAGCTCAGCGTCGATCGGCTGGATTTCGCCAAGCTCGCCCGGCTCGATTTCGAGGCGCCGGACGAGGTCCGCTTCCCGGCACTGCGCCTTGCCCGCACTGCGCTTCAACGCGGCGGCCTGCAGGGCGCGATCATGAATGCAGCCGAAGAAATTGCCTTTCATGCCTTCGTGGATGGCCGCATCGGCTTCCTGGAAATGGCCGATATCGCCGAAGCCGTCATGGACGAGATGATTTCAACCGGCAGCGCCGAAACCATGGACGCCGTCTTTGCCGCGGACGCGGAAGCACGCAGCCGTGCAGCCGTGCTTATCGCCCAGCGGGAAAAGGCCGCCTAAACCCCATCGCCGACAACACCCTCTGGATAGATCATTCCATGCCGTTGCATCTCGAAACGCCACTGCTCGAATCCCGGCCGCTCAGTCAGGCATCAGGACGCTCCATCTGGCTGAAAATGGATGCGCTCCAGCCGCCAGGCTCCTTCAAGATCAGAGGCATCGGTGCTGCCTGCGAACATCACGCGACAAACGGAAAGCGGCGCTTCGTCTCCTCCTCCGGCGGCAATGCCGGCATTGCGGTCGCCTATGCCGGACGTTGCCTTTCCATCCCCGTATCGGTCTTCGTTCCCGAGACGGCGTCGGACCGGGCGAAAGCGCTGATCCGCCAGGAGGGCGCCGAGGTTTTCGTTCACGGGGCATCCTGGCAGGAGGCAAATGAGCGCGCGCTGCAGACAGTCGATGCGGAAACGGCATTCATCCACCCCTTCGATGATCCGCTCCTCTGGACAGGCCACGCGACGATGATCAACGAGGTCGTCAGAGCCGGCGTGCCGTTCGATGCGGTCGTTCTTTCGGTGGGCGGCGGTGGCCTGCTGGCCGGCGTCTCGGAAGGGCTCGACCGCAACGGCCTTCAACATGTTCCGATCATCGCCGCGGAGACGGAAGGCGCCGCCTCGCTCGCAGCTGCCGTCAAAGCCGGCAGGCCGGTGGAACTGCCTGCCATCACCAGCATCGCGACATCGCTTGGCGCTCGCAAGGTCGCCAAACGGGCCTTTGAGATCACCCAAAACAGGCCGGTCGATTGCGTTGTCGTCGATGACAGTGCAGCCGTCGACGCCTGCATGCGCTTCCTCGACGATCACCGCGTCCTGGTGGAGCCGGCTTGCGGCGCCGCATTGGCCGTCGCCTACGCCCATGCCGAGAGGCTTGCACGTTTCGAGCGCGTGCTGATAATCGCCTGCGGCGGAGCGACCGCCACCCTCGCTCAGCTGCAGGCCTGGCAAACCAGCCTGGCTTAGATAAGCCGGAACTAACTCTGCTGTCTTGAAAGACATTGCGGAAATGGGCGCTACGCCAGGCATTTCCGCAATGATGATGCGGATCTCGTTACGCGACGGCCCTTGCCAGCGCACAGCGTGACCACAGGGCGTGCAGCGCACCGACCAGCTGTTCGATATCGCCATCCGAATGCAGCGGCGTCGGCGTGATGCGCAGGCGCTCGGTCTTCTTCGGCACAGTCGGATAGTTGATCGGCTGGACATAGACGCCAGCGTCAAGCAACAGGTCGGAAATCCATTTGCACTTGGCCGCATCGCCGACCATGACCGGCACGACGTGGCTCGGGTTCGGCATATGCGGAATACCGGCAGCATCAAGCTGGGCGCGCAGCTTGCGCACGCGATCCTGATGGCGCATGCGTTCGAACTGGCTGACCTTCAGATGCTGGATGGAGGCGACGGCACCGGCAGCCAAGGCCGGCGGCAGCGACGTCGTGAAGATGAAGCCGGAGGCGAAGGACCGGACGAAATCGCAAAGCGCGCTCGAAGCAGCGATATAGCCGCCCATGACGCCGAACGCCTTGCCGAGCGTGCCTTCGATGACGGTCAGACGATCCATCAGGCCTTCGCGCTCGGCAATGCCACCGCCGCGCGGGCCGTACATGCCGACGGCATGCACTTCGTCGAGATAGGTCATCGCGCCATACTTGTCGGCGAGATCGCAGATTTCCTTGATGGGAGCGATGTCGCCATCCATGGAATAGACGGATTCGAAAGCGATGAGCTTCGGCGCCTTGGGATCGGCAGCCTTCAGCTTGGCTTCGAGATCGTGCAGGTCGTTATGCTTCCAGATGACCTTGTCGCACTTCGCATAGCGGATGCCTTCGATCATCGATGCATGGTTGAGCGCATCCGAGAAAATGATGAGGCCGGGAATGCGCGCGCCGAGAGTGCCGAGCGTCGCCCAGTTGGAGACGTAGCCGGAGGTGAAGATCAGCGCGGCTTCCTTGCCGTGCAGATCGGCAAGTTCCTGCTCGAGCAGAACATGGTAGTGGTTGGTGCCAGAAATATTCCGGGTGCCTCCCGCACCCGCGCCACAGTGATCGATCGCTTGCTTCATCGCCTCGATCACGTTCGGATGCTGGCCCATGCCGAGATAGTCGTTGGAGCACCAGACGGTCACTTCCTGCGGGCCATTGGGCGTATGCCGGATTGCGCGGGGGAAATTGCCACGGCGGCGTTCGAGATCCGCGAAGATCCGGTAGCGGCCCTCATCGTGAAGACCTTCCAGCTCGCCCTTAAAAAATGCTTCGAAATCCATCATCTGCTCCAGTACCGTGCAACCGTTTTCGAGAATGCCGGTTCACACGTCAACCCCTCTGCATTGCTTTCGCGCCCGCTGCGGCAAATGGCCCCTAATTTTGAACAGTTCCAGACAAGAATAGTGATTCACGTCAATTTGACAATCGAAACCGCGCGCGAAGCGAAAAAGCCGGAGCGGCGGCTTCGAGCCGCCGCTCCGGTATCATTTCATGGTGAGTCTATGCGGCAGCCACGGCGCGCTTCGCCATGACCTTGATCAAATTGGCGCGATATTCGGCCGTGGCATGCAGATCGGACAGCAGCGCCGATGAATCCACAGTTACGGCCGCAACGGCAGCCTGCGACCAATTCGCCGCAAGCGCCTGCTCCATATCCGTCTGACGGAATACGCCGTCTGCTCCCGCGCCGGTAACGGCAACGCGCACGCCGCCGGCACTCTTGGCGACGAAGACCCCCGTCATCGCATAGCGCGAGGCCGGATTGGGAAACTTGGCATATCCGGCCTTTTCCGGCGCGTCGAAGGCGATCGAAGTGATCAGCTCGGCACCTTCCAGCGCCGTCTCGAACAGGCCCCGGAAGAAATCGTCAGCCGCGATCTGGCGCCGGTCGGTGACGATGGTGGCATTCAGCGCCAGCATCGCCGATGGATAATCCGCCGCCGGATCGTTGTTGGCGACGGAGCCGCCGATCGTGCCCATATGCCGGACATGCGGATCGCCGATCATGCCGGCAAGCTCGCAGAGCGCCGGACAGACCGCGCGGATGGCGGCCGAAGAGGCGACCTCCGCATGGGTGGTCGCCGCTCCGATGGTGACCCTGCGGCCATCGACGCGGATCCCCTTGAGCGAGGGGATATGCCTCAGATCGACGAGATCGCTCGGCGATGCCAGGCGCTGCTTCATGGTGGCAATCAGCGTCATGCCGCCGGAGACGTATTTGCCCTCGTCCGCGTTCGACAGGAGCTTTACGGCTTCGTCGACCGAGGAGGCGCGATGGTAATTCGTTGCGTACATTGTCCTATCCTCCTCTCAGCCAGCCGCCCGTGCCGCTTCCCACACCTTGAGCGGGGTCGCCGGCATGGTCAGCGCGTTGTTGCCGATGGCATCGGTGATGGCGTTGATCAGCGCCGGCGGCGAGCCGATGGCACCCGCCTCGCCGCATCCCTTGATCCCAAGCGGGTTGTTCGGACACGGCGTATTCTGGTGCGAAAGCTGGAAGGACGGCAGATCGTCGGCGCGGGGCATGGTGTAATCCATGAAGCTCGCCGTCAGAAGCTGGCCGCTCTCGTCGTAATGCACGCCTTCCAGCAACGCCTGGCCGATGCCCTGCGCGATGCCGCCATGCACCTGCCCTTCGACGATCATCGGGTTGATGATATTGCCGAAGTCGTCGGCCGCGACGAACTGCACGATCTCGGTTTTGCCGGTTTCCGGATCCACCTCGACTTCGCAGATGTAGCAGCCGGCCGGGAAGGTGAAGTTGGCCGGATCGTAGAAGGCGGTTTCCTTGAGGCCCGGCTCCATACCGGCAGGCAGGTTATGCGCCGTATAGGAAGCGAGCGCCACCTGGAACCATGGCAGGGATTTGTCGGTGCCCGCCACCTTCACTTCGCCGTTCTCGATGACGATATCGCTTTCGTCGGCCTCCATCAGATGCGCGGCGATCTTCTTCGCCTTCGCCTCCACCTTGTCGAGCGCCTTGACGACGGCGGACATGCCGACGGCGCCCGAGCGGGAACCATAGGTGCCCATGCCCATCTGCACCTTGTCGGTATCGCCGTGGACAATGGACACGCTGTCGATCGGCACGCCGAGCCGGTCGGCGACGAGTTGCGCAAAAGTCGTCTCATGCCCCTGCCCGTGGCTGTGCGAGCCGGTGAGCACTTCGATGGTTCCGACCGCATTCACCCGCACCTCGGCCGATTCCCACAGGCCAACGCCGGCACCGAGAGACCCGACCGCCTGCGACGGCGCGATGCCGCACGCCTCGATATAGCAGCTCATGCCGATGCCGCGCTTCATGCCGCGGGCGGCAGCCTCCGCCTTGCGGGCAGCAAAACCGCTCCAGTCCGCCTGCTGCATGGCGGCATTGAGCGAAGCCTCGTAGTCGCCGGCATCATAGTTCATGATGACGGGCGTCTGGTGGGGGAAGGAGCGGATGAAGTTGATCCGGCGGAGTTCCGCCGGCGAGACACCGAGTTCGCGCGCAGCCGTCTCCACCGTGCGCTCCAGAAGATAGGTCGCTTCCGGACGCCCTGCCCCGCGATAAGCATCGACGGGCACGGTATTGGTATAGACCGTACGGACATTGGCGTGGATCGCCGGAATGTCATATTGGCCCGACAGCAGCGTCGCATAGAGATAGGTCGGCACCGCCGAGGAGAAGAGCGACATATAGGCGCCGAGATTGGCGATGGTGTCGACTTTGAGCGCCGTGATGCGGTTTTGCGCGTCGAAGGCCATCTTCACCTTGGAGAGATGATCGCGGCCATGCGCATCCGTCAGGAAGGCTTCGGTGCGATCAGCCGTCCATTTGACCGGCACCCCGGTCTTCTTCGACGCCCACAGGCAGACGATTTCCTCCGGGTAGATATAGATCTTCGAGCCGAAGCCGCCGCCGACATCGGGCGCAATGACGCGCAGCTTGTTTTCCGGCGCGACATTGTAGAAGGCGCTCATGACGAGCCGGGCCACATGCGGGTTCTGGCTGGTCGTGTAGCAGGTATAATGGTCTTCGGCCGCATCGTAGATGCCGAGCGTGGCGCGCGGCTCCATGGCGTTCGGCGAAAGCCGGTTGTTATGGATCTCGATCTCGGTGACGTGTGCGGCTTCGGCGATCGCCTTGTCGGTCGCCGCCGCATCGCCAAGCTCCCAGTCGAAGATCAGATTGTTTGCCGCTTCCGGATGGATCTGCGGCGCGCCTGCTTTCAGCGCATCCACCGCCTCGACGACGGCAGGCAGCTCCTCATAATCGACCGCGACGGCCTCGGCCGCATCACGTGCCTCGCCGAGACTATCGGCAACGACGATGGCGACGGCATCGCCAACATAACGAACGGTGTCGACCGCCAGCGGCCGCCAAGCGCCCATATTCATCGGCGACCCATCCTTGGAATGGATCATCCAGCCGCAGATTATGTTGCCGATGCCATCGGCCAGCAACTGCTTGCCCTCGAGCACGCCGATCACGCCCGGCATGGAGAGTGCCGCCGATGCATCGATACCCTTGATCTTCGCATGTGCATGCGGGCTGCGAACGAAATAGGCGTATTTCATTCCCGGCGTCACCATGTCGTCGGTGTAGCGCCCCTTGCCTGTCAGAAATCGCTTGTCTTCCTTGCGCGCCACGCGCGCGCCAATGCCTTCCACGCCCATCACATCCTCCCATCGGGGTTGCGGGCCTGGCACCACGCCAAGACGACGATCATTGGCGTTCGCCAGACGGTCTCGGTGAAACTCTATTCGGCCGCTTGGCTCGCGGCGTTCATCTCGGCATTGGCCGCCAGCACCGCCTTGACGATGTTGTGATAGCCGGTGCACCGACAGATATTGCCTTCAAGCTCGCTGCGCACCGTCTTTTCGTCCAATGCCCCGCCATGACGATTGATCATGTCGACAGCTGTCATCACCATGCCCGGCGTGCAGAAGCCGCATTGCAGGCCATGATGCTCCTTGAAGGCGGCTTGAACGGGGTGCAGCTCGCCATTGGCGGCCAGACCCTCGATGGTTGTGATCTTGGAGCCGGAAGCCTGAACGGCCAGGATGGAACAGCTCTTCACCGACTTGCCATCCATATGAATGACACAAGTGCCGCACTGGCTGGTGTCACAGCCGACATGCGTTCCGGTCAGGCCGAGTTTTTCTCTGATGAAATGGACAAGCAGCGTGCGTTCTTCACACTCGCCGCTGACCGGACGGCCATTCACCGTCAAAGTCACTTTTGCCATATTTTCCTCCTTGCCTCTCCTCCAGAGGCAGAAGGCATCATTTGACTTTTTTGTAGTCCAATCAACCTCTACTTTAGCGGCGCGGCAGATTTTCTATGCCGTGCCGGCCGTTTTATTGTCCGAATACGAGGCCAGCTTTAACCAGGAGCAAAAAAACTGTTCGCGCCCGATGGACAATCATATTTTGCACGATATTTTTTCGTAGTTGCAGGACTGAAAAGACAGCCCATCGTGGTGGAGCTGAAGAATAGGGACGACGTTGGCCGGGGTTCGGCTTAACTAACGTTGGAGAGAGTAAATGAAAAAAATTCTTATGCTCGCATTGGTCGGCTTGTCTATCGCAAGCTGCACGCCGACCGAACAGGGCGCAGGCATCGGCGCAGCGTCCGGCGCCATCATCGGTGGCGCTGTCACCGGTAACGTGCGCGGCGCAGCAGTCGGCGCAGCGATCGGCGGCGTCTCCGGCGCGGTTATCGGCAGCGTCCAGGAGCAGCCCGGCCAGTGCTACTACCGCGACCGTTACGGCCGTCGCTACATCGACGATTGCCCGCGCGGCGGCTATCGTGGTGGCTACGGCGGCGGATACGGCGGCTACTGATCGATCCCTGTTTCAGACATCGAAGTCCCGGACCGCAAGTCCGGGACTTTTTGATTCCGGCTGCCGAAAAATTCCCGGTTGAGCTGCAACTACGTCAAATGCAGGCGCAGCGGCAACACCTTTATGCATTGCCCGACAGCAGGCCGGAGAGGCCGGAAACCCACGGAAAATCTATCAATTTCCACCCGTAGTGGTCATCTTTTCCAGGTTTTTGACTCCAAAACGGTACACCTCAGGCACTTTTGCCTCTATGGTGGCCGCGCGTTAACCTGGGGGAAACGTCAAGCTGAGTAAGTTCTCATGTAACCGTAAAGCGGCGTATGCATAAAAGAACTGAACCGAAGAAGAGTATTGCGTATCGGCAGGCAGGAACCGTGGCAGCGGTTGCGGCGACGATCGCGCTCGGTCCGGTGTGCGCCGGAAATGCCTTTGCTTTCAAGCTCTTCGGAATAAAGCTCTGGGGTGAAGACGAAGCGACGGATCAGGTGTCCGATCCCGTGCGCTATACGGTCGATTTCAAGGCGGACAATCTCGACAAGGACCTGAAGGAAGCCCTGGAGCGGAGCTCCATGCTGGTTTCCGACAAGGACAAGCCCGTATCCGGCGACCTCGGCGTTGTCGTGAAGGCGCGCGACGATCGCGACCGGCTGATCGCCGCCCTCTATGAAAAGGCACGCTACGGCGGCGTAGTGACCATCACCGTCAACGGCACGGCTCTCGACGCATTGCCGCCGACGCCCACCTTCGGCCGCTCCAAACCTGTCGCCGTTGCCATCAGCGTCGAACCAGGCCCGCTCTTCAAGCTCGGCAGGGTCACCCTGCTCGGCGATGCCAGCAGGCTGGATCCCACCCGTTATGGATTGGCGCATGGCGGAGATGCCGGCTCCCTGAACATTCTCAAGGCGGCTGACAAGATGGTTGCCGACTTCAAGAATGAAGGGCATCCGCTTGCCAGGCTCGACAAGCGCGACGTCGTTGCCGACCACGCGACGAATACGGTCGATGTCTCGCTCAAGGTCGAAAGCGGCCCGGTGGCGCCTTTCGGCAATGTCGGCGTTACCGGCCAGAAATCGGTCGATCCGGATTTCATCAAGCGCTATGCCCGCATCAATGAAGGCAAGCCCTACTCGCCCGACGAATTGAAGAAGGCGTCGGACCGCCTGCGAAAACTCGGCGTCTTCTCCAGCGTCACCATCCGCGAGGCCGACAAGCTGGCCCCGGATGGCAGCATCCCGACGACCATCGAAGTATCCGAGGGCAAACAGCGCTTCCTCGGCGTCGGCGCGCAATATTCCACCATCGACGGCTTCGGCCTGCAGGGCTATTGGGGGCATCGCAATCTGACGGGACGCGCCGATACGCTGCGCATCGAAGGATCGGTATCGCGCATCGGCGAGACCGCCGATATCGGCCAGCTCGATTATACCGCCGGCATTACCTACGTCCGGCCGGCAACGTTCTACCCGTCGGCGACCTTCACCGCCGGCCTCAAGATGCAGAGCCTGCACCCGGACGCCTATGATGCCAATACGGTGACGGCGAGCGGCGGCCTTGCCTATGAAATCAACGATCAGGACACGGTCTCCGCCGGCGGCGAGGTCTCCTATGAAGCCGACACGACCGACGCCTTCGGAAAACAGAAATATCTGACCGTCGCGATCCCGCTCGAATATGTCCGCGACACGCGCGACAACAAGCTGGATCCCACCGAAGGCTTTCGCGCCTCCATCAGCGCCAAGCCGAGCTACGAGACCATGGGCGGCACGGTGTTCAGTTCCTTCGAGGGTTCGATCACCGGCTATAAGGGCATAGGCGCCAACAACAATGTCGTCTTCGCCGGCAAGCTTGCTGCCGGCTCGCTATTGGGCGCGAACAGCGTCCAGGATATTCCCGCCACCCGGCGCTTCTATGCCGGCGGCGGCGGATCGGTTCGCGGCTATGGCTATCAGGAGATCACGCCCTATAATTCCAAGGGGGATGCGCTCGGCGGACGTTCCTACGTGACGGCGTCGCTGGAGGCGCGCGTGAAGATCACCGATACGATCGGTATCGTACCCTTCATCGATGCGGGCAGCGTCACCGACAGCGCCTTGCCCGACGCCTCAGATCTGCGCATCGGCGCCGGCGTCGGCCTGCGCTACGCCACTCCGTTCGGCCCGATCAGGCTTGATGTCGCCGTTCCGTTGAACAAGTACAACAACGGCACGGCCTATGGTATCTATGCCGGCATCGGCCAGGCCTTCTGACAAACCGCCGAGTCGTCGCGGGCATTTCAGCACACGGTTACAAAATTGGGGCTACTGTTGCTTTCATGAGCATATTGATTCGAATTCTCGGGAAACTGGTGCGCTGGATCGCCTATGCGGTCGTGGCGATCCTTTTGCTCGTGATCGCGGCAGTGCTCGTCGTCGGCATGGTGCCCTCTGCAACGAGCTATGCCGTCAACCAGGTGGCCAAGCTCGCCTCGACGCCGGACCGCACCATCACCATCACCGCACCCTCCGGCCTGCTGAACGGCAATCTGAGGGTCGGCTCCATCACCGTTTCCGACACGAAAGGCATCTACGCCAAGGTGCAGAACCTTGCCGTCGACTGGTCTCCCCTGTCTCTGCTGACGGCTACCTTCCATGCAGAACGCGCTGCAGCCGATGTGATCGATTTCCAGCGCCTGCCGGTTTCGACGGCGGCACCCAGGCAGGAAACGCAGGCAGCAAGCAGCAGCGGCGGCTTTTCGCTACCCATCGCCATCACGATCGACGCGATCGCCCTGCCCGATCTCCGCGTCGGTCAGGCTGTGGCAGGCCAGGACTTTGCTCTGACTGCCGACGGCAGCGTCAAGGCAAACAGCGGCAGCATGGGCCTCACGCTCGATGCCAGCCGCCACGATGTGCCCGATGCCAAGCTCTCCGCCGATGTCGCCTTCGCGCCGGGCGAAAACCAGCTGAAGCTGAAGACGCGGATTTCCGAGCCGCGCAACGGGATGCTCGCCAGCCTCCTGCATCTGCCGGGTGGCCCGGCCATCAACATCGACCTTTCCGGCGAGGGCCCTCTCTCCAACTGGGCCGGTAAGCTGCAGGCTGCACTCGACGGCAAGCCGACGGTGGCGATCAGCGGCCATCACAGTCTCTCGGCCGATGGCCTGCACCACATTGACGTCAAGGGCGGCGGCAATGTCGACTCGCTGCTGCCCCCGACCATGCGCCCTCTCTTCGCCGGCCAGACGACCATCGACGTTTCGGCAACTTTCGACGGCAAGGGCAAGATCGACATTCAGACCGGCAATCTCGCCACGGGCAGCGCCGTCCTTGCCGCATCGGGCACGCTCGATCCTGCCGGCAATAACAGCCTCAATGCCAATCTCCTCGGCACATCGGGCCCTGTCGACTTCCGTTGGCCGATGGAGAATGGTGAGGTCCGCGCCCTGATTCCGCGGGTCGATATCGCGCTGACCGGCGCAGCCCAATCGGTGAAGATCGACGCGAAGGCAGCCTTTGACAGCATCAGCACACCGCAGGGCCAGATTGGCCAGGTCAATCTCAGCGCCAGAAGCGATGCCTTCAACCTCGCTGGCATGTCCGGCCCGTTGCAGCTCCGCCTCGTCGTCGGTCAAACGGCTTTCACGAGCGCCGATCTCAATCGCCTGATCCGGGCACCGATTGCCTTGACGGCGCCGTTGCAGCTCTCGCCCGATACGATCGGCTTCAACAACACGACGCTGGAAAGCGCCAGTATCGGCGGCACTGTCAACGGCAAGTACACGCTGTCGTCGAAGGCGCTGACGGGCAATTTCAAGCTGTTTGCCCTGCCCGGCGTGCTGCCCGACGGCATATCGGACAAGTTCGAGGGAACCATCTCGCTGGAGGGTCAGGTCGCCGGCACCGTGCCGACCAAGATGACGCTCTCCAAGCTCGCCGTGAAATCCAACGTCGCCGAGATCAGCGGCAATGTCGCGCTGAACGCCCAGACGTTGACGTCGGATCTTTCCGGCAAGCTGCTCGATCTCTCCAAGCTCATCCCGAATGCGCAGGGGCAGGCCGATATCGGCCTCAAGACGAAGGGCGAGCTCACCGCGCTCGGCATCGACGCGACGGCCAAAGCCGTCAACGTCAAGCTGGCGGGGCGGTTGCTGGATACGCTCGATATCGGCGTGACCGGAATCGCAGATCCCAAGGCCCCGCAGGCTAACATCCAGGCGAGCGGCGCGATCGACGGCAAGCCGATCCGCATCGCCGCCGATGCCGTTTCCAAGGATGGCCGCACGAGCATCCCATCGCTGTCAGCCGAAATCGGCACCAACAAGCTGCAAGGCAAGCTGGACCTTTCGCCGAGCTTCGAGCCCACGGGCGCGATGAGCTTCAACCTGCCCGACCTCAGCCTGCTCGCGGCTCTTGCCGGCCAAAAGGCGGAGGGCGACCTCAAAGGCTCGCTCGATGTCACAAGCGCCAACGGCAAGATCGAGCTCAAGGTCAATGCCGGTGGCAGCGGCATCCGTCGCGACGATCTGGTGATCAGCAAGCCGGTCGTGGCGCTCTCGGTCGACGATCTCAAGGCCTTCTCGGCAAACGGCAGCATCCGCGCCGACACCATCGCCTCGGGCGCCAACCGCATCGCCGATCTCGCTTTGACCTTCACCCAGCAGGGCAGCCGCACGGATTTCGATCTGAAGTCGGCCTATGACAATGCGCCGCTGACGGCGCGCGGCAGCGTCGAGACGGCTGGCGGCCAGACCACCGTCAGCCTCGACGCCTTCGCCGGCGCACCGCGGACGATACCGGTGAAGCTCGCCGCTCCCACAAAGATCGTCATCAAGGACGGTGCCGCCTCGCTGAACGGCTTGACCCTTCAGACGGGCGGCGGCTCCGTCACCGTCGATGGTTCTGCCGGTCAAGCCCTGAACATCAATGCCAGGATTGCCAACCTGCCGGCAAACCTTGCCAATGTCTTCACGCCGACGCTGGCAGCCGAAGGCGTCATCTCCGGCACGGTGACAGTCACCGGCAAGGCTACGTCTCCCGTCGTGGCGTTCCAGACCAACTGGTCGGGCGCGGCCACCAGCCAGACGAAATCCGCCGGCCTTGCGCCGCTCGGCATCAAGGCGGACGGCAAGTTCGCCGACAACGTCGTCACCATCAATACAAACCTGACCGGCCAGAGCGGCTTGGCGCTCAATGGCGGCGGCACGGTCGCGATTGCCGGCAGCAAGGCCATGGCGCTGAAGTTCTCAGGCAATCTGCCGTTCGACGCCCTTTCCGGCCAGCTTGCCGCGCAGGGACTTGTCATGACGGGGACCGCCAGGATCGACATGCAGATCGGCGGCACCACGGCAGCACCCGCCATTACCGGCTCGATTTCCACCGACGGCGCCAAGCTTGTCGACGTTCGCCGCAACCTGACGCTCAACGGCCTCGCCGTGACCGTAACGCTTGATGGCAAGCAGGCCGTCATTTCGCGGCTGAGCGGCAATCTGACCAGCGGCGGCAGCATATCGGGCAGCGGCACGGTCGGCATTGCCCCGGACAGCGGCTTCCCGGCAGACATCCAGGTGAAGTTCAACAACGCAACCTATATCGACGGCACTTTGGTGACGGCGACCGTCAACGGCACGCTCGGCGTCAAGGGGCCGCTGCTGACCGCGCCGATGCTGACAGGCAACCTCAGAATCAACAAGGCGTCGATCACCGTGCCTGAAAAGCTGCCGGCGTCGCTTTCCGAGATCAATATCAAGCACAAGAATGCGTCCGCCGCGGTCAATGCCCAGTTCAAGGATCAGAAGCCGGAAGGACCCCGAAGCAAGTCGACAACCCTTGGCATCGACCTGCAGCTTGACGCTCCCTCGCAGATTTTCGTGCGTGGCCGCGGCATCGACGCCGAACTCGGCGGCAGCATTACGGTGCGCGGCACGGCTGCTGAGCCGATCGTATCCGGCGGCTTCACCATGCGCCGCGGGCGCCTGACCATCCTCAGCCGCCGGCTGGATTTCACCGACACCAGCAAGATCACCTTCGGCGGAGACCTGACGCCCGCCCTCAACATGGAAGCGACATCGACGGCGGGCTCCACCACCGTCACCGTCGATGTCACCGGCCTCGCCACCGATCCGCAGATCGGCTTCTCCTCCTCGCCCGCCCTGCCGCAGGACGAAGTCCTGGCGCAGCTGATCTTCGGCCAGTCCATGTCGAAACTATCCGCCATGCAGATCGCCCAGCTCGCCGATGCCGCAAGCCAGCTGGCGGGCGGCCGCTCCACCTCGCTGTTCGAGGGCCTGCGCAGCCATCTCGGCGTCGACGATCTGGATATTTCGACCGACTCGAACGGTCAGGCGCAAGTCGGTGCCGGCAAGTACATCAACAAGCGCACCTACATCGAGCTGCAGCAAGGCGCCTCCAACAACACCAAGGCGATCATCAATCTCGATGTCGGGCGCGGCGTGAAGCTGCGCGGTGCAGCCGGATCGGACGGCGCAGGCGAAGCCGGCATCGTCTATGAACATGAGTATTGAGTTGCAAAATCCGTTCTGCTGAACGGACAGCAGGATATTGGACTCGGTCACGCTGATATCAGCTGATCGGCCTGAGCCGGCGGAGCGTTTCGTTGAGCGGCAAGGTCGTCCACATGTTTGCCGTTCTGGCAATTTGGATTGAGCAATCTGTCGAAAGACCATCAAAATTCGACAAATTTCCATCTTTTTGCTGGCATGCGGAAAATGAATAATGCCGACCCGACAGCCTCTAACCTTCGGAGCAATGCCGATGAATACGCAATCCACCCCCATCACTTTGATCGGCGTTCCCCTTGAAGAAGGTTCGGGCCGACGCGGCGCCGGCATGGGTCCGACGGCACTCCGCATCGCCGGCATCGAAACGACGCTGACCGAGCTCGGCCATCGCGTCACCGATGGCGGCGACCTGCGCCCTGCCCCGGCGGCCGATCTGCCTGACGATCCGCAGGCCCATAATCTGAAGATCGTCGGCGCCTTCACCCGTGCACTGGAAGCGAAAGTCTATGATGTTGCATCGTCCGGTGGCTTCCCGCTGATCCTCGGCGGCGACCACAGCCTGTCCATGGGCAGCGTTTCCGGCATGGCGCGCCATGCGGCGGAGGTCGGCCGGCCGCTCTTCGTCCTCTGGCTGGACGCGCATTCCGATTTCAATTCGCCGGCGACGTCGCCGTCGGGCAACATCCACGGCATGCCTGTCGCCTTCTTCTGCGGCGAGGCCGAAATAGCCAATGTTCTGCAGGCCGGCCGGCCGCTTGTCGACCCAACGAAGGTCTTCCAGGTCGGCATCCGCTCGGTCGATCCGCGCGAGCGCGAGGAAATCCGCGAGCACGGCGTCAACGTCTTCGACATGCGCTCGCTCGACGAGCAGGGCGTCGCCGCCATCATGCGCAAGGTGCTGGATACCGTCGGCGCCGCCAACGGCCTGCTGCATGTCAGCTTCGACGTCGATTTCCTCGATCCGGATATCGCACCGGGCGTCGGAACGACGGTGCCGGGCGGCGCGACCTACCGCGAAGCGCATCTCATCATGGAAATGCTTTCCGATAGCAACCTCGTCTCGTCGCTCGATCTCGTCGAGCTCAATCCCTTCCTCGATGATCGCGGCAAGAGCGCCCGCGTCCTCGTGGAGATGGCAGCAAGCCTTTTCGGCCGTCGCATCTTCGATCGCCCGACGCGAGCCGCCTGAGGACACTACATCGTCAGCGGGGAGGAATTGGATGACGCTTCGCCGCCGGGCGAACCATTCCTCCCTCAGGCCCCCTCGTCCTTCGACAGGCTCGGGAGGAGGGTGGAGCGGGCCTCATCCTCGATATAGCCTGCCGCTCTTTGGCGGCAGTGTCGGAAGATCAAGCCTCATGGTGAGGTGGCGCGCACAAGCACTCTCGAACCAAGGGCGCGGGTGATGAGCGTCCTTTGCAAAACGGCCACGCACTTTCGGCATGACATCCCGAAGCTCTTACGACCGAAACCGCTTGTATAGATTTAGGTTTAAGCAATGTTCTTGCTCTATCTTGGCCTGAACGCGCCGGATTTGGCGTCACGGTTCAATGGGAAGGACGTTCATGGCCACGATCAATTCCACCAGCTTCAGCGGCGATACTCTGGAGATCATCGCCTTCCGGCTTCATGAGCAGGAATTCTGCGTGAAGACCACCACGATCCGCGAAATCCGCGGCTGGGCGCCCTCGACGCCGATCCCGCATGCCCCGGCCGATGTCATCGGCGTCATGAACCTGCGCGGCTCGGTCATCCCGATCATCGACCTCGCCTACAAGCTCGGCATGCAGAGCACGGTCGCCAATGAGCGCAGCGCTATCGTCGTCGCCGAAGTGCACAGCATGGTCATCGGCATGCTCGTCGATCGCGTCTCCGATATCCTCACGATCGCCTCCAGCCAGGTGCAGCCGGTTCCGGAAGTCACCGCTTCCTTCGATCGCGCCTATTGCGAAGGTATTATCGCCACCGAAAACGGAATGATCTGCTTCCTGAACCTCGCCAAGATGTTCAAGGAAAACGAAACGGAAGAACTGGCAGCGTAACTCTTTCCGCACTGCCCATTTTAAAAGCCGTCACCTTCCGTGTGGCGGCTTTTTCTACTAACTTTAGATAGTTATATTTTACTTATTGCCACACAAGTGGACGACATCACATCCAATATCGCCGCCGTCGTCAAAGCCTCGAAGGAACAGCCGGCTTAACTTCCTCAGCCGGTGCAGGCTTATGGATCAGCGCCGCCGCCTCCAGCACCAGCGGGTTCAGCCCGCTATCCCCGTGATCGATGATCGCGAACAGCTGACGCCGCATGCGCGGCTCCCAGAATTTGTTGATATGTGTGGCGACACCTTGCACCGCTTCGCTTGCCGGCTGCGTCTTGAAGAAAGTGGCGATCTGGTTCGCCATGTAGATGAGCTTTGTTTCGGTCTTGCCATGCGGCGTTTCGTCAGGCGACATCGGCGATGCTCCCCGGAATGATGCGATGAGGATGGGTGAAAATCTCGAAATCGTCGCCGCGCACCAGCGCCACCAGCGTCATGCCGGCCTCTTCGGCCGTGCGGATGGCAAGCGCCGTCGGCGCGGAGATGGCGACCAGCACGGGGCTGCCCAAGATTGCCGCCTTCTGAACCATCTCGACCGATAGCCGGCTGGTGACGGCAACAACGCCTTCCGCCCCGTTGTGGCCGGAACGGATGACGGCGCCACAGAGCTTGTCCAGCGCGTTATGCCGGCCGACATCCTCGCGCACGGCCAGCAATCCCTCGGACGGAATATAGAAGCCCGCACCATGAACGGCGCGCGTCTCGCGATGCAGCGGCTGAGCGTCGTTCAGAAGGGCGATCGCGCGGACGATATCCTTCTGCGTCAAAGTGAACGTGACCTTGGAAACATCCGGCACCTTGCGCACGGCCTGTTCGATCGATTCGATGCCGCACAGGCCGCAGCCGACGGGACCTGCCATATGGCGGCGGCGCAGCCGCAGCGCATCCGCCGCATCGTCAACCAGGGTGATCTGCACATCGATCCCCCGCTCGTCCTCGATCGGCTCGATCGCTGCGATCTGATCTATATCGTTAATGATGCCTTCGGTCAGGCTGAAGCCAATGGCGAAATCTTCGATATCGGCAGGCGTTCCCATCATGACCGCATGCGACGTGCCGCCATAGGAAAAGGCGATCGGCACCTCCTCGGGGACGATGCGAGAACCCGAGCGGACCAAACCATTGCGGCGGGCAGTTTCGGGAACGGTTATGGTGGGGGTGAATTTGGTCATAATGCTGCGATACCAGCATATTCCTTGGCAACGCCACAAACTTTAGCGTTCGTAGAGGACGAATACCCCCCTCTGTCACTTCGTGACATCTCCCCCACAAGGGGGGAGATCGGTGGGAGGCAAACGCGCTCCCCAGTGATATCCGCAGACAACGTTTCCAAGGGGATAATGTTCATTATATTGCGAGGAGAGCGCCACGCATGAACGATCTCCCCCCTTGTGGGGGAGATGTCACGAAAGTGACAGAGGGGGGTATCTCTCCACGCACTCCGACTCACTCCGCAGCCTCCATCTTCCCGACGATACGGCGCGACTGCCGCGCCTGTTCGTCGTAATCGACCTGCCACTGCGACGGACCGTTCGAGGGCGAGACCTGTACCGCCGTCACCTTGTATTCAGGGCAATTGGTGGCCCAGTCGGAATAATCAGTCGTAATGACGTTCGCCTGCGTATCCGGATGATGGAAGGTCGTATAGACGACACCGGGGGCAACGCGATCGGTAATCAAGGCTCTGAGCGTCGTGTCGCCGGAGCGGCTGCTGAGCCGGACCCAGTCACCGTCGCGGATGCCGCGCTGCTCGGCGTCGTGCGGATGGATTTCCAGGCGATCCTCCGCATGCCAGACGACATTCTCCGTCCGTCGCGTCTGCGCGCCGACATTGTACTGGCTGAGGATGCGCCCGGTGGTCAACAGCAGCGGGAAGCGCGGGCCTGTGCGTTCGTCGGTGGCGACATATTCCGTGCGGATGAACTTACCCTTGCCGCGCACGAAGCCATCGACATGCATGATCGGCGAACCGAGCGGCGTCTTCTCGTTGCAGGGCCACTGTACCGACCCCACCTTCTCCAGATAGTCGTAGGAGACCAGAGCGAAGCTCGGCGTCGTCGCGGCGATCTCGTCCATGATCTCGGACGGATGCGCGTAATGCCAGTCAAGCCCCATGGCCTGCGCCATCTTCTGCGTCACCTCCCAGTCGCCATAGCCGTTGCGCGGGGTCATGACCTTGCGCACGCGGTTGATGCGCCGCTCGGCATTGGTGAAGGTGCCGTCCTTTTCGAGGAAGGTCGAACCGGGCAGGAAGACATGCGCGTAATTGGCCGTCTCGTTCAGGAAGAGATCGTGGACAACAACGCATTCCATCGCGGCAAGGCCGGCTGCGACATGCTTGGTATCCGGGTCGGACTGGAGGATATCCTCGCCCTGGATGTAGAGGCCCTTGAAGCTGCCGTCGACAGCAGCATCGAGCATGTTCGGGATGCGCAGGCCCGGCTCGTTGGCGAGCTTCACGCCCCAGAGCTTTTCGAAGATATCGCGGGTCGCATCGTCGGAGATGTGGCGATAGCCCGGCAGCTCGTGCGGGAAGGAGCCCATGTCGCAGGAGCCCTGCACGTTGTTCTGGCCGCGCAGCGGGTTCACGCCGACGCCCGGACGGCCGATATTGCCCGTGACCATGGCGAGGTTGGCGATCGCCATGACGGTCGTCGAACCCTGACTGTGTTCGGTGACGCCGAGGCCGTAATAGATCGCGCCATTGCCGCCCTTCGCAAAGAGGCGAGCGGCACCGCGCACGAGATCAGCGGGAACGCCGGTATATTTTTCCGTTTCCTCCGGGCTGTGCTGCGGCTCGGCGACAAAGGCTGCCCAATCCTCGAATTCGGACCAATCGCAGCGTTCGCGAATGAACGTCTCGTCGAACAGACCTTCGGTGACGATGACATGGGCGAGCGCCGTCATCATGGCGACATTGGTGCCCGGCTTCAGCGGCAGATGATAGCTGGCCTCGACATGCGGCGTGCGCACCAGATCGATGCGGCGCGGATCGATGACGATGAGCTTGGCGCCCTGGCGCAGCCGCTTCTTCAGGCGCGAGCCGAAGACCGGGTGGCCGTCCGTCGGATTGGCGCCGATAACGATAACGACATCGGAATGCTCGACGCTGTCGAAATTCTGCGTGCCGGCCGAGGTGCCGAAGGCCTGGCCGAGCCCGTAGCCGGTCGGCGAATGGCAGACGCGGGCGCAGGTATCGACATTGTTGTTGCCGAAGCCGGCGCGCACCAGCTTCTGCACCAGATAGGTCTCTTCATTGGTGCAGCGCGACGAGGTGATGCCGCCGATGGAATCGCGGCCATACTGGTATTGCAGCCGCTTGAACTCGGTGGCGATATGGGCAAAGGCCTCGTCCCAGGTCACTTCGCGCCAGGGATCACTGATCTTCGCGCGGATCATCGGGTTGAGGATGCGGTCCTGGTGGGTCGAATAGCCATAGGCAAAGCGGCCCTTGACGCAGGAATGGCCGCGATTGGCCTGGCCGTCCTTCCAGGGCACCATGCGCACCACCTCCTCGCCGCGCATCTCCGCCTTGAAGGAACAGCCGACGCCGCAATAGGCACAGGTGGTGACGACCGAATGTTCCGGCTGGCCGATCGAGATCACCGATTTTTCGATCAGCGTCGCGGTCGGGCAAGCCTGCACGCAAGCGCCACAGGAGACGCATTCGCTGTCGATGAAATTCTCGTGCATGCCGGCCGAGACGCGAGAGCCGAAGCCTCGGCCCTCGATGGTCAGTGCGAAGGTGCCCTGCACTTCTTCGCAAGCGCGCACGCAGCGCGAGCAGACGATGCACTTCGAGGGATCAAACGTGAAATAGGGATTGGACTCGTCTTTCGGCGTCCATTTCAGATTGATGTCGCCATTGTTGCGCGCCTTGACGTGATTGTCGCCCTCATAGCCGTAGCGCACATCACGCAGGCCGACCGCGCCGGCCATGTCCTGCAATTCGCAATCGCCATTGGCGGCACAGGTCAGACAGTCGAGCGGATGGTCGGAGATATAAAGCTCCATCACGCCGCGGCGGATGTCCTTCAGCCGGCCCGTCTGCGTGTGCACGACGATGCCGGGAGCGACCGGCGTCGTGCACGAGGCCGGCGTGCCGTTGCGGCCTTCGATTTCGACGAGACAGAGCCGGCAGGAGCCGAAGGCGTCGATCATGTCGGTGGCGCAGAGCTTCGGCACCTCGATGCCTGCTTCCATCGAGGCACGCATGATCGACGTGCCTTCCGGCACTGTAATCTGCTGCCCGTCGATGGTCAGCGTCACCATGGTTTCGGACTGGGAGGCCGGCGTACCGTAATCGATTTCTGGAACGAGGAACATGGCTCTTACTCCGCCGCTTCAATCAAGGGAGCCGGAGAAAAGTCCTCCGGGAAATGGGTCATTGCGCTCATGACGGGATAGGGCGTGAAGCCGCCGAGCGCGCAGAGCGAACCGAACTTCATCGTATTGCAGAGATCGGCGAGCAGCTCTTTGTTCTTCTCCGGTTCGATGCCGCGCGCGATCTTGTCGGCCGTCTCGACGCCGCGCGTCGAGCCGATGCGGCAGGGCGTGCACTTGCCGCAGCTTTCGACCGCACAGAATTCCATCGCGAAACGCGCCTGTTTCAGCATGTCGGCGGTATCGTCGAAGACGACGAGGCCGGCATGGCCGATCAAGCCGTCCTTGGCCGCGAAGGCTTCATAATCGAATGGCGTGTCGAACAGAGCGCGCGGGAAATAGGCCCCGAGCGGCCCGCCCACCTGCACCGCCTTGACCGGCCGCCCGCTCGCAGTGCCGCCGCCGATCCTGTCGACGATATCGCCCAGCGAAAGACCGAAGGCTGTTTCATAGAGGCCGCCATGCTTGACGTTGCCGGCGATCTGCAGCGGGATCGTGCCGCGCGAACGGCCCATGCCGAAATCGCGGTAGAAGGCGGCGCCCTTGTCCATGATGACCGGGACGGAGGCGAGCGAAATCACGTTGTTGATGACGGTCGGACAGTCGAACAGACCCTTGTGCGCCGGCAGCGGCGGCTTGGCGCGCACGACGCCGCGCTTGCCCTCGAGGCTGTTCAAGAGCGCCGTTTCCTCGCCGCAGACATAGGCGCCGGCGCCGGTGCGGATTTCCATGTCGAAAGCCTTGCCGGAGCCAAGCACCGAGGCACCGAGAATGCCGGCCTTGCGCGCGACTTCGACGGCTTCGGTCATCGCGGCGATCGCATGCGGATATTCCGAGCGCGTATAGACGAAGCCCTTGGTCGCCCCGGTCGCCAGGCCAGCGATCACCATGCCCTCGATCAGCACGAAGGGATCGCCTTCCATGATCATCCGGTCGGCGAAGGTGCCGCTATCGCCCTCGTCGGCATTGCAGACGATATATTTGCGCTCACCCGGCGCATCGAGCACCGTCTTCCATTTGATGCCGGTCGGGAAGCCCGCACCACCGCGGCCGCGAAGGCCGGAATCGGTGACTTCCTTGACGATATCACTGGCCGCTATGCCAATGGCACGGCGCAGTCCCTTGAGGCCGCCATGCGCTTCATAATCGTGTAGCGAAAGCGGATCGGTAATGCCGCAGCGGGCAAAGGTCAGGCGGGTCTGCTCTTTCAGGAACGGGAGGTTTTCGACCTCACCAAGACAGAGCGGATGCTCGCAGCCTTCAGCGAGCCCGGCATCGAACAGGCCGGAGACGTCCTTTACCTTCACAGGCCCATAGCCGATGCGCTTGCCGCCGATCTCGACCTCGACCAAAGGCTCGAGCCAGAACATGCCGCGCGAGCCGTTGCGTACGATACGCGCATCGAGGCCGCGTTTGGCAATTTCCTGCGCGACCGATTTCGCCACCTTCTCCGCACCCAGAGAAAGCGCGGCGGCATCGCGGGGGATATAAATGGTCAGGGTCATTGGCGCGCCTCCTTCACGAGGTCTTCGGCGCTTTCAGCGTCGAGCCGGCCATGAAGCTGTCCATCCAGCATCGCAGTCGGCGAGCAGGCACAGAGACCGAGACAGTAGACGGGCTCGAGCGTAACGCTGCCATCGAGCGTGGTCTGATGGAAATCGATGCCCAGCAACTGCTTGACGCGCTCTGCCACCGCATCGCCGCCCATCGACTGACAGGCCTCGGCACGACAGAGCTTGAGGACATGGCGGCCGGCGGGGTGGTCGCGATAGTCGTGATAGAAGGTCATGACGCCGTGCACTTCGGCACGCGACAGGTTCAGAGCCTTGGCGATCAGCGGCAGCGTGTCCGGCGGCACATAGCCGAATTCCTCTTGAATCCCGTGCAGGATCGGCAAAAGCGGCCCTTCCATCGATTTCATGCTATCGATGATGGTGCCGGCACGGGCCGCAATCTCGCCCGTACCCAGATTCAAACTCATATACAGCCTCCCACGCATAATCCGACAATCGCTGCAGCAATCTCGGAAAGGCTTATGCGGCATCTCCACCACAGGTGCGCAGTCGGCGCACGCTTGCAATAACCGTCGCAGGCGAGAGGCAAAGGATCAATAAGGCAGTCCCGTCGCTTGATAGAAATTTCCTATCAATTCTTGACACCTTCCGCCAGCAGTCGCGCCTCATGCAGTAGGGCGGAGACGAGCGGCGTAAAGGGCTCTCGATGCGTGGCGACCAGTCCGACCAGATGCTCGGCCTCGGGATCGGAAATGGGGATCTTGCGGATATCGACGGGAAAACCGAATGAATCGGCGATATTCTTCGGCATGATGCTCGCCCATCGCCCAGTCTGGACATGGGAAAACAGCACGATCATCGAATTGGATTCCAGCGTCGGCTTGGCGACGATGCCGGCCTCGGCCAGATGCCGGTTGATGATCCGGCGATTTTGCATGTCGGCCGTCAATAGACAAAGCCGAAGATTGCCGACTTCCTTCCAGGTCACGCTGGTGCGATCCGCGAGCGGGCTACCCGCTGCCGTGATCAGATGATAGCGCTCGGCATAGAGCGGCACGCTGGTGACGCGGCCGAGCGGCTCGTTTTCCAGATAAGTGATGCCGGCATCGATCTCGAGATTTTCGAGCAGGCTCAGAACCTGGAGCGAGTTGCGCGATAAAATGGAAAAGGTGACGTCCGGATGCCGCTCCTGGAAAGGCGTGGTGATCTTCTGCACCATGGCAAGCGCCGTAGGAATGGCCGCGATCCGGATGTGACCCGCAAGACCTTTGCGCGCCGCCCGCATCTCCTCGCGCATCGTCCGGCTGTCGCCGACGATACGGCGCGCCCATTCCAGCACGCGTTGCCCTTCCGGCGTCAGCCCCTGAAAGCGCGAACCGCGACTGACGAGCATCACGCCGAGCTGATCTTCCAACTGTCTGATGGCGGCCGACAATGTCGGCTGCGTCACCCCGCACTCCTCGGCGGCGCGACCAAAATGCTTCTGATTCGCAAGCGCGATGAAGAATTCCAGCTTATCGATCATGCCACTCTCCCGACACGAAAGAGTTAGACCGGCAGCTCTGCGAGCGCAACAAGCAAGCCTGCTTCAAGCCTCGACGATCACCGGACAGAAAGCCTCCCGCAGCGCATCGACCACAGAACAGATTTCCGAGCTTGCAACCGCATAGTGAATGAGCCGCCCCTCGCGGCGCGTATCGACGAGCTTATCCAGGCGAAGACGCGCCAGATGCTGTGAAACCACCGCCTGCGGCAGGTCGAGAAGCGCCTCAAGCTCCATCACGGTCTTTTCGCGCTTGGCCAGCATGAAAAGAATAGCCAGCCGGGTTTCATGCGAGAGAGCCTTCAGCAAAGCGCTCGCCTTGCGCGCCTTCTCTGTCATTTCCTCGACATTGTGCCCCGCAGCACTACCTTGCAGTGGAGACGACGACATATCACTGCCTCTAGTGAGAACTCACATAGAGCTATGCTTATAATATCATCAAACCGTAAGTTGATCTAAAAAGACCCGAAAACCAAAAAAGGTCCGACTTTTCAGCATATAAGCTGCCCGCCATTGATCTCGATCACTTGCCCGGTAATGTAGCCGGAGAGCGTCGGCGCAGCGAGAAAAAGGTAGGCGGGAGCGCAGTCTCCGGGTGTGCCCAGGCGCTGAAGCGGGATGGATTTGCGGGTCTGCTCCAGCTTTTCCCTCGACGAATAGCGCTCGTGGAAATCGGTCGATATCGTGCCGGGCGAAACACAATTCACCCGGATGCCGTCGGGCGCCAGCTCTCGCGCCAGCGCCTTCGAATAGGTCGCGACGAAGGCCTTCGATGCGGAATAGATGGCAGAGCCCGGGCTGCCGCCCGTCAGCGCCGAAATCGACACGGTATTGACGATCGCCGCCTCTCCCGCCGCCCGCAACAGCGGCAACAATCCCCTTGTTACTTCCATGACGGACGTCTGGTTGAGGTGAACGATCCTCTCATACTGCTCGTCCGTCAGCTCGCCGGCAGGAAAGCGGCCGACCATGGTACCGGCATTGTTGACGAGCACGTCAACGCGATCGAAGCGCTCGCCGGCGGCAACAACGAAATTGCGCACGCCATGGGCGGCGGAGAAATCGCCGGCGATGAGAAAGGCGCGGCGGTCGGCGGCTGCTTCCATCAGATAATCCGGCAGCTCACGATTGGAGTCGCGCCCGATATGGACGAGAACATGGGCGCCGCAATCGAGAAACTGCCTCGCGACTTCCAGCCCGATGCCGCGGCCGGCACCGGTGACCACCACGTTGCGATTTTCGAATAGCTTCGGATGAAACACGACAACCTCCCCAACCGCACTATTCGCGCGCCAGTAATTGCGGAATTTTCACTTTACCATATGATGGCTAAAAAACGAAAGAAGGGGAGCGAAAGCCATGTTCCTGTCCGGGCGCCAGACCGAGATCCTCGAAATCGCCAAGGCGGAAGGGCGCGTGCTGGTTGAAGAATTGGCATCACGCTTTTCGGTCACGCCGCAGACCATCCGCAAGGATCTGAACGACCTCTGCGACGGCCGCGTGCTGTCGCGCGTGCATGGCGGCGCGATTTTCCCTGGTGGAACCGAAAACGTGAAATACGAGGCACGCCGTTCGATCGCCGCACCCGAAAAGCAGGCGATTGGCCGCGCCGCCGCCGGCCTGATCCCCAACAACAGCTCACTCTTCATCAATATCGGCACGACGACGGAGGCCGTTGGCGAGGCGCTGCTCGGGCATCACGAATTGATGGTGATTACCAATAACATCAACGTGGCCAATAAGTTACGTATCTTCCCGTCGATCGAGGTCGTCATTGCCGGCGGTGTCGTGCGCGGCTCCGATGGCGGCATCGTCGGTGAAGCGGCCGTCGATTTCATCCGGCAGTTCAAGGTCGATTATGCCGTGATCGGCGCATCGGCGATCGATGCCGACGGCGCGCTTCTGGATTTCGATTTTCGCGAAGTGAAAGTGGCCCAGGCCATCATCGCCAATGCCCGACACGTCATCCTCGTGGCCGATAGAACCAAGTTCGAGCGGACCGCCCCCGTACGGATCGGTCACCTTTCGCAGGTTCACACCTTCGTCACAGACGAATGCAACATCGAATCCGTGCGCACCATAGCGGCCGAACATGGTGTACGCCTTGTGGAAACCTCCCGCAGGCCAGTCTGATCGGCGCGTTTTCGGTCACGAAACCTTCGTTTGACATTCGTATCTGTTTCGTTTTAGATGAATTATCTTTCGATTTTCCATCTCCAAAGGATGGCTGGCCTTTTGCGGAGGGGCGGGTGAGCGAACAGGTCTACGATATTTTCGTTATCGGCGGCGGCATCAACGGATGCGGCATCGCCCGTGACGCAGCCGGACGCGGCTACAGGGTCGCGCTTGCCGAAATGAACGATTTCGCCTCCGGCACCTCCTCCGGCGCCACCAAGCTTATTCACGGTGGCCTGCGCTATCTCGAGCACTACGAATTCCGCCTCGTGCGCGAATCCCTGATGGAGCGCGAAGTGCTGTGGGCGATGGCGCCGCACATCATCTGGCCGATGCGCTTTGTGCTGCCCTACCACAAGGGCGGCATCCGCCCGGCCTGGCTCATCCGTCTCGGCCTCTTCCTCTACGACCACCTCGGCGGGCGAAAGCTGCTGCCGCCGACGGCGACGCTGGACATGAAAAGGGATCCGGCCGGCAAGCCGCTAAAGGCGCTTTTCACCAAGGCGTTCGAATATTCCGACGGCTGGGTCGACGACGCCCGCATGGTGGTACTGAACGCGCGCGACGCCGCCGATCGTGGCGCGACGATTATGCCCCGCACGAAAGTGATTTCCGCTCGGCGTGAAGGCACCGTCTGGGCAATCGAAACGGAAAACACCATCAGCAGCGAGAAGCGCCTGTTCCGGTCGCGCATGCTGGTCAACGCCGCAGGGCCCTGGGTGGATCACGTTCTCTCCGACGCTTTCGGCAAGAACCAGGTGCACAATGTCCGCCTGGTCCAGGGCAGCCACATCATCGTTCGCAAGAAGTTCGATGGTCCTCGCGCCTATTTCTTCCAGAATCCGGACAATCGCATCATCTTCGCCATTCCGTATGAGCAGGATTTCACCCTGATCGGCACCACGGATCGCGACTACAACAACGATCCGAAGGATGTGAAGATCAGCGAGGAAGAAACCGCCTATCTCTGCAACGCTGCCAGCGAATATTTCAAGGAGCCGGTACGATCAGAGGATATCGTCTGGACCTACTCCGCAGTGCGCCCGCTCTACGACGACGGCGCCTCGAAAGCACAGGAAGCAACGCGCGACTACGTCTTGAAGGTCGAAGGCGCGGAAGGCCAGGCGCCGCTACTCAATGTCTTCGGCGGCAAGCTCACCACCTATCGCCGCCTAGGCGAGCATGCACTGGAAAAGATCGGCGAGGCGATCGGCCTGAAGGGTACACCCTGGACGGCCAAGAGTTCGCTGCCGGGCGGCGACTTTCCCGTTCGCGGCTATGATGCCGAAGTCTCCAAGCTGAAGTCGCGCTATCCCTTCCTGACCGATCCGCATGCCCGCCGCCTTGTCCGCCGCTATGGGACACGGGCAGCCATGATCCTTGGCGATGCGAAGGCGATTGCCGATCTCGGCCGCTGCTTCGGAAGCGATCTCTACGAGGCGGAAGTGCGATATCTGATCGATCAGGAATGGGCCCACAGCGCCGCCGACATTCTCTGGCGCCGCTCCAAGAAAGGCCTCTACCTGTCGAAGGAGGAAGCCGCCGCACTTGACGACTACATGGCCGGCAGCCGCGTTCACGCATAAAGCTCTTGGGCTCAATCGTCCGGATCGAGCAAGCGCGGGCCGACGCCTTCTTCGGAAAGCCTGTCCCAGGGGTTTCGCAGCGGACAACTGCTCATCGACAGGCAGCCGCAACCGATGCAGCCGTCGAGCTGATCGCGCAGCCCTTGCAGACGTCGGATACGGGCATCGAGATCGTCCTTCCAGCGGGCTGACAGCACTTTCCAGTCAGCAGCCGACGGCGTGCGCCCCTGCGGCAGCGATTGCAACGCCGCCTGAACCTCCGCAAGCGGAATGCCAACCCTTTGCGCCACCTTGATGATCGCCACCCGGCGCAGCACCTCGCGGGGATAGCGCCGCTGGTTGCCACGGCTGCGCTGGCTCTCGATCAGCCCTTTCGCCTCATAAAAATGCAGCGCCGAAACGGCCATGCCGCTTCGCGCCGCCACCTCGCCGACCGTCAGCAGTTTTGAAAATTGACCGGACTCGATTTTTCCCATTTTGCTCTATTGACCTCAACCGTACTTGAGGTTCTATAAACCCAGCTCCAAACCGCGTAAAGCAGGAGCAAGGCATGACAGAATCAACCAGGCTGGCAATCGTTTACGGCAGCACCCGCCCAGGCCGCTTATGTGACCGGGTTGTCAATTGGGTCGCCCGGGAGCTGGTGCATTACCCGCTTATCGAAATCGACGTCATCGACCCCCTCGAATTCGATCTGCCGTTCCAGCATGACCGCGAGCACGCCGGCGTCACCGCCCTCACAGCTCGGCTTTCGCAGGCGGATGCCTTCATCATCGTCACGCCGGAATACAATCACAGCTTCACGGCCTCGCTGAAATTCGTGCTCGATCTCGCCTATGAGCCATGGCACGGCAAACCGGTCGCCTTCGTTTCCTATGGCGGCATCTCCGGCGGCTTGCGCGCCGTCGAGCAATTGCGGCTGGTCTTTTCCGAGCTGCATGCCGTAACGGTGCGCGACACAGTCAGCTTCGCCAACCCTTGGGGCAGGTTTGCCGAGGACGGCGCCCTCGAAAATCCGATAGAGGCACGCAAATCGCTGGTTCAACTGATCGCGCGGTTGAACTGGTGGAGCGCAGCGCTGAAGCCGGCCCGCGCAATGCGCCCTTATCGTTCGGCTGCCGCCTGATCCCCCTGCAACATGTGAATCCGGCCTCTCGTTTCTGGCAGGTGCGAGAGGCCAGTTCGACGCCCGGACCTCGCACCAGAGGTTCGGGCGTCATGCTTTCAAGGATCTGTCTTGCCGAAATCGCCGCGATGACCTAACCCAATGAAGAGGAGTTTGGGCGGATACGGAAATGGAGCACGGGAGGCGCCTAGGAGGAGCGGATTTCATGCGCGCCGTCGCATGTCTGATGGTGCTTGCGCATCATCTCGTTCTTCGAATGAATTTCTACAAGATTCCCCCAGCTCTGGACATGACCTTCATAATCGCGCGCTTCGGCAATCACGGCGTCTCTGTCTTCTTCGTTTTGAGCGGCTTTCTTCTCGCCCGCCCCTTCTGGCTGGCGCTGGATAGAACCCAGCCGTTACCGTCGCTGAAAATCTATGCCATGCGCCGCGCGGCGCGCATCCTGCCGGGCTTTTGGTTCGCCCTGACCGTCGGTTTCGTGATCAGCTTCACTGTCTATGGGTTTCCGCTTGATGCAGAATTGGTCGGCCGCTACATCTCCGGCTTCTTCCTGATGAGCCAATGGCACTGGCGCACCTTTTTCCCCGTGCAAGGCGACGGACCCTTATGGTCGATCCCCTTCGAGACGACCTGCTATGTTCTTCTGCCGATCGGCTTCCTGCTGCTGTTCAATGCGAAGCTGAGGTCCCGCCACGCTTTCGCCAATCGCCTTCTCTGGATCGGCATCATCGCGGCCTCGCTGGTCGGCCATTGGCTGATAGTCGCCTATCTCCCGACAGACAATGTCGGGCGGGGGTGGCAATTTGGCTTCCAGGGCGGCGCCAAGGAATGGATGCCGCGCTATAACCCCGCTGGATTCTTCGCAATATTCGCGATCGGCGCGCTGGCCGCCGGAATCCAGACCATCCTACCGGCCCGCCGCTTGGCGATCTACGATATCATCGGAACGCTCGCCATCGTCATGGGTGCATGGCAGTTGCCGCAATCGATCGGCGGTGCGGCGGAAGGTTATGCCTGGCTCGGCATTCCCTATCAATTTCCGCTGTTGCCTCTGGCCGTCGCCGCCGCCCTCTGCACGCTCCCGCAGTCGGTATTCTTGGCGAAACTGCTCGACAACGGCTTCAGCCGCTATGTCGCCACCGTCTCCTTCGGTGTCTATATCTGGCAGGATATCGTGCTGACATTGATGCAGAAGCTCTTCCCCTGGACCTTCGGCACCGGCTCGGATGACGTGCTTGGCGGCTGGATCACCTCGTGCCTCATTGCAACAGCCATCATCTTCGCCATCGGAACGCTGAGTTACGTGCTTGTCGAACGCCCCGTCATGCGATGGGCCCGCGCCAGGGAAAATACAATGATGCGACCCGCCACTGCGTGACGGGCCTCTGAAGATAAGGCGACAGTGCGGAAGCCCGAAAGCGTTCGTTAGATCCGCGTCGCCTTCAGACGCTCCTCGTCGAGAACGATGCCAAGCCCCGGAGCAAGGCCGAGATCCAGCCAGCCGGCATCATGCTTGAGCGGGGAGGCCATGGGGTAGTCGCGGCGGGCTTCGCTCCACTCCGGATTGTCGTAGGGATATTCGAGCCAGGCAGCATCGCCGACACCGGCGGTCAGATGCGCGTTGGCGAGCACGCCGATGCCATTCGTCCAGGAATGCGGCGTGAACTGCACGCCCGCCTCGCGGGCCTGATAGACCAGCCGCCGGCACCCGGTGATGCCGCCGACAAGCGCGACGTCGGGCTGGATGACGTCAAAGGCACGCTCCTCGATGATGTCGCGGAATTCGTAAAGCTCGCGCGTCATCTCGCCGCCGGCGATCCGAACCGATGTTGCCTGCTTCAATTCCTTCATGCCCTTGCGGTCGGAACGGTAAAGCGGCTCTTCCATCCAGTAGACGCCGAGCCGCTCCAGCTCCTTGGCGACAGCAAGCGCGTCCTTGAAGGTCCAGGGCAAGGTCGTATCCCAGGGCATGCGCCAACCCTGATTGCAGTCGACCATGAGTTCCAGCCGGTCGCCGACGCGGGCACGGATCGCTTCCAGCGCCTTGACGTCCTCACGCCAGCCGCCGCGGCCGCCCGAAGACGAGGAGAAGCGCACCTTCATGGCCGGGAAGCCTTCATCGATATAGCGCTCGGCCTGCTCGGCCATGGCAGAGGGTTCGCGCAGCACGCCGGAAGATGCATAGAGGCGCACGCGGCTGGCGCGGCCGCCGAGCATCCGCCAGACCGGCTCGCCGGTGATCTTGCCGGAGAGGTCCCAGAGCGCCAGATCCATCGGCCAGCAGCGGCCGTAGTGGAAGTTGATATGCGACAGGACCTCATAGTGGCGCTCAAGGTGGCGCGGATCCTGCCCGATGAACAGATCCTCATGCCCCTCGAAACCCTTCATCAGGTCGCCGGAGCCGATACCTTCCCGGCCTTCATCGTCCCTGACGCGGACGATGGTCGCATCGAAATGCCGGCGCGGACGGCCGTCCCAGCTCGCCTTGAACGCGGGATCGAGCGGCAGGCGATGATGGGTGATTTCGATGGAAACGATCTTGCTCATGCTGGCTCCCTTTTATCCTCCGGGCATGATCCCGAAGAGCGTTGCCGCTCGGACGGGATCATGCTGATTTCAATCCTCAGCCGAACTGCTGCCAGATCGTCTTGTAATCGCAGTACTTGTCGATCGCGTGCACTGAGCGGTCGCGGCCGAAGCCGGATTGCTTGAAACCGCCGAACGGCGTGGCGAAGTTCGACATGTCGTAAGTGTTGATCCACACCGTACCGGCATGGATCTCTTCGGAAAAGCGGTGAGCGCGATCCATGTCCTTGGTGAAGACCGCGCCGGCCAGCCCATAGATCGTGTCGTTAGCGATCTTCAGCGCCTCCTCCTCAGTGTCGAAGGGGATGGCGGCCAGTACGGGCCCGAAGATTTCCTGCCGCGCCAGGCTCATGTCGTTGGTCATGTCGACGAAGACGCCCGGCGAGACATAGTAGCCGCCGGTTTCGCTCATGACGCGCTCGGCGCCGAAGGCACGGCGCGCGCCTTCCTTCTCGCCGGCTGCAATCATCGCCAGCACCTTGTTCATATGCTCTTCTTCGATCAGGGCGCCGATCTGCGCCGAGGGATCGAGCGGATGCTTGAGCGCGATATCGGAGCGGGTCACCGCCTCGATCTTTGCGATCAGTCTGTCCTGCACCGAACGCTGCACGATAAGGCGCGTCGAGGCATGGCAGGTCTCGCCAGAATTGTAGAAGCAGCCCCAGGCAGCCGCGACGGCAGCGGCGTCGAGATCGGCGTCTTCGAACACGACGAGCGGCGACTTGCCGCCGAGCTCCAGCGCCACGCGCTTGACGTTCGATTGCGCTGCATAGCCCATGATCAGCTTGCCGACTTCGGTCGAGCCGGTAAAGGCGATCATGTCGACATCCATGTGCAGCGCCAGCGGTTTGCCGGTCTCCTCGCCATAGCCCGTGACAACGTTGAAGACGCCTGCTGGCAGGCCAGCTTCCACTGCGAGTTCGGCAAGACGGATCGCCGAAAGCGAGGACTGCTCCGCTGGCTTCAATACGACGGAATTGCCGGCCGCGATCGCCGGCCCCAGCTTCCAGGCATCGATGATCATCGGATAGTTCCAGGGCGTGATTGCCCCAATGACACCGAGCGGCACCTTGCGTACCAGCGCCCGCGCATTCGGGCCGGTCGGCGCAATCTCGTCATACATCTTGTCGATCATTTCGCCGTAGAACTGGATGCCTTCGGCGCAGAGACGCACGTCGACACCAAGCGACGCCATGACCGGCTTGCCGACATCGATCGTCTCCAGCATGGCAAGCTCATCGCCGTGGGCGCGAATGAGCTCGGCCCATTTCAGCATGACCTTCTTCTTTTCGAGCGGCTCCTCCTTGCGCCACACGCCACTTTCGAAGGCAGCACGGGCAGAGGCGACCGCAGCATCGACATCGGCGGCATTGCCGCGCGCGAGTTCGGCTCCAGGCTTGCCGTCCATCGGCCGGATGCGGGTGAAAGTCTCACCCGAGATGGCGGCGCGATGAGCACCATTTATGAAGTGCCGGCCTTCAGGCTTCAGGCCGGAGAGAACGCTTTCCCAATAGTCGCGCGTATAGTTCTTGGTCATCTCAGATTCCTTTCGGCAGCGCCATGATGGCGGCGGCAAAGCGGTCGATGTCCGCATCCGTCACGTCGCGGATCGTCGAGCGCCGCATGGGCTGGTTTTCCGGCGCACGCATTTCGCGGGCGAGGTCTGCGTCATCGAAGGGCTTGAAGGCTGACGGCAACGATCGCGTGATCCCGCAGCGATCCATCCAGCCGGAGACGAAGGCGGGAAGCTGCGCAGCATTGTCGAGGCCACAAGCCTTGGCGGCAGCATTCAGCTCCGCCGTATTGGCTTCCACAAGCCAGCTAAGCGTCACTTCGAAGCCGAGCGCGGTCGCAAGACCGTGATGAACGGGGCCGAGGCCGGCGAGAGCATGGCTGACATTGTGCGCGATCGCCGTGCCGCAATTATCGATGGCGATGCCGGCAAAGCAGGAGCCGAGCAGCACGTCGCCGCGCGCCGCCATATTCTCGGGCTGCTTGACGGCCGTTTCCAACGCGCCGGTCAGCAGCCGCAGCGCCTGATGGGCATAGAATTGCGCGCCGCGATGCGTGTTGCGGTTCGTGGCCGCCTCAAAAGCATGAATGAAGGCATCGAGGCCGCACCATGCCGTCAGGTTGGCAGGCAGGGTCTTCGTCAGCGCAGGGTCGAGAATGACGAGATCAGCCTTTGTCTCCGGTCCCCAGATCCAGAGCTTCTTGCCTTCCGGTCCGGCAAAGATATTCGTTGCAGATGTCTCCGAGCCCGTGCCGGCGGTCGTCGGGATCATGATCTTCTTCAGCGGATTCTTCGGCAGCGGGTTGGCCGCCAGCGCATAGTGCATCGGATCCTCGCCCGAAGCGATGCAGCAGGCGACGACCTTGCCGATATCAAGCGCCGAACCGCCGCCGACGCCGATCACCATATCCGCGCCCCGCCCTGCCGCGATCGCCGCATGCAGATGCGCAAGCTTCGGCTCACCGGCGAAATCGGAAAAGACCTGCGTCTTCACGCCCGCTTCGGCAAGCTCGCCGCTGATTTTGGCCGCAAGACCGGACTGCGCCAGGAAGGCATCGATGACGAGCAGAGCGGCACCAACGCCATCGAAGGATTTAACCGCCGCGGGAAGGCCGGAGAGGGCCCCGTCACCGAAACGAATGTCTGGAATGGCGGAAATGGAAAAGGACACGAGGGATCCCCTTGGAAGAGCGGCTGAAAATGATGTCATAATCGTGCATCACAATTTCAGATCTTCAAATCCGGGCAATTATCAGGAATATTGATGATCTGAAGTTATGGAGAGCCGATGCTAGAGAAAATACCGCTGGAGGCCTTCCGCGTCTTCGACGCGGCCGCGCGCGCCATGAATTTTTCCCGAGCCGGCCGGGAGCTGAATATCACCCAGGCCGCCGTCAGCCGCCGCATCAAGGGGCTTGAGGATCACCTCGGCGCAACGCTGTTTACCCGGCGCGGCCGAAATCTGGCGCTCACGCCGGATGGCGAGCGGTTGTTCCAGCGCGTGCGCGCCACGCTGGAGTATCTGGAAGAAAGCCTGGAGCCCTTTCGCGCCGGAACCGGCGAAATCATTTCCATTGCGGCCAGCGGCTCAATCTCGCATCTCTGGCTCGGGCAGAGGCTTAGGGATTTCGGCAAGGAAAGCCCCGGCATCTCGGTGCGCCTGCTGACGACGGACGTCCATTCCGAACTAGCCTCGGAGAACAACGACCTCATCATCATCTATTCCACGGGTGAGCATCCGCGCTGGAACCTGACGCCGCTGATGAAGGAAGTGCTGGTGCCGATCGCCTCGCCGGACTATCTGGCGACCCGCGGCCTCGACGCGCAAGCGCTGACGGCGGTCGATATCGCCGGACTCGATCTGATCGACTATGAGCGCGCCAACGCCCACTGGATCAGTTTCCGCCAATGGTTCGGTCGCATCGGCGACCCGTTGAAAGGCAAGCTGCCGCGACCGCGGCTTTCCTTCTCGACCTATATCATGGCGGTGGAAGCAGCACTCAGGGGCGAAGGCATAGCGCTCGGCAGCCTCGGCCTCATCGAAGAATATCTGCAGTCCGGCGCGCTCGTCGCTATCGGCAACGACCGCGTGGAGAGCGGCTTCGGATATTATCTCGGCGCCCCGCGCTTCCGGTCGCTGTCTCCCGAAGCAGTCCAGTTGCATCGGTTCCTGCTGCGGGGGCAACAGGCTTGATGCGATTTGAGAGCGAATATTCCGCTGCCTCCGCTTCGCGAAGTGGGAGTTACAGCCGCTCGCCATCCGCCCTCGTGGTTCGAGGCTACAGCCCCCCTTCGACAAGCTCAAGGTGCTTTCGCACCTCACCATGGGGACTGGTCTTGCGTGCCTCGCCACCGGGCATGCTGCACCTCATGTGAGGTGCAGCGCCGTTAAGCGGAGCGAAAACGGTAATGCCTCGAACCGCGGGGTCGCCCGGGTTTGCGCCGGATGTTGCTCAACCCTGTGATCCGCTGCGTCTCACCCTGAAGTCAGCAGCCGAAGCCTCGAAGGGAGAGGATTGCCTGCGGACCTTCCAACAAAAAAGCGGCCCAAAGGACCGCTTTCGTCTCAATCATCACTATCCGGATCGCATCAATCCTGCGGGATCGAGCCGCGTAGATGCGAGAGTTCCATGATGAAATGCTCCAGGCGCGACTTGTGCTCATGATGCAGCGCATCTTCAAGTTCGGCCTTGGCGGCATTGATGCGGCGGTCCAGCTCGTCGCGGCTCATGTCCTTAACAGGAACGGCGGATTCGGCGAGCAGCGTGCAGCCGGTCGGCAGGATATCGGCAAAGCCACCGAAAACGACGTAATCCTGCTTGCTGCCCGAAGCCGAATGCACCTTGACGAGGCCCGGCTTGATGGTGGTCATGGTCGGCGCATGATGTGCCATGACGGTCATCTCGCCTTCGGTCGCGGGGATGACGACATCGATGACCTGTTCCGATAGCAGCAGGCGCTCCGGAGAAACCAGTTCGAAATTGAAATTGTCAGCCATGGCCCGTCACTTCTCGATTGTCTTATTCGCAAGGCAAGGGCGCGCGGGCAATGCCGCGCGCCGATGGATTGGCCTGATTAGGCAGCCAGCTTCTTGGCCTTTTCGATCGCTTCGTCGATCGAGCCGACCATGTAGAAGGCGGCTTCCGGCAGGTGGTCGTATTCGCCGTTGACGAGGCCCTTGAAGCCCTTGATCGTGTCTTCGAGCGCAACGAGCTTGCCCGGCGAGCCGGTGAAGACTTCGGCGACGAAGAACGGCTGCGACAGGAAGCGCTCGATCTTGCGGGCGCGGGCAACTGCCAGCTTGTCGTCTTCGGAAAGTTCGTCCATGCCCAGGATGGCGATGATGTCCTGCAGGGCCTTGTAGCGCTGCAGCGTCGACTGAACTTTACGAGCGATTTCGTAGTGCTCTTCGCCAACAACCAGCGGGTCGAGCATACGCGAGGTGGAGTCGAGCGGGTCGACGGCCGGGTAGATGCCCTTTTCAGCGATCGAGCGCGACAGAACCGTCGTTGCGTCCAGGTGGGCGAACGAGGTTGCCGGTGCCGGGTCGGTCAAGTCGTCGGCCGGAACGTAAATGGCCTGAACCGAGGTGATCGAGCCCGTCGTCGTCGTGGTGATGCGCTCCTGCATCTGACCCATGTCGGTGGCGAGCGTCGGCTGATAGCCCACGGCCGAAGGAATACGGCCGAGCAGAGCCGACACTTCCGAACCAGCCTGCGTGAAGCGGAAGATGTTGTCGACGAAGAACAGAACGTCCTGGCCTTCGTCGCGGAAGTTTTCGGCAACCGTCAGACCGGTCAGAGCGACGCGGGCGCGGGCACCCGGCGGTTCGTTCATCTGGCCGTAAACGAGCGCAGCTTTGGAGCCTTCGCCGCCGCCATGCTTGTTGACGCCCGATTCGATCATTTCGTGGTAAAGGTCGTTGCCTTCGCGGGTACGTTCACCCACGCCTGCGAAGACCGAGTAACCACCGTGCGCCTTGGCGACGTTGTTGATCAGTTCCATGATGAGAACGGTCTTGCCGACGCCGGCGCCGCCGAACAGGCCGATCTTGCCGCCCTTTGCGTAAGGAGCAAGGAGGTCGACGACCTTGATGCCGGTGACGAGGATCTGCGCTTCCGTGGACTGCTCGACGTAGGACGGAGCATCCTGGTGGATGGCGCGCTTCTTCGACGTGTTCAGCGGACCTGCTTCGTCGACCGGCTCGCCGATGACGTTCATGATACGGCCGAGCGTCTCATGTCCGACCGGAACGGAGATCGGTGCGCCCGTGTCCTTGACCGGCTGGCCGCGAACCAGACCTTCGGTCGAGTCCATGGCGATCGTGCGGACGGAATTTTCGCCGAGGTGCTGTGCGACTTCGAGAACCAGACGATTGCCGTTGTTGTCGGTTTCAAGCGCGTTCAGGATCGCCGGGAGTTCGCCGTCGAAAGCAACGTCCACAACGGCGCCGATAACCTGCGTAACCTTACCGACAGAACCTGCGGGGGTAGCTGCGTCAGCCATATTCTTACCCTCTTTCCCTAACCTCAGAGCGCTTCCGCGCCCGAAATGATTTCAATCAATTCCTTGGTGATCTGAGCCTGGCGCTGACGGTTGTAGTTCAGCGTCAGCTTGTTGATCATCTCACCAGCATTGCGCGTCGCATTGTCCATCGCGCTCATCTTGGCACCCATCTCGCCGGCGACGTTTTCAAGCAACGCGCGGAAGATCTGGACAGAGATGTTGCGCGGGATAAGGTCCGCGAGGATCGAAGCCGCATCCGGCTCGTATTCATAGACGGCGCCCTTATGAGCTGCGTCCTCTTCGACGGCGGCGGGAGCCGAAGCCGGAATGAGCTGCTGCGCCGTCGGCACCTGGCTGATCACCGACTTGAATTCGGAATAGAACAGCGTGCAGACGTCGAATTCGCCAGCTTCGAACATGTCGATGATGCGCTTGCCGATGGCGTCGGCATTGTCGAAGCCGATGCGCTTGACGTCGCGCAGTTCCTTGCGCTCGACGATCAGCGATGCGTATTCGCGGCGAAGCACGTCGTAGCCCTTCTTGCCGACGGTGAAGATCTTCACCGTCTTGCCTTCGGCCAGAAGCTTGCGGGCATGATCACGAGCGAAACGCGAAATCTGCGAATTGAAGCCGCCGCAAAGGCCGCGTTCAGCGGTGCAGACGACGAGCAGATGCACATCGCTCTTGCCGGTTCCGGTCATCAAGAGCGGCGCACCGTCAGCATCGCTGACGGCAGCCGAGATGTTGGCCAGAACAGCGGCCATGCGCTGCGAGTAAGGCCGGGCGGCCTCAGCCGCCTCCTGCGCACGCCGAAGCTTTGCCGCGGCGACCATTTTCATCGCCTTGGTGATCTTCTGCGTCGCCTTGACGGAGGCGATCCGGTTTTTCAGATCCTTGAGTGAAGGCATCCTTGGTCCGTCCTAGAGCTTAGCCCGATTACGCGAAAGACTTGACGAAGCTGTCGAGAGCAGCGGTGAGCTTGCCCTTCGTTGCGTCGCTGATAGCCTTTTCGGTGCGGATGGTGTCGAGGATTTCCTTACCTTCCGAGCGGAGGTACGACAGCAGGCCCTGCTCGAACTTGCCGACCTGGTTGACGGGCAGCTTGTCGAGATAGCCATTGACGCCGGCGAAGATCACAGCAACCTGCTCTTCCGTCTTCAGCGGCGAGAACTGCGGCTGCTTCAGGAGTTCCGTCAGGCGCGAACCGCGGTTCAGCAGGCGCTGCGTTGCAGCATCGAGGTCGGAACCGAACTGGGCGAAGGCGGCCATTTCGCGATACTGGGCAAGCTCGCCCTTGATCGAACCGGCAACCTGCTTCATCGCCTTGATCTGAGCGGACGAGCCGACGCGCGAAACCGACAGACCGACGTTAACGGCCGGACGGATACCCTGGTAGAACAGGTCGGTTTCGAGGAAGATCTGGCCGTCGGTGATCGAGATCACGTTGGTCGGAATGAAGGCCGAAACGTCGTTACCCTGCGTTTCGATGACCGGAAGAGCGGTCAGCGAACCGGCGCCCTTATCGTCGTTCATCTTTGCAGCGCGCTCGAGGAGACGCGAATGCAGGTAGAAAACGTCGCCCGGGTAAGCTTCGCGGCCCGGCGGGCGGCGCAGCAGAAGCGACATCTGGCGGTAGGAAACGGCCTGCTTGGAAAGGTCGTCGTAGCCGATCAGGGCATGCTGAGCATTGTCGCGGAAGTATTCGCCCATGGCGCAGCCGGCAAACGGTGCGAGGAACTGCATCGGAGCCGGATCGGAAGCGGTCGCGGCGACGATGATCGAGTACTTCAATGCGCCGCGCTCTTCGAGCACCTTGACGAACTGGGCGACGGTCGAACGCTTCTGGCCGACGGCGACGTAGACGCAGTACAGCTTTTCGCTGTCCGGACCAGCATCGTGGATGGCCTTCTGGTTCAGGATCGTGTCGAGAATGATGGCGGTCTTGCCGGTCTGGCGGTCGCCGATGACAAGCTCGCGCTGGCCGCGGCCAACCGGGATCAGAGCGTCGATGGCCTTGAGGCCGGTCGACATCGGCTCATGAACCGACTTGCGCGGGATGATGCCCGGAGCCTTGACGTCGACGCGCGAACGGCGGGTCGCGTTGATCGGGCCCTTGCCGTCGATCGGGTTGCCGAGAGCGTCGACAACGCGGCCGAGCAGTTCCGGACCAACCGGAACGTCAACGATGGCGCCCGTACGCTTGACGGTGTCGCCTTCCTTGATGTCGCGGTCGGAGCCGAAGATAACCACACCGACGTTGTCGGCTTCGAGGTTCAGAGCCATACCGCGGATGCCGCCGGGGAATTCGACCATTTCGCCGGCCTGGACGTTGTCCAGACCGTAGACGCGGGCGATACCGTCACCGACGGAGAGAACCTGGCCGACTTCGGAGACTTCAGCTTCCTTGCCGAAGTTTTTGATCTGATCTTTCAGAATTGCGGAAATTTCCGCGGCGCGGATATCCATCAGCCGACCTCTTTCAATGCAAGCTTAAGGGTGGAGAGTTTGGTGCGAAGGGACGTATCGATCTGGCGGGAACCGACCTTGACGATCAGACCACCGAGGATCGAAGGATCGACCGTGACGGCAATTGCCACATCCTTGCCGGTGACGCCCTTCAGCGCCGCCTTCAATTCATCTTCCTGCGCCGGAGTGAGCGCATGGGCCGAGGTGACCTCGGCTGAAATCTCGCCGCGATGCTTGGCGGCGATGATGCGGAAAGCCTTGATCATGCCCGGCAGCGCGAAAAGGCGCCGGTTGCTGGCCACAAGCTTCAGAAAATTGGTGACATAGGCACCGAAGCCGGCCTTCGTTGCCAGCGCCTGGATCGCGCCGACCTGCTCATCGGCCGAAAAGACCGGGCTGAGAACGAAACGCTTCAGATCGTCGCTCTCATCGAGCATGGCTTGGAACCGATCGAGATCGGCAGTCACTGCCGGCACTGTACCCTCTTCAAGGGCCAACTCGAACAGCGACGAGGCATATCGTTCTGCAACGCCAGAAACATGCTGGGATGTGTCTGCCACGGGCACAAAATTCCCTGATTTCAACCCAAGAACCCGACTCCCGGATGACGGAAGCCATATGCCCTTGAATTCGTTTTGATTTCCCCCAGAAATCAGCAGGAGCGCGCTCCTGCCTCATCCGAAATTCGGGGTTCGTCTAACATAGGATATTGAGACTCGCAACACGCGTATTCGCCGAATACGCCATTCGGGCGAATTTATGATGGCAAAAATTCAAAAGCATGGGGATAGCGCGGGCAAATGAGGCCGCGCCGAAGCGATTTTCGGCTCAAATATAACCTAACCCGTACAGAAAAGGTAGCGCGGCAAGAATCGCCTGCACAACCAGAAGGAGAAGACTGAAGATCACACTGCCGCGGTCGGACATGAGCGCGAGAATACGACCGAACGCCGCGACGCCGAAGGAAGCACCAAGCGCAAGATAGATCATCGGCTGCGCAAGCAGGATCGCCATCAGCCCGAAACCGAGCATGAAGCCGCCGGCAGAACGAGCCTCGCCATAGGCATCGGATCGCCCTTCCTTCACCTGAAGCTTGAGGATGCGGTAGGTGTAGCCCGGCGCGAACATCAGGAAGAGGCCGATCAGTGCCGTGACGGCGGCCGAACAGTAGGCGAGCCGCTCGCCGAATTCGGTCGGAAAATAAAGCTCCATCGGTCGCCCCCAAAAAGTCAGCCGCGCAAATCACATAAGTGAGACGGCGACTTATGGCATGATCCGATCAGACAGGGAAAGGCGCAGTCAAGATATCTGCCGCATCAATCACAGAAAGCTTTGCGGATCGATATCGAGCTGCACCTGTACGGAGCCGCGTTCCTTCGGCGACTGCGCCAGCATCGCTCGAAGGAAGCCCTGCATGTCGGAATTGCGCCGGCCATGCACCAGCAGGCGGAAGCGATGCCGCCCGCGCACGAGCGCGATCGGCGCCTCGGCCGGGCCGAGTACCGATATGCCCGAGACCTGTGGCGCCGCATTGCGCATGCCGCGGGCGTGCGTCTCGGCATCCTGCCTGCTGTCGGCCGAGACGATGATTGAGGCGAGCCGGCCGAAGGGCGGCAATATCGCCCTTTCACGCTCCACAATCTCGCGCTCGTAAAAGGCGCCGGCATCGCCGGAGACGATCGCCTGCATCACGGGATGCTGCGGCTGGTAGGTCTGCAGCAATCCGTGGCTCTTCAGGCCCGTTCGCCCGGCGCGGCCCGTCACCTGCGACAGAAGCTGGAATGTGCGCTCGGCGGCGCGCGGATCGCCATTGGCAAGGCCGAGATCGGCGTCGACGATGCCGACCAGCGTCATCAGCGGAAAATTATGGCCCTTGGCGACGAGCTGCGTGCCGATGACGATATCCGCCTCGCCCTTGGCGATGGCATCGAGCTCCAGCCTCAGCCGCTTGACGCCACCCATGATGTCGGAAGACAGCATGATCGTCCGCGCTTCGGGGAAGTGACGCTCCACTTCCTCGGCAATACGCTCGACGCCCGGCCCGCAAGCAACGAGATGGTCGAGCGTGCCGCATTCCGGGCAGGCCTCCGGCGTGCGCTCGGCATAGCCGCATTGATGGCACTGGATCTGGCCGCGAAACCGGTGCTCCACCAGCCAGCTCGAACATTGCGGGCACTGGAAGCGATGGCCGCAGACGCGGCAGAGCGTCAGCGGCGCATAGCCGCGCCGGTTGAGGAACAGCAGCGCCTGCTCGCCCTTGGCAACCGTCTTGCCGATCGCGCGGAGTAAGACCGGCGAAAGGAAGCCGCCGCGCTCCGGCGCATGCCGGCGCATGTCGATCAGATGCAGATCGGGAAGTGCGGCATCGCCAAAGCGCGTCGGCAGGTGAATGGTGGTGTAGCGCCCGCTCTGGCCGTTGACCTGGCTTTCGACGGAAGGCGTGGCCGACACCAGCACCACGGGGAAATCGCCGATGCGGCCGCGCACCACGGCCATATCGCGCGCATTGTAATAGACGCGATCCTCCTGCTTGTAGGCAGGGTCATGCTCTTCGTCGACGATGATCAGGCCGAGATCCTCGAAGGGCAGGAACAGCGCCGAGCGAGCGCCGGCCACGACCCTGACCTCGCCGGTGACAGCCTGACGCCAGACCTTTTCCCGAATCTTCGGCGCAAGATCGGAATGCCATTCGGCCGGCTTGGCGCCGAAGCGATCCTGAAAGCGTTCGAGAAAGCTTGCCGTCAGCGCGATCTCCGGCAACAGGATCAGCACCTGCTTGCCGCGCCTCAGCGTTTCGGCAATAGCCTCGAAATAGACCTCCGTCTTGCCGGAACCGGTAACGCCGTCGATCAGCGAAACCGCGAACTCACCCTCGCGCACATCGGCCAATATCTCGTCAGCCGCCTGCCTCTGCGGCCCTTCCAGCCGCGACGGGATGAATTCGGGATCGGGCTTGGCAACAACGGGCGGCGGCGGCAGAAAGATCGTCTCGAAAATACCCTGCGAGATCAACCCGTCGACGACGCTGGTGGAAACGCCGGCCGCATGCGCGAGGCCGATGCGCGTCCACGAAAGCCCGTCGGAGGCAATCTCCATGACCTTGGCGCGCGCCGGCGTCAGCCGCTCCGGCTGCCCGCCGACGAAGCGTAACCCTTCCACCATCGGCTCGGGATCGAAGGCGGCCGGCGCCCGGAGCGCCATCCGCGCCACCAGCCCCGGCGGCGACAGCGTATAGCCGGCAACCCAATCGATGAAATCGCGCATATGCTTGCCGAGCGGCGGGCAATCGAACACATGGCTGATCGGCCGAAGCTTCTTCGGATCGACACCGCCATCGTCCTCGCCATCCCAGACAACGCCGATGACCTGCCGCGGCCCAAGCGGCACCTGCACGACCGACCCCGGCTCCACCGCCATACCCTCGGGCACGGAATAGGAATAGGCCCTCGGCGCCGGCATCGGCACGAGAACAGGAACCGTATGGCTCATCACAGGTTTTGCGGGCGCCGCCTCGAAAAGCGCACCGAACAGATCGGAAGAATCTTTGCTCATTGCGCCAGACCATGCCTTGGACGAACGCAAAAGAAAACCCGCATTGCCGGATTGCCGCTATTCATCATCGTCGTCGATCACGCCGGTCAGCCGCATACCGTCGATCCAGGTGGAGCCGTCTTCGCGGATCACGCGGCGCGGCTTTGCGCCGCAGCGCTCGCGCACGGCCTGCGCCAGAACTTCGGAATGGGTGACGATCCAGATCTGGCTGGTCCTTGCCGCCTGCGCGATCATGTCGGCGAGCGGCGCCAGCATGTCGGGATGCAGGCTCGCCTCCGGCTCGTTGAGCGCGATCAGCGGCGGCAGGCGATAGGACATCAGGGCCGCGGCAAGGCTGAGAAAGCGGATCTGGCCATCGGAGAGCTCGCGCGGCTGGAAGACGCGATTGGGAAATTCCGGCAGCATCAGGCCGAAATCCGCCGTTTCCTCCGGCACCGGCACGACGAGCCGCGCACCGCCGAGTGCTGCTGCGATCACTCGGTCGAGTTCGACGGTGTCTCCTCGTATATGCACAAGCGTGGCGAAAGCAGCTGCAATGTTGGCGCCGTCTTCATCCAGCATCGGCGACGTGACCGCAAGGCAAGGCGCACGCAGCGGCGAGCCGCGATCGGTGCGAAACCCGTGATAGAATCGCCAGGCTTCGACGGCGCGCCGGAAGGTGCCGATCTCCGGATAATGTCCGGCATCACCAAGCAGCGCAATCGCGGTTTCCGACGGCAAGGCCTGCTCGCGATAGGTTTCCATCCGGCCAGACTCGCCTCGCACCGAAATACCAGGCCCGTCGCGCTTCATCATCGTTACCGGCCGGCGTCCGGCTTCGAACGTAAGCTCTTCGGTCTTGATTTCCGGCTCAAGCGAGAAACCCGCCGCGGCCGGCGGCCGCATGCCAGCCTCGATCGAGTAGCGGAAGGTCGCCGCCCGCTCCATATCGAGCAGCTCGACGTCGAAGCGGATGCGGGCGGATTCGTGCGAACGCCGCTTGCCCGACCACATGGCGGAGAACATGCCGCCCTCGCTGGAAATCTCATGCGCCAGCCTGCCGCGAACAGCAGCCTGCACGAGCTGCAGCGAGCGATAGAGGTTGGACTTGCCGACGCCGTTCTCGCCGATGAACAGATTGACGTCGGCGAGATCCATGCGGATCGAGCGCAGGGAACGATAATTCCGGGCAAACATGGAGCGTAGCTGCATGCCACGCGGTTTAGCCGATTCCCATATCAAAGAGAACGCGAAACCAGGGTTTCGTCCCGCCTGGGTAGAACAAGCGGCGAGAAGGTTGCATTGCTGTCGGCTGCAAGATCGAAGACGGTGTGCTTCTCCAGCGCCTTCGTCACCTCGTTGACCTCGCCGTCCAGGTGTTCGACGGGGATCAAATTACCGACAAGGAAATCGAACTGGTCGCCGCGCTTGTTGAGCAGCTCGTGAAAGACGGTCATGTCGCGCAGCTCGGTCGACCATTTTGCGAACCAGTAGAACAGGCCGGAATTGCGCGCCGTCAGATGCACGGGCAGGATCGGCAGATTGTATTTTCGCGCCAGCCCAACGGCCGATGTCTTCCAGGGACGCTCGTTCAGCTTGCCGTTCGCCCAATAGGCGATGCGGCCGGACGGAAACAGCACGGTGACCTTGCCGTCGGCGACAGCGCGGTTGGTCAGCTGCAGCGTCTCGCGCGTCTTCGGCTTGCTCTTGTGCTCCTCTCGCCATTCGACCGGGATGATCATCTCGGCGAAGCGCGGATTGACGCGGACGGCATCGCGATTGGCAAAGATCATCATATCGGGCCGGCGCGACTTCAAGAGGTCAAAGACGGCGACGCCGTCCGCAATGCCGGTCGGATGGTTGCTGACGAGAATGAAGCCGCCGGTAGCCGGAATGCGCTCGGCATGGGTGACGCCGATATCAAGTCTCAGCAGATCGCTCATATATTCGAAACACTGGAAGCCCGAAAGCTTGGCGACATCATCGGCAAATTCGATCGCCTTGTTGTAGCGCAGCAGCGTGTAAAGGAACGGACGCATGAGCGGCCAGAGCGGGTTGCGCACGATCTTCCGCCCGCGCTCGGCGATCAAAGTATCGACGATATGTCCGGGTTGGCCCTGGGACACCAGAGCGATCGCCTCTGCCAGCTGTCCCAGTGCAGTCATCGAACCGCGGCGCGCCATGAAGTATCCTGAATGGTTGGGATATATGCTATCGCAATCGAATATGATCGAAGCATGACAAACGCCTCGCATATGACAACCGAACCGCTGAAGATCCGCGATCGGCCCATATGCAGTTTTTTGGTGCAGCTGTACCTGCAATACGAGGGGGAAACACACCCGAAGCAGCGGGAAAGTTAGTGATTCCATAACCTTCCTTCCTTCAAAGTGGCAGAAGGAATCCGAATTTCAAGGGGGTTTCCACTGAACGATTTGTTGATCATCGCCGACTCAGGGTTGATGGCGGAACGCAACCGCTGGCTCGAAGCGCTTGGCCAGGAACGGCGGCTCGCCGATCACACCCTGAATGCCTATGAGCGCGATACGCGGCAGTTTCTGATGTTCCTCACAGGCCATCTCGGCGGTCCGGCGACGATCAAGGATATCCAGGCTCTGCGCCCCGCGGACTTTCGCGCCTTTCTCGCCACACGCCGCAAGGATGGCGCAGGCGCGCGTTCGCTCGGGCGCAATCTTGCCGGCCTTCGTTCACTGTTGCGTTACCTCGAAAAGAAAGGCCTGGTGAATGCCGCCGGTGCAGCCGCGGTGCGTTCGCCGAAACAGCCGAAATCGCTTCCCAAGCCGCTCTCGGATACCCAGGCGATCACCGTCGTCAGCGACGAGGCGCAGCTGCATGAGGAGCCCTGGATCGCCGCACGCGACGCAGCCGTGCTGACCCTGCTCTATGGCTGCGGCCTGCGCATTTCCGAAGCGCTGGGTCTGAAGCCGCAGGACATGCCGCAAGGCGCAACCTCCCTGCGCATCACCGGCAAGGGCAACAAGACGCGGCTGGTGCCGCTGCTGCCGATCGTTATCGAGGCGGTCGATCACTACCGCAAGATTTGCCCCTACCATCTCGATGCGGACGGTCCGCTCTTTCGCGGCGCCCGCGGCGGCAAGCTGCAGCCGGGCATCATCCAGCACGGCATGCAGAAGCTGCGCGGCGCTTTCGGCCTGCCGGATACGGCCACACCGCATGCGCTTCGTCATTCCTTCGCCACCCATCTCCTGGCCGGTGGTGGCGATCTGCGCACCATCCAGGAGCTGCTTGGCCACGCCAGCCTGTCGACGACACAGGTCTATACCGGCGTCGACTCCTCGCGGCTGCTCGAGGTCTATGACCGCGCCCATCCCCGCGCGTAAGGAAAGATTAACCCCTTGCATTAAGGGAATCTCCGTCCGGTGCGTGTAAAGCAGAATCCTGTCCCGGCATGCCTCCCGAAAGCCGCTTTCGAGCGCTAAGGATATGCCCTCTGCGAACGGAAGGTTTTGATGATATCTGCCCTCGGATCCAAGGCGATGCGGTCGATGAAGCCGACGCCCGGCGACATCCTGCTTTGGCTTGCCACAGCCTTTCCGCTCGCACTGGCGATCCTGCTGGTCGCGACCATGCTGACGCTGCAGCCGGCCCATGCCGAAGAAGCACCGTCCGACAGCTGCGGCGGCAAGGATCTGATGGCGGAGCTGCAGAAAACCGATCCCGCGAAATACGCCTCCATCATCGCCGCCGGCGACAAAGTGGAAAACGGCAAGGGCATTTTCTGGAAGATCGAAAAGCCCGGCCTGAAGCCCTCCTGGCTGCTCGGCACCATGCATGTCTCCGATTCGCGCGTGCTTACCATGCCGAAGGGCGCAGCCGAGGCTGTCGCCTCATCGGATACGATCGTCGTCGAATCCGATGAGATTCTCGACGACAAGAAGGCCGCGGCTACGCTGTTTGCCAATCCGTCCCTGACCATGCTCGCCGACGGCTCGACCATCAGCCAGCATCTTTCGCCAGAAGACAATGCACGTCTGGAGGCGGGGCTAAAGGAACGCGGGATTGTTCTTGCCGCCGTTTCCCGCATGCAGCCCTGGCTGATTGCGAGCTCCTTCGAAATGACCGGCTGCGAAGTTCGTCGCAAGACTGCCGGCGCGAAATTCCTCGATCAGAAGCTGGCAAGCGACGCCGCCGCCCAAGGCAAGCAAGTCAAGGGCCTGGAGACGCTGGCAGAGCAGGCCAAGGCCATGAGCGACCTGCCGACCGAACTGCATCTGAAGTCGCTGATCCAGACGCTCGAGCTCGGCAACAAGATCAACGACGTCAACGAAACGATGACCGACCTCTATCTCGTCGGCAATATCGGCGCGATGGTGCCGATGCTGAAGGTCATCGAGCCGAGCCAGAAGATCACGGACGCCGACACCGCCGCCTTCGAACAGCGCATCATCCTCGACCGCAACAAGGTGATGGCCGAACGCTCCGCCCCGATCCTCGGCAAGGGCAACGCCTTCATCGCCGTCGGCGCACTTCATCTCGTTGGCGATCAGGGTCTGGTCGCACTGCTGCGCAAGCAGGGCTTTACGGTGACGTCTGTAAACTGACCTTAGACATGCGCTTGCCGAAACCGGCGAGCATGTTTGCGACGATCAGCCGATGGAACGGCGCAATCAGCGCGATATAGACCCGCCCGAGCAGTATCTTGCGTCTCACCAGCGTCGTCGCATCAACCAGCCGGTGGCCCTGGGCATCATCCCGCACGTCGATGACGACGCGAAAGTCGAGATGACGATCGTCAAAACCGAGCACGACCTGATGGTCCGATTTGCTGACGACGGGAAAGAAGCCGATCGTTTCCACGCCATCCCCAGCCGCGCTGCCGGACGACTTCAATCCGAACAGGGACGTCACCGAATCGCGCAGTTTCAGCAATAGCCGCACCCAGAGCGGAAAGCGGCTGAGCATGGCACGCGCGGCAGCAATTGCCGTGAAATCCGATTTCGGAACCTGTAGCTCGTAACAATCCGCCCAGTCCGCGGTCGGCAACGCCGGGTGCGGCATGAGGGGTTTCACCACCAGGGGTCTTGCAGGCATCATCTCACCTGTCGCTTCGATGTCTGCAAGCTACCACATCGGCAAATCTACCAAAACGCGCAAATGCCGCCTGCGGCAATTTACCAGAGGTGCGGCCGGCTAGAGCATTTCCGCTTTTCTTCGAATCGCGAAAACGCTCTATCTTCTTGTTTCCCAGCGCATTCCGGACGGAAAACCGCTACGCACTTTTCCTGGAGCTGCTCTAGCGAACAGCCGCTCCATTCGCCGGCAAGATCTTCAGGCGCCAGGCCGTCTCCGGCTTCAGATATTTCGTGGCGATCGCGCGGACGTCCTGCGCGGTCAGGGATTGGTAATTGTCGATACTGCCGCGAATCCGTTCCAGGCGCCGCGGGTCGGTCTGGGCATTGCCGAGGCTCTCCAGCCAATAATTATTGGTCTGTTGCGAGCGCTTGATCTCCTCAACGATCGGAGCCCTGGCCCGCGTGAGTTCATCCGGCGAAACATCCTTGTCCCGCAAATCGGCGGCGATCCTGTCCACGAGATCGAAGAAATGGTCGACCTTGGCCGGGGTCGTCTCGACATAATAATAGGTAAAACCATAGCCCGGTATCGCTCTGGACAGATCGACATCGCCCTGGGGACTATAAGTCGCGCCCTCGGCAACGCGGAACTGATCGATCAGGCGATTGCGGAAGATCGCTCCGGTAGTGTTAGCGGCGGCAGCGCGCGGCAGGTTGGAGAGAAAATCGCCGACCGGCATGGCGACGAGCGCGCCGGCATTGTCGCTTCGCCCGTCCTGAAGCCGCACGACCGGTTCTGCGGTCGGCGCCGGAAAGAGCCTGTCGCCATTACCGGCCTGTCCCCGCGCGTCAGGCCGGGCCGGCAGCGCGCCAAAGGTCTCGGCCGTCATGCGGATGGCGTCATCCACCGCAACATCGCCGGCGATGATGACTTCGATCTGCCCCTTGGAAAGATAGGGCCGCAGGAACGCCTCGAAATCCTCCGGCTTGGCATCGAGCAGTTGCGCCCGCTCCGGGAAGGTCCAACGCGGATCCCCGGAATGCAGAAGGCCGGGAAGATCACGGCCGACCACGCTGCCCGGCGTTGCCTGAAGCTGCGGAAGACTGTTCAGATAGGCCTGCTGCACCCGCTTGAAGACGTCGGGGCGATAGACCGGATCGGACGCGTAGGCCGTCAGAAGCTGCAACTGCGTCGCCAGGTCGCTCGGCCGCGTGGCCCCTTCGAACCGGAAGGCGTCATCCCGGATGGAGAAATCACTGCCGACGACCTTTCCAGCCAAAGCCTTCTGCATGTCCTCGTAGCCGATGGCCTTCAGACCGGAGAGCGGGACCGACGACGACGCCCAAATCGGCAGCGGCCGGTCATGCGGCAGTTCGAGCCGACCATGGCCGATATTGGCGCGGACCAATATTTCGTCGGCGCGAAGCTTGGTCGGCTTGACGGTCAAGCGCACACCATTGGCAAAGCGCACCATCGTAACGCCAAGGTCATCGACCACACGCCGCTCGACGACGGCTCCCGCCGTTCCGAAATCGGTATAGGGCCATTCGACGGCTGCCGTTTGCGATGGCGCAGTAACCGGCATGGCACGCGAGTCGGCATAGGCCTTTTCCACAGCAGCGAGGCCGCCTTCGGGCATTTGCGGAATCTGCAGCACCAGCTGCGGACCATTGCCTGCAAAGGCGCGCTGAAGACTTTCGTTGGCCTCGGTCGCAGTCAGACCTTTCATCGCGGCATCGAACAATGAAAGGTCGTCCGCCGGCGACGTGAAAACGACATTCTCGCCGACGCTCCAGACCAGGGACCCTGCGATATCGGGGCTTGTGCGCGTCGCCGCACCGCCCGCAGCGGCCTGCAGCATCGAGCGGTATTCGGTAATTTCGCGGTCGATCTCGCTTTGCGCGACACCGAACTCTGCAATCCGGCGCTGTTCGCGATCGATGGCGGCAAGGGCTTCCTGCCATTTGTCCGGATTGGTATCGGCAGCAATCATCGTGACGCGCGCGGATTTCAGGACATTCTGCGCACCGGCCTGCGCGGTGACGAAGGGCGCATCGGGCAGCTGCGCCAAAACGGAGATGCGCCTGTTAAGGACGGCAAGACCGATCCCTTCGACCACCTGCTCGCGGCGCTTGGCAACCGTATCCTCAGAGGTGTCATATGGTCGGGTCCAGGCGATCTGCACGCGGGTCGCGCCGCCGGGCACGACGACGGTTCCGACACGCTCACCGTGTTTTTCGAGAACGCCCAGATCGGTTGCGGCCGGCGCTGGCGTATTCGATGTCCAATTGCCGAAACGGTTGCGGATATCGGCTTCGATATCAGCCGCATCGATATCGCCGACCACGATCAGCGTCGAGCTCTCCGGCCGATAGTTGGCGCGATAATAGTCCCGAACCAGATCGACCGGGGCATTGCTGATGATGTCGGTCTTGCCGATGGGCGGCCGCTGCGTCGCCCGTTGGCCCGGCAGCAGCCGATTGAGGAAGCCGATCCCGCCCCGATATTGCGGGGTGTCGCGCAGCTTCTCTTCGGAAAGGATGACGCCGCGCTCGCGGTCGAAGGCGCCGGCATCGAGCGTCAGTTCGCTCGCCGTCTCGCGCATCAGCATCAGGCCGGTGGACACCGTCTCGGCATTGGCTTCCGGCAGATCCAGCGAATAGACGGTTTCGCCGTAGCTCGTCGAGGCATTGGTATCCGCGCCAAAGGCCAGGCCGAGGCGCTGGAGAGTGCGGATCATCTCGCCTTCAGGAACGTGGGTCGAACCCTTGAACGCCATATGCTCAAGGAAATGCGCCAGACCCTGCTGGTCATCGCGTTCCTGCAGCGAGCCGGCGCCAATGCGGAAGCGGATCGCCACCTGCCCCGCCGGCGTCGCATTGTGCATGATCGCAAAGCGCATGCCGTTGGGCAGCGTGCCAAAGCGGATGCCGGACTCCGCCAGCAGATCGCTGCTGGCCTGCGGCCAGCCGACGACGGGCGTTTCGGCACGAGCCGGAAGCACACCATTCAGCAGGAGCGTGAAGGCCGCGACAATGAAAAGTTGTAGGAATGCGGAAACAGCGGGGATTTGGCGTAACATGCTGACTTCGGTGAATGGGAGAGCTTCGATGATGCGATGCAGGGGAGCCTTGTTCATCGCATCATCAGCCAAGCATTGCAATCCCAGCACCCCGCTGCGCTGGGATGCCGTTTACATATGGATCGGCTTGAAGAAGGTCGCGAGCGCTGCTTCCTTCACAGCTTCCGACATTGTGGGATGCGCATGGCAGGTACGGCCGAGATCTTCCGACGAACCGCCGAACTCCATCAGCACGGTAATTTCGTGGATCATTTCGCCGGCACCGAAGCCGACGATATGGCCGCCGAGAACGCGATCCGTTTCCTTGTCGGCCAGGATCTTGACGAAGCCGTCCGTCGCCAGCATGGCGCGGGCACGGCCGTTGGCGGAGAACGGGAACTTGCCGACCTTATAGGCGATACCTGCAGCCTTCAGCTCTTCCTCGGTCTTGCCGACGGAGGCGACTTCCGGCTGCGTATAGACCACGCTCGGGATGACGTCATAGTTCACATGGCCGGCCTGGCCGGCGAGGATTTCGGCAAGCGCCACACCCTCGTCTTCCGCCTTATGGGCGAGCATCGGGCCTTTCACGACGTCGCCGATGGCATAGATGCCGGCGACATTGGTCTTGAAGTGACCGTCGATCTCGACGCGGCCGCGATTGTCGAGCACGACGCCGGCTTCTTCCAGCCCGAGGCCCGCCGTGTACGGCTTGCGGCCGGTGGCGACGAGAACGACATCCGCATCGAGCACGACCTTGTCGCCGCCCTTGACCGGTTCGAACGTAACCTTCGCGCCATTACCGGACTTCTCGACGCCGGTAACCTTGGCGCCGAGATGGAATTCGATGCCCTGCTTGGCGAGCATGCGCTGGAACTGCTTGGAGACTTCGCCATCCATGCCGCCGAGGATGGTGTCGAGATATTCGACGACGGTGACCTTGGCGCCGAGGCGTGACCAGACCGAGCCGAGCTCGAGGCCGATGACGCCGCCGCCGACCACGATCATCTTGCCCGGCACCTTGTCGAGCGCGATGCCGCCGGTCGACGAGATGATGACCTTCTCGTCGATCTCGAGCGGAACGCCCGGAATGCCGGCAACGTCGGAACCGGTGGCGATGACGATGTTCTTGCCCTCGATCTCGGTGACCTTGCCGTCATCGGCGGTCACGGAAACCTTGCCGGCGGAGACAATCTTGCCGGTGCCCTGGAAAGCATCGATCTTGTTCTTCTTGAACAGGAAGGCGACGCCGTCGACATTCGACTTCACCGTCGCATCCTTGTGCGCCAGCATCTTGCCGAGGTTCAGCGTCGGTGCAGCGACCTCGATGCCAAGCGCATCCATGCCATGACCGGCGTGGTGAAACATCTCGGAAGCATGCAGCAGCGCCTTGGACGGAATGCAGCCGACGTTGAGGCAGGTGCCGCCAAAGGTCGCGCGCTTTTCGACGACCGCGACCTTCAGGCCGAGCTGCGCTGCCTTGACTGCGCAGACATAGCCGCCAGGGCCGGTTCCGATAATGATCACATCGTAGGACATGTCTTAATTTCCTTGTTTTGTATCTCTGTTAGAGCATGATGCCGAAAAGTGTGAGCGGTTTTCGGACGACATCATGCTCTACTTCTTTGATTCTAGAGCGGATTCAGATTTTAGGTCGTTTCGACCTAAAATCATCCGGCTCTAATCGGCCGCCCGCGCCAGGGCGAGGCGGATGCCGAAGCCAACGAGCGCCGCTCCGGTGATGCGGTTGAACCATTTTCCTGAGGCGATGAAACGATCGCGAACCGGCTTGACGGTGAAGAAGGTCGAGACGCCGGCGAACCAGGCGACGAGCGCCGTCGCCATGCCGATGCCGTAGCCGAACTGGATCAGCCCCGGCGTGTCGTGATGGATGAGCGTCGAAAACAGCGACAGGAAGAACACCACCGCCTTCGGGTTCAGCGCATTGGTGATGAAGCCCGTCGCCAGGCAGCGCCAGACCGAGACCGGCTTGCGATCCGCATCCGTGATCTCGATTTCGTTGATCTTAAAGCCCGGCTCGCGGAAGGACTTGATGCCGAGATAAACGAGATAGAGCACGCCGGCCCATTTGATCATGCTGAACAGCATGAGCGACTGCGACACGATCAGGCCAAGACCGAGGATGGTGTAGCTGATGTGAAACAGCAGCGAGAAGCCCATGCCAAGCCCTGTCATGACGGCAGCGCGGCGGCCATGCACGATGCTCTGCCGTAGGATGACGGCAAAATCGGCGCCGGGAACGACGATGAAGATCGAGAACACCGCCATCAGGCCGAGAAATTCGAAAATATACTGCATGTTATCTACCCACTCCCATCAGCGGCCGCCGCTTACATCGAGCAGGGCGCCCGTTATGTAGGATGCGTGGGGGCTAAGCAGGTAGAGGACCGCGTCCGCCACCTCGTCGGAGGTTCCCGCACGCTTCATCGGCAATTGCGGTGCGATGTCGCGAGCCCGGTCCGGCAAGCCGGCGGCGGCATGGATATCCGTATCGATGATGCCGGGCCGGACGGCATTGACGCGGATGCTTTCGGCCGCCACTTCGCGTGCAAGACCGACCGTGAAAGTATCGATCGCTCCCTTCGATGCGGCATAATCGACATATTGTCCGCCACCGCCAAGCGTGGCAGCCATGGACGAGACGTTGATGATCACCCCGCCCTTGCCGCCATGCCGGGTCGACATGCGGCGCACGGCTTCCGCTGCCGCCAGCATCGAGCCGGTGATGTTGATGCGGAACATGCGGTCGATCCGCTCCGGCGTCATCTCGTCCAGGCGCTGCATGGCGTCGACGATGCCGGCATTGTTGACAAGCCCGTCGATACGGCCGAAATGCGCATCGATTTTGGCGAAGACGGATTTGATATCCTCGGCCTTGCCGACATCGCCCGCGATCGCAATCGCCTTGCCGCCGGCATCGCGGATCGTCCCCACCACAGCCTCGGCGGCTTCCTCGCTCGACGCGTAGTTGACTGCCACGGCCCAGCCGTGCTGGGCGGCGGCCAGGCAAATCGCAGCACCGATGCCGCGGCTACCGCCGGTTACAAGGAGAACAGGCGCATCATCGGTCATTGATTGCATCCTTTCAAGCTGAGGACATCCCAGGGCGCGACGGTCGCCTTGCCTTTACCCCAGAGGGAAGACTTCCGGATGGAGGGACCGAGCGCCGGCAGGAAAAGCCGGTCCGCCGCGCTCTCGCCTTCGGCTGGCAGCGCACGAATATGGCCTTTCAGGTCGGAGGCGTAAACCATGCCTTGCCAGACGGTGCATGCTCTGAGATCCGCCCCGGTCACATCGCCCTCGGGGCATTCGAACATGATCCGGCCATCGGCGCGCAACTGATCGTCGGTGCGCATGACGACGCCCTCGGCCACGATCGCGGTATTGCGCACGGCAAGTTTGAATCTGTTGCTGACGGATGATTCCGACCCCATGGGCTCGAAGCGCAACTCGTAGGCATTGTCCATATCGACATAGACGGCCTTTTCCTGCGCACATTCAGCCGCAAAGGCAGGCAGCGGGTTGACCGCGAAAATCAACATCGCCCCGTACAGAGGCGTCTGTTTTACCATCGTCGACATTGCCGGCATGATCATTCGCCTCCCGGCTCGCGCCGGCCGTTGGCATTCTCGGTTACGCCGAAATCAGTAAGCAGAACGAGAGGCAGGCCGCTAGCGTCGAGCCCCCAGAAAACCGGATAGAAACCATCGCCCCAGCCGCTCCAGAAAATCGCGACATTGCCGCGCTTGCCTGCTATCGGCCGGTGCATGGCATATTTGTCGCCGTTTGTCTGCAGCTCCGGCGCCAGGACGTCGTCATAATAATTGATATCTGACGATGCCTTCTCCGCCTGAACCCGCTTTTCGCGCTGCTGGATCAAGGCATAGGTATCGGCATCCATGTAGCAGCCGAGACCGGCATCGACCGGATAGCCGAAAAACTCGTCGCCCTTCAGCGAATTGATATCCTGGCCCGGGATCAGCGCCAGTTCCCAACGTACCGGCTTGCCCTCTGCAAAACGCATGCTGGCCGCAGCGATGCGGCCGAAGGCTTCATAAAGCGTCACGGGATAGTCACCGGGGGCAACCTTCCGGACGAGCGCTGCGCGGTCAGGCCCAACCAGCGGATCGCTGGCGACGATGCGCCCGGAGGTCAGCTCCACCTTGCCGATGCGAAGAACCTTGATCGAGCGGGCGTCAAGATCGGCGTCGCTAAGCGACGCCAGATCGAAATTGCTGCTGAGTTTAGAAGTGTCGAAGTCGTCCGCACCGGCGGACGATGAAACCCATGCGGCGACGGCGCACAACAATCCGCGCAGCGTCCGCATGGGCCATGTCGACATGATCCAACGCTCCCCTTAGAGATCGAGAACGAGACGTTCCGGATCTTCCAGGCTTTCCTTGACGCGCACGAGGAAGGTGACCGCTTCCTTGCCGTCGACGATGCGGTGATCGTAGGAGAGCGCCAGATACATCATCGGGCGGATGACGACCTGGCCGCCGATGGCGACCGGACGCTCCTGGATCTTGTGCATGCCGAGAATGCCCGACTGCGGCGCATTCAGAATCGGCGAGGACATCAGCGAACCGTAGACGCCGCCGTTCGAGATGGTGAAGGTGCCGCCCTGCATGTCGGCCATCGAAAGCTGACCGTCGCGGGCTGCCTTGCCGAGGCGGCCGATTTCCTTCTCGATCTCGGCGATCGACATCTGGTCGGCATCGCGCACGATCGGAACGACCAGGCCCTTGTCCGTGCCGACGGCAACGCCGATGTGGCAGTAGTTCTTGTAGATGATGTCGGTGCCGTCGATCTCGGCGTTAACGGCCGGCAGTTCCTTCAGCGCGTGCGTGACGGCCTTGGTGAAGAAGCCCATGAAGCCGAGCTTCACGCCATGCTTCTTCTCGAAGATGTCCTTGTAGCGGTTGCGCAGGTCCATCACAGCCTTCATGTCCACCTCGTTGTAGGTGGTGAGCATGGCGGCGGTGTTCTGTGCATCCTTGAGGCGCTTGGCGATCGTCTGGCGCAGGCGCGTCATCTTCACACGCTCTTCGCGGCCGGCATCCTCGACGGCAGTCGGGGCGCGGGCGGCAACAGGAGCGGCCGGTGCGGCGGCCGGAGCCGAAGCGGCCTTGGCGACAGCGGCGATAACATCGCCCTTCAGCACCTGGCCGCGCTTGCCGCTGCCATCGACCTGATCGGCGGAGAGATTGTTTTCAGCAAGCAGCTTTCCAGCAGCCGGTGCCGGCGGCATGGAAGAAGCCGGGGCGGAGACGGCGGGAGCTGCAACCGGAGCAGCAGCGGCCGGGGCCGCTGCAGGCGCGGCAGCCTGTGCCGGAGCAGCGGCAGCGCCGTTGCCGGCGGAGATCTGGCCGAGCAGCGCGCCGAGGCCTACGGTTTCGCCGGCCTGGGCAACGATTTCGGACAGGGTGCCGGCCGACGGTGCGGGGACTTCGATCGTCACCTTGTCGGTTTCAAGTTCGAGAAGCGGCTCATCGGCCTTGATGGCATCGCCGACTTTCTTGAACCAGGTTCCGACAGTCGCTTCGCTGACGGATTCGCCGAGGGTAGGAACGCGGATTTCAGTGGCCATTGTTCAGATCCTGATTTTTCGTCGTTATGACTTAGATAGAATTACCGGCGACGGACGGCCGGAGAATGAGTGAGGGCATCGGCGAGATTTCGATACGAAAACCGAGCCCGGCGAGAAGGACGGGATCGGCATCACCAAGCGACCTGGCCGCATCGGCATGCTCTACGTCGACGACAGCCATGCCGAAAGCACCATCGGCCGCGAAGACCGGGCCGACGACAACTGCCGTCCCGGCACTCGCATGTTCTCGCCAATAGGCGGCGTGTCGCTGCATGGCGGCCATCTCCTCCTCCGTGGCGTCATGCGGGAAGCTGGGGCGCGGTGGCACAAGTTTCAGATGAAAATAGGCCATCGCGCAACCCCTCAACCGCCGAGCGCATCCTCGAGGAACGCCGCAAGCTGCGACAGATGCTTGGACATCAGGCCCGTCGCCGGAGAGGCGGCGGCCGGACGGCCGGTGTAGCGAACGCGCTGGTACTTGGCATCGATATGGGCGAGCACCCATTCCAGATAAGGATCGATGAAGGACCATGCGCCCATGTTCTTCGGCTCTTCCTGGCACCAGACCATCTCCGCGTTGCGGAAGCGGCTGAGCTCGTTGATGAGCGCCTTGGCCGGGAACGGATAGAGCTGTTCGATGCGCAGCAGGTAGACATCGTCGATGCCGCGCTTCTCGCGCTCTTCCAGGAGATCGTAATAGACCTTGCCCGAGCAGATGACGACGCGACGGATCTTGTTGTCCTTCTGCAGCTTGATCGGGCCATCCTTGATCACTTCCGCATCGTCCCACAGCAGGCGATGGAACGAGCTTTCGCCCGCCATCTCCGTAAGGGTCGACACGGCGCGCTTGTGGCGCAGCAGCGACTTCGGCGTCATCAGGATCAGCGGCTTGCGGAAGTCGCGCTTCAGCTGACGGCGCAGGATGTGGAAGTAGTTCGCCGGCGTCGTGACGTTGGCGACCTGCATGTTGTCCTCGGCGCAGAGCTGCAGATAGCGTTCCAGGCGGGCGGAAGAGTGTTCCGGACCCTGGCCTTCATAGCCATGCGGCAGCAGGCAAACGAGGCCGGACATGCGCAGCCACTTGCGTTCGCCTGACGAGATGAACTGGTCGAAGATGACCTGCGCACCGTTGGCGAAATCGCCGAACTGAGCTTCCCACAGCGTCAGCGCGTTCGGACGGGCGAGCGAATAGCCGTATTCGAAGCCGAGAACCGCTTCTTCCGAAAGCATCGAATTGATGACTTCGTAGCGGGCCTGGTTCGGCGACAGGTTGGCGAGCGGAATATAGCGCTCTTCGGTCTCCTGATCGTAGAGAACCGAATGACGCTGCGAGAAGGTGCCGCGTTCGCAATCCTGACCGGACAGGCGGATCTTGTGGCCATCGACGACGAGTGAACCGAATGCAAGGGCTTCCGCCATGGCCCAATCGATGCCCTCGCCGGTCTGGACCATGTTGGCACGGTTTTCCATGAAGCGCTGGATGGTACGATGGGCATGGAAGCCAGCCGGGATTTCCGACAGCTTGCGGCCGATGTCCTTCAGCGACTTCATCGGCACGGCGGTCTTGCCGCGGCGCTGCTCGTCGGCATTGTCGGCCGCGTGCAGACCGGACCACTCGCCGTCGAGCCAATCGGCCTTGTTCGGCTTGTAGGACTGGCCGGCCTCGAATTCCTGCTCGAGATGGGCGCGCCAGTCGGCCTTCATCTTCTCGACTTCGCCTTCGGTCAGCACGCCTTCACCGATCAGCCGCTGCGAATAGATCTGCAGCACCGTCTTGTGAGCACGGATAACCTTGTACATGTTCGGCTGCGTGAAGGACGGCTCGTCGCCCTCGTTGTGGCCGTAACGGCGGTAGCAGAACATGTCGAGGACGACAGGCTTGTGGAACTTCATGCGGAATTCGGTCGCGATCTTCGCCGCGTAGACGACCGCTTCCGGATCATCGCCGTTGACGTGGAAAATCGGCGCCTCGATCATCTTGGCGACGTCGGACGGATAGGGCGACGAACGCGAGAAGGCCGGATTGGTGGTGAAACCGATCTGGTTGTTGATGATGACGTGCATCGTGCCGGCAACGCGGTGGCCGCGCAGACCGGAGAGACCAAGGATTTCCGCAACGACGCCCTGGCCTGCGAAAGCCGCGTCACCATGGATCAGCAGCGGCACGACCTTGGCGCGTTCGGATAGCGGAATGATGTCGCCATCCCAGACGGTGGCACCCATGTCCTGCTTGGCGCGGGCCTTGCCCATGACGACCGGGTTGACGATTTCCAGATGCGACGGGTTTGCCGTCAGCGACACATGCACCTTGGCGCCGTCGAAATCGCGGTCCGAGGAGGCACCGAGATGGTACTTGACGTCGCCCGAACCTTCGACTTCGTCGGGCGCATAGGAGCCGCCCTTGAACTCGTGGAAGATGGCGCGGTGCGGCTTGCCCATGACCTGGGACAGCACGTTCAGACGGCCGCGATGGGCCATGCCGAACACGGCTTCTCTCAGACCAAGGTGGCTGCCGCTCTTGAGGATCTGCTCGAGCGCCGGGATCAGCGATTCACCGCCGTCGAGGCCGAAACGCTTGGTGCCCTTGAATTTGACGTCGAGGAACTGCTCGTAGCCTTCTGCTTCGATGACCTTCTGCAGAATGGCCTTCTTGCGCTCGGGATTGAACGCGATGCCCTTGTCCGGCCCTTCGATGCGTTCCTGAATCCACGCCTTTTCCTCCGGGTTGGAGATGTGCATGAATTCGACGCCGAGGGTGGAGCAATAGGTGCGCTCGAGGATCTCGATCATCTCGCGAATGGTCGCGAATTCGAGGCCGAGCACGTTGTCGATGAAGATCTTGCGGTCGAGGTCCGCCTCGGTGAAGCCATAGGCTTCCGGCGACAGCTCCTTGTAGTCTTCGACCGGAGCAGCGATGCCGAGCGGGTCGAGCTTGGCATGCAGGTGGCCACGCATGCGATAGGCGCGGATCATCATGATGGCGCGGACGCTGTCGCGCGTTGCCCGCAGGACATCGGTCGTATCGGCCGGCGTGCCGGCGACTTCGGCCTTCGCCTTCAGCTTGGTCTCGATGACCTTTTCGACAATGCCCCAGTCGCCGTCGAGCGCGGAAACCAGGTCGCCCTTCGCAGCGATCGGCCAGTTCTTGCGCTGCCAGGAGGCGCCCTTGGCTGCCTTCTTCACATCGTCGGGGTTATCCTCGAGCGCCTTGAAGAAAGACCGCCATTCGTCGGAAACCGATGAAGGATCGTCCTCGTAACGCGCGTAAAGCTGCTCGATATAGGCAGCATTGGCGCCATCCAGGAACGAGGTGATCTGAAATTGCTCGTTGGCTTCTTGCCTTGCCATGGTGAATCCGCGGGCGCCTTCGCCCGTCTCCCAACTTGTTTGCATTGCCGGTTTTCGGGTCCCCGGCGACCGTATTTCGTTTGAGGCCATCAAGGCCGTCGGCATGCACTTGCGAATTCCGAAACCGGACGGGACAGGGCTGATGCCGCCCCGTCCGGCCTTGTCATAGGTAGGTTCAGCCCTTGAGGACTTCCACCAGCGTCTTGCCGAGACGTGCCGGCGACGGCGACACGCGGATGCCTGCCGATTCCATCGCTGCGATCTTGTCTTCCGCGCCGCCCTTGCCGCCGGAGATGACGGCGCCGGCATGGCCCATCGTGCGGCCGGGAGGTGCCGTGCGGCCGGCGATGAAGCCGACCATCGGCTTCTTGCGGCCCTTCTTGGCTTCGTCCTTGAGGAACTGTGCCGCGTCTTCTTCGGCCGAACCGCCGATCTCGCCGATCATGATGATCGACTTGGTTTCGTCGTCGGCAAGGAACATTTCCAGGACGTCGATGAATTCGGTGCCCTTGACCGGGTCGCCGCCGATGCCGACAGCCGTCGTCTGGCCGAGACCTTCATTGGTGGTCTGGAACACGGCTTCATAGGTCAGCGTGCCGGAACGCGAGAGAACGCCGACGGAGCCCTTCTTGAAGATGGAGCCCGGCATGATGCCGATCTTGCATTCGTTCGGGGTCAGAACGCCCGGGCAGTTCGGCCCGATCAGGCGCGACTTCGACTTGATCAGACGATCCTTGACCTTGACCATGTCGGCGACCGGAATGCCTTCCGTGATGCAGACGATGAGCGGGATTTCGGCTTCGATCGCTTCGAGGATCGCAGCCGCAGCGCCTGCCGGCGGCACGTAGATGACCGAAGCGTTGGCGCCGGTGGCGTCCTTGCCCTCGGCAACGGACTTGAAGATCGGCAGCTTTTCGCCGTCCTTGCCGGTCCAGGTTTCACCACCCTTGGAAGGGTGGATACCGCCGACCATCTTCGTGCCGTGATAGGCAAGAGCCTGTTCAGTGTGGAAGGTGCCGGTCTTGCCGGTCAGGCCCTGAACCAGAACCTTGGTGTCTTTGTTGATGAGAATAGACATGCGAGGCCTTTGTTACGAGAGGTTGGAAGACGCGGAGGCAACGCGACGATAGACGCCGCTGACGACCTCCTGCCATGTATCGCTGCCGGTGGGCGAGAAAGTGACGCCCATGCGGTAGCAGTCTTCATTTTCGAACTGAAAGAAAGTGCGCTGCGCACCGCGCGGCGAGACCTTGGTCAGGACGAGCTTGTCGTCGATCCACTCGCCGGAAGCCGGCGAGGCGGGCACGAAGCCTACGGTATCGAACTGATAGAGCTTGTAAGCCTGGTCCGTCGCATCGAAGCCGAGAATGTTCCGGGCTTCGAACGATGTGCTGCCGTCCCGCGTCTGCACGTAGCGCTGTTCGACGAAAAATCCGCCGAACAGACACTCGGCCGTGAGCTGCGCGGTTGCCGTGCCTTCCTTCGTCCAGGCCGAAGCCGCGACGCGCTCTTCCCCTTCCCAGGCGCCGGCAAAAGCACCGAGGCGGAGATGAGCAGCCGTTGGAGCGAAGGAAGCAGCCATCCCGATCAGCCCTTGACTGCCTTCACGATCTTCTGGGCGGCATCGTCCAGGTCATCTGCGGAGATGACGTTGAGACCGGATTCGTTGATGATCTTCTTGCCGAGCTCGACATTGGTGCCTTCGAGGCGAACGACGAGCGGAACCTTCAGACCGACTTCCTTGACGGCTGCAAGCACGCCTTCGGCAATGACGTCGCACTTCATGATGCCGCCGAAGATGTTGACCAGAATGCCCTGGACAGCCGGATCGGCAGTGATGATCTTGAAAGCGGCCGTAACCTTTTCCTTGGTCGCGCCACCGCCGACATCGAGGAAGTTCGCCGGCTCTGCGCCGTAGAGCTTGATGATGTCCATGGTTGCCATGGCAAGACCGGCGCCGTTGACCATGCAGCCGATGTTGCCGTCGAGGGCGACATAGGCCAGGTCATATTCGTGCGCCTGGATTTCCTTCTCGTCTTCTTCCGACGTGTCGCGCAGGGCGCGGACGTCTTCATGACGGAAGAGGGCGTTGCCGTCGAAGGAAACCTTGGCGTCGAGGACCCGCAGGTGGCCGTTGGTCATGACGATCAGCGGGTTGACCTCGAGCAGCGCCATGTCCTTCTCGACGAAGGCCTTGTAGAGGATCGGGAAGAGCGTGGCAGCGTCTTCGCGGGCGGCCCCTTCGAGCTTCAGCGCGTCGGAAAGAGAAACCGTGTTGGCAGCCGTGACGCCCGTCGACGGATCGATGGCGACGGTGATGATCTTTTCCGGCGTATCGTGCGCGACGGTCTCGATGTCCATGCCGCCTTCGGTCGAAACGACGAAAGCAACCTGACCGACGGAACGGTCGACGAGGATCGAGAGATAGAGTTCGCGGTCGATGTCGGCGCCGTCTTCGATGTAGAGACGGTTGACCTGCTTGCCGGCCGGGCCGGTCTGCTTGGTCACCAGCGTGTTGCCGAGCATATCCTTGGCGTTGGCGACGACATCGTCAACCGACTTGGCAAGGCGAACGCCACCCTTGGCGTCCGGGCCGAGTTCCTTGAACTTGCCCTTGCCGCGGCCACCGGCGTGGATCTGGCTCTTGACGACGTAAAGCGGGCCCGGAAGCTGCTTGGCGGCAGCGGCGGCTTCGTCGGCGGAGAAGATGGCAACGCCGTCCGCGACGGGTGCGCCATAGCTCTTCAGCAGAGCCTTGGCCTGATATTCATGAATGTTCATGGACTTATCCCTGTTATGACGCGGAAATTACTTCAGCGAAGGCGCGATCGTGGCGCAAGCGTCGCAGAGGCCGGCAACGGCAGCGACCGACTTGTCGAAAGCTTCCTTCTCGGCCTTGTTGAGATCGATTTCGATGACGCGCTCGATACCGCCTGCACCGATGACGGTGGGAACGCCGACATACATGTCCTTGACGCCATACTGGCCGTCGAGGTGAGCGGCGCAAGGCAGAACGCGCTTCTTGTCCTTGAGGTAGGCTTCAGCCATCTCAATGGCCGAGGCAGCCGGAGCGTAATAGGCAGAGCCGGTCTTCAGCAGGCCGACGATTTCGGCGCCGCCGTCACGGGTGCGCTGGATGATTTCTTCGAGGCGCTCGGCGGTGAGCCAGCCCATCTTGACGAGATCGGTGAGCGGAATGCCGGCAACGGTGGAGTAGCGAGCAAGCGGAACCATCGAGTCGCCGTGGCCACCAAGAACGAAAGCGGTGACGTCCTGGACGGAAACGTTGAATTCCTTGGCAAGGAAGAGGCGGAAGCGCGAGCTGTCAAGCACGCCTGCCATGCCGACAACCTTGTTGGCCGGCAGGCCCGAGAACTTCTGCAGCGCCCAGACCATGGCGTCGAGCGGGTTGGTGATGCAGATCACGAAAGCATTCGGGGCATACTTCTTGATGCCGGCGCCGACCTGCTCCATGACCTTGAGGTTGATGCCGAGAAGGTCGTCGCGGCTCATGCCCGGCTTGCGGGGAACGCCTGCCGTGACGATGCAGACGTCAGCGCCTTCGATCGCGGAATAGTCGCTGGCGCCGGTGAGATTAGCGTCAAAGCCTTCGACCGGCGAAGACTGGGCGATGTCGAGACCCTTGCCCTGGGGGATGCCGTCCGCGATGTCGAACAGGACGATGTCGCCCAGTTCCTTCAGGCCGGCGAGATGCGCCAGCGTGCCACCAATCATGCCAGAACCAATAAGTGCGATCTTGTTGCGCGCCATTTCGGTGTATCCTTTGCGATCAAAATCCGTGGCGGGACGCCGAGCAAGGCATCCACAATAGCCGCCAATCGCATAGACCCAAAGGGGGAAATTGGCAATTGATTATTTTTGGATCAGCAATTTCAATCGGTTAGATCGAAAAATTCTTACGTAAACGTAAGTCATCATGTCACCGAATTGTTATTCGGCGGCTCGCCTCGCCGGAGTCTGGGCAAGATACTCGGCACTGCGCATCTCGAAAAGCCGCGATGCCGTGCGGTCAAATTCGAAACCTTCCGTCCCACGCCGCACCTCCAAGAGATGCTCCGGCATGGCGGCCGCCGACACGTAAAGGCGGATGTTGTGATCGTAGAGCGTGTCGATGAGAATGATGAAACGCTTCGTCTGATTGCGCTTTTCCGGCCCGAGCATCGGCACCCGGTCGAGAAAGATCGTATCGAAACGTTCGGCGATGGCGAAGAAATCGGCAGGCCCCAGCGCCGCCTCGCAGAGATCGGCAAAGGAGAAGCGCGCCATGCGCTCGACCGCAAGCGGCACATGAATGGAGCGCCCCTTCATCGGGATCTCCATCGGCTGCGCCTTGCGTCCATGCAGCGCCTGCACCCAGGATGCATCCATCGCCATATCGATACGCTGATCGAGCGGCGTCAGATAGACCGGCTGGCTGTTCAGCTTCTCCATGCGGTAATCGGTCGGCGAATCCAGCGTGACGATATCGACATGCTTCTTCAAGAGATCGATGAAGGGCAGAAAGAGGCCGCGATTGAGCCCGTCGCGATAGAGATTGTCCGGCTCGACATTCGACGTGGCGATCAGCACGCAGCCGAGCGAAAACAGCTCGGAAAACAGCCGCGACAGGATCATTGCATCGGCAATGTCGGTGACGGTGAATTCGTCGAAGCACAGCAATTCGGCTTCGGCGTAGAGATCGGCGGCGACGGGTGGTATGGGATCGGCCTGCTTCGTTTCGCCGTTCTTGAATTTCAGCCGCTGTGCGGCGATGCGATTGTGCGCATCGCTCATGAATTCGAAGAAATGTGCCCGGCGCTTCTTCTCGCAGGGCGCCATGGAGAAGAACATGTCCATCAACATGGTCTTGCCGCGCCCGACGCTGCCGTGAATGTAGAGGCCTTTAGTAGGCTCGACCGACTTCTTGCGCGCAGCAAACATCCAGCCAAGCGCGCTGGATTTGGCAGCAGGCCGCTTCCGCTTGAGATCGGCAAGCACGCGATCGAGCATTTTCGCCACATCCATCTGCGCCGAATCCACCTGTAGGGATCCGGATGCCGTCAGCGCCTTCAGCTGTTCGCAGACGCTGATCGAGTAGTCTGGCATGGGCTGCATGGGGAAATATCCGCCTGTGCAAAAAGGGGCGCACTCAAGCGGTGCAGCCCCGTCAAATAAGCTTATCGGCTGAGGCTGAGCGGTTGACCGGACGCGGTCGAGCCGTCAAAGCGCGAATCGGCCGTCTTGTAGACCGTGCCGATCGTGGAGCCGTCGCGATTTTTCAGGAGAACCTGCTTGCCGGAAACTTCCCACGAACCCATCGAGGTGAGTTCACCGGAGCAACCGCGCGTACCGCCGCGCGAACCGCTGCCGAGATTGGTAAGCGTCAGGAACATGTCGCAGCTCGCCCCGGCATTGCTCACTTTCCAGCTGCCGACCATCGATTCCTTGGTAACGTCCATGGCGGAAGCGGCCATCGCCTGCTGCTGCTGCGGATTGGCTGCGCTCGGCGCGCCCGTCGGTGCGGCCGGGAATTGCGAACCGTTGGCGCCGCCTGCGGGTGGAAGCTGGCTGGATTGTACGGGATTGACAGGCTGGGCCTGCAGTGGCGGGGCTGAATAACTGTCGTTGTATGCCGTGCGCTGGCAACCGGCAAGCGACAGACCTATCGCCGCAGCCGTCACTGCATATCTGAACTGCATCATCACACTCCTAATTATTTGTCCACCGCTGACATTTGCAAAGTGATGCTCAATGACGAGGGAATTACCGTATTTCACTTTGGTTAATCAAGTCGATACCGCCATAAATCGCCGCAAAGCCATAGCTGGACAAGAATCGGGTAGTTTCAAGGCTTGATTCGGCAAACCTTACGCAAACAAAACCAGAAGACGAATTTCAGCATCTTGCGATCGTCCCGGCCAATGTCGCGGGACTGCGATCCAGCCTTGCCTCGCAGCCGGACCCGAAAGCGAGGCAAAATGCCAAAACGGCGGGTTAGACCCGCCGCTCGACCATCATCTTCTTGATTTCGGCGATTGCCTTGGCCGGATTCAGACCCTTCGGGCAGGTCTGGGCGCAGTTCATAATCGTGTGGCAGCGATAGAGGCGGAAAGGATCCTCAAGGTTGTCGAGGCGCTCGCCCTTGGCTTCGTCTCTGGAGTCGATCAGCCAGCGATAGGCCTGCAGCAGCACGGCGGGGCCGAGATAGCGGTCGCCGTTCCACCAATAGCTCGGACAGGAGGTCGAGCAGCAGGCACACAGGATGCACTCGTAGAGGCCGTCGAGCTTCAGGCGATCCTCGTGGCTCTGCTTCCATTCCTTGGCAGGCGGCGGCGATACCGTTTTCAGCCAGGGCTCGATCGAGCGGTGCTGGGCGTAAAAGTTCGTCAGATCCGGTACGAGGTCCTTGACGACGGGCATATGCGGCAGCGGATAGACCTTCACCGTGCCCTTGATCTCGTCCAGGCCCTTGGTGCAGGCGAGCGTGTTGGTGCCGTCGATGTTCATCGCGCAGGAACCGCAAATGCCTTCGCGACAGGAGCGGCGCAGCGTCAGCGTCGGGTCGATCTTGTTCTTGATGTAGAGCAGACCGTCGAGCACCATCGGGCCGCAATCGTCGACATCGATATAGTAGGTATCGATGCTCGGGTTCTGGCCGTCATCCGGGCTCCAGCGATAGACACGGAATTCGCGCGTGTTCTTGGCGCCGACCGGCTTCGGCCAGACCTTGCCTTCGCGCATCTGAGAGTTCTTGGGGAGAGCGAGTTCAACCATGGTCAGTTCCTCTCAGATCAGTATACGCGTGCCTTCGGCTCGATCTTGTGCGGATCGATGCCTTCGGCGATCAGGTCGGTGTGAACGGGACGATAGTCGAGCTTCACGTCGCCGGCGTCGTTGACCCAGGCAAGCGTATGCTTGCGCCAGTTCTCGTCGTCGCGACCGGCAAACTTGCCCTCGGTGTAATCCTCGCGGGCATGCGAGCCGCGGCTTTCCTTGCGGGCCTCGGCGCCGTAGATCGTCGTGATGGCGTTGGCCATCAGATTGTGCAGTTCGAGTGTCTCGACGAGGTCGGAGTTCCAGATCAGCGAACGGTCGGTGACCTTGATGTCCGGCAGCTCCTTCCAGATCTCCGACAGGCGGCGGCAGCCGGACTCCAGCGATTCCTGCGTGCGGAACACGGCGGCGTCTTCCTGCATGGCGCGCTGCATCTTCTCGCGCAGCGCTGCCGTCGGCGTCGAGCCGCCGGCGTGACGCAGGCGATCGAAGCGATCCATGATCTTGTCGCAGGCCGCAACGTTGAGCGCCGGAACCGGGCCATCGCGGTCGATGACCTGACCGGCGCGGATAGCGGCGGCGCGGCCGAAGACGACAAGGTCGATCAGCGAGTTGGAGCCGAGGCGGTTGGCGCCATGCACCGAAGCACAGCCGGCTTCGCCGACGGCCATCAGGCCCGGCAGCACGCGCTCGGGATTGTTGCTGTCGGCATTCAGCACTTCGCCCCAGTAGTTCGTCGGAATGCCGCCCATATTGTAGTGAACGGTCGGCAGAACCGGGATCGGATCCCGGGTCACGTCGACGCCGGCGAAGATGCGGGCGCTCTCGGAAATGCCCGGCAGGCGCTCGTGCAGCACAGCCGGGTCGAGATGGTCGAGGTGCAGGAAGATGTGGTCCTTGTTCTTGCCGACGCCGCGGCCCTCGCGGATCTCAAGCGTCATGCAGCGCGAAACAACGTCACGCGAGGCAAGGTCCTTCGCCGAGGGAGCATAGCGTTCCATGAAGCGCTCGCCCTCGGAATTGACGAGATAGCCGCCTTCGCCGCGGGCGCCTTCGGTGATCAGGCAGCCCGAACCGTAGATGCCGGTCGGGTGGAACTGAACGAATTCCATGTCCTGCAGCGGCAGGCCGGCACGGGCCACCATACCGCCACCGTCGCCGGTGCAGGTATGGGCAGAGGTTGCCGAGAAATAGGCGCGGCCGTAGCCGCCGGTCGCCAGCACCACCATCTTGGCGGCGAAGCGATGGATCGTGCCGTCATCGAGGCACCAGGCGACGACGCCGGTGCAGCGGCTGCCGTCGTCGGACATGATGAGGTCGAGCGCGAAATATTCGATGAAGAATTCGGCGTTGTTGCGCAGCGACTGGCCATAAAGCGTGTGCAGGATGGCATGGCCGGTACGGTCGGCGGCAGCACAGGTGCGCTGCACCGGCGGTCCCTCGCCGTAATTCTGCATGTGCCCGCCGAACGGACGCTGATAGATCTTGCCTTCCTCGTTACGCGAGAAAGGCACGCCGTAGTGCTCGAGTTCGTAGACGGCTTTCGGCGCTTCCATGACCATGTACTGCATGGCATCGACGTCGCCGAGCCAGTCGGAACCCTTGACGGTGTCGTAGAGGTGCCACTGCCAGCTGTCGGGCGTCATGTTGCGCAGCGAAGCGGCAATGCCGCCCTGGGCGGCAACGGTGTGTGAGCGGGTCGGGAAGACCTTGGTGATGCAGGCGGTGCGGAAGCCCTGCTCGGCCATGCCGAGCGTGGCGCGCAGGCCGGCGCCGCCGGCGCCGACGACGATCACGTCATAGGAGTGGTCGACGTACTTATAGGCTTTCCCATTTTGAGCAGGCCCATTCTGAGCGGATGAGTTCGGTGCCATGATGCATTTATCCTACGAACGCGATCTTCAGAATGGCGAAAAGACAGAGCCCCGCCAGAATGACCGAGAAAAACGTGTTGAGCATGAGAAGGACGATCTTGCCGAATTCACCGTGCACATAGTCCTCGATGATGACCTGCATGCCGAGCTTCATATGAATGATGCCGGAGATCACCATCAGGCCCATGATGACCGCGACGAGCGGATTCGACAGCGCATGCACGACTTCCGCGTAGGGCGCTCCAGCATAGATCATCAGGAAGATGACGAAGAAGAGAAAGAGGGGAACGTTGGCAACGGCGGTCAGGCGCTGGCGCCAGAAATGATCGGTGCCTTCCTTGGCGGAACCGAGACCGCGAACTTTGCCCAGAGGGGTGCGCATATCCATGAGAAATATCCTTTAAAGCATGATCCCGAAAAACGCCCGAGCGCTTTCAGGAACGATCACGCCAATTCAACCCAGCCGGATGGCGATGCCGATGATCCAGACCAGCGCGGTCAGACAGATCGAGGCGATGAGCGTGAACTTGGCCATCTTCGTCGAGACGGCAGGGTCGAAACCGTAGCCCAGATCCCAGACGAAATGGCGCAGACCGCCGATGAGGTGATGCAGCAGCGCCCAGGTGTAGCCGAGCAGGATGATGCGGCCGATGATCGAGCCCATGATCCAGTTGACCAGGTCGAAATAGCCCTGACCGGTCGCAGCGGCGATCAACCACCAGGCAACCAGCACCGTGCCGAAGTAGAGCGCACCGCCGGTGATGCGGTGGACGATCGACATGACCATGGTGGGAATGGGTTTGTAGATTTGCAGGTGCGGCGACAGGGGCCGGTTTTGTGTGACGTTCGCCATCAGAACCTCGCGGCGTTACGATACGCTTAGAACCCGGATCTCCGGGGCAACGCGCGCACGGGGACGTGCAGTGTGCGTTGCATCATTGCGACCATTAATCGCGGAAATGCCTATCGACAAGCCCAATTGATGCCTGCATCGAATTTAATCGATTGGGATCGCTTTGCACTTTAGCGAGCATGCAAAGACGGACTCCTCATTCCGGGCTGTTTACCATTTCATCAACCCTGACGTGGACTTCGCGCCGGTCTTGGGGCAATCTGCCGTTAAGACTTTTTTAACGGATGGAAACGGAACGAATCATGAGGCCGCATCTTTTCAAGGCAGCAGCGCTCGTTTTGACGGCAGCCGCCGCCTTTTCCTCGACATCGGCGTTCGCGAACGAATTTCATCGCTGGCGCCCTCACCATCATTCGGGCCTCGTGCGCCTGCCCCAGATATCGTCTTCGCAGGGATTCGGGCAGCAGCAGCCGGCCAGAATCATCCTCATGCAACGGCAAGAGGCCGCGAGCGCCGGCACCTATGCCGGCACGGCGGACGTCTACCAGGCCGATAGCGGCACCTATGTTGTCGGCTATGGCGGCTACAATCCTTATGCGCGCCCTGTCGCGGCACAGCCAAGGCCGCGCGCCAAGGTCATCAATGTCCGCTACGCCGCCGATCCCTGCTCGCATGAAGCCGGCGTCTGCGTGATTCGGCCCTGACGGCCTCCGGATCAAGTCAGGAAAGATGCATCGCGGCTTTCCACCCGGAATGCCGCGAAAATGATTGCGCGGCGGTTGATCGCTCTACCCGGCGAGAAATCGCCAGACGGTCGTCTTCTTGACCTCGCTATCCTCCAGCGCACGCGTCACCGGCACCTGATACGTCGCCTGTGCCTCAAGGCTATCCTTGGGAAGATAGGCTCTGCCGGGATCGCCGACCAGGACAGTCCGTCCCTCGCCCGCCAGTTGGTGTAGCCAGGGAACAAGGCCTGCCGCAAAATCGCGATCGTAGAAGACATCGCCGGCGAGAATGACCTCCGCATTCACAGCACGGCCGATGATATCCTCGCCGGAGAAATCCAGGGCAACGCCATTTTCGACGCCATTCAACCGGATCGCCGTGGCCGCCCAGGGATCGATATCGACGGCAAGCACATGACTCGCGCCTGCAAGCCCGGCCGCGATGGCAACGAGCCCGGAACCGCTGGCAAAATCCAGCACGGTTCTGCCGGCAACAATTGCCGGATGATCGAGGATGTAGCGCGCCAAACCCTGCCCGCCTGCCCAGGCAAAGGCCCAGAATGGCGGCGGCAGACCGATGTCCTCCAGTTCCTCCTCGGTCTTCAACCACAGTTCATGGGCCTCGCTTGCAAGGTGCAGCCGGATTTCCGGCACATGCGGCGGCGCCATCAGACTGGTATTGGCAAGGATGAAACTTTCCGGATCGGTTTTCACGAGGTCCTTCAGCCGGATCAGACCGGCGGATTGTCCAGACCGCCCATGCGGCAGACTTCGAGCCATTCCTCATCCGTCACCGGCTGCACGGAAAGCCGCATGGAGGTGACGAGCGCCATTTGCGAAAGCTTCGGATTGGCCTTGACGTCCTTCAAGGACACAGGCTTCGGTATGTCGCGGACGGCGCGGATGTCGACGCATTCCCAGCGAAGATCGTCCTTGGCGGTCGAATCCGGATGCGCCAGCGCGCAGACTTCGACAATGCCGACCACCTCGAGCCCGTCATTGGAGTGATAGAAGAAACCCTTGTCGCCGATCTGCATGGCCCGCATGTTGTTGCGGGCGAGATAGTTGCGCACGCCGGTCCACTCGGTCCCCTTTTCGCCGGCATCCTTCTGCTGCTGCCACGACCAGGAGGACGGCTCGGATTTATAAAGCCAGTGCGCCATGTCTCATGCCTCCGGATTGTTGAAGACCCAGTTGAACGGCTTGATCTCGACGCTCTCGAACAGACCGGCCTTAGCATAAGGGTCCGCATCCGCGATCGCGACCGCCGCTTCGACGTTCTCGGCCTTGACGACCACCAGACTGCCGTTCGGCTTGCCTTCGGCATCGAGGAACGGACCTGCCATCTTCAGCGTGCCTTCGGCATTGAGCTTGTTCAGATACTCCAGATGCGCCGGGCGTGTCTCCATGCGGACATTCAGGTAACCGGGCTTGTCCTTGCAGACAAAGGCAAACAGCATGACTTAATTCTCCCAAGGAAATCGAAATCTATTGGCGATGACGGATAAAGCTTCAATCGCCCCAGGTCATCACATTTCTGCGCGAAGGGGGTTGATGATATCGAGGCCCCAGAAGTCGGCTTCATTATCCGTGGCGATAATGCATTCGTTCGTGATTGCCGCGGAGGCGATCAACATGTCCATCGGGTCACGCTGCCTTCCCGCCGCCCTGCCCTCGGCCATAAGCTGCGCCCAAATCAAAGCGGCATTCTCGTCAAAGGGAAGAATGCGCCCTGCAAAATAGGCTTGAGGTCCCTGACCGCCGAGAAACCATGCCTCAAGATCATCACGCTTGCGTCCCGCCGACATGATCAGGATGCCACGCTGAATTTCAGCGATCGTAGAGGCTGTGATGTAGAGATCATCATCCAATTGGGCCTCGAGCCATCGCACGAGGTGAGGCGACGGTTCGGGTTTGATCGTGTTGCTGATGATATTGGTATCCAGCAAGTAGCGGGTCAAAGATCGATCTCGCGCACTTTGCCTTTAACCCTTTCAAGATCGATATCGGTCCCGACAAGGGGCGAGCTGCGTAGCCAGGCGTAAACACCGCCTTTTTTCGGCGGATCTCCTGAAACGGTCTTGGTCAGTACATCGCGAAGTCGGGCCGCTTCAGTTCCGCCTTCTGCCAATCGTCGTGCCATCTCTCTAATAAGAGTACGGTCGGCATCAAGCCCGAGCACCTCGAAGCGAGCGAGACCGCGCTCTCCGAGACGAGAACGGTAGTTCTGAATTGCGCGCTTTTGCGAGTTACTCATAGCCGCTCCCTGTATATCCAGTAATATATCCAGGGCAGCACTGATATTCAAGCTATTCCGTGGTGATCGGCCGCGTCATCAGCTGCCCGATGGCGGCCGTTATGTCGAGTTTGCCGTCAATGATAGCGGACACGGCGTCGGTAATCGGCATGTCGACGCCGAGTTCGCCGGCGAGCCGCGCCGCGATGGAAGCGGCATAGGCGCCCTCGACCAGCGTACCGTGCGCCGGATCGGCTGTTTCGCCTTGACCAAGCGCGATACCGAATCTGAGATTGCGGGATTGATGACTGGTCGCCGTCAGCACGAGATCGCCGAGACCCGAGAGCCCGCGCACGGTTTCAGCCTTACCGCCCTTGGCCGCGACGAAGCGCGACATTTCGGCGAGACCGCGGCTGATCAACGCCGCGCGTGCGGAATCACCAATGCCCCGGCCCTCGACAATGCCGCAGGCGATGGCGAGAACATTCTTCAGCGCGCCGCCAAGCTGCACGCCGATGCGGTCATCCGATGCATAGAGGCGGAAGGTCGGGCCGGAAATCGCCTGCGCGAGCCTTTCGGCGACGGCCATGTCTGCGGCAGCGATCGCCATGGCCGTCGGCAGGCCTTTGGCGATATCGGCGGCAAAGCCAGGCCCGGAAAGCACGGCGATGGCATGCTGCGGCAGCTCCCGCTCGAGCATATCGGTCAGAAGGTCGCCTGAAACCTTGTCGATACCCTTGGCGCAGGTGACGACAATCGCGTCCTTGGCGAGGTAAGGCCCATAGTGGCGAGCAGCGTCCGCCTGCGCCTGCGACGGCATGGCGAAAAGGACGATGCCAGCATTGGAAACGGCATCCGCCTCGGCCGAAAACCGCAGCGAATCCGGAAGCTCGATCCCAGGCAGGGCGGCATCATGCATGCGATCAGCGGCAAGATCCGTCATCAGCCCCGCATTGCGCCCGACGAGCGTCACGTCGCTACGGCCGGTCAGCGCGATGACGGCTGCGAGCGCCGTGCCGAAAGCACCTGCGCCGATGACTGCGATTTGCTCATTGCCGCTCATGCCTTCGCTCCCCGTTTGCCGTATCCCAGAAGAGTTTCCGCCTTCTGATCCAGCGGCCAGCGCGAACGCGGCTGCACATCGAGATCGTCAGGGGCAACACCCGTCGCCATGCGCTCCAGTCCTGCCCAGGCGATCATGACGGCATTGTCAGTACACAATCTCAATGGCGGCGCGATGAAACGAAAGCCATTGGCATCGCAAAGCTCCTGCAGCGTGCGGCGCAGCTCGAGATTGGCAGCAACGCCGCCGGCCACGACAAGCGACGGCGTTTCCTTTGCCTTCGGAAATTCCGTCTTGAAGCGCTGCAGGCCGCGGCCGATCCGATCCTTCAAGGTGCGCGAAATAGCTTTCTGGAAGGAGGCGCAGATATCGGCGATATCCTGCTCGGTCACGGGCGCGATCGCCGTCGCCGCCTGCCGTACCGCCGTCTTCAAGCCGGAGAAGGAAAAATCGAGGCGCGTCTCGCCGACCAGCGGCCGCGGAAGATCGAAGCGATCCGGATTACCTTTTTTCGCGGCTGCCTCCACGGCCGGGCCGCCGGGATAGGGCAGCCCCAGAAGCTTGGCCGTCTTGTCGAAGGCTTCGCCCAGCGCGTCGTCGATGGTCGTGCCCCAGCGCTCATATTGGCCGACGCCGCGCACCAGGATGAGCTGCGTATGACCACCGGAAACGAGCAGCATCAGATAGGGAAAAGCAAGTCCGTCGGTAAGCCGCGCCGTCAGGGCATGGCCTTCCAGATGGTTGATGGCGTATAATGGCTTGCCTGTCGCACGCGAGATCGCCTTGCCGGTCATCAAGCCGACGAGCAGACCGCCGATGAGGCCCGGCCCGGACGTGGCAGCGATGGCATCGACGTCCGAGAGCGACACATTGGCGCGTTTCAATGCTTCGTCGATCAGCGTATCCAGCGCCTCGACATGCGCCCGCGCAGCGATTTCCGGCACGACGCCGCCATAGGCGCTATGCTCGTCCAACTGACTGAGGACAACATCGGAACAAACCGTGGGCGTGCCGTCATTCCGGCGCTCGACAATGGCTGCAGCGGTTTCGTCACAGCTTGTTTCGATGCCGAGAATACGAAGAATGGACGCCATGGAGAAAGTTCGTTGCCTACAGGTCGATTGCGATAAAGCGGAAATATGGTTACGGGAACTGTCGGTAACAACGGATCAAAGCGGATGCAAACAAAACCTTTCCGGATCGGCACGCGGGGCAGCCCGCTGGCGCTCGCCCAGGCGCACGAGGCACGCGACCGCCTGATGGCGGCGCATGGCCTTCCGGAGGAGATGTTCGAAATCGTCGTTCTGAGTACCAAGGGCGACCGCATCACCGACCGCTCATTGGCGGCAATCGGCGGCAAGGGCCTGTTCACGGAGGAGCTCGAAGAAAAGCTGACCTCCGGCGAACTCGACTTCGCGGTGCACTCAGCCAAGGACATGGCGACGAAGCTGCCCGAGGGGCTGGCGCTGAACGCCTACCTGCCCCGCGAAGACATTCGCGATTCCGTCATCGGCCGCACAGCACCGAAATTGATCGAGCTGCCGTATGGCGCAACCGTCGGCTCAGCCTCGCTGCGCCGCCAGGCGCTAGTCCGCCGCCTGCGCCCGGATATCAATGTCATCACCTTCCGAGGCTCGGTCCAGACCCGCCTTCGCAAGCTCGAAGAGGGACAGGCGGATGCGACGCTGCTTGCCGTTGCCGGCCTGAAGCGGCTCGGCAATGTCGAGGTCATCACCGAAATCCTCGATCCGGACGAATTCCCGCCGGCACCGGCACAGGGCGCAATCGCCATCGAAAGCCGCATCGACGACAAGAGGACGAGCGACCTGCTCGTCGCCATCAACGATGGACAGACCTTCGATGCGGTATCCTGCGAGCGCGCCTTCCTGGCGGCACTCGACGGCTCCTGCCGCACGCCCATTGCCGGCTACGCGATCTGCGAGGGGGATCATCTGCGGTTCTTCGGCATGATCCTGACGCCGGATGGCAAGCAGGTGCACACCACCACCATCGAAGGCCATCGCCGCGATGCCGAAGCGCTCGGCATCAATGCGGGTCAGGCAATTCGTGCCGAAGCGGGCAGCACCTTTTTCGAAGACTGGGTCTGACATCCGATGCGCGTCGTCGTCACCCGCCCCCAGCATTCGGGTGAACGCACCATCGGGCGATTGGCGCGGATGGGCCACGAAGCATTGCTGCTGCCATTGGCGGAGCCGATCCATCATGCCGACGATGCGAGACGCGCGCTCTTGGAAACCCATGGCGCCATCGCCGTCACCAGTGCCGAAGCGGTTCGGGTTCTGGCCGCGTTGGGCGCCGATCTTGCACCTCATCTCGGCCGCCCGCTTTTTGCCGTCGGCAAGGCAACCGCCAAGGAGGCGGCCGCCCTCGGCTTTATCGATATTGCCGCATCGGAAGGCGGCGGCACCGAGCTCGCGGCTCTGATTTCCGGTCATGCGACCAATCTTACCGAAAGCCCCCTTCTCTATCTCGCGGGCCATCCCCGCGCTGCCGGTTTCGAAGCGGGACTGACCAGGCTGCGGCGACCGTTCCGCACGGTGGAATGCTACCGGATGCGCGATGTCATCCCCGAAGATGGTGTCCTTCGCCGGCTTTTCGCCGACCCGCGGGCAGATGCGGTATTGCTTTATTCCCAGCAGACGGCGCAGCGCTTCTTCGGCTTGCCCTTCGTGCGGGAAAACCCGGCGATCTTCGCCGGGACGCGCTTTCTCTGCCTGAGCGAGACCATTGCCGAAGCGGTTCCGGCCGACATGCGTCCACACGTCGCGATCGCCGAAACGCCGGATGAAGACCGACTTCTGGCGCTGCTTGTCGCAGGGTAAGGCCGCAATTTTGATCTAAGGTCTTTCCATAATCGCCTTGTCTGTCTAACTTCGTTGCAGCGCATGAAAAGAGGACCTCATGGTACCGGGAAAACCGCCTAACCATTCGAAGCCCAACAACGAGCCGGTCACGATCGATCTGGAAGCCGAAAAAACTGCGCAGGACGCAGCGCCCGAGGATATGACGGAACGCAGCCACGGCGAGCCCGGCTCATCCTCCGCCAATGAAGTGGAAATGCCGCTGGAAGCGAGCAATGAGCCGCTGCACGAGGAAAATCGGGAGCACATTCCCGATCCCCTCCCGGAGGAACCGAGAGCTGCTGCGGAACACAAGCCTGACCCTGCACCTTCCTACCCGCAGCAACAGAGACGGGAAGGCGCAATCTCCGGCCTGATCGCCGCCGGCATCGTCGGTGGCTTGATTGCGCTTATTTGCGCGGGCGCGATTCAATATGCCGGCCTGTTGCCCGGCCGAGGCTCGGCCAAGGACAATTCGGCCGATATCGCCGCTCTCAACGCCGAAATCGACGGGCTGAAGCAGAGCATCGCCAATCTTGCCGCGACCCCGGCCCCTGCTGCAAAACCGGATAGCGCACTCGCGGCCCGTGTTGCCGCGCTCGAAACGGCAACCGCCAACGGCATGTCGTCAGGCGGATCGACAGGTTCAGCGGGCACCGATACCGATCAGAAAATCGCCGCGCTGACCGCCGAAGTCGATCAGCTGAAGGCGGATCTCGGCAAGGCGACGCAGAGCCAGGCGACGGCCGATGCGGCGGTCGGCAAACGTCTCGACAATGCCGAAAGGAAACTGAGCGGACCGAGCCAGGAAAGTGCGGTTGCCCGCGCGATCGCGGCTGCGGCGCTGAAGGCTGCGATCGATCGCGGCGGCCCGTTCCGGCCTGAACTCGATACCTTCGCCAATGTCGCGCCCGACGACCCGGCCGTCGCCGATCTTAAGAACTTCGCCCAGACCGGCGTTCCCTCGCGCGCCGACCTGATCCGCCAGGTCACGGATGTGGCGACCGCCATCGTCGCCACCACGCAGAACGACAATCCGAACCAGAGCTGGAGTGACCGGCTGATGTCGAGCGCCAAATCCCTGGTACAGGTGCGCCCGGTCGGCAACGTCCCGGGCGACGGCATCGATGCGATCGCCGCGCGCTTCGAAGACAAGGTGAAGAATGGCGACCTGCCGGGCGCTGTGACCGAGTGGAACAGCTTGCCCGACGCGGCCAAGTCGACCTCCGCCGCCTTCAAGCAGTCGCTGGAAGCCCGCATCCGCGTCGAGGATCTGGTGAGCGATGCGCTGTCGAAGGCAATCGCCAATACCGGGAAGCAGAACTAAGGACGGAGCGCAGCAATGATCAGACTGATTATCTTCGCCATTCTCGTCCTCGCTCTCGGCTATGGTTTTTCCTGGCTGGCGGATCGGCCGGGTGACCTTTCGCTGGTCTGGGAAGGCCAGCTTTATCGGACCAGGCTGATCGTGGCCGCAGCCATCCTGATCGCCTTGATCGCCGCCGTCATGATCGTCTGGTGGTTCATACGGCTGATCTGGACCTCGCCGCATTCCGTCACCCGCTATTTCCGCGCCCGCAAGCGCGATCGCGGCTATCAGGCGCTGTCCACCGGCCTGATTGCCGCCGGTGCCGGCAATGCGCTGCTCGCCCGCAAGATGGCGGCGCGCACGCGCGGGCTCATCCGCGCCGATCAGGAGCCGCTCATCAATCTGCTTGAGGCGCAGGCGGCATTGATCGAAGGCAAGCATGACGAGGCGCGCCAGAAATTCGAGCTGATGGCCAACGACCCAGAAACGCGGGAACTCGGCTTGCGCGGCCTCTACCTCGAAGCCAAGCGCCTCGGTGCGCATGAGGCTGCACGGCAATATGCCGAAAAGGCCGCTGATCAGGCTCCGTACCTGCCCTGGGCAGCGCAAGCGACGCTGGAATATCGCAGCCAGGCCGGCCGCTGGGATGATGCCATCAAGCTTCTCGACCAGCAGAAGGCAGCTCATGTCGTCGACAAGACCACGGCCAACCGCCAGCGCGCCGTGCTTTTGGCGGCACGCGCCGATGACAGGCTGGAGAGCGATCCGGCCGGTGCCCGCGACGATGCGCTCGCAGCTTTGAAGCTGGTGGCTGATTTCGTGCCGGCGGCGCTGGTCGCGGCCAAGGCCCTGTTCCGCGAAGACAAGGTGCGTAAGGCCGCATCCATGCTCGAGCAGGTCTGGAAGTCGCATCCGCATCCCGAGATCGGCAGAGCCTATGTGCGGGCCCGCAGCGGCGATTCCGTCACCGACCGCCTGAAACGCGCCGAACGGCTGGAGACTATCCGCCCTAACAATGTCGAGGCATTGCTGCTGACGGCAAAGGCGGCGCTGGATGCCACCGATTTCGGCAAGGCGCGCGCCAAGGCCGAAGCCGCAGCCAGGATCGATGCGCGCGAGGGCGCCTTCCTGCTTCTGGCCGATATCGAAGAGGCCGAGACCGGCGATCAGGGGCGCATGCGCCACTGGATGGCACAGGCATTGCGCGCGCCGCGCGATCCGGCCTGGGTCGCCGACGGCTTCGTCTCCGAAAAGTGGCTGCCGCTTTCGCCCGTCACCGGCAGGCTCGACGCCTTCGAATGGAAGGCGCCCTTCGACCAAGTCGAGGGGCCTGTCGAAGAGGGCAGCGTCCTTTCCATCGATGCGGCGCTGAAGTCGCTCCCGCCAGTGCGCGAAGCCCCTTCCGCAACCATGGCCGATGCTCCGAGTTCACCGAAAGTTGCATCGCCCGCAACCAATGCTTATGTCATGGAATTGGAACCGACGGCAGCGAAGCCCGCCCCGAGCGCATCTGCTGCATCACCGCAGCCGGCGCAGAGGGAACCGGAACTACGGCCCTTCTTCGGCGGCGCGCCCGACGACCCCGGTGTGAAAAACATGAAGCTTGAACCGGAATCCAAGACGCGGCTCAGGTTGTTCTAGAGCAATTCCAGCGAAAGTGCGAAGCGGTTTTGCGTCCGCAATTGCGTGAAAACAAAAAGATGGAGCGTGGCCCCCCTAGAACCCCGCTCGGCTTGCTTTGAGAATGGATACGGATGTTCGAACGTTTTCAGGAATTCCTTCATAACCTGACCCAGGACCACCCCAAATCCGGCTTTGCGCCCGACGACCCGCGCGTCGCGGTGGCAGCGCTCTGTATCCAGGTCATGGAAGCGGACGGCAAGATCGAGAGCAGCGAAAAGAAGAGGCTGCGCAAGCTTCTCAAGAGCCAATATGGCCTCGAAGGCCGCCAGCTCGATGCACTGATCGCCGCCGGCGAGGAAGCCGAAAGCGAGGCCGTCGATTACTATCGCTTCACCTCGGATCTGAAGCGCCATCTCGACAGTACCCAGCGGCTGGAGCTGCTCGGCATACTCTGGGATATCGTCTATGCCGACGGCGAGCGCAGCGAGATGGAAGACCATGCGATCTGGCGCATCGCCGACCTCATGGGCATTTCCGATCGCGAGCGCATCATGAAGCGCCAGGAAGCAGCCGCGCGCGTGCCCGGTTCGAGGGCGGAGACAGGCAATGATGATTGAAGCGCCGAGGCGTGGCGGCCGACCGATATTGATCGTCCTGCACCAGGAGCGCTCCAGCCCCGGCCGTGTCGGCCAGATGCTGCTGGAGAAGGGCTACGATCTCGATATCCGCCGCCCGGTTCTCGGCGACCGCCTGCCTTCGACGCTTGCCGCCCATGCCGGCGCCGTCATCTTCGGCGGGCCGATGAGCGCCAACGACCCGGAGGAATTCATCAAGGCGGAGACGGATTGGCTGAAGGTTCCTCTCAAGGAGAACCGGCCCTATCTCGGCATCTGCCTCGGGGCGCAGCTGCTCGCCCGCCATCTCGGCGCCAAGGTGAAGGCGCGCGACGACGGCAAAACCGAGATCGGCTGGTATGGGCTGCAGCCGACGGAAAGGGGCCGGCTGCTGATGCACTGGCCGCAAATGGTTTATCATTTCCATCGCGAAGGCTTCGAGCTGCCACACGGAGCCGAGCTGCTGGCTACGGCCGAGACCTATCCCAACCAGGCCTATCGCTACGGCGCCAACGCCTGGGGCCTGCAGTTCCATGCCGAACTCACCCGCGCCATGATGCAGCGCTGGGTCGTGCACGGCGAGCATCGCTTCTGCATGCCGAACGCCCAGCAGGGCCGCGAGCACCTGGAAGGCCGGATGATCTTCGATGCCGCGCTCAAGGCCTGGCTATCGCAATTCCTCGATCTCGTCTTCGAGGGCAAGCAGGCGATAGCTGCCTGAGACGACGGAACCCTTGAATCGAAAGAGCGCTGTGCCGGCTTCCGGCACCCCTCAAGCCGGCTGCGGCTCACTCTTGCGGTCGGGTGCGTTCAGGCTGTCGATCTGGCGGAGCTGCGGGAACCCGGCCGCCCAGAGAATAGCGACCGTAAGCGTGCCGAGACCACCGATGACGACGGCGGGGATGGCGCCGAAATAATGCGCCATAATGCCGGCCCGAAACTCGCCGAGCTCGTTCGACGCCCCGACGAAGACCATGTTGACGGCATTGACGCGGCCGCGGACATGATCCGGCGTCCAGAGCGTGATCAGGGTTTCGCGGACATAGACCGAGATCAGGTCGGATGCCCCCATGACGGCAAGAGCCGTTATCGACAGCCATGGCGTATGCGAGACGCCGAAGACCAGCGTGCCCAGGCCGAACATGGCGACACCGGCGAACATGTAGACGCCGGCGCGGTGCCGGATCGGATATGTCGCCAGAAACAGGCCCATGGCGATCGCGCCGAAGCTCGGGGCAGCGCGCAGGAGGCCGAGCCCCCACGGCCCAAGTGTCAGGACGTCGCGCGCATAGACCGGCATCAGCGCCACCGCACCACCGAGCAGTACGGCGAAGAGATCGAGCGAAACGGCCCCAAGCACCACTTTCTCCGACCAGATGAACCTAAAGCCTGCGAGGATCTCGTTCATGCTTTTCGATTGCTGCGCGGCACGCTGATGCGGCTTCGGGATCAGGAAAGTCAGGATAGAGCCGGCGGCCAGGAAGATCACGGCCACCGTATAGGATGCGCCGGCGCTGACGCCATAGAGCAAACCGCCGGCGACAGGGCCGAGAACGGCGGCGGCATCCCAGGACATCGAGTTCCACGTCACCGCATTGGACAGATCCTGCGGCGGTATGAGATTGGGCGCAAGCGACTGCATCGACGGCGTCATGAAGGCACGCTCGACGCCGAAAACGGCGAGGATCATGAAAACCGGCAGAGGCGCAAACGTACCGCTGACGGTGAGGAAGAGGAGTGCCGCCGTGCAGAGCATGCCGACGAAGATGCAGATCGCCGCGACCCTGCGCCTGTTGTAGCGATCGGCCACCGTACCCGTGACCAGGATCAACAACAGAGAAGGAAGGAATTGTACAAGGCCGATCAGGCCGAGATAAGCGGGATTTCCGGTATGGTCATACATCTGCCAGCCGACCGAGACGCTGACGATCTGGGTGGCAAAAGCCGTCAAAAACCGAGCGAAGAAGAAATAGGTATAGGCAATGTGCCTGAAGGCGGCAAACCGGTCTCCGCTGGCGGCGAACGACATGGGGCGAGACTTTCCGGCGCGGCAGCCGGCGCAAGCGCACGAACCGGCCTTTTAAACATGATTCAACATGCTTCGGAGCATGGGACTTGCCCGTTTAGTCGCCAATGTCTACATGTCTGTCAACCGCGAAATGGAGACGGACATGCTCGCCTTATTTCAAACCATTGATCTGGCTTTGAATCTTTACACCTGGGTGCTGATCGGCAGTGCCATCTTTTCCTGGCTCTATGCTTTCAACGTCATCAATTCGAGCAATCAGTTCGTCAACTCCGTCGGCAGCTTCCTCTACGCGGTCACCGAGCCGGCATTGCGCCCGATCCGCCGCATCCTGCCCGATCTCGGCGGCATCGACATCTCGCCCGTCATCCTGCTGCTGATCATCTTCTTCGTCCGCTCGCTGATGTGGAACTCGCTGGTTCCTCTGTTCCTGCGGTGAACAGGCCCTGGCAGGCCTCTTCGGATCATCTGCGACTATCCGTGCGTCTCACGCCCAATGGCGGGCGTGACGCGATCGACGGCATCGAGACCGGCAGCGATGGCGAGTGCTATCTGAAGGCGCGTGTCTCGGTCGCGCCAGAGAAGGGCAAGGCCAACAAGGCGCTGATCGCGCTGCTTGCCAAGAGCCTCGGCATCCCAAAATCCTCGCTTGAGCTGCTCAGCGGCGACACCGCTCGTAAAAAAATCCTCCGGATCGATGGCGACCCGGAGGATTTGGCAGAAAGATTAAGCGCTATTGCGAAGGGCTGATCAGGCCTTTGCCTTCTTGACGCGGGCGATGGCTTCGATGATGAGCTCGCCAGCTTCCTTGGAACCGCCCCAGCCGAAGATCTTGACCCATTTGCCGGGTTCCAGATCCTTGTAGTGCTCGAAGAAGTGCTCGATCTGCTTCACCGTGATCTCCGGAAGATCGGTATATTCCTTGACCTTCTCGTAGCGCAGCGTCAGCTTCGGCGAGGGAACGGCGATGATCTTCTCGTCCTTGCCGGAATTGTCTTCCATCTTCAGCACGCCGATCGGGCGAACATTGATGACGCAGCCCGGAACCAGCGGACGGGTGCTGGCGATCAGCACGTCGATCGGGTCACCGTCTTCGGAGAGCGTGTGAGGAACGAAGCCGTAATTGCCCGGATAGGTCATCGGCGTGTAGAGGAAACGGTCGACGACCAGCGTGCCGGCCTCTTTGTCCATTTCGTACTTGATCGGATGACCGCCGACCGGCACTTCAACGATGACGTTGACGTCTTCGGGCGGGTTCTTGCCAATGGAAATCGCGTCGATACGCATACATGTCCCCTAATAAGGATGGTTGCCGCCCGCCAAATAATAGGATTCATGCCGCAACGCAACAACGCATCGGAAAAGCGGCTGATTTAGTTGGCGCTTAAGGCCAGACGAAGCCGATCTTCTTCAGCTGTCTATGGTCGAAGGTCTCGATGCCTTCGCAGAAATCGACGCCGCCCTGGCCGCGATAGAAGCGATCCGCGTTCTCGTTTTCCTCGAGGCACCAGACGACCAGTCCCTTGCAGCCGAGCGACTTCAAAAGCCGGCGTGCCTCGCCGAACAGCATGCGCCCCAGCCCCAGGCCTTGATATTGCGGGCGCAGATAAAGTTCGTAGATCTCGCCTTCCTGCGGAAGCGCGCGGGCGCGGTTGAGCCCGAGCGTGGCGTAACCGGCAATCTCGCCGGCCACATCGAGGACCAGAAGCGTGGCTGGCCCGCTGGTCGCCTTGCGCCACCAGCCTTCGCCGCGGCGCTCGATCATCTGGCCAAGGGCGCGATGCGGAATGATGCCGGCATAGGTATACTGCCACGCTTGGCGGTGCACCTCCGAAATGGCTCGGGCATCATGGGGTTCTGCCCGCCGAACATCAATCGACAACGTCTTCATAACGTCTACTCTGGTCTCGCGAACGCGAATTAACCATCCTCATTCATAAAGATGGCGGACTTGCCCACAGGCTTTATCCGTGGATCATCATTAAAAATTAACGACTTTTTAACCTTTAGGACAAGGGCTCAAAAACCGAACACACAAAATAAAAACCCCGGCACGATGGCCGGGGTCGCTTGATTCAAGGCGGTATGGCTATCAGGCCAGACGGGCCTTCTCGAAGCGCTTGCGCTCGTTGGGGTCCAGATACATCTTGCGCAGACGGATCGACTTCGGCGTGACTTCGACCAGTTCGTCGTCCTGGATCCAGGAAAGCGCGCGGTCAAGGGTCATGCGGATCGGCGGCGTCAGCTTCACGGCTTCGTCCTTGCCGGCGGCGCGGATGTTGGTGAGCTTCTTGCCCTTCAGCACGTTGACTTCGAGGTCGTTGTCACGCGAGTGGATGCCGATGATCATGCCGGCATAGACCTTCTCGCCGGCGTCGATGATCATCGGGCCGCGGTCTTCCAGGTTGAACAGGGCGTAGGCGACGGCTTCGCCGGCTTCGTTGGCGAGCAGCACGCCGTTCACACGGCCGCCGATTTCGCCCTTGTACGGCTGGTAGTCATGGAAAAGACGGTTCATGACGGCCGTGCCGCGCGTGTCGGTCAGAAGTTCCGACTGGTAGCCGATGAGGCCGCGGGTCGGCGCCAGGAAGACGAGACGAACGCGATTGCCGCCCGAAGGACGCAGCTCGGACATTTCAGCCTTACGCTCGGACATCTTCTGCACGACGATGCCGGAATGCTCCTCATCGACGTCGATGACGACTTCTTCGATCGGTTCGAGCAGCTGGCCGCTCTCGTCCTTGTGCATGACGACGCGCGGACGCGAAACGGCAAGCTCGAAGCCTTCGCGGCGCATGGTTTCGATCAGAACTGCGAGCTGCAATTCGCCACGGCCGGAAACGTAGAACGAATCCTTGCCTTCGGCTTCTTCGATCTTCAGCGCGACGTTGCCTTCGGCTTCCTTGAACAGACGGTCGCGGATGACGCGCGAGGTGACTTTGTCGCCCTCGGTGCCTGCATAGGGGCTGTCGTTGACGATGAAGGACATGGTGACGGTCGGCGGGTCGATCGGCTGCGCGATCAGCGGCTCGGAGACCTGCGGATCGCAGAAGGTGTCGGCGACGGTGCCCTTGGAAAGGCCGGCGATAGCGACGATGTCGCCTGCCTGCGCTTCTTCGATCGGCTGGCGCTCGATGCCGCGGAAAGCGAGGATCTTGGAGATACGGCCGGTTTCGATGAGGTTGCCGTCGGCACCCAGAACCTTGACGGCCTGGTTCGGCTTGATCGAGCCGGAATGGATGCGGCCGGTGATGATGCGGCCAAGGAAGGGGTTGGCTTCCAGGATCGTGCCGATCATGCGGAACGGGCCTTCGCCGACGGTCGGCTCGGGAACATGCTTGACGACGAGATCGAGAAGCGGGCCGAGGCCCTCTTCCTTCGGGCCATCAGGCGAATAGTTCATCCAGCCGTTACGGCCGGAACCGTAAAGGATCGGGAAGTCGAGCTGCTCGTCGGTGGCGTCGAGATTGGCGAAGAGGTCGAAGACTTCGTTGATGACTTCGTCGGCACGGGCGTCCGGACGGTCGATCTTGTTGATCGCAACGATCGGGCGCAGGCCGACCTTCAATGCCTTGCCGACGACGAACTTGGTCTGCGGCATCGGGCCTTCGGCAGCGTCGACGAGAACGATTGCGCCATCCACCATCGAGAGAATGCGCTCAACTTCACCGCCGAAGTCGGCGTGGCCGGGAGTGTCGACGATGTTGATGCGGGTATCCTTCCAGACGACCGAGGTCGCCTTGGCGAGAATGGTGATGCCGCGTTCCTTTTCGAGGTCGTTCGAGTCCATGACGCGTTCGGCAACGCGCTGGTTCTCGCGGAAGGAGCCGGACTGCTTTAGGAGCTCGTCGACGAGGGTGGTTTTCCCATGGTCAACGTGCGCGATGATCGCGATGTTGCGAAGTGCCATATGTCTTAATCTCTGAGGCTGGGGCGCAGTGTCTAGTAAACACGCCAATTGCATTTGGCGCGCTCATACCCTTTTTTTCGCGAATGCGAAAGGGGGGAGGCGCGAAAGCTCGCTTACGCGCCTCTCCGTCCCATAGATACAGGGCCGGAACTGCTGAACCCGAGCGCGAAGATCAGGCAGCCAGACCCTTCTTCTTCAGCATCGCATCCGGGCTCGGCAGCTTGCCGCGGAAGGCCTTGTAGGTTTCTTCCGGGTCGATCGAGCCGCCGACGGAATAGATATTGGCCTTCAGTTTTGCGGCCATGTCCGAATTGAAGGCATCGCCGGTTTCCTCGAAAGCGGCGAAGGCATCGGCATCGAGCACTTCCGACCACATGTAGGAATAATAGCCGGCCGAATAGCCGTCGCCTGAAAACACATGCTGGAAATGCGGCGTCGCATGGCGCATGACGATCGACTTCGGCATGCCGATCTCGGCAAGCACTTCGCCCTGCACCGCCATCGGGTCTTCGACGACGCCACGGGTATGGAAAGCCATGTCGACTAGGGCCGAGGAAGTGAACTCGACGGTGTTGAACCCGGCATTGAAGGTGCGGGCCGCCAGAACCTTGTCGAGCAGCGCCTGCGGGATCGGCGCGCCGGTCTCATAGTGGACGGCATATTCCTTGAGAATGGCGGGCACCGTCAGCCAGTGTTCGTAGAGCTGCGACGGCAGTTCGACGAAATCGCGGGAAACGCCGGTGCCGGAAACGGAAGGATAGGTCACGTTCGAGAGCATTCCATGCAGCGCATGGCCGAACTCATGGAACAGCGTGCGGGCATCGTCGAGCGACAGCAGCGCCGGCTTGCCTTCGGCCGGCTTGGCGAAATTGCAGACATTGTAAATGATCGGCAGTTCGCCGACGTGACCGTTTTTCAGCGTCAACTTGTGCTGCGACTGAAACGAGCTCATCCAGGCGCCGGAGCGCTTCGAGCTGCGGGCGAAATAATCGCCGAGGAACAAGGCGACGAGCTTGTCTGAGCGGTCGCGGATCTCGAAGACGCGCACGTCGGGATGATAGGCGGGAATGCCCTTCTGCTCGACAGCCTTGATGCCGAAGAGGCGGCCGGCGACGTCGAAGCAGGCGGCGATGATCTTTTCGAGCTGCAAATAAGGCTTCAGCTCGGTTTCGGAGAAATCGAATTTCCGTGTGCGGATCTTCTCGGCGTAATGCCGCCAGTCCCAGGGCATGACCTCGTGATTGCGGCCTTCCTCTGTGATCAGCGCGGCAATATCCTTTTCTTCCTCACCGGCACGGGCCGCCGCCTTGGACCATACGGCCATCAGCAGATCGTTCGCCGCCGTCGGCGTCTTCGCCATGGTGTTGTCGAGCTTCAGCTCCGCGAAGTTGGCATAGCCGAGCAGGCTGGCCTTCTCCCCCCGCAGCGCCAGCGTCTCGCGGATGATCTCGCGGTTGTCGGTCTTGCCGCCGTTGGCGCCGCGCGCCACCCAGGCGTTGAAGGCCTGTTCGCGCAGGTCGCGGCGTTCGGACGACGTCAGGAACGGCTCGATGATCGAGCGCGACAGCGTCACGGCATATTTGCCCTCTTCGCCGCGCTCGCGCGCTGCGGCCGCCATCGCATCGCGCAGATAGTCCGGGAGACCGGCAAGATCGGCCTCTTCCGACAGTAGAAGCGCCCAGCTCTTTTCATCGGCAAGCACGTTCTGGCCGAATTGCGCGCCGAGACCGGCGAGCTTTTCGTTGATGGCGGAAAGCCGCTCCTGCTCCGCCTTCGGCAGCTTGGCACCCGCCTTGACGAAACCCTTCCAGTGCCGCTCCAGCACGCGGGTCTCTTCCAGCGTCAGGCCAAGTTTGTCACGGCCCTCCCAGAGGGTGTCGATGCGCGCAAAGAGCGCGGCATTCGTGCCGATCTTCGAATAGTGCCGCGCCATCTTCGGCGCAATCTCGCGCTCCAGCGCCTGGATGGTCTCGTTGGTGTGAGCGCCGGCCTTGTTCCAGAACAGCGCCGAGATGCGCGACAGCTCGTCGCCGGCGAGTTCGAGCGCAACCACCGTATTGGCGAAAGTCGGTGCCTCGCTATCGCCGGCGATCGCATCGATCTCCGCCTCATGCGACGCGAGCGCTGCATCGAAAGCAACGGCAAAATCCGTATCCTTCACCGCATCGAAACGCGGCAGCCCCTGATGTCCGGTCCATTCGATAAGGGCGGGATTGACGGCGGCAAGAGAAGACATTCAGGGCATCCTTTCGACAGACATCTGATCGAAGCACGATATAAGACGACCCCCGCCGAATTGGTATGGCGCAAGCCGAACAAATTCAGAGAGGGGCAATCAGGCCTTGCGCCAGCCAAGCAGGCCCGGAGTGGCGTGCCAAAGCGCCTGCACGGCAAAACCCATGAAGAGCACGCCCGAGCAACGCACGATCAGCCGCTCATGCGACCGGTAGAAGCGCCGCACGGCGCTCGCGCCGATGATGCTGATCAGGATGAGATCCGCCGTGATGAAGCCAACGAAGGAAACGATGAGCAGCAGCGGCAAGGCGCTGAACGTCAGCGCACTCGCCGAGCCGGCGACAAGGGCAGTGAAGGTCGCCAGCGCGACGGGATATCCCTTTGGATTGGTCACACCGAAGATCAGGCCGCGGCGGAAGGGCCGGTCGACAGTGACGAGCGATTTACCATCGCCCTTCGGCTTGGCAGTGACGGCGCTCCAGCCGATCCAGGCCAGATAGAAGCCGCACAGCAATCCCAAAAGGTCGAAGACGAAGGTGCCGATGGTCTTGGCGCCGACAATGGCAACAAGCGCAAGCGTCGACCAGACGAGATCGCCCAAGAGATGGCCGCTGACGAAAAACGCCCCCGCCTTGCGTCCCTGTCCAGCACCGATGCCGAGCAGCGCCAGGAAGGCAGGGCCGGGAATCAGCACATAGAAAAGCGCCGCCAGAAAAGCGCCGACAACAAGCGATTGCGTCATGATTGGAGGTCCCTGCTGCTGATCGCGCAAGAGTAGCAATATCCCGATTCCGGTCAAGCTGCCGCTTATTTATGGCCCAAGAAGGCGTTGTGTTCATAGGTCTAAACCAATATGAACATGGGTGGGGCCTAAAACTGAAAAAGCGTAGGTAGGGAAACGCTTATGAACAGCAGGATTAATACGGATTCGCTCGCTTTTCTTGTGAGCGATTGCGCCCGTTTGATCAGAACGGCCTTTGAGCGACGCATTCTTGTCGCTGGGCTCGGCCTGACGGCGGGAGAAGCAAGAACTCTGATGCAGGTTGCCGCCATCAATGGAAGTCGCCAGCTTGATATCGCCTCCAGGATGGGGTTGGAGCCGATGACAGTCAGCGCCTTTCTGGACAAACTGCAAGCACGGGGCTTGATCGAACGTCAACCCGATCCGCTCGACCGCCGCGCCAAGCGGATCGTACTTTCGGAATCGGCGGAAGCCAAACTGACGCAGATCGACAGAGAAGTCTGCGAAGTCGAGCGCAATGCGACGCAGGGCTTCGACAAGGATCGTCAAACTCAGTTGCATGACGCGCTCTGCGCTTTCCGCAGCAATCTTCAAAAAGCCGAAGCGCCTGCAGAAGTCGAACGCGAATTGAGGCCGGTGGATTAATTCCAGCGGCAGCGCTTGCAAAAGAAAAGCCCGCTTCCGGCGACCGAAAGCGGACTCTTCTGTATCCGGATATCGGTTACTTCGACAGGTTGCGCTTGGCGAGGGTGCGCAGGCGCAATGCATTGAGCTTGATGAAGCCGGCCGCATCCTTCTGGTCGTAGGCGCCCTGGTCGTCCTCGAAGGTGACGAGCTTGTCGGAATAGAGCGACTTCGGGCTTTCGCGGCCGGTGACCATGACATTGCCCTTGTAGAGCTTCAGCGTCACTTCGCCTTCGACGTGCTCTTGGCTCTTGTCGATCAGGGCCTGCAGCATTTCGCGCTCCGGCGAGAACCAGAAGCCGTAATAGATCAGCTCGGCATAGCGCGGCATCAGCTCGTCCTTGAGGTGCGCGGCACCGCGGTCAAGCGTGATGGATTCGATGGCGCGGTGGGCTGCGAGCAGGATCGTGCCGCCGGGGGTCTCGTAGACGCCGCGCGACTTCATGCCGACGAAGCGGTTTTCGACGAGGTCGAGACGGCCGATGCCGTTGTCGCGTCCATACTCGTTCAGCTTCGCAAGCAGGGTTGCCGGGCTCAGGCGCTGGCCATTGATCGAAACGGCATCGCCCTTTTCGAAGCCGACCTTGATGACGGTGGCCTTGTCGGGCGCAGCTTCCGGGGAAATGGTGCGCATATGCACGTATTCCGGTGCTTCTTGGGCCGGATCTTCCAAAACCTTGCCTTCGGAGGAGGAATGCAGCAGGTTGGCGTCGACGGAGAACGGCGCTTCGCCCTTCTTGTCCTTGGCGACCGGAATCTGGTGCTTCTCGGCGAATTCGAGCAGGTCGGTACGGCTCTTGAACGACCAGTCACGCCAGGGAGCGATGATCTTGATGTCCGGGTTCAGCGCATAGGCCGACAGTTCAAAGCGAACCTGGTCGTTGCCCTTGCCGGTCGCGCCATGCGCGATGGCGTCGGCGCCGGTCTTCTTGGCGATCTCGATCAGATGCTTGGAGATCAGCGGACGAGCGATCGATGTGCCGAGCAGATAGACGCCTTCGTACACGGCATTGGCGCGGAACATCGGGAAGACGAAATCGCGCACGAATTCTTCGCGCACGTCCTCGATGTAGATTTCCTTGATGCCGAGCAGTTCGGCCTTCTTGCGCGCCGGCTCCAGCTCTTCGCCCTGACCGAGATCGGCGGTGAAGGTGACGACTTCGGCGCCCAGCTCCGTCTGCAGCCACTTCAGGATAATCGAGGTGTCGAGGCCGCCGGAATAGGCGAGAACGACTTTCTTCACGTCTTTATGTGATGCCATGATGAGTTCCGTTTCAAGGCGAGCCAGGGGAGAGGCCCACAAACCTGTATCGCGGAACTTTTAGCGAGATTATCGTAAGGCGCAAGGGGAAGCGCGCGGGCAGCTGTTTCCCAGGGCAGCATCAAAGATGCGCAGCGATATTCATACGCCGATGCAGGATACGGATAATTGTGAGCGTTTGAGCATCGCCTTTGTAAATGATGAAATGAGAGCCGCAGGCGAGAGCGAGATAATCTGGTTTGATACCGCTGACCTTGCGACCGCGCGCGGTCCCGGCTGCCAGTTCCGGAAAACAACCAATCAGCTCGCTGTAGTAGGTATTTGCCTGCTGAAGAGACCAAGTCTCAAATGTATATCGCCAAATAGCCTCCAGATCCTGTCGTGCTTTCGGCAAGAGCTTACAGGATCGGCTTTTAACGGACATATTTGCGATGCAGCTCCGTCAGAAACGCTTCACCGTCAAACTCCTCCGCCTCGCCTGAGGCCTCGCCCTCGGCAATCGCCTCAGCAATCGCCTCTATTTCCGCCCGGCTGCGCAATAATTTCAACGCTGCGTCAATGACCTCGCTGGGCGAACCGTAGTTGCCGTGGCTGATCTGCTCGCCGATGAACGCATCCATCTGCTCGTCGATTTCTACGGACACATGTTTTGTCATTGGCGCGACCTCCGGCCGTTTGACTTGCCTCCCGAAAGTACCATATTCGGCGGCGACCGAACAATGCCTGAGGAGGGCGCCGCTCGTGACCGATATTCAAGACATTTTCAAGAAATCCAATGTTGCCGTCGTCACCGGCGGCGCATCCGGCATCGGCTTTGCCGCTGCGAAATATTTCGCCTCGCTCGGCATGAGCGTCGTCATTGCCGACCTCGGCGGCGACCGGCTGGCGCAAGCGGCCGCCGATCTCAAGACGATCACTGGCGAAGAGTATGTCATGGCCGTCGAGACCGATGTCGGCAGCAAGGAGGCGCTGGAAGCGCTGGAGCGCACCGTCCTGCAGCGCTTCGGCCGCGTACACGTGCTGATGAACAATGCCGGCATCGGCCCGGAAACCTCGATCTTCAGCGCCCAGGCGGGATGGGACGCGATCCTCGGCGTCAACCTGCTTGGCGTCATCAACGGCACGCGCGCTTTCGGACCCGGCATGATTGCGCATGGCGAACCGGGCGTCATCATCAATACCGGCTCGAAGCAGGGCATCACCACACCTCCCGGCAATCCCGCCTACAATGTCTCGAAGGCCGGCGTAAAAGTGTTTACCGAAGCGCTGCAGCATGAGCTGCGCAATACGGAAGGTGCGAAAATATCGGCCCATCTCCTCATTCCCGGCTTCGTCTTCACCAGCCTGACCAAAGGCGAGCGCAAGGAAAAACCCGCCGGCGCCTGGACGCCGGAGCAGACGGTCGATTTCATGGTGGAAAGCCTGAAGCGCGGCGATTTCTACATTCTCTGCCCAGATAATGACGTGGCGCGCCCAGTCGACGAACGCCGCATGCTCTGGGCGGCCGGCGACATCGTCGAGAACCGCCCGCCGCTGTCGCGCTGGCACCCCGATTACACCGATCAATTCAAGGCATTCCTCGAAAAGAAGGATTGATTTGCAATCCACCGAAAGCCGGATAGAAAAAGCCAACCCCCTTCCGGCTTTCGGAGCATTCTCGTGGACTTCATACCTAGCCTGCCGACTCTTCTTGCCTTTTCTGCAGCGAGCCTGCTGCTGGCGATGACGCCTGGCCCCGACATGACACTGTCGATCAGCCGCGCGCTGGCGCAGGGCAAAAAGGCAGCACTTTTCGTCGTGCTTGGCACCACGCTCGGCGTTATCGTTCACACCTGCCTGGTGGCCTTCGGCATTTCCGCGCTGATCACGGCCTCGCCGGTTGCCTTTACCATCCTGAAGACGGGCGGCGCTGCCTATCTGCTCTGGCTGGCGATCCAGGCGATCCGCTTCGGCTCCAGCCTGTCGGTCAAGAAGGTCGATGCGGTCGGCGGAACGCCACTCGCCAACGTCTCCAACGGCTTCTGGGTCAATCTGCTGAACCCGAAGGTCATCATCTTCTTCATGACCTTCCTGCCGCAGTTCGTCACCGCCGGCGACCCCGCCGTCACGCACAAACTGCTCTTTCTCGGCTTCTTCTTCATCGTGATCGGCATGCCGGTGAACATGCTCGTCGTTCTCGCCGCCGACGGCCTGTCGTCCTGGCTGCAGAGAAACCGCGGTGTGATGCGCGGCCTGGATTACACCTTTGCCAGCGTCTTCTCGATCTTCGCAGTGAAGATCTTCTTCACCCAGGCTCGCTGAGAGCAGTGCTACGCCCGGCAAAGCGTCCGGCGATCCACCAGTAGACGGTGGCGCTGACGGCGCCCAGGAAAGCAAAGCAGACCACGATGGTGATCACATTGAGGGTCCGCGGCCCCTCCATGCTGCCTGAAATCAAAATGGAAGCCACGGCCGACAGGACGGCGCCGTAGATCGCGTAACCGTACCAGCGGCGCATGCCGCGCCATTCCAGGATCGGGATGATCACGATGGATGGCAGAATGCTGACGATCATGGCGAGTTTAGTCAGCGCGATCGTCAGTGCGAAAAGCTCAGGCGCCGCCGTATCCGGCATCGTCCACGCGGCAACACAGGCGAGCACGAACCCCATCAGAGCGCAAGCGGCGACATAGCCCCACAAGAGGCGTATCGGCTTGCGCAGTCCGACGAGCATCAATCTCAATCCTCGCCATGATTGGCGATCATCATGGCTTCGAAAGCCAATCGCTCCGTCTTGCGCATGCGCTCCGACTCCGACTTCAACTGGCCGCAGGCGGCGAGAATATCCCGCCCGCGCGGCGTGCGGATCGGCGAGGCGTAACCGGCCGAATTGATGAAATCGGCGAACTTCTCGATCTGCTCCCAGTCCGAACACTGGTAGTTCGTGCCGGGCCAGGGGTTGAAGGGGATGAGGTTGATCTTGGCCGGAACGCCTTTCAGGAGCTGGATCAACCCCTTGGCGTCCTCGAGGCTGTCGTTGACGCCCTTCAGCATCACATATTCGAAGGTGATGCGGCGCGCATTCGAGAGACCGGGATAGGCGCGGCAGGCGTCCATCAGCTCCTTCAGCGGATATTTCTTGTTGATCGGCACGAGCATGTCGCGCAGATCGTCACGCACCGCATGCAGCGAGATCGCCAGCATGACGCCAATCTCATCGCCGGTGCGATAGATTTCCGGCACGACGCCGGAGGTCGAAAGCGTGATGCGGCGCTTCGACAGGGACAGGCCGTCGCCGTCGGAGGCGATAAGCAGGGCCGTCTTGACGCTGTCGAAATTATAGAGCGGCTCGCCCATGCCCATCATGACGATGTTGCTGACCTTGCGTCCCTCAGCCGGCATGACGGTGCCCTGCGGCGCTTCGCGATCCGGGAAATCACCGAGCCGATCGCGCGCCAGCAGCAGCTGCGACAGGATCTCTTCTGCCGTCAGATTGCGCACCAGCCGCTGCGTGCCGGTATGACAGAAGGAACAGGTGAGCGAGCAGCCGACCTGGCTCGAAATGCAAAGCGTGCCTCGGCCCTCTTCCGGAATATAGACGGCCTCGATCTCGACCGGACGGCCAGCGCCGCGCGGCGGGAAGCGCAGCAGCCATTTGCGGGTGCCGTCGTTGGAGACCTGCTCCTCGACGATCTCAGGACGAGCGATGGTGAAATGCGTCTTCAGCATCTCGCGCATGTCCTTCGAGACATTCACCATGGCATCGAAATCGGAGACGCCGCGCACATAGATCCAGTTCCAGAGCTGGCTGACACGCATCTTGATCTGCTTGTCGGCGACGCCCTTCTCCTTGAGAGCGGCGCCCATTTCCTCGCGCGTCAGGCCGATCAGCGACGGTTTCGGCGCAAGCTCGACCGGCTGCGATACGGGCATCGGCTTAAGCTTGGAGGGGGTCATGACATCAGTGGCGGACATGGGATCATTCCAACGGTTCACATCGGCGATGCCGCAAAAGCTGACGAAAGCCGCGGATGCGGGCAAGGCACGGAAATCTGAAGATTCGCGCGGTGGCGGGACACGCGGTCTGCCGGACACCTGCTGTTGGCGCGGCCTTTAGCATTAATTTCCGCTCGCGTCATCCCTTTCCCTTAAAAGCGAGGATTGGCCCTCAAAAGCAAAAGGCCGGTCGTCTTGGCCGGCCTTGTTCATCGCGGTCGCGGCAACGGGAGGATCACATTACAGCGCCACGCGTCTTTTGAGACGCGCCAAGGACGCTGTAGCGCCTTAAAGTGCTGCATAATTTTCCCTTAAATCGATGTCGATTTAAGGAATTATGCAGTAGCGTGATCCCGCGGTCCTCGATCTTACTTGCAGTTCTCGATCTGCTTCAGCGCGGCGCTGACGCCCTTAAGCGAATAGGTATAGGACGTCGCCGTCCCCTTCTTCGACGTCGCCGTAACCTTCAGCGAGTGGCCGGACTTCAGGGCGGCAACCAGTGCAGGCTCCTGCGCGGCATTCTCGACCCAGGCGGCCTTTTCCTTCGTGAACATCACGAAGGTCTTGTTGTCGATGACAACGTTGACCTTGGAGTTCTCCTTGAGCGGATAGCCCATCATCGCCTGCGGTTCATAGGAGATGTTCTGGCCTGGACGCTGAGACACGATGAAGAAATTCTCACCATGGTCGATGCCCGACGGCGGTGCCTTGGCCGTCGGCACCGAAAGAACGTAGCAGACCTTGCCACCGGCGGACTGGTATGAATAGGCGCCCCAGGCATCGAACTGCTGGATACGCGAAGGAGCGGCCGGCGCTGCTGCTGTTGCTGCAGGTGCCTGCGGCTGCTTCTGCTTCTTGGTCTGCGCGGACGCGATGCCGGTTCCGGCCAGAACGAGCGAGAGGGCGATTGCGAAGCTTTTTACAAACATGGTTTCCTGCCGATTTCTTGCGGTCCAGAGCTCATGGCGATTCGATTGACGCACGCCCGTGCTCGTGAGCTGCTCTATTTTGACTTTATTCAGGTTACCAAACCGTCAACGGAGCGCTGACCACTCTTGGCTCCGTTCCATTTCAATCCAGGTATCGAACGGAGTTTGAAACGCATCAGAAGGAGTTGGAAAACCCGGATGGCGAAATACCACCCTACGGATTCGATTTAAGACAGAAAGATTCAGGCAAGAATTTGACCTCGCTTAAATCAGGGAAGCCTCATAAAGCTCTGGAAAGCCGAGAGGATTCAGATCAACCGCACAAAGCGGCCATCAGGCGGTCTTCATGGCTTCGGGCTCATTCTCCAAAGCCCGGTCGGCGGCATCATAGTGCTCCTGGCGGATATGGCCCCTGATCATGCTGAAGGCGAGCGTCAGCACCGCGACGTCGTCCGTATAGCCGATGACGGCAAAAAAATCGGGGATGATATCGACGGGCATGACGAAATAGCCGAGCGCCGCCAGCAGGATGCCGCGAACGCGGGTCGGCGTCTGCGGGTCGAGCGCACAATAGAAGGCGGCCACGACATCGCGCGAAAACGGAATATGACGAGCCGCCTTTCGCAAGGTCGGCCAGAATTTCCGCCGCACCGATGTCTCCTGCTCTTTTTGGGTTTCTTCGTCACCAGGCATCAGGATTTCCCCGTACTTGATGTCATCCATTCCGTTCACCTCTATCGAGACCCGTCGCCCGGACCGTGTAAACATATGGTGATCGCTTGACGCTATTCAATCGAGCCTGTGGGCAGCAGCCTTCTCCATCGCCTTTGCCAGCTTGATGTCATGATCGGTCAGGCCGCCGGCGTCGTGCGTCGTCAGCTTCACGTCGACGCGGGAATAAACATTGAACCATTCCGGGTGATGGTTGTATTTTTCGGCGGCAAGTGCGGCTTCCGTCATGAAGCCGAAGGCCTCGACGAAATTGCGGAACTTGAAGGTCTTCGAAATCGAAAGCCCGTCAGCCGCAAGCGTCCAGCCACCGAGTTCCGACAGGTTTTGATCGATTGCCGCACGGTCCAGCTTCTCGTATTTCATGACACGTCACTCCTCTCCGGGGCGGTTCAACTCTTCACGGAATCTCCGAACCGCTCTACTTTATTATTTTCACGCAATTCCGGACGGAAAACCGCTACGCACTTTTCCTGGAATTGCTCTCTAGCGGTTGAACGATAGCATGGATCGTCACAGGGTTCTTTTCGTCTGCGCCGGCAATATCTGCCGGTCGCCCCTTGCCGAAGGCATCTTCAGGCACCTGGTTGCACAGGCTGGCCGTTCGGCGGAGTTTGAAATCAATTCGGCCGGCACCGGCGGCTGGCATCAGGGCGAGCGGCCCGATCGACGCTCGATCGCCGTTGCGGCCGGACATGGAATCGACATTTCAGGCCAGCGCGCCCGCCGCATCGAACCAGCCGATTTCGGCCGGTTCGATCTGATCCTGGCGATGGATCAAGACAATTTGAAGAACTTGCGCAAGGCCGCGCCTGCCGATGCTCTCGGCAGGCTGCACCTCTTCAATGCCCTTGCGCGCGGCGACAACAGGGACGTTCCAGACCCCTATTATGGCGACCGCGAGGATTTCGAGGCTGTTTATACCATGCTCTTGGCTGGCTGCATGGCACTTTTACCCAAGGTCGGGAAGGTGCTGCGCGGTTCGTGAAGGGGGAATATCTCTTCGGTGAGATAGGGACCACCGCCGACCGATTCGCGCGAGGACAGAAGCACGAAACGCCCGACCGTGAACGGCGCAGTATAGAAGTTGCCGCGACCGGAAAGATAGTGCACGACATCGTCGACCCGCGAGGACTTCAGCCTGGCGAGCGTGACATGCGGCGTGAATTTGCGGGGATCGGGCTGCAGGCCGATGCGCTGGCAGATACGCTCGATCTCGCCTTGCAGCGCGAACATGTCCGGCGTCTGCGAAACACCGGCCCAAACCGAATGCGGCTTCTTGGACCCGAAGGAACCTATGCCCTCCAGCCGAAGCTGGAACTCAGGGCGATCTATCCGGTCCAGCCGGTCGACGATCTCATCCGCAGTGCGGCCATCGACATCGCCGATGAAGCGCAAAGTGATGTGATAATTTTCAACGTCGATCCACCTGGCTCCCGGGAGACCACCGCGCAACAATGACAGGCTCATGGCCGCGTTGCGCGGAATTTCGAGGGCGGTAAAAAGTCTCGGCATGACGAGCACTCCCCGAATCTCTTGCAGGTAATACGTAGGGAATCACGCATTTGCAGTCGGTGCAAGCATCTATTTCGCACCTGCGTCAATCATCCCTACAAAACTTATAACGGCCGGTAAGATGCGCTCGACCATTAGATCGACGCCCTTGGGGTTCGGATGCATGCCGTCCGAGAGCTGCAAATCCGCATGCGTGGCGACGCCGTCGAGGAAGAACGGATAGAGCGCAAGCTGGTATTGGTCGGCCAGGCGCTTGTAGATCGGGTTGAACTTGTCGGCATAGTCCTGCCCCATATTCGGTGGCGCCAGCATGCCGACGAAGAAGATCGGGATCTTTCTGCCCTTCAACCGCTCGATCATCGTCTCGAGGTTCTTTTCCGTTTCTTCCGACGGGATGCCGCGAAGCGCGTCGTTGGCGCCAAGCTCCAGGATCACGCCGTCGGTGCCGTCGGGCACCGACCAGTCTATGCGCGACAGCCCGCCGGAGGTCGTGTCGCCGGAAACGCCGGCATCGGCGACCGCCACATCCAATCCCTTGGCCTTCAGTGCCGCCTCCAGCTTGGCGGGAAATCCGTCGCCGGGTGGCAGCTGATAGCCCGCCATCAGGCTGTCGCCGAAACCGACGAGCTGGATCGTCCGCGCCTCGGCAGCGCCCACCGCGCCAAACAAAAGACCGAAAGTGATGACAGCGAATTGAAACGCAGCAACTTTAAAACCCATGATCCATTCCCTAGATTCGCTGCTCGGGCTCATCGCCCGCCATTGTCTCTGATGTTCTCTGATATATAGGGCGTTCGCATTGGCAAAAACCATCATCGAGCTGAAGAAGGCGGATTTGACCCTCGGCAATGCCGCTGCGTCGGTCCATGTGCTGAAGAGCATCGACCTCACCGTCATGGAGGGTGAAGCCGTTGGTATCGTCGGCCCGTCCGGCTCCGGCAAGTCCACCCTGCTGATGGTGCTGGCCGGCCTCGAAAAGCTCGATAGCGGCGAACTCTTGATCCGCGACACACCGCTGCATAGCCTGAGCGAAGATCGCATCGCCGATTTTCGCGGCCGCAATATCGGCATCGTTTTCCAGTCATTCCATTTGATCGCCAATATGACGGCTTTGGAAAACGTCGCCGTGCCGCTGGAACTTGCCAATGTGCGCGACGCCTTCGACATCGCCCGGCGCGAACTGGAAGCGGTGGGGCTGGGCGAAAGGCTCACCCACTATCCCGGACAGCTTTCCGGCGGCGAACAGCAGCGGGTGGCGATCGCCCGCGCGCTGGCGCCTTCGCCTGCCGTCCTGATCGCCGACGAACCCACCGGCAATCTGGATACGGATACCGGCCGGCAGATCGCCGACCTGCTCTTTGCCCAGCAGGCCGAGCGCGGCACCACCATGCTGCTCGTCACCCATGATCCGGCGCTTGCCGCCCGCTGCTCGCGGCAGATCCGCGTTCGCTCCGGCGAGATCGAGAATGACAGTGCTCGGACGCGAGTCAATCAGGCGGCAATCGCATGACAAGCGCGGCGCGAATGCGCCTGACACTCGCCTTCCGCCTCGCCTTGCGCGAGCTGCGCGGCGGCCTTGGCGGCTTCTACATCTTCCTCGCCTGCATCGCGCTCGGCACCGGCGCGATCGCCGCCGTCAATTCCGTTTCCCGCTCGATCACCGACGCCATCTCGACGCAGGGCCAGTCGCTACTCTCCGGAGACGCCCGTTTCGTGCTGCGCAATCGCGAGGCCACTCCCGAGGAGCTCACCTATCTCCAGGGTCTCGGCAAACTCTCTCGCTCGACGAGCCTGCGTTCCATGGCTCGCCTGCCCGACGGCTCCGATCAGGCGCTGGTCGAGGTCAAGGCGGTCGATGGCGCCTACCCGCTCTACGGCACCTTCGAAGCCGAGCCCAATCAGCCGCTGTCGACCCTGCTTGCCGGAAAGGATGGTAGCTATGGCGCCATCGTCGCGCCGCTGCTGCTCGAGCGCCTGAACCTCAAGGTCGGCGGCGAGTTGCTGCTGGGCAATACGAAACTGCGGATCACCGGCACCATAAAGACCGAACCGGATGCCGTCTCGGAAGGCTTCGGCTTTGCGCCCCGCCTGATCACCAGCCGCGACGCGCTCTCCTCCTCCGGCCTGATTGCAACGGGCAGCCTCGTCGAGCAGGCCTATCGGCTCCGTATGGACGATCCCGCAGCCGGCCTGCGCAACATCGGCGATCGCGCCAATGCCGCCTTCCCGCAGGCGGGCTGGTCGATCCGCACCAGTGCGCGTGCCGCCCCCGAACTTGCCGACAACGTCACCCGCTTCTCGCAGTTCCTGACGCTCGTCGGCCTCGCCGCGCTCATCGTCGGCGGCGTCGGCGTCGCCAATGCGGTGCGGGCCTTTCTCGATTCGAAACGCACCACCATCGCCACCTTCAAATGCCTCGGCGCACCGGCCTTCGTCGTGGTGTTGATCTATCTCATCCAGATCTCTGTCATTGCGCTGGCTGGCATTGCGATCGGCCTTGTTCTCGGCGCTATTGCGCCGATCATCGCCTCGCAGTTCATGGCCGAATTCCTGCCGATTTCGACCGCGCCACGGCTCTATCCCGGCGCGCTGATGCTGGCTGCCCTCTTCGGCCTGCTGACGACGCTTGCCTTTGCTATTCCGCCGCTCGGCCACGCCCGCGAGGTGCCGGCGACGGCACTGTTCCGGGAACAAGGCTTCGAAGCGCGCCGCCTGCCCGGCTGGCCCTATCTGCTTGCCGCCGCCTTGCTGATGGCGGCACTTGCGGCTCTGGCGATCGTCACCGCCTATGACCGCTTCATCGCAGTCGTCTTCGTCGTGTCGATCGCCGGAGCCTTCGTCGTGCTGCGCCTGGTGGCCGCCCTGCTCTCCTGGCTTGCCCGCCGCAGCCCGCGCGTGCGATCGCCGGCGCTGCGGCTGGCGATCGGCAATATCCACCGACCGGGTGCGCTCACCTCGTCCGTCGTGCTGTCGCTCGGCCTCGGTCTCGCGCTGCTGGTCACCCTGACGCTGATCGACGGCAATATGCGCCGCGAATTGATGGGCCGTATGAGCGAACAGGCACCGAACTTCTTCTTCGTCGACATCCAGGGACCGGAGCTCGAAGGCTTCCGCAAGATCGTCCTCGACATCGACCCCAAGGGCAAACTCGTCGAGGCACCGATGCTGCGCGGCCGTATCATCGCCTTCAACGGCGAGGATGTCACCAAGATGAAGGTGCCGGCCGCAGGTCAATGGGTCCTGCGCGGCGATCGCGGCATCACCTATGCCGATACAATGCCGGAAAACGCCTCGGTCACGGAAGGCAAATGGTGGGACAAAGACTATGGCGGCGAACCGCTGGTGTCGTTTTCCGATGAGGAGGGCAAGGCGCTCGGCCTGAAGCTCGGCGACAAGGTCACCGTCAACGTGCTTGGCCGCAACGTCACCGCCAAGATCGCCAGCTTCCGCAAGGTGCAATGGCAATCGCTGTCGATCAATTTCGTGATGATCTTCTCGCCCAATAGCTTCAAGGGCGCGCCGCATGCCTGGCTCGCGACCCTGACGGATGCTTCCGCCTCCTCGGAGCAGGAGGCTGCGATCCTGCGGAAGGTCAGCAATGCCTACCCGACCATTACCAGCGTCCGCGTCAAGGATGCGCTCGATGTCGTCAACACGCTTGTAGGACAGCTCGCCGCTGCGATCCGCGCCGCCGCTTCGGTGGCGTTGATTGCCTCTGTGCTGGTACTGGCGGGCGCATTGGCAGCCGGCAATCGCGCCCGCACGCATGATGCCGTCATCCTCAAGACGCTCGGCGCAACGCGGGCGACGTTGATTCGCGCCTTCAGCTATGAATATCTGATCCTGGGCGCGGCAACCGCCGTCTTCGCGCTCATCGCCGGCTCCGCTTCCGCCTGGTACATCGTCAGCCGCATCATGCACCTGCCTTCGGCCTTCCTGCCCGACGTCGCCATCTCCACCCTCGTCATCGCCCTGATACTGACGGTCGGAATAGGTCTCATCGGCACCTGGCGCATCCTCGGCCAGAAAGCGGCTCCCGTTCTGCGCGAGCTGTGAGCCCTTCTGCAAATTAACCGAATGCCGCGAAAACGGCCCGATATTACATCGATTTAACATGGGTCCGCCCGCTGGACCCTTGTGTACAAGGCTCGAAAGCCTCATATTCTCTACAGGCATGCTGGAGCTCCGCAGCGGCGCCTGGGCCTGAACGGCCCGACACCGTATTCACATCGGAGCTTAAAAGAGGAAAACATGGCTGACTTTCGCAACTACCAAAACCGGGCGCAGAGCGGCGCGCAATCCGGTGCGATGATAGATGAGGGCCTTCGAGCCTACATGCTCAAGGTCTATAACCTGATGGCGCTGGGTCTGGCGATCACGGGTGTTGCCGCCTATCTCTCCTTCTCGCTCGCTTTCGCTAACGGACATCTGACGGCCTTCGGCCAGGCGATCTACCTGAGCCCGCTGAAGTGGGTGGTTATCTTCGCCCCGCTCGCAATGGTCTTCTTCCTGAGCTTCAGGATCAACCGCATGAGCGTGGCCGCCGCGACGACGACCTTCTGGGTCTACGCCGCGCTGGTGGGCCTGTCGCTGTCGTCGATCTTCATCATCTACACCGGCCAGAGCGTCGTGCAGACCTTCTTCGTGACCGCCGCCTCGTTCGGCGCGCTGTCGCTCTACGGCTACGTCACGAAGCGTGATCTCTCCGCGATGGGCTCGTTCATGATGATGGGTCTCTTCGGCCTGATCATCGCCTCGCTGGTCAACATCTTCCTGGCGTCGTCCGCCGTGCAGTTCGCGATCTCGGTGATCGGCGTCCTGATCTTCGCAGGCCTCACCGCCTATGATACGCAGCGGATCAAGGAAATGTACTTTGATGCCGACGACGTGGCGGTAGCCGGCCGCAAGGCGATCATGGGCGCCCTGTCGCTCTACCTGGACTTCATCAACATGTTCATGTTCCTGCTGCAATTCCTCGGCGACCGCCGTTAACAGCACGGTTTGAACGAGATATCGGAAGGCGGCTTCGGCCGCCTTTTTCGTTTGCCTGGTGGCCAACCCTGCTATTTGATAGCGACGTCCGCAAACCGCAGATCAGGCAATGAAAACAATGTCCGTCAGCCTTCGCAGCGCTACTCTGAACGACCTTCCCCACATCACCGCCGTCTACCGCGATTCCGTGCTGAACGGCACGGCAAGCTACGAGATCACGCCACCGGGCGAAGAGGAGATGGCAGGCCGCTTTCAAGCGATCCGTGACAAGGGCTACCCCTATCTCGTCGCCGAAGACGAGGCCGGCGCGTTCCTTGGTTATGCCTATGCCTCGTCGTTTCGCACACGGCCCGCCTATCGCTGGATGGTGGAGGATTCGATCTATCTGGCACCGGAGGCCCGCGGACGCGGCGTCGGCCGGCTATTGCTGAGCGCCTTGATCGAGACCTGCCAGACATTGGGCTTCCGCCAGATGGTGGCCGTCATCGGCGGCGCGCATCCGGCCTCCGTCGCCGTGCATCGCGCGGCGGGCTTTTCCGAGCTCGGGTTGCTGAAGGGCGCCGGTTACAAGCATGGCCGATGGCTGGATACCATGTTGATGCAGAAGTCGCTGGGCGAAGGAGACGGCACCGATCCGGATCCGTCTGTTTATCCGGGGACGTTGTTTGGAGGGTAGATCTGCTGTCGTTTTGAGCCTGTGGCACCCCCTCATGCTACACGGCCAGCTTTAAAAGACTTACTTCTCCACCAGCTTCAGCTGCTTGTCGAAGACCTTCAGCACTTGGCTCAGGTCATGTCCGCGTTTCAAGGTCATGCCGTTGGTGTTGATGACCGAAAAGGCGCCCTGCTTGGCTGACAATTTCGGGTTCTTTTCGATGCGAAAGAGCGGCATCTCGCCGGAACGCTTGAAGACGGAGAAAACCGCCTTGTCCTTGAGATGGTCGATGGCGTAGTCGCGCCACTCACCCTCGCCGACCATGCGGCCGTAGATCCAGAGAATCGCATCCAGTTCGCGGCGTTGGAAGGTGACCGGTAGCGGGTCCTTGCTCTGCTTGTACTCCTTGAGATCGACGACAACGGAGGAATTCGTATCGACGGAACGGCTTTCGCCGTGTCGCAAATCCGGCTGATCAGTCATCAATCCCCCAGCGGTTATCTCATGACAGGAGAATGACAGTTTGCCTCAGCCACACCAAATTGCAAGACGGCTGACAGCTCACAATTTTTTTCCCGCGCCTGAAAGCATCTCGACAGCGCCGCATTTCAGTCAAAAGGACGCCTAATTTACAGGAAGTATAGAGGGCCGTTTGGCGCCGCCGCGCCAAACGGCCCGGCCGGGGCGCATCGACTAAACCCCAGCCCCGAATGCGTCCTCGCCGGGCACCTCCCCTTTTTGGCGCTAGCCAAAATAGGGACTCTTTTTGGCGCAAGCCAAAACACGAAATCTTTTTCGCATCAATCGAAACGGAGCGCTTTCCGGCCAGCTGGAAAAGCCGCTCAGCCGTCAGAACCGACCGTCAGAACCGCCGCACCGAGGATGGCGGCAGGATCGCCCGATGTCGACGACGACTGCAGAAGGACTGCAAGTCCCCGCCGCCCGGCCTTGCTTAACACATTGGCAGGCAACACGATATTCATCGCCTTGCCATCCCACATGCCAACGGTTTCGACATCGGAAACCGCATGCATGTAGGCAATCTGCTGGCCGTTGTTTTCACCGCCCTTCGGAGCCACCAACTGCTCCTTGTCGAAATAGACGACGACCACATTGGCCTTGCCCTGACCGGCGCCGATCTTGATCGAAAGCTCGTCATCCTTCATGGCGGCATTCACCTGAACCGTCAGTCCTTCGCCATCGTGCTGGAAAGAATCGAGCTTGACGTTGATCGCGTTGAGGTCCGAGCCATTCATGTGAACCCGGCCGTTGACGATGGCCTGCGGCGTATAGACCCCGCTGCGACCGAATGTGCGGGCATAGGCATATTGGCGCGCCGTATTTTCCTTGGTCGCCATGGTGTCGTTCCAGCCGAGATAGTTCCAATAGTCGACGTGATAGGCAAGTGCGACCACATCGCCCTGGCGAATCAGCTTGCGGAAGGCGGCATCGGCCGGCGGACAGGAGGCGCAGCCCTGCGCGGTGAAAAGCTCGACCACGCCCCTGATCTTCGCAGCCTCCTGCGCATGCAGCGAACTTGCGAGCGCGATGCCTGCCAAAAGTGGAACCGAAAATCGAAGGCACATTTCCATCTTACCTCTGCATCAAATTCCGTCGACCGCCAGCGCAGCCTCCAAGATATTCGCGCTCCTTGGGGCGATAAAGCCATATCAAGCCGGAAAAATCTGAAACAAGAGATAATAGTTTAGTGCGATGACGCAAAGTCACGATGGGGTGAGGCCTGGGCCGCGTGGCAGCAGCGCCGTACACATCACCGTGAAAAACAAGAGGCCGCCGGGAGAGTTTCCCGGCGGCGCACAAGATTAGCTCAGACGCCAATCAGGCAGCGAGATCGCGCAGAACGGTCTGCAGGATGCCGCCATTGTTGACGTAGACGACCTCATCCAGCGTATCGATACGGCAGATGATCGGGATATCGCGAACCGTGCCGTCGCCATAGGTGACCTTGGCGATCTTGCGCTCGCGCGGCTTGATGTCTGCCAGGCCTTCGATCGTGACGAGTTCGTCGCCCTTCAGGCCGAGGCTTGCCCAGGTGGTGCCGTCCTCGAAGACGAAGGGAATGACGCCCATGCCGACGAGGTTCGAGCGGTGGATACGCTCGAAGGACTGGGCGATCACGGCGCGCACGCCGAGCAGGTTCGTGCCCTTGGCAGCCCAGTCGCGCGACGAGCCATTGCCGTATTCGACACCTGCGAAGATGACGAGCGGAACGCCTTCTGCCTTGTACTGCATGGCCGCATCGTAGATCGACGTCTCTTCCTTGGACGGGTAGTGGATGGTGTAGCCACCTTCCTTGCCGTTCGCGCCGAGCATGTGGTTGCGGATGCGGATGTTGGCGAAGGTGCCGCGCATCATGACTTCATGGTTGCCGCGGCGCGTGCCGTACTGGTTGAAGTCGGCGACACCGACGCCATGACCGATGAGGTAGGAACCGGCCGGCGAGGCAGCCTTGATCGAACCGGCAGGCGAAATGTGGTCGGTGGTGATCTTGTCGCCGAAGAGGCCGAGAACGCGAGCGCCCTTGATGTCGGAAACGCCGGCGCCCTTCTTGCCCATGCCCACGAAGTAAGGCGGGTTCTGGACGTAGGTCGAGTTGTCGTCCCAGGCATAGGTCTGGCCCGGAGGAACCTGAACCGCCTGCCAGTTGGCATCGCCCTTGAAGACGTCGGCATACTTGCTCTCGTAGAGCTCGCGGGTGACGTACTTCTGGATGAACTCCTGAACCTCATGCGAGGTCGGCCAGATGTCCTTCAGGTAAACGGGCTTGCCGTTCTGGTCTTCGCCGATCGGCTCCTTCGTCAGATCGAGCTGCACAGAGCCTGCAAGCGCATAGGCGACGACGAGCGGCGGCGAAGCCAGGTAGTTTGCCTGGACGTCAGGCGAAATACGGCCTTCGAAGTTGCGGTTACCGGAGAGAACGCCCGATACGATCAGGCCCTTGTCGTTGATCGTCTTGGAGATCGGCGCCGGCAGCGGGCCGGAGTTGCCGATGCAGGTAGTGCAGCCGAAGCCGACCAGGTTGAAGCCGAGCTTGTCCAGATCGGCCTGCAGGCCGGACTTGGCGAGGTATTCGCCGACGACCTGCGATCCCGGTGCGAGCGAGGTCTTGACCCATGGCTTGGTCTTCAGGCCCTTGGCAACGGCGTTGCGGGCGAGCAGACCGGCAGCGATCAGCACCGACGGGTTGGAGGTGTTGGTGCAGGAGGTGATGGCAGCGATGGCAACGTCGCCATGGCCGATATCGAAATCCGTGCCTTCAACCGCATAGCGGTTGGAAAGCTGGCCGGGCTTCTTGTATTCGGTATCCAGCGAGGTTGCGAAGCCGGAAGCGATGTTTTCCAGCGCGATGCGGCCTTCCGGACGCTTCGGGCCAGCCATTGACGGCACGACGTCGCCAAGATCGAGTTCCAGCGTGTCGGTGAAGACGAGGTCGGAACCGTCATTGTCGCGCCACATGCCCTGAGCCTTCGAATAGGCTTCGACGAGCGCGATGCGGTCCTTGGCGCGGCCGGACATGTTGAGATAGTTCAGCGTTTCCTTGTCGACCGGGAAGAAGCCGCAGGTCGCGCCGTATTCCGGACCCATGTTGCCGATGGTGGCACGGTCGGCGAGCGGCATGTTGTCGAGGCCGGGGCCGAAGAATTCGACGAACTTGGAAACGACGCCCTTCTTGCGCAGCATCTGCACGACGGTCAGCACGAGGTCTGTCGCGGTCACGCCTTCCTTGAGCTTGCCGGTGAGCTTGAAGCCGATGACTTCCGGAAGCAGCATGGAGACCGGCTGGCCGAGCATCGCAGCTTCAGCTTCGATACCGCCCACACCCCAGCCGAGAACGCCGAGGCCGTTGATCATCGTCGTGTGCGAATCGGTGCCGACGCAGGTGTCGGGATAAGCGATCGTTTCGCCGTCCTCTTCCTTCGTCCAGACGGTCTGGCCGAGATATTCGAGGTTGACCTGGTGACAGATGCCGGTGCCGGGAGGAACGACGCGGAAGTTCTTGAATGCCTGCTGGCCCCACTTCAGGAAGCGGTAGCGTTCGCCGTTGCGCTGGTATTCCAGCTCGACGTTCTTGGCGAAAGCCTGCGGCGTGCCGAATTCGTCGACGATGACGGAGTGGTCGATGACGAGGTCGACGGGAACGAGCGGATTGATCTTTTCCGGATCGCCGCCGAGGGAGACCATCGCGTCGCGCATGGCAGCAAGGTCGACGACGGCGGGAACGCCGGTGAAGTCCTGCATCAGCACGCGTGCCGGGCGATAAGCGATTTCGTTCTCGACGGTGCCCTTGTTGGTCAGCCACTCGGCGACGGCAAGGATATGGTCCTTCGTGACCGACTGCCCGTCTTCAAAACGCAGCAGGTTTTCCAGAAGCACCTTCATGGAATAAGGCAGCTTGGAAACGCCGGGCAGACCATTGGCCTCAGCCTTGGGAAGGCTGAAATAGACATAGTCTTTCCCGCCCACGGTCAACGTGGAACGACAATTGAAACTGTCAAGAGATTTAGACACGAGATACCCCGTTTCTGATAGCCAACACAGTCGTGCGAACGCCTATGCACTTTATGCACATCAGGATGCGGGTACGGCCATTTCCGCTGTCCGCACGTAAGGCAGAAAACCTTAAGTTCGGCGCAAGGATGAAATTCACGCCGACCGCTGGCGTGGTTGCAGGTCTTATAGATAATTTCGTAAAGACTTGCCAGAGTGACAAAGCGCAAATTTGGACAATTTTTTGCGCGTTGCGGCAACGAAAACGGGGAAAGCCTGAGCGAATGCATCTATGCGCTGAAAATCTGGCGGCAAGGCGGGGCGAGGACCTGATTTTCTCGAATGTTTCCCTCAACTTGGCTGGCGGCGAAGCCCTCGTTCTGACTGGCCGCAACGGGTCTGGAAAATCAACGCTTTTACGAGTTATCGCGGGCCTTCTCAGGCAGGAAAAAGGCACTGTCACATTCACCGGAAAAGACGGAGAATCGGCCCGGCCGGCAGGCGAGGCCAGCCACTATCTTGGCCATCGCAACGCGATGAAATCCGAGCTGACCGTGACAGAAAACCTGACCTTCTGGAAAACCTTCTTCGGCGACATGGCGGGCGGCTTCGGTCTGGATGTCGATGAAGCGGCTGACGCCGTCGGGCTCGCCGACATCATCCATCTGCCCTTCGGCTATCTCTCCGCCGGCCAGCAGCGGCGAATCGCTTTTGCGAAGCTTCTCGTCGCCTACCGCCCGATCTGGATCCTCGACGAACCGACCGCAGCGCTCGACAGCTCGGCCGACCAGCTCTTCGCACAACTGATCACGGCGCATCAAAAGAATGGCGGCATTGTTCTTGCTGCAACGCACCAGCCGCTGGGATTGGAGAATGTGCAGGAAATGCGGATGACGGGGTTTGCCGGGGTGAGCGAAGGGGTTTGGGGATGAGACAGATACTTTTGCCTATGCCGCACCTTCGTTACCCTCCTCGTGCTGCACGCCTTCATGACATCTCCCTTATGAGAAGCTCATCGCTGCGCGATGAGTTACCCCCCTCTGTCACTACCGTGACATCTCCCCCACAAGGGGGGAGATCGTGGACGGCAGCACCCTGCCTCAAGCAACTTCGATATGATCTGCAAATGCCGGAAGCCATTGCTTGGACCCGAGTGAGCTACAAGTTACCGATCTCCCCCCTTGTGGCGGAGATGCCCCGAAAGGGCAGAGGGGGGTGGCGAGAAGCAAAGGCTTCTCGCGCCTTGAGCCAAGCGAAAAGCAATCACTCCGCGCAGTTTGAAAGTCATCGTCCATGACCGCCCTCTTCCTCCGCGATCTGAAACTTTCGGTGCGCGCCGGCGGCGGGGCGCTGATCGGCATTCTCTTCTTCCTCACCGTCGTCACCGTCATCCCCTTCGGTGTCGGCCCCGATCTCAAGCTTCTCTCGCGCATCGGCCCGGCGATCGTCTGGATTGGAGCGCTGCTTGCAAGCCTTCTCGGCCTCGACCGGCTGTTCCAGGCCGAGCGTGACGACGGCTCGCTCGATCTGCTCGTGACGCAGGAAACGCCGCTGGTGCTGACGGTTTTCATCAAATGCACGGCGCATTGGGTGGCGACCGGCCTGCCTCTCGTCATCGCCTCACCGCTTCTCGGCCTCTTTATGAATATGAACGAGACGGCGATCGGCGCGACGGCGCTGACCCTGCTTGTCGGCTCACCGGCGATCACCTTCATCGGTGCGGTCGGTGCCGCCGTCGCCGTGGCGCTGCCGCGCGGCGGACTGCTGGTCTCCATTCTCGTGCTGCCGCTGACCATTCCCGTGCTGATCTTCGGCGTCAGCGCCACCTACGCCGCCGTCGAAGGGCCGCAGCCCTTCCTGCCGCCGTTCCTGATCCTGATCGCGCTCACCCTGTTCTTCGCCGTCCTCGGCCCGGCCGCTGCCGCTTTGGCATTGCGGAACACGACTGATTGATCAGAGCAATTCCAGGAAAAGTGGCAAGCGGTTTTCCGTCCGGAATTGCGTGAAAACAAAAGGGTAGAGCGTTTTCGCGTTTCGAAGAAAAGCGGAAAGGCTCTAACGGTGATACTGTTTCGTCGATCTGAGACAAAGCGGTCGATTGCCGGAAAAGCCATATCGGGTTAAACAAGCCGCATGAGCGATATCAGCCCTGCGATCAGCCGTTTTTCCGACCTCGCCAACCCCACGCGGTTCCTGGCCTTTTCGGCGCGTCTCATTCCCTGGCTGGCGGTCATCTCGGCCGTGCTTTTCGCGATCGGCCTTTATTTGTCCTTTACGACCTCGGGCGACTACCAGCAGGGCGATACCGTCCGCATCATGTATATTCACGTTCCGGCAGCCTGGCTGTCGATGATGTGCTATACGATCATGAGCATGTCGGCGATCGGCACGCTCGTCTGGCGCCATCCGCTGGCCGATGTCGCCGGCAAGACCGCGGCCCCGCTCGGCGCCGCCTTCACGCTGATCGCTCTGGTGACCGGCTCGCTCTGGGGCAAGCCGATGTGGGGCACCTATTGGGTCTGGGATGCGCGCCTGACCTCAGTCTTCATTCTGTTCCTGATGTATCTCGGCCTGATCGCGCTGAACCGCGCCATGGACGACCCGTCGAAGGCGGCTCGCGTCGCTTCCATCCTGACGCTGGTCGGCTTCATCAATATCCCGATCATCAAGTTCTCCGTCGACTGGTGGAACACGCTGCACCAGTCGGAAAGCATCATGCGCATGGATGGCCCCGCCATCGATGCGGAATTCCTGCGGCCGCTCTTCATCATGGCGCTTGCCTTCACGCTGCTGTTCTTCACGCTGCATCTGATGGCGATCCGCAACGAGATCTGGCGCCGCCGTATCGCCGCGCAGCGCCGTATCGCCGCGCGCATGGCGAGTCGGGAGGAATAGCATGACGCATCCCTTCTACGTCTTCGGCTCTTATGGCTTTGCCGCCTTCATGATCCTTGCGATCATTGCCTGGGTATGGATCGACGGACGCTTACGCCGCCGCGAACTGGCAGCCCTCGAAGCCTCCGGCATCCGCCGCCGCTCGCAGCGCGCGCCCGAGAGCGAGACGAAATGACTGCCGATACCGACAATAAGAACCAGCCGAAATCGGGCGGCACGGCACGCTATCTGCTGGCGCTGATCCCGCTGATCGTCTTTGCCTGCATCGCCCTTGCTGTCGGCAAGGTCATGTATGACCAGGAAGTCCATGGCACCGACATATCGGCCATTCCCTCGGCCCTGATCGGCACCAAGGCACCGAAATTGGCGCTGCCGCCGCTCGAAGGTTCCAATCTGCCGGCGCTGACCGATGACGCCATCAAGGGCAAGCTGACGCTGGTCAACGTCTTTGCCTCTTGGTGCATCCCCTGCCGCGACGAGCATCCGGTGCTGAAGGAACTCGCCAAGAGCGGCCAACTCAATATCGTGGCGATCAATTACAAGGACACGAGCGAGAACGCGCTCCGCTTCCTCGGCGAACTCGGCAATCCCTACAATGCCATCGGCATCGACCCCAACGGCTCTGCCGCCATCGACTGGGGCGTCTACGGCATTCCGGAATCCTACCTCGTCTCCCCGGACGGCACGATCCTCTACAAGCAGGTCGGCCCCTTCACGCCCACCAGCCTGAAGGAAGGGCTCTATCCGGCTATAGCGAAGGCGACCGGCAAATCCTGAGCAATTTGCTTAAATCCCGCCCTGCCAGGTCTTGATCGCCTCGACCGGCCAGACCAACATCAGCACATTCAGCGTGAGATTGTCGCGGATCAGCCAGCCGGTGAGCAGCTCGAAGAAGATGGCAATAGCAATCGTGACGGCCACCGGCGCACGCCAGGCAAACAGGAAGCCGACCACCATGAACACCGCATCCATCGCCGAATTCAGGATGCTGTCGCCGACATAGTCGAGCGAGATCGTCGCGGCACGGTAGCGATTGATGATGATCGGGGAGTTTTCCAGAAGCTCCCAGCCGGATTCGATCAGCATGGCAACGAAGAGCCGCATCGACAGCGGCTTGCCGCGCATGATCAGATGCGTAAGCCCGAAGAAAAGGAAGCCGTGGATGATATGCGACGGCGTGTACCAGTCGGCGATATGCTGCGAATTGCCGCTGGATTTTACGACGGGCTCAAACAGCTTCACGTAGCCGCATGTGCAGATCGGCACGCGGCCCATCATATGTTCCGCAACGATCTGCACGAGCAGAACGAGGGCGCAGGCGATGAACCAGAAGCTTTGCTGCTGGCGGCGGCCCTCGACCATTTCGGTCATTTGCCGTTTTCCGCCGGCTGCTTGATCGTATGCTTCATGATCAGCGGCATTTGCGACAGGGTGAAGAGGATGGTGATCGGCATCGTTCCCCACACCTTGAAGTTAACCCAGAGATTGTCCGCAGCCTTGACGTCGGGCAGATAATACCAGTTCGAGCCGCGCCAGACGACTTCGTTGAGCACGGCGAGAACGAAGAAGAAGATGCCCCAGCGCAGCGTCAGCTTGCGCCAGCCTTCGGCATCGAGCTGAAAGGCGGCATTGAAGACATAGCCGAGCAGCGACTTGCCGAAGGCAAGGCCACCGAGCAGCGCGACACCAAACAGCGCATTGACGATGGTCGGCTTCATCTTGATGAAGGTCTCGTTCTGCAAGTAGATGCCGAGCGCGCCGAAGACGAGCACCACGATGCCCGATACGAAGGGCATCAGCGGCAGATGGCCGAGCATGACCTTCGAAACGATGAGCGAGATCACCGTCGCGGCCATGAACAGGCCGGTGGCGACGAAAAGCGGGCCGCCGAGCGCCGCCAGCTGCGGAAAATGCTGCACCAGCCACTCGCCGCGCAGATTGCCGAAGAAGAACACCAGCAGCGGCCCGAGTTCCAGCACCAGCTTCAGCATGGGATGATGCCTGTCGGCAGCACTCGGGGTGAGATCATTGTCGCTGCTCGTCATCGCGGCACTTTCATTATCGTCGAATTTGTTCTTGTCGTTCATTGGCTGCTTCCGGCACCAGTGCCGGCGATGGCATTGGCGAAATCCTCGGCCTCGAAAGGCTCGAGATCATCTACACCCTCACCGACGCCGATGAAATAGACCGGCAGCTTATGCTTGGCCGAGATCGCCACGAGAATACCGCCGCGCGCCGTGCCGTCGAGCTTCGTCATGATCAGCCCGTTGACGCCGGCGACGTTGCGGAAGATTTCCACCTGGTTCAAGGCGTTCTGGCCTGTGGTGGCATCGAGCGTCTGCAGCACGGTATGCGGCGCATCCGGATCGAGCTTGCCGAGCACGCGCACGATCTTTTCGAGCTCAGCCATCAGTTCCGCCTTGTTCTGCAGACGGCCGGCGGTGTCGATGATCAGCACGTCGCTCTTGTTGGCCTTGGCCTGCTGGAAGGCATCGAAGGCAAGGCCGGCAGCATCCGCGCCGAGCTTGGTGCCGATGAATTCCGATTTCGTGCGCTCGGCCCAGATCTTCAATTGTTCGATGGCAGCCGCACGGAAGGTATCGCCTGCGGCGACCATGACCTTCAGACCTGCGCCCGAAAGCTTTGCCGCCAGCTTGCCGATCGTCGTCGTCTTGCCGGTGCCGTTGACGCCGACCACGAGGATGACATGCGGCTTGTGGCTGAGATCGAGCTGCAAGGGCTTTGCGACCGGCTTCAGCACCTTGGCGATTTCCTGCGCCATGATGCGGCCGACATCCTCGCCCGTCACATCCTTGCCGTAGCGCTCGGAAGCGAGCGTATCGGTGACCCGCATCGCCGTTTCGACACCGAGATCGGCCTGGATCAGCAGATCTTCCAGATCCTGCAGCGTCTGATCGTCGAGCTTGCGCTTGGTGAAGAGCGCCGCGATCTGGCCGGTCAGCTGCGACGAGGTGCGCGCAAGCCCGGCGCGCAGGCGCTGGAACCAGGAGAGTTTCTGTTTTGGCGCTTCCGGAGCCGGCGCAGGGGCCGAGGCGGCGGTGGAGAAGCCCTTGGGAAGGATGGGGGCCGATGGGGTTTCGGTGGTTTCCGAGGAAGGTTCGGGGTCTATCGACGATAGTTCCGAACTTGCCGAGGCTTCGTCACCCCCCTCTGTCCTGTCGGACATCTCCCCCACAAGGGGGGAGATCGGTTCGATGGGGCGCTCTTCCGAGACTAGATTCGCTTCAGTATCGGCTGGTTGCTCCGGTTCGATTGCCTGACGGTCTTCATGCTGCTCTTGCGACTCGGACTCGAAGGAATCGGGAGCCTCAGCGGCTTCAATCTCTTTTGCGCCGGAAGCATCTGCCTGGCTTTCAGCCTGTAGCTCGTGCTCAGTCGGCGCAGCATCCTCCAGCTGATCTCCCCCCTTGTGGGGGAGATGTCCCGAAGGGACAAAGGGGGGTGACGCAGGCTCAACAAACTCGGAAGCCGACGAAACATCTATAACAGGTGTCTCAACCTTCTGCGAAACCTCTGCAGGCGCCTGCTCTTCAGCCGGCTTTTCGCGGCCGAAAGTGAAGACTTTTTTGATGAAACCGAGCGCCATAAAATGTCCGTTGAAGCATTAGGCCGCGTCGGCGGCCAGAAGTTGCATGTCGAGGTGCTTGCCATTGTGGCCGGTGATTGCGACCTGCACAAGGTCGCGCGGCCGAAGGCCGGGGGCGGCGGCAAGCGTGAAGTTTTCCGTATGCGCCAGTCCGCCATTCTCCACAAGCAGCCATTGCCGCGTGCCGACCATCTTGTCGAGATGCGTTTGATGCAATCTATGTCCAGCCTCGCGCAGGCGGGCAGCGCGTTCCTTGATCAGACCGCGATCGAGCTGCGGCATGCGGGCGGCCGGCGTGCCGGGGCGCGGGCTGTACGGGAAGACGTGCAAATGTGCGATGCCGGCCTCTTCAGCCAGGCCGACGGCATTGGCGAACATCTCTTCCGTCTCTGTCGGAAATCCGGCGATCATATCGGCACCGAAGCTTGTCTCGGGGCGCAAGCGGCGCACATCCTCGATGAAGCCGAGAGCATCGGCGCGCGAGTGCCGCCGCTTCATGCGCTTGAGGATCATGTCGTCGCCATGCTGCAGCGAGAGATGCAGATGCGGCATGAAGCGCGGCTCGTCGGCGATGAGATCCATTAGATGCTGATCGGCCTCGATGCTGTCGATCGACGACAGCCGCAGCCGGCGGATTTCCGGGATCTGCTTCAGCAGCGTCTTGGCAAGCAGGCCGAGCGTCGGCGTTCCCGGCAGGTCGGCGCCATAGCTCGTCGCATCGACGCCGGTGAGCACGATTTCGCGATAGCCGCTCTCGACGAGATTGCGGGCCTGATCGACGACGGCGCCCATCGGCACCGAGCGCGAATTGCCGCGGCCATAGGGGATGATGCAGAAGGTGCAGCGATGGTCGCAGCCATTCTGCACCTGGATGAAGGCGCGTACATGGCCATCGATATGGCGGATCATCTGCGGCGCGGTTGCCCGCACGCTCATGATGTCGTTGACGCGCAGCTTTTCTTCCGCCGAAACGCCAAAATCCGGCAGGGAGCGGTAGGAAGAGCTCTTCAGCTTTTCCTCATTGCCGAGCACGGCATCCACCTCGGCCATTTCGGCGAAGGTCTGCTTCTCGGTCTGCGCCGCGCAGCCTGTCACGATGATGCGGGCATGCGGATTGTCGCGCCGCGCCCGGCGGATGGCCTGTCGCGCCTGGCGCACGGCCTCGCCCGTCACGGCACAGGTATTGACCAGAATGGCATTGTTGAGCCCGGCTGCTTCCGCTTGCGACCTCATCACTTCGGATTCATAGGTATTGAGGCGACAGCCGAAGGTAATGACCTCGACCCCGCTCACCGCGCCTGAGCCCCCTGCTCTTCATCGCGCGAGAAGCTGCCGGTCACCGGGTCGACCATGCCGGACCATTCCCATTCGGCAGGCCCTGTCATGATGACATGATCGTTGCTTTCAAGCCATTCGATGGTGAGCTTGCCCGGCGCCGGTGCGGAGGCGACCTCGATCGTCACCTTGCGGCCGGTGCGGCCGGTGCGTGCGGCGCTCACGGCCGTCGCGCAAGCCGCCGAACCGCAGGCAAGCGTCAGGCCGGCGCCGCGCTCCCAGGTGCGGGTGCGCACAAGCGTCGGCGAAAGCACCTGCGCCAGCGTGATATTGGCACGCTCGGGAAACATCGGATGGTTTTCGAGCAGCGGGCCGAAACGATCGAGATCGAAGGACATCGGGTCCTTGTCCACCCAGAAGATCGCATGCGGATTGCCCATCGAGGCGACCGAGGGCGAATGCAGGACGGGATTGTCGATCGGCCCGATCTGCAGCTCGATGCGGCTGGTATCGGCAAATTCCTCGGCCAGCGGGATCTTGTCCCAGGCAAAGACCGGCTTGCCCATATCGACCGAAATCGTGCCGTCTTCGTGCTCTCTCGCATTCAAGATGCCGGCGACGGTCTGGAAGGTGAAAACCTTCTTGCCGGTTTCGGCCGCCAGCGCTTGCACGACGCAGCGCGTGCCATTGCCGCAGGCCTGCGCCTTCGTGCCATCGCAGTTCAGAATGTCGATCCAGGCATCGGTGCCCTGCACCTTGGGATCGTGGATCGCCATGATCTGGTCGAACTGGGTGGCCGGATCGACGTTGAGCGCAATCGCCGCCGCCGCCGTCACCACATCCTTGCGGCCGCGCATGTCGACAACCAGGATCTTGTTGCCAAGCCCGTTCATCCTCGCGAATTCGACCGTATTGCTCATGGGATCATTCCTATTGTCGAGCTGTATATGGCGGAAACGCGGGGGAATTACCAGTGGGACATGAACAACGGCACTTTACGCAGATTGGCCGGGCTTTCCGGGTCACCCGATCCTTCGAGGCTTCGCCCGTTAGGTTTGCACATCACGATGAGGCGAAGAGCCGGTTTGCGCAAAAAACTAGCCCTCGTGGCGAGGAGGCCTGAAAGCCATCTCGAACCACGAGGGCGAGTGATCGCAAGCGGAGTCGCCTTGCCTCGCCGGGTTTAGCCAGCTGCTTCCGGCAATGCGCCCGCCTGCTGGCTCTCCTTGACCGGAAACACCCAGTCATAGGCGATGTTGAAGACGAAGGCGTAGACCAGATAGTAGGTGACCACGGCGATATCCATCAGAAGCGCTGCGACGAGCGTGATCTGGAGATACCACGCGATGAACGGGATCAGGATGACCACGAGGCCCGCTTCGAAAAGCACAGCGTGGATGATCCGGATATCGATGGTCTTCTGGACCTTGCCGCGCAAACGCATCAGCGCGCGGTCGAAGCCGAGATTGTAGATGAAGTTCCATAGTGTCGCCACTGTCGCCCCGACCACGCCGATGACGCCCATATGGGCGATGGGCTGATTGAGAACGATTGCCGCGAGCGGCGTGAATGTGGCCAGGCCGATAAGTTCAAACAGGACGGCGTGGCGAACACGATCTCCGAAACTGCGCATTTTTCAAGCTCCTACATTTGTTGTCGGCCGGCTTTCTATCAGATAGATTGGGGCAACAAAGTTAGAAACTATCTGGAATTCTGATAGATGAGCGTTTCGCTGGAGCAATTGGAAGCTTTCGTCGCGGCTGCGGAAAACGGATCCTTCTCGGCTGCCGCACGCCGCCTTCGCAAAGCACAGTCCGCCGTCAGCCTCTTGATCTCTTCGCTGGAAGACGATCTGGGCATCAAGCTCTTCAGCCGGGCGACACGAAACCCGACCCTCACCGAAGCAGGAACAAGGCTGCTGCCCGAAGCCAAGTTGCTGCTGGATCGCCGCGAACATCTGATCGGCGTTGCGAGAAGCTTTGACGAACACATCGAGACCCGCCTCGTCGTCGCAATCGACGAGCTCTATCCGGAACCTGCAATCGGAAACCTCTTTGCCGCCTTTGCAAACCGGTTTCCGCATGTCGAGCTGGAGCTGCTGTCGCCCCATTCGCAGGCCATCACCGGGATGGTTCTCGAAGGCGAGGCCGATATCGGGGTGATGTGGCGGGAAGAACAGCTCCCTCCTGAACTCGATTTCGTCACCATCGGCTGGGTGCCGCTCGTCATGGTTTGCGGGCGGGACCATCCGCTTGCGGAAAGCACAGTCAGCTGGGAGGATCTGAAGCGCTACCGCCAGATCATGGTCACCAAGCGGCGCGACATCGCCAGAAGGCACCAGGTCAGGGTTGCCGCCGAAGTCTGGTGGGTCGAAAGCCATTGGGTCATTCTTCAGATTTTGCGGCAGGGCATCGGCTGGGCGCTCATTCCGGCGCACATCCTGGCAAACTCGCCGCTGGCGCCGGAACTGGCGACGCCCTCGCTTCAATTCGACAGCGGCACGCATCCTGTCGCCCTTGAGCTTGTCTGGCATAAACAGCGACCGGCCGGCCCGGCGGCCAAATGGCTGCGGGAGCATTTCGTCGCAAATGGCAACAGGCATGGAATATTGGAGACGCGCGCCGCTCGACTATAGGAGTGTCAACGTTAGGATCGCCTCTTCAGGAGATTGATGATCGCCGAGGCATGGCAACATTCGGCTTCCGACATATGTCATCCCCATCGGCCTCGCGCAGGCTGAACATTTTTCGAAAAAACATCGACCCCGTGTCGGATCACTGAAAGTTCGCTCGTCCTAGGCTCGTCCACTCCGTCAATTCAGAAGGAACATAGCCATGCCGAATACCATACGCCTGCACCGCGTTCTGGCCACCAGCCCGCAGAAGGTCTATCGCGCATTCATCGAGGCGGACGCGCTCGCCAAGTGGCTCCCGCCGAACGGCTTCGCCTGCACCGTGCATCACCTGGAGCCGAGCGTCGGCGGCACGTTCAAAATGTCGTTCCGCAATTTCACGACGAACGAAAGCCATTCCTTCGGCGGCGACTTCCGCGAACTCGTCCCGGGCGAGCTGGTGCGCTACACCGACAAGTTCGACGACCCGAACCTGCCGGGCGAAATGGAAGTGACCGTGACGCTGAAGAAGGTCATGGTCGGGACCGAAGTGAACATCACCCAGGCCGGTATCCCCGATGTCATCCCGCCGGAAGCCTGCTATCTCGGCTGGCAGGAATCGCTGATCAATCTGGCAAAACTGGTTGAGCCAGAGATCAACCAGTAAAGCCCGCCTATCCTGGAGCTTTTTGCAAAAGCCGCCCTGCGCTTTTGGGGCGGCTTTTTGTGCCCCATGCGTCCTCGGTCAAACGACGGGCACGTCGAAGACTTCGCCTGCCCTCAGCGGGCGAAACCGATCCGGCTCCACACCCTCGGCTTTCAGTGCTGCATCGAGTGCATGAATAGGCTCGTCGATCCCTTCATCCGTCAGCTGGAAGGTCGCGAAGTGATGCCCGGCGACATAGGCGGCGTTGCAGAGCTTCATGCCTTTGACCGCCTCTTCGGGGTTCTGGTGCTGGCCCTTCATGAACCAGCGCGGCTCGTAAGCGCCGAAAGGCAGGATCGCCAAGCGGAAGCCGCCATGCTTGCGGGCCGCCGCCTCATAATTGATGCCATCGTGAAAGCCGGTATCGCCGATATGATAGATCCTGCCCGATGATGTAGTCAGCACGAATGCGGCCCAGAGCGCCATGCGCCGGTCGCCCATGCCGCGCGCCGACCAGTGATGGCAGGGCTCGACATCGATGGTCACGCCGGCTTTGACGCCGATGCGATCGCCCCAATCGACCACGCTCATATCGGCGTTAGGAACGGCGCGCCGGATGATCGTGTCGTTGCCGAGCGGCGTCACGATCCTCGGCTGATGCGCCTGATGCAGGCGCGCCAGCGTTTCCAGATCGAGATGATCGTAGTGATTATGCGTCACCAGCACGAGGTCGATATGCGGCAGGTCTTCGAAGCGGATGCCAGGCGCCACTACGCGCTTCGGCCCGAAGGAACGGAAAGGACTGACCCGCTCGGACCAGACCGGATCGGTCAAAATGTTCAGCCCGGCAATCTGCACCAGCATCGACGCATGCCCGACCATGGTCACCCGCATCTGCTCGCCGAAGACATGTCGGTCGGGCCTTGCCGGAGGAAAGGCGCTGATGACGGGATTTGGCCAGCGCACCCGGCCGCCGCCGAGCTGCCATCTCAGCAGATCGAACGCGTTGCCCGGCGCGATGCCGCCGGGATTGAAAAAGCGCCGGCCGTCGAAATGGTCCGAAACCGGGCCTTGATAATAGCGATTCTTCTTATCCGAGCCCGTCATGGCATGTCGGTTCCCTGCGATCCCGTCGACACGCCGATTTTGGCGAGCCATTCCTCAACTTCTTCCGCCGTCAGCGTCCCCTCAAGCACGACATTCGCCGGCATGGCGAAGAGCTGCGGCGTGAAGAAGCTCGTATCCCAAAACGCTGCCCCTTCATGAGGAGCCGAAAGCAGAATGACCTGCCGGCCATCGATGCGGGTAATCGTATCGACGGGCGCCTCGCCGGAAATCTCGACGAGGCCCGGTGCATCCGGTCGAACCGTCTCATAGCGCCACCAGGGCTCGTCATTGCCCTCCTCGGCCACCGTCACGCAGCGCGCCATGTCGACAATGAACCGGTTGGGCGAACGGCCGCCGGGCAATGTCTCGCCGAAGGCCGCCTGGATCAGCGTGAACAGATGAAAGCCGTTGACGATATTGTCGTAGCGCAGACGAAAGCCCTGCCTGCTCGGCAGATGCAGCACGAGCAGGGCATCGCTGCGGCTCAGGAGTACCTGGCGAACCCAGGCCGCGCCCGGCGTGTAATCCTGCAGCTCGGTCAGCTGCGCCATCAGCGCCTTGTTGTCAGCCGCAAGCTTGCGCTCCTGCGGCATGGCGGAGAGATGCGAAACCACGGACTGGCCGAGCAGCTGGAAGGCGTCGAGCAACTGCCTTTGCCGCGGGCTCAGCTCCTTGCGGCCGGCAAAACCGCGATGGATCTGCGGCAGCCACGCCAGATAGAGCTCCCACACGGCGACGCCGCTGCGCTCCACCGCCCCGCCCTTCTCGAGGATTGTGCCGAGCATATTGGCAAGGATCGCAGCGCCCGGCGGCGGCAGGCGGCCAAGCTCGCGCGCCGCACGCGCCACGATCTTTGGCTGCGCCTTGGCGCTCGCATAGAAGGCTTGCGCGACCGCATTGAAACGTTGGTCGACCCGACCGCCGGCATAAGCGCGGCAGGCGGCAAGAAGATCGGTCAGGGCTGCATCATTCATTCGGAACTATCTCGGGGAATCGTCTGATGGCGGGGTTCGGTACAAGATTTAGGGGCCGGCATTGCCGATAAAACGACGTTCATATAGCGATATCGGCCCGACATCCCAGGCATTTCCGCCGCGTTGGGTTGACTTTGCCGGGCTTTTCCTGTTTATCGCCCCCAATCTGCGACGAGCACAAGCCTCCGAGCCACCGACCGGGACCCATAAAGGTATAAAGAGATCCCGGAGGTCAACACCCGACAGCGCGATGCGCCCTCGGGTGCTTTTTGGCTTTGCGTCTTGTTTTCGTCATGGAAAAGCACGACGTTTTCGGGCGAGGAACCGCGCAGAGGCGCCAATCCAAATCCCGAGCGATCGATAAGGAAGAATTGATGTTTGAAAACCTCCAGGACCGTCTTGGTTCCATTCTGAATGGACTGACAGGCCGCGGCGCGCTTTCGGAAGCCGATGTTTCCGCAGCACTTCGCGAGGTTCGCCGCGCGCTTTTGGAAGCCGACGTGGCGCTGGATGTCGTTCGCTCCTTTACCGACCGCGTCCGCGAAAAGGCCGTCGGCGCCGAAATCCTGAAGTCGATCAAGCCCGGCCAGATGGTCGTCAAGATCGTCCATGACGAGCTGATCGAAATGCTCGGCGGCGAAGGCGTGGGCATCGATCTCAATGCGCCGGCTCCGGTCGTCGTCATGATGGTCGGTCTGCAGGGCTCCGGTAAGACCACCACCACGGCAAAGATCGCCAACCGCCTGACGAGCCGCGACCGCAAGAAGGTCCTGATGGCCTCGCTCGACACGCGCCGTCCGGCGGCGCAGGAGCAGCTGCGCCAGCTCGGCGTGCAGACGGGCATCGACACGCTGCCCGTCATCGCCGGCCAGTCGCCGACCGATATTGCCGCACGCGCCGTCCAGGCCGCCAAGCTCGGCGGCCATGACGTCGTGATCCTCGACACCGCCGGCCGTACGCATATCGACGAGCCGCTCATGGTCGAGATGGCGGATATCAAGAAGAAGTCCAATCCGCACGAAATCCTGCTGGTCGCCGATAGCTTGACCGGTCAGGACGCGGTCAATCTCGCCCGCAACTTCGACGAGCGCGTCGGCATCACCGGCCTTGTGCTGACCCGCATGGACGGCGACGGCCGCGGCGGTGCCGCCCTTTCAATGCGCGCCGTGACGGGCAAGCCGATCAAGCTGATCGGCGTCGGCGAAAAGATGGGCGAGCTGGAAGAATTCCATCCCCGCCGCATCGCCGACCGTATCCTCGGCATGGGCGACATCGTCTCGCTGGTCGAGCGGGCCGCCGAGAATATCGACGCCGAGAAGGCAGCCGCCATGGCCGCCAAGATGGCCAAGGGCAAGTTCGATCTCAACGATCTGGCCGACCAGCTCGGCCAGATGCAGAAGATGGGCGGCATGGGCGGCATCATGGGAATGATGCCCGGCATGTCCGGCATGAAGGACAAGATGGCCGCCGCCGGTCTGAACGACAAGCTTTTCGGTCGCCAGCTCGCCATCATCTCCTCGATGACCAAGGCCGAGCGCGCCAACCCTGATATGCTGAAGCATTCCCGCAAGAAACGCATCGCCGCCGGCTCCGGCACCGACGCCTCCGACATCAACAAGCTTCTGAAGATGCACCGCCAGATGGCGGACATGATGAAGATGATGGGCGGCAAGGGCAAAGGCGGCATGATGAAGCAGCTGATGGGCGGCCTTGCCGGCAAGATGGGCCTCGGCGGCGGGATGGGCGGCATGCCCGACCTGTCGAACATGGACCCCAAGCAGCTCGAAGCCCTGCAGAAGCAGGCCGAAGCCGCCGGCCTCGGCCGTCCCGGCGGCCTGCCGGGTGGTTTGCCGGGCTTGGGCGGCGGCGGTGGATTGCCCGGTCTCGGCGGCGCCAAGCTGCCAGGCCTCGGCGGTGGTTTCCCGGGCCTTCCCGGTTTGCCGAAGAAGAAGTGAAAAGGATCGCTGACCCCATGATTGATCCAGACGTCAAAGCCCAATTGGGCAACTATCGCCAGTCGATCGACAATATCGATGCCGCACTGGTGCACATGCTGGCCGAACGCTTCCGCTGCACCAAGGAAGTCGGCGTGCTGAAGGCCAAGTACGACCTGCCGCCGGCTGATCCGGCGCGCGAAGAATACCAGATCGAACGCCTGCGCCGTCTGGCAAAGGACGCCAATCTGGACCCGGATTTCGCCGAGAAGTTCCTGAACTTCGTCATCAAGGAAGTCATCCGGCATCACGAGCAGATCGCTGCCGATCTGAAGGCGTGATCCCGAAATGCGTGCAGCGGCTATCGAGAGAGGGCCGGCGGCGCGTACAATAGAAACGAACATGCCGCCCAAACGAAGCGGTCAAGAAAAGCCTAAGGAGATTTAACATGGCACTGAAAATTCGTCTCGCCCGCGGTGGCTCCAAGAAGCGCCCGTACTACCACGTTGTTGTTGCCGACGCCCGCTCGCCGCGCGACGGCCGCTTCCTGGAAACCCTCGGCTCGTGGAACCCGATGCTTGCCAAGGACGACGCCAAGCGCGTTGAACTCAAGGCCGAGCGCATCAAGCATTGGCTCGACCACGGGGCACAGCCGACCGACCGCGTTCTGCGCTTCCTCGCCGAAGCCGGCATCGCAACGCGCGAAGCCAAGAACAACCCGGAAAAGGCAAAGCCGGGCAAGCGCGCTCAGGAACGCGCCGCTGAAAAGGCACAGAAGGCCGCTGACGCCGCCGCTGCTGCCGAGTAATCGGACCTCGCATTGATTGAAAACGGGTGGCATGGCGACATGCCGCCCGTTTTTCATTTCCCATCGGCTGGCGTTCAGCCTATGAGAGAACGCAACTACGGCCCGGCGCGTCCGATCCAGCGCGCAAAGTCGCTGTAGCACTTTAGATTTGCTGCATAATTCCGGTAACCGGCGAAGAGACCATGACGAAACTGCAAAACCCGGTATTGATGGCCACGATCGGTGCGGCTCAAGGCCTGCGCGGCGAAGTACGCGCCCGCGCCTACACATCGGACCCGACCGCGCTTGGCGATTACGGCAACCTGCACAGCATGGACGGCCGCAGCTTCGAGGTTCTCGAAATCCGCGAAGCCAAGAACGTCGTCGTGGTGCGCTTCCGTGGCGTCAACGACCGCAACGCCGCCGAGGCGCTGAACGGGCTGGAACTCTATATCGAGCGCGACAACCTGCCGGATGACGAACTCGACGACGACGAATTCTTCTACACCGACCTCGAAGGCCTGGAAGCCGTCGACGACCAGGGCGTGGGTTACGGCACGGTCAGCGGCATCTATGATTTCGGCGCCGGCGATCTGCTGGAGCTGAAAGGCCCGGGCAAGCGCCCCGTGCTGATCCCCTTTTCCGAGGCAGCCGTGCTCGAAATCGATCTTGAAGGCGGCAAGATCCTGATCGATCCGCTGGCCGCGGGCCTGATCGACAACCCCGACGATCTTATCGGCAAGCCGGCAAAGCCGGAAAAGCCACAAGGCAAGACGAAGAAGTGACCCTCATTGGGAAGTGACCGCGCCATGAGTTTCCGGGCGACCATCCTGACGCTCTATCCCGAGATGTTTCCAGGCCATCTCGGCACGTCGCTTGCCGGCAAGGCGATGGAACGCGGGCAATGGTTGCTGGACACCGTGCAG
>NZ_AQHN01000006.1 GCF_000359745.1 Rhizobium freirei PRF 81
AGAGCGTTTCCAGGGAAAGTGCGCAGCGGTTTTCCGTCCGGAATACCTGCAGGAAGCCGGCACGATCGCCGCGATCCTGCATCTGATTATGCTCTCGGCCGCCGAAGGAGATTTCGGCGGCTCTTTTGAGCCGGGCAGGGGTGTGCGATTGCTGGCAGGCTGTATTATGAACGCTTCGTCAAGCTATCCCGCCCGCAGTGTCGCCATGTCGGTCGGGAATAAGCCAGCCCAGGCCATCACGGCCATGGCTGTGATGACAAGCAGATACCACATGCTGATGTAATCCCCGACCAGCCGTCGGTTCAAAGCGGCAAAGAGAAGAGCGACGCTGAAGGCAAGCCAGAGCAGGTTGCAGACGTGGTTCATTTTGTTGTTCCCCTTATTCGTCTTTCCCTCCCTGCCTCAAAGGTTAACCAGCTGGGCGCGCAAGAGGTAGCGCCCCCAGCGGGAGGGAGGTTTGCACAAAGCGGGGGGCATGGCAGGCGCTCGCCGAAATGAGGGCAGAGGGATCGGATGGAGAGGCGAGAATACGTTCGGGTCAAGTACGCTCAGATCATCCAGAAGATCAGCGAGAGAATCACAATGACGGCAAGGATGAAACCCATCATCCTTCCGAGGCCTTCGTTGACGTTGCCGTCGCCGACGATCAGATCGTACCAGTCGCGTTTGTGGTTCATCCGAACTCCCTCAAGGTTTCCCCCATTAGGTCGACCTCTTCTTGCGCAGTCAACAGTCCAATAGAGCTTGAAAGCGGGAAGTGCCGATGGGCCGGCGATGAGCTAGATCGACCAGCATGCCGCTGACTGCTGCCGATCGTGCAGGTCAGCGAAGCGGCTGCCAGCATGTTTCAAACCGGCGCCGAACGCACCTCCGGCAAGCCGGAGCGCACATCATATAGATCTGCTATGTTTTGAAATGATTGAGAAATCCATGTTTCTCAAGAAAGGAAATGGTGCCCAGAAGAGGACTCGAACCTCCACGCCTCGCGGCACAGGTACCTGAAACCTGCGCGTCTACCAATTCCGCCATCTGGGCGACGGACACGCATGTAAGGGGGTGGCCGTCCGGTGTCAACAGGGTTTTTGAAGTTTTCGTGGCAATTGTGAAAAAAGCGGTTGAAGCCCGGGTCAAACCCGGGCGGCAGCCCATGCCCTGATCAGGTCAAGTCCTTGTTCCAGCAGGGCCTTTGCCTCGCTTTCGCCGGCCGCTTCCACATAGCAGCGCATTTCCGGCGCATTGCCGGAAGGGCGGAAATGAATGATTCGGTTATCCACAAGCGTGACCCTGAGCCCGTCGACGTCACTCTTCGATGCGACGGCCGCGACGGGCTTGAGGAAATCAGCGAGATTGACGTCAGAGGCGCGCAGATGAGCCATCAGCGCTGCGCTGGTTTCGACCGGGAAATTCTCCAGGCGGTCCGCGGCAGCAAAAGGCAGGTGGTAGCTACCGGCCACGGCCGAAAGCGGCTTTTTGGCCTTCGCCGCGGCATAGAGCGTCGCCAGAATCGGCAGGAAGCAGTCGCGCGTCGGCAGCGGCTCGAAGGGCTTGCCCTCGACGGTGAAGCGGCTCGCCGTCAGCGTGCCGCCATTGGCCTCGAAGCCCATGACATTGGCCTTGCCCGCAGCAACGGCCTCGTCCATGCCGGCGATCACATAGGGCGAGCCGACGCGGGTGCGGGTGACGGCGTAGGAGCCTGCGGCTTCGATGCCGGAATTGGAGGTGACAGGCGTCACCACCACGGCGGCGCCGAGAAAGTTTGCGGCGATGAGGCCGAGCAGATCGCCGCGTAGCGGCTCGCCGGTTTCATCCGTGACCAGCGGCCGATCGCCATCGCCATCGGCCGAAACGATGGCGTCCAGCCCATGCTCCGGTGCCCAGCCTTTCATGAGACGTATGGTTTCGGCCGAGACTGCTTCGGTATCGACCGGAATGAAGCCCTCGGAGCGGCCGAGCGGCACCACGCGGGCGCCGTAATGGGCAAGCACCTGGCCGAAGAGATCGCGCGCCACGGTGCTGTGCTGGTAGACGCCGACGCTAAGGCCTGTGAGGCTGCCGGCGGGCAGCAGACCCTTGTTGCGCTCCAGGAAGAGCGCCTCTGTCTCAGCCGTGCGATTTTCGGCGTGGTCAGGCGTTTCGTCGAGAAGAGTATCAACAATCGCGTTTGCCTCGGCGCTGATCGCCAGTTCGTCCTGCTTGTCGATCTCGCCATCCGGCCGGTAGAATTTGATGCCGTTGCGATCGGCGGGGATATGCGAGCCGGTGATCATCAGGGAGGCCGCCTTGTGCGTCAGTCCGTAAAGTGCCAGCGCCGGCGTCGGCAATGTGCCGCAATCGATCGGCGTCAGGCCGGCTCGCTTTAGCGCACCGATGCAGGTAGCCGAGATCGCCGGGCTCGATTCGCGAAAGTCGCGGCCGACGAGAACGAGATCGCCCGCTTTGGCGCGGCCGCTCTTCAGCAGATGGTTGGCGAAGGCCGTTGCATAGAGAGCGGATGCCCGCCCGGTAAGGTCGACGGACAGGCCGCGAAGGCCGCTGGTGCCGAATTTCAAGCTGCTCACAGGCAATCTCCCCGAAATGATTGCGCTGTTATGGAGCAAGCGCCGGCTATGATCAACTCGTCGTGGGTCGAGGCTTCCAGCTGCGGCAAGACTGGTTTTATCGGTGTCGTGACCCCAAATAAGGTGTAGCGAAGCCGCGGCGGCGATGTTTGGGTCGCAATATCAGGCAGAGGAGTTTCTCATGGCTGTTTTTCGCAGAGCCACGCTCGGTTGCGCCTTTGGCTTCGCCCTTTCCGCGCAAGCAGGCCTTGCCGTCGCAGCCTCGGATCCGCCGAGGATCGTCATTTCGCCGCCCAGCACGAATTCCGTCATTTGCGATTCTCGCGGCTGCTTCGGGTTCGGCGAGCGGCAGTTCTACACCCGGCCCGGCCAGCCGCTTCCCATCACGCCGCCCTACAATGGAGGCGTGAACAATTACGACAGTCCGCGTATCGTGATCCAGCCGCGCGAAACCTATACGCCGCCGAGAGAGGTTTATCCTTCGCCGGCCCAGCAGCGCACGCGGCATGAGATGTGGTGTGCCGAGCGCTACCGGACGTATAATGCTGGCACCAACCTCTATTCGACGATCAATCACGGCTTCAAGGAGTGCCACTCGCCTTTCGATTGACGCTGTGGCGAGCAGACGTTCCGGCGCTTAGCTTTCCAGCGATGCGCGATCGGTATGGCCGAGATCGCGTTCCGGGTCGATGATATCTCTGACCCGCTGCTTCAGCTCCTTCGGTCCGGGAAAGCCGCCGTCGCGCTTGCGCTCCCACAGCAGCTCGCCATCGATGCGGATTTCGAAGACCCCGCCGGTGCCCGGTATCAGCGCCACTTCGCCGAGACTGTCGGTGAAGGTCTGCAGCAGCTCCTGCGCCATCCAGCCGGAGCGCAGCAGCCAGTTGCATTGGGTGCAGTAGAGAATGGTGATCCGGGGCTTGTCGCTCATGGTCATGTCCTTGCTGTTTGATGACATTTATGCTCAAGTTTATCCGCCTGCAAGCCCGAGCAATTTCGCGCAAAACGCTTGGTCGCTTTCCGCGCGCAACAGCGCGAAAGCAGGCGGCCGGAGCGGTTTAGCGAATCCTTGGAACCTTGCACCCGTCTGACCCCTTGCCTGTTGGCTCCCCACATGCTCATCTCCGGTTGGACTTCAGTTGGGGATTATCGGAATGCGCGTCGCCATCATCGAGAATATGAAGAACACACCGCTCGGTGCTCTCGGCATCGCGCTCGAAGAGGCTGAGACGCAGATCGAGTGGTTCCGCCCGTGGAGCGATGGCGCGCTGCCCAAGGATGCGAAGTCCTACGATGCGCTGGTCGTGCTCGGCGGCGAGCAGAGCGCGCGCGACGATGACACCCACCCTTATCTGCCCGAGCTGGCGCGGCTGATGCGCCGTTTCGAGGGCGAGGACAAGGCGGTGCTCGGCATCTGCCTCGGCAGCCAGATCCTGGCGCGCGCCTATGAGGCGGAAAACCTTCTGGGTACAGCCCATGAATTCGGCTGGAAGACCATCGGCCTGACCGACGAAGGCAGGACGGATCCGCTGTTGGCCGATGTCGGCGCCGAATTCACCATCTTCCAATGGCATTCCGATACGTTTTCTTTGCCGGCGGGCGCCACCCGCCTCGCAGCCAATGGCGTGACGCGCAACCAGGCCTTCCGCATCGGCCGTGCCACCTATGGCACGCAGTTCCATTTCGAGGCGAACGCCGCCGTGGTTGACCGCTGGCGCGGCGAATTCGAGGAAACGATCGAGCGCAAGGAACCGGGCTGGCTGGAGAAATATCCGGAGCTCGTTACCCGCCATGCGGCCGCGGCGGAAACGGCCGGCCTTGCCATCGCACGTGCCTGGGTGAAGACCATAAGGACGCAGGCGGAGCTTCTTCAGGCCGCAGAGGCTTGAGAACCGGATAGGCTGCCAAAGAGGCAAAGGCTGGCGGAGCTTGATGGCGAGATGCTGCGCGTCGCTGGTCTTGGAACATGAGAGGAGACGTTATCATGAGCACGCTGGAACTACCCTGCGAGGGCAGCTGCCGTTGCGGGCAGGTGCGGCTGAAGATCAGCGCCAAGCCCTTGCTGACCATGGCCTGCCACTGCACAGGCTGCCAGCGCATGACCGCTGGCCCCTATTCGCTGAGCGCAGCCATCCCCTCCGACGGCTTCGAGGTGACGGAGGGCGAGCCCGTCATCGGCGGCCTGCACGGCGATGCCATCCATCACTATTTCTGCCCGCATTGCATGAGCTGGCTGTTCACGAAGCTGGAAGGCGTTGACTGGTTCGTCAATATCCGCGCCACGATGCTCAACGACGTCAGCTGGTTCACGCCCTTCATGGAAACCTGGACGAGCGAAAAGCTGCCATGGGTCACCACCCCGGCCAAGCACAGCTATGCCGCGCTGCCGGCGATGGATGAATATGAAGGCTTGATCGGGGAATATATGGCAGGGAATTAAGGTTAGAAACCCTGGAAAAGAAAGTCGGTCGCGACGGTAATCCGATCGCCGTGCGAACTCAGATCGGTGATCAACTCCCCGATTTCGATGAGTGGGATTGCTGCCATGAATTGCGTTGCCATGACGTATGGCTTGCCGTTGATCGTAAACTGCGGATTGAGTCTTGCTATTGGCATCGACACATCCTCTCCAGGAAGCAGTGGCGCCATCATCCGCGTGCCGAGTCCTGCTAACAAGTCTGACTGAAGATCCAATGCGAGAGCTCGGTTCTGCTTAACGCCATAGACATGGAATCTTGCCATTAGAACTGCCGATATTTTCCAAATGGCAGACCATGTTTTTCAACATAGGCATTTGCTTGTTCGATTGCCTCGGCATTTTCCAGAAGCCACAGTCGCTCGCGCTCAGCTTTGATGGCGCGGGTTATGCCATCTTCGGCCGCGCGTGAGATATTGATTTTCAACTCGCGTGCATCTGCAACGAGCTGCTGGTCGAGAGATAAATTCGCGGCTTTTCGCGTCGTCTGAGTCATGAGGCGTTCCTCAAATTATGCGCAAACTATATGCGCATAATTTGACTTTGCTAAGAGCCTCACTCATCCCCCATCTTCAGCGCGGCGATAAAGGCTTCCTGCGGGATTTCCACCTTGCCGAACTGCCGCATGCGCTTCTTGCCTTCCTTCTGCTTGTCGAGCAGCTTGCGCTTGCGGGTGGCGTCACCGCCGTAGCACTTGGCGGTCACGTCCTTGCGCAGCGCCTTCACCGTCTCGCGGGCGATGATGCGCCCGCCGATCGCGGCCTGGATCGGGATCTGGAACATGTGCTGCGGGATCAGATCCTTCAGCTTCTCGCACATGACGCGGCCGCGCTTTTCGGCAGCCGAGCGGTGCACCAGCATGGAGAGCGCATCCACCGGCTCGGCATTGACGAGGATCGACATCTTGACGAGATCGCTCTCGCGATAGTCGGTCAGGCTGTAGTCGAAAGAGGCATAGCCCTTGGAGATCGACTTCAGCCGGTCGTAAAAGTCGAAGACGACTTCGTTGAGCGGCAGATCGTAGGTGATCATCGCGCGGTTGCCGACATAGGTCAGCTCGGTCTGGATGCCGCGACGGTCCTGGCAGAGTTTTAGGATCGAGCCGAGATAGTCGTCCGGCGTCAGGATCGTCGCCTTGATCCACGGCTCGCGGAATTCGGAAATCTTGACGACGTCGGGCATGTCGGCCGGGTTGTGCAGCTCGATCTCGGTGCCGTCGGTCATGGTCAGCTGATAGACGACCGAGGGAGCCGTCGCGATCAGATCGAGATTGAATTCGCGCTCGAGGCGCTCCTGGATGATTTCCAGGTGCAAGAGGCCGAGGAAGCCGCAGCGGAAGCCGAAGCCGAGAGCGGCAGACGATTCCATCTCGAAGGAGAAGCTTGCATCGTTGAGGCGCAGCTTGCCCATGGCCGAGCGCAGGTCTTCGAAATCGGCGGCATCGACCGGGAAGAGGCCGCAGAACACCACAGGCTGCGCCGGCTTGAAGCCCGGCAGCGGCTCGGCGGTCGGGCGCTTGTCCTCGGTGATGGTATCGCCGACGCGGGTGTCGGCCACTTCCTTGATCGAGGCGGTGATGAAGCCGATTTCGCCAGGGCCGAGGCTGTCGACGGCGACCATCTTCGGCGTGAGAACGCCGACGCGCTCGATCTGATACTTCGCATCCGTACCCATCATGCGGATGGTCTGGCCCTTGGTCAGCGTGCCGTCGATGATGCGCACGAGAACCATGACGCCGAGATAGGTGTCGTACCAGCTGTCGACCAGCAGCGCCTTCAAGGGCGCCTTTTCGCCGCCCGCGCTCTTCGGCGCCGGCAGCTTGTTGACGATGGCTTCCAGCACGTCGGGAATGCCGAGGCCGGTCTTGGCCGAAATCAGTACGGCGTCGGAGGCGTCGATGCCGATCACTTCCTCGATCTGCTCCTTGATCCGGTCGGGTTCGGCCGCCGGCAGGTCGATCTTGTTGAGGACGGTGACGAGCTCGTGATTGTTGTCGATCGCCTGATAGACGTTGGCAAGCGTCTGCGCCTCGACGCCCTGCGACGCATCGACCACCAGCAACGATCCCTCGCAGGCCGACAGCGAGCGCGAGACTTCATAGGCGAAGTCGACGTGGCCGGGCGTGTCGATCAGGTTGAGGATGTAGGTCTCGCCATTGTTGGCCTTGTAGTGCAGGCGCACCGTCTGGGCCTTGATGGTGATGCCGCGCTCGCGCTCGATCTCCATATTGTCCAACACCTGCTCCGACATCTCGCGTTCGGCAAGGCCGCCCGTCGTCTGGATCAGGCGGTCGGCCAGCGTCGATTTGCCGTGGTCGATATGGGCCACGATCGAGAAGTTGCGGATATGCGAAAGCGGAGTGGTCGAATTGGTGCTCATGCGCGCCATATAGCAGCGCCGCCCCGCGCCGCAAAGCGGAAAAGCGGGGTTTTGGCGGCTATCTTCACGTTACGTTAGCCTTTTCCGACCCGACGGCGCCGAGTGTCGATGCGCGCTTGATTCTATCATGAGAACGTGTATTTCTCTTATAGTAGAATTTCGAAGCGCGGGACATTGATAATGGCGGATGACGATCTGGATCTGGCGATCGGTGTACGCATCAAGGAGCTGCGCATCGCTCGCGGCCTGACGCTGGATGAGCTTGCCAATGCCTCGGCGGTCAGCCGAGCCATGATCTCGCGCATCGAGCGGGCGGAGGCGAGCCCGACGGCCTCGCTGCTGTCGCGGCTCTGCGCGGCGCTCGGCCTTTCGCTTTCGGCCTTCTTTGCCGAGGAGGACGAGGAAGTGTCGCCGCTTGCCCGCCGCGAGCAGCAGGCGATCTGGCGGGATCCGGGAACCGGCTATGTCAGACGCGCCGTCTCGCCGCCGGGGACGGAATCGAAGGTCGATGTCGTCGAGGTCATCTTCCCCGCCGGCGCGCGTGTCATCTTCCCGCCGAATACGGCAAGCGCCGGCATGACCCAGCATGTCTGGCTGTTCGAGGGCGAGATGGAGGTGACGCATCGCGACCTCGCCCATCGCCTGATGCCTGGCGATTGTCTCTTCATGGGCGTCGGCGATGGCCACGCCTTCCATAATCCCGGCGAGGTGTCGGCGCGCTACAGCGTCATCCTCGATCGCGGCCGTTCATAACAATCCCAAGGACCTTTTCATGCCGGACATTCGTCTTCTCTCCCCTGCCGACGCTCGCGAGATGCTTTCCGAGCTTTGCGCCGTGCTTGCCGATTGCGTCAATGGCGGCGCTTCCGTTGGCTTCATGCAGCCTTACGGAACAGCTGACGCCTTGCCTTATTGGCAGGGTGTGGCCGATAGCGTCGAAAGCGGCGCGACATTGCTTTTTGCCGCTGTAATCGAGGGTCGGGTCGTCGGAACGGTGCAGGTGGGCGTTGCACAGATGCCGAACCAGCCGCATCGCGGCGACCTCAAGAAGCTGCTGGTGCACAGCGCCGCGCGAGGCAAGGGGCTTGCCCGTCTCTTGATGGCGGCAGCGGAGCGCGAAGCGGCCCGCATCGGCAAGACCTTGCTGGTACTCGATACGGCAACCGGGAGCGATGCGGAAGCGATCTATCCGCGCCTCGGCTGGCAGCGCGTCGGCGTCGTGCCGGACTACGCCATGTGGCCCGAGGGCGGCCTTTGCGACACGACCATTTTCTATAAGCGTATCGCAGCTTGAGGAGGGTTTGAAAGTCACGGTTGCACAAGTAAATTGTATCTCTGTGATTTCTCTCAATTTATGATATGCATCACGTGACCGTTTTCAGAGCTAGTGCGATCCATTATGTGGCAGAGTGTTTAGACGATGCGAATGCGAGTACTTGGCATCGTCGTTCTGTCGTTTGTCCTGGCCTATTGCGTCTATCAGGACCGCGTTGCGAGCTTTTACAGAAAGGCTCTGCCAAGTGTGCTTAAGACAACAAACAACGTTACTTGGGGCAGCGACGCCGGTTGGTCCAATATCATCTTACCAATCCGGCCGGAGGCATGCGGTGCCGTGGTCTTTCAGCTGACGTTGGATACGGTACAGAAGATCCAAAACCAGGGTATCAAGTTCTTCAGTGAAGCGCGCCAGGGGAGAGGCAACTCTCGGAACGACAAGTATCGCTACGCTTATACTGAATGGCAACCAACTCCGGTTCCCAGTGAGTGGTTTGGTGATGGCCCTGTGACGGGATCAATGTCTTGTGCCGGATTTGGAGCCAGACGGATGCGGATGGTCGAGGATAGTGCCAGTCGCGCCGATGGCTTCTTTACAACTCGCTCGAACGTTCAACTCATTGTGCTGCCCAACGAACAGATTGCCGTCCTTACCTATTCCGACTGACGATGCGAAAATGCAGCAATAGCATCCCGCAATTTGGAGCCCGAGGTCCACTGCATCGCCTTCCAGCCGAATTGCCGCGCGGCCTCGATATTGGCCTCGACGTCGTCGATGAAGCCGATCTCGCCGGCTGCGAGCCCAATGTGCTCCGTCGCTAGCCGGAAGAATTCTGCCGCGGGCTTCTGATGGCCGAAGGCGGCAAGGTGAGTGAGCGATGCGCCTCCTTTGGAATTTGTGTGTTTACCCCCTCTGTCACTTCGTGACATCTCCCCCACAAGGGGGGAGATTGGTCACCTGCCGCACCGATCTGCCTCAAATCAACATTGCATCAGCAGAAACTGTAGACCATCGAGTTGTTAAGAGCTGCAGCAAACTCCCAACGATCTCCCCCCCCTAGTGGGGGAGATGTCGCGATAGCGACAGAGGGGGGTATCCGAGGCGTTCAAGTCCGCATCTCGGTCTTTTTTCCTTGCCGCGATCCATGTAAGCCTTTGCGTCGGCAAGATAACGGAGGAGGCGAATATGCGGGTGATTTACTCGGAAGATCACAAGCTCAGGGATGCCAGGACCGAGCTGCATGATGGCCAGCTGGTCACGCCCTTCGAAGCACCCTTCCGCGCCGAATGGATCCTCGCCGCCGTCAAGGAGGCCGGCTTTACCGATGTCGCGGCGCCTGACGCCTATGGGCTGGAAACGGCGCGCAAGGTGCATGATCCCGCCTATCTCGATTTCCTCGGCGTGGTCTGGGAGCGCTGGGTCGCAGCCGGCTTTAAGGGCGAGGCTATCTCCAATTCCTTTCCCGTCAGGCGCACCAGCCAGCGCGTGCCGGAAAATATCGTCGGCATGATCGGCCATTATGCCAATGCCGCCGATACCTCCATTACCAAGGGGTCCTATGAGGCGGCGCTCGCTTCCATGCGCTGCGCCTTGACCGGCGCCGATTGGCTGCAATCAGGCAATCGTTTTGCCTTCGCGCTGTGCCGCCCGCCCGGCCATCATGCCGGCATCGATCTGTTCGGCGGCTATTGCTTTATCAACAATGCCGGCGTTGCGGCGCAGCGGCTGCGCGACCATGGCGCCGCCAAGGTTGCCGTGCTCGATGTCGATTTCCATCACGGCAACGGCACGCAGGACATATTCTATCGGCGGAGCGATGTCTTCACCGCCTCGCTGCATGGCGATCCGATCCATGCCTTTCCCTATTTCCTCGGCCATGCCGACGAAGAAGGCGAGGGCGATGGCCTGGGTGCCAACCGCAATTACCCCATGCCGCGCGGCACGCCATGGGATGTATGGGCGGCGGCGCTCGACGATGCGCTGGCCCGCATCAAGGCCTTCGGCGCGGAGGCGATCGTCCTCTCGCTCGGCGTCGATACGTTCGAGCGCGATCCGATCTCCTTCTTCATGTTGACCTCGCAGGATTTCATCCGCATGGGCGAGCGCATCGCAGCCGCGGGATTGCCCGTGCTCGTCTGCATGGAGGGCGGTTACGGCGTGCCCGAGATTGGCCTGAACGTTGCCAATGTGCTGAGAGGCCTCGAAGCCTGAGAGGTTCTTGCATCAAAGCACCTTATTGCAGCATGAAAAGTTTGAATTTGTCACTGTAAGACCAGGCCTCTAAAACCCTCGCCCAATAGGAGAGGTCATGGATCAGAAGCTTATCGAGAGTGGCACGGATGGCGGCGCGGTGCTGATGCCGCATCCGGATGTTGCGCCGTCGACCGGCGGCATTGCCGCCGGCGTGCTGATGTGCGTGATGTCCATGTCCTGCATCCAGTTCGGCTCGGCCCTGTCGGCTCCGATCATCAACGCCTATGGACCGGTCGGTGCGACCTGGCTGCGGCTCCTCTTCGCCTCCGTCGCCTTGGCAATCGTCGTCCGCCCGAAGATCATGAGCTACAGCCGCTCGCAGTGGCTCGGCGTGTTGCCGCTCGGCACCGTATCGGCGCTGATGACGATGTCCTTCTTCTCAGCGATCGCGCGCATTCCTTTGGGTCTTGCCGTCGCCATCGAATTCCTCGGGCCTCTGCTGGTCGCGACCCTCGGCTTTGGCCTCAGCCGCCAGCTTCTCTGGCCGCTCTTCGCCGCCATCGGCGTGCTGCTGCTGGCCTATGATGGCGAGGCCTGGGTCGGCAATCTGCCTGGCATCCTCTATGCTATCGGCGCAGGCGCGGGATGGGCCTGCTACATTCTGCTCACGAAGAAGGTCGGCAATGCCTTTCAGGGCCTCGAAGGGCTTTCCATGTCGCTGCTGGTCGCGGCGGTGGTTTCGACCCCCTTCGGCTTCGCTTCCGCCGTCCCGAATATGACGGCCTTTGGACTGCTTGAAATCGCCGGCTTGGCGCTGCTCGTTCCGCTGCTGCCCTATGTGCTGGAAATGGTGGCGCTCAGGCGCATGCCGACCTCATCCTTCGGCATCCTCATGAGCCTCGAGCCCGCCATCGGCGCCCTTGCCGGCTTTGTCATCCTGTCGCAGCCGATGACGCCGTCGCAGATGTTCGGCACGGCGCTTGTCGTTTCCGCCAGCATCGGGGCAACGGTTTTCGCCGCGAAAGACTGATTGGCGGCGGGTTGGTTTGCCGTCAGATCAGCGGGTTTTGCGTTTGCGGGGCTGCGCGTATCCACCTGACGAAATCGAACCCGAAATGATCGCTCGCCCCTATCGTGCCGCATCTTCCAGTGTGCACTTGGGATCGATCATATCCTCTGCCGATCCCCGGGATTTGTTTGCTCCGTTTATTCTCGCCAGAATGTAGAAACCGCGCTGGCCGTCCGGCAATGTGGAGCCAAAGACGCCAACAACCACGTTTTCCATATTCGTGCGGGCTCCCTCAACACCGTCTGCGACAACCTTCAACGGGTTCAAATCTGAGAGGTCATCGGCCGTCTGGAATATCGCCCACCAACCGGCGCTGGTCTTCAATTTTGTGAATCCGCCGCTTCCAATCTCTGTCGCATGGGTCTTCAGCAGAGCGCGAAAGCGAGGCGTCTCGCATCCCATGTGGATATGAAGCCGATCTTGCGTGCGCCAACTGGCGGCATTTATCGCTAGCGCAAAATCCTGCGGCGAAACCTTCCATGCGCGCCGGCCGATCGCTGATTGCTCTTTCCACGCTGCGCCAAAATAGTTCGGCGCTCCCGCCGCCAGAAGGCGAGGGTCTTCGATACCCGGCACGTCGGCCAGCGGCGCAAAAATCGTTCGCTCTTTGTCGGTGGGCTCGCGAAGAACGGCGTAGGACGACAATGGATCCTGCGTCTGAACGACTTTGAGGCACGGATACGGCGATCCGGTCAAACTTGAGTTGATCTCGCAAGCTCTAACGACCAGCCCCAGGGCGGAGCGGCTGACGAACGAGCTCATGATGATGACTGCAACAACCAGAGAAATGGAGAGAACGGCAGGACGGTGCTTCATGTGTGATTTCGAATTTTTGCTGACGATCCATTCATATCCGAAGACCAGGCTTTCATGATAGCTTACCTTAAATGGCTTGCGATAGACTTGGAAGAACCACCTTCTCCGAGAATTCGACGGAGATTTCCATTGCGGCCGCCGGATACAGATATTGTCCGGACTCTTTGTCTGCCAAAGCGAGAGCCCGCCAAAACGGGAAACATTGAATTTGTGACACCGGCTGACCGGTCATGGTGCAAAGCTGTCGTGAACGCCACTCCCGTGGTTGATGGTATCTGCCATCAAATTCTGCATGCTCTCCCGATATGCGTCAAACCGTCTTCCTCGCGGGATCGTCGAGCGCCGGATTGTAGAAGAGCGAGAGCGTCAGGCTTTTGGCGATGCGTTCGGCTGTTGCCATGAACCAATCCTTGGCCTGCTCGGAAGGTGCGATATCTGCAAGCGTCTGGGAAAAAAGTGCCAGCCATTCCGGAAAGAGGTCGGCCGCCATGCCCTTGACGCCGAGATGCGCCTGCACCGGCTTGCCGCCATAGGCGCCGTTCTTGAAGGCGACCGACGACCAGAAGCGCTTCATCTTTTCCATATGGTCCGGCCAACGCCCGGCAAGTTGTCCATCGAATACCGGTCCGAGCCGGGGATGCGCCTGAACGCGCCCATAGAAAGTCTCGACCAGCCTGTCGATGAAAGTGGCATCAATGCCCATAATGGCCATTTCCGCCTCGGCCTTCTCGCGAATGCCGACGAGATGAGCCGCGCGGGCTCGTAGTTCCTGTTCCATAGTGTTCTCCAGGCGCTCGGACGAGAGATCGCAGCAGCCAGCTTCCATTTCTCGTTATGTATGTAATTTGCCGGCATAGCCAAGACGTCATGGAGATGTTGCGGCAATCTGTCAAAAGCCTCTTTCTATCCGCGGGCCTCTTTGGCGATGGCCGCGAATTATCCAGCGCGATTTCTCCTTTTGACAGCGCTTCCGCGCTTGACCCGCGCAATGACCCCTTTTAAAATTAGAATAATTCTAAAATATGAGGTTGCTCTGATGTTGCTTGGCTTGTTCCGTCCGTCGAAACGCCCCTTTACCTCCCTCTCCGAGCAGGAGATTCTGGCAATTGCCATCGCGGCGGAGGAGGACGATTCGCGCATCTATCTCGCCTATGCCGATATCCTGCGCCCGAACTATCCCGAGTCCGCCAAGGTTTTCGAAGATATGGCCGAAGTCGAGGATACCCATCGCAAGACGCTGATCGATATGCATCAGCGCCGCTTCGGCGACCGCATCCCGCTGATCCGGCGTGAGCATGTGCGCGGCTTTTACGAGCGCAAGCCGGATTGGCTGCGCAAGAATCTGTCCCTGGACTCCATCCGCGAGGAAGCCGAGGCGATGGAGCAGCAGGCCTATCATTTCTATGTCGAAGCGGCCAAGCAGGTTTCGGATGCCTCCACACGCCAGCTTCTCGGCGATCTGGCGCTGGCCGAACAGGGGCACGAGGATATTGCCCGCCTGCTGGGGGACAAGCACACGCCGGAGACGGTCAAGCACGAAGAGGATGCACAGGCTCGTCGCCAGTTCGTTCTGACCTATGTGCAACCTGGCCTTGCCGGCCTGATGGATGGTTCCGTCTCAACCTTGGCGCCGATCTTTGCCGCCGCCTTCGCCACGCAGCAAACCTGGCAGACCTTTCTCGTCGGCCTGTCGGCCTCGGTCGGCGCCGGCATCTCCATGGGTTTCACCGAAGCGGCGCATGACGACGGCAAGATTTCCGGACGCGGCTCGCCGATCAAGCGCGGCCTTGCCTGCGGCATCATGACCGCGCTTGGTGGCCTCGGTCACGCCCTGCCTTATCTCATCCCGCACTTCTGGACGGCAACGATCACCGCCGCCGTCATCGTCTTCTTCGAGCTTTGGGCGATCGCCTTCATCCAGAACAAATATATGGAGACACCGTTCCTGCGCGCTGCATTCCAGGTTGTCCTCGGCGGCTCGCTGGTGCTCGGCGCCGGCATTCTGATCGGCAACGTCTGATGCTCGGCTGAGGCTTCCCATTGACGAAATGTTGAATTTGGGAACGCTTCAGCGGAGCTAGCGGCAAGCAGCACGTCAAGGCAAGCCAGCAGGGGCCATGAGAACCATTGACCATTGTGGTGACGGCCAATTTGCCCTCATCCGCGCATGAGAACCGATCTTGCCACATGAGGAAAAACGAAAGGCCGGTCTGTGGGGCCGGCCTTCCCGCATGAAGCGCGTGGTTCCTGCTTACTTGACGGCGCCGACCAGAACGTCGTTGCCGTTCTCGATGGTGACCCAACGCCCCGTGTTGAAGCTCGCCTGGCGCTTCAGATAGGAATAGGGGGTCTTCGACCAGAGCTTGATCTCGTCCTCGAGGTTGTCGAGGATATAGTCGCCCTGCTTGGTGCGCAGCGTCAGCACCGCATGGCCTTCGCCATCCGGCTTGCGCACGACCGTCATCAAGAGGTTGGAGGCGGAAATGCCGCTCTGCATCAGCAGCCTGCGCTTCAGCAGGGCGAAATCTTCGCAATCGCCGGCGGTTTTCGGATATTCCCAATATTCTTCCTGGCCGTAGACTTCCATGTCCGTTGCCGGACGGATGGTCTTGTTGACGCGCAGGTTAACCTGGTTGATCAGCGCCCAGGCGGCGGCGTTCATGTCGACGGGGCCGACATTGCGGACCGGGCCGCATTCGTCGGTATGCCTCTGGCAAAAATCATAGTGCCCGATAGGCTGGGAAGTGACGTTGCCGACCGTCATCGATACGCTCTGTTGAGACGCCGGCATTGCCGCCGAAGACATCGCAATCATAGCAGCGAAGGCAACCAATACGCCCTTAATACGCACGCCCACTATTCCTTGTATCGTCCCTGCATTTGTTAACAAATTGTTAATGTACGGGGGCGAGGCAAGTCAATCGTTACTTAAGTGTTAACGTCGCAACCCTCTCATATGGTTAATTTTGGCACAATCGACAGGCTGGCTGCCATATTCCCGTGCCTCCTTGGATGATGGGGACACGCGAAACAAATGCCCGGCGAAGAGGCTCCGCAGGCCATCCCTCTCAAGGATATCTAATTGTTTTTACGGCGTATTATGAAGCGCAAGAGCCTCTGCAGCGGCCACTATGCGCTCCAGATCCTGCGGCCGCGACAGGCGATGATCGCCGTCGCGCACAAGTGTTAACACCACGTCGTCGGCCGGCAGATGCTCGACCAGCTTTAACGAATGCGCAAACGGCACGTCCGCGTCTTCCATGCCCTGCAGGATGTGCACGGGGCAGCCGGTCTCGATGATGCCTGTCAGCACGCGGTTGGCGCGGCCGTCCTCGATCAGGGCGCGGGTGAAGATGTTCGGCTCGGGGCTGTATTCCGAAGGTTCTTCGAAATAGCCGCGTTCCGCCAGTGAGCGCCGCTCGACGTCGGAGAGGTTTGGCTCGATGAGATCGACGGTGAAATCGGGTGCGGGCGCGATCAGGACGAGACCGGCGATTGCCGGGACCTTCTTGCGCTTGCGCAGCTCCTGAATGACCCTGAGCGCAATCCAGCCGCCCATCGAGGAGCCGACGAGGACGATCTTCTTCGGGTTGGTATGGTCGATGACGGCGAGCGCCTCGTCCAGCCAGCGCGAGATCGTGCCGTTGGTGAACTTGCCGCCGGATTGTCCGTGGCCGGAATAGTCGAAGCGGACGCAGCCGAGGCCAAGCCGTTCCGCCAGCGCATCCAATTCCGCCGCCTTGGTGCCGCTCATGTCCGATCGATAGCCGGATAGCCATACGAAGCTGACATTTTTCGCGCCCTTGCCGGCGGCGCGCTCGAGGATGGCAATCTGGCGCTCGCCGTCGCCCGTGCCAACGGAAATGAAGGTCGGCTGGGTGGCTGTAGCTGCTTCGGACATCAAGAAACTCCCGGATTTTTGCTCTATAGAGCAGATTCGCGTGGCGCTGGCCCGAAAAATCCTCGATTCCCCGCGGAGAGCTTTGGCGTTATTTGGCAATGATACTGTGTCCTTCGCGCATCTCGCGTCTCTATGACAGCTAGTTGACATGCGGGAGGTGCTTTTTTCCTGATGTCATGCTATTGACTTCAACACAGCTTTTACGACATTTCCGTCAGTTGCGCCGACGGGGAGCGAGAGGCTGCAGCAATCCGAAACAATTCGTGGAGAATACGACCATTCGCAGACCCTTTAAAACCGATGCGCCCGTAAAGGACGGGCCACGTTCCAACAGGGAAATTCGCATTCCCAAAGTTCAGCTGATCGCAGCTGACGGCCAGAATATGGGCATCGTCCCAACCGACCAGGCATTGAGAATGGCAGAGGAGGCCGGTCTCGATCTGGTAGAGATTTCCCCTAATGCTGAACCGCCTGTGTGCAAGATCCTCGATCTGGGCAAGCTGAAATACGCCAACCAGAAGAAGGCCGCCGAGGCGCGCAAGAAGCAGAAGATTGTCGAAGTCAAAGAAATCAAGATGCGCCCGAACATCGACACCCATGACTATGAGGTGAAGATGAAGGCGATCGGCCGTTTCTTCGAAGAAGGCGACAAGGTGAAGGTGACCTTGAAGTTCCGTGGCCGCGAAATGGCCCACCAGGAACTCGGCATGAAGCTTCTCCAGCAGGTCAAGGAAGACACGCTCGAGATCGCCAAAGTGGAAGCCGAGCCCAAGCTCGAAGGCCGCCAGATGATGATGGTGCTTGCGCCGAAGTGAGGCGCAGGTCGATGTAAGAGAGGCCGGAGCCGTCCCATGGGCGGCTTTTTCCTTTTCGGCTGCCCTGCCGCCGCCTGTCATCGATCTGCAAAGAATCGTGCGCCCGGCCCGTTGCACTTCCAGGCAACTGCGGTTATAAGCGCGCGTCCGAACTGACCGGCAGGGCATGCCGTGGCAGTTCAGAATGCTGGCGGGGCGGTTCGTCACCGGATCCGCCGTTCAACAACAAACGCTCCGGCACCTTTTGCAGCCCGGCCTGTCCGGACCTGTAGGAAGGGCTTTTTAGAAAAGCACGCCAGGAAGCATCGAAGGAGTAGCAAAATGCCCAAGATGAAGACGAAGTCCTCTGCCAAGAAGCGGTTCAAGATCACCGCGACCGGCAAGGTCAAGGCCGCCGCTGCTGGCAAGCGCCACGGCATGATCAAGCGTACCAACAAGTTCATTCGCGACGCCCGCGGCACCATGGTTCTCGCAGAACCGGATGGCCGTAAGGTTGTCAAGAACTACTTGCCGAACGGTCTCTAAGACTATTCGTAACGCTATAGACTAAGGAGATCATGAAATGGCACGCGTAAAAAGAGGCGTTACCGCCCACGCCAAGCACAAGAAGGTTCTGAAGGCAGCCAAGGGCTTCTATGGCCGCCGCAAGAACACCATCCGCACAGCCAAGGCCGCTGTCGATCGTTCCAAGCAGTACGCTTATCGCGACCGCAAGGTTAACAAGCGCAACTTCCGCGCCCTCTGGATCCAGCGTATCAACGCTGCCGTCCGCGAACACGGCCTGACCTACGGCCGCTTCATCGACGGCCTGACCAAGGCTGGCATCGAAGTTGACCGCAAGGTTCTTTCCGACATGGCGATCCATGAGTCGGAAGCTTTCGGTGCGCTCGTTGCTGCTTCGAAGAAGGCACTTGAGTACCTCAAGGAAGCCGGCACGAAGAACGAGTTCGAAGCAGCCGTTAACTAACGCTGCCTCGCACGTCTTTCGTAAATTCATTATGAAACCCGCGCTGGCGAAACCGGCGCGGGTTTTGTGTTTTGCAGCATATGCATTCCATCGTGTCAGGCTGTCTTGTCGGGCGAAACTCGAAAAACAGTCGCGCATCGGGCGAAAGATGCTAGAGCGTGATGCCGAAAAGTGTAGTCGGTTTTCGGACGACATCACGCTCTACTTCTTTGATTCTAGAGCGGATTCAGATTTTAGATCGAACAGATCTAAAATCATCCGCCTCTAGGGACCGCATTCTCGGCGTGTTTTTGTCATTTGCCAGGTTGATTGGCCGCTTGCACATGGATAGTGATCTGCAGCGCCTCATCGTTGCCACAAGCTGTCTGATGTGGGCGTTCATCCATTATTCCGCGGAATGAGCGGCGTTCCATGCCCGCCGCCCGCAAGGCAGGATCAGATGACGGAACTCGTAACACTCGAAACCCAACTCATGGCCGAGGTGGCCGCGGCAACCGACGAGCAGTCGATCGAAGCCGTAAGGGTCGCCGCGCTCGGCAAGAAGGGCTCGGTTTCGGAACTGCTGAAGACGCTGGGCGCGATGTCGCCGGAAGAGCGGCAGACACGCGGCGCGGCGATCAACGCTCTCAAGAATTCCGTCACCGACGCGATCAATGCCCGTAAGGGCGCGCTGCGCGATGCCGCGATCGATGCGAAGCTGAAGGCAGAGACCGTTGATGTCAGCCTGCCGGTCCGCTCTTCGCCGGCCGAACGCGGCCGCATCCATCCCATTAGCCAGATCGTCGACGAAATCACCGCCATCTTCGGCGACATGGGCTTCTCGATCGCCGAAGGTCCCGATGTCGAGACCGACTATTATAACTTCACGGCGCTGAACTTCCCGGAAGGGCACCCGGCGCGCGAGATGCACGACACCTTCTTCTTCCAGCCGGACGAAAAGGGTGAGCGCAAGGTGCTGCGCACGCACACCTCGCCGGTGCAGGTGCGCACCATGGAAGCGCAAAAGCCGCCGATCCGCATCATCATTCCCGGCAAGACCTACCGTCAGGATAGCGACGCCACGCATTCGCCGATGTTCCATCAGGTCGAAGGCCTCGTCATCGACAAGACGGCCAATGTCGGCAACATCCGCTGGGTGCTGGAAGAATTCTGCAAGACCTTCTTCGAGGTCGACAATGTGACGATGCGCTTCCGCCCGTCGTTCTTCCCGTTCACGGAACCGTCCTTCGAGGTCGATATCCAGTGCGACCGCTCCGGCCCGATCGTCAAGTTCGGCGAGGGCACCGACTGGATGGAAATCCTCGGCTGCGGCATGGTGCATCCGAATGTGCTGCGCCACGGCGGCCTCGATCCGGACGAATATCAGGGCTTTGCCTGGGGCATGGGCCTCGACCGCATTGCCATGCTGAAATACGGCATGCCCGACCTGCGCGACTTCTTCAACGCCGATGTCCGCTGGATGAACCACTATGGCTTCCGCCCGCTCGATATGCCGACCCTGTTCGGCGGTCTGAGCGCGTAAGGAAGGGATAAAGCACATGAAATTCACACTCTCCTGGCTGAAAGAGCACCTGCAAACCGACGCCACGCTCGACGAGATCTGCGCACGCCTGACGATGATCGGGCTGGAAGTGGAAGAGGTCGACGACAAGGCCGCGTTCAAGCCCTTCGTCATCGCCAAGGTTCTCTCGGCCGAAAAGCATCCGCAGGCCGATCGCCTGAAGGTGCTGATGGTCGACACCGGCAGCGGCGCGCCCGTTCAGGTCGTCTGCGGCGCGCCGAATGCCCGCGCCGGCCTCGTCGGCGCCTTCGCGGCGCCCGGCACCTATGTTCCCGGCATCGACGTGACGCTTGCCATCGGCAACATCCGCGGCGTCGAGAGCCGCGGCATGATGTGCTCGGAAAAGGAGCTGGAAATCTCCGACAGCCATGACGGCATCATCGACTTGCCTGAAGATGCGCCTGTCGGCACGAGCTTTGCCGCCTATGCCGGCCTCGACGATCCGATGATCGAGATCAACCTGACGCCGAACCGCCCGGACTGCACCGGCGTCTACGGCATCGCCCGCGATCTTGCCGCATCCGGCCTCGGCACGTTGAAGCCGCGCCTGACGCCAACCTTCGCTGTCGACGGTGATACGCCGACCGGGCTGAAGATCGAGCTGGATGACGAGCGGCTCTGCCCCGGCTTTGCGCTTCGCCTCGTGCGCGGCGTCAAGAACGGCCCGAGCCCGAAGTGGATGCAGCAGCGTCTGCTCGCCATCGGTCTGCGCCCGATCAGCGCGCTGGTCGACATCACCAACTACATGACCTTCGACCAGGGTCGGCCGATGCACGTCTTCGACGCCGCCAAGGTCAAGGGCAATCTGGTCGTGCGTCGCGCCAAGGACGGCGAAATCGTGCTGGCGCTGGACGAGCGCGAGTACAAGCTCAACCCGAGCAATGTCGTCATTTCCGATGACGATGGCGTCGAGTCGATCGGCGGCATCATGGGCGGCGAACACTCAGGCTGCGACGAGAACACCACGGATGTGCTGATCGAGTCCGCACTCTGGGATCCGATGAACATCGCCAAGAGCGGCCGCAGCCTCGGCATCATCACCGATGCGCGCTATCGTTTCGAGCGCGGCGCCGATCCGGAATATATGGTGCCCGGCCTCGAGCGCACCACGGAACTGGTGCTGGCTTGCTGCGGTGGCACGGCTGCCAAGGCCCGCGTCGAAGGCTACAAGGGCTATGACGCCAAGGTCGTCGATTTCCCGCTGTCGGAAGTCAAGCGCCTGACCGGCCTCGAAGTCTCGGCTGACGAAAGCAAATCCATCCTGACGAAGCTCGGCTTCTCGGTTTCCGGTTCGGGCGAGCGTATCTCGGTCGCCGTTCCCTCCTGGCGTCCGGATGTCGACGGCAAGGCCGATCTCGTCGAAGAGATCATGCGCATCCACGGCGTCGACAACATCAAGCCGCAGCCGCTTACCAGCCATGGCGCCGTCAACGGCAAGATCCTGACGACGCTGCAGATCCGCACGCGCACTGCCAAGCGTGCGCTTGCCTCGCGCGGCATGCTGGAAGCCGTCACCTGGTCCTTCATCTCCGAAGATCAGGCCAAGCTCTTCGGCGGCGGCTCCAACGCGCTGAAGCTCGCCAATCCGATCGCCGCCGACATGTCCGACATGCGTCCCTCGTTGCTGCCGGGCCTGCTGTCGGCCGTGCAACGCAATGCTGACAAGGGCTATGGCGATGTGGCGATCTTCGAAGTCTCCGGCACCTATGAAAACGACACGCCCGAAGGCCAGCGTCGCGTAGCCGGCGGCATCCGCCGTGGCACGGCAACGCTCACCGGCGCCGGCCGCATGTGGTCGAACGCCGCCAAGGGTGGCGGCAAGCCGGTCGACGTCTTTGACGCCAAGGCCGATGCGTTGGCGGTGCTCGAAGCCTGCGGCCTGCCGATGGGCAATATCCAGATCGAGCAGGGCGGTCCCGCCTGGTATCATCCCGGTCGTTCCGGCACCATCAAGATGGGTCCGAAGGTCGTGCTCGGCTATTTCGGCGAATTCCATCCGAAGACGCTGGAAGCGCTCGACGTGTCAGGCGCGCTCGCCGGCTTCGAAGTCTATGTCGATGCCATGCCCGAACCGAAGAAGAAGGCGACCCGCACCAAGCCGGCGCTGGAACTTTCTCCCTTCCAGGCCGTCAAGCGCGACTTCGCCTTCGTGGTCGACAAGTCGGTGGAAGCCGGCGCCATCGTCCGCGCCGCCGCCGGTGCCGACCGCAAGCTGGTAACCGGCGTCAACGTCTTCGACATTTTCGAGGGCGCATCGCTCGGCGAAGGCAAGAAGTCGATTGCGATCGAGGTACAGATCCAGCCGGCCGATCGCACGCTCACCGACGAGGATTTCGAGGCGCTGACGCAGAAGATCGTCGCCAACGTCACGAAGTCGACGGGCGGGATGTTGAGAGGGTAAGTCGTCTTATCGGCGGCATTTGCGCTTGCCGATGTTGCGAGACCCCCCTCTGTCACTATCGGGACATCTCCCCCATAAGGGGGGAGATCGTTGGGAGTTCGCCGCTTATCTGGGGCGAAACAATAAGCTGCAGTCTCTGCGGACTCGATATTTGCTTGGGGCGAGCGGGTTCCACGAGTTACCAATCTCCCCCCTTGTGGGGGAGATGTCCCGATAGGGACAGAGGGGGGTATCAGACCCTCGGCACGCACAATTGTCGGTTTCGTGATAGGCATCATCTACCGATGCAGATGATAGACCTTGTTGACGATGCTCCATCGTCCTCCGATCTTCACCAATGACAGATAATCTGAAAACTTCATGCCGGCGAATTCGTCGACGACCTTGACGCAGGCGGCATCGCCTTCGATGTCGATCAGTTCGATCTCCATGAAGGGTATTGTGCCGGGCGGGGCGCTGCCTTCCTCCACGATCGCGGTGATGAATTCATCCCGCGTCATCCATTCGACCGCGCCCTGATAATTACCGATGATATCAGCTCGCGGATGCAGTGCCTTGCGCAATGCCGGCTCATTCGCGAATGCCATACCATCGACATAGAGGTGAACAACCGCGCGGATTGCCTGCTCTTCCGACATCTCGCCATTCCTCGTTTGAGTTATGTCTAAGATAACATAGACGATACCGGCTGACAAAAATGCGACGGCGTGATCGCAATGATGTGACGGCTCTTACTCGACGAAAACCCGCACGCTGGCGGCGCGGCCGGCCGCATCGATGACGGTCAGCGTGGAATAGCCGGCGCCATCGGGCGTCCACTGGTTGGTGCGGCGGCGCGAAAGTTCCGGCAGCGGCTTGCCATTGGCCAGCCATCGGAATGGCGCCCGCCCGCCCTGCAGCTTCAGCGCCAGCGGCGCGATCTGATCGGCGCCGCTGCCTGCCCCGAGATCGACGCGCGCGCCTTCGGGCGGATAGACGATCTGCGGCGCCGGCTCGCGGCTCGACGCGGCCAGCAGCCCGGCGGCGGTCACGGAGAAGCGGCGCTGGCTGATGGGCAGCTCGGTTGCGGCGATGCGCACCGCGCCCATGGGAGGCGGAGGGAAGGAGGTAATGGCGACGCCCGATTTGGCGAAGGCTTCGAACAGGATGGGTGCCGCCGAAATATAGCCCGCCAGCCCCGGCACGGCGCCGTTATCCGGCCGACCGACCCAGACGCCAAGCACATGCGCGCCGTCATAGCCGATCGACCACGCGTCGCGATTGCCGTAGCTGGTGCCGGTCTTGTAGGCGATGCCGAGCTGCTTGCTGCCGCGCGGCGCGATGATGTCGGAGAGAATGTCGGTGATGTTCCAGACCGCGACCGGCTCCATCAGCGGCTCGCCTTCGATCGGCCCCGGCTCGTCCTGAACGCCGTCGCCGATCCGCATCGCCTTGCCGCGATTGGCAAGCCCGGCATAGAGCTGCACGAGGTCCTTGAGGGTGACGCCGACGCCACCAAGGCCGATGGCGAGGCCCGGCGCTTCGTTCGGCGGCAGCTTCGGCTTCACCTCGGCGCGGCGGAAGCGCACCAGCAGCCTCGTCGGCCCGACAGCGTCCAGCAGGCGCACGGCCGGTACGTTGAGCGACAGCTGCAGTGCCTGGCGCACGGTCACATCGCCCTGGTAGCTCATATCGAAATTGCGCGGACGATAGCCGTAGAAATCGGCGGGGCGATCCTCGATGATCGTTTCCTGCGCGACATAGCCCTGCTCGAAAGCCAGCCCATAGATGAAAGGCTTCAGCGTCGAGCCGGGCGAGCGCAGCACACGAGTCATGTCGACCCAGCCCGAGCGGCTGGAATCGAAATAATTGGCCGAGCCGACCTCGCCGATGATCTCGCCGGTCCTGGCATCGGCCATGATCATGGCCACCGACACTTTCGGCCCGAGCCGCTTTGCAGCCGCATCGGCGACTGCTTCCAGCCCCTGCTGCACATTGCGCCGCAGAGTGGTTCGATGCTGGATGACGCCGGGCTGTTTCTTGAGAGCCAGTTCGGCAAGATGCGCTGCAAAAGCCGGCAGTTGCCGCCGGTCGGCCGGGATGGGCGTCAGGGCGGCCCGCTCCGCTTCCCCCTCGCCAATGATGGTGGCCACGGCGGCGCGCTCGAGCACGCGATGGCGGGCAGCCTGCGCGGTTGCAAGGTTTCTGTCCGGCCGGCGTTTTTCCGGCAACTGCGGTAGAGCGACGAGAAGGGCCGATTGCGCCACACTCAGATGGCGTGGCTCCTTGCCGAAGTAAGCAAGGCTTGCCGCGCGCACGCCCTCCAGATTGCCGCCATAGGGCGCGTGTGTCAGGTAGAGATCTAGGATCTGTTCCTTGCTGAGCCGGCGCTCGATCTGGATAGCACGGACAATCTGCAAGAGCTTTGCCGTTACCGACCGCTCGCTGCGCGGCTCGATCAGGCGCGCCACCTGCATGGAGAGCGTCGAACCGCCCGAGACGATGCGGCCATGCGTCACGAGCTGCACGAAGGCGCGGCCGATCGCTATCGGATCGACGCCGTGGTGATCGTAGAAGCGCCGGTCCTCATAGGCGACCAGCATGCGCAGATATTGCGGATCGACATCGGCAACGTCTGTCTTCAGCCGCCAGCGCCCCTCCGGCGTGGCGAAGGCGCGCAAGAGATCGCCATTGGCATCGAGCACCTCGGCCGAGACGATGCGGGCATTGTCCAGTGGCGGCGGAAAGGCTCGGTCCGCAGCCATCAGGCCGAAGACCAGAGCCACCGCCGTCAAGGCAGTGGCTCCAACACCAATCGCAATCTTCCATCGTGCCTTCATCGCTGCACTTACTGCTGGGCGGCCAGCACCTCCATGCGGCCCATCGCCGTGCGGGCCGAGAACTGCGGACGATACATGTCCTCGACGCTTGCGGCCGGATGGTCGTAGACGCCCGGTGTCACGGCGCGCACGACATAGGCGAAGCTCAGGTCGCGGTTCGCGCCGTCGGTCTGGTCGAAGGCGGCGACGAAGCGATCGTAGCGGAATTCGACATGGGCGGGCTGCACGTCGCTCAGCCAGTCGAAATTCGACAGCTGGGCGCTGCTGACGATGCTCGGATTGTCGATTTCGAAGCCGGCCGGCAGCAGATCGGTCACCAGAAGGCGCTGCTGCCAGTCATTGTTGCCGATGACGTGCAGCACGACGACATAGCGCTCGTTCTGCTGCGCCTGGCTGACATTCGCCTCTTCGCCATCGAGCGTGTAGTACTTGCGCTCGATCTTGAAGCCGTTGCCGCCGGCCGGCAGTGGCGCAGCCGGAGCGGCGACCGTGGTGACGGCCGCAGACAGCGGCTGGCGCGTCGTGTTGGTGATGGTCAACGGATGGCCCATCAGGGCATCGCCCGACATTTGTGCCATGTAGGTGCCGGTATGGGCAGCACCGTTGACGTCGAGCGTCAGGCCGTCATCGCCGTTCTGCAGGGCGCGGGCGGCAAGCAGCATCCAGGTCTGTTCCTGGGTGCTGGTATATTTCCGGCTCTGCCAATCCTTGGCGACGACGCTGGCGAGATCAGGAATGATCGGCGGCACGGGACGGCTTTCGGCGGCAAGCGCCAGCACGGCGGCGCCGTCGCGCAGCGACGAACCGTAGTCCGAGCGGGCGAAGCTGACCTTGGTGACAGCCGCCTTCTGCGACATCTGCAGGGCATCGACGAAGATGTTGCGCGAGCGCTGTGCATCCCCGTAGAGCGCCAGAGCCGCGGCCAGATGCGCCTTGGACAGCGGTGTCGGGAAGTCGTCCAGCATCGTGTCGGCATAGTAGCGCAGGTCGCTGATCGACGCCTTCTTGTTGCGTGCCAGCACGTAGAGCGCATAGGCGATCTCGTTGCCATTGTCCTTGACGTTGGTATTGGCGCTCAGCGCGTTCTGGAGGTTTTCCAGCGCCTGCACCATGGCCTGATCCGGCACATTGTACTTCTGCTCGCGTGCACGGGTCAGGAAGTCGGTCACATAGGCGTCGAGCCAGAGATCGCCCGAGCCCGGGCCCCAGAGACCGAAGCTGCCGGTCGAGGATTGGTAGGACATTTCGCGATAGATGGCGTCCTGCACGCGCTTGCGGATTTCGGTATCGTCCGCAAGGCCGTTCTTGATCGCCATGTCGCTGAAATAGAGCAGCGGCAGCGCGCTGCTCGCCGTCTGTTCGGCGCAGCCATAGGGATAGCGGCTGAGGCTCATCAGCAGCGCCGGCACGTCGAAGGCGCTGGAGCGGCTGACATTGACGCTGACCGAAGCGCCGGGCAGCACGCTGTCGGCGAGAAGTTCTGAATTGACGGTCAGGCTCTTGCCGGGCGCCAGCGCGATGAGACGCCGTTCGGTGAGCGGCAGCTGCGCCGGACGGACGGGGAGGTCGACCGACTGATCGAGCGACATGCCTGAAGCATTCGACAGCTTGATCGAAACCGTGCCGTCGCCGGGCTGACCGCCGGTGAGCGGCAGGGTGATGTTGTATTTGCCGCCGGCCTGCAGGTTGATCTTCTGCTGCGCGGCATTGGCATCCACGCTCACGGCACTGTTGCCCGTGACCGCGAGCGTGTACTCGCCGGCGGGTGAGTCGGTGTTGGCGACATCGAGCCGCAGGTTGGCCTTGTCTCCAGGTGCGAGGAATTTCGGCAGGCTGGCGGTGACGACGACCGGATCGCGGATAATCGCGTCCTGCGTCGCATGTCCGACGCCGGCTTTCGACCAGGCCACGGCCATCAGCCGCGCCGTGCCGTTGAACTGCGGGATATCGAAGCTGACACTCGCCTTGCCGCTGGCATCCAGCTTGATCGGGCCGGAGAAGAAGGCGACGAGCTTTTCCTTCGGCGGGCTTGCCTGCAATGCCGCCTGTCCGCCGTCGCCGCCGGTGCGCAGCTTGCCGGTCGCGCCGAGCGAGCCGTCGATGAGGCGACCGTAGATATCGCGGATTTCAAGGCCGAGCTGGCGCTGGCCGTAATACCACTCGTCCGGAGCCGGCGGCTGGTAGCGCGTCAGGTTGAGGATGCCGACATCGACGGCGGCAACCGTGACGTAAGCGTCTTCATTGGTGCCGGCGCCCGATACCTGCACGCCGATGGTCAACGGTTGACGCGGCAAGGTCTTCTGCGGCGCGTCGAGCTTGATCTGCAGCTTGCGCTCGCCCGGATCGACCAGCGCCCATTTGATGCCGATGGCGCGCATCGGCATGCGGCTTTCCTGCGCTTCGCCGGGGCGGAAGAGGGTGGCGGTCAGATAGGTGCCGGCGCCCCAATCGGCTGTGACCGGGATATCGACCTCGCCGCCCGTGGCGCCGATATCGGCACTGGTGACCGAAATCAGTGTCTCGGAGCCTGCCGTCACCATCAGCTGGCCGGCATAGCGCGAGGTCACTTTCAGCTTGGCGGTGTCGCCGACATGGTAGCTTGCCTTGTCGAGCGCGATCTCCAGCGCATCCGGCGTTTCCGTCGACGTGGAGGCGACATACCAGCCGGCATTGAATTCGATGCTCGATTCCGGACCGTTGGCATCGGCGGTGGAAACTTCCAGCCGGTAGCGACCCCAGGTGACGGGCATGGAAATTGCCGCGCCGTCCGTCGTGGCGTTCACCGTGCCGACCGCCACCTGCTTGGTGGACATGATCGGCTCGTATTTCCAGCTATTGCCGTCGCGATACCATTGATAATTGCGCTCGACGCTCAGCAGCTTCCAGGTCAGGCCCTGCATGGCCTGCTTCTGACCGTTGGCATCGACAGCGATGACGTGGAAGTTGCCGATGGCATTCTCGCCGAGATCGCCGTCGAATTCCGGTTTGATGCCGATGCGCGGCCCATCCGCCTTGACGGGCAGCGTCAGTGAACGCTCGACGGCGCGGCCGCCGGCTTCCTGCATGCGCACGGTGATGTTGGCGTTCAGGAGCTGCGTGGTCGAAGGCGTATCGTTGATGGTGACGTTGAAGGTGGTCTTGCCGTTTTCGTCCAGCGCCTGCAGGTCTTCGAGCGGCACCTGCGTGCTCTCGGCCTTGCTGTCGCCGCTGCTGTCGTCGTCGTCATTGTTTGCATTTGCCTTGCCGGCGCCTTCGTCGGCGAGACCGAACAGATAGCCCTTGTAGGTGTCGCTCTGGCGCGTCGGCTTCAGCGTCACTTCGCCTTCGAGGTTGAGGCCGGCCGCCGGAGCGCCATAGAGATAGCGCCCATCGACATTGACAGGCGTCGGCTGGCCGACTTCGATTTCCTTGGCATCGCTCTTCATGTCGAATTCGATGCGATCCGGCACGAAGTCGTCGACGATGAAGGTCTGCGAGCCGATGGAGGAGCCCTTCGGATCGGTATAGATATTCATCGTCCAGGTGCCGCGCATCGAAGTCTGCTGCAGCGGCAGGTCGACATTATAGCCGCCGAGCTTGCCGCCGTCGGTGACGATGCGGCGGTCCTCGACGCCATCGGGGCGCAGGAAGACGAAGGTGAGCGGCAGCTTTTCGACCGCCGTCGAGCTGACGTCGCGGGCAAGAGCCGAGGCATGCACCGTTTCGCCGGCGCGGTAGATGCCGCGTTCCGTCCAGGTCAGAAGGTCGATGGCGCCGGGCGCGGTTCTGCCGGCAACGCCGCGGTCGGAAAGATCGAAGCCGGCGCGGGTCATGTCGAGGAAGACGTAATCCTGATCGCCGTTCTGGGCGGTGATGACGGCCGGCGTCATGCCCGCCGTGCCGCGCATCAGGCCAGCGCTGAAGGTGGCGCGGCCCTTGTCATCGGTCTTTGCGGTGCCGAGGATTTCATTGTTCTTGGCAAGCAGCTGCAGCTGCACGCCTGCAAGCGGCTTGGCGCTGCCGAGCGAGCGGGCGAAGACATTCAGCCCGTCGGTGCCGGCATAGGTGGTGACGCCGATGTCGGAAACCACGAACCATTGCGTTGCCTGCGGATCCCATTCGTGGCCGCTGTTGGGCGCAACCGCCGTCAGCACATAGACGCCGGGCTTGCGCTTCGGCAGCGCCTCGTCGACCGGGAAGCTGGTCGCGACATCCTTGTTGAGCTCCTGCTTGATTTCGATGGAGCCCTGCCAGACCAGTTCGCCATTGGTGTCCTGGATGGTCTGGGCGCTGTAGTTGTCCATCTGCGTCAGGAACTGCGAGCCGTTGAGCAGCTGCGCGATGTTGCGGTCGCCGACGCGATAGAGCTTGAGATTGGCCGTCGTGGCATTGACGGAAACGATCGGAATGCCGCGCCGTGCCGTCGAAGGCAGTACGAAATTGTCGCCGGTGAAGCGCAGCGAAGCCGTGCGATCCTTGACGTAGACGTCGACATTAACCTGGGAGGCAAGGTTTTCATCCACGGAGGAGGGCAGGCCGGCGCGCAGCGAAATGCGGTAGTGCTGGCCGAATTCCAGGCCCTCGACGCAGATCTGGTTGCCCTTGGCGTCGACGCCCTTGGGTGCGGCGCCGTTGAGGGTGACGAAAGGCGTGTAGTCGACGCCGCTCTTCACCAGCTTTTCGGAGAACTGCACGCAGGCGCGTGGCGAAGCGTTGTCGTTGTCGAGCGTGTTGCCGGTGACGCGGAAGCCCTGGCGAGCCAGGAGATCGTTGTAGGCTGCCTGGACAGCGGCGGAGCTGACGAGATTGAGGCTCGCCTTGTAGGCGCTGAGCGCCGGACGATAGTTCTGCGCGTTCTTGAGCGCCTCGGCGAGAACGGCGAGGGCATCGGCGCGGCTGCTCGTCATGCGGGTGAGCTGGTAGCCGTTGAGCGCCGCATAAGCCGCCCTGGTGGCGAGGGACGTGTCATTCGTAACGGTATTGGCGGCGCGCGCCATTTCGACCCACAGGTCGCCGTTGTCGGGGCTGAGCGAAAGTGCGCCCTGGAATGCGTTGAGGGCATTGTTGACGTTGCCGGAGGTCAGCTCGATGCGGCCGAGCGCGATCAGGCTTTCGACGCCTTGACCTTTCAACTCGCTGCCGAGCGTCAGCGTGCTTTTGGCATCGCGCGCGCTTTTGACGAAATCGTCCGACAGGAAGGGAAGGGCGGGGGCAGCGCCGATATCCGGTTCCGTGACCGCAGCCGTCTCGACGATCTTGCCGGCGATCGCGCCAGGGAAGTTGTTGAGCTGGTTGAAATCGGACTTCATGAAGCACCATTTCACCTTGGGATTGTAGGTGAAGGCCTTGCAGGACTTGTCGCCGATGCAGGACGCGGAGCATTGGTCCAGTGTCACATTCTGCTCGGTGCGCAGATCGAAGCCGAAGTAATCGCCATCCTTCGTGGTGACCACCTGGCGCTTGACGTCAGCCGCGGCCGAAGGGCTCAGAGATGCGAAAGTGGCGAGAAGAAAAGCAGAGAAGCCGATAAACGCGCGCTTAGACATAAGTCCTCCCAACGCTGCCCCGTTTTTGATGGCGGCAATCTTCAAATTTCGGGATCGTTTGTCAACCGAGCGTGGAGAGATGGTAAAGATTTACGCCTATGACGATCTTTCTAGGAGCTTGAAAGAACCTGCAAATCAACGATCCGCATATTCCGCTACCCCTTGGGAGCACTTCACTTTTCTTTTCAGTCCCAAAATGACACCGGCCTTGATGGTCGGTGTCTTCGTTCAGCCGATGGCAGTGCCGCAATTGTCATATATTCGTCATGGCGAGGGAGGTATCGCTATACCGCTTGCCGGCGACGTTCTCGGGCGTGATGATGTCGCTAAGTTCCTTCACTTCCTGCGGCGAAAGCACGATAGCGGCAGCTGCCGCATTCTGCTCGAGATGATGCAGCTTGCGGGCGCCGGGGATGGGCACGATGTCGTCTCCCTGATGCAGCACCCATGCGAGCGCCAGTTGTGCCGCCGTGACGCACTTTTCCTCGGCAAGTGATTGCAACCTGGCGACCAGAGCCGCGTTGGCATCGAAGTTCTCGCTCTGGAAGCGTGGCAGCGACCGGCGGAAATCGTCGGTGGCAAGATCGTCGGTCTTTTGGATCGCACCCGTCAGGAAGCCGCGGCCGAGCGGGCTATAGGGCACGAAACCGATGCCGAGTTCGCGACACGTGGCAAGCACGTCCTCCTCCGGATCGCGGCTCCAGAGCGAATATTCGCTCTGCACGGCAGCGATCGGATGCACCGCGTGGGCACGGCGGATGGTTGAGGAGCCGGCTTCGGAGAGGCCGAGCGCCCGCACCTTTCCCTCTCTCACCAGCTCCGCCATGGCGCCGACCGTGTCTTCGATCGGCACGTTCGGATCGACGCGATGCTGGTAGAAGAGGTCGATGACATTGGTGCCGAGCCGTTTCAGGGAGGCTTCGGCGACTTGCCTGACATGTTCGGGCCGGCTATCGACGCCGACCATGGCGGCCGGCCCGCTTTTCGTGTGATCGAGCTTGAAGCCGAATTTGGTGGCGATGACCACGCGGTCACGAACCGGCTTCAGCGTGCGGCCGAGCAGCTCCTCGTTGGTGAAAGGGCCATAGACTTCAGCGGTGTCGAAGAAGGTGACGCCGAGATCGACGGCGCGACGGAGCGTCTCGACGGATTCGGCCTCGTCGGCCGAGCCATAAGCGAAGCTCATGCCCATGCAGCCGAGTCCAACGGCGGAAACGGTGAGATCCTTACCAAGCCTGCGGGTTTTCATGGTCTATTCCTCTTGAGCCTTATGGGAGCGGCGGGGGCTTATGTCCGCTGCCTACGAGCTCAAGTTAGGGTTCCGCATAATGAATGAAAATCCATGCAAATCCTTACAGGCTGTTCTATAATATAGATCAATGAACAGGACACAGCTCTCCCAACTCGCCGTTTTTGCCGCCGTCGCCGCCCATCGCAGCTTCCGCGCTGCCGGTAAGGAACTGGCGATCGCCCCGTCTGCAGTGAGCCATGCCGTTTCCAGCCTTGAAGAAAGCCTTGGCGTGCGGCTGCTTGCCCGCACGACGCGCAGCGTGCTCCCGACCGAGGAAGGGCAGGCGCTGCTCCAGCGGCTTGCGCCGGCTCTGGAGGAAATCGATATCGCACTGGAGGATACGCTCGCGACCCGTGGCCGCCCCGCCGGTACGCTGCGCATCACCGCCCCGCGCTTTGCTTCGGATCTCCTGATGGCGCCGCGGCTTGGCGATTTCCTCAATACCTACCCGGACATCACGCTGGAGATCGCCAACGAGGATGGCTTCAGCAATATCGTCAAGGAAGGCTACGATGCCGGCATCCGGCTGGCGGAGAGCATCGAAGGCGACATGATCGCGGTGAAAATCTCGCCTGACATCCGCACCGTCATTGCCGGCTCCCCGGCCTATTTCGAGAAGCATCCGAAGCCGCTGCATCCCCGCGATCTCGTCCATCATCGCTGCATCAAGCGGCGGTTCACCGATGGCTCGCTCTATCGCTGGGAGTTCGAGAAGGATGGCCGCGAGCTGGTCGTTGCCATCGATGGGCCTCTGATCGTCATCGAGGATCGGCTTGGGGTTCTGGCCGCCGTCAATGGCGCCGGCCTTGCCTATCTGTTCGATATTCGCGTGCAGCAGGAGCTGGCCGAGGGCAAGCTCATCCGCGTGCTCGAGGATTGGTGTCCACCCTATCCGGGCTTCTGCATCTACTATCCGAGCCGCCGCCAGATGCGCCCGGCGCTCAGAGCCTTCATCGATTTCTTCAAATATACAGGGCTTTAGAGCGATTTCAGGAAAAGTGTGCAGCGGTTTTCCGTCCGAAATCGCGTAAACAAAGCAATTTGCGACTGCTGACAGAAATCGGGTTGTGGCGATGCCATAACTCGTCTCGACTGTCGGATAGTTTCAGGAAGGGGATTGCAGCAATGAAAAAACCGGGGTCGATGAAGGGGCTTGAGGATCTCGGCCGTGTCAGACTTTCAAAGAATTTCTTCTTCCGCGATTTCCTGCATTCGGAAATATCAGATTTCCATCGCATCCCCAATATTCCGGAGGATCCCGATCTGGCGATCGAAACGGGCCGCAGGCTTTGCGAGGAATTGCTGGAGCCGCTGGAGGCGACCTTTGGCCGGCTACATATCCGCTCTGGCTACCGCTCGCCCGAGGTCAACGCTTTCGGCAACAAGAATGGGCTGAACTGCTCGACCAATCCTCACACTGCCGCGCACCACATCTGGGATATGCGCGATCTCGATGGCTGCATGGGCGCGGCCGTCTGCATCGTCGTACCCTGGCTGATTGACCACAATAGCCATGAGGGCGATTGGCAGAAGCTCGCCTGGTGGATTCACGATCATCTGCCCTATGCATCGCTCTGCTTCTTCCCGAAGCTATGGGCTTTCAACATCCAGTGGCACGAGCGGCCGATGCGGACTATCCAGAGTTACGTCAACCCGCGCGGTATGCTGACCAAACCGGGCATGGCTAATTGGGAAGGCGATCATTCCGCTTACTACGAGGGCTTTCCCAAACTCAGAAATTGATGCGGTAGCGGATATGCCCGTCGCTCTCGACATAGGTGTCGTAGAGCTCGCGGGCCGTCGCGTTGGTTTCTTCCGTATGCCAGTAGAGGCGGCCCCAGCCGTTCTTCTTGCAGAGCGTGACGAGATCGTCCAGAAGCGCCCGGCCGACGCCGTGGCCCCTGGCGCTTTCATCGACGAACAGGTCTTCCAGATAACAGTCGGGAGCGAGCGTCCATGTGCCCTCATGTGTAATGCAAAGGGTAAAACCCTTCACCTCGCCGTCGGCCTCGGCCACGCGCATGAAGATAGCCGACGCCGGATCGAAGACCCGGCGCCAGGTCGCATCGGTGATCTCGGGCGCGATGGTGACGCGGTAGAAGGCGAGGTAGCCCTCCCACAGAGTACGCCAGCGGACTTCGTCTTCAGGTCTGGCGTCTCGGATCGTGACGGTCATCGGGGGCTGTCTCTCTTATTCGCCGGCTGCATCGAGCAGGCGCATGGCATCGTCGGAAAGCGAAAGCTTCGCCGAATTGATTAGCGCGTCGAGCTGGCTGAGGCTAGTTGCGCTGGCGATCGGAGCCGTGACGCCGCGCTTGCGCAGCAGCCATGCAAGCGCGATCTCGGCGGGCTTCGCGCCGGTTTCGGCCGAGACCTTGTCGAGTGCGGCAAGGATGCGCAGGCCCTTGTCGTCGAGATAGGCTGAAACCCGGCCCTCGCGCGCCCGTCCCTCGGTATCTGCCTTGCTGCGGTACTTGCCGGTCAGGAAGCCGGCGGCGAGGCTGAAATAGGTGATGACGCCGATCTCTTGGCTGACGCAGAGGTCTGCCAGCGCTCCCTCGAAGCTGTCGCGGGCATAAAGGTTATATTCCGGCTGCAGCACGTCGTAGCGTGGCAGGCCGGCCTTGGCGGCGGCATCGAGCGAAGCCTGGAGCTGCGTCGCATCGAGGTTCGAGCAGCCGACATGGCGGATCTTGCCCTGCTCCTTCAGCTTGGCATAAGCGGCAAGCGATTCCTCGTGTGGCGTTTCCGGGTCCGGCCAGTGCGACAGATAAAGGTCGATGTGATCGGTCTGCAGCCGCTTCAGCGAGGCTTCCGCCGCCTCGATGATATAATCGGCCTTGAGCCCCTTCTTGCCCGGACCCATCTCCGATCCGACCTTGGTGATGATGATGGCCTTGTCGCGCGAAACGCGGCCCTGCTTCAGCCATTTGCCGATGATCTCCTCGGAATCGCCGCCCTTGTTGCCGGGAACCCAGCTGGAATAGACATCGGCCGTGTCGATGGTGTTGAAGCCCGCGTCGAAGAAGGCGTCGAGCAGTGCGTAGGAGGTTTTCTCGTCGGCCGTCCAGCCGAAGACGTTGCCGCCGAAAACAATGGGGGCGACAAACAGATCGGTTCGTCCAAGCTTGCGCATGTCCATGATGTTTCTCCAGATCACTTGAGGGGCGTACCGGCGAACAGGCGCCGGAAGGGAGGGACAAGGCAAGGCTAACGCCGCAAGCGGCGAAATTCTACTAACGATTTCTTTATTCGACCGTCGAGCGCCGATAGTGGCTGGGCGGCAGCGCGTTGTATTTCGACCAGACGCGCCGCATGTGCCGCGGCGAGGCGAAGCCGGATTTTTCCGCCACGCTCTCCATGTCCAGCCTGGAATTGGCGAGCACGTCGCGGGCCAGGGTGACCCGCATCAGATTGACATAGGCCGTCACCGACAGGCCGGCATGCTCCTGAAACAGCCGCGAAATGTGGCGTGCGCTCATCGCGCCGATGCCGGCAAGCTCGGAAAGCGACCAGCTGTGGGCCGGATCGGCCATGATCGCATCCTGAACGCGATGGATGGCGGGGTGCACATGGTTGCGGCCGCTAAGCCAGGGCGAAAGCTGCGGCTCGGCGCCGGTCCGTCGCATGTAAACGACCATGTGCCGGGCAATGGTCAGCGCCGTCATCGGCGAGGTCAGCTTGGAGGCGAGGTGCAGCATCAGATCGGTGCCCGTCGTGATGCCGGCGCTCGAATAGCGATCCCGATCCTCGACATAGAGCCGGTTGTCGAGAACCCTTGCAGTCGGCGCATGTTCCCGGACCTCGTCGAGGCAGGCGGCATGCGTGGTGCAGGCATAGCCGTCCATCAGGCCGGCCCGGGCCGCAAGCACCGCTCCGGAACAGATGGTGACGAGGGTGATGCCCGGACGGATCGCGCGTTTCAGCCAGGCGGCAAGCGTGGCTAGTTCCGGTTCGATATCTTCGGTATCGTCAGGCGGCGTGACGCTGCCGGACAGAATGACATAGGCGCCATCGGGAATGTGATCCGGCAAGGGCTTGAGTTCGGCCAACATCAGCCCGACCGAGGTCGTCTGCGATGGTTGGGCGGCGACGAAGCGATAATCGAACAGGACGTCCTCCTGTTCGATATTGGCGCGGCGCAGCACCTCCACCGGCCCGGCCACGTCCATCAGCAGCGTATAGGGCGGCAGAAGCACGTAAACGGGAATGATCCGCCGATGGAGGCGCCGGCCGCTTTGGGTCATGCGGCACTCCGGATCGATGTATCGGCAAGCGCTTCCTCGACCGTTGCGATGCGGGCGAAACGGCCCGACAGCACCAGCTCGCTGCGCTTCTTGATATCGTCGGCGCTGAAGACCGTGCCCGACGCATGCGTCATCGGGAAGGTCAGCGTCGCCTCCGTGACGTAGTCGACCTCATAGCCGAGGTCGGACGCGTGCCGGGTGGTCGTTTCGCAGCACTGCTCGGTGCGGATGCCGGAGACGATCACCTTGCGAATGCCGTTTGCTACCAGCCAGACATCGAGGCCGGAGCCGACGAGCGCCGAATGACGGCGCTTGTGAAACACCGCATCGGCCTCCAGCGAGATTTCGTCGAGCTTGCGCACATAGCCGCTCTTCAGGCTGAAATGCGCGTCTTCGTCCGCAACATGGAAAATCTGGACGACGGGAATGCCTTTCGCCTTGGCTCCGTCGATCAGCGCCTGCAGGCGGCTCGTGAAGGCAGGCAGGTCGTCGGCACGCCAATAAGGGCGCTGGCGAAAGGATTCCTGAACATCGATGACGAGCAGTGCGGTATCGGCATGGGACATTTTCGTATCTCCTGTGCTTGAAGGATAGCCGAGACTAGGCAACGTAGGAAAGCTTCGAAAGCCATCTGGCAGACAGAAAGGGGACAAATACGGACATAGCGCGACGAGCCATGTGCGCCGCCTTCACGCGCGCAGGCTCCTCTCGGGCGTTGCGCCTTCAGAAATGGCCGAATAAGGTTGGCGCCGGTTTCGTCCGGAGCGGAATGACCGTTGTTTCGCTTTGTCCACCGCGTTCACAAAGGATCCCGCCGCAAGGGCCATGTCGCGATCGTCGCCATGCTGCCGTCTGTTCGGGATGATGCTTCAGGAGAGAGAGCATGCTGCGTTTCGGAATTCTGTCGACGGCGAAGATCGGCCGCGATCTGGTCGTCCCCGCCATTCAGGATGCGGAAAATTGCGTCGTCACCGCAATCGCCAGCCGCGATTTTGATCGCGCCCGGCAGATGGCGGACCGCTTTTCCGTGCCGCATGCCTTCGGCTCCTATGAGGAGATGCTCGCCTCCGACACCATCGACGCCGTCTATATTCCCCTGCCGACCTCTCAGCATGTCGAATGGACCATCAAGGCGGCGGACGCCGGCAAGCATGTGCTTTGCGAAAAGCCGATCGCGCTCAAGGCGGATGAAATCGACAGCCTGATTGCCGCCCGTGATCGCAACAAGGTGCTGGTGATGGAAGCCTATATGGTCGCCTATGCGCCGGTCTGGCGGAAAGTCCGCTCGTTGCTCGCCGATGGCGCCATCGGCCGCCTGCGCCATATCCAGGGCGCCTTCACCTATTTCAACCGCGATGCTGGCAATATGCGCAATATCCCCGCTCTTGGCGGCGGCGGCCTGCCCGATATCGGCATCTATCCGACAATCAGCACCCGTTTCGTCACCGGCCGCGAACCCCTGCGCATTCAGGCGGTAACGGAGCGCGATCCGGAATTCGGCACCGACATCTATTCCAGCATCAAGGCCGATTTCGGCGACTTCGAGCTTAGCTTCTACATCTCGACGCAGATGGCCAATCGTCAGGTCATGGTCTTCCACGGCACGGAAGGCTTCGTCGAGGTGAAGTCGCCCTTCAATGCCGATCGCTATGGCGCGGAAGAATTGGAACTGACCAATCGCAACCACTCGGAATCGCAGATCTTCCGCTTCCCTGACAGCCGCCAGTACAGACGCGAGGCGGAAGCCTTCGCATCCGCCGCCCTCGGCAAGGGCGCGGAAATCGTGCCGCTCGAAAGCTCGAAGCTCAACCAGAAGGTCATCGACGCCATCTACCGCGCCAGCGAAAAGGATGGCTGGGAGCCGGTCTGACCGGCTTCCCCATCTCATTAGGCAGCTCCAAACGGAAAGCCGCTGTGCACATTTCCCGGGTTTACTTTAGGGATTTTGCCGGTGGCGGAAGACGAAGCGTGAATAGCCGAAGAAGCTGAACGCAGTTGCCGCCGCCGAAGCCAGCGTCAGGGCGATGATCGGCCGCAGCGACGGTTCGGTCATCAAAAGCGAGCTGAAGAGCGCATAGTTCAGCAGCGCCGAAGTCAACCCGACCGAACCATAGCGGAAACCTTCCGCGGCCAGCGACCGGTCGGAGCGGCCGAAGGTGAAGTTGCGGTTGAGCACCCAGGTGGCGAGCAGCGCGCTCGGGATCGAGATGGCCCGGCCGACGAAGGGGCCAAAGGGCGTGAACCAAAGCAGGAGATGCAACACGCCGGCATCGACCGCGAAGCCGACGCCGCCGGCGATCAGGAAGCGAAAGAGCTTCTTCATGCAGCCTTCGCCCTTTTCTTCCGGCTTGCGGGCTTTTCGAGCTCGGCCATGTAGACCGTACGGTCATCGCCAACCTCGCGCGACGACGGCTTGGCCAGGCTCATATAATGGATACGCAGCTGTTCGGCGCGGGCGCGTGCGACCGAGTCGAGGATCAAGCCGGCCGTGAACAGCATGCAGGCAATCATGGTCAGGGCCACGGAGAGGATCCAGCTCGGCAGGCGCGTCACCAGCCCGGTTTCGAAATATTCCACAAAGACTGGGATCGAGAAGCCGATGCTCATTTCCATGGCAATGACGCCCAGGATGCCGAAGAAGGCGAAAGGCCGCGTTTCTTTCATCAGCATCGCGAACATCCGGAGGATCTTCCAGCCGTCACGGAAGGTGGAAAGCTTCGAATGCGAGCCTTCCGGCCGCCGGCCATAGTCGAGTTCCAGTTCGCTGACGGGCAGTTTCAGCCGCGAGGCGTGAACCGACATTTCCGTCTCGATCTCGAAGCCGCCCGAAACGGCCGGGAAGCTCTTGACGAAACGGCGCGAAAAGGCGCGGTAGCCGGAGAAGATGTCGGTGAAATCCGCACTGAAGATACTGCGATAGAGCCAGTTGAAGATACGGTTGCCGAAGGCGTGGCCCTGGCGGCCGGCATCGTTGTGCACGTTGCGGCGGGTGCCGACGACCATGTCGGAGCCTTCGGTCAAAAGCGTGCGGATCAGCTCTTCTCCATCCTCGGGCGCATAGGTGCCGTCGCCATCGGCCATAAGATAGATATCGGCTTCGATGTCGGCGAACATGCGTCGTACCACATGCCCCTTGCCCTGCCGGCGTTCGCGCACGACGGTCGCGCCGGCGAGCATGGCGTGCAGCGCCGTGCCGTCGGTGGAATTGTTGTCATAGACATAGATGCTGGCTTGCGGCAGAGCCTTGCGGAAACCGCGCACGACCTCGCCGATCGTTGCAGCTTCGTTGTAGCAGGGCAGCAGGACGGCGATGTTCAGCTTCTCATTCCACATGGTCTTGGCCGGTTCCTACGCATGAAATCAAGTGGAGGCCCGATGGACGATCCGGACGAGAGCTTATCGCGCCGGCTGTTAATAAGACCCTATGGTTGCGAGGGAAAAATGGCCGGAAATCGCGCCTGAGAAAACATTATCGTGATGAATACCGCCGTCGACGCGCGCTTTACTTTTTTTTGATGGGCAGGCGTTACCTTGTTCTCCCGAATATCTTTCAAATACGGGGTTTATCTGTATGACGCAGACGCTGGCACTGTCGTCCGAGGCAGTCGGAACGACAGAGAAGAAGGCACCATTGCGCCGGTCGCTCCCCGTCTTCGTCGCACTCATCTATACTGCCGTCATCATTGTCGCGCAGCTTGTCTTTCATCGCCACGTCACAGACTATGTCGGCCCCGACAATGACGACGTTCTCCGTCTTGTGGAGGTGCGTGACCTCCTCGCCGGTCAGGGCTGGTTCGACATGATGCAATACCGCCTCGGCCTCGATGGCGGGACGCTGATGCACTGGTCGCGCTTTATTGATCTGCCGATTGCGAGCCTCATTCTCTTTTTCCGAATGTTTTTCGCGCCAGAGGGCGCGGAGGCGGCGGCGCTGACCGTCTGGCCGCTCATGCTCATCCTGCCGCTGATGTTTTTCATGGGCCTAGCAGGTCGCCGCATGGCCGGTGTCGAAGGCATGCATTTCTCGCTGATCCTGACGGCGTTTTTCGTATTGCTCTCGCCGCGTTTCGTGCCGGGATCCATCGATCATGACAACGTCCAGCTCTGCCTTGTGGCTTTGACCGTCGCCATGCTGGTCGATGAAAGCCACAAGCCCCGCAATTTCGCCATCGCCGCGGTCGCGCTTGCCATCCAGCTCGGAATCGGCGCGGAAACGACGCCATTCGTAGCTGTCGTTTGCGTGGCCGTCGCCTGTCTATGGGCTTGGGACGGCACGCCGTTCGCCCCGGCTGCAAAGGCCTTCGCCCTGACGCTTGCGGTTGCCGTCAGTGCCGCATTCTTTTCGCTGGTGCCGCCGCGCTTCTATTCGATGGTCACCTGCGACAATCTTTCGCTCGGCTTCTACGCCATCACCAGTGCCGGCTGCGTCGGATTGCTGCTGTCTGCAGTCTTTGCCAGCCACTTGCCTCGACCCTGGCGTATGCTCGTGTTGGCCGCCAATGGTGCGCTCGTCTTCGCGACGACAGTCGCGATCGCACCGCAATGCCTGCGCAATCCGCTTGCCGATCTGGACCCCATGCTGGTCGATCTTTGGCTCAGTAGAGTGACGGAGGCGCAGTCGATCTTCTCGATCGCGCGCACGCAGCCGGATATGCTTGGCGCATTCTACGCGACGAGCTTCATAGCGATGGTCGTCTGCTCGTTTCGTATGCTGCGGGGTGATCGGACCCGCCTCCATGCGGTCCTTATGGCCTTGATTGCCGTCAATTGGATCATCACGCTCGTGCAGGTGCGCGGCGCGGAATTCGCCACTTTGTTGGCGATCCCGCCGCTGGCGCTTCTGATCGCCGAGCTGCGCCGGGTTTCGGCAGCTGACACGAAGAATATCAAGGCGGCCTTCTTCTATGTGGTCACGGCATTGGTCTCTGTACCGGCGGTATGGGCCGTCGGCGGCGGGGTTATCGCCAATCGCTCCATGGCCTCGCCTGCCAAGGCAGAGGAAACGACAGATTGCATATCGAAGGAGGCGCTGGCGCCGATCGCCGGCCTGGAGCCCGGCGTCGTGGCGGCTGCATCCAACATGGGAGCGCCGATTCTGCGCTTCACACCGCACCGGGTCCTCTCCGGACCTTATCATCGCGACCCGGGCGGGATGCTGGCCGAATTGAATATCGGCCTTGCCCAGCCGCAGCAGGCGGAAACGCTTCTGCGGGATTCGCATGTGACGCTGGTCGCCTTCTGCAAGGGCGATCCCCAGGTGGAGCTCCTGTCCGAGCGGAGCCCGCAGGGATTCTACGCCCAGCTCAGCGCCGGCCGTGTGCCCACCTATCTGGAGCCCATTGCCGCATCGACCAAGCCTGAAGTTCAATTCTTCCGTTTCAAGCCGCAGGAATAATCTGGAGCGGTTCAGCTTTTCATGGAATCTTTGAGCCGCTCTATCTGTTTGTTTTCACGCAATTCCGGACGGAAAACCGCTCCGCATTTTTCCTGGATTTGCTCTAGGCGCGGCGGCCGTGTTCCATCATATCGACAGTCACGAGATAGCCGATGAAGCCGAGGTTGTAGCCGCCAAGCGCGATGAACAGCGTCGTCAGCGATGGCGGAGCGGCGGACAGGACGACCGCCGCCATGAAGGCGATGCTCACCAGAGCCACGCCGAGCAGCGCGCCGATCGTCGAGCGCTGCAAGCCGGCGGCAATTCCGATGATCGTGGCGGTCGCGAATATCATCGCTCCATATCCTCTTTACCAAGAACCAGTTTGCACAGTTTTACGCGCGGATGGCTAAGAAAGGCTTTGTCCGTAGGGTTAACGCTTGATGAAACGATAAGCTCCGCGCCCTTTATGGGACATGCAAACGAGGTGGCAGTACCTTAAATATGCACACAATCCGTTCCTTGGATCGATTCAGACTTAAGGGGTATGCACCAGGCTCCGCATTTACCGCGACATCGGGTAGAAGGAGGATATGAGCAGCTTTTTTGAGAATGATTCGCCTTCGAACCTGACGGAATATTCCGTTTCGGAATTGTCCGGATCGATCAAGCGCACCGTCGAGAATGCGTTCGATCAGGTGCGCGTGCGCGGCGAAATCTCCGGCTATCGCGGGCCGCATTCCTCGGGCCATGCCTATTTCTCGCTGAAGGACGACCGCTCCCGCATCGATGCGGTGATTTGGAAAGGCACGTTTTCCAAGCTTAAATTCCGCCCCGAAGAGGGGATGGAAGTCATCGCGACCGGCAAGGTGACGACCTTTCCCGGCTCGTCAAAATACCAGATCGTCATCGAGAGCCTGGAGCCGGCCGGCGCGGGCGCCTTGATGGCACTCCTGGAGGAGCGCAAGCGCAAGCTCGGTGCCGAAGGCCTGTTCGATGCCGAGCGCAAGCGCAGGCTCCCTTTCATGCCAAAGGTGATCGGCGTGGTTACCTCGCCGACCGGTGCCGTTATCCGCGATATCCTGCACCGCATCTCCGATCGCTTCCCTGTGCATGTGCTGGTCTGGCCGGTCAAGGTGCAGGGGGAGGGCTCCGGCGACGAGGTGGCCAACGCCATCCGCGGCTTCAACGAATTCGCGCCCGGCGGCCCGATCCCGCGTCCGGACGTGCTGATCGTCGCCCGCGGCGGCGGCAGCCTCGAGGACCTCTGGAGTTTCAACGACGAGGCTGTCGTCCGTGCTGCTGCCGCGAGCGAGATCCCGCTGATCTCTGCCGTCGGCCATGAGACCGACTGGACCTTGATCGACTATGCCGCCGATGTGCGAGCTCCGACGCCGACGGGCGCCGCTGAAATGGCCGTGCCCGTCAAAGCGGAGCTTGAGGCACAGCTTGCAAGCCTTGCCGCTCGCTTGCAGGGCGGAGTGGGCAGACAGATGGATCAGCGGCGGCAGGCGGTGCGCGCGTTGCTGCGGGCCCTGCCTTCGCTCGATCAGATCCTTGCTTTGCCGCGCCGTCGTTTCGATGAGGCGGCCGCCGGTCTTGGCCGCGGACTTGAGTTGAACACGCTGAACAAGCGCCGCTCCTTCGAGCGCACCGCCTCGCAGCTGCGGCCGGATATCCTGTCGAACCGGATCGCCGAGCGCCGCCAGCAGCTCAATGAGCGGATGATCCGTGCCGAGCGCACCATCGAGCGCATGCTCGACCGTTCGCGTGCCCGCATCGAACGTGCCGATGCCGTCTTCGCCACGCTGCCCTCGCGCCTCGAAGCACAGACCGGCCGCGCGCGCGATCGTCTCGGCAATCTCGTCCGTCACGCCGATACGGCCATCCGCCATCAGCTGACCCGAGCGCGTAGCGAGCTTACGGCGCAGGAGCGTATCCTGCAGTCGCTCTCCTACAAGAACGTGCTGAAGCGCGGTTATGCCGTCGTACGTGACGAGAACGACCGCCCGGTTTCGCTGGCAGCAGCACTTTCGACGGGCACTGCCATCTCGATCGAATTTGCTGACGGTCGCATCGGTGCTGTCACGGGCGACGATGCCACTCCGCCGTCTTCGTCCACGCCGTCATCAGGCGCATCGCCTTCGAAGAGGCGCGCTGCCAAGCCGGTAGAGCCCGCCGCTCCGCCCAAACAGGGAAGCCTTTTCTGATGCGCATTCTGCTGGTCCTGGCCCATCCTTTGGAAGATAGCTTCGCTGCGGCTATGGCAAAGGCTGCCCAGGACACGCTTGCCGCCGGCGGCCACGAGGTCGATCTGCTTGATCTCTATCGCGAGGGCTTCGATCCTCGCCTGTCGCAGGCCGAGCGAGGCGGCTATTTCAATCATCCCTATGATACGTCAGGCGTCGACGATATCGTCGCGCGGTTACGCGCGGCCGAAGGGTTGATCCTGGTCTTTCCGCAGTGGTGGTTCAATTTTCCCGCCATCCTCAAGGGCTTCTTCGATCGCGCCTTTGCGCCGGGCGTTGCCTTCACCCATGATCCGGCCGGCGGTCGCATCGTGCCCAAGCTCACCAATATCCGCCTGTTCTGGGCTCTGACGACCACCGGTTCGCCCTGGTGGATCGTGCATCTCTACATGGGCAATCCGGTGCGGCGCCTCCTGAAGCGCGGCATCGCCGCCTTCTGCGCCAAGCGGTTGAATTTCCGTATGCTGGCGCTCCATGACATGGACCGCGTTACCGATGCCGGGCGCAAGGCGCATCTTGCCCGCATCAGGAATGTGCTGGCCAATATCCGATAGGGACTCGAGACGCACCATTGTGATGCCCAGTGGATGAGCGTCATGGCGGCCATCTTGATTCCGCTTTCCAGATCTGAGAAGCTTGCATCGTCTGAAACAGGTTAGGTTGGTGCGGTTGGCCCAACCCCCGCTTTGTGCGGGTCCTTCCACTACTTCGGTAGCGGCCCAAGACCTTCAACGTGTCGCAATCCCGCGGGCGAACGAAAGGACTTGGTTATGCAGCAGCAGATTTCCGTTATCACCATCGGTGTTCTCGATCTCGATCGGTCCAAACGCTTCTATGTGGAAGGGTTCGGCTGGACGCCTGTCTTCGAGAATGAGGAGATCGTCTTCTACCAGATGAACGGCTTCGTCCTCGGCACCTTCAAGCTCCCGTCGCTGGAGCAGGATATGTGCCGATCAGGCCTGAAAACGCCCGGCGCCTTTTCGTTGGCGCATAATGTTGCGACGCGTGAGGATGTCGACACCGTCATGGATCAGCTGGTGCTGGCGGGCGGGAGCGTGCTTCGCAAGGTTGATGCGCCTCCGCATGGCGGTTTCCGCGGCTATGTCGCCGATCCCGACGATCATGCCTGGGAAATCGCCTGGAATCCCTTCTGGCCGATCGATGAAAACGGCCTGGTGACGTTCGGCATCTAAAAGCAAAAAAAGCGGGCTCATAGCCCGCTTTCCCTTCTCCGAGATTGCCACCAGTTACGGCTTAGGCCCATTCGCCCTTGCGCATGACCGGCACGCGCGAGCCATCGGCATTGATGCCGTCGATGTCGACCTTGTCGGAGCCGATCATCCAGTCGATGTGAATCAGGCTGGAATTGCCGCCCTGCGCTTTGATCTGCTCCTGGCTAAGCGACGCTCCGTCGATGAAGCACTTGGAATAGCATTGGCCGAGCGCGATGTGGCAGGAGGCATTTTCGTCGAATAGCGTGTTGTAGAACAGGATGCCGCTCGCCGAAATCGGCGAGGAATGCGGCACCAGCGCCACTTCGCCGAGCCGGCGCGCGCCCTCATCGGTGTCGAGCACCTTGTTCAGCACTTCCTCGCCACGCGTCGCCTTGGCCTCGACGATGCGGCCATCCTCGAAGCGCACCTGGATATTGTCGATCAGCGTGCCCTGATGCGAGAGCGGCTTCGTGGAGGAAACATGGCCTTCGACGCGTAGCGCATGCGGCGTGGTGAAGACCTCTTCCGTCGGGATATTCGGGTTGCAGGTGATGCCGTTTTTGGCGGTGGAAGAGCCGCCATGCCATTCATGGCCGTCCGCAAGCCCGACCGTCAGGTTGGTGCCCGGTCCCTGGAAATGCAGGGCGGCGAAGCGCTTGCCGTTCATCCAGGCCGAGCGCTGGTGCAGATTGGCGTTGTGTTCCGCCCATGCCGCGATCGGGTCTTCGACATCGACGCGCGAAGCCGAGAAGATTGCCTTTGCCAGCTTGGCGACCGCGATCGCTTCCGGATCGTTCGGGAAGACCAGCTTCGCCCATGACGGGTTCGGATAGGAGACGATGTTCCAGTTGGTGTCGAAATTCGAGATCTTTTCCAGAGCCGGCTTGTAGGCGGCCGAGTTGGCGCGATTGGCGCGCGCCACCTTGTTCGGGTCCTGGCTGGACAGCAGCATCGGATTGTCGCCGGAAATCGCGAGCCGCGCCGTGTTGCTGGAGAAGGCCTTCGCCATGCCCTCATAGAGCCAGTTTGCGGCGCGGTCGAAGCTGGCATCATGGCCGTATTCGTAGCGGGCGAGCGTGGTCTCTTCGTCGGAATAGAAGGTGGAGACGAGCCCGGCGCCGGCCTTGTAGGCTTCGCGCGTGATCAGCCGCACCAGCGGCATCGCGGCAACCGGCGCCGTCATCAGCAGATCCTGACCTGCCTGCAGCTGCAACCCAACCTTTACGGCCACTTCCGCGAGCTTTTCCAGCTTGGCGTGATCGACGGGATGATGGTTGGGGGAGGCTGATGTCATGGCAAAACCTGCTTGGCTGATATCGAAGATGGTCTGAAGACTTAGACCGGTTTGCGGCGAAATTGAAGACGCTTTGTCCGATCCTGAAGATCGTCAGGCGATCAGCGGCGCCGCTTTGGCCCGGAGAGCGGTCAAGGCGTCCTGCGGGCTGAGCTTCACCTGCAGCCCGCGCTGGCCGCCATTGATATAGACATAGGTCTCGGTCATCGCCTGAGCCTCGATCGCAGTCGGCACGAGCTTCTTCTGGCCGAAGGGGCTGATGCCGCCGACATGATAGCCCGTCAGGCGCTCGGCATCGGCAGGCTTCATCATGCTGGCGGATTTGCCGCCGAAGGCCGCGGCGAGCTTCTTCATGCTGACTTCGTGGTCGGAGGGCACGACAGCGCAGACCGGCTTGCCATCCACCTCGGCCATCAGCGTCTTCAGGACGCGATGCGGCTCTTCGCCGAGCGCCTCCGCCGCCTGCAGGCCGACGCGTTCCGCATTCGGGTCGTAGTCATAGGCATGCACGGTGAAGGCAACTTTCGCCTGGCTCAGCACTTGCGTCGCGCGGGTAGTCTTTGACATGGGAGCAATATTTCCAGGCGTGCGGCTTTATCCGCGTTGGGAATGAACGCGATCGAGCTTTTCGAGAATGTCCAGAGCACGATCTTTGTCGCCCCTGGCCGCCCTGAGCCGAAACCTTGTCTCGGCGTCGAACTCGGTAAGTGCTTTTGTGGTCAGTTCTTCGAAAAGCTTGTTGAGACTTGTCCCGCGAGCGGCGGCAAGAGCCTTCAGCCGTTCGTGCTGATCGTTTGGAAGGCGAATTGTCAGCGTGCTCATGTCAAAGCTTCCTCCGAATAAGGAACTCACCTGCTGCATGAATTTCCAGTTGCCGAAATAGCAATTCAGCTTGGGCGAAATCTTTCTTGTTTGCCGTTATCAGCGCCGAAGCGCCGCCACCGACCGCGAGTTCGATCAAATGATTGTCTCCTTCGTCGCGCAAGTTTGGGCGCCACAAGTAATATATGGGAATCCACAGGCAGCTTGAAAGAAACGCATCGAGGAGCGCGGTGCGCTCTTCTTTTGAGATGAATCGATTATCGAAAAGGGCATCTCTTCCGCAAACATCCTCGTATTCGGCAAACAAGGCGTTGCTGATCAATGGAACTAGGCGCTCTTCTAGACAAAGGCGGATGACCCGTCGTGGCGCCCCATCGGCGTTCATGATCGCAGAAACGAAAACGTTCGCGTCAATGACAACCTTCATGAGAAAATGATAGCATATATGCTGTCACTTTCAAAGATGTGGCGGCCGATTAAGCCTCGAAGAAGCTCGTATAAATATCGGGCTTGAAACCAATGAGCAACTTGTCGCCTGCCTCCAGGACCGGACGCTTGATCATCGAAGGCTGCGACAGCATCAGCTGAATGGCCTTGTCCTTCGAAAGGTCGGTGCGATCCGCTTCCGGCAGGGCCTTGAAAGTCGTGCCGGCGCGGTTGAGCACGACTTCCCAACCGGCTTCCTGGGTCCAGCGCTCCAGATGATCCCGGTCGATGCCAACCGCCTTGTAATCGTGGAAATCATAGGCGATGCCGTGGTCCTCGAGCCAGGTCCGGGCCTTCTTCATCGTGTCGCAGTTCTTGATGCCGTAAATGGTGATCGTCATGGCGAATCCGTCTCTTGCTGTTCGATAGCGCATAGCATGCGAGTAAAGCCGGGTAAAAGGCGGCCAGACGGCGAAGCGGTTCTCTCATCCGTTGCAGTTGCCGCCAATAACCCTGTAAATATGCGGCGTGCATATTTATCGCGCGGGTTGGAGCATGGCGAGAGACCAGGAAATATTGCGGCTGGAGAACCTTTTTGGCGCCATGAGCCTTGCTCTGGTCGACAAGATGGAGAAGGCCTTTGTTGATGAAACCGGCCTTGGCCCGAGTGCGATTGCGGCGATCGTTCAGATTGGCACCGAGCCTGGGTTGACGATAGAGACCTTGCGCCGAATGATCTCGCTCTCCCATTCGGCCACCGTACGCCTCGTCGATCAGCTGGCGGCGTCCGATCTCGTGCTGCGCGCCGGCGGCGTCGAGGGGGACAAGCGCGCCCGCTCGCTGCAGCTGACCGAGGCCGGGCGGACACTGTTTGGCAAGAGCCTTGCCGCTCGCCGTGCCGTCATCGACCGAGCCTTCAAAGTGCTGAAACCGGAAGAGACCGAGCAACTCGGCCGTCTGGTGGAGAAGTTGCTGCCGGCTTTGGTCGACCTCGGCGACGATCAGGATGTGGTCTGCCGCGTTTGCGATCAGGGTGTCTGCGATCAGGATCGCTGCCCCATCGCCTTCATGTCCTAACCTCAAAGGGGCAGCCTTGACAGGCTTTGAATATATGTGCATTATGCATACATGTATTTTAAGGCGCATAACTTGCGCCTCTTGATGGTCTGAACACCGCCTGCATCGCTTCGATCGGAGGCATGACCTTAGTGGAAAATCGTTGGATTCTTGCCCGGCTACCGGGCGGGGTGCGCGCCGCATTTGTCGGCGCACTGGATCATACCCGCCGCCTCGGCACTCTTCTTCGGGAAGCGGCGGCGATCGCCTTTACCTTGCGCTGCAAGGTGATCGACCGCCGCTAACCACGTCAGTCTTCCAGCGTGCCGGGCTTACGGGCGACAGAGCTTGGCTTGTCGGAGCCGATCTTCATCAGATCGCCGCGCCTGCGCACGAGCCGGTCCGAAACGCGGGTCACGATGAGGCCGGCCTGCGGCGCACGGACCTCGATGGTTCCATCCGGCATGCCGGGTGCGGTGATGATCGTCGCTAGCATATCGCCTTGTGCAACGCGTTCGCCGATATTGCGATGGAAAAGCACCGCGCCGGCCTGGGGAGCGCGGATTATCTCGACGTTGTCGAGTGGAACTGCCGGCCCGGCAAAAGCTGGGAGATGAACGCTGTCGCCGCGCACGGCGCCGCGCGCCGCGAGAAACCGCCAAAGCCCCTCCGCGTCTTGCTTCGCCATCTCGGCATAGACGTCGCGCGTGCCGCGCAATTCGACCGTCACCGACAGCTTGCCCGGCAACTTTACCTTCTTCTCGCCTGGCACTTCGTATTTCCAGGCGAAGCTCACGGCTTCCTCGAAAGCCGAGCTTTCTCCATCCGAAAGCAGCACGGCATCCATTTTCAAGGCGGCCGCAAGATCGGAGGCCTCAGGCCAGAAGGCCTCGTCGATATAGGCATATTGCAGGGATTCGTCGTCGCAATGGAGATCGATGACCAGATCGGCACCGAGCGCCATATGGATCAGCTGACGCTTCAGCCGGTCGACGGCGGAATAGCGCTCGAGATTTTCGGTCAGGAGAGAGCGGTCGCGGAGCGAAATCAGCGGAAAATCGCGGTTGAAATTGGTGCGCGATCCCAGATCGAAGCGGCCTTGCATCTCGCCGAAATGCGATTGCGCCGCCCCGATCGGATTGGCATGCGGCACCACGACGATATCGCTCAGGATGGCGCCTTCGGTCTCCGCCTGCCGCAGTCTCTCGCAGAGGAAGTGGACGAGCGCCGTCCCCGGCAGCTCGCCGGCATGAAGTGCAGCCTGGATGTAGATCTTCGGCGCACTGGCATCCTTGCCGGCGAAATGCAGAACCGGCAGCCGCCACGCAATGCCTGGAGTATCGCCCTCGATGACGATTTCGGTGATATCCACGTAAGGGCCTCCTCATGATGATGATCGGAGACCCATATCAAGCCATCGCTGTCTTCCGCAACAATTGCAGCCGTTTGACCGCATGGAGCAGCCGGTCAGGGGCCGCGATGTCTTCGCAGACCGAGGCTTAGGAGAAGGCTGAGCAGCACGGCGCCGACGCCGAGCGAGAAGGGGGCGGCATAGCCGAGATGATCGGCGGCGATGCCGGCGATAGGACCGGTTGCGCCGAGCGAGACGTCGAGAAAGATCGAATAGAGCCCAAGTGCGACGCCGCGGTTCTGCGGCGGGATGCGCACCATCGCCTCATTGCCAAGCGCCGGGAACACCGGTGCGAAACCGGCGCCGGCAAGGGCTGCGCCGATGATGGCGACTGTCGGCGAGGGCGCAAGTGCCAACAATGCTAGGCCGATCACCTCGACGACGAGTGAAATGCGCACCAGCGGCAGACCGCCGAACCGGGCAACGGCTTGCGCAAGGCCAAGGCGAACGCCCATGAAGGCGAGACCGAAGACGCTGAGCGCGAAGGAAGCGCCCTCCCAGCCGCGGCTATGGAAGAACAGGGCGACAAAGGCCATGACCACGCCGAAACCGCTGGAGGCGAGGGCTAGCGCTACGCCGAAAGGCGCGACGCGGCTTAGCACCTGGCCAGTGCCGATACCCTTTTCCTTCACGCCTGGCACGGGCGGCCGGGTTTGCGCCAGCATCAGCCCGGCGATGGCGAGGAGGATCGTGACCACACCTATGGAAGCGAAGCCATATTGCCCCTGCAGCCAGGCGCCGAAGGGAGCGGCCAGCGCGATGCCGCCGTAAGTGGCGATGCCGTTCCAGGAGATGATGCGAACGGTCTCGCGCGATCCCATCAGGCCGATCGCCCAGGTGATCGCCGCGGTACTGACCCAGCTTTCGCCGATCCCAAGCGCCAGTCGCCCTGCAAGGAGGAAAGCTAGGCTTGCCGTCGGGACGTGAACCGTAAAGGTGGAGGCGATCGTCAGCATGCCCGAAAGCCCGTAGGCGAGGAAGCCGAGAAGCACCGAGCGGCGCGGCCCGTATTGATCGCAGAGGCGGCCCACATGGGCGCGGCTGATGATGGTTGCCACGTATTGCGTGCTGACGGCGATGCCTGCCCAGATGACGCCGAAGCCGAGGCCGCTGTCGACATAGGTCGGCAGCACGGCGAGCGGAAGGCCGATGGCTATGTAGCCGAAGAATGTCAGTGCAACGATGGAAACGAGAGCCAGGGTCGAGTTGAACCTGATGGTCTGGGAGGCTGTGTTCACGGGATATCGCCTGCAGGCACCGGCAGGAGCGATGCCCAAACTGTTTGCCACGAAAGGTCGAGATTTCGTATCGCGTAGATATGGCGGCGATAACCGAATGGCCGCGCGTCGCCATGAACAACGCGTATCAGGCAAATGCAGCTGAGGTCAACGAATTGCTGCCTTGCAGCAAAATCCGTTGACGGCATGCCGATAATGTGCGTCGAGCCCCAAAAAATCTGTGATGCGGGCGGGGCCAATGGGCAGCCCCCGCCCGCATGAACTCTACATCGTCAAGACGACGCTGGCCGTCGTGCGACCGGCTTCGAGATCCGCATGAGCCCGCGCTGCATCCTTCAGCTCATATTCGGCGCCGATCGGATTGATCAACCCGGCCTGCAGGTGCTCCATCAGGGCCGCGGTGCCCCGGCGGTATAGCTCCGGATCGTTTGCATAGGTCAACACGCTTGGGCGCGACAGGCCGATAGCGCGGGGTGCGGTCAATTCCCCGATTTCGACCGGGGGTATAGGACCGGCCGCCTGGCCGAGGCTCGCGACCATGCCGAAGGGGCGTACGGTGGCGAGCGTCCGCGACAGCATCGTTCCGCCGATCCCGTCGACGGCCAGATGCACGCCGCGACCATCGGCGACGCGGCGGGTTTCCTCTACCCAGTCGTCCGACGTGTGCAGCAGAACCACGTCCGCGCCGGCCTCGTAGGCGAAGCCGGCCTTGGTTTCGGAGCCGACCGTGGCGATGACGTTGGCGCCGAGGCGTTTGGCAAGGCGCGTGACGAGCTGGCCGACACCGCCGGCTGCCGCATGTACCAGAACCCATTCACCCGATTTCAGCGGATAGACCTTTTGCAGCACCATATGGGCGGTAAGCCCGCGCAGCATCGTGCTGCCGGCGACCCGCTCGCTGACGCCGTCGGGCAGTTTCACCAGCCGGCTGGCAGACAGCGTGCGCACCTCGGCATAGCTGCCGAGCGGATGGCCGACATAGGCGACACGGTCGCCGACCTCCAGCTCGCTAACGTCGGAGCCGAGCGCCTCGACGACGCCGGCACCCTCGAAGCCGAGGACGCTCTGACCCGGCGGCAGCGGGTAGAGGCCGGAACGAAAATAGATGTCGACGAAATTGACGCCAGAGATGCTTTGGCGGATCCGGGCTTGGCCGGGGCCTGGTTCGGTGGCGGGGAGATCGACGGCTTTCATGGCCTCGGGTCCGCCGGGGCCGGTAATGGCAATCGCTAGGGGCATGCAGAAGTCTCCTTTCGGGAGATCTTTGACCATAAACCCCGACTTGAATAAATTCGGTATGAACTCACCATATCTGTGCAATAATGCACTGATGATCGATTGGCAGGATCTTCTTCATTTTGCCGCCCTGGCGCGAGCGGGCTCGCTCTCGGCGGCAGCCCGGGAGCTCGGCGTCGACCACGCAACGGTCGGCCGGCGCATTGCTTCACTGGAGCGGTCGCTGGATTTGCGCCTCATAGACCGACGGCCGCGGACTTCGCCTTTGACGGCCGACGGCCGCGCCATCGCCGAGCTGGTGGCCGGCATGGAGGAAAATGTCGAGGCGATCAGACGCTACTCGAAGAGCGCTGTCGCCGGCCTTTCCGCTGCCGTCAAGATCAGTGCGCCGCCGTCGGTCGCCGCCCATCTTCTCGCTCCGAAAGCGGCACTGTTCCGCAGCAAGCACCCGGATATCACCCTCACGATAGCAGGCGTCACCCGCCGCGCCGCGCTCAATCAGGGCGAGGCGGATATCGCCGTGCGCATGACGCGGCCGGAGGAGAGCGATCTATTGGTGCGGCGCATCGGCGTCATGCGCTTCGGCCTTTACGCCATTCCGGCGGTCGCGCAGATGCCGGAGAAGGATTGGGCCTTCATCGGTTACGATATCGGGCTGGAATATCTGACGCAGCAGACCTGGCTGCGCAGTCTGCTGGAAGGCCGCCCAATCGTCTTTCGCGCCACCGATGTCTTCGGTCAGCTCGAGGCTGCTCGCGCCGGGCTCGGCGTCGTGGCGCTTCCGGCCTTTCTGGGTGATGGCGAGGCGGGGTTGGTGCGCCTGCCGGTGGCGATCCCATCGCCCACGCGTGATCTCTGGCTCGTCACCTATCCGGATCTCCGGCGCTCGCCAGCCATCCGCGCAGTGATGGATTTTGTCACCGACATCATCGGTCGAAGCTGCCCCTTGCGCGACGTTGCCGATGCAGCTTCCTAAGGTGCGGTTTTCAGGGCTTATTTTCTTGTTGCAGCGTGACGGCGAATCTCTATCCATAGGTGGATGGGCCATACTTACGGTCGGTGATCGATGACGAAACTGGGCAGTTGGGTCGTGGTGGACAAGGCAGATCTGGTTGCCGGCATATCGGTTGCCGGGCTGATGCTGCCGGAAGCGGTGGCTTACGCAGGCATTGCCGGGCTGCCGCCGCATCGGGCCATTCTCGCGGGCATTGCCGGTTGTCTCATCTATGCCATATTCGGCCGCAGCCGCTTCGCCATCATCTCACCGACATCCTCATCCGCCGCTATTCTCGCCGCAACATTGGCAGTGGTGCCGGGCGATGCCACGATCAAGGCCGGGCTGGCGACGGTCGCGGTGGCGCTGGCCGGCATTCTTTTCGTTGTTGCCGGTGCGCTGCGCCTCGGCGGCATCACCGGCTTCATCTCGCGGCCCGTGCTGCGCGGTTTCGCGCTGGGGCTGGCGATTACCATCATTCTGCATCAGCTGCCGATCCTGGTCGGCGTGCCGGTGCAGGGCTCCAACATTCTGACCTACGCGGCCGCCCTGTTCGGCGCTGTCCTGCAATGGAATCCGATCAGCGTCGCCGTCGGCATCGCGGCGCTGGCGGCATTGTTGCTGCTCAAACGTATGCCGGGCATTCCCGGTGCCTTCCTCGTGCTGGTCGCGGGCATCCTCGCTTCCTACCTGTTCGGCCTTGAGGCGCACGGCGTCAAGCTGGTCGGCACCATCGAGATCCTGCCGCAATGGCCGTCGCTGCCGGATGCCGACTGGACGGCCTATTCACGGTTGGCGCAGTTTACCGTGCCGCTCGTGCTTATCCTCTTTGCCGAATCCTGGGGCACGATGCGGGCCTTGGCGTTGCGCTACGGCGAGACGCTGGAGGTCAATCGCGAACTCGGTGCGCTCGGCGCGGCGAATATCGCGAGCGCCCTTGTCCAGGGCATGCCGGTCGGCGCGGGCTTTTCCGCCGGATTCGCCAGCGAGGCGGCCGGTGCGAAGACGCGGGCAACCACCGTTTTCGCCGCTATCGGTCTTGCTATCCTGATTGCCTGCGCCGGGCCGCTGGTGGCGCTTCTGCCGGAGCCGGTGCTGGCCGCGGTAGTGATCGCCGCCCTGACCCATGCACTCGATCCGAGCCCTATCCTGCGCCTGCGCCGCCTGCATCGCGATTTCTACGTGGCGCTGGGCGCCGCTGTTGGCGTGCTGGCGTTCGGCGTGCTCAACGGCATGCTGCTGGCGATCGCGCTCTCGCTGGCCGCCATGATGCATCGCCTGGCATCGCCCTATGTCGCCCGTCTTGGGCGGCTTGGCGGCAGCCACAATTTTGTTGATGTCAGTCGCCATGGCGATGCGTCCGAAATGCCGGGCATTGTCATCTGGCGCCCAGGCGAAACCCTGTTTTTCGGCAATGCCGATACGATCTTCGGCGCGATAATGTCGGGCAGCCGACGCGAGGCAGGCTTGCGGGCTATCATTCTCAGCCTGGAAGAGAGTTCCGATATCGACAGCACGGCCATGGACGCACTGATGGAATTCGACAAAGCCATGCAGCGCACCGGTCTGCGCGTCCAGTTCGCCCGCGCGCATGACCGCGTGCGCGATCTCATGGTCCTCGCTGGCGTTCCGGACGTCGGCAACCGCTGCAGCTTCAGCGTTGATGACGCCGTGACGGCGGTGATGGCAGATGGCAATCAGCCGAAGGCTTGAGCGTGGGGTTCAGTCGCGAAGCGTCCAATAGCAAAGGTGATCATGTGTCGCCTTGCCGTACAGACTATTGATCAGCACGAAATCGCGCGCGGTCCACGAAACGGGTTCATCGAGCAAGATATCCGGAATGAGGTGCCCTCGATAAAGCAACGTCATATGCGGCTCGACCTGCTTTTCACGGCCTCTCTTGAAGCCCGTAAGCTCGACGGCTTCATCCAGTTCGCGATGGAGCGCTTTCAGCTCCATGTTTCCATTTTTATTCCATAGGACGAGGGGCCGATTGTCGGTATTGCCAAAGCTCACAGCCTGATCGAACGAGACCTGAAACGACTGTCGTCTAATCATCGACGCGGCCTCCATCGCCGCAAACGCCACGTCCTCGGGCAACTCGCGGGCCGGATCGATCTTCATTTGATAGAGAGTGATATGGAAAAGATCCTTGCGCCGCGGCTTTGTTGAAAAGCCGTATTGGCGGCGAAAGATCCCAGCTAGTTCAAAACTGCGCGCTGCGATCTCCGGGTCTGGCAGAATAGCAAAATAGAGTCCGTTGAAAGGTTCTTGATCAAGTGAGGGTGGTGTTCGGCTGCGCGATCCGCCTCCCAGATTGAGCGAGAGTTGCCCATTGTTCTTCATAGGATAGCTCAAAGCCTTGTCGCCTTGCCTCCTCCTGTTTTTAGATCGCTGGATGATAGAATAAAGCAATTGCTAAATCAAGAACAAAACAAGAACATTGGATATAGCTGTGCCTCTCGTCTCATCTGTGCCGCCAAAAAGCGATCGAATAAAACGCCGGCTTAGCCTGTTCATTCCAAACCCGGGCTTTCATGCCCATTCTCACCAACAAGGAATGACGGCCATGTTCACCAGATCTGTCTTTGCGGTTCTTTTTCTCGCTCTCATCGGCTTTGCTCTTGCGTCTTGCACCACTTCCGGCGAGCGCAATTCCGGCGGTGGCATGACGCTGAACGCTCCTCCGACCGGCGGCGGATATTGATATCTGCGCCGACGGTTATCTCAGCGTCGCTCCACCGTCGTCAAAACGGTGAGAATTCTCGTTCGTCGCAAGAAACGGGTTGAATTCGACCGTCTCGAGGACGATTTTCAGGACAAGTGGAAACACAGGAGCTTTCGTCATGAATGCGACAAGGCAGAATTACCTGATCTTCGAAACCGCCGGCGGCTTCTGCGGCATCGCGTGGAGCGATATCGGCGTCATTCGCTTTCAATTGCCGACGAAGGATGCGGCGGCGACCGAGCGCCTGCTTCTGCGCCGCCTGTCGAACCCGCAAGCCGGCACGCCGACGCCTGACGTCGCGGATGTCGTTGCCAAGGTGAAGCGCTATTTCGCTGGCGAGGAAATCGACTTCTCGGGCGTCACGCTCGATCTTGGCGAACAGGATGCATTCTTCAAGCAGATCTACGATGCCGCCCGGCAGGTCGGATGGGGTCACACCACGACCTATGGAACCCTGGCCAAGCAGCTTGGCGCGGGGCCGGAAGCAGCGCGCGATGTCGGGCAGGCCATGGCGAAGAACCCGGTGGCGCTGATCATTCCCTGCCATCGCGTTCTGGCAGCCGGCGGCAAGATCGGCGGCTTTTCCGCGCCCGGCGGCTCCAATGCCAAGGCGCACATGCTCGAGCTGGAAGGCGTCCAACTGGCGCCACCGAAGCCTGTCCAGCAGTCGCTGGCGTTCTAGGCGATCGAGCGGGCAAGGGGGGGCGTCCGCTCGCCCTATTTTTCCGTTGCCCGGCGCGCGCGCGAAAACAACAGCGTATCCTTGTCGTTCAAGCGGATCGGCTTCGGATCGCGATAGCCCGCCTTTTCGGCAACGCGGATCGATGCCGCATTATCGGGTGAGATCAGGCAGACGCTCCGGTCATATTGCGGCCGTTCGTCGAGCCAGGAAGTGGCCGCGGCCAGAGCTTCCGTAGCAAAACCCTTGCCGTGCGCCCAAGCCGCCAATGCCCATCCGGCCTCCGGAATGCCCTTGATCGGTGGCTCCATCACACGATGAAAATCGGCAAAGCCGAGATCGCCGACATAGCGACCGGAAGACTTCTCGCGGACTGCCCAGTAGCCATGCCCGAGAAGCGGCCAGAGGCCATGATAGGACAGCATCCGCATCCATGACTCCCTGGAGGTAGAGACGACATTGCCGAGAATATGCTTCACGACCAGGGGGTCGCTCCACATGCCGGCAAGCGGCTCGAAGTCATCGACCGTATGCCCCGTCAAGATAAGCCGTTCGGTTTCCAGTCGCGGCGGCGAGAGTGTCGGTTCCATGAAGGTCACTTTTTGGGTCTGGCGTCGGGAAATCTGCTGCAGGCGTCCCGCTAGACCTTGCGCCCTTCGGGTTATTTTTATTCATACACGAAATCCCGCAAGGCGTGGTGGCCGGATCGCGGTCCTACCGCCGCGTTATGCCGGTTGTTCCAATGCTCTCTTCCGCCACAGAATTCTGAAGGCGAGACCATGGTTGACGAGCAGCAATGGCACGTAAAGCGCAGGTATATAAACGCCGGCGCCAAAGAGGCCGGGATTTCCGATCCTCGTTACGCCCATGTAATAGGCGTTCAGAAGATCCATTGTTCCCCAGATATTGAATATCCAGACAATCGGAACCGCGATCGGCCACCGCCAAGAAAGTGCGGCCATTGAAACCAGCGCGAGGACAGCTGCGATGAGATCACCCCATCCGACCTGATAGGCGAAATCTGAACTCAACTCCGAAGATACGAATCCGGATACCAGAAAGTTCATCCCCAGGAACCTGAACGCGTGGAAAGCCGCGAGAAGTCTCAGCGCCTCATAACGCGGCATTTCACGAACCGCTGGCCAGACATAGACGTAAGCCACCACCGAACTTGTCAGGAAGGCGCCGGCAACGCTGAGAACGAATGGCAGATTGAAGTCCTGTGGCATGCTCGGATTCCTCTATGTTTGTGGATATGTTTCGATATCTGCGGGTGCTCAGGGATTGGCCATGAGCAGGCGGAGCGGCAAAAGTGGGCCGATTGTGATGTATTCGTGGTCCATGAGATTTTGCCTGGCTAAGGGCAGATCCTCCATGATTGCCTGCGCCTCGGCGACATCCCTGGAATCCAGTATGAAGATGGCTCCGCGCCCGTCGCCTCGCGAATACCATTCTCGAATCTTCCCGCTGAGATAGAGCAGTACCGTCTGCTGGATTTCAGCGGGCATGACGGTCATGACTTGTTCGCGTGTGACGCCCGCCTTCACGGTAAGGATGATCATTACCCCGGTGGTTGCGGGCGAGACGGCCTGTGCCTGGGCAGGGGTTGGATGGGTCATGGAAGCAGCTCCTGTGAGAGTGGGCCAGGAAGAGGCTGCAGATCGTCTTCACGGTCTCGTTTCGGCGACGTCCTGATTTACAACTCAAATATATGGCTGCTTCCCGCGATGGACTATTCGCTATAATGTTGCCGAGCTATGAAGCGGAACTTCACAATCAGGCAAGGTGCGCTGGACGGCGTGGAGGCGTTCCTGAGCGTTGCTCAGCATCGCAGCTTTCGCAAAGCGGCCGCGGAACTCGGGGTGACGCCATCGGCGATCAGCCAAGCCGTACGCGCACTCGAGGCGCGGGTCGGCTCCGCGCTTTTCATTCGCACCACACGCAGCGTCGGCCTCAGCGAAGCCGGCGAACGATTTTACGCGCGCGCAAAACCCGCTTTCGAGGAGCTTGTCGCCGCAAGCGAGGTCGCGCGTGATCTCGGGCAGCGGCCTGCCGGGCTGCTGCGTCTCACGGTCCCCCCATCCGTCGTGCCGATCCTGCTCGAGCCGCTGATCGCATCCTTCTGCCAAGCTTATCCCGATGTGGAGGTGGAGATTGCGGCAAACGCGGATCTGGTCGATATCGCCGCCGAAGGATTTGATGCCGGCATTCGGCTCGGCCAGTTCATCGAAGCCGATATGATTGCGGTACGTTTAACGCCGTCGTTGCCGTTGGCCGTCGTCGGCAGCCCCGAATATCTGCGACGGCGACAGCGGCCGGAAGCCATCGACGATCTGCGCGGGCATGCCTGCCTGCGCCTGCGCCGCTCGAACGGGTCGATCGCGCCATGGTCCTTCGTCAACGGCAGGGAGGCAGTCGAAGTCGTCGTTTCCGGACCCCTTATCGCCAACGACATTCCCACGGTGCTGAGGGCGGCCGTCGAGGGAGTGGGTCTTGCGCAAGTGCCCGAGCCGATCGCCGCCGATGCGGTGAAGGCGGGGAAACTCATACGAATGCTGGAACCGTTTGCGCCCGTGGCTCCCGGCGTATTTCTCTACTATCCCGGCTACCGGCAGATGATGCCCAAACTGCGCGCTTTCATCGATCACGCCAAGAGCCGCCTCGGGCACGGCCGACAAGGCCCAAATTCACAGTGATGATGAACGCTTTTGCGGCGCGAAGACGCGCTGATCTAGGGCCGCACAGACTTCAATAATTTGAAATCGCTCCGGTAGGCAAATCCCGAAGTGAAACCGGCCGACTGCTATCGAGGATACAACATCGCCTATCATAAGCTGTTGTATCCTCATTTTACTCCGCGGTACGTCCGATCACTCCCACTCGATCGTGCCGGGCGGCTTCGACGTGACGTCGTAGACCACGCGGTTGATGCCGCGGACTTCGTTGATGATGCGGGTCGCAGCGCGGCCGAGGAATTCCATGTCGTAGTGATAGAAATCCGCGGTCATGCCGTCGACTGAGGTGACGGCGCGCAGCGCACAGACGAATTCGTAGGTGCGGCCATCGCCCATGACGCCGACAGTCTGGACCGGCAGCAGCACGGCGAAGGCCTGCCAGATGGCGTCGTAGAGGCCGGCTTTGCGGATTTCGTCGAGGTAGATGGCGTCGGCTTCGCGCAGTATCTCCAGCTTCTCGCGGGTGATGCCGCCCGGGCAGCGAATAGCAAGGCCGGGGCCGGGGAAGGGGTGACGGCCGATGAAGCTGTCGGGCAGGCCGAGTTCCTTGCCGAGCGCGCGCACCTCGTCCTTGAAGAGTTCGCGCAGCGGCTCGACGAGCTGCATCTTCATGCGCTCCGGCAGGCCGCCGACATTGTGATGCGACTTGATGGTGACCGAGGGGCCACCGGTGAAGGAAACGCTCTCGATGACGTCGGGATAGAGCGTGCCCTGGCCGAGGAAATCGGCGCCGCCAAGCTTCTTGGCTTCCTCTTCGAAAGTCTCGATGAAGAGCCGGCCGATGATCTTGCGCTTGGTCTCGGGGTCGCTGACACCCTCCAGCTCGCCGATGAAGCGGTCGGAAGCGTCGACATGCAGGAGATGCAGATTGTAGTGTTCGCGGAACATGGCGACGACGTTTGCCGCCTCGTCCTTTCGCATCAGACCGTGGTCGACGAGGATGCAGGTCAGCTGGTCGCCGACCGCCTCGTGGATCAGAAGGGCTGCAACGGAGGAATCGACGCCGCCGGAAAGCGCGCAGATGACGCGCTTGTCGCCGACCTGATCGCGGATCGCCTGCACCGCCTTGGCGCGATAGGCTGACATCGACCAGTCGCCCTTGATCCCGGCGATGTTGTGAATGAAGTTGCCGATCAGCTTGGCGCCGTCGGGCGTATGCACGACCTCCGGATGGAACTGTACGCCGTAATATTTGCGCTTCTCGTCGGCGATGAAGGCGTAGGGCGCGTTCGAGGATGTGGCAACCACTTCGAAGCCTTCCGGCAGCGCGGTCACGCGGTCGCCATGGCTCATCCACACCTGATGGCGCGAACCGTTCGACCAGAGGCCTTCGAAGAGGGGGCAATCCTTGTCGACTTCCAGGAAGGCGCGGCCGAATTCGCGATGGTGGCCGCTCTCGACCTTGCCGCCGAGCTGCATGCACATGGTCTGCTGGCCGTAGCAGATGCCGAAGACAGGGATACCGCTGTCGAAGATGATCTGCGGCGCCCGCGGCGAGCCTTCGTCCACGGTCGAGGCCGGGCTGCCGGAGAGGATCACGGCCTTCGGCTGCAGCCGCTTGAAGCCGGCTTCGGCGGATTGGAAGGGAACGATTTCGCAGTAGACGCCTGCTTCGCGCACACGCCTTGCGATGAGCTGCGTCACCTGGCTGCCAAAATCGACGATGAGAACGGTGTCTGGATGTGCTGTCTGGGTCATGGCGAGCCTTTAATGAAAAGCGCTTTCCCTGGCAATCGGGCAAATCACGCGAGGGCCGATTTTATTGTCCCGATTGTCCTTACTCTCTTTCTCTGTAGGCAACTCCGGACGGAAAACCGCTGCACGCTTTTCCTGGAATTGCCCCGGTGGTTTCCGGTCTGTCAGAACCAGAATACCCCGTCTTCCAGCGCCGTAAACAGTCCGTCGACGGCATAGGAGAGTTTGCGGTCGATCACATGCAGATACTCCGTCCAGTCGGAAATGCGCTGTAGCTCGACCTTGCCGTCGGAAATGCCGCGCAGGCCGATCAGCGGCAGGCTGTAGATCTGGCAGGCGCGCAGCACCGCGAAGGTTTCCATGTCGACCATGTCCGTACCGATGCGCTCATAGGCCTCCGTGCCGGAGACGATATTGCCGCCGGTGGAAAGGCTGGCTTCGGCAATAGTGGGAATGCGCAGCGGCAGTTCGATGGTGGCCGGCAGATCGAGGAAAGGCGTACGGCCTCTCTCGAAGCCTAGCGGCGAGGCATCCATGTCGCGATAGGAGACGGAGGTGACCTGATAGACTTCCGTCTGCTCCAGTCTGGCTGAGCCGGCCGAGCCGAGCGAAACCACAAGATCGGGGAGGTCGTCCTCAGCTTCGAGCTGGGCGAAAGCGCGAGTGAGCGCGATCGCCGCCTCGACGGGGCCGACGCCCGTCATCAGCGGATCGATGCGCGAGCGCAGGAAAGGCCCGTATTCGGCCTCGGCCGCCATGACGAACAGGATCGATTTGCCTGAGACGCGCTTCAATTCGAATTTCATCCGCTAATTCCCTCTCTGCCCCGGATGACCATCATGGTTCCCGTCATCGAGGCAATCAGCTTGGCCGGCCCGTCGCCGATCGCATAGGCACGGCCGTCGGCGACGATGATCGTCGTGCCCGGCTTGGTGACATCGCCCCGAAACAGGAAGCGCTCGCCGCGCCCCGGCGACATCAGATTGATCTTGAATTCGATCGTGAGGATCGATGCGGAGGGATCGATGACGCTGTAGGCGGCAAAGCCGCAGGCCGAATCCAGAGCGGCAGCGATGATGCCGGCGTGCAGGATGCCATGTTGCTGCGTCAGCTTCATGTCGAACGGCAGCTCGATCTCGACCGTGCCGTGCTCCACGCGTGTCAGTTCCGCGCCGATCGTCGCCATTGCTGCCTGCCGGTCGAAGCTCGTTCTGATACGCGTCCGAAAGTCGCTGCTGTCTGCCCCTGTCATACCGTCCCCTTTCGCGGGTGCGAAATTGGCATGGAGCGGCCGTTTGGACAAGGGTTATCCGGAGGGAATCGACGGTGCCGCGGCGGGCTTTGCAATCCGTTTCTCTCTCGGCTAATCCAGACGCGGCGTCCCGATCTTGAACCAGGCTTTAGCGATCTTGCCGTTTTCGATCTCGTAAATGCAGATCACGTCCACCTCGCCGCGTCCCTCGGGAAAATTGCGAATGACGATTTCCTGATCGATGACCAGATTTCCGACCGCCATGCGCGAGATCAGCTTGCCGAAGAGATTGGGTTCGCGGAAGCGGGCGACATGACGATCCCGGATTTCCAGGGCTCCCTTGGCGAGCAGAGTGGATGGGAACTGATAATATTCGCAGTCGTCCGCCCACCATTGCATGAAGGCGTCGATATCCTTGGCATTATAGGCCTCCAGTTGCATTTGCACGGGCAATGTCACGTCGGAGTTCGGTTGATTCATATCGTTTGCGAGGTCCGGATTGGCGGTGGAAAATAAGCCTATCAAGCGTCTATCGCTCGCCTCGAATTTTCTCAACGGCCGCGCCATGCTATTCGAGTGAGGGAATTCATGACGAGGTGCGCGAATGACGACGATCCGGCAATCGGTGATCGCCTACGAGACATGGCTGCGGGCACAGCTCGGCGCCGATCTGGTAGAGGCTGGTCTGGAGAAGAAGCACAAGCTGATGAGGGTCGACGGCTTCTCCTTCCTGCGCGGAACCTATTGGCGCTGGGCCGAAACGATCCTCGACATCTGTCCCGACCTCAAGGGCGCGCCGCAGCTACTGTCTATCGGTGATACGCATCTGGAGAATTTCGGCACATGGCGTGACGAGGAGGGGCGACTCGTCTGGGGCGCGAACGACTTCGACGAGGCGGCCGTCATGCCCTATGCGCTCGATCTCGTGCGTCTTGCAGTGAGCGCCATCCTGGCGCGCAGCGAGGATGGCCCGACGCCACGCACTGTTGCCGATAGCATCGTCGCAGGCTATCGCCGCGGCTTGCGCGCGCCGTCTCCTGTCATTCTCGAACGCGATTACAAATGGCTGCGCAAGGCTGTGCTGCTGCCCAATGCCGAGCGCAAGGCTTTCTGGGAAAAATATCGCAGCCTGCCGCCGGCAAACGGCCCGATTGCAAATCGCTATCTCGAAGCGCTGAGCAAGGCTTTGCCTGGTCCTGCGACCGTATTCGAACCCAAGCCGCGCCTCGCCGGCACCGGCAGCCTCGGACGGCCGCGCTTCGTTGCCTATGCCGAATGGCGCGGCGGGCCTGTACTGCGCGAGGTCAAGGCCTTGCTGCAATCCGGCTGGTCGCTCAGGCACGATCCTTCGGACAAGGTGATCCGCACCGGGATCATCGCCGGCGGACGGGCACGTTCGCCCGACCCGCGTTATCAAGTGGACGGAGGCTTGCTGGTGCGCCGCCTGTCACCCAACAGCCGCAAGATCGAGGTCGACGGCGATGCGCAGGTGTTGCTGTCGCCGGATATGCTGGATCTGATGGGCTTCGAAATCGCCAATTGCCATGCCAACGATGCTTCGCTCGTTCCAGGCATTCTTGCCGATCTCGATGAACGCGGTACGGATTGGCTGCGCACGGCCGCCAAGGCGGCGGCTGTAGCGGTCACGGCGGAGCGGGCGGAATTTGCCAGGCAGTGATGAGGTGTTCAGACAAAATCTAAGTTGCGAGTTCGCGGAGGGGTGACGGAAGTAGAGCAAACGTAGTTCACTTCCGTGCTTGGTGGAATTCCCACGCCCATCAAGCCGCAGGCCGCTTGATCCGCACGATATGCTGGTCCCAGGCGACATCGCTGTGCTCGCCCAGAAAATTCCCATCATAGGACGATACGGCAAACCCATGACTGGCCGGCGCGATGCCGGCCGCATCGGCGATGCTTTCTACCTTCAGCACCCTACCGGTCTTCGCATCCAGCATCACCGATGTACCCTTGATCGGCGATGTGACACCGACGAGGTTTTCGGCGCGATTGACGGCGATGGCGCCGACATAGTTGCCGAGTGCGCGGGTCGTGTCGTTGGGCAGCGTGACGAAGGTCAGATCCTCGCCCCGCGCGAAGTGGCCGACCAGCGGCGGCAGGTCGTTGCGATGACCTTCATACTGGCAGGCAAACCAGACCCGGCCGCTGGCATCGATATCGACGTGACGGGTCGAGACCTGGGCATATTGCGGCGGAAGCGTATGTTTCTCGATCAGCCGGCCGCTCGCAGCGTCGATCAACGTCAGCGACGGTTCCATATGGTCGCGATTGAGCTTGGTGCGGCCGAAATCCGGATGCGTCTCGATGCCGCCATTGGCGACGATGAGGAGCCTGCCGTCGTCCGAGACGGTCATGTCGTGCGGGCCGACGCCATAGGTCTCGTATTCGCCGATGCGGGCAAAGCGGTTGCCGCCGTCATAGAGCCCGATAATGCCGCGATTGTTGTCGAAGTCGTTCTCGCTGGCGTAGAGCAGCCTACCGTCAGGCGAAAACGTGCCGTGACCATAGAAATGCCGGCCCTCTTTGGCTGATATGACGATCGGCTCGGCCTTGTTCCAAGGGTCGAAGACCATCGCATAGGTGCCCGGCCGGCGGGCGAAGGCGACGGTCTTGCCGGTCGCCTTCGAAAAGGCCATGCCATGAGCGCGGGCGGGCAGCGCGACCTGATCGACGATGCGGCCCTGTTCGGTTACCGTCGCCACGGCAAAGGAGCCGTCGGCGGCGCGGATGCCGGAGGCGTAGACCGCGTCGGCACGCTCCAGCGCCATCAAGGCACCGGGCTTGAGCGCCGCGAGGAAGGTCAGCCCCGCTGCCTTGACGAAGGCTCTCCGATCGATGAGGCCGCTGCGCATGCGCCCGGAGTCGGATGATTTTAGGTCTGTTCGACCTAAAATCATCCGCTCTAAAATCGAGGAAGTAGAACATGATGTCGCCCGAAAACGGCAAACACTTTTCGGCATCATGTACTAGTCTCCGTCCGCGAAGGAGAAGCCTGCCGAGAGCCCGATGGCGCCGCCATACTCGTCGCTGAAGCCCTTGGCGAGATCGCGGCTGACGGAAAGCAGCCTGTCGATCTTGGCGCGGTCCGTGTCCTTGCCGACGGCCGCTTCGATATCCGGATTGATCGTTGGCGCCGTTGTCGCAAGTTCGTTCAGCAGCCTGTCGATCTTGGCGGCGACATCACGCTTGTCTGATGGCAGCAAGCTCGCCATGTCGGCCTTTTCCCAGAGCGTCTTGAGACCCTCGATATTGCCGGTGAAAGAGGTCCAGGTATTGCCGGAGCGCCAGTAGACCGCCATTTTCGGCCGCGCTGATGCCGGATCGCCCTTGTAGAAGCTTTCCAGTCGCTGGTCGCGGATTTTGACCGCGCCATGCACGAGGACGCCGAGCAGTGCCGTGACCGCTTCCTTGTTGTCCGTGAAATCACTGCTATCCTTGCTGGGGAATTTCCAAGATTTCTGCACTCCCTCCGGGGCGTCCCATTCGTCGGCGATCTCCTTGGTGGTGCTTTCGATATTGCCGGCGACGGCTGCACCATAGCGGCAACGGAAGTTCTGCTTTTCGGTGGCGAGCACCTCCGAGCCGTTGCCGTCGAGCACGTATTCCAGCGCCGTCATGCTCATCAGCGCCACGCTCTTGCCGGCAACGCCCTCGACGGTCGTGTCCTGCTCATCCGCCTTGGCGATCAATGCCTGCACCTGCTTGAGGCCGACGCCCTTGCGGTCGGGATAAAACAGGATGTGCTCGAAACGGTTCTTCTCGATGATAGGTCCCGTGTCGACGATCTCGATGCGCGACCAGCTCTTCACTGTGTCGCCGAAGGCCGACTTGGCGCTTGCCAGCCTGGCAGTGGAGGGATCGGCGCAAAGTGCCTTCATCGCGGCAGTCAATTTCGAGGCGGAGTCATGCATGGCGCGGTAGCCAGGCCGAATGACGTCGTCCACCGCCTTCTGCAAGGTGGCCGGCACTGCCGCCTCGTTCAGGCCGGCGCCAGTGGCCGTCTTATCCTCTGCATGGACAGGCAAAGCCGCAACGGTGAGGAGAAGGCTGGCGGCGAGACGTTTCCAGGGGCGCATCAGAGAGACTCCAGAAAGTTGATGAGGGCTTGCCGATCGTCCTTTGAAAGCTCGGCGAATGCATTGCGGGCTTTTTCAGCCTCCCCTCCGTGCCAGAGGATGGCTTCGGTCAATGTGCGGGCGCGGCCGTCATGCAGATAGGCCTGCTGTCCGCTCACCGTTTGCGTGAGGCCTATACCCCAGAGCGGCGGCGTGCGCCAATCGCGACCCGATGCCACGCCAACCTGCTGCCCGTCGGAAAGGCCGTCGCCCATATCGTGCAGCAGGAAATCGGAATAGGGCCAGATCAGCTGGAAGGCCTGCGGAGAACCCTTGCCGTCGCTGCCCTTGATGCCGTCGCGCGTCACGAATTTCGGCGTGTGGCAGGCAGCGCAGCCGGAGCGATAGAACATTTCCTTGCCATGCAGCACGTCGGGGAAGCTGGCCTTGCGGCGGGCGGGCACGGCGAGATTTTCGGAGTAGAAGGTGACGAGCGGAAGGACCGGATCGGGCGCCTCGGTATCGCCGAGGCGCTTCTGCACGCCGTTCGGCATGGCCAGGCAGCGCGACTCCTTCACCGTGCAGTCGCCATAGGGGTTCGGGCGGTCCGGCGTCGAAATGCCGATATCGACGGAAAAGGCGTCGGCCGCCTGATCACGCACCGTCGCATTCTGCGCCTTCCAGCCGAAACGGCCGAGCGCGAGTTGCCCGGTACGATGATCGCGGACGATCGCGGCCTTGCCATGAACACCGTCGCCGTTCTTGCCGTCCGGGTCGGCATTGGCAAGAATATCGGCTTCCGGAATGGCCTCGATCAGGCCGAGACCGATCATCGGCGGCGCGATGCGCGGCGAAAGCGTGGTGGTGGGATCCATCGGCCCATAGGCTAGATCGGTCATGCCATAATGCGGCTTGCGCAACGTCACGGTCTCGCCACCGGCAAGTATCACGGCCTCCTCGGTGTAGGCGACCGTCACCTTGCCTTCAGCTGCTAGGCCGGGCACGGCCAGATCCTGCAACTGCGCGCCATAGGTCGAATCCGGAAAGTTGAGCGCGCGGAAATCCTTGGCTGCCTGTTCTTCTTCTGGAGTTGCCGCCGGTCGTGCCAGCCTCAACACCAGGGATGTGGCATCGGTTCCCATCGCCTCGAGCCCGTGTCCGCGGCCGTCGCGGAGGTGGCAGCTCTGGCAGGAGCGGGCGTTGAACAGCGGTCCGAGCCCGTCGGAGGCCTGCGTGGAGGAGGGCGCGGAAACCCACAGCTTGCGGAAGAGGGCATTGCCGAGATGGAAATCCTGTCCGCGCTCCAGACTGAGATTGGCCGAAGGCTTGGAGAAGATATCGCGGGTGACAAGATCGATCGAGGTCAGCGCGCCGCCCTGCATCGCCTCATAGGGCTCGGCTTTGGAGAAATCCTCGGTCGCGCGGGTCACGTCGCGTACTCTTTTCAGCTGCTCGGCTGAGAGGTCGGTCCGCGTGGCCGGAAAGTCCAGAATGCCGGCCGCAGCCAGGGTGATGGAGAAAACCAGAAAACCCGCAGCGAGGGCGGGCAGGAGGGCGCGGTTGGCCTGGATGCTTGTCATGGGCGTCGAGGTGGCAGCGCTAGCCGCGCTGCCACCTCCCTCATTACTTCTTGAAGACGGTGTTAGGATTGTCCAGGCTCGCCGAACCTTCAAGCTTGATGGTGCCGAGATCGAGAGCGGCGATGACCCGCTGGATGCTCTTCGTCTGGTCGAGCAGGCCGTCGATCGCCTTCTGCACGGTGGCGTTGCCTTCCTTGTTGCCTTCGCCGATCATCTGGTCGTATTTCTCGACCGTCTCGCCGCGATGCACCAGCGCCTTCATGGCTTCGAGGGTGGCGTCGAGCTTGGCTTCCATTTCCTTGTCGAGCGCCGGATCCTTGGCCTTGACCAGATCGTGCAGCGACGGGCCCTCCATCTTGGTGCCGTCGACGCGCGTGTAATTGCCGTTATAGGCAGACGCGATGCCGATGGCGTCGCCATTGTGCTCGTTGTAGGTATTGTCGGAGAAGCAATCCTGCTCTTCTTCCGGATCGTGCAGCAGCAGGCCGAGCTTCATGCGCTCGCCCGCAAGTTCGCCGTAGGAGAGCGAGCCCATGCCGGTCAGGATGGTGGTGAGGCCAGCCTTCGGATCGGCCTGGACGTTCTTGGTGGCTTCGCCGTCCGGCGCCCACTTCTCCGCCATGTCCTTGAAGTTGGCGACGAGCAGCGTCGAAGCGGAGCGCAGATACTCGGCACGACGATCGCAATTGCCATGCGTGCAATTCTTCAGATCATAGTCGGTGGCCGGGCGTTCGCCGGCACCCGGTCCGGTGCCGTGCAGGTCCTGGCCCCAGAGCAGGAATTCGATGGCGTGATAGCCGACCGCGACATTGGCCTCGACGCCGCCGGCCTTGTGCAGCGTGCCCGACAGGAATTCCGGCGTCAGATGCGAAGCGTCGACATCCTTGCCGTTGATCTTGATCGTCTTGTTGGCGATGACATTGGCGACGTAAAGCGAGTTTTCGTCGCTCTCGGTGCCGTAGGAAGCATCGACATAGTCGATCAGGCCTTCGTCCAGCGGCCAGGAATTCACTTGGCCTTCCCAATCATCAACGATCGGATTACCAAAACGATAGACTTCCGTCTGCGCATAGGGAACGCGAGCCTTGATCCAGGCGGCACGCGCTGCCTTCAGCGTCTTGTCGCTGGGGTTGGCAAGCAAGGCGTCGATCGCCTTGTCGAGCGCCTGCGCCGTGGTCAGCGCGTCCTGATATTTGGCATGCGCCAGTTCCGTATAATGCTTGAGGACGGCAGCGGGCTCCGGAGCGGCTGCGAAGGCCGGCAAGTCGGATACGGCAGTCGTGGCGAGGACCGCCGCAAGCGCGGCGCCAATATTGATCTTCAGTTTCATATTCCTCTCCTGTGACGGCGGGGGACGCCGTCAAAACCTGGTAATTTGTGTCATGTATGAAAAATAAACTTGTGTCAAACACTCTAGTTTGGAATTGTTTTAAGGCGGGTCTTCATTGGTTCAGGCGCTGCCAAAGAATGGATTTGCAGGGAAAAAAGCGGCGATGCCGGCCAGCCATGCCGCCTGCAACATTGGGATAGCATCCATAGGCGTGAACGCTGGCCACGATGGTCGTGCTCGACAGCGCAAAGGTCATCGCCGCCGCGCCGTCTCATCTCATTCCGCCTCGGCTGCAATTCATCGAGCGCGGATGGATTTCAATTCATCCCTTGCGCTGCAAGCGGCAGAAAAAGAAGCCGTCGGTATCCGTGGAGGCAGGCGTCAGCGTGATGGTCTTGCCGTCCGAGGAGAGCGGCTGCGGCGCTTCCTTGCCGAACAGCTTTTCCCAAGAGCTCAGGGTTTCCACCACCTCGAAGTCAGGATTTTGCGCGGCAAAGCGGTTCACCTGCGCTTCGTTCTCGTCCGGCAGGACCGAGCAGGTCACATAGAGCAGCGAGCCGCCTGGGCGGACGAACTCGCCAGCCTGCGCCAGGGCTTCCTGCTGCTGGCTGGTGCGCTCGTCGAGATTCTTCTGCGTCAGCCGCCACTTCGTATCGGGTCGCCGCCGCCAGGTGCCCGTGCCGGTGCATGGCGCATCGACCAGAACCTTGTCGAACTTGCCGCGCAGGGAAAGCAGACCGCTGCGCTCATCATGGACCTGGACATTACGGGTTCCAGCCCGCTTCAGCCGCTCGATGATCGGCGCCAGCCGCCGCCGGTCGCTGTCATAGGCGTGAACCTGACCCTTGTTATGCATGGCGGCCGACATGGCAAGCGTCTTGCCGCCGCCGCCGGCGCAATAGTCGAGCACCTGATCGCCCTCTTCGGGCAGGACGAGATCGGCGACGATCTGCGAGCCTTCGTCCTGAACCTCGAACCAGCCCTTCTGGAAGGAAAGTTCTGCGGTGACGTTCGGCAGGCGGGATGCGCCTTCGCCGGCTGGAATGCGGATGCCGCAACGGGCAATCTTCGATGCCTGCGCGCCTGCACGCTCCAGCGCCTTCACGACCTTGGCGCGGTCGGCCTTCAGCGAGTTTGCGCGAAGGTCGAGCGTCGGACGTTCGGAAAGAGCCTGCGCTTCGGAAAGCCAGCTGTCACCGAATGCGCGCTGGAAGGAGGGTTCGACCCATTCCGGGATGTCGCCCTGGATATGAAGGGGCGCGTTTTCGAGCTTGCGGGACGTAAAGGCAGCCAGCGTCTCGGCGCCCGGTGCCTCGGGCGCGAATTTGTCGCCGTCGAGTTCTGCGGCGAGAGCCTCGGGCGTAAGGCCCCACTGGCGAAAGAGTACGGCATGGGCCAATGCCGAGGGGCTGTCGTCTTCCATCAGCCAGGCATGGGAAAGTCGCATGCGCAGTGCGTCGTAGACGATATTGCCGATCGCGGCCCTGTCGCCGGAACCGGCGAAGCGATGGGCAAGGCCCCAATCCTTCAGGGCGTCAGCCACCGGTCGCTTGCGCGTTTCTATATCGGCAAGAACTTCGATGGCCCCCTGCAATCGGCCGCCCAGACGCATTCACTGCTCTCCTGCTTGCGCATGGCCCGGAGCCTGGTCGGCTCATCGGGAGATCTGCGCCCTGTCAAAACTGCGGACACCTCACCAATCCGCTCGAATATTGCACATGGCGGCAGATTGTTGAGATGTCTCAATCGCGTGGTAGCCGCGATTGACCGAGAGAGCAAGCGTCATGCCGATTTGCCGGGCCTTTGCGGCGATCGGCGATTACTTCGATGCGACGACTTCGTAGCAGACCTTGGCCGTTCCGGAGGCGACCATGCCGATGTTCTGAGCGGCGGCACGGGAGAGATCGAGAACGCGCCCGTGAATGAAGGGTCCGCGGTCGTTGATGCGAACGACGACGCTGCGACCATTATGCTTGTTGGTGACCCTCAGACGCGTGCCGAAAGCAAGCGAGCGATGGGCGGCAGTAAGATTTCTGGAACTCATACGTTCCCCGGAAGCAGTCTTGGAGCTTCCTCCGTACCATGAAGCGCCTCCGCAGCCAGCGGATGCAAATGCCGGTGTCGAAACGACAGAAAAGGAGGCGGATATAGTTGCGGCGATCGCCAAAGAACGTGCGATTTTCTTCAAACCGTTTTTCCCTCAAGTTATTGAACTTGCGCCTTGCGTAGGCGGCGGGGCTTAAATCCGGCCAAAAATGGCGAAAAAGTGCCACTACTGATCACGGAATGTTACAGACTGTAACAATTGTGAATCATGACAAATACTGTGACTATTCAATGGATTTGCTCGGTTATGGAAAAAACCCAACAAAATCAGTTAAAAGTGGAACGATTTTTCCGGAGGCCATGCCACAATGCCGGAGATCACGAATTTTGGAAAAATAATTTTGCGGCTTTGCCATAATCGTTGCCGCATTTGTGCAATTTTAGAGGCCATTAACCATAATTGCGGGGAAAATTGAACTAGGCTGGGCGGCCAAGTAGGAATTTTCATGCGATTTCGCTTGGTGGCGAAACCCCTTTTCAGCCGCGCCACCGCCCTGAAGACCATAGTTCCGCGAGTGACATGCGATACTCTGGGTAGTGGAAGGCAAAGCCGAGCGCGCGCAACTTCGCGTTCGAAACACGCTTGTTCTCGCCATAGAAGGAGCGCGCCATCGGCGTCAGTTCCGCCGTTTCGAAGGGCTGTTCGGGCGGCGGCTCGACGCCCATGAGGCGGGCCGCTTCCACGATCACGTCCTGCGGCGGTGCGGGCTCGTCATCGGTCACATTATATATACCGCCAAGGCCGCGGTCGGACAGGAAGCGGGCGCAGGCGCCGATGTCTTCGACGCGGATGCGGTTGAAAACCTGGTTTGCCTTGATGAGCCGCCGCGCTGTGCCTTTTTCCAGATTGCAGAACGCGTTTCGCCCCGGACCGTAAATGCCGGCAAGCCTGAGGACGGCGACAGGAAGATCGAGCCTGATGCCGGCGCGCAGCCAGCCGTCTTCCGCCTCGACCCGCTCGACGGAGCGATCCGCGACCGGATGCAGCGCGGTCTGCTCGCTGACCCAGGCGCCCTTGTGGTCGCCATAGACGCCGACGGTCGAAAGGTAGCAGATCCATTGCAGCTTCGGCATCAGCGCCTTGAGATTGAGCTGCGCCAGCCGCAGCAGCGGATCGCCCGCTTTTCCCGGTGCGATCGATTGCACCAGATGCGTCGCGGACTGAATTGCCTCGGCCAGAGCGGGATCGAGCGTCTTGCCGTCGAAGACGAAGGCTTCGACGCCTTCCTCCGCCAGCAATGCAGCCTTCTCGGCGGAACGGGTCGTGCCGGTGACGCGAATGCCGGATCCGGCGAAAGCCTTGGCGATGGCCGTTCCCGAATAGCCGCAACCGAAAATCATCACATGCATCACAACACCCCTGCCAGTTTCCATTCCGCGCGAACCTCTTCGTCCGCTTCGCCATGCCTTTGTGCCGCAAATGCTCGGAACTCGCCAGCCGTCATCAGCTGCGATAGTGCCCAGACGGCCATTCCCCGCACGACAGGCGATGGATCTTCAGCCAATTCGCGACACTTCTCTGTAAGAGAGCGTTCGCGGGAGTTGCCGGCGGCGATGAGGACATTGCGGATAAACCGGTCCCGGCCGATACGCTTCACCGGTGAGCCGCTGAAGAAAGTGCGGAAGGTCGGATCGTCGAGATCGAGCAGAAAGGCGATAGATGGCTCCTTGAGATCGTCCCGCGCAACCAGCTTCATTTCCGAGGCGGCGCTGGCGAACTTGTTCCAGGGGCAGACGGCAAGACAGTCGTCGCAGCCGTAGATGCGATTGCCGATCATCGGCCTGAGCTCCGGATCGATCGGCCCCTTGTGCTCGATGGTCAGATAGGAGATGCAGCGGCGGGCATCGAGCTGATAGGGGGCCGGAAAGGCTGATGTCGGGCAGATGTCGAGACAGGCCCGGCAGGAACCGCAATGGTCGACTTCAGGCTGGTCCGGCTCGAGATCGGCCGTGGTGAACATCGAGCCGAGGAACAGCCAGGATCCGAAGGCGCGGCTGACGAGATTGGTATGCTTGCCCTGCCAGCCGAGGCCGGCGGCACCGGCGAGCGGTTTCTCCATGACCGGCGCGGTATCGACGAAGACCTTGACGTCCTCTTTCGAGCGTGCCGCAAAGCGTGTGGCGATCTCTTTCAGCCGTCCCTTGATGATATCGTGATAATCGCGGTTCTGCGCATAGACGGAGATCGCCGCCTTGTCTCTCTTGTCCAGAATGCCGCGCGGATCTTCGTCGGGGCCGTAATTGAGGCCGAAAACGGCAATGGAACGCGTCTCGCTCCAGAGCACGCGCGGATCGGCCCGCCGGTCACGCGTTTCTTCCATCCAGCCCATGGTGCCGTGGTGGCCCTTGTCAAGAAACTGGCCGAGCCTGACGGCAGCCTCGGGAATGGCGTCCGGGCGGGTGATGCGGCAGAGATCGAAGCCCTGAGCGCGTGCCTCTTCGCGCAGGAAGGCGGTCAGCGCGCTTCGTCGCTTGTTGGCTCTTTCCGTTTCACGATCCTCGGGCATGACGAGCCCTCGTTAGAGCAATTCCAGCAAAAGTGCGCAGCGGTTTTGCGTCCGGATTTGCGAGAAAACAAAAAGACGAAGCATTTCCGCAACTCCGCTCAAAACGAAAATACTCTAGAAATCCAGATCGGCGTAGTGCGAAACCGGAGTGACACCGCGCACGCGTTCCGCCAGGATCGGCCGGAAGGACGGGCGCGACTTCAGGCGCTGATACCATTCCTTGGCGATCGGGGACTCCGTCCAGTCGATCTCTCCGAGATAGTCTAGCACGGAAATCGAGGCCGCCGCCGCAAGATCGGCATAGCTCAGCCGGTCGCCCGCGAGCCACTGCCGGGAGCCGGCCAGCCAGGACAGATACTTCATATGCTGGCGGATATTGCCGCGCGCCATCCGCATCACCTTGGAATCAGGCGCGCCGCCGCCCTGTTCGGCGGTCATCTGCAGCTTGAAGACGCGTTCGCGCGTCAGCGGCCGCGTAACGTCCTGCTCCATCTTCTGCATGAACCATTCCGTCAGCCGGCGAATTTCGGCGCGCTGGAACGGGTCTTCGGCCAGAAGCCGGCGATCCCGCTTCAAGACGCCGTGCGTCTCGTCGAGATATTCGGAAATGACGGTTGCGCCACAGAGTGCCCGCATACTGTCATCGACATAGACGGGCAGGGTTCCGGCCGGGTTGAGCGCCAGGAAATCGCGGCGCTTTTCCCATGTCTGCTCGTCGATCAATTCCGTCTGATAGCCGTATTCGGTCAGGATCAGCCGGACGAACCGTGATGAAGATGACATGGGGTGATGATAAAGCGTCGGCATTGCTACTCGGGTGTTTCTGATTGGTGCTACGGAGTTTTTAGGTCGCGATTCTGCGGCCCTAGTCATTTGTCATCGGTTGAAGCTATAGGATCTTGGCCTAGTTTGCACAAGCGAATCGGGCCGCCCTGCCGTTTGACAAAGGACACGATATGGCTGAACAAATTATTATCGCGCTGGTTTTAGGCCTTGTGGAGGGGCTTACGGAGTTCATTCCGGTCTCCTCCACCGGACATTTGATATTGCTCGGACATTTCCTCGGCTTCAAGGAAGCCGCTACTTTCGACGTTCTCATCCAGCTCGGTGCAATCCTCGCGATCCTGCTCGTCTATTTCAACCGGCTCGTCCAGATCGCCAAGGCGCTGCCCGTCAGCGTCAAGGCCCGCCATTTCGTCTTGGCCGTCCTCTTCAGCTTTCTGCCGGCCGCCGTCATCGGCGCGCTTGCCCATGATTTCATCAAGACCGTGCTGTTCGACTCGCCGAAGGTCGTCTGTATTTCACTAATCCTCGGCGGCATCGTCCTGCTCGTTGTCGACAGGATCAAGTTCAAGCCCAAATATAACAGCGCCTACGAGTTCTCCTGGCCGATGGCGATCAAGATCGGCTTTTTTCAGTGCCTGGCCATGATTCCGGGAACGTCGCGTTCGGGCTCCACCATCGTCGGAGCGCTGTTGCTCGGTGCCGACAAGCGTTCGGCCGCCGAGTTTTCCTTCTTCCTCGCCATGCCCACCATGGCGGGCGCTTTTGCACTGGATCTCTGGAAGAGCCGTCACGATCTGAGCACGGACCAAGGCCTGCTGATCGTCATCGGTTTCGTCACCGCCTTCATATCGGCGCTATTCGTCGTCCGGGCGTTGCTCGATTTTGTCTCCCGCCGCGGCTACGCTCCTTTCGCATGGTGGCGTATCGCCGTCGGCACGGTCGGATTGATCGGACTCTATTTCGGCTGATGCAGCCCGTCCGCTACCGCAATCCCGGAGACAGATAAGGCCGGTGGGAACCGGCCTTTTTCATGCCTGTCAATTCGAGGAGGCGTTGATTGAGCCCGTCGTACAGGGGTCGACGCCGTAGGCCGGCGCACATTCGCCCTTCACCGAAGCGATGCTGCCGCGGGCGACGAAAGAGCCTGCGAGAATCACCAGTGCCGCGCACGCAAACAAAAGCGCGATAGACTTGCCCATCGAAAAATGCCTTTCCGCAGAAGTGTGAAGCGCGCCACGAACGGTTCGTTATGCAAGCTCGCGACGCGCGGCTGTGTTAGTCAGTGAAGTGAGCAATAGCAATAAATCTTCATATTAAATTTGACGTTAATGCGACTATTTCCGCACTGCGTCTTTTAGGCAACGCTAAGCTGTGCATCACGGGGCTCCAGCAAGCCTGAACCGCCCGATTTCTGCTTTTTCAGGCAATAAAAACGCCGCCCGGGGAGACCGCGGGGCGCTTGAATTTCATGAATTTCCGAATCGTCAGGCCGCTTTGCCCGAGCCGGTGAACTGACCCTGCGGGCGATAACGCACGAGATAGGACGGCAGCACCGAGACGAGAAGCGTCGGCAGCAGGCCGATTCCTGTCAGCGTGCGTCCTTCCGCTTCCGCCTGCTTGGAAACGACGTTGTCGCTCTTCAGCAGCGTCACCTGATCGGCGGTGATCGGCGGCTTGATGAGCGGCACCAGCGAAGCGATCGAGCCGATCAGCGAAGCCAGGCCGAAGGGGATGGAGACGAGCGTCTTCTTGCGGCTGATGACCGAAAGCGTGGTCTCGAGACAGTCGCGGAAGGACAGCACTTCCGGGCCGCCGAGCTCATAGGTCGTGCCGGCCTTCAGCTTGCCGTCGACGCTGCGGGCAACGGTTTCGGCGATATCCTCGACGTAAACGGGCTGGAACTTCGTCTTGCCGCCGCCGATCAGCGGCAGGAACGGCGCCGTGCGGGACATGTCGGCGAACTTGTTGAAGAACTCGTCTTCCGGTCCGAAGACGATCGAGGGGCGCAGGATGACAGCGTCCGGCTTGATCGACAGAACGGCTGCTTCGGCGCGAGCCTTGGTGCGTGCATAGGCCGAAGCCGAGCTGGCGTCGGCACCGAGCGCCGAAATATGCGTCAGCGAAGCGCCGACGCCGCGCGCTGCTTCCGCGATGGCCTTGGCACCGAATTCCTGTACGGCTTCGAAGGTGTTGCGGCCGCTTGCGGCGAGGATGCCGACGCAGTTGACGACATGCTGCGCGCCTTCGACGGCACGGTCGATGGAATTGCGATAGCGCACGTTAGCCTGAACGATCGAAATCTGGCCGAGATTGCCGAGCGGCTGCAAAAAACCGGCAAGGTCGGGGCGGCGCACGGCGACACGGATGCGATATCCGCGCTTTGCAAGCGCACGCACGACATGCCGCCCGATGAAGCCTGATCCTCCGAACACGGTCACGAGCGGCGGGAGGTTGGACAGGGTCATGGCAGGCTCCTCGAAAGGCTTTGATTGGGCTTATCTGGTTTCGTCTTAGCCGATCCGAGCGCTGAGGTGAAGTGCTATCGCGCTGCATTGCAGCGTCGCGTTTCGAAGGGTTTAGACCCCCTCGACGACGACCATTTCAGCGTCCGCCACCTGCTGACGGATTTTGGCGGCGATCTGGTATTCCGGCGAGTTGTAGCAATCGACGGCGTGTTGCAGCGACGGAAACTCGATCACCACGTTGCGGCCGCGTGCCTGTCCCTCAAGCGGCGTGAACGCACCGCCGCGGGCAAGGAAATTCGCGCCGTACTTTTCGAAGGCCGGCTTGGCGGCGGCGACATAGTCCTTGTAGCGCTCGACGTCGCGGACATCCACGCGCGCGATCCAATATCCCTTTGCCATATCTTCCTCCCTGCTTGTTTCGGTATCTCAGAGCGCGGCGTCCATCTCGGCGAGGATGGCGCGGGCGGCCTCCTTCGGATCGGCTGCCTTGACGATCGGCCGGGCGACGACCAGATGGCTCGATCCGGCCTTGATGGCGGCGGCCGGGGTCATCACCCGCTTCTGGTCGCCCTTGTCGCTGCCGGCCGGACGGATGCCGGGGGTGACCAGCGCCATATCGGGTCCAATGATCTTGCGGACCGCGGCAGACTCTTCCGCCGAACAGACGATACCGCCCATGCCGGCGAGATGCGCCTGTTCGGCACGGCGCAGCACCAGCGTATGCGGATCATATTCATAGCCGGCGGCGATCAGGTCTTCCTCGTCCATCGATGTCAGAACGGTGACGCCGAGCAGGCACAGGTCAGACCCCTTGGCGGCCTCGACGGCCGCCTTCATCGCTTTCGGATAGGCGTGCAGCGTCAGCATCGACATGCCCATCTTGACGATGTTCTCCACCCCGGAGGCCACCGTGTTGTCGATGTCGAGCAGCTTCATGTCGAGGAAGATCTTCTTGCCGTCGGCGGCAAGGTCGCGTGCAAACTCAAGGCCGCCGGCAAAGGCGAGCTGATAGCCGATCTTGTAGTAGAGGATATCGTCGCCGAGCGCGCCGACCACTTTTTCGGCCTCCTGAAGGTTTGGAACATCCAGTCCAACGATCAAGCGGTCGCGTGCGGTCATCTCAAGCCCATCCCATCCAGTCTTCCATGGGTGTCCAGTCGCACGAGATCGTGCGCTTCGCAAGATCGAAACAGAAAAGATTGCCGCCGCCTGGCGGCTGGTCGCCTTGCCGCGCGATCGGCTTTCCCTCGAGATGGCATTTCAACAGTGTGCCGACACCGCCATGGCCGACGAAGGCGATCGGCACCCGCGGATCATGTCGGGCAAGAACGGCCTCGACATTGGAGACGATCCTTGTCTGCGCGTCGATCGCACGTTCCCAGCCTTTGAAGCTCTCGTACGGATTGGCGAAGAACCAGTCGGCGGCTTTCTCAAACTCCGGCGGTGGCAGAAAACCCGTGGCGCTGCGATCGTTTTCATGCGTGGCCTCGATGATTTCGATCGGGGCGCCGCTTGTCGCAGCCAGGATTTCGGCCGTTTCTATCGCCTTGCGTTCGCCGCTCGAGACGATCAGGCCAAGCTGATGCGCCCACGAACGGGTTGCCGCCACCCGTGCTCTCGCCGCACCAACCTCGGAAAGCCCCCATTCCGGCACAGGAATGTCAGCGTCGATCCGCACCTGCGGATGCGTAATATAAAGTGCGTACATGGATCGCCTCAGCCGCGGCTGTAGACCCAGAGCTGGGCCGGCGGAATGTTGCGGACGATGAAATCGAAATGGCGGATGTGGTAGCGATCCGGCCGCGCGATGATCGGCGAAACCGGCCCGTAGGAAATCTGAACGACCGGCCGGCCGGGCGGCATGCGGTCCAGCAGGCTTTCCAGCAGCGCCACACGCGCCTTCATCGGGAAATTAAGGAGAGGAATGCCCGACACGACGGAATCGAAGGTCTGGCCACGCAGCACGCCGAGCGTCTTGTCGAGATCGAAGGCGTCGCCATTAATGAAGTGGACGCTGGGATAAAGCTTGACGAGGTGATTGTAGAAATCGGTCGAGTATTCGATGGCGACGAGGTTTTCCGGTTCGACGCCACGCGCCAGGATAGCCTTGGTGATGGCGCCCGTTCCCGGCCCGAGCTCCAGTACGGGCAGGCCGGATTCCGTGTTGATGATGCTCGCCATCTTGCGGGCCGTTATCGACGAGGTCGGAGCGATCGAACCGACCGTCTTCGGCCCCTGCATCATGCCTTTGAAGAAACGGATCTCCTCGTCGAATTTCTTGCCAAGCCGTTCCTTAAGACGCAGCGTCATGCTTCCCCCCTAGATGTTACGGTCGCGACTTACATACCGTTTCTCTAAAATCTTGCAATGCGATGACGCAATAACAAGAGAAAATGTCGCAATCCGAAAAGGACCAAATAAAAGCGCCCTCACGTTGTAGAAACGCATGAAAGGGCGCTTTGGTTTCGCCAGAGCCGGATGATTTTAGGTCTGTTCGACCCAAAATCATCCGGCTCTTGAATCAAAAAAGTAGAGCATGATGTCGTCCGAAAACCGCTCACACTTTTCGGTATCAGGCTCTAGACGCGCATCGGCATCAGCACATAGAGCGCGTCGTCGCCGGCGGTGTCGCGAATGAGCGTCGGCGAGCCGGCATCGGCAAGCAGGAACACCGCCGCATCGCCGGAAAGCTGCGCGGTGATGTCGAGCAGGTACTTGGCGTTGAAGCCGATTTCCATCGGATCCATCTCATAGCCGACGGCGACTTCTTCGGTCGCACTTCCCGAATCCGGATTGTTGACCGTCAGCAGCAGCTGGCCGTCCGACAGAGCCAGCTTCACGGCGCGGCCGCGCTCCGACGAAATTGTCGATACGCGGTCGACGGCCTGGGCGAAGGTCTGGCAATCGACCCGCATTTCCTTGTCGTTGTTGGCTGGGATGACGCGCTGATAGTCCGGGAAGGTGCCGTCGATCAGCTTCGACGTCATGACGATCGAGCCGATCGTCAGGCGGATTTTGGCGTCGGACACTTCGACGGTCACGATCGTATCCGGCGTGTCCACCAGCTTCTGCAGTTCGCCGACCGTCTTGCGCGGGATGATGATGCCGGGCATGCCTTCGGAGCCCGAAGGGGCGCTGACATCGGCGCGGGCCAGGCGATGGCCGTCCGTCGCAACGGCGCGGAGCTTCAGGTCGCCGCCGCTTTCGATCGTGTGGAAGAAGATGCCGTTGAGGTAATAACGGGTCTCTTCAGTGGAGATCGCAAACTGCGTCCGGTCGATCAGCATCTTCAGATCGGCGGCCTTCAGCTTGAAGGAGTGGCTGAAGCTGCCGGCCGTGAGATCCGGGAAATCGGATTCCGGCAGGCATTGCAGCGAGAATTTCGAACGGCCGGAGGCAACCGTCATCGAGCTGCCGTCGGCATTGGTCGCAAGAAGGACTTCCGATCCGTCGGACAGCTTGCGCACGATGTCGTAGAGCAGATGCGCGGGAACCGTGGTGGCGCCGGGCTGCTCGACATTGGCTGGCGTTGCCTCGGTGATTTCGAGGTCGAGGTCGGTCGCCTTCATGTCGAGGCTCGTGCCTTCGGCCTTCAGCAGCACGTTGGACAGGATCGGGATCGTATTGCGACGCTCGACCACGCGATGCACGTGGTTCAGCGACTTCAGGAGGTTCGACCGCTCAATTGTAATACGCATGGATGCTACCGCTTTCGACCGTGACTTGCCGGGCAGCCCGAGGCGCCCGAGCGACATGTTTTCGGACGAGGCCCGAAAGATTGGACAGGCAACTTGGCAGACTTCTCCATCCGAATGCAAGAGGCATGGATCAATTGCCAAGCGCCAATTCGACATTTCGTCGACAATGCTCCACAGGAATTGCACTGCTCTTGCCGTCCGCCTGCGCCTCGCCCATAAAGACGATAAATCCGAGGCGAATTCAGGACCGGCATGAACGAAGACCAAGCAAGCGGCGGAGCGCGCAGTTTCCGCCTGCACAATAACCAGATTCCGGCCCGTCCCCTGGAACCGGCGCTCTATCTCGTCGCGACGCCGATCGGCAATCTCGGCGACATCACGCTGCGGGCGCTGGAGACGCTGGCCGGTGCGGATGTGCTGGCGTGTGAGGATACCCGCGTCACCCGTGTCCTTCTCGATCGCTATGGCATCCAGAACAAGCCCTATGCCTATCACGAGCACAATGCCGATGAGGCAGGCCCGCGGCTGCTGCAAGCGCTGGCGGCCGGCCGCTCTGTTGCACTGGTGTCGGATGCCGGCACGCCGCTCGTCTCCGATCCCGGCTACCGGCTGGCAACGCAGGCGATCGAGGCGGGTTACAAGGTCGTCCCCATTCCCGGCGCCTCGGCGCCGCTCGCAGCCCTCGTCGGCTCCGGCCTGCCCAACGATGCCTTCTTTTTTGCCGGTTTCCTGCCGGCCAAGGATAAGGGCCGGCGTGACAGGCTGGCCGAGCTTGCCGGTATACCCGCAACCCTCATCTTCTTTGAATCGCCGCATCGCATCGCCGCCACGCTTGCCGCGGCGGCCGACGTGCTGGGCGGCGAGCGCACAGGCGCCGTCTGCCGCGAGCTGACGAAGACCTTCGAGGAGTTTCGTCGCGGCACGCTTTCAGAACTCGCCGCTCACTATGAGGCAGTGGATAATGTGAAAGGCGAGATCGTGCTGCTCGTCGGTCCGCCGGCGGAAAGCGTGACCGCCGAAGCCGACGTTGATGCCATTCTGGCCGATCTTGCAGGAACGATGCCGACGGCAAAGGCAGCGGCCGAAGCTGCACGCCTCACCGGCCTGCCGCGCAAGGAGCTCTACCAGCGCCTGCTCGACATGAAGGAGCGCCATGCCTGACAAGGGGGCTGAGCCGGGTGAAAGGCTGAAACGGCAAAAGGCCTGGCGGCGCGGCCATGTCGCCGAATATCTCGCCGCCGTTTTCCTGATGCTCAAGGGCTATCGCATTCTCGCCATTCGCCACCGTACCAAGCTCGGCGAAATCGATATCGTCGCCCGCAAGGGTGATCTCGCCGTCTTCGTGGAAGTCAAATCGCGACGGGATGCGCAGGAGGCGGTCGACGCCGTTTCCTTCTCCTCGCAGAGGCGCATCCGTGCCGCGAGCGATCTATGGCTTGCCCGGCAGCCGGATTTCGCCCGTCTTTCGCAGCGCTATGACATCGTCGCCATGCTGCCCGGCCGCTGGCCGCAGCATTTTCCCGATGCGTTTTGAGCAAGGCGTTACAGGACCGTCACAAAATCAGCCTATTGCCGGGCGACCAGCACTCGCGATTTTTCCGCCGGCGCTCATATTCTCGTTTCGACAGGCCCAATTATGATCCGCAACACCGTTTCCGCCTTTACCATTCCCTCGCAGGAAGAGCGCAGGAGCTTCATTTCGCTCGAAAAGACCCCGGCCATCCATGCCGAGAAGCTCTCATCGCTCGCCTGCCTGAATACGGTGCGTGTCGGCGGGGCTGAAGCGACGATCGAGGCGTTATCTTTCCCGTTTACGGTCGCTGCCTGGAATATGGAGCGCTGCCTGTTTCCCGAGGAAAGCGCGGCCAAGCTGCGGGCAACCGGGGCGCCGCTTATCCTGCTGTCGGAAATGGACGAGGGCATGGCCCGCACCGAACAGCGCGACCCCACAGCCGTTATCGCCGCCGAGCTCGGCATGAACTATGCCTATGGCGTCGAGTTCCTGGAGCTCAGCCTCGGTTCGGAGATCGAGCGCGCCTACTGCCGGGACGATTTCAACGAAAAGGGCTTCCACGGCAATGCGCTGATGGCCTCCGTTGCCCTGAAGGATGCCTTCATGATCCGCCTGCCGGGCGAGGCCGTCTGGTTCAACAACAGCAATGAGCAGCCGCGCATCGGCGATCGCTGCGCCGTCGGCGCCGTCGTCGAGACCGAGGCCGGTCCCTTCGTCGCCGTTTCGGTCCATCTGGAAAGTGTCGCAACCGCTGCCTATCGCGAGCGGCAGCTGGCGGCGCTGATCGATGCGGTCGAGGCCTTCGCGCCGGGCCTGCCGATCCTGATCGGCGGCGATCTCAACACCGGCAACCACACCGGCGGCGATTTCTCGACCGATACGCTTTTCGCCATGGCCGAGAGCCGCGGCTTCGAATGCCATGGCGGACCGCTGGATCAAACGAGCACGCGCCCGAGCCTCATCACCCGCTTTCCCGATCGAGCCATGAAGCTCGACTGGTTCATCACCCGCGGCCTGAAGATCGGCGAAAGCCATCTTGTCTCTTCGCTCAACGCCGAGGGCAAGCCGCTTTCCGATCATGACATGATCGTTTGCACAATCGAAGGTTTTTCTGCCTGATATTTGCAATCGTTAAAATGCTCTCGGTTTCATGAACCGCGCCGTTACCCCTTTCATGCGATGAGATGGTAGACGCGCATGGAAATTTGGGGGTTTGTATGGTCTTGAAAATGGTGTTGGCGAGCATGGCGGCCTTTGCCGCGCGTGCCGTTCCTGTCGTCGTTGCCTTGCCGCAGTCGAAAAACTTCGTGGCCGGCGCCAGCAGCGAAATGGAAATGAAACCGTCGCCGATCGAACGATCGTGGATTCTGTCGGGCGATCCCGTGGCCCGCATCGCCGAGCATTCGCGCGGGCAGGACGACGCTGCCGTCACGGCGCTGTGGGATTGCACCGCCGGCGAATTTCGCTGGTATTTCGGCTGGGACGAAACGGTGATGATCCTTGAGGGCGAGGTGCACGTTACCACGGAAGACGGCGTCGAGCGCACGCTGAGTGCCGGCGATGTCGCCTATTTCGCCGGCGGCACCTGGGCGACATGGCGCATCGACCGCTACCTGCGCAAGGTCGCCTTCTGCCGCAAGCCGTTCCCGAAGCCTTTGACCATGGCTTATCGCCTGCGCAATCTTGTCCGGCAGGGCGGCGCTCAGGGCCTTGCCGCCTGAATGCGGCCAGCCTTGACTGAAGATGTCCTTGCCGGAAGCCCTTGAATAGCCGTTGCGTTTGGAGGCGGGCCGACCTACATCTGTCCGCAAATTCGAGCGAGGGCTGATTATGGCTGGTATCAAGAATGTTGCGGTCCAGATGGACCATGTCCGGGGCATCAACATTGCGGGCGACTCGACCTTCGCCATGAGCCTCGAGGCGCAGAACCGCGGCTACAAGCTCTTCCATTACACGCCCGAGCGGCTGAGCATGCGCGACGGCAAGGTCTATGCCTCCGTCGAGCCGATGATCCTGCGCGACGTCAAGGGCGATCACTTCGAGCTCGGCGAGCCTGAGCGCGTCGATCTTTCGACCATGGACGTCGTGCTGCTGCGCCAGGACCCGCCATTCGACATGGCCTATATCACCTCGACGCATCTGCTCGAGCGTATCCACCCGAAGACGCTTGTCGTCAACGATCCGGCCTGGGTGCGCAACTCGCCGGAAAAGATCTTCGTCACCGAATTTGCCGATCTCATGCCGAAGACGCTGATCACCCGCGATCCCAGCGAAATCCGCCGCTTCCGTGAGGAGATGGGCGATATCATCCTGAAGCCGCTCTACGGCAATGGCGGCGCCGGCGTCTTCCATTCGACGCGCGACGACCGCAATCTCTCGTCCCTACTTGAAATGTTCGGTCAGCTTTTCCGCGAACCCTTCATTGCCCAGCAATATCTGCCCGACGTGCGCAAGGGCGACAAGCGCATCCTGCTCGTCGATGGCGAGGCCGTCGGCGCGATCAATCGCGTGCCGGCCGAGCATGATGCCCGCTCCAACATGCATGTCGGCGGCCGTGCCGAAGCCACGGAACTCACGGCGCGCGAACAGGAAATCTGCGCCCGCATCGGACCGGCCCTGAGGGAACGCGGCTTCCTGCTCGTCGGCATCGACGTCATCGGCGACTACATGACCGAGATCAACGTCACGTCGCCGACGGGTCTGCGGGAAGTGAAGCGCTTCGGCGGCGCCGATATCGCCAGCCTGCTTTGGGATGCGATCGAAGCCAAGCGGGCCTGATCGGCAGTTCCTACCATGCTTTCCAGCTAGACAATAATGTGCACTCAGCCATGTCGATGATTTCGGCATGACTGAGAGAGGCTTTTGTTCGTTTATTGTTCTTGTTTCATTCCTCGTCTTGTGCCAGATTGCAACCCGAAGTTTGTTGATCGAGGCAGGTAGCGGCAAACGCGTTCTGTGACAGGGGATAGGGCATGGTGGCGCGCGTCAGTACGGTGGCGTTTCAGGGCATTGAAGGCGTACCCGTCGAAGTGCAGGTGATGATCGCGCCCGGCAAGGTGCTGATGCATATCGTTGGCCTGCCCGACAAAGCCGTGGCGGAAAGCCGTGAACGGGTCCAGGCTGCGCTCCACGCCTCCGGCTTGGCACTGCCGCCGAAGAAGGTCACGGTCAATCTCGCGCCGGCGGATCTGCCCAAGGAGGGCAGCCACTTCGATCTGGCCATCGCGCTCGGTCTGATGGCGGCGCTCGGCGCGATCCCCGCCGATGCCCTGTCTTCTTACACGGTCATCGGCGAACTCAACCTCGACGGCACGATAGCGCCCGTTGCCGGCGCGCTACCGGCGGCAATCGCCGCCAACGCCATGGGCAAGGGGCTGATATGCCCTGCCGAAAGCGGGCCTGAAGCCGCCTGGGCCGGCAAGGAGGTCGACATTCTGGCGCCGCGCAGCCTGATTGCGCTCGCCAATCATTTCCGCGGCACGCAGGTGCTGACGCGACCGGAACCATCAGTCCGTGCCAGCGCTGCCAATCTGCCCGATCTCGCTGATATCAAGGGGCAGGAAAGCGCCAAGCGCGCCTTGGAGGTGGCGGCGGCCGGCGGGCATAACCTGCTTTTCGTCGGACCTCCCGGCTCCGGCAAGTCGATGCTCGCCTCGCGTCTGCCGTCGATCCTGCCGCCACTGTCGACGAATGAGCTGCTGGAGGTGTCGATGATCCATTCGATCGCCGGCCAACTTTCCGGTGGCAAGCTCTCCGATCGACGGCCCTATCGCGCGCCGCATCACTCCGCCACCATGGCAGCCCTTGTCGGCGGCGGGCTGCGTGCCAGACCGGGTGAGGCGTCGCTCGCCCATCACGGCATTCTTTTCCTCGATGAGTTGCCGGAGTTTTCGCCGCAGGCGCTCGATGCGCTGCGCCAGCCGCTGGAAACTGGCGAGTGCGTTATTGCGAGAGCAAACCACCGTGTCGCCTATCCGGCCGGTATCCAGCTCGTGGCGGCAATGAATCCGTGCCGCTGCGGCATGGCCGGGGAACCGGGGCACACCTGCGCACGGGGACCACGCTGCGCTTCCGATTATCAGGGCCGCATTTCCGGTCCGCTGCTGGATCGCATCGACATCCGCATTGACGTACCCGCCGTATCCGCCGCCGACCTGATCCGGCCGACGACAGCGGAAAAGAGCGCCGATGTCGCGCTTCGCGTCGCCCGCGCTCGCGAGCGGCAGCAGGAACGTTTCGAAAGGGCGGGCGCGAAGGAGATTACCACGAATGCCCGCTGTTCGACCGCCATGATAGAAACCATCGCCGAGCCCGATGCCGCAGGCCTGCAATTGCTGCGCGACGCTGCCGAGAAGATGAAATTCTCTGCACGCGGCTATCATCGCATCCTCAAGGTCGCACGCACTCTTGCCGACCTCGACGATAAGCCGACGGTGGGGCGCATCCATCTGGCGGAGGCCATTTCCTATCGCATTGCCGGGGAGAGGTTGGCTGCGCATGCCTGAAAATTCGGGGCTCAGGTAGCGTCTGGTCGTCTCCACCTCCCCTGAATAAAAAGGGGCGCCGCAGCACCCCTTTCCAATCAAACCGATGGGGCCAGCTCTCAGCCGCCAAGCCCTTCGAACAGCGCCGTCGACAGATAGCGTTCGGCGAAGGAGGGAATGATGACGACGATGGTCTTGCCTTCGTTTTCGGGGCGCTGGCCGACCTTGATGGCCGCCGTCAGCGCAGCACCCGAGGAAATGCCGACCGGCACGCCTTCGAGCTTTGCGACCAGCCGCGCCTGCTGGAACGCCTCGTCGTTGGTGACGGTGACCACCTCGTCGTAGACATGCGTGTCGAGGATCTTCGGCGCGAAACCGGCGCCGATGCCCTGGATCTTGTGCGGGCCGGGATTGCCGCCGGAAAGAACGGGCGAATCAGCCGGCTCGACCGCAATGACCTTGACGTCGGATTTGCGGGCCTTCAGCACCTGGCCGACGCCGGTGATCGTGCCGCCGGTGCCGATACCGGAGACGAAAATATCGACCTTGCCCTCGGTGTCGTTCCAGATTTCTTCGGCCGTCGTCTTGCGATGGATTTCCGGATTGGCCGGATTTTCGAACTGCTGCGGGATGATGGCATCCGGCAGGGTCGAGGCCAGTTCTTCGGCCTTGGCGATCGCGCCCTTCATGCCCTTCGGGCCTTCGGTCAGCACCAGCTCGGCGCCGAGCAGCGCCAGCATTTTGCGGCGCTCGACCGACATGGTTTCCGGCATGGTCAGGATGAGCTTGTAGCCTTTGGCAGCGGCGGCGAAGGCAAGCGCGATACCGGTATTGCCCGAAGTCGGCTCGATCAGCACGGTCCTGCCGGGGGCGATCTTGCCCTGGGCTTCCAGGCTTTCGATCATCGCGACGCCGATACGGTCCTTCACGGAAGCGATGGGATTGAAAAATTCAAGCTTTGCCAGGAGGTTGGCCTTGACGCCCTTTTCCTTTGCCAGTTTGTCGAGACGAATGATCGGGGTATCGCCGATGGTCTCGGTGATCGAGGCATAAACGCGGCCGCGGCCTGGTTTGCGGGTGTCGGACATGGGTATCTCCCTCTGTGTGAATTATGGGGTGACAATAGGATCAAACGCTAGCGGAAACCAGAGTGCGCACGCGCTCGCCGCCTGTTGCCCATGAGAAAAGAGTCTCTTCGCTGTCTCTTTCAGAGAATGTTTTTTCAGGCGGCGCGGGCGGCAATGAATGCAGCCGTGCCGGTAAGAATGCTGGCGGCGACCCTGTTCAAGATCCGCAGAGCTCTCGGCTTCTTGAGAAAGGTGCGGGCTCGCGAGGCAAGCAACATATAGGGCACGAGAACGATCAGCCGTACGACGAAGGTTGCTGCCAGCAATATGGCATACTCGCGCGGGCCGATATGGTTGATGTCGATCAGTGTCGGCGCCAGCGCAATGTGGAAGAGCATGGCCTTCGGATTGCCGAGCGTCACCGGCAGGCCCGAGAGAAAGGACGTGACCTCGCCGAGCACGAGGCCGATGAAGAAGGTCTCGCAGAAGCCGGAGCCCAGCGCACGTGCCACGATCGCCGTAACGCCCGGACCGGAATGCGGCTGTGATGAAGAGCGCGTCGCAATAGGCGGGCAGAGCCGCGAGCGTCATGAGGATTTCCCCCACAGATGGTGGTGTCTCTTCCGCACCACCTTTGCGTTTTCAGGCGATTGCGCCGGCGCTGCGAACATATTACCAAGGGGTTAAGGTGCGTCGAAACCGCTTTGCCCAAGGATATCATGTCTTCTGCATTGCTCCTGATCGATCTACAGAATTCCATCCTGACCGGCCTTGGCACGCCGGATCGTCAGTCGGTCATTGATGCCGCGCTGGAGACGGTCGTCACCAAGCTTGCGACGCTGAAACGCAACGCACGCGCCGCCGGCATTCCTGCTTTCATCGTCCAGCATGACGGCACGGCGGGGCACCGCCTGGCAAAGCGCAGCGAAGGCTGGCAGCTGCGCCGGGAAATCGCGCCCGAGGCCGGCGATGTCGTCGTGCACAAAGCGAGCTGCGATTCCTTCTTCGAAACCGATCTCGAGGCGAAGCTGCGCGCCCGCGGTATCACCCGCCTTTTCATCGGCGGCTGCATGACGCAATTCTGTGTCGACACGACAGCGCGCCGCGCCGTCTCGCTCGGGTTCGACGTTTCGCTGATCTCCGATGGCCATACCACGGCCGATATGGGCAAGCTGAACTTCGAAACGATCATCGAGCATCACAACATGGTGCTTGACGGTTTCGATGCCGGGCCGCATGAAATCAAGCCGATCGCATCTGCCGAAATTCTCTTTTGACACCCCTTTCCGGCTTGGAGGTTCTATGCCGCATCTCACCAGCATGATCGCCTTTGCCCTGATCGCTCTGGGCATGGTACTGACACCCGGGCCGAACATGATCTATCTGGTATCGCGATCGATCTCACAGGGTCCTGCGGCCGGGCTGATCTCGCTCGGCGGCGTCGCCTGCGGCTTCGTCTTCTACATGCTCTCCGCTGCCCTCGGCATCACCGCCTTTGTCCTCGCAGTACCCTTCGCCTATGACGCGTTGCGGCTGGCGGGTGCCGCCTATCTTGCCTGGCTGGCCTGGAATGCACTGAAGCCCGGTGGCCGTTCCGCCTTTCAGGTGCGTGAGCTGCCAAAGGATAGCAAGCGCCGGCTCTTCTCCATGGGGCTGGTCACCAGCCTGCTCAATCCGAAGGTTGCTGTGCTCTATCTTTCGCTGCTGCCGCAGTTCATCGATCCGGCCGCCGGCAGCGTCTTTGCGCAATCCGTCATTTTCGGCTTCATCCATATCGCCGTCAGTCTGACCTTCAACGCCATCTTCGCGCTGACGGCGGGCTCCGTCGCGCAGTTCTTCGTGCGCCGCCCGTCCTTCGCGCTGGTTCAGCGCTGGCTGATGGGCACCGTGCTGGCCGGGCTCGCCCTCCGCATGGCTCTCGAGGCGCAGCGCTGATGCGGAAACTTTCGCTACCACTCGCCGCCGGCCTTCTGACGCTCGCATCGGTTTTGAGTTCCTCGCCAATTGTTTCGGCTGCGGAGACTGGCACCAGGACAATCGTCCTTATGCGCCATGGCGAAAAGCCGGAAGCGGGTCTTGGCCAGCTCAGCTGCCAGGGACTCAACCGGGCGCTGGCGCTGCCATCGGTGCTGACGAAGCTCTTCGGCAAGCCTGCGGCCATCTTCGCGCCGAACCCGTCCAAGCGGAAGAGGGATGTCGGGATTTCCTACGATTACATCCGCCCGCTCGCGACCATCGAGCCGACCGCAATTGCGCTCGGCATGCCTGTCGATACCAGCTTCGGCTATGACGATATCGATGATCTGAAAACCGAGCTGGAAAAGCCTGCCTACGCCGGCAAGCTGGTCTTCGTTGCCTGGGAGCACAAGCAGATCGTCAAGCTCGCCCGGCAGCTTCTGAGCGATAATGGCGGCGATGACGACGCGGTGCCGAAATGGCCGGGAGAGGATTTCGACAGCCTTTATGTGCTGCGCATCGGCGGTGGCAAGGCCGGGCTGGGCGCGACCTTCGATAAGATGGCGGAAGGCCTCAATGGCCGCCCCGAAACCTGTCCGACTCCGGCTAAATAGGTCTCAGAAAACAGGCCGCATGAAGCTGCGCTCGTAGCTGACGATGCAGCGCGTTTCCTCGCCATAGGCGAAGGCAGCGCGGCATTCCGCATCTTCGGCCATCTGCTTCCGATAGTCTTCATAGGCAGCAAGGCTCGGAAAGCTGAAAAGCGCCAATGCGATGTTGTTGGCGCCTTCATGCGGCAGGAAGTAGCCGTGATGCGTGCCGCCGAGCCGATTGACCAGCGGGATCCAGAGCTTCGCATAATGCTCGAACTCGGCAAGCTTGTAAGGGTCGATGACATAGCGCAGGTAACAGGTGATCATTCGGCTGTCCTCTTGGAAAGATGGCCGTTTCTATGCCAGGGCAGGGGGATCGTCCAGCCGAGATTCATGCCCGCCGCAGCGCCGAGAATGATGATCGCGCCGGCGATCTGTCCGAGGCCGAGCACATGGCCGAAGGCGAGGCGATCAACCACGATGGCGGCGATCGGATAGATGAAGGACAGCGCGCCGGTCAGATGCGTCGGCAGCTTCTGGATGGCGCCATAGAGCAGCACATACATCACGCCGGTATGCACGATACCCATGGTGACGAGGATCGACCATCCGCCGGCATTCTGCGGAGCGGCGGAAAAATTGGTGAAGGGCGCAAGCATCAGGATGCCCGTCGAAACCTGGATCAGCGCAATCAGGTGCGGCGGCGTGCCCTTCAGCCATTTGGCGGCGATCGCCGCCAGCGCGTAGAAGAAAGCCGCACCCAGCGAAAGCAGGATGCCGATCGCATAGCCGCCCGAGCCCGCGGTTTCTGTCGGCTTGCCTTCGACGATAATAGCCATGCCGGCAAAGGCGAGGGCGAGCCAGAAGAGCTTGGTGAAGGTGATCCGCTCACCGAGGAACAGCGCGCCGAGCCCTAGCAGCATGAAGGGCTGCGTGTTGTAGACGGTCGTGGCGATGGAAATGGAGGCGTGCGAATAGGCGGCGAATAGCAGCAGCCAGTTGAGGACGATGGCGATGCCGCCGCCCACTGCGATCGCAAAAATCTTGAAATTCAGGATGCCGGGGCGTAGCAGGCCCATGGCAGCGCAGATGGCGAGCAGCGTCAGCGCACCGAAGGAGCAGCGCCAGAAGACGACGTCGGTCACCGCCTGGCCGGACATCAGCACGAACCAGCCGATCGTGCCCGAAATCAGCATTGCCGCCGTCATTTCTATCGTGCCGTGTCTTATCTCGTTCATGGCCTTATCTCCCATCTGACAAAGCCAATCATATTGCCGTGCGAGTGTCGGTAATATAGATTAAATGAGGCAGCGCGAATTCATAACCTAATTAAATGAGGTTTTGACATGGCTATACCTAACGCCTCTTTGGGTCTCGATGAGATCGATCAGCGAATGCTCGAGGCGCTGGCGCGCAATGCCAGGATATCGCTGAAGGAACTGGCGGAAGTGGCCGGCCTGTCGTCGCCAAGCGCGGCAGAGCGGCTGCGCCGGCTGGAAGAGCGCGGCGTCATCTCAGGCTTTACGGTCGATATCGCGCCCGAGGCGATCGGCTATCCGCTGCAAGCGATCGTTCGTATCAGGCCGCTGCCTGGTCAGCTTCACGTCGTCGAGCGGATCATCCAGGAGACGCCGGAATTCATCGAATGCGACAAGGTCACCGGCGACGATTGCTTCATCGGGCGGCTGGTGGTGCGCTCCATGGGCGAGCTCGATGGTATATTGGATAAGATCACCGAGAGGGCGGAGACGAATACGTCAATGATCAAGGCGACACCCGTCAAGCGCCGGTTGCCGCCGCTTTCGCGTTAGAGCTTTGCAGTCACACGCCGGTCGAGCCGAAGCCGCCGGCGCCGCGCCTGGTCTCGCTTGCTTCCGCGGTCTCGAAGATACGAGCCTGGATCGAAGGGGCAATGACCATCTGCGCGATACGCATGCCGCGGGTGATCTCGAACGGCTCCTCGCCGAGGTTGATCAGCAGCACCTTCACTTCGCCGCGATAGTCGCTGTCGATCGTGCCGGGCGTGTTCAGGCAGGTGATGCCGTGCTTGAGGGCAAGGCCGGAACGCGGACGGATCTGCGCCTCGTAGCCATCGGGAACCTCGAAGATTAAGCCGGTGGGAACGAGGTCCCGTTTGCCGGGAAGGATCGTTAGCGTTGCGCCATCGTCGACCGCAGCGCGCAGGTCCATGCCGGCAGCACCCCTGGTCTCGTAAGTTGGCAGCTCAAGGCCTTCGCCATGCGGCAGGCGGATGAGGTTCAGGGCGGGTCGGGTGTCGGTGTGAATGGTCATGGCGTATTAGTTTGCGCTCGAACGCCTGAGGTCAATTGCATTTAGGGCTTTGAGTCGCTAGATACGGCCGCAATTCACAGGATTCACAAGCATGGCCGAAAGTCTCGCCGAGGCGGTTTCCCGCCGCCGTACATTTGCTATTATCGCCCACCCGGACGCGGGCAAGACGACGCTCACCGAAAAATTGCTGCTGTTCGGCGGCGCTATTCAGCTTGCCGGCGAAGTCAAGGCGAAGAAGGATCGCATGCAGACGCGCTCCGACTGGATGAAGATCGAGCGCGAACGCGGCATCTCGGTCGTCACCTCGGTCATGACCTTCGAATATGAAGGCAATGTCTTCAACATTCTCGATACGCCCGGCCACGAAGACTTCGCCGACGATACCTATCGCACGCTGACGGCCGTCGACGCCGCCGTCATGGTCATCGACGCCGCCAAGGGTATCGAGCCGCGGACGCTGAAGCTGTTCGAAGTCTGCCGCATGCGCGATATCCCGATCATCACCTTCATCAACAAGATGGACCGCGAAAGCCGCGATCCCTTCGAAATCCTCGATGAAGTGGAAGAGAAGCTGGCGCTGGACACTGCCCCGGTCACCTGGCCGATCGGCCGCTCCAAGACCTTCTGCGGCTCCTATCATCTGGCCGCCAACACCGTGCGCGGCTCCGACACCGAGGTTGAGGCGACGCGCGTGAACGGTCCGCAAGCGGTTGCCGGCAGGCTGCCGGAAAACGAGCGCCAGGCCTTTATCGACGAGACGGAGCTCGCGATCGAAGCCTGCCGCCCCTTCGACCGGGAATCCTTCCTGGAAGGCCATATGACGCCGGTCTTCTTCGGCTCGGCGCTGCGCAATTTCGGCGTCCGCGATCTCATCAACGCGCTCGGCGATTTCGCGCCACCCCCGCGCGACCAGGTCGCCGACATCAGGACAGTGCAGGCGACCGACGACAAGATGACGGCCTTTGTCTTCAAGATCCAGGCCAACATGGATCCGAACCATCGCGACCGCATCGCGTTTGCGCGCATTTGCTCGGGCAGACTGGAACGGGGCATGAAGGCGCGGCTGTCGCGCACCGGCAAGCAGCTTGGCCTCACCGCGCCGCAATTTTTTTTCGCCTCGCAGCGCCAGCTTGCCGACACCGCCTATGCCGGCGACGTCGTCGGTATTCCGAACCACGGCACGCTTCGCATCGGCGATACGCTGACGGAGGGCGAATCCCTCGTCTTCCAGGGCGTGCCGAACTTCTCGCCGGAAATCCTGCGTCGCGTGCGTCTCGAAGACGCGATGAAAGCGAAGAAGCTCAAGGAAGCGCTGCAGCAGATGGCGGAAGAAGGCGTCGTGCAGCTCTTCTCGCCGGAAGACGGTTCTCCGGCCATCGTCGGCGTTGTCGGCGCCCTGCAGCTCGACGTCTTGAAGGAGCGGTTGATGGCCGAATACGGCCTGCCGGTTTCCTTCGAAATGTCGCGCTTCTCCGTCTGCCGCTGGATCTCGGCCGATCAGTCCGCCGATCTCGAAAAGTTCGTCACGGCACGCCGCGGCGATATTGCCCGCGACCTCGATGGCGATCCGGTCTTCCTTGCCCAGGACGGCTTCTCGCTGCGCTACGAGGCGGAACGTTATCCGGCTATCAAAATGGCCGCAATCAAGGAATATCACGCCGTCAAGGCGGCGTGATCGGTTGGGATGCGTTTCATTTTGGAATAGTGCCTTGGCGATGTTCCATCCCCTATAGCGCTATGCCATAGTGCCGGCCCGGAGGATCCTATCGATCAGAACGGGCAGCTTTCATGATGAAAATTCTTGCGGTTCTTGCTCTGGCGCTCGCCGGCTTGTTGCCGGTCGCAGCCGAAGCGCGAATCATCACCGATGCGGCCGGACGCACGGTGTCGGTGCCGGACAAGATCAACCGCATTGTCGTCGCCGGGCCTCCGGCAGCAGTGCTGGTCTACGTGCTGGCGCCGGAAAAGCTGGCGGGCTGGGTTCATGCGCCCGACGAGGCCGCGAAAACCTATCTGGTGCAGTCGGTGCGCACTCTGCCCACCATTGGGCCTGTGACGGGCAAGAGCGGCACGATCGACGCGCAGGCTGTAAAGGATGCCAAGCCGGATATCATTCTCGATGCGGGCACGGTCGATCCCACCTATAAGGCTCTGGCCGACAAGGTGCAGCTCGAGACGGGCATTCCCTATGTTCTCATCGACGGCAGCTTTGCCCGTACCGCTGACACGCTGCGCGACGTCGGCGCGCTGATCGGCGTCGAGGATCGTGGCAACAAGCTTGCCGATTATGCCGATTCCGAGATCAAGGATCTGAACGACAAGCTGGCGACGCTGCCGAATGATCCGCGACCGCGCGTCTATTATGGCCGCGGTGCGGATGGTCTGGAGACGGGGCTTTCCGGCTCGATCAATCTTGAGATCCTCGACGTCGTCGGCACGATGAACGTTGCCGCCGCCGCTGGCAAAGGCGGCCTGACCAAGGTGACGTCGCAGCAGGTCGTCGGCTGGAATCCGGATATTATCATCGCGGATGACGCGAATTTCGCCGCCACGGCAAAGAGCGATCCGCAATGGGCTGCGATCAAGGCCGTCAAGGACGGTAAGATCTTCGTGCCGCCGTCACTGCCTTTCGGCTGGTTCGACTCACCGCCCGGCGTCAACCGGCTCATCGGCGTGCGCTGGCTGGAGAAGCTGCTTTATCCGAAGCTCTTCCGCAGCGATTTTGCCGGCGACGTGAAGGAATTCTACAAGCTGTTCTATCAGGTCGATCTGACGGCTGATCAGGTGGCGACGCTGCTGAAGGGCGTGAAGTAACCGGCACCGAAGAGGGAGGCGGCTTATGGTTCGTGAGAACGAGATTCGCGAAAACGAAGTGGCCGTCGAGCCGCCCGCAGCCTTGGATGCCGGTCTCACCTTCATCGGCCGCATCTCCACGCCCTGGACATCGCGCATGGAAACGCCGCGTCAGGGGCGGCATGACGGGCCGATTTGCCGGATCGTCATCTTCGAACCCTGGGTGCCGGCGCTGCAGGGCGTGGAAGCCTTCGAGCGGCTGGAAATTCTCTATTGGCTGGATCGGTCCCGGCGGGACCTCGTACTGCAGAGCCCGGCCAATAGCGGCAAGGTGCACGGCACCTTCTCGCTGCGCTCCCCCGTTCGGCCCAATCCCATCGGCACATCCATCGTCAAGCTGGAAGCGGTCAAGGGCGCCGTCCTGCTGGTGCGTGGCCTCGATTGCCTTGATGGTACGCCCTTGCTCGATCTGAAGCCGGATCGCACGCTGTTCAAGCCGATCGCGCCGCCGCAGCCCGGAGATTTCCAGACCGGCGACAGCGAGACGGCGCATTACTGCCAGAAGCGGGACGCCTAGACTGTTCACGCAGTCCCGGGTGGAAAACCGCTACGCATTTTTCCTGGAATTGCTTCAGTCGACGGCGACCATGACGTCGGATGCCTTGATGACGGCGTAGGCCGAGGCGCCGACCGTCAGGCCCAGCTCGTCCACTGCCTCGTTGGTGATCGAGGAGGTGACGATCGAGCCGTTGCCGATATCGATGCGGACATGCGCCGTGGTCGCACCCTTGGTGATTTCGACGACTTTGCCCTTGAGGCGGTTTCTCGCACTGATTTTCATGGATATTCTCCCTTATGACCGGCGCGACCATATCGTCCTCCCTGGCGACGAGCCACCGAATTCCTATTCGCCGCGCGGAAAGCGCTGGTTTTCCTCAAGCACGTTGAGATCCATGTGGTTGCGCATGTAGCGCTCCGAGGCCTTCTGCAGCGGCTGATAGTCCCACGGATAATAGGCGCCATTGCGCAGGGCGGTGTAGACCACCCATCGCCGCGCCTGGCTCTCACGCACTGCGGCGTCGAAGCTCTCAAGGTTCCAGCGCGCCATCGCCCGTGCCGTCAGCCGCTTCAGCGTTTCGGCATGGGTCGGGTCATCGGCCAGATTGGTCAACTCCTTCGGGTCGGCCTCGATGTCGAAGAGCATCGGGGGATCCTTCTCGCAAAGGGTCAGCTTGTAGCGGCCGTCGCGTAAGGCCACGAGCGGCGCTTCGGAGCCTTCCGCGGCATATTCCATCGGCACCGGGCTGCGGCTTCCGGTGTTGAGAGCCAGCGGTGTCAGGTCCTCGCCATCGGTCCAGCGACGCAGTGATGCGATATCGATGCCGGCAAGCGCTGCCAGCGTCGGCGTCACGTCCAGCGTCGAAACCGGCTGGTCGATCCGCTTCGGCTGCCAGCCGGGGGCTGCGATCATCAGCGGCACGCGGGCGGAGCCTTCGAAAAAGTTCATCTTGAACCATAGGCCACGCTCGCCGAGCATGTCGCCATGGTCGGAGACGAAAAGGATGATGGTGTTGTCGGCCATGCGGCCGCGCTCGAGCGTCTCCAAAATCTCGCCGATCTTCTCGTCGACATAGGAGATATTGGCGAAATAGCCGCGCCGCGCCCGGCGAATCTGCTCCGGCGTGATGTCGAAGGCGGCGTGATCGCACGCTTTCATCAGCCGCTGCGAGTGCTGATCCTGCTCATCGAAGGGAATTTCGCCGACTTCAGGGTCGAGCGCCGGGCAATCTTCATAGAGGTCCCAGAAGCGGCGGCGCGCGACGTAAGGGTCATGCGGATGCGTGAAGCTGACGGTCAGGCACCAGGGCCGCTCGTCATGACCGCGCGAGAGATCGTAGAGTTTGCGGGTCGCGTGATATGCGACCTCGTCGTCGTATTCCATCTGATTGGTGATCTCGGCTGTGCCCGCGCCGGTCACCGAGCCGAGATTGTGATACCACCAGTCGATGCGCTCGCCGGGCTTGGTGTAGTCCGGTGTCCAGCCGAAATCGGCGGGATAGATATCTGTCGTCAGCCGCTCCTCGAAGCCGTGCATCTGGTCCGGACCGACGAAATGCATCTTGCCCGAGAGCGCCGTCTGATAGCCGGCGGCGCGCAGGTGATGGGCGAAGGTCGGAATATCCGAACAGAATTCGGCGGCATTGTCGTAGACGCGAGTGCGGCTCGGCAGCTGCCCGGACATGAAGGAGGCCCGCGCCGGCGCGCAGAGCGGGCTTGCGGTGTAGCTGTTGGCAAAGCGCACGGAGCGCCTCGCGAGAGCCTTCAGGACCGGCGCATGCAGGAACTCGGCCGGACCGTCGGGAAAGAATGTCCCGTTGAACTGATCGACCATGAGGATGAGGATATTCGGACGGGACATGTTCGCATCTTTCCAGGAAATTAGAGGCCGATGGCGGCTTTGACGGCATCGAGGCCGGACTTGCCATCGATAGTGGTGACGCCGGCAAGCCAGGGCGTCAAGGCATCCGGATGCGCCTTCAGCCAAGCGGTCGCCGCCTCCTTGGAGCTCTCGCCACCGAGGATCGAGCCCATCAGCGAGTTTTCCATGCCGATGTCGAAGGTCAGGTTATGGAAGAGCTTGGCGGCGTTCGGGCATTGCGCCGACCAGCCGGTGCGCGCCAGCGTATAGACTTCGGCCCCGCCGAAATTCGCGCCGAAATAGGCATCGCCGCCGGAGAGATAGGCGAGCTTGAAGCGCTCATTCATCGGATGCGGCGCCCAGGCGAGGAAGACGATCGCCTGCTTGTCCTTGGAGGCGCGCTCCACCTGCGACAGCATGGCCTGCTCGCTCGATTCGACGAGTTCCCAGCCCTTGAGGCCAAAGTCGTTGGCATCGATCATCTTCTGGATATTGGCGTTTGCAGGGGCACCCGGCTCGATGCCGTAGATCTTGCGGCCGAAATCGTCGGCGTGCTTCTGAAGATCGGAAAAATCCTTGATGCCCTTGTCGGCGGCATAGGTCGGGACGGCCAGCGTGAACTTCGCGCCCTGGAGATTGCGGTTCAGCACTTCCGCAGCCTTCGCCTTGTTGAGATCGTCGACGAAGGCCTTTTGCGCCGGCATCCAGTTGCCGAGAAAGACATCGATTTCGCCTGTCTTCATCGCCTGATAGCCGATCGGCACGGAAAGCGTCTTGATGTCAGGCTCGTAGCCGAGGGCGGTCAACAGCACGCCGGTCACGCCGTTGGTCGAGGTGATATCCGTCCAGCCGGGGTCCGACAGGTAGATTGTCTTGCAGCTGTCGCCATCGGCCCGGGCGATGCCGGCAAAAGAGAGGACGGAAAGAAGAGCGCCGGCGGCCAGCCGACCCGTTGCAGACATGCGCATGACGATGGTTCCCTCTTGTTATTGGATTATTTTATTGAACATCACTAGAGTTCCCGCTGTGAAGCAGGCATTTTTCAATAGGTGCCAAAAGGAAATTTTATGGCTGAACGTCTTGTCGATCTTGGCTGGCTGCGGATCTTTCTGGAGGTGGGGCGCTCCGGCAGCCTCTCTGCCGCCGCCGCTGCTCTCGGTCTGACACAGCCCGCCGTCAGCTATCAGATCCGCCGCATCGAGGAGCAGATGGGCGTTGCGCTGTTTCGCCGCCAGCATCGCGGCGTCGAGCTCTCACCAGAGGGCCAGCGCCTGTTCGAGATCGTGGAGAAGGCGGTCGGCGGCGTAGACAATCTCGTGCGCAGCTTCCGCGTCGAGGCGGAGCGTCCATCCGTTCGTCTGCGGACGGACTATGCCTTTTCTGCCCTCTGGCTGATCCCCCGCATGCATGCATTCCGGCTTCTTCACCCGGAGGTGGATATCCAGATCGTCGCCACTCAGCGGCTGGATCGCGGCGCGCCGGAGAGCGGCGATATCTCCGTGTTCTTCGGCACGCGCAGCGAGTTCGGCCCGGCAGCGACGCTGCTCCTGCCGGAGAAGGTCGTTCCGATCTGCACCAGGGGTTTTGAGGAGCGCCATGGCCCGTTCACCGATCCCTCGCAACTCGCCGGCACCACGCTGGTCCATCTCGATTCGGAGATGCCGTCTCTGTGGTTCGACTGGGAAAGCTATCTTTCCGCCTTCGGCATCGCCCGGGACGCTTACGCCGGTCGCGGCGACCTGCGCTTCAATACCTATTCGCTGGTCGTGCAGGCAGCACTCAGCGAGCAGGGTGTGGCGATTGGCTGGATGGGGCTCGTCGATTCCCTGCTGACAGCCCGGACGCTGGTAACGGCAGGCCCGATGCTGGAAGCGCCGGAGCGTGGCTATTGGCTGCTGCCGCCATTGGAGCCGAACCCGCATGCCGAGCAACTGGCGCAATGGCTGCTCGCCGAAGCCGCCGCTGGGCAATCGCGAGCTATTCCGATGTGAGATCGGCCAGAAACGTCTCGCACCAGTGCGATACGTCATTCTTGAGCAGGTGGTCCATCATGCCGCGCCATCGCTCCTGCCGTTCTTCCAGCGGCATGTTGATGCCGCGCGCCATCGCATTTGCCGTGCCGTCGACATCATAGGGGTTGACCAGCAGGGCGCTTTTGAGCTCGCGCGCAGCACCCGCAAATCGGGAGAGCACCAGCACGCCGGGATTTTCCGGATCCTGTGCCGCGACATATTCCTTGGCGACGAGATTCATGCCATCGCGTAATGGCGTCACGAGCCCGATTTTCGCGAGCCGGTAGAGGCCAGCCAGGATCGGGCGGCTGATCGAGCGGTTGATATAGCGGATGGGAACCCAGTCCACCGTGCCGATCGCGCCGTTCACCCGCCCGGCCTGCTCGGCAACGGCATGCTGCATTGCCTCATATTCCGGCACTTCGGAGCGCGACTTCGGGGTGATCTGCAGATAGGTGACGCTGCGCTGGTGCGCGGGATTGTTGGTAATGAAACGCTCGAAGGCGTCGATGCGCTGCGTGATGCCCTTGGAGTAATCGAGCCGGTCGACGCCGAGGATCAGATCGCGGCCTTCGATGCTTTTCCGTACCTTCTGTACCATGCTGTGCGACGCGGCTTTGCGGGCGAAGGCGGCAAAGCCTGCCGTCTCGATACCGATCGAATAGGCGCCGCCGCGAAAATCATGGCCATGCGCGCTGAAATGGCCGGGGCTTTTCTCGATGCCCATGCCTTCGCGCTTCAGGCAGCCCGCGAAATTCTCGAGATCGTAGGCCGTCTGAAAGCCGAGCAGGTCGTAGGAGGAAAGGCCCCGCATGATCTCCTCATGCACCGGCATGGCCAGCGCCACATCTGCCGGCGGCCAGGGAATGTGCAGGAAGAAGCCGATGCGGTTCTTCAATCCCATCTGCCGCAGTTCCGCTGCGAGCGGAATGAGATGATAGTCGTGCACCCAGATGATGTCGTCGGGCTCGATCAATGGTGCAAGCCGGTGGGCGAAAAAGCGGTTGACGCGGAAATAGCCCGTCATTTCCTTGCGGGCATATTCGGCAAGATCGAGCCTGTAGTGGCAGATCGGCCAGAGCACGCGATTGGCAAAGCCCTGATAATATTCCTCGACATCGGTCTGGGTCAGATCGGTGAGCGCATAGGTGATATTGCCGTCCTGCGTTATTTGCAGCGGCTCGGGTTCGGCGTCGCCGCTCGATTTGCCCGACCAGCCCATCCAGATGCCGCCGCGCTCGGCAAGGGCAGCTTGCAGCGCTACGGCAAGGCCGCCGGCGGCTGCGGCGCCCTTGTGATCAGGCACGGAAACACGATTGGAAACGACAATGAGACGACTCAACGAATTCTTCCTTTCGAGATGGCTGAAGCAAGTCCAGGAAAAGTGCGCAGCGGTTTTCCGTTCGGAGTTGCGAGAAAATATCAAGCTGGAGGCTGCCGAAGTGATCGACGGGCTACTTGACGAGCGTTCCCAGCACATCTCTTAAACGCGCAGGCGAGCCAATGGATGCGCGGGCCAGCGTTTTTTCATCGGCTTCGCCGATGCGCACGGACTGGCCGCCGAGACGGTTTGCGGCGGCAAACATCGTTTCGTCGGTCACGTCGTCGCCGATCGTGATCGGGCGGCGTCCCTCGAAGGGCGCTTCGGCCAGAAACGCCTCGACGGCATGCCCTTTGCTTGCGTGAGCAGGGCAGATTTCGATCACCATCTTGCCGCGCTGCAGGTTCCAGTCGGGACCGGCTTCCTCCAGATGGCGCTGCATGGCTTCGCCGATCTCGGCTTCGCTTCCGGGCGCATGCCGAAAATGAACCGCGACAGCTGCCCCCTTGTCCTCGACGATGGCGCCGGGCCAGGCCATGGCTTGGCGCTGGATGATCTGCTTCATTTCCTGGAAGGCGGGCGGAATATGCGCGCGCCGCAGCCTTCCACCCGCGTCGCGCCTCTCCGCGCCGTGCAGGCCAGCAACGGGAAAGCGGAAAGGGGCAAAGAGCGGATCGACGAATTCGATGGCGCGGCCCGTCACCAGTGCCAGAGCGCCGCCGAGCTGGCGGGAGAGTGCATGGAGCGTGCCGGGCAGATAGTCCGGAACGATGATCTCTTCCGGTCTTTCGGCGAGGTCGAGCAGGGTTCCGTCGATATCGAGGAACAGTGCCCAATCCTGCGGATGCAATGAGAGTGCGGTAAGGGCCGGCTCTTTCAGCGGCCTCTGTTCGGCTTCGCCCCGTCCGGGCTGTTCCTGAGAAGACATGCGGGATTAGCTAAGGCGCTCTTCCCATTTGGCAAGGCAAAAAAAACGAAGGGTAGAAAATCAAAAGGGGCCGCCTTAAGCGACCCCCCATGAGCTTTGGCCCTTAACTGGCCTGAAGCGGCGAACGCTTCGGGAAGGTGTTGATCAGAGCGAGGGCTGCCTCGCAACGTTCACGACCATTTCCATGCCAGATACCAAGACCGAAATCCCACTAGACATTGGATCACCTTCCTTTCGTTACGTTTCAGACCCGCTAAACGTAGCTCAAATTCGAGCCGATGCAAGGGGGGCAATGTCCTGGAGCTTCACGCGTCTTGTCGCATCGAAATATCGCCCGTCGCCGCATCCGCGGCAAAAGCCCTGTTGCAGCGGGCTTCACGAAGAAAATGTTGCGATGCGAAATGTGATCGGACGAAGCGTCAAATATCTGTCATCTTGGAAATCACGGTATGGAAAATTAAGACTTTATTACCCATTCCGCATAAACAATCGTCCAAGATTTGCCATTCTCCCGCGAGACTAGGAATGCAGCGGGAATTGGAGTGAAAGACGCATGTGTCGCTGGGCAGCCTATCGTGGAGACCACCTCTATCTGGAGGAGCTGGTGTCTTCGCCTGCCCACTCCCTGATCGAACAATCCCATTGCGCCACACGCGCCAAGACGGCCACCAACGGTGACGGCTTCGGCATCGCCTGGTACGGCGATCGGCCGGAGCCTGGGCGCTACCGCGATATCCTGCCCGCATGGTCCGATTGCAATCTCAAGAGCCTGGCGCGGCAGATCCGTTCGCCGCTCTTCCTCGCCCACGTCCGCGCGGCCACCGGCGGCGGCACGCGCCGAGACAATTGTCATCCCTTCGTCTTCGAGAACTGGTCGTTCCAGCACAATGGCCAGATTTCCAATTTCGACCGCCTGCGGCGTTCGATGGAAGCCATGCTCGACGACCGGCTGTTCCATGCCCGCAGCGGCACGACCGATTCCGAGCTGCTCTTCCTGCTCGCGATGCAATTCGGCATGGCTGCCAATCCGATTGCGGCGGTGGCCGAAACCATAGGCTTCGTCGAGGGGCTTTCGCTGCATCTGACCGGCTCGGTGCTGGTGCGGTTCACCGCCGCATTTTCCGATGGCAAGTCGCTCTATGCCATACGCTATGCGACCGACCGCAAGGCGCCGACGCTTTATGCGTCGCCTGTCGGCTCAGGATACTGCCTCGTGTCGGAACCGCTGAACGACGACATCGACGCTTGGCGCGAAATTCCCGATGGCAGTGCCGTGCTTATCGACGATACAGGGGTCCATGTGACGCCCTTTCAGCCGCAACAGCGCGCCACTGACGAAACACTGACGCCAGCCGCTATCTCTGCATGATCGTCCCGGCGATCAGGGCCGCAAGCCGTGTCGCCACCTCATCCTTGTCGAGATCTGGCCATTGCTCGACGCCGTCATGGCTGATGATCTTTACGCGATTTCGCGTGCCGCCCATGATGCCGGTGGAGGGTGAGACGTCGTTGGCGACGATGAAGTCCGCGCCCTTGCGCTCCAGCTTCGCGCGGGCATTGCTCTCGACATCCTGAGTTTCGGCGGCAAAGCCGATGACGAGTTTTGGCCGCTGCGTATGGTGGCCGACCGTTTTCAATATGTCGGGATTTTCCGTAAGCGCCAGCGTCGGGATCGATTCGCCCGGATGCTTCTTGATCTTCTGGTCGGAGGCCGAAGCGACCCTCCAGTCCGCGACAGCCGCCACCATCACGGCAATATCGGCGGGAAGGGCTGCGAGCACGGCATCACGCATTTCTTCCGCCCGCTCGACATGGATGACATTGAGGCCGGCCGGATCGGGTATCGAGACCGGGCCGGAAACGAGGGTGACATCGGCACCGAGCGCTGCGAGGGCTGCCGCGATCGCATGGCCCTGCCGGCCGGACGAGCGGTTGGCGATGTAGCGCACGGGGTCGATCGGCTCATGCGTCGGCCCGGAGGTGACGATCGCCTTTTTGCCCGCAAGCGGCTTGGCGCCGTTATCCAGCCGTCTCTCGACCGCCGCGACGATATCGAGCGGTTCCGCCATCCGGCCAGCGCCGGCCTCGCCGCTTTCGGCCATTTCTCCCGTCATCGGGCCGACGAAGGCGATGCCATCACCACGCAGCGTTTCGACATTGCGCCTGGTTGCCGGATGCGCCCACATCTTCGGGTTCATGGCAGGTGCCGCCAGAACCGGCCGGTCCGTGGCAAGCATTATGGTCGAGGCGAGATCGTCCGCCAGCCCATTCGCCATCTTGGCAAGCAGGTCGGCGGTTGCCGGGGCGATCAGCACGAGGTCGCAGTCGCGCGCCAGCCTGATATGGCCGACATCCTGTTCATCCTCTCGTGAAAACAGATCGGTGAAGACGTGGTCGGCAGCCAAAGCGCCGACGGCAAGCGGCGTGATGAACTGCTGCGCGCCTGCGGTCATGACGGGCCGGACGCTCGCGCCGCGCTCGCGCAGCCGGCGAATAAGATCGAGGCTCTTATAGGCCGCGATCCCGCCGGAGATGATAAGAAGGATGCGCTTTCCTGCGAGAACCATGCCTGAACCCGTCGCCTGTTCTTTTGCTCGTAAGCCTAAGCCTTTGGTGTGTCATAGGCAATCGCGGCATTCTCTCATCGCGGTTGTAGGCCATTCTTTCTCGCCATTTCCGGCAGATGATCACGTCGGGATCACACCCTTGTCATTTGCGAGAGCGCTCCGTCTCGACAACATTGAATATGTTAACGATCGAAGGAGCAACGCCTTGAAACTCATGAAAGTCGCTGTCATCGCCCTGCCACTCATGGCCGCCGCCATGCCTGCTTTTGCCGAACGCGCCTATTCACCGCAAGAGCAGAAGAACAAGGAGATCGTTCTGGATTTCTACCAGAAGGCGCTGAACGACAAAGACTTCGACGCGGCTTCCAAATATCTTGGCAAATATATCCAACACAATCCGATGGCCGCCGACGGTCCCGAAGGCCTGCGCGGTTTCTTGGACTATCTGAAGAAGAATGAGCCGCAGTCGAAGAGCGAGATCAAGCGCGTGCTGGTCGATGGCGATTATGTGATTCTGCGCGTTCACGCCGTACGCCACCCGGGCGATCGCGGCAGCGCCATCGTCGATATCTTCCGTGTCGAGGACAATAAGATCCAGGAACATTGGGACTCGGTGCAGCCGATCCCCGAGACGTCGAAGAACAATAATACGATGTTCTGAGTGGAAGGGCCGCAAGGGAATAGAATCCGCGGCTCATTCAAAGCATTCAAGCGACATGATCCCGCAACAATTTCCTATGTTGCGAGATCATATCCATGTTCCGAAGCTGCCGGCTCGATAATTGCGTCGGCAAAAAATGCTCGGTCAGGTACGCGTGATCGAAAGGCCGCCGTCGACCAGCGAAGCCGTACCGCTGACGAAGCTTGCGTCATCGGAGGCGAGGTAGAGGACCGAGCGAGCAATCTCTTCGGGGCCGGCGACGCGCTTCAGCGCATGCAGATTGGTGATGAAAGTCTGCTTTTCGGCCGTATCGTTCATGTCCCGATACATATCGGTATCGACAGCGCCCGGCAGTACGGCATTGACGCGCACATTCTGCGGGCCAAATTCAGCGGCCAGCGTCTGCGTCAAGCCGATCAGGCCGGACTTGCTGGCGGCATAGGCGGCAACGCCCGGGAAGCTGACGGTATGGCCGACAAAGGTCGACGTGAAAATCACGGAGCCGCCGCCGTGCTTGATCATTTCGCCTATCTGATGCTTGGCGGCCAGGAACGACGCGGTGAGGTTGATCGCCAGCGCTTCGGTAAAGCCTGCCTCTGAAACCTCGGTGCTGGGACCGGCTTCGCCGAGCGTGCCGGCATTGTTGAAGGCGATATCGAGCTTGCCGTAGCGCTCGACCGCAAGCGCGACCAGCGCCTTGTGGTAGTCTTCCGAGCGTACGTCGCCGGCCAATACGGCTGCTTCTCCGCCGGCGGCTTTGATCTCAGCGGCGAGGCTTTCCAGTTCTGCGATCCGGCGAGCGCCGACGACAACCTTGGCGCCTTCGGCGGCGAAGAGCTTTGCCGTGACGCGGCCGATGCCGGAGCTCGCGCCGGTTACGATTGCGACTTTTCCATTCAAGCGGTTCATTGTTCCATCTCCTGTGTGAGGATGTGTCTTTCGGTTTGTCCGATACGAGGAAGATGGCATTTTCCGATCGTTCGGATTAGTCTGCAGAAAGAGGAATTCGAATTCGGAGTTTCCGAACGATGCTGAAGATCGACGGGATCGTGACGTTCGTGACTGTAGCCGAGGCTGGCTCGATCAGCGAGGCGGCGCGACGCCTGCGCCTGTCGAAATCCGTGGTCAGCGAGCGCCTGTCGGAAATGGAGAAGGCATTGGGGGCGACGTTGCTTCACCGCACGACCCGTAAGCTGACCCTGACGGAGGATGGCGCCGCCTTTCTGCAACGCGCTACCCGCATTGCACAGGAGGTCCGCGAGGCTGCGGCTGATCTCGCCGAGCGGCGCGGCACGCTGATGGGACCGCTGCGCATCGCAGCACCCGTCACCTTCGGCCGCATGCATCTTGGCCCGGCTCTCTATCCGTTTCTGGCAGAGCATCCGGAAATCGAGCTGACGCTCGATCTCGACGACCGCCGGGTCGATGCCGCATCGGATGGCTATGACGCGATCATTCGCCATGGCTTGATTGCCGACTCGCGCCTCGTTGCATGGAAGCTCGCCCGCAGCCGCCGTCTTCTTGTGGCGTCACCGGATTATCTCGGCCGCCACGGCACGCCTGCCTCGCTCGCCGATCTCGAGGATCATCGCGGTATTTTCTACACCAATCGTGGTGTGGCCGACTGGCGTTTCCAGGGGCCGGATGGTGCTGTCGCCATCCGCGGGAAGCTGGCATTGGGCGTCAACAATGGCGATGTCCTTCACGATGCAGCCATTGCCGGGCTGGGAATTGCTCTGCTGCCAGCCTTCATCGCGGGACCCTCGGTTCGAGAAGGGCGGCTCGTCGAGATCGATGTCGGCTACCGGCCAGAGCCGGAATTCATCTTCCTGGCCCATCCCGAAGGACGCAATCCCTCGGCAAAGCTCCGGGCGATCGCCGACCATCTGAAGAAGGCGTTCGGCGATCCTCCCTATTGGGAGCTGGAGCAATTCCAATAAAAGTGCGAAGCGGTTTTGCGTCCGGATTCTCAAAACGCCTGATCAAGCAATCAGGCTCATCAGATTGGCAATGACAGGCGATCGCTGCGCCTTGAGGCTGGCAAGGCCGAGCCGCGCCACGACCGGCGGCCCATCGATCGGCCGATAGGCGACGCCGTCGAGCTTGATTTGTGCGATCGAAGCCGGAACGATGGAAACACCGAGGTTGGCGGCAACGAGATTGACGACGGAGGGGATCTGCGGGGCCTCCTGCATCACTACGAGCTCGAAGCCCGCTTCGCGGCAAGCCCCAACGATATCGTCATAGAGGCTGAGCCCCACGGTGCGCGGAAAGAGAATGAAAGGCTCGCCGGCCAGTGCGGCGATCGGCAAGCGCTCCTTCTTCGCCAGCGGGTGATGCGCCGGCAGCGCGATCAGCATAGGCTCGTCGGCAAAGCGTTTCAGTCGCACATCCCGCGGGTCTTCCAGGCCAGGACGAATGAAGGCTGCGTCGATCTCGCCGCGCATCAGCCGTTCCATCAGTGCCTTGCTATTCATCTCCGTCAGTGACAGCCGCACGTCCGGCCAGTGACCGCGAAACTCGCGGATGGTTGACGTGACTATGGTGTTGAAGGCGGAGGAGGCGGTGAAGCCGAGCGACAGGCGGCCGATTTCGCCGCGATTGGCGCGTTGGGCGGCGAGCCTTGCCTTTTCCGCCGCATCGACGGCCATTTTCGCTTCGGCCAGAAAGGCCTCGCCTGCTGCCGTCAACTCCGCGCCGTGGGGTACACGGTGGAACAGTTGCGCTCCCACCTCGTTCTCCAGATCCCGGATCTGCTGGCTGAGCGGCGGCTGGCCGATGCCGAGAGTGGCGGCGGCGCGCGTGAAATTTCCCGCTTCCGCGAGCGCCAGAAAATAGCGGATATGACGCAGTTCCATCGCTATCTCCAAAACATATTGAGATCGCCTGTGTCATATATTGGACTAATGAGGCTGACCTGACTAGATTTGTGAGCAAGAAAGATCAGGTGCCCATCATGTTTCGCGCCGCCAGCAAGCAGCAAACCACAGCTTCCGAAATCCCCTCCCGCCCCGAACTGACGCTCGTCAAGAGCGAACCACCGACCGAGTCCCGCCAATTCCTGACGCGGGGCACGCCCGTCTTCCGCCGCGCGACCATCGCGCTCTTTCTCTCCGGTTTCGCCACCTTTTCGCTGCTCTATTGCGTGCAGCCGCTGATGCCGATCTTCTCCGAGGATTTCGGTGTTACGCCGGCTGCAAGCTCGCTATCGCTGTCGCTTTCGACCGGCTTCCTGGCCTTTGCGATCTTCGGCGCTGCTGCCGTTTCCGAAAGCCTCGGCCGCCGCAGCCTGATGTTCATCTCGCTGCTGGGTGCCGCCATCTGTACGCTCGTCTGCGCGGCATCGCCGAGCTGGCATATGCTGCTCGCCGTTCGCGCCCTTGAAGGTTTCCTCCTGGGCGGCGTACCAGCGGTCGCCATGACCTATCTGGCCGAAGAGATCGAGCCGCGTGGTCTTGGCGGCGCTATGGGCCTCTACATCGCCGGCAACGCCTTCGGCGGCATGGCCGGACGCGTGGTGACGGGAACGATCGCCGAATTCCTGAGCTGGCGGCCGGCGCTCGCCGCCGTCGGCATTCTTGGCCTGATCGCCGCCATCGGCTTTCTCTATCTGCTGCCGCCGTCGCGCAACTTTACCCCGCGCAAGGGCTTCGACGCCGCCTTTCATATAAAGGCCTGGGGCGGCCATTTCGGCAATGCGGCCTTGCCTCTGCTCTTTGCCATCGGCTTCCTCGCCATGGGCTCCTTCGTCACGGTCTATAACTATGCCGGCTTCCGCCTCGTTGCCGCGCCTTATGACATCAGCCAGTCTGAGCTTGGCCTGATCTTCACCGCCTATCTCTTCGGCATCGTCGCCTCCTGGGCCGCGGGTCTCCTTGGTGATCGCATCGGCCATTTCATCGTGCTGCCGATTGGCGTGCTGATCGCAGCGCTCGGTGCTGCGGTGACGCTTTCCAGCTCCCTGCCGCTGATCATTCTTGGCATCGTGCTGGTGACGATCGGCTTCTTCGTGACCCACTCCGCCGCCAGTGCGCTGGTCGGACGGCTTGCCCGCAGCTTCAAGGGGCACGCCTCCTCGCTCTATCTGCTCGCCTATTATCTGGGCTCCAGCATTGCGGGTTCTGTGGGCGGCTATTTCTGGCTCGCCGATGGCTGGAATGCCGTCATTGCCTTCATCCTCGTCATGCTGGCACTATGTCTCGTCAGCGCTCTTGCCGTCGCCAGGCTGGCGCGCCGTTAAGGCCGGAGGCTTCCATGATCCGCATCGACCACCTCGATCATCTGGTGCTCACGGTCGCGAGCATCGAGGAGAGCTGCGATTTCTATGCCCGGGTTCTCGGCATGGGCATTGAAACCTTCGGGGAGGGCCGCAAGGCTCTCACCTTCGGCAACCAGAAGATCAATCTGCACCGTGCCGGGCACGAGTTCGAGCCGAAGGCAGAGCGACCGACGCCAGGCTCGGCTGATCTTTGCTTCATCAGCAGGACGCCGCTCAATGACGTCATTGCTCATCTTCGGGCTGAGGGTGTCGTAATCGAGGAAGGCCCCGTGCGCCGGACCGGCGCGACCGGCCCCATTCTCTCGGTCTATTTCCGCGATCCGGACGGCAACCTGCTCGAAGTGTCCAATAGCATCCCCTGAGATCGCACGGTCGGGCTGACGGATCGCTCCTTGTCCAGCTTGCCCACCGTATCCGCCTGACGCCCGAACCAGGGTGAAAACCGGCGCCGAGGGAAACGCACGGTCTTTGCAGCGGGAAGCTTAAGCCTTCACGGCGAGCCAGATGACGTGGCGCGCACCTGTCTTGCCATTGGCGCGCGTGTTGACCACCTCGGCGGTAAAACCGCTGTCGCGCAGCCGCCTTGTGAAGCGGTCGTCTGGTCCCGAAGACCAGACGGCGAGTACACAACCGGGACGCAGCGCATCGCGCGCCGCCTTCAGACCCTGGTAATCATAGAGACCGTCATTGGCCTCCGACGTGATACCGTCAGGCCCGTTGTCGACATCGAGCAGGATGGCGTCGTAACTCGCCTTGGTGGCGCGGATGAGCGGGCGCACATCGCCTTCATGGATGGCGACGCGCGGATCGTCGAGGCAGCCGTCAAAGACCGCCGCCATCGGCCCGCGTGCCCAGGTCACGACAGCCGGAACCAGCTCCGCAACAGTGACCTTCGCGTCCGCGCCGAGCTCGCCAAGGGCTGCGCGCAGCGTAAAGCCCATGCCGAGGCCGCCGATCAGTATGTGCGGTGCCTTCCGGCTCTTGATCTTCTCGCAGGAAAGCGTCGCAAGCGCGCGCTCGGAGCCGCTCAAGCGGCTGTTCATCAGCTCGTTGGTGCCGAGCATGATGGAAAATTCCTGGCCGCGCTGCTTCAGCCGCAGCTCGCCGCCACCGGGGATTTTCGCAGTGTCGAGCAAGGTCCAGGGGATCACGGGCAATTCTCCAAAGCAATTCCAGGAAAACTGTGTAGCGGTTTTCCGCCCGGAATTGCATGCAAACAGGTCGTTTCGAATTGTCCGGGACCATAGTCTCCAGAAGCTGCCAAGAACAGACGTGCCTATCCCAAACGGATATAGGGCACATCCTTTTTCGCAACTTCGTCCAGCGCTTCCTCATAGCCGGCATCGGCATAGCGCATGACGCCGAGTGCGGTGTCGTTGGTCAGCGCGTGGTCGAGCCGTTCGTCTGCGGCAGCCGTGCCGTCGGCGACGACGGTAACGCCGCAGCTTGTCATATAGCCGGCATAGCCGCCGCCGCCGGAATGGACGACGACGAGATCGGCCATCGACGAGCAGAGCATCATGGCGTCGATCAGCGGCCAGTCGGCGATGGCGTCGGAGCCGTCCTTCATGCCTTCGGTCATGATGTTGGGATGCGCCATGGCACCGGCATCGAGGTGGTCGCGCGAAAAGGCGATCGGACCTTTCAGCTCGCCGCTTGCCACAAGCTCGTTGACACGGCGCGCAAGCGCGGTGCGCTCACCATGGCCGAGCCATGCGATACGCGCCGGCAGCCCTTCGAAGGGCACATGCTCGCGGGCAAGCTTGATCCAGTTGGTGACGATCTTGTTGTCCCGGAACATTTCCAGGAGCAGATCGTCGATGCGAGCGATATCGCTTTCCTCGCCCGAGAGCGCCATCCAGCGGAACGGGCCGATCGCGCGGCAGAACAGCGGCCGCAGATAGGCTTCGGTGAAGATCGGGATATCGAAGGCATTGGCGACGCCGCCTTCCTTCGCCTGGGTGCGGATCAGGTTGCCGTTGTCGAAGACTTCGGAACCCTTTTTCTGGAAGTCCAGCATGGCCTTCACATGTTCGACGATCGAGGCGCGGCTTGCTGCCATCAGCTGGCCCTGGCCGTCGTCGCGGAGATCCCTAACCTGCTGCAGGCTCATGCCCTTCGGCACATAGCCATAGACGAGATCGTGCGCGGAGGTCTGGTCGGTAACGATATCGGGCACGATGCCGCGACGTGCAATCTCGGGGTAGATCTCGGCCGCATTGCCGACGAGACCGACGGAAAGCGCTCGCTTCTCCTTGACGGCCGCATCGATCATCGCCAGCGCCGAATCGAGGTCGGGCGCGATTTCCTGCAGATAGCCGATGTCCTGGCGCTTCCTGGCACGCTCCGCATCGATATCGACGCAGAGGATCGCAGCACCCGCCATGCGGCCGGCGAGCGGCTGCGCGCCGCCCATGCCGCCAAGGCCGGCCGTCAGCACGAAACGGCCGAAGAGATCGCCGCCGAAGCGGCGTTCGGCGATACGCATGAAGATTTCGTAGGTGCCCTGGATCACGCCCTGGCTGCCGATATATTGCCAGGCGCCGGCCGTCAGCCCGCCCCAGCAGATCAGGCCCTTGCGCTGCAGTTCGTAGAAGACTTCTGCCTTCGCCCACTGCCCGACAATGTTGCAGTTCGCCATGATGACGAGCGGCGCCTTGTCATGCGTGCGGATGAGGCCGATCGGCTTGCCGGACTGAATGAGCAGGGTCTGGTTCTCATCCATCTCAGTCAGCGCCTTGACGATGCCCTTGTGCGCCGCCCAGTTGCGGGCCGCCTTTCCGAGAGCTGCGTAGACGACGAGATTGTCTGGATCTTCGCCGACCGACAGCACATTTTCGAGCAGGCGCAGCAATGCCTCCTGCCGCCAGCCTTTGGCGCGCAGCTCCGGGCCGCCCGGAATCGGGAATTTCGGATGACGTGGATTGGCTTTCGGCATGGAATTCCCTTCCCTGATATAATCTTTTGTGTCGGTTGCCAGCTACTTCGGCGGCAGGCCTTCGACGAAGTCCAGCGCGGCCAAAAGCAGCCGCTTGCGCAGCATGTCGTTGCCATAAGCTTCCGGCCCGGCGCGCACCCAGCCCTGCATTGTCCGGCCGCCCATCTGCATGCGGTTGACGTCGTGCTGCTGAACCGCCCAGCTATCGTTGCCCTTGCCGAGGCGGATCAGCATCCCGTCTTCGCGCGCGCCGCACAGCAGATGGCCGTTGAGCAAAAAGGCCCAGCCGCCGAACATTCCCTTTTCGCTAAGCCCGGGCCGTGGTCCGAGCTCTTCTCTCAGCAATTCTTCGAGACCTGCGTCACGTGCCATCTGCGCCTCCCGCGCTTTTCAGCCTTTCTTGCCGGCCAGAGCGTATTTCGCGATCTCGATCCCCATGGCCTTTTCGACGGAGGGATAGACCGTGGGGTCGAGCACACTGGCAGACAGCGGAATGATATCCATCGGCACATGCAGGATGAAAACCTTCATGCCTTCGTGCAGCTGGCCGACACTCAAGGGCTCGCCTTCCGGCGACAGCGTGGTGATGACGGAGGGGAAAGTGGCCAGGCGCTTGCCACCGGTATCCTCGACCGCCATGTATTCGTTCATCACATGCATGATGACCGCCTTGTCGCCGCTGCCGACCGTGACCGTGCCGATATCGAAGGCTTCCTTCGTGTAAACGACGTCCTTCCTGGTGATCGTGCCTTCGGCCAGGATATGGCCGCCCGTCGTCTTGCAGATGGCATCGATGACGGCGCTGCCGCCCTTCTTTTCCGCCTCGATGATGGCTTCACCCAACGAAAGCGCCATGGAGATGCCGCCGAGCGCCGCATGCGTGCGGACGTAAGAGGCGTGCAACGGGTTGCGGCAGGAGGCGATGAAGCCGCCGGACTGATCGGAGGCCGCGCGCAGGATCGGCGAAATCTTCGCCGTAGCACCCTTCACGACCAGCTCGATATAACGGTTCTCGGCGCGATTGCCGCCGACTGCCGTCTGGATCATCTGCTCGGGCGAGCCCGCCATGCCGATCGAGCCCATGTCGCCCGTCGGATGGGCGCGGATGTCGCCGACTGCGTCCACCACCTTCGTTCCGAGGATGGCCGATGGCAGCCAGCCGTTTAGCGTCGAGGATTTGCCGTTCTGGCCGATGATCAGGCCGGAAAGCTTCTCGCCAAGCTCGCCCTGCAGCAGCTGTGCGGCTTTCACATAGTCGATGCCCTGCATTTCCCAGCGGGTGGTGGAGGCCGGCGCGCCGATGGCGGCGGCCGTCGCAATCCAGTCGTTGTCGTTCAGTTCGTCGATCGACACCAGCTCCGGCTTGCCGACATTGACGGCCGCATAGCCGAGCATGCGGCCGTGATCGGCCCAGCCGCCACCGCCTGCGGCGTAAACGGAGCCGCCCTTGACGGCCGCTTCCACATCCTTGGCAACGAGTACGCGTCCCATTGGCTACTCCCGGTTCTGTTTGAGGTTCTTGTCCATGTCGCGCACCGCTTCGAAAAGAACGGCGGCGCCCATGGCGATGTCGTCATTCTCGGCCCACTCCTCGGCGCAATGGCTGCGGCCTTCCTTGCAGGGCACGAAGATCATGGCGGCGGGCGCGACCTTGGCGATCCAGGCCGTATCATGACCGGCGCCGGAGGCCATGCGGCGATGCTTGGCGCCGACCGTTTCGCAGGCGCGCTCGAGCGTTTCGAGCAGCACCGGAGCGCCCGGCGTCGGCATATTGTCGGAGACGCGCACCGGCGGGTTGATCGTGACGCCAAAATCGGCGGCAATGGTCTTTACCTCACCGTCGATCCAGGCCAGGAAATCCTCCATGTCGCTGCGGATTTCAGCACGGCCGTCGATCAGCAGCACGACCTTCGACGGCACGACATTGGCCGCATTCGGCTCGATACGGAATTCGCCGACGGTCGCGGCGAAATGCCCCGGCGTCTTTGCCTGTTCAGCCGCGCGGCTCCGAATGTCGAGGACCAATTGCGAGGCTGCCACCAGCGCATCCGCGCGGCGATCCATCGGCGTCGTGCCGGCGTGGTCGGCGCGGCCTTCCACGGTGATCTCGATACGCGTGATGCCGGCGATCGCGGTGACGATGCCGATATCCCTGTTCTCGGCTTCCAGCACCGGGCCCTGCTCGATATGCAGCTCGAGGAAGCCAGCGAGATCCGGCCGCTTCTGGGAGAGCAGCACCGAAGGGTCGCCACCAACCTCGGCTATGCCCTGCGAAAGCGTGCGGTCGCCGCTCACACGGGAGAGCCATGCCTCGGGGATCTGCCCGGTCATGCCGCGGCTGCCGATGCAGGAGACGCCGAAGATGCTGACTTCTTCGGCGAGGAAATCGACGATTTCCAGATCATGGTCGAGCTCGATGCCGCGATCTTTCAAGGAGCGCGCCACTTCGAGCGCCGCAATCGTGCCGGCAATGCCGTCGAAGCGGCCGCCATCGGGAACGGTGTCGGAATGCGAGCCGACAAGGATCGTGCCAAGGCCCGGCTTGGCGCCGGCGCGCCGGCCGATCAGATTGCCGGCGGCATCCATCCGCGTCGTGAGCCCTGCTGCCTTCATGCGCGCCTCGATATAGGCGCGTCCTTCGAGGAAAAGCGGAGAGAAGGCGCGGCGCGTCCAGGGGTGGCCCGGCTCGGTGAGGCCGGCCAGTGCATCGATGTCCTCGGCGATGCGGTCGGCGTTGACGGGCAGATTGTGGCGCTTGGGGTCGGTCATCAGGCAGCATCTCCGGCTAGAATTTGGCGAGGCAAGGGACGGACGAAGCTGCCGGAGCCGGGTTCGGCCAGCACCTTCTGTCCCTCGGCGATCTGTTTGCCTCTAAGGTAGGCGGCGGACACCGTCCAGGGCAGGCGGATGCCGTTATAGGGGCTCCAGCCGACGACGTTGTTGCCGCTTGCGGCGGCGTCATAGATCGTTTCGCGCGGTTCCAGCACGACGATATCGGCGTCCTTGCCTGGCGTCAGTGCGCCCTTGATATGGTCGAGGCGGAAGTGCCTGGCGGGGTTTTCCGCCATCAGCTTCGCAGCCCAGGTGAGCGGCACGCCGCGTTCCAGGGCACCCTTGACGAAGAGCGGCACCATGACCTCCAGTCCCGGCACGCCGGAAGCGTTCGCCAGCATGTCCGGATTGGTTTTGCGGTTTTCCGACCAGCTGACGTGGTCGGTCGAGACCAGCCAGACATTGCCTTCCGCTACCTTGCGCCACAAGGTTTCCACTTCGGCGCGCGGGCGGATCGGCGGATTAATTTTCGCTTTGCCGCCAAGGCGGCGCACATCGTTTTCCTCGTCGAGCGTCAGGTAGTGGATGCAGCATTCGACCGTCGCTTTGAAGCCGTCGCGGCGATAGGCGCGGGCGATGTCGTAGCCGCGGCCGAGCGAGCAATGCACGACATGAGCCGGGCAGCCGGCATCCGCACCCGTCTCGAAGATCGTGTGCATGGCGAGCAGCTCAGTGATCGGCGGGCGGGAAAGGCCATGAGCGCGATAGTCGGTGACGCCGCTTGCCTTGACCTGCTCCATATAGGTGCGGACGGCTTCGTCATCCTCGTTGTGGACGCCGGCGGTCAGGCCGGTCGGAGCGATCGCGGCAAAGCAGGCATCGAGCAGCGCAGGCGGAATGCGCGGGAAGCGCTTCGGATCGGTGCCGAAGGTGGAGAATTTGAAGGCGGCAACGCCGGCTTCGACCATTTCGGCAATGCGCGCCGGACCTTCTTCCGGATCGACCGTGCCGTAGAGGGCAAAGTCGACGCGGGATTGCGGGGAAGCATGGTCGACCTTCTTCTTCACCGCCGCTGCCGAGCAGACGAGATTGCCTTCGTCATAGGGCATGTCGACGATGGTGGTGACGCCGCCGGCCGCTGCCGATCGGGTCGACCAGATAAAATCCTCCTGATCCTTCTGCGAGAGGGAGTGGACCTGCGCGTCGATCGCGCCGGGCAGGATCAGCGCCTTGCCGAGCAGATGCCGCTCGCGCGCGGCCGGCGGCACGCCAATGCCGATTTCGGCGATCTTGCCGTCGCGCACCGCGACATAGCCCGCTTCCACGATGCGTTCCGGCAGGACCACGGTGCCCTGCAGAACAAGATCGAAATCCGCCATGTGCATTCTCTCCGCTGGTCGGTTGGTTCAGATAGCAACGGTGTCGTGATAAAGCCGCTCTTCGACCCGCTCCAGCGAGCCGAGCGCGAAGAAGTCATCATAGGCGAGGATCGGCTTATGGGCGATCATTTCCGAAACGAAGGCCTCGGAAGCAAGTTCCTCCTCGATCGCCTCGACTTCGGCCGAAAGAGGTCGGTCGACCACATAGAAGTCGGCATGCTTGCGCACGACGTCGTAGAGCATGCGCGCAACGCCTTCCGGCCTGTCGCCGAGGATGTCCATCGCCTGCGCCGCAAGCAGGGCTTCCAGGGCCGCCAGGCGCTTCAAGGCGCGCATCTGCCGCTCGAAGCGTTCGATGACAAGCGGCAGGAAGGCCGCCTCGTCCTCCATGCCGGCCGCAACCACCAGCGACTGCGCCGAGACCGGATTGGACATGGAGAGAACGCGCGAAAAGATCTCGCCGGCAAGCTTGATGATCGGGCCGAAGCCGGTGGCGATCCGGCCATCCGGCACGAGATTGACCGGCAGGCCGCGCCGTTGGCCGTTGCCGAGCAGGACGCAGCGATTGAAGGCGTTGCGGGCGGCATGCGCCATGCAGATCAGCGCACCTTCAAGCAGAATGGTGACATCGAGTGGAAGAGAACCTCCTGATGTCATGACGCGTCCGTCGACGATGACCGGATTGTCGTCGGAGCGACCGGTCGCGGCAAGGATCTTGTGGCCGGCCGTCAGCAGGTTTTCGATGACGGCACCGAAGACCTGGGCGATCATGCGCAGGCTCAGCGGGTCCTGTACATGTGTTGCGACGGGCCAGGGCCATTCATCCGAAGCATTGCAGAGCCAGGCGCCGATCAAGGCTTCGCGGGCGGTGCCGACATGGCGCACGGCAATCCAGGGGTCGCGCGAGGCGCCGAGTGCGCCGGCGGCCATCATGCCGGTCGCAAGCAGCACGCGGATCGAGGAGGCGGCATTGCGGGTGGTTTCCGCGGCTGCAGCGAAGCTGACGGCATTGACGCTGAGCGAGGCCAGGCTGTCGCGCGGCAGCATCCTGACGGGGGCGATGCCGGCAGCATCGAAGGCATCGCCGGCCTGCATGCGGCGGCCGCGATAGACGGCTTCGCCGACGCCGGTCAGAACCGCACCGATCTGACCCATCAGGCCGATATCTGCGCAGCCGATCGAGCCGGTGCGCCTGACGACGGGAATGACATCGGCGCCAAGCAGCTGCAGATAGGCTTCGATCAGCTCCTGCGAGCAGCCGACCTGTCCCGTCAAGGCGGTATTGACGCGGATGGCCATGGCATTGCGAACGACCGACATGGAGAAGGGCGCCCCCGTGCCGAAATGATGGGCGCGCACGAGGCCGAGATTGAAGGCATCAAGATCTTCCGGGGACCATTCGACATCCTTCATGGCGCCAACACCGGTCGTGGAGCCATAGACCGGCATGCCGGACTGAATCGTGCTTTCGAGAACGCTTCGCGCCAGGCGCACGCGGGCCATGCCGTTTTCCGATGCCGAGGGCAGGGCGACGCCCGCCCCGATCCGCACCAGGTCGCTGAACCCAAGGGGTTGCCCGCTGAGCTCGATGCCGGCTCTCTGACGCTCCATGTCTTTTGTTCTCCTTTTTCGCAAGGCTATGCGAGCCTCACCGCCAATGGGATATCCCAAATGGCGAACACCTCGATCGGTAGCATGCCGCTGAATTTTCGGACGAGTTAGGCCGACGCGCAACTCTGTGTTTGCACGGATATATAGGCCAGGAGAGGCGAAACGCGGGCAGGGACGCGAAGGAGGCCGTCGCCGATCAGCTCAGGTGCCAGGCGATGTAAAGCAACGTCAGCGCGATCACCCACAGCGCAAAGCGGCCGGAGCGGCTGTGCTTGGCCTCCGACTTGCCGATCGCCTCGGCCGTCTGCGGGTCGAAACGCAGGCCGTTCTCGCTCATATGCAGGAGTTCGTGGTGGAATTTTTCGGTTTTGGCGGCGATTTCGGGTGCCGCTTCGGCGAGCTTCACAGCCGCTTTCAAACCGTCCTTCAGATCGGTCATGATCCGCTTTGGACCGAGATTGGTGCGGATCCAGTCGCCGACGACCGGTTCCGAAGCCTTCCACATATTAAAGCGCGGATTGAGCATGCGCGACACGCCCTCGACCACGACCATGGTCTTCTGCAGCATGACCAGCTCGGGCCGCGTTTCCATGTCGAAGAGTTCGGTCACTTCGAAGAGCAGCGTCAAAAGCTTGCCCATGGAGATTGTTTCGGCTGGCTGGCCATGGATCGGCTCGCCGATCGCGCGGATGGCCTGCGCAAAACTCTCCGTATTGTGATGGCCGGGCACGTAGCCGGCCTCGAAATGCACCTCGGCGACCCGGATATAATCGCGGGTGATGAAGCCATAGAGGATTTCGGCGAGGAAGCGGCGTTCCTTTCGTCCCAAACGACCGACGATACCCATGTCGACGGCGACGATCATGCCGGCGGCATCGACGAAGAGATTGCCGGGATGCATGTCGGCGTGGAAGAAGCCGTCACGCAAAGTATGGCGAAGGAAGGACTGGATGAGCGTGTCGGCGAGCACGTCGAGATCGTGGCCGGCAGCCTTCAGCCCCTCGACATCCGACATTTTGACGCCATCGATCCACTCCATGGTGATGACGTCGCGGCCGGTACGCTCCCAGTCGACCTTCGGAACGCGGAAGCCCGGATCCTTCTCGGTGTTTTCGGCGATTTCCGAAAGCGCAGCCGCCTCCAGCCGCAGATCCATCTCGACCTTCGTGCTCTGTTCGAGCGTCTTCGTCACTTCAACAGGACGAAGGCGCCGGCTGGAAGGCATGAAGCGCTCCTGCAGCCCGGCAACGAGGTACATCGCCTTGATATCGTTGGAAAAGCGCTGGCGCACACCCGGCCGGACCACTTTGACGGCGACGCGCTTGCGGCCATGAGGCGTCTCGACTTCGGCGGCGTGCACCTGCGCTATGGAAGCCGCGGCAATCGGATCGCCAAAGCTGACATAGAGATCGCCGATCCGCCGGCCGAGCGACGCCTCGATCGCTGCTGTGGCCATATTGTGCGGAAAGAAGGCCATGCGGTCCTGAAGCTGCGAGAGGTCGTCGGCCATGTCGACGCCGACGACATCCGGTCGCGTTGCCAGGAACTGGCCGATCTTCACATAGGACGGGCCGAGCCGCTCGACGGCCTTGGCAAGCCGGTCGCTGCGGGCCTGGGTCTTCGCCTTCCGGCGGGCGAAGATGCTGACGAAGGACTTTGCGAAGCTGACGGAAGGCGGCAGCCCCTCGGAGGGGAGCGCGATCACCACGCCTTCGCGCACGAGCACCCAGCCGACCCGGATCAGGCCGAAATATGCACCGAAAGCACTCATAGCGTCTTAAGGTCTCTGATCTCGGAGGCCGTCAGGCGCGTTCCATGGCTCGATATCATGCTTCAGAGCTTCCAGCCGGAGTGCAGGGCGGCAATGCCGCCGGTGTAATTGGTGAAGCTGACACGCGAGAAGCCGGCTTCGCGGATCATCGTCGCGAAATCCTGCTGGTTGGGGAACTTGCGGATCGATTCCACCAGATACTGATAGGGCTCGGCATCGCCTGTTATCGCCTTGCCGAATTTCGGAATGGCGTTGAAGGACCATGCGTCGTAAACGCGATCGAGCAGCGGCAGATCGACTTCGGAGAATTCGAGCACGAGCAGCCGGCCACCGCGCTTCAGTACGCGATAGGCTTCCTTCAGCGCGACATCGATGCGCGGCACATTGCGGATACCGAAGGCAATCGTATAGGCGTCGAAGGAATTGGGCTCGAAGGGCAGTTCCTCGGCATTCGCCTCGACGAAGGTAAGGTTGTCCGAAAGCTTCTTTTTCTCGGCGCGTTCGGCGCCGACGGCAAGCATCGAGCCGTTGATATCGAGCACGGTCGCATGAGCCAGCCGGTTCGAGGCCTCGACGATGCGGAAGGCGATGTCGCCCGTGCCGCCGGCCACGTCGAGCACTTTGTAGTCCGCTTCCTTTCGCGGATTGAGCGCCGCGATCATCGCATCCTTCCAGGCGCGGTGCATGCCCATGGACATGACGTCGTTCATCACGTCGTAGCGCTTGGCAACCTTATGGAACACCTCGTTGACGAGGCCCTGCTTTTCGCCATCGGCCACTTCGCGGAAGCCATAGGACGTTTCCATGCCGCCATCGGCGGAGGTGCGGCTGTCTGCCATCGGCTCAACTCCGTTACACTAAAGCGCCGCGCGTCATATGTGACGCGCAAAGGTCGCTGCAGCACTTTAAATCCGCTGCATAATTTTACTCTTAAATCGTACCCGATCTAAGGAATTACGCAGTATTCAGCGGCGGACCATAGCGAAATCGCGTTTGCCACGCTATCTCATCAGCCAGATCATTAGCCGCAATGCCTTGGGCTATAGCTCAGATCATAAGCGGTTGAAACATAAAGATGGATAGCCATGCCGGAATTACCAGAGGTCGAAACCGTCCGACGAGGGCTCGCGCCTTCCATGGAGGGCGCCGTTCTGAAGGAGTTGGAGCTGCGCCGCAGCGATCTGCGCTTTCCGTTCCCGGTCGATTTCGCCCGTACGGTGTCCGGGCGCGGCATCACGTCGCTGTCTCGCCGCGCCAAATATCTGCTGATCGACCTCGATGACGGCATGACCATCGTCTCGCATCTCGGCATGTCCGGCTCGTTCCGGGTGGAAGCTGGCGCATCCGCCGACGCGCCCGGAACCTTCCATCATCCACGCTCGAAGGATGAGAAGCACGATCACGTCGTCTTTCACCTGACAGGTGCCGGCGATGATGCGCGCGTCATCTATAATGACCCGCGTCGCTTCGGCTTCATGGATATCGTCAGGCGGGCCGACATGGTCAGCCATCCCTTCTTCCGCGATCTCGGGCCGGAGCCCACGGGAAATGAGCTCGATGCCGATTATCTGGCTAAGCGTTTCGCCGGCAAGGCGCAGCCGCTGAAAAGCGCGCTGCTCGATCAGAAGAACATCGCCGGTCTCGGCAATATATATGTCTGCGAGGCGCTGTGGCGCTCGCATCTGTCGCCGTTGCGCGCCGCCGGCACGCTGGTCACCGATAGCGGTAGGCCGAGCGAGGCCCTGGAGCGGCTCGTCATTGCCATCCGCGAGGTCATCGCCGATGCGATCGCGGCAGGCGGCTCGTCGCTGCGTGATCATATCCAGACCGACGGCTCGCTCGGTTACTTCCAGCATTCGTTTTCGGTCTATGATCGCGAGGCACAGCCTTGCGGCACGCCGGGTTGCGGCGGTACGGTCGGCCGCATCGTCCAGGCAGGGCGTTCTTCTTTCTATTGTGCCGCCTGCCAGAGCTGATTGAAGGGCCAAAGCTGATTAAAGGGAGAGAGAAATGGCTTACGAAACCCTCATCGTCGAAACTCATGGGGCGGTCGGCCTCGTCCGGCTCAATCGACCGCAGGCGTTGAACGCGCTGAATTCCACCGTGCTGGCCGAGCTCACGCAGGCCTATGCGGCCTTGCACGCGGATGACGCTATCGGCGCAATCGTGCTGACGGGCTCGGAGAAGGCCTTCGCCGCCGGCGCCGATATCAAGGAAATGCAGTCGCTCGATTTCATCGATGCCTATAGGAGGGACTTGTTCAGCGGTTGGGACGAGATCGCCAAGGCGCGCAAGCCGGTCATCGCCGCGGTCAGCGGCTTTGCTCTCGGCGGCGGCTGTGAGCTGGCCATGATGTGTGATTTCATCATTGCCTCCGAGACGGCAAAATTCGGTCAGCCGGAAATCACGCTCGGGGTCATTCCTGGAATGGGTGGTTCGCAGCGCCTGACGCGCGCCGTTGGCAAGGCGAAGGCGATGGATCTCGTGCTGACCGGGCGGATGATGGATGCAGCGGAAGCGGAGCGTGCAGGCCTCGTCGCGCGCGTGGTGCCGGCCGACAAGCTCTTGGACGAGGCGCTGGCCGCTGCCGCCAAGATTGCATCGCTGTCGCGTCCTTCGGTGCTGATGGCCAAGGAAGCGGTCAACCGCGCCCAGGAAGCCACGCTGGAGGAAGGGCTGCGTTTCGAGCGCCGTCTGTTCCATAGCCTCTTTGCAACGGAAGACCAGAAGGAGGGCATGGCGGCCTTCGTCGAGAAGCGCAAGCCAGCCTTCAAGAACAGGTAGAGCATGATGCCGAAAAGTGTGAGCGGTTTTCGGATGACATCATGCTCTATTTCTTTGATGTTAGGCCGGATTCAGATTTTAGGTCGAAACGACCCAAAATCATCCGGGCCTAATGCCGGGATTCCGGAATTACGCGGGTTTGGCGAGAATCCGCGTTGACGCCGGGGCTCATTCCGGTTATATGCCCGCCACAGTTTGGAAAGCCGCTCTGGTTTTCCGCAATTGCTCCCGCATTGCTGGATGAAGTGACCGCAAGGCCCGCGCCGCAACGATGGAGTTTTGTTCGAATTCTAAGAGAGGCATACATGGCCAATACTACCTCGGCGAAAAAAGCGACCCGCAAGATCGCCCGCCGCACCGATGTCAACAAGGCTCGTCGCTCGCGCGTTCGCACGTTCGTTCGCCAGGTCGAAGAAGCCATTGCATCGGGTGATGCAGATCGCGCAAAGGCAGCTTTCGTTGCTGCTCAGCCGGAACTGGCTCGCGCTGCAACCAAGGGCGTGCTTCACGCCAACACAGCTTCCCGCAAGGTTTCGCGCCTTGCCAAGCGCGTGAAGGCCCTTTCGGCTCCGACCGCCTAACTTTCCATTAACGAATTGATCGTTACACTTAAGCCCGGCCCTCGTGCCGGGCTTTTTGGATTCGGCCAAAAAAATGCCGCATTGCCAAAATCGACTACCTGATCATGTCACTGGCGTGACAGAAATACGCCTTTTAAAACAAAGGCTTATGGCAGGATATCTCAGCGCTGCGTGATCTACGTGACGCGTTGCCGGCTCACAAGTGAGTCAAGGGATTTTTTATTTTTTTTGTTTTGAAAGCTGTGAGAATCGCGCCGAACGGGAATCTCTTTGATTCAACAGCGATTCTTTTTTGAAGGGCCTGTGACAGTCAAAAATGGCCTCCCGAGTCAATGGCTGCCTCTTAATTTTGTGTAAAATTCATCGTTGATATCTCCCCCCGATCCTGCCTAAATGCATTTCAACAAGGGGCGCGGATCTCACCTTAAACGGCTTTTGGCGAACACCGTCATTAACGGCGGCGTGGGTGGTTTTGCCTCTTGTGACGGAGCAGTTCAGTTTCGTTTTTTCAAACAGTTGACGAGTTAAAGCCGGGAGCGGCAACGCTTGCGGAACGAGGTAGCTTGTCTGTTCTTTACGGCCCAAGTTTATGACACGGCTGTGGGGAGGGGAGAAAAGTTGACAGTCGTTGGGGCAGCGGGTCGGAATACGAGGGCCGACCGATGCTCCTGATGCAGACGCCAGGACGAAGGCCGCTTTGAAGAACGGTTTCGCCATAGTGTTTCTGTATAGCCCTTTGGCTGGGCTCGGCTGATGAACCGGTATGCGGCGCAGCTTGGACAACGAGCGCGACCACCATGCCTTGGCGAAGACCCAGGGGCGATGGCGCTATGGCTGCCTTGCCCCGCAAGAGACTGTGGAAGGCGGCATTATAATGCAGATACATACGAGAACGGCAGGTGCGTTGGAAAATGGGGACAATGCACAGGCGTTCGGCGCGGTTTGCCTAGAAGCGGCGGGGGAAAAGGGAGACGTGGCGCAAGGTGTTCTGTTCGAGCGCGTCAGCGCGCGCTTGAAGGCTCAGGTTGGCCCGGATGTCTATGCCAGCTGGTTTGCGCGACTCAAGCTTCACTCGGTATCCAAGAGCGTTGTTCGCCTCACCGTTCCGACGACTTTTCTGAAGTCGTGGATTAACAATCGTTATCTCGAGCTGATCACCAGCCTTTTTCAGGCTGAAGACGCGGAGATTCTTAAAGTCGAGATTCTGGTGCGCACGGCCACCCGCCAGGGCACCAAGCCTTCCGCTGAGGAACAGGCCGCCGTGCCGGATCAGGCTGCCGTTGCGCCGATCCGCCGTGCCGTTGCCCAGCCGGCTGGCCAGGCCGTTGCTCAGGCTGTGAGTGCGGCTGCCGCTGCTCGGCCTTCGACGGCGGGCTCGCCGCTGTTCGGTTCGCCGCTCGATTCTCGCTTCACCTTCGATACTTTCGTCGAAGGCAGCTCGAACCGCGTCAGTCTGGCTGCCGCAAAGACCATCGCCGAAGCCGGCTCCGGCGCTGTGCGCTTCAATCCGCTCTTCGTCCATGCGACGGTCGGCCTCGGCAAGACGCATCTGCTGCAGGCGATCGCCAATGCGGCCGTCCAGAACCCACGCGGCCTGCGCGTCGTCTATCTGACCGCGGAATATTTCATGTGGCGCTTTGCGACCGCGATCCGCGACAATGATGCGCTGACGCTGAAGGACTCGCTGCGCAATATCGACCTGCTCATCATCGACGACATGCAGTTCCTGCAGGGCAAGATGATCCAGCACGAATTCTGCCATCTGCTCAACATGTTGCTCGACAGCGCCAAGCAGGTCGTCGTTGCCGCCGACCGCGCTCCCTGGGAGCTGGAATCGCTCGATCCGCGCGTTCGTTCGCGTCTTCAGGGGGGTGTTGCGATCGAGGTCGAGGCACCGGACTATGAAATGCGCCTTGAAATCCTCAAGCGCCGCCTGGATGCCGCCCGTCAGGACGATCCGTCGCTGGAAATCCCGGCGGAACTTCTGTCTCACGTCGCTCGCAATGTCACGGCAAGCGGTCGCGAACTGGAAGGCGCCTTCAACCAGCTCATCTTCCGCCGCTCCTTCGAGCCGAACCTTACGGTCGAGCGCGTCGACGAGCTTCTCGCTCATCTGGTCGGCTCCGGCGAACCGCGCCGCGTCCGCATCGAAGACATCCAGCGTATAGTGGCGCGCCACTATAATGTCTCGCGTCAGGAACTGGTTTCCAACCGCCGCACGCGCGTCATCGTCAAGCCGCGCCAGATCGCCATGTATCTATCGAAGACGCTGACGCCGCGCTCCTTCCCGGAAATCGGACGCCGCTTTGGTGGCCGCGATCACACGACAGTCCTGCACGCCGTGCGCAAGATCGAGGAACTGATTGCCGGTGACAGCAAGCTGTCGCACGAGATCGAGCTGCTGAAGCGCCTTATCAACGAGTAAGCTTCGGAATCGGCATTCCATCATGTTTTACGGCCGGCCTAAAAGCCGGCCGTTTCTTTTTGCATACAATTAGCCGGCTATTGGACGCGAGGGCGCGGCGGCCCACCCGATATTTTGTCGTATTGGAAGCGCACGCCGCTCAAGCCGGTGGGGTCGTGCGCGAAACCTCGGAAAACAGCCAGGCACGCAGGGTAGCAATTGCCGGTCTCTCCAATGCGCCGGGCGGATAGACGAGATGATAGGCGAACGCGCTTGCAAGCCCGATCGGGAAAGGCGCAACGAGCGTACCATCAGCCAATTCCTGCTCCACGAAGGAGCGGCGCATCAGCGCTATGCCGAGCCCTGCCTTCATGGCGTGATAGGCGCCCATGCCGTCGGTGAAGACCGGCCCGCGCATGGCATCCACGCAAGTCGCGCCGGCGGCCTGCAGCCAGAGTTCCCAGTCGCGCCGATAGACGTCGTGGATCAGGGTCAGATTGGCGAGCGCATCGACCGCAGGGGAGGAGCTAAGCGCTGCTGCCATCTCGGGCGTACAGACCGGCACATATTCGTCATCAAGCAGTCTCTCGCTCGCCAGTCCCTCATAGCCGCCAAGGCCATGGCGAATGGCGATGTCTATTCCATCCCGATGGAAATCCATCATTCGGTGCGAGGCGCTGATCCGGAGATCGATGTCGGGATGTGCCTCCTCGAAGCGTCGCAGCCGCGGCACAAGCCAATGCGTGGCAAAGCCGGCGGTGCAGGTGAGGGTTAATACCGTATCCTTCGAGCGCATGGCCAAGGCAGCCGTCGCCTCACGCATGAGCCGGAAAGCTGTCCGCATCGTCGCGAAATATTCGGCGCCATCCGTCGTCAGGGCAAGGCTGCGAGGCCTCCGCTCGAAGAGCCGCACGCCAAGCGAGCTTTCGAGATCGCGGATCTGCAGGCTGATGGCGCCTGGCGTCACATGCAGCTCGTTCGCAGCCAGGGTCATACTGAGATGCCGGGCGGAGGCTTCGAAGGCACGGAGCGCCGAAAGCGATGGCAACTGATCCATAATGATTGAGCTCAACTAAATCATGATTCCAAAAAGACTCGTTTGTCAGAGCCTCGATATCAGGAGATTATTTCAGCAAATCGGGTGATTGGCAACGATGTCAGACCATACCGTGAATGAGTAAAACTCAATTGAAAATGCTTGGAGATGATCTCATGTCGCAAAGATCCATGGGCGCAGTCGAGTGGACTATGCTGGTGGGCCTATCCATTCTTTGGGGTGGCTCCTTCCTGTTCAACGGCATTCTGGTGCGCGAACTTCCGCCCTTCACCATCGTCACCGCGCGCGTCGGGCTGGCGGCAATTGCTTTGAACATTATCGTGCGAGCGACCGGCCATTCCATGCCGAGGGATCGTCAGGCGTGGCTTGCCTTCTTCGGGATGGGCTTCCTGAACAACGTCATTCCGTTCCTGTTGATCGTCTGGGGTCAAACCCATATCGCAAGCGGCCTCGCCTCGATCCTCAACGCCACCACGCCGCTCTTTGCCGTCATCGTTGCCCATTTCCTGACGACGGATGAGAAGATGACAGGAAACCGCCTGATCGGCGTCATCGTCGGCTTCGCCGGCGTGGCTTTGATGATCGGCCCGTCGGTGCTCGCAACCCTCGGTTCCAATGTGCTGGCGCAGCTTGCGGTGCTGGGTGCCGCCTTCAGCTATTCGTTGGCCGGCATATTCGGACGTCGCTTCCGCCGCATGGGGCTGGCGCCCATCATTCCCGCCGCCGGTCAGGTGACGGGCTCGGCCATCATGCTTCTGCCGATTGCGCTCTTTGTCGATCATCCCTGGACGCTTGCCGTGCCGTCGGGAGAAACCTGGTTGGCGCTCGCCGGTCTCGCCATTCTGTCGACCGCCGTCGCCTATGTGCTGTTCTTCCGCATTCTGGCCACAGCAGGCGCCACCAACCTGATGCTGGTGACCTTCCTCATCCCCGTCAGCGCGATCCTGCTTGGAGCGCTCATTCTTGGCGAGAGCCTGCAGCCGAAGCATTTCATCGGCATGGCGCTGATCGCGGTCGGCCTTGCTGCGATCGATGGACGCCTCTTCACCCTCCCCTCGAGGGGGAGGGTCGGCACGTAGTGCCGGGCAGGGTGATCTGGGTAAACACCGAGGCCTCAATTGGTCTTCAGCGCTAGCGGTCACCCCCACCCGCCGCTGTGCGGCGACCTCCCCCCTCAAGGGGGAGGTGATTAACAAGCGAGGTCGGCGACGACTGAGTCGAGAACCAGCATTCCCGTCGGCGTGCAGCGCAGGCGGGAATTGCCGATCCGCTCGATAAAACCGTGTTCCAGTAAAAACGCCTCGCGCTGCGGATCGGGATCGCGCCCGGAAAGCTGCTGCCAGCGGGCGAGATCGACGCCTTCGCGGAGCCGCAGGCCCATCAGCAGCAATTCGTCGGCCTGTTCGTCGAAGCCAAGCATCTCCCGGTCGATCATGCCGTGACCATCGCGCTCGACCATTTCAAGCCAGCTCTCCGGCTTCCGCTCCGTGGCGGTCGCGAGTTTCTGCGGGCCTTGCGTCAGCCGGCCATGCGCGCCGGGGCCTATGCCGGCATAATCGCCATAGCGCCAATAGGTGAGATTGTGCCGGCTCTCGGCGCCGGGGCGCGCGTGATTGGAAACCTCATAGGCCGGCATGCCCTCGCGCTCGGTAATCTCTTGCGTCGCCTCGTAGAGCAGCGCCGATTGATCCCCGTCAGGCACGATCAATTTGCCGGCCTTGTGAAGACCGTAGAAGGGCGTGCCCTCTTCGATCGTCAGCTGGTAGAGCGAGAGGTGATCGACGGCATAGGAGATCGCCTCCTTCAGCTCGCGCTCCCATTCCTCGACCGTCTGGTTCGGACGGGCATAGATGAGATCGAAGGACATGCGCGGGAAGATTTCGCGTGCCAGCTTGATCGCCTTCAGCGCATCGGCAACGTCGTGCAGGCGCCCCAGGAATTTCAGGTCGCGGTCGTTCAGCGCCTGCACGCCCATCGACACGCGGTTGACGCCGGTCGCACGATAGCCGCGAAAGCGCTCCGCCTCGACGCTCGAGGGATTGGCTTCCATGGTGATCTCGATGCCGTCGGGCATATGCCAGGTCTTGGCAATGCCGTCGAGGATCGCGCCGACGGTTTCCGGCTTCATCAGCGACGGCGTGCCGCCGCCAAGGAAGACGCTGGTTACCGTCTTCGGGCCGCTGATCATCCGCATCGTCGCCATTTCCTTCAGGAAAGCGGCGGCGAAACGTTCCTGATCGACAGGCTGATGGCGGACATGGCTGTTGAAATCGCAATAGGGACACTTGGCCGCGCAAAAAGGCCAATGAACATAGACTCCGAAACCGGGTTCGCCGGTATCGGGTAGCAATTGCGCTCCGCGCATCAAGTCCTGTGTGTCCACGATTTCCACGAAGTAAGCTTACGCCTCCAGGCAGGTTTCGACAAAGACCTTGAAGGCTCGGGCACGATGCGACAGCGCGTGCGAATCGCCATGCTTCCAGCCATGCTTCTGATCGGCGTTCATCTCGCCGAAGGTGGTCTCGTAACCCTCGGGCTTGAAGATCGGATCGTAGCCGAAGCCCTGCGTGCCGCGCGGCGGCCAGACGACGCTGCCTTCGACCTCGCCACGGAAGAGCTCGGTATGGCCGTCCGGCCAGGCGAGGCAAAGTACGCTGACGAAGCGGGCCGTCCGGCTTTCCGGCGAAGTGGCGCCGGCCTTTTCGAGCGCGGTTTCGACCTTTTGCATCGCCATCGCGAAATCGCGTGTGCCGTCAGCCGTTTCGGCCCAATTGGCAGTATAGACGCCGGGATCGCCGCCGAGCGCATCGATTACCAGGCCGGAATCGTCGGAAAGAGCGGGTAGGCCGGAGGCATGCGCCGAGGCGAGCGCCTTGATCGTAGCGTTTTCCTCGAATGTCGTGCCCGTTTCATCCGGTTCGATGAAATTGAGGTCGGCGGCCGACTTGGCGGTAAAGCCGAATGGGCCGATCAGGTCCTGTATTTCGCGGATCTTGCCGGCATTGTGGCTGGCGACGACGATGGTCTTGGTATCGAGCTTGCGCATGTCTTGTCCCGTCATAGGCCCCAGATGCGGGGTTCGGCGCATTCCAGGCTGTTGCCGGCCGGATCGCGGAAATAGATCGAACGGCCGCCGTTCGGCCAATGGAAATCGGCTTCGATGGCGATGCCGGCAGTCTTCAGCTTTAGTGCCATCGCCTCGATGTCGTTGCCATCGACTGTGAAGCACACATGGCCGTGGCCCTTCGTGCCGTGCGGGGGTACTGGCAGGGCGCTCGGTTCGTGCGGCTTCACGGTTTCCTCGCTGTTGAAGATCAGCAGCACGCCCTGTCCGCAACGATAGAAGACGTGGCGGTTGCCACCGCGCGAGATTTTTTCCAGCCCGAGAATGCCGCCATAAAAGGTCTCGGCAGCATCGAGATCGTCTGCGTAGAGGGCGGTTTCAAGGATGCTTCCGAGTGTCGCATTGCTCATCGGACTAGCCCCTCACCCTAGCCCTCTC
>NZ_AQHN01000007.1 GCF_000359745.1 Rhizobium freirei PRF 81
AAAACTTCGGCGGCTTTTTGCCGGCGGCGCGATGGGCGGCGATGACGGTATTGGCCATCAGCATGGCGATGGTCATCGGCCCGACGCCACCGGGAACCGGCGTGATGGCCTTGGCGACTTCGGAGGCCTCCGCATAGGCGACATCGCCGACCAGCCGGCTCTTGCCCTCGCCGCGCTCCGGCGCATCGATGCGGTTGATGCCGACATCGATGACGGTTGCGCCCGGCCTCACCCAGTTCGCCTTCACCATCTCGGGACGGCCGACGGCGGCCACCAGAATATCGGCGCCACGTGCCACGGATGCCAGATCCTTCGTGCGCGAATGTGCCGTCGTGACGGTGGCATTGGCATTGAGCAGCAATTGCGCCATCGGCTTGCCGAACAGGTTGGACGGCCGATGACCACGGCATTGAGACCCGACAGATCCTCGCCATGGATCTGGCGGACCAGCAGCATGGCGCCGGCCGGCGTGCAGGAGATCAGCCCGGTTTCGAGATCGCCGGTCGCCAGCTTGCCGGCATTGACCACATGCAGGCCGTCGACATCCTTGTCCGGCCGGATCGACTGGATGATCGCATCGGAATTCAGCTGCTTCGGCAATGGCAGCTGCACCAGAATGCCGTGGATCGACGGATCGTCGTTCAGCGAGGCCACCAGGCCTGCCAGCGCTTCCTGCGTCGTCTCGGCCGGCAGCGTGTGCTGGATGGAATTGAAGCCGCATTCCTTGGCCATGCGGCCCTTGGCGCCGACATAGGTGTGGCTCGCCGGATCGTCACCGACGATGACGACCGCAAGCCCGGTCTTCACACCGGTCTCCTTCTCAAGTCCTGCCGCCGCAGCCTTCACCGCCTCGATTA
>NZ_AQHN01000008.1 GCF_000359745.1 Rhizobium freirei PRF 81
AGCACGATGCCGAAAAGTGTCAGGGGATTTCGGGCGACGTCATGCTCTAGCTATTCGATTCCAGAGCGGATTGAGATTTTAGGTCGAATCGGCCTCAAATCATCCGACTATGGGGGTGTGTCGGGCTTGCTGATTGTGCTACGGGCTACAGCTTGATCGGCGGCCAAGGGCCGCGCAGCCATGGAGCATGCCAATCAATGCCTGTCGTACGCGGGAAGAATATCGAGCCGCTTTTCACTGCCGAACAGATTGCCGAGCGTAATCACGCCATGGCGAAGGAAATCGCAAGCGGACCGACGAAGGATCTCCTCGTCATCGCAGTCCTCAAGGGCTCCTTCATTTTCGCGGCTGATCTGTTGCGCGCCTTGCATGAGACCGGGCTTGCCCCGGAGGTCGAGTTCATCACCCTTTCGAGCTATGGCGCCGGCACGGTTTCGCAGGGCGTGCGCATTGTCAAGGACATCGACAGCGATGTGAAGGGTCGCGACGTTCTGCTGATCGACGATATCCTGGAATCAGGCCGCACGCTGCGTTTCGCCAAGGAACTGCTCTATGAGCGCGGCGCCCGCAACGTCACTTTGGCCGTCCTTCTGGACAAGAGCGTCAAGCGCCAGGAAGAGCTGGAGGCCGATTATGTCGGCTTCGAATGCCCCGATTACTTCGTCGTCGGCTACGGCATGGACGTCGCCTATGCCTTCCGCGAGCTGCCCTTCGTGGGCGTTGTCACCGGCGACGCCGACGCGTAAATTTGCGTTAATGCGGACAGCCGAACCGGCTGTCCCATTCTGCTCCAGTGATCACCACTCGTTAACCACGGAGCCCATCGCCCTCCCGTCGTTTACCTATCGCAAACGGAATTCTGGTGATTTCGGTCGCGGAACATGACGGACCAGGAGCATTGGGCCATGGCAAAAATTCTGATCACGGAAGACGAAGATTCTCTTCGCACCTTCGTCGCGCGCGCATTGCGCCTGGACGGTCACGAGACAGAGGAGGCAGCCGACGGCGCCGAAGGTTTGGAGAAGCTGAAGGCGGGCGGCTACGACCTGCTGCTCTCGGACATCCGCATGCCTGTCATGGACGGCATCGAGCTTGCGCATCAGGCCCATTCGGCTTGCCCAGGCATGAAGATCCTGCTGATGACCGGCTACGCCGAACAGCGCGAGCGCGCCGACGATCTCATGGAAAAGATCGTTGATGTCGTCGCCAAGCCCTTCGCACTTCCCGATATCCGCAAGGCCGTTGCGCGTGCACTGGCCGCCTGAAATTGATCCTTGGTCAGCACGCTTGTTCCCGTGCTGGCTCCATCCTGGTTAAGTGCGGACAGGTCTTGCTCGGTCTTACTGAGCCAGATTCAGCAGACGCTCCAGATAGCGTCGTTCCTCGGTGAATGCGGGATTGTTGCTCAGCCGTTCGCGAATGGCGTCCAGAATTTGGCGCGCGCGCTCTGCCTTGATGATGTCCGGCACCATGTTCTCATCAGGAGTATCTATGAGACCCCCGGTATCGCGCGACCGGCCGAGCGGATCGCGGCCATTCTGATTGCTTTGGCCCATTTGCCCCGGCATCTGGCCCTGCCCCTGGCCTTGCCCCTGCTGCTGCATCTGCGCCATGAGCTGGTTCATCATGTCGCGGGTGCCCTTGCGCAGGGCGTCCAGTGCGCGACCCTGGCCCTGTACGGCGCCTTCGCCGTTACCCTCGGCGAGCTGGCCTGACGCGCCCTTCATTTCCCGCTGTGCCTTGCCGTAATTCTGGTTCGGCTTCATGCCGAGCGAACCCAGGCTTTTCTGGAGTTCGCCGAGCTGTTTGCCAAGATCGTCCTGCTGCTGGCGCAGTTGTTTCAACGCGTCGCGCAGCTGGTCGGCCGTCATGCCATCGGTCGGATCCGTGCCCTTTTGGCCCCGCTGGTTCTGGCCCTGCTGCTGATCCTGCTGGCCCTGATTGCGCTGGCCCATATCCGGTCGCATCGGATCGCCGAGGTTGGGTAGCGGCTGGTCCATAAGGCCGTCGCCATCTTCGTTGGGGTCGCCGCGCTGCATGCGGTCGCGCATGGCCTGATCGAGCTTGAAGGTCTGATCCATCAGCTTCTGCTGATCGCGCATGATGTGGCCGAGCTTGTCCATCTGCTCGCGCATCTTGTCATTTGCCTGGCTCTGCTGCTGCCCGGGCTGAGGCTTGCCGGCCTGAAGGCTGTTCATCAGCTGCTGCAGTTCGGACAGCATCTGCTGCGCCGCCTGGCGATTGCCGGAGCGTGCGAGATTCTCGATCTGATCCATCATGCGTTGCAGATCCTGCTGCCGCAGAATGTTGGCCGAGCGCTGGTTGGGCTGGGCCGGCATGTTGCGCATGCGCTCCGCCAGTTCCTTCATATAGGTGTTCATCGCCTTGCGGAGTTCGTCTGTCAGCTTCTTGATCTCTGCGTCGGAAGCATTGCGCTGCAGGGCGTCGGAGAGCTTCTGCTGAGCATCGCGGAGGGCTTTTTCCGCATCGGTCAGCTGCGCATCTTCCATGCCTAGCGCGATCTGCCAGAGATAGTCGGCCGTATCCTTCAGCGAGGCCTGAGAGCTTGCGAGCTTCATGCGCGTCAGCGCCGATTTGATCGCCAGAAAATTGCCGAGATCGGGAATGGTCTCTTCCGGGCGGATGGTCAGCGACTTGTTGAGCGCGATCGCCTCCGGCATCCTGCGGGTATCAAGCGCGAAGACCTGACGCTCTTCAGCGACGGCGGCAGCCAGCGGCTGACTGAAATTGCGCGACGGCATCACCATTTCGTAGGGCGCGCTGCGGCCGGTCTGGCCCGCGCCGTCCCTGGCGACGAGGGTAATGCGGACGCGCCTGCCGGCAAGCGGATCCTGCGTCAGGTCGCGGCTTGCGAGACCTTTGCCGTTGCGGCGGTCGCGACGAGGAATGTCCAGCTTATATTCCGGCAACCCATAGAGCGGCATCGCGGCCGCATCCGGATCGACAGGCACGATCTCGGCGTGCGCTTCCTCAACGCCGTAATCGTCCTTGACCCTGAAGCCAAGCTCCAGTGCACTGTTGGCGGTTGCGTGCGGAATGCCGTCAAAGGCGATCTCCGGCGGCTTGTCGGCGATCACATTGAAGGACCAGGACCTGCCGTTGACGGCGAGTGCGCCGCCTTTTTCAAGTTTCAGGACATGAGTGCGGGCAATCATGCCATCGGCGGTTGGCGAATTGGCATTGCCAGTGGCTTTCGGTTGTTCCGCCGTGGGGCCATTGGCCGCCGGAGCCGCCTGCTTGTCGGCATCGGCGGCCTGTTCCTGAATCTCGACGCTCTTATCCGTGCCGGCTGCCCGGAATAGGACCTTTTCATCGGTCGATGCACCGGTGACACGCACGGTGAGTTCCGAGAATTGCGGCACGTTGAGGCTGTCGCCGGCGTTGGCGACATTCCCGGTCAGGTAGACCGGTGGCTCGCCCGTATAATAGGGCGGCGTGACCCAGGCATCGACGCGGACATCCGGATTGCTCGCAGTGGAGGCCGGCGCCGTGAAGACGTCGCTCAAGGAGCCGCCGCTGTTCGACATGGAAAAGCTGAAGGCCGTCGCCAGTAGCAGTGCCGGAACGGCGCGCAGGGCAAGGCGGTCGTAGCGCGCGATATCCGGCCGGGGGAGGCCTGCATCCAAGGCGGCGATGCGTTCCGCCATGCGGGTCTGATGCTCGCGCCAAAGCGCACGGGCAAAGGGAGTGTCGAGCGCGGGCTCGTCCTCCTGAACGGCAACCGGCTGGTGCGCAAGGCCATTGCGCTCCTCCAGCAGGCGATCGGCTTCGCCGGTGCTTGGCCAGCGCAGGCGGCGCAGCGGATTGAGGGAAACGGCGAAACCGATGGCGAAGGCGGCAATCAGCAAATAGTGCAGGATATCCGGCGCGATGCGGAAGATGCCGAACCAGGCGGCCGACAGGAATAGGGCAAGAATGGACGCCGGCAGCAGTAGCCGCGGCAGAACCTGCTCGGAGACCAGCACGATCCGGGCAAGGAAGCGCTTGACCGCAACCATGCGCGCCAGCGCCGGATGGGTAGCGAAAGCCCCCTTCTTAGGGTTGCTGGGGCTGGTCATCGGTCCGGTCTTCTCCCGATCTGACGTTGATGGCCAAAGCGCGTCACGATGCTTCAGTTTCGCGTCCTGCGCTTTAGGCCTTTGATCTTTTGCATGTCGTTATCGCAAAACCGCGAAACACTTTTGCACGACATGCTGTAGTTGCCGTTGGGCGTTTTGGCCGGACGTCCCATACCTCCAGGCTTGCGGCGCCCGACGAGACACCGTTCGAAAAAGGATAGCATTCTTTGTGGCGAAGACGAGGGCAAGCAGCTCCAAAGGCTGTTTTTTCATCAAACTTCGCTGAAACGTGATCGCTGGCGAAGGGGCGGGCGTGACTGCCCGCCTTCGCCGGCATGCACAGGCGAAGACGATTATCCCTCGAGCCAGGCAGGAACCGAATCCAGCGCGATCAGCTCTTCATAGGTGCCGCGCGGGCGGATGACGTGGAATTCGCTGCCCTTGACCAGCACTTCCGGAACCAGCAGCCGGCTGTTGTAGGTGCCGGACTGCACGGCGCCATAGGCGCCGCCGGAGCTGACGGCCAGAAGGTCTCCGGGCTTCGGCATCGCCATGTCGCGGTCGAGCGCCAGATAGTCGCCGGTCTCGCAGACCGGGCCGACCACATCGGCCTTGATGCGCGGCGCGTTGGCATCGCCGATCGCTACCGGACGGATCTCGTGATAGGCCTCGTAGAGCGTGGGGCGGATCAGGTCGTTCATCGCGCCATCGACGATGACGAAAGTCTTGTCGCCGCCATCCTTCACATAGATGACTTCGGTCACCAGAATGCCGGCATTGCCGACGATCAGACGGCCGGGCTCGGTGACGATCCGGCAATTGAGGCCGCGCAGCTGGTTCTTGACGATCTGGGCATAGGCTTCCGGCAGGGGCGGCGGATTGTTGTCATCGCGATAGGGGATGCCGAGACCGCCGCCGATATCGACGTGATGGATGTCGTGACCGTCGCCGCGCAGGGTTTCCACAAGATCGCGCAGCAGCTTGAAGGCGTCATCGAAGGGCTGCAGCTCGGTGATCTGGCTGCCGATATGCATGTCGATGCCGGTAACCTTGATGCCCGGCAGGCTGGCGGCGCGGCCGTAGACGGCGCGGGCCCGCTCCCAGGAAATGCCGAACTTGTTTTCCTTCTTGCCGGTCGAGATCTTCGCATGCGTGCGGGCATCGACATCGGGATTGATGCGGAAGGAAACGGGGGCCACCTTGCCGGCGCGCACGGCGCGCTGGTTCAGCACTTCCAGTTCCGGTTCGGATTCGACGTTGAAGCAGTAAATGCCGGCTTCGAGCGCAACGTCCATTTCCTGCGCCGTCTTGCCGACGCCGGAAAACATGATGCGGCTTGCCGGGATTCCGGCGGCCAGTGCGCGGCGCAGCTCGCCTACGGAGACAACGTCAACGCCGGCGCCAAGGCGGCCGAGCGTCTTCAGCACCGCCTGGTTGGAATTCGCCTTCATGGCGTAGCACACCATGGCGTCGACATCGCCGAAGGCTTCGGAGAAGACCCGGTAATGTCGCTCCAGCGTCGCGGTCGAATAGACATAGAACGGGGTGCCGACCGCCTTGGCGATCTCTGGAACCGGAACATCCTCGGCGTAGAGGATACCGTCACGATACTGAAAATGGTTCACGGCCGATGCCTAATTAGAGAAGCGGATCGAGGAAGAACTTCTTGTCCTCGGTGCCTGGCTGCTTGGTCGGCTTTCTTGCGTCGCCGCCCTTGGTCGCGCCTGCACTTGGTGGGTCAAGTTCGCCTTTGCGGCCACATCCGACGACGGCAAGGCCGATGACCGAAAGTACCACGGTCAGGCGGATGATATGCGGCATGTTGATTTGCATCGAAATCCTCTTGGGCGCAAACGCGAAAGTTACCCTTCTTAGCGAAGTTTCCGCGTCTTGTGCACCCTGATTGTTTGAGTGCGTCTTCTCAGTTGCGGGCGCGCCAGAAGGCGATCTGCCTGCGGACTTCCGAAGGCGCGGTGCCGCCAAAACTCTTGCGGCTGGCGACCGAGGCCTCGACCGTCAGGACATCGAAAATCTTGTCGGTAATGGCGGGGTGGATCGCCTGCAAGTCTTCCAACGACAGTTCCGCCAGCTCGCAGGATTTGCCTTCAGCGAGCGCCACGGCGCGGCCGGTAACATGGTGTGCGTCGCGGAAGGGCAGGCCAGCCTCGCGCACCAGCCAGTCGGCGAGATCGGTCGCGGTCGAGTAGCCGGAACCGGCGGCGGCCTTCATGCGGGCAGTGTTGATCGTCATGTCGCGCATCATGCCGGTCATGGCGGCAATGGCGAGTTCCAGGCTTTCAGCCGCGTCGAAGACCTGTTCCTTGTCTTCCTGCATGTCCTTGGAATAGGCGAGCGGCAGGCCCTTCATGATGGTCAGCAGTGCCACCAGCGAGCCGTTGATACGGCCGGTCTTGGCGCGCACGAGTTCGGCCGCATCCGGGTTCTTCTTCTGCGGCATGATCGACGAGCCGGTGGAGAAGGCGTCGGACAGGCGCACGAAACCGAATTGCGGCGTCGACCAGATGACGATCTCTTCGGCAAGCCGCGACAGATGCATGCCGGCGATGGCGGCGATCGACAGGAATTCGAGGGCGAAATCGCGGTCGGAGACGGTGTCGATGGAGTTGCGGGTCGGTTCGCGGAAGCCGAGCGACTTGGCCGTCATGTGGCGGTCGATCGGGAAACCGGTGCCAGCAAGGGCTGCAGCGCCGATCGGCGATTCGTCCATGTGCTCGATGGCGTGGCGCACGCGCGAGCGGTCACGGCCGAACATTTCGACATAGGCCATGCAGTGATGGCCGAAGGTGACAGGCTGCGCCGTCTGAAGATGGGTGAAGCCGGGCATGACGGTTTCGGCGTGTTCCTCAGCGCGGTCGAGGAAGGCTGCGATCAGTTCGGTCAGCGCTTGCTCGCACTTCTGCAGCTCTTCCTTCACCCAGAGGCGGAAATCCAGCGCCACCTGGTCGTTGCGCGAGCGGGCGGTGTGAAGACGGCCGGCAGCCGGGCCGATCAGGGTCGCCAGCCGTGCCTCGACGTTCATGTGGATGTCCTCGAGGCGGCGGGAGAACTCGAAATTGCCGCTCTCGATCTCTGACATGATCGTGTTCAGACCGTGAACGATCTTGTCTTTATCCTCGGCTGAAATGATGCCTTGATGGGCGAGCATGCTCGCATGCGCGATTGAGCCGCGGATATCCTGCGCAAACAGCTTCTTGTCGAAACCGATCGAGGCATTTATCTCCTCCATGATCGCCGCGGGGCCGGAAGCGAAACGTCCGCCCCACATCTGGTTGGAGGATTTGGTGTCCGTGCCGTCAGTCATGAGATGCCCACCTGGAGAATGAAATGACAGCAAAGAAGCCGTTCGGTCTGCCGTCCATGAAACTCGTTGTACTTGCCGCCGTCGCTGGGATTATTGCCGGTGCGGCAGCGGTATACGTGAAGGAGGCCGGGTATGGCAATGGCGTTGGTGAAACGGCGTCGGCCGATCAATGCAAGACGGCAAAGGATCGCGCCGCGGCTCTGACGCCGTTTACCAAGGGACAGGTCGCCGCCATGAGCGTGCCGCCGGCGCCGATCTCGCTTCGCGATGTCTCTTTCAAGGGTGCCGACGGGCAGCCGCTGTCGATCGGCAGCTTCTCCGGCAAAACCCTGCTATTGAACGTCTGGGCGACGTGGTGCGTGCCGTGCCGCGAGGAAATGCCGGCGCTGAACGCGCTCGAGAAGAGTGTCGGTGGCGACAAGTTCGAGGTGGTTGCCATCAACATCGACACGGGCGACGAGGAAAAGACCAAGGCCTTCCGCACGGAATATGCCATCGACGGGCTCGGCTACTACCGCGACAGCACCATGGGCGTCTTCAATGTGCTGAAAAAGCAGGGGCTGGCTTTCGGCCTGCCGGTGACCCTGTTGATCGACAACAAGGGCTGCCTGATTTCAGCGATGAACGGCCCGGCTGCCTGGGACAGCGAGGATGCGAAGAAGCTGGTGAAGGCGGCGGCAGGGATCTAAGCGGCCTTGCTGGCTCATCATCTGCGCTTGAAAGGCTGCTCCGCCCTCATCCTGACGTGCGCAGGCCAAAGGCCGGAGTCTCGAAGGATTAGGGTCGGCCTCAAGGGCGCCGATAAGGCTATCGTGTCGGAACCGGCACTTCGCCGCGATAGTCGTAGAAGCCGCGGCCGGATTTGCGGCCGAGCCAGCCGGCTTCGACATATTTCACCAGCAGCGGGCAGGGGCGGTACTTCGAATCGGCGAGCCCGTCGTGCAGCACCTGCATGATCGACAGGCAGGTATCGAGGCCGATGAAATCGGCGAGCTGCAGCGGTCCCATCGGATGGTTGGCGCCGAGCCGCATCGCGGTATCGATCGCGTCGACCGTGCCCACACCTTCATAGAGCGTGTAGATAGCCTCGTTGATCATCGGCAGCAGGATGCGGTTGACGATGAAGGCCGGGAAGTCTTCCGCGACGGTGATCGTCTTTTCCAGCGAGCTGACATATTCTTTGGCAGTGGAGAAGGTGGATTCGTCCGTCGCGATGCCGCGCACCAGCTCCACCAGCTTCATCACCGGCACCGGATTCATGAAGTGAATGCCCATGAAGCGTTCCGGCCGGTCGGTGGCGGAAGCCAGCCGGGTGATCGACAGCGACGAGGTATTCGTGGCCAGAAGCGCTTCAGGCTTCAGAACCGGACAGACCTGGGAATAGATCTTGCGCTTGACGTTTTCATCCTCGGTCGCAGCTTCGATGGCGAGATCGACCTGGGCGAGATCGTTGAGATCGTTCGAGCCGGTGATGCGGGCAAGCGCCGCCTTGCGGTCCTCGTCGCTGGTCTTGCCGGAGGTGACCTGCCGGGCGAGGTTGCCGTTGATGGTGGCAAGCCCGCTTTCGATGCGATCCTGCGACAGATCGTAGATATGGACCTTGTAGCCGGCCATGGCGGATACGTGGGCGATCCCACAGCCCATCTGGCCCGCGCCAATAATACCGATCGTCTTCAGCGAACTCATTGCCAACTCCCCGGCGGCGCGCTCTTGGCGGTGCGCTATGCTCTTAACCACAAATCTGCCGGGCCATTTCTAGCCCGGCAGAGATTGATAGACCTATAAGAGACGATTTTCCAGTCTCTCGCAACTGCGAGAAAAATAATCGGCGC
>NZ_AQHN01000009.1 GCF_000359745.1 Rhizobium freirei PRF 81
CCGCCAGAGTGAGGATGTTGATATCCTGATCGCCCTGCTTGACCGTCGCGATCTGTGCCACTTCGCAGCTCGTCGTTGCCGAGCCGTCCTGAGCTTTTCCATCGATGCAGCGATAATACCAATCGTCAAATTTCTGAACGCGTGCCTGAGGCGCGGGCTGCTGTTCATTTGCTGCCGCAGCACTGCCCTCGGCAACGGTGGCGCCAGAAGCATTGTTCGAAGCCGGCGCCGGCTGCTCTTGCGCCATTGCCGGGAATGCAAACAACGTCGACGAAAGAAGCGCAACGGATGTCAAAGTCTTGATGAAATGCGTCTTATTGGCAAGGGACATACAAAACTACCCAAAGTCAAAACCATTCGCTTGCGCAAGGCACGCCTTGCTCAAGCGGCATATCGGTCAAAAAATCATGAGGATGCACCTGGAAGCGGTGTAGCCGATCATGGGCCTGATCCAGCTCATAGCACGACCCTATAAAAATACAGCGGAAAGTAGCGCTTCCAAAGAGACTCACACGCTCGTTTTTAGATAGACGTGTGGAATGCGCAACACCTGCGTTTATTGATTGAAATTATGGCTCTTGAATGGAGCCGCCCCCTAGCCTGCGGATTATCTGGTTTCTTCACGCGGTTGCGGGCAACGGATCAGCGCCTTTGCTAAGAATTGAGAGACAACGTCTGCAGCTGAAAACGCGACCTCGCTTGCGGCCTGACACTTTCTCGATGACACCGAAACGCGCCAAGTCTGTGAGCGCCGCATTGACTGAGGCACGGATAGGCCTTGTTTTCTGAACGAGCTGATTGGCCGTGAGAAACGGATCGGCTGAAGAGATCGTGAATGCGAAGCGCTGAACCCGCTCGATCGCTTTCGGTCATGGTACGCTCATGGTCTTCCTTGAACACCGCGGCAATCCGGTTGGCGGTGTCGGCAACACCCGTGAGAAAGAAGTCGAGCCAAGCCTCCCGATTGCCTTGTTGGCGCACGCCCTGGAGCAGTCCGCAGGATTCCGTCCTATAGGTCTTCAGATAAAGACTAAGACAGAGCGGCGGCTTACCTAGAGCCCCGTTCATGCAAAGATACAATGTAACAAGAAGGCGACCGATCTTCGTGCATGAAACGTTCGAGTGCGTCCAGGCAGGCGTCCATCTCTGCAACAGGCGGCAGCACGACAAAATTCATGTCTTACAAATTGAAATCGAGAATATGCAGCAAGAAATAGTTGGCAAACATCAAGCCAACTGCAAGCAACGTATGCAGATGATTGAAATACAGCCAAGTCCGTAATGAGTTGAAGCAAGAAATATCAATATTTAAGCGCCATGACTAACTTTTGTGCATCGCAAAAATATTCATTAATTGTATTTTAATTATATTGCAACGCACACGATTCCTGTTATGGTTACCATATTCTTGTGGGAGGACAATTTTCGAACTACACAGGAGTACATCGCCATGATTTTTCGGAAAAACTCTGAGAGCGATACTGCACGCGGATCCGTTAAACTTGCCTCGTATACCGTATTCGGGGTGCTGGCAACGGTCCTTTCTTCATCGGTGCTTCCTCCATTATTTACTTCAAGCACCGCCCGTGCATTGATCAATGCACCGCTTCTCCCGCTGACAACGCCGATCAATGGTGTTGTTAGAATTTCCGATCAAATGGGCAGAGCATCCGTCGAGAATGACAAGGTGGACAACTCCACTCTCATCGGATTGAAAGTGCAACTGGCTGCACTCGACAACGAACTGCGCCAGAAGAATTCCATCATCGACGATTATGCGATAAGGATCCGGGATCTTCACAACGACCTTTCGAGCCAGCAATCGGCTCTGCTGTCGCGCACGGATGCAGACCTGAAGGCGGCTCAAACAGCTCTGGAAATGGTTACCTATTCGGCTCGAATAGCAAAGTCAGATGCGACGCGTAAACTCCGTCTAATGGTGAAAGGTGCTGCTGCTGGCAATGCCGACGAAGTCGCAGATTCGATTCATCTCGAAGATAGCAAGCTGGAAGCGGCAAAGCTCTCGGTCGAAAAACTCAGCAACGAGATGAACTTCGCAAGGGATGGCATTTATATCGGTTCAGATCTTCAATCCCTGCAAAATCTTCAACAGGAGATTCGATCGCGTTCGGCTGACTTGCTTCAAATAAAGATGCAGATGACGACGATGCAATCACGCAGGAGCGAACTCGAAACACTCGTCGCAAAAGAAAGCGCGCGCATTGATAGGTTGATGCATGCTGACCTGGCCATACCGCCGGGTACAAGGTTGTATAAACCCATAGCAGCGACAGGGCGCCAGGTCGTCGCCGGCGATACTCTGGCGGAAGCACTCGACTGTCACGATGCTTTTGTCGTCGCGATATTCTCTGAACGCCAGGCTCAGGCATTGGCCGTGGGATCCAAAGTAAAGGTAACCGCCGACCAATGGCCGGAGGCGGTAGACGGGATGGTGGAGCGCTTGATCCCCAGGACAACCGATCGGGTGGATCTTGATTACGCCGTTCCATTTCCTCCAACGGAACGCCGGGAACTCTACGCATATATAAGACTGGCGCCCGAAGGGCAGACAAATCTTTCGGCCAATGCCATCTGTTCGGTGGGCACCTGGGTTAACGTTACGATGCCTCAGGAATGGTTCGAAAAGACGCGCGGCTATGCGCTGGAAGCATCTTCGAAGCTTGCCCAGTTCGCAATGGCGTCGGCCGACTATCTACCTGAAGCAAAACAGGCCGCTTTGGAGTGGTTCGCGCGCTCGCGAGACAATGTTCTCACGGGCTTCGGGTACGACACTCAAACGCGGCAGCCTCCGCGTGACGTTGCAAACTCGCTGGGCAAACGACAGCGGCGTCCAGAACCCAAGCCGACGGAAGGGTTGGCGGTTGCCAGCGGCGGCCCGCGCGCTCGATCCGGGGTCTAGCATCAGGCTGACGCGGTTCGCAAATTCGTCTTGCCCAAGGGCTACATCGATGAGGGACGCATGTATTTCCATTCGGATGACGACATACAAGCCGTGCTTCAAATCGATCTTCTGATCGCTGCAATCGTGATCATATTTGCCGTCGTGGCAGACCCGAAAAGCACGTTGGACCGAGTTGCCTTTGGCGCCGTCATGTTGACGTCGCTCGGGGTCTATATCGCCTGGCGGGCCCTGGATACGCTCCCGCCAGTGGAGTTTACATTTGAATCAGCCTGGAATTACACTTATTTCGCGTTCGAGCTGATCTCCGTCCTTTATGCTATAGGCTCCGTTCTCATTCTCATGAGATCCACGGACTGGTCTGAGGCCGCTGAACGATCCGAACAGGAAATAGCCTCAGGCGCCGCATTGCCTTTGGTCGACGTGTTCATCTGCACCTATAACGAGCCGATGAATGTTCTCGAGAAGTCCATCATTTCGGCTCAGGCTATGACATATGCTCGCCTGCGCATCTTTGTGTGCGACGACACAAGAAGAGCGGCAGTCAGGCAATATTGCGAGACGGTGGGCGTAAACTATCTGACGCGCCCGGACAATGCGCATGCGAAAGCCGGAAATCTCAACAACGCGTTTCGCCACACCAATGACCTTGACGAAGTGTCTGATCTCATCATGGTTCTTGATGCCGACTTCGCGCCGCAGGCCAATTTCTTGCAGCGGGTGATTGGTCTGTTTTCCGACCGAAAGGTTGCGGTCGTTCAAACACCGCAGTTTTACTTCAACAGCGATCCCATCCAGCACAACCTTGGCGTCTCAAGGTTCTTTGTGGATGATCAACGCGTATTTTTTGATGTGTTTCAGCCCGCAAAGGATGCGGCTGGCTGCGCGTTCTGCGTCGGAACCAGTTTCGTTGTAAGGCGCGCGGCCGTAAACGAGGTTGGCGGCTTTCCGCACGAGGCGCTGTCAGAGGACATGCTTTTAACCTACCGGCTCATGGAGCGCGGCTACGTGACCCGATGGCTGAACGAAAAATTGAGCGTAGGGCTTTCGGCCGAGGGATTGCCGGAATACATCACACAGAGAACGCGGTGGTGTCTCGGCACGATTCAGATCGGCCTATTGCGCGACGGGCCTCTTTGGGGTGGCAATTTCACCCTTGCCCAGCGATTGCATTATCTGCACGGCTTGTTCTGCTGGCTCTCCAAGCCGTTCATTCTTTGCCTCCTTCTCGCACCGTCCATCTATTGGTTCACAGGCATACCCGCGCTCCAAGCCGACGAGCTTGTGTTTATGAAGCTCGGCCTGTCGTCCCTCGCATTATTTTGGGTCTATTCGTCCTGGATATCAGAAAGGCGTACCCTGCCACTATTCACGGAAGTGACACATGCGCTGACGGCCGTGCCGATTACAATCACGCTTCTTCAAGCTGTCCGCAAGCCCTTCGGACGTCCGTTCAAAGTGACAGAGAAGGGAGGCGATCGATCAAAGGTCCGCATACACCGCCCGACCGCGCTATTCTTTGCAGCTGTAGCGGCCCTGTCCGGCGCTTCCGTGATACGGGTCGTCTATGGCTGGGATGCGCCCGTTGAGTTCTCTGCACGAGACTGCCTTAACCTCATTTGGTCGGCGGTGGCGATGATCATCGCATTCACGAGCCTGTTGTGTTGCATTGAACTTCCCCGCCTCGATCAAGAAGAGCCAATCGCGGTCGATCTCAAGGGTCAGCTGAGCGCCGACGACAAACCTACGGCGGTGAGGATTGTTGCGCTTTCAACGCAATCTGCAACGATTGAAGGCCCATCAAACGACGGCGTCGTTCCCGAAGCGCTCTTCATCAGCGACGTTGGCTGGGTCTCGATCGATCGCGATCATTCCTACACAATCCCAGGCAAATTGAGGTTGGCTCCCAACCATGACCAACATCGCGCCATCCTGAGATTGCTTTTCCGAACGTCACCGAAAAATGTGGCAGAACAAGGTAATCTGCGCAAATCGATGCAGGCGCTCCTCGCGCGCGCCTTTAGCTAGCCGATCAGTGGATCGTAGATGTCGATAGGTTGCCGTTGGATTGCCGCACCGCTTTTGACATTTGCTTTGTTCGTCGTCGGCGTCTTATGGACCGCCGAGGCCACCGGAGCAGCCACAGAGGAGACGCCGCCCCTGGGATCGCGACTTTGCAAAGGTCTCAGCCAACAGATGGATAGGAATGTTGCGGCACCATATCTTTTTCAGAGCTACTCTCAGCTTCCGGGAGCGCACCCGCTTGATCCGATGCTCTCAAACGCGGCGTTTACCTATGACAATGCTCTTGCGACGATCGCCCTATTTGCCTGTGATCGGGATGAAGACGCCAAACGCGTGGCAAACGCGCTTGTGCTGGCCGCCAACCATGATCGCAGCTATGATGACGGGCGTCTTCGCAACGCCTATCGCTCGGGTTCCGTGACGATCGGCAAAGAGGGCATGCTTCTTCCGGGCTTCTGGAAACAGGCAAGCAATTCCTGGGTCGAAGACGACTATCAGGCAGGCAGTGCGACCGGTAATCTTGCTTGGGCGGCACTGGCTTTGCTTACCGCTTACGATCGGACAAAGCATCAACCTTACTTTGACGCCGCGGTCAAAGTGATGCGTTGGGTTGACGCCCATGCGGCGGCAGAAAGCGGCATTGGCTATACCGGGGGCACGTTCGGCCACGAACCGTCACCACAAAAGCTTGCGTGGAAATCAACCGAGCAAAATCTCGACGTTTATGCCGTAGCCAATTGGCTGGCGGAGATAGACCCAATCGGCGGCTGGGAAAGAATGGGCGCGCGCGCGCGCAAATTCCTTGATGCGATGTGGAACGCCCAGGAGGGGCGATTTTACGTTGGCAGCCGACCCGGCAGCGATATGCCCAATCTTGATCAGTCTGGAATCGATGCCGAATTGTGGCCGGTCCTTGCCGTGCCAGACTTTCGTGATCGCTATTACACGGTTCTACAGTGGGTTGACCGTCACTATTCGGTTGATACCGGTTTTGACTTCAACGAAGACCGGGACGGCATCTGGCTGGAAGGCACTGCTCAAGCCGCTCTAACCTTCTATCTCGCCGGCCAGAAGGATCGCGCAAGGAACTTGCTTGCAACAATAGCAACGCAAATTGCGCCGAATGATCTGGTCTATGCGACTGTGGGCACGGAGCTATCGACAGGTCTGAAAGTGGGCGCTGACGCAACATCGGGAGACTTCAAGTACTATCGCATTCCCCATGTCGGAGCGACGGCTTGGGCAATTCTTGCCGCGAAGGCGTGGAATCCCTTCCTAAAAGAAAGCGTGGGTCCTCACAATATTCGTGAATGAGGATTTAGATCAGCTCCCGAACTCGCGTGAGCCAGTGATAGCGCTATTTTCCGGCCGCTTTGGCAAACACGATGCTGGCGTCGCTTACAATTTCTACATGCGAATATGCCGCCTGCGCGGCGGCCGCCCCGTCAGCGCGCATGATCGCGGTGACGATGATGTCGTGCTCATCGAAGGACTTGGCCAGGCGTCCGGGAAGGCGGAACTGCGCGCGACGGAAGGGAGCAAGGCGGGCACGTGTGTGTGTCACGAGCTCAAAAATATGCTCGTTATGCGCACCGCGATAGAGCTGGTTGTGAAACTCGACATTGTATGTGGCGTAATCTTCTCCGGCGCCGGCGCGCACTAGCCGGGCGGAGGCGCGATGTTCGAGCTCCAGGGTACGACGTTCATCGACGGTCATCCGTTCCGCGGATAGGCGCGCGCAAATGGCTTCAAGTTCCGCCATCGCCTCAAACATCGAATGCAGATAGGCGCCATCGACACTCGTCACAAATGCGCTGCGGTTCGGTTCGCGTCCGATGAGCCCCATCGCGCCAAGTTCGCGCAGCGCTTCGCGAACCGGGGTCCGCGATACCTCGAAGCGGCTCGCGAGTGTTATTTCGTCAAGCTTTTCACCCGGCAGAAGCGCGCCCGTCACAATCATATCCGCGACGGCCCGCACCATCTGTTCGACGGTCGTTCCAGCCCTGACAATTTCTTTGCGCTTGATCTGCCTCACGGGAATACGCGAATCCTCCGTTATTGCATACAGATGAATGCACTCGATCATCAAAGTCAATTGTCGAATTAATTTATTGTTTTTTTACAGTATTTCTCCGCATCGAAAATTTTTGACAGCGGGCCACATGCAGCACTCATGCAATAAAGGATTAAAAAATATGCATTGCCTATTTATAGGCACAACGCAAAAGAAATCTGCATACACTTTCTACCGTTAGGCGCTCACCAAAGTTTTAACTAAATAATATCAATAGCTTATTTTCTGGCATAGGTATTGCATACACTTTCATGCAACCCTTTTCACGAACCGGGCTCCAGCCCTCAAGGAGCATTCCCATGACCAGACTCCTTCGCATGAATCGCCGCAACTTTCTTCAGGCTTCGGCAGCAGGTGCGCTCGCCAGCGTCGCGCCGGGCCTTCTGTCATCTCGTGCCTACGCCCAGGCCGCGCTCACTATCGGCTTCATCTATGTCGGTCCAAAAGATGATTACGGCTACAATCAGGCCCATGCCGAAGGCGCCGCCGCCGTCAAGGCGCTCCCCGGCGTTACCGTTATCGAAGAAGAAAACGTCCCCGAAACCGTCGACGTTCAAAAGACGATGGAATCGATGATCAACCTTGACGGCGCCACGCTGATCTTCCCGACCTCGTTCGGCTATTTCGATCCGCATATGCTGGCCATGGCCGCCAAATATCCCAACATCCAGTTCCGCCATTGCGGCGGCCTCTGGCAGGCCGGCAAGAATCCGGACAATACGGGCTCCTATTTTGGTTACATCTTTCAGGGCCAGTATCTGAACGGCGTGACTGCCGGCTATGCCACGAAGAGCAAGAAGATTGGCTTCGTTGCCGCCAAGCCGATCCCGCAGGTTCTGCAAAACATCAATGCCTTTTTGCTCGGCGCCCGTTCCGTCGATCCGACTATCACCTGCCAGGTGATCTTCACCGGCGAATGGTCGCTGGCCGTCAAGGAGGCCGAGGCCACCAACGCGCTGATCGACCAGGGGGCCGACGTCATTACCTGCCATGTCGACAGCCCGAAGGTGGTCGTCGAAACCGCCGCCGGTCGCGGCGCCTTCGTCTGTGGCTATCACGCCAACCAAAGCCCGCTTGCCCCGGCTAAGTATCTGACGGGTGCCGAGTGGGCCTGGGGTAATGTCTACTCGGACTTCGTCAAGAAGGCGCAGGCCGCTGGGAAGCTTGGCAATTTCGTTCGCGGCGGCCTGAAGGATGGCTTCGTCAAGATGAGCCCGCTCGGCCCCGGCGTTTCCGATGAATCCCGCAGGAAATTCGAGGCCACTCTCGCACAGATGAAGGCCGGCGGCTTCTCGGTCTTCAAGGGCCCGATCAAGGACAACAAGGGCAACGTCGTCATCACGGCGGACAAGAGCTTTGCCGAGGACGCGATCGAACTCGAAAGCATGAACTATCTCGTCGAAGGCGTCGTCGGCTCCACAGCCTGATCATCGAGGGGGAAGCGTCATGACGGTTGAAGTCAACGAGCCCGCATTATCCATCGGTCAGCAAAGGCGGGCACAGCTGCGCCCAGCTCTCGAATGGCTGGCACGACGGGCCGAGCCTGTGGTGATCACGCTTGGCGCAATCCTGGTCGGCCTGGCACTGTTCTCCCTGTTTATCCTGGCGGTCGGCAAATCGCCGGCCGACCTCTATCGCTTCATGTACACTGGCGGCTTCGGCAGCTGGTTTTCGATCCAGAACAGTCTGAGCCGCGCTTCTCCGCTGCTGCTAACGGCGCTCTGCGTTGCGCTGCCGGCGAGGCTCGGTCTCGTCATCATCGGTGGCGAAGGCGCCGTCGTTCTCGGAGGCGTGGCGGCGGCGGCGATTGCGCTGCCAATCGTCGGCCTATTGCCGCCGATCATCGTTCTTGCGCTCATGGCGCTTGCCGCCATGGTGATCGGCGGCATCTGGATCGGCCTCGCCGGTTTCCTACGTCACTATCGCGGCGTCAACGAAACCATCTCCTCGCTGCTACTCGCCTATATCGCCATCGCTTTGATGAACCAGTTCGTCGAGGGGCTGCTGCGCGATCCAGCAAGCCTCAACAAGCCCTCCACCAAGCCGCTGCCGCACGACTATGTGCTTGGCAATATCCCAGGCATGGACGTGCACTGGGGCCTTGCCATCGGCATCGTCGCCTGCATCGCATCCTGGATATTGATCGAGGTAACAAGCTACGGCTTCGCCGCCCGCATCGCCGGCGGCAACGTCCGCGCCGCGCAGATTCAGGGCCTGCCTGTCGGCCGGTTGATTGCGGGCTTTACGGCGATTGCCGGTAGCTTCGCCGGTCTTGCCGGCATGATCGAGGTCGCCGCGGTCCAAGGCAGTGCCAATGCCTCGCTTGCCGCCGGTTATGGCTATACCGGCATCCTCGTCGCCTTCTTAGCACGGCACAATCCACTGGCAATCATCCCGGTCGCCATCCTTCTCGGCGGCATCGACGCATCCGGTGGACTGATCCAGCGCCGCATGGGCCTGCCCGACGCGACGGTCCTCGTGCTGCAGGGCACACTCTTTATCGTCATCCTCCTTGGCGAAACCTTCTATGGCCGCTTCAGGATCTTCAATCCCGATCTCTGGAAAAGGAGCGCATGATGGACGATACAGCAATGGGTCTATGGGGCGTGCCGCTCGCCATCTTCGCCGGCGCGATCCGCGTCTCGACACCCTTCATCTTCGTCAGCCTCGGCGAGACGATCACCGAGCGTTCCGGCCGCATCAATCTCGGCCTTGAGGGCACGCTCGTCTTCGGCGCCATGACGGCTTACGCCGTCGCCGTGTTGAGCGGATCCGCCTGGCTCGGCGTGTTCGCTGCAATGGCAAGCGGAGCGCTTTTCGGCGCGGTGCATGGCTGGATCTGCAAGTGGCCGAAGGTCAATGATATCGCCGTTGGCATCGCCATGATGCAGTTCGGCCTCGGCCTTGCCTTCTTTCTCGGCAAGCCCTTCATCCAGCCGGTCGCGCCGCACCTGCCGGCGATCCCCTTCGGTTTCTGGTCGAGCCTGCAGCCGGTGCAAGCGGCGCTGAATATCAATATCCTTTTCATTCTCGGTGCGGTCCTCGCCCTCGTGCTCTGGTGGGCATTCGGGAACACCAGGATCGGCCTTATGCTGCGCGTCGTCGGCGACAGCACGGATGCGGCGCGCGCCATGGGCATCAATCCCGACCGTGTCCGACTGCTGGCAACCGCTGTCGGCGGTTCGCTGGCGGCAATCGGCGGTGCCTATCTCTCGCTTTACTATCCGGGCTCCTGGAACGAGCGCATCTCTTCCGGACAGGGCCTGATGGCCGTGGCGCTGGTGATCTTTGCCCGCTGGAATCCGATCGGCTGCTTCGTGGCGGCAATTCTCTTCGGCGGCGCCGGGGCGCTCGGTCCGGCGCTGCAATCCGTCGGTGTGACGCAAGGCTATTATCTCTTCTACGCCGCTCCCTACGTGCTGACGCTCGTCATCATGATCATCACTTCCTCGCCCACCCGCGCGCTTAACGGCGCTCCCGGCGCGCTTTCACTCACCAAATAGGAAGATCAGCCATGAACTATCCTGCCGCTGCCTCCACAGAACAGACGCTGGCCTATGTCGACGCCGATCCCTATGGCTGGCCCTACAATGGCGCCCTGCGACCTGACAATACCGCCCTCATCATCATCGACATGCAGACGGACTTCTGCGGCCCCGGCGGCTATGTCGATCACATGGGTTACGACCTCTCGCTGGTGCGCGCGCCGATCGAGCCGATCAAACGGGTTCTGGCCGCCATGCGTGCCAAGGGCTATCACATCATTCACACCCGCGAGGGTCATCGCCCCGATCTTGCCGACCTGCCCGCCAACAAGCGGTGGCGTTCGCAGCGCATCAATGCTGGCATCGGCGATCCCGGTCCCTGCGGTCGCATCCTCGTGCGCGGCGAACCCGGCTGGGACATTATCGACGAACTGAAACCGATCGACGGCGAGACGATCATCGACAAGCCCGGCAAGGGTTCCTTCTGTGCCACCGACCTGGAATTGATCCTCAACCAGAAGCGCATTGAGAACATCATTCTCACCGGTATCACCACCGATGTCTGCGTTCATACCACCATGCGCGAAGCGAACGATCGCGGCTTTGAATGTCTCTTGCTGGAGGACTGCTGCGGCGCGACCGATTATGGCAATCACCTCGCCGCCATCAAGATGGTGAAGATGCAGGGTGGCGTCTTCGGCTCGGTCTCCAATTCCGCGAACCTTGTGAGCCAATTGCCATGAGCATCATCCGCGATACGTCCCTTCCCCAGGCTGGCAAGGCCGTCGGCATCGAAACGCTCGACATGATCATGCGTTTCGGCAGCTTCACGGCACTGGACCATGTCTCCGTCAGCATTCCCGCCGGCACCTTTCACGCGCTGCTCGGCGAAAACGGTGCGGGAAAATCGACGCTCGTCAAGTGCATCATGGGCTTCTATCACCAGACCTCCGGTTCTTTGTCGGTGGATGGCCGCGAAGTCGCGGTCGTCTCGCCGAGAGATGCTGCCGCCTATGGTCTCGGCATGGTTTACCAGCATTTCACGCTGGTGCCGTCGCTGACAGGTGCTGAAAACCTCGTCATCAGTCGCGCCGAAGTCCCCGCTATCATCAACTGGGCCAAAGAGCGCAAGGCGCTCGCCGCCTTCATGGAGCGGATGCCCTTCAAGATTCCGCTCGATCGGCGGGTCAGCGAGCTTGCCGCCGGCGAAAAGCAGAAGCTCGAAATCGTCAAGCAGCTTTATCTCGGCCGCAGTTTCCTCATACTCGACGAACCGACCTCCGTGCTGACACCGGCTGAGGCCGACGAGATGCTCGGCCTGGTGCGCGGCATGACCGAGCGCGGCGAACTGACCGTGTTGATGATCAGCCACAAATTCCATGAGGTGACGAAATTCGCCGATGCGGTCTCCATCCTACGTCGCGGCAAGCTGGTTGGCGGCGGTAAAGTCGGCGAGCTCTCGACAGACGATATGGCCTCGATGATGATCGGCGACATCAAGCTTGCTGAGCTCGACACGCGGGTTCCCGTCACCGATACGGCCAAAGCGGTGCTGCAGGTCGAACGGGTCAAGGCTCCGGACCGTTCCGGCCTGAAGACGATCGAGATCGACAAGCTGACGGTGCGTTCCGGCGAGATTGTCGGCATCGCGGGCATTTCCGGCAACGGCCAGAAGGAACTCACGGAAATTCTCGCCGGGCAGCGGCCGACAGAGACAGGAGCGATCAGCGTCAACGGCGAGATCTATGGCGCCACACGCACTGAGGCACGGAAGAACAATGTCCGTTTCATTCCGGAAGAGCCATTGCAGAATGCCTGTGCGCCACGCATGACCGTCAGCGAAAATCTCGCCTTCCGCACCTTCGACCTGAAGGCGAATGGCGCCGAGGCGATCTGGCTGAACAAGGGCAAGATGAAGAAGCGCGCGACGTCGCTGATTGCCGACTTCAAGGTCAAGGCCGCCTCGCCCTCATCGCCGATCGCGGCGCTTTCCGGCGGCAACGTCCAGCGCGCCGTCCTGGCGCGGGAGCTGACGGGAGAGGTCGACCTGCTGATCGTCTCCAACCCCTGTTTCGGCCTCGACTTTTCGGCCGTTGCCGAAATCCGCGCCCGCATCATGCGCGCTCGCAATGCCGGGGCGGCCGTATTGCTGCTGTCTGAGGACCTGGATGAACTTCTTGAAATGTCCGATCGCATCATGGTGATCTCCGAAGGCAAGCTCGTCTACGAAACCCAGGCACGCGCCGCCGATATATCCGTGATCGGCGCACATATGGCAGGGCATCACTGATGGCGGATATCAAGGCTCAACCCTTTGCCTTCCCGCTGCAGCGCGACGCAGTGGCACTGATCGTCATCGATATGCAGCGCGATTTCGCCGAGCCCGGCGGCTTCGGCGCCAGCCTGGGCAACGATGTCAGCCGCATCATGAAGATCGTCCCAGAGGTCAGACGGCTGATTGCGGGTTTCCGCGATGCCGGCCTGCCGGTCATCCATACGATGGAATGCCACAGGCCCGACCTTTCCGACCTGCCGGCCGCCAAGCGCGACCGCGGCAATCCTTCGCTCAGGATCGGCGATGTCGGACCGATGGGCCGCATCCTCATTGCCGGCGAGCCGGGCACGGCCATCCTCGCGGAGCTCGCCCCCATCGATGGCGAGATCGTCATCGAAAAACCTGGCAAGGGCGCCTTCTACGCCACCGGACTCGGCGACATCTTGAAGCGTAAGGGCATCAAGCAGCTCGTCTTCGCCGGCGTCACCACGGAGGTCTGCGTTCAGACCACGATGCGCGAGGCAAACGACCGCGGCTACGAAAGCCTGCTCGCGGAGGAGGCAACCGAAAGCTACTTCCCCGAGTTCAAAGCCGCCGCCATCGCGATGATCCGAGCACAAGGCGCCATCGTCGGCTGGACGGCGCATATCGATGACATTCTGGAGGCCATCAACCATGCCTGAAACGACACGCGAACTTTTGACGGCAGGTGGCTGGAAGGAGCTGACCTTCGGTCCGTTCCGGGATGGTGTTACCATCCACTGGATTCAGCCCTTCGAGGGCGAACAGCCGGGTGTCGCCCTGCTGAAATACGAGATCGGCGCGTCCGTGCCCCGCCACCGGCACGAGGGACTGGAGACCATTCTCGTGCTCGAAGGCACACAGTCGGATGAGGCCGGGGACTATGCCAAAGGCTGCTACATCGTCAACGCCGCCGGGACTGAGCATTCGGTCTGGAGCGACACAGGCTGCGTCGTCTTGATACAGTGGGATCGGCCAGTGCGAATATTGGAAGAGGAAACAGCGTGACCAGCCCCGCCTTCGACATTTCGTCCCTGCATGCCTTCTATGCAAACGGCGGCACTGTTGCCTCAATCATAGAGGCCGTTTTTGCTCGCATTGCCGAGGTCAGAGACCCCGGTATCTTTCTGCATCTCGCCGGCAAGGAGAGCCTGCTTGAACAAGCAACCGCTCTCGGAGCCTTTAATCCGTCGGTAAAACCACTCTGGGGCATCCCCTTTGCCGTCAAGGACAATATCGACGTTGCGGGCATGCCGACGACCGCAGCGTGCCCCGACTACGCCTATATGCCGGACATCGATGCCACTGTCGTTCGCCTGCTGAAGGAGGCCGGTGCTCTGGTGATTGGCAAGACTAATCTCGATCAATTCGCAACCGGCCTTGTCGGCGTCCGCACGCCCTACCCCGTTCCGCGCAACGCCATGGATGCCGATTTGGTGCCGGGCGGATCGAGCTCCGGCTCGGCAGTGGCGACAGCGCAGGGTATCGTCAGCTTCGCGCTCGGCACTGATACTGCCGGGTCGGGTCGTATTCCCGCCGGCCTCAACAATATCGTCGGTATGAAACCTAGCCTCGGTGCATTGTCAACGAACGGCGTCATTCCCGCCTGTCGCACACTGGATTGCGTTTCAATCTTCGCGCTGACGGTCAACGACGTTTGGCGGGTGTTCGAGGTTGCCGCACGCCGTGATGCCACCGATGCCTATTCGAAAACCATTCCGGCCGATGGTTTTGGCCAAACACCACCGGTCCTGACTATCGGCGTCCCTGCGAAGGCCGACCGGCTGTTCTTCGGCGACGCTGTCATGGAAATGGCCTATGATGTCGCCTTGCAGATGCTGACAAACCTCGGTCATCGCTTGGTGGAAGTGCCGTTTGGCGATTTCTACAAGGTGGCAAATCTACTTTATGAGGGCGCCTGGGTGGCGGAACGCTATGCGGCGGTGAAGGATTTCTTCGACACAAACGAGGCAAGCTTTCATCCTGTCACGCGCAAGATCTATGGCGGCGCCAAGCAGCTTTCGGCCGCGGACGCCTTCAGAGGCCTCTATGCCCTGCAAGACTTGAAACAGAAGGTTGCGCCGCTGATCGCATCGGTCGATCTCTTCTGCGTACCGACCGCGCCGACGCACTATACCCGTGCCGACCTCGACGCCGAACCGATCCGTGAAAACTCGCGCCTCGGCACCTACACCAACTTCGTCAATCTGCTCGACATGTGCGGCATTGCCGTGCCGACGGGGACACGCAGCGATGGTCGCCCAGCGAGCATTACACTGCTTGCGCCGTCAGGGCGCGACGGCCTCACGACTTCGCTTGCACGTGACATTCACAGGGGCAGCGGCTTGACGCTGGGCGCGACTGGATGGCTGCAGCCGATAACGAAAGACACGAGCTTCGTTGACGACGTCGGGTTGATCGATATCGCGGTCGTCGGTGCCCATCTCTCTGGCATGCCACTGAACCAACAGCTGCTTGCCCTTGACGGCCGCTTTCTGCGAAAAGCTCAAACATCGGATTGCTACAGGCTTTATGTCCTGCCGGGGCAGATGCCGGCGAAGCCGGGACTTCTCCGTGTCCCACAAGCGACAGGCGGTCAAATCGATGTCGAGATCTGGCAAATGACCCCGGCCGCCTTCGGCCAATTTGTTGCAGCAATTCCGTCACCCCTCGGCATTGGAACCCTTTACCTAGCCGACGGTACGTCGGCCAAGGGATTTCTGGCGGAAGCCACCGCCATCACTGACGCAACGGACATCACCAACTATGGCGGATGGCGCAATTATGTCGCGGCAACGACGTAAGGCCTGAGAAGAGTGTCGAATTCCTGCCCTTTCGCATGCAATGAAACCTACCCCTTACAACAAGGGCATCAGTTCACCACGTTGAGCACCAATTGCAGGAGCATTTAACAAATCCAAGCTCTTGAAGAAGGAAGCGAACCGCCGGCACGAACGTTTGAACGTTAAACCTCTGCCTCAACAGCTAAATCAGAATCTCCGCGCTGTGACTTTCGTTCCAGCTCGTTATGCTCGCGAGAGCCCAGGCTCAATCCTCACGTCGATGCGTGAAAGTGCACTTTACCGCTCGTCAGGAGTGCCCGTATGCAATCGTACTTGGTCCTTGCCGCCGCTTACGGTCAAGCGCTCCCAATTCCGATAAGCGAATTTCGCTTTGTTGGTATCATCGAACTCTAGCCCCGCGACGAAACGCCGTGCATCGCCTTCGGGACGGTACTGATACGGGTAGTCTGTCGAGAACAAGATACGATCGACGCCGACTGCATCGACCGCTTGCTGCAGATAGGCCGGGCTGAACATGCCGCTTGCAGTCAGATAGAGATTATTGCGGACATAATCGATGAATGGCCGCTGGAGCGTGGACACGCGATCAAGCATCACAAGCCGCTCAAGATAGAAGAGCACCAGTTCGCCCCAGTGGCCGAGAATTACCTGAAGATTGGGATAGCGGTCGAAAATGCCTCCCAGGATCAGGCGCACGAACTGGATACCCGCCTCGAAATGCCATCCGAGGGCGAAGGTGGACAAGGCCAGATCGACGGGAGCGCCGAAGCCCGCATAATAGGAGTCGCGCACGCTCGTCTGCGGAATCTGCGGGTGGATCAGGAGCGGGACGTTGAGTTCGGCCGCACAGCCGAATATCGGCTCGAAGATCGGATGATCCAGATTTTTGTCGCCAACCCGCCCGAAAAGAACGGCACCCTTGCAGCCGAGTTTCTCGACGGATCGTCGCAACTCCAGCGCTGCCGCGTCAGTCTCTGCGGATGGCAGAGCTGCCATCGCCTGAAAGCGGGACGGGTTGGCAGCGACGGCTTCGGCCAGCAAATCATTGGCACGACGCGCGAGATCGATGCCCTGACGGCCAAGGTTGTTGAGGCCCGGTGTCGTCAAGGAGAGAACCTGAACATCGACGCCCGTCTCATCCATCAGCGCCAGCCGCTGCTCTCCGAGATCGGCGAGCCGCTCGCCGATCACACCCGGATTGAGGCCGAGTGTCCCATCATCGGCGCCGGGTATGGTGTTCCACGCATCCTTCACCTCGTTGGGAAGGACATGCTCTTCGATCGCGATGATCTTCATCCCTGAAACCCTTCAATCCGCGTCATCCGCGCCGCCAGACGACGCGCCACGTTTCATCATCCCGCGTGGATGTGAGGATGAGCCGATCATCCAGGAAGCTGTAGGCCCGCGGGAAGTCCTGGCCCACAAGCGCGCGAACCAGGGCTCCCTCGACTCGATAGACGAAGCTGCCATTGAGGGCATCGAGTATAATCGTACCGTAGCTGGCTTCGTATCCACCACGGCTGTACGCGCTGTCGGCATGACCGGGTTCAAGGTTGCGGACCTGAACCGCCATGTGGCCATCGCGCGTGAAGACGAGGAGACCCTCTACTTCGGCCGGTTCCATCGCCCCGGTCGCATCGGGCTGCTCGATCGTCACAAGGCGCCAAGCACCCTCCAATCGGGCATGGATCTCAGCATCCACGGTCGCCTGCCCGCGCGGGCCAGCAACAGTCTTCATTGGTAGAGTTCCTCCCTATTCAGCTCTTCGTGGTCAGCTGCTCGACGAGAGCTTGGCCGACACCGTGGGCGGAAGCTGGATTCTGGCCGGTGATCAGGCGGCCATCGGTGACGACGTTCTCCGACCAATTGGGTGCGGCCTGATGCAGTGCGCCTCGCTGCTTGAGAGTGGTCGCGAGGAGATACGGCACCACCTCCGTATACCTGACCTCGGCTTCCTCCTCATCGGTGAAAGCGGCAAGCTTCTTTCCGGCCACGAGATAGCTGCCGTCGGACAGCGTCGCGTTCACCAGTGCGGCCGGGCCGTGGCAGACCGCCGATACGATGCCGCCTGCTTCCCAGATCTCGCGGATGACCTTCTGCACGACCTCACTGTCGGCGAAGTCCCACATCGTGCCGTGGCCGCCGGCGAAGAAGACCGCCGAGTAGCACGATGGGTCGAGATCCCTCAGAATCAACGAGTCCGCCAGCGCACTGCGGAAGTCCTTGTCCTTCCAGTAATGAGCGTTGGCCGCATCGGACAGATCGAAGAAGTCGATCGGCGGGTGGCCGCCGCGGATCGAGGCGATCTCGTAGGGGATCCCCGCCTTGTCGAAGGCTTCGAGCGGATGGGTCAGTTCGACCATCGCGAAGCCGGTCGGCTCGCCGCTATCGCCACGGATAGGATGGCTGGTCACCACGCACAGGATGGGCTTGATCGTGTTTGCCATGTTCGGTTTCCTCAGGATTTAAGCGAGGCCATGTCGATGACGAAGCGATACTTCACATCGCTCTTCAACATGCGCTCATAGGCTTCATTGATCTTCTGGATGGGAATGATCTCGACATCCGAGACGATGCCGTGTTCGCCGCAGAAATCGAGCATCTGCTGTGTTTCCGCCACGCCTCCGATAAAGGAGCCCGAGATCGCCCGGCGGCCGCGCACGACACCCCCGGCGTTGACCGGCGTACCGAGCGGGCCCAGGTAGCCGACAAGGACAAGCACGCCTTCCAGCGCCAAGGTTGGCATGTAAGGATTGACGTCGTGATCGTAGGGAACAGTATCGATGATGACGTCGAAGCGGCCGGCGACGGCCTTCATCTGCTCCGCATCGCCCGACAGCACGACATGGTCGGCGCCGAGGCGGAAGGCGTCGTCCTCCTTGCCAGCCGAGCGCGTGAACAGTGTGACATCGGCGCCGAGCGCCTTGGCAAGCTTCAGGGCCATATGACCGAGCCCACCCAGGCCGATCACCGCGACCTTGCTGCCTTTCCCGACGTTCCAGCGATGCATCGGCGACCAGGTTGTGATGCCGGCACATAACAGCGGAGCGGCGCCAGCCGGATCGAGCCCTTCGGGCAGCGACAACACGAATTTGTCGCGCACGACGATGGAATCCGAATAGCCGCCATAGGTGATGCTGCCATCCTGCCGATCGCTGCCATTATAGGTGAAGGTCGGCCCCTCGACGCAGTCCTGCTCCCAGCCATTGAGACAGGGCTTGCAGTGCCGGCAGGAATCGACCATGCAGCCGACCCCGACCATGTCTCCCGCCTTGAAGCGCGCTACACCCGCACCGACCTCACACACCTGGCCGATAATCTCGTGGCCCGGTATGATCGGGTAAGTCGTGAAGCCGCCGTGGTTGCGTGCCAGATGCAGATCGGTGTGGCAGACGCCACAGTAGAGGATGTCGATGACGACATCATCCGGCCGTGGCGAGCGCCGTTCGAAGGCGAAACGCTCAAGCGGGCCGGTTGCCGATTGAGCTGCGAAGCCCAGTGCGCTCATGATGCTTACTCCGAGTTGTCAGGCCAACGACGCTGGCTGACGGCCGCACGGCTCTGCCGCGCGCCCGATGGCTCAGGCGCGACCGAGGGATCAGGCGTTACCGGAGGCAAACAGCGATTCCCAGTTCGTAAAGGGACCGAGCGGGATCACGTCCCAACCGATCAGATCGGCCTTGGCGAGGGGGAATTCGGCGAGTGCGGCCTTGGCGGCTTCGACGGACTCGGCTTCCGCGATGAGGGCGACGCCGGGGCGGTCCTGCCGGAAATAGATGTCACGGATGATACCGCCCTTGTACATCTGCCAGGCGTGGCGAGCCTCATCCTGCATATGCGGCTGATACTTCTCCAGCGAGGCGCCGGGCTGCGGGACGTCGAGACAAAGCAATTTCATAGTCGGTTCCTTGATTTGGGATTTGTGGTTAAGCGGGCTGAAACCGGCTGGTCGTCTCCGCGACACGCCGGCCGAGGTGCTGAGCCGTCTTCAGATCGCTGCCGATCAGCGCGACCTCGGGTGCCTGGTCCACGTTCGATTGGGTCATGACTCCCAGCCAGCTTCCCAGCCGGTTGAGATCATCCACGCTACCAGTGCTGCTACTGTTGCCCGGCATCATATCGAGGCCGACCCAGATCATGCCGTGCTGGGCGGCGAACAGTGCCATCGATACGAGCGAGTTCAGCTTGTCACCGTGCTGGGCTCCTGAGTTGGTGAAGCCGGCGGCGATCTTGTTGCGCCATTTCTGGGCCGACCAGGCCGCCTTGGTCGAATCTTCGAAGAACTGCTTGAGCTTGGCGCTGATCAGGCCGTTATAGGTCGGTGACCCGAAGATGATGGCATCGCTCCGCTCAAGCGTTTCCCAGTCCATCGGACCGTCCGCTACGGCGATGAGCTTTGCCTCAGCCCCTTCTACTTCGCCGATACCGGCGGCGACGGCTTCCGCGACGCGCGCGGTGTGACCGAATCCACTGTCATATACGATTGAAATCAACACTTTGCTTGCCTTCCTGCAATGAGAATCCACATGACGGAAGGACGATTAGGCCGAGTGCCCCTGAACGCCCCGAAAACGTCACTTGCTTGATCTCATCAGTATCGTAGAATGCTGTTCAGCAGTGGCGATTGTTTTTCACTTGTTTATTTCCCTGAATTCCGCAATCGCATCATAAAAGTGTCTGAAAAGGTTTCGCCATGCGCGACAGATTTGACGGGATAGAAGTTTTTGTGGAAGCCGTCGAAGCCGGTGGGTTCAAAAGAGCAGCCGATCGGCTCTCCCTCACACCTTCGGCGGTCGGCAAGGCCATTGCGCGTCTGGAGGAGCGACTTGGCGTCCGCCTGTTTCAACGAACGACCCGCACGCAATGCCTGACTGAAGACGGCCAGCAGTACTACGAGCGATGTCTGCGCGCCATCGAGGAATTGCGGACAGGTGAATCGCTTTTGGAAAGCGGACGACGCGAGGTCGTCGGCAAACTTCGCGTATCGATGCCCGTTTTGTTCGGCCGCTACTGCGTCGCGCCCATCCTGCGCGCTTATGCTCGCCAGCATCCGAAGCTTGAACTTGAGCTCAGCTTTAACGATCGCCAAGTCGATATGATTGCCGATGGTTTCGACCTCGCCGTTCGCAACGGCGCGCTTGGCAACGGAACCTCATTGCGCGCACGGCGGCTTGTCAGCCAGCGCAAGGCGTTATGTGCCTCTCCAGCCTATCTGGCAGCTCGCGGCCGGCCGCATTCCGTCACCGATTTAGGGGATCACGACATGCTCGTTTATTGGCGCAACGACTATGCGCTGCCGTGGCGGCTGCCAGATTTGTCCGGTAATCTCGTCGATGTGCCTGTCACCTCGCGGCTGCGGTTCGATGACATTGAGGCGATCACGGACGCCGCGGTCGAGGGCATGGGCCTTGCTTGGCAGCCCCATTGGCTCATCGGCGATCACCTACGCGCCGGCAACCTCGTTGAGCTCTGGGCGGACCGGCCAAGCGCCACGGTAGAAGCCTATGCCGTCTGGCCGGCAGCGCAGCATTTGCCGCTGCGCTCCAGGCTGGCGATCGACGCTCTTGCGAGCGAGCTGCCGAAACGCTTCGGCCAAGAGGTCGCTTAGTTCGTCAATCTTCGACGATATAGAGTATGGCCAAACTCTGTCTGACGCGCGAAGTCCGCCCATCAGGTTGAATGACGTAGTGCGCTCACCAGCAGGGAAAAAGCCGGCGAGGATTGACGGCGGCTGGGATAGTACAGGTGAAAACCCTCCCAATAGGGCGAATAGTCCTCGAGAAACCGATGCAGGCGTCCGGTTTCAAGATAGGGCCTGGCTATGTCCTCCGGGACATAGGCAAAACCGAAGCCGTCGAGGGCCGCCTCGAGAACATTATAGATCGTGTTGAAAACGAGTTGTCCGTCCACCCGGACTTTGATCTCTCGTCCATTCTCCTCGAACTCCCAGGCATAGAGGCCGCCATGCGTTGGCAGGCGCAGGTTGATGCATCTGTGCTGGGTCAGTTCCTTCGGATGCTTCGGAATATCCCGAGACGCAAAATAGGACTCCGCAGCGACGACCGCGAAGCGTACATCCGGCCCGATTCTCAGGGAAATCATATCCTTGGCGATCTGTTCGCCAAAACGCACGCCAGCATCATAACGATCGCGGACAATGTCTTGCAGACCGTAATTCACATCAAGTTCGAGCCGGATGTCCGGATACTCATGGAGGAAGCTGCGAAGTTTCGGCCATATGTAATGCTGGATCTGGTAGTCGCCGGCGGTGAGCCGGATGGTCCCGGCAGGCTTTTCGCGCAATGTGTTGAGGCCATCAATCGCCGTTCCGATCTCATCGAAAAGCGGACCGATGCTCGCAATCATCCGCTCGCCGGCTTCGGTCGGCGAGACACTGCGAGTCGTCCTCGTCAGCAGCCGTACGCCCAGCCGCTCCTCGAGTTGACGGATCGTGTGGCTGAGCGCCGACTGCGAGACGCCGAATTTAGCAGCCGCTTTCGTGAAACTGCGCTCCTTGGCGATCACCAGGAACACCATCAGGTCATTGATATTCTGCCGCTCCATTCATGATTCCTCCTCATAGCCAAGTGCCTATTTATAAAACCTCTGACCGTGAGATGGTAGCGATGAGGCTTGGAGTAGCGATCACGCCCGCTCACTTTGGCGTTGGGCTCCCCGTGTCGTTACCGCCGATTTGGAGCCTCATTTCGTCCGGTTGCGCAGAACCTCTCCGACAACGGCCGAAGCGGAGAAGGCATTCGGCCAGCCGGCATAGAAGGCCGTGTGGGCAACGATCTCTCCGGCTTCTTCGGCGGTGAGACCGTTATCCATTGCCCGGTTGAGGTGATAGGTAATCTGAGCGCTCTGCCCCGAGGCGATCAGCGAGCTTACAGTCACGAGGCTCCGGTCTCGCGGCGCAAGGCCCGGTCGCTGCCAGAGATCGCGAAACAGCGGGTCGGTCGAGAACTGCACCAGCCCCGGAGAAATGGCGCCCACATTCTTCTCGACACCGGCGGCGCGCTGTCGCTCCGCTTCCTCGTTGAGCGGCAGCAATTGCGGAGATGCCGCAGGGAGTTGATCGTCCGTGACTCCTCGGTCGGCGAACACGCCCTTCGTTGCCGCTATCGCAGACATCGCGTTCGACCAGCCTGAGTAGAATGCGAGATGGGTGATAACCTCTGAAACCTCGGTCGGCGTCACGCCATTGTTGAGAGCGACATTTACATAATGCTTCAAGTCGATCGCCTGATTTCGGGCAATCAGCACGGACAGCGTGACAATGCTGCGGTCACGTCGTGAGAGCTGTGGTCGCTGCCACAAGTTTCCAATCACGTCTTCCTCGGCATATCGGCTAAGAGCAGGCGACACGGAGCGGATGTCGCCGACCGACAATGACGAGGCACTTTCTGGCATGGATCCACCTCCGGTTCCTTCCTGAGCGGAAACAGGCTCACCCGTCATGAGGGAGATCGCCGTGGTTGCTAAGATCCGTTTCATTGATATTCCTTTAGGTTTGGCTGTTGTCGAGCATCGCACCGGACGCCCCTCCATCCGCGCCGACGGGGCCTGCGGATCAATTGAGATATTCGTGGAGACGTGCCGCATGCCGGCTATGACAGCGGCCCGATATTTCAGACAGATGATACCTAGAGCCCCGAACGGCGCAGCATGGCTTCAGGGTAGCGAGCACCCTGGATGACGATATTGGCCTGTTCGATCTCGTCGAGATCGGACTGATCCAGGGTGACATTCAACGCTCCGATGTTCTCCTCGAACCGCTCGAGCTTGCGCGTGCCGAACAAAGGGACGATCCATGGCTTCTGGGCCAACAGCCAGGCAAGCGCGACCTGCGCCGGCGTCGCACCATGCTTCTCGCCAATCTTGCGGATCAGATCGATCAGCTTCTGGTTGGCGATGCGCGCCTCCTCGGAGAAGCGCGGGGTGTCCGCCCGGATATCGGATTGGTCGAACGTGGTGTTGGCATCGATCTTGCCAGTCAAAAATCCCTTGCCCAGCGGGCTGTAAGGAACGAGCCCAATACCGAGTTCCCCGATCGTCGGGATGATCTCTGCCTCCGGTTCGCGGGTCCACAGCGAATACTCGCTCTGCAATACTGCAATCGGCTGCACCGCATGTGCCCGCAGTATGGATTGGGCGCCGGCTTCTGACAGGCCGAACCAGAGCACCTTACCTTCGGCGATCAGATCCTTGACCGCCCCGGCAACATCTTCCATCGGCACGTCCGGATCGACGCGATGCTGATAGTAAAGATCGATATGGTCGGTGCGCAAGCGCTTGAGGCTACCTTCGACAGCGCGGCGAATCTGCGCCGGCTTGCTGTTGACCCCGCCGCGATGCTGGCCAGTTTCCTGATCGATATCCCAGCCGAATTTCGTGGCGATCTTGACCTTTTCGCGGACCGGGGCGAGCGCCTCGCCCACCATCTCTTCGTTGGTCCACGGGCCGTAGACCTCGGCCGTGTCGAAAAAGTCCATGCCGCGTTCGACCGCGGTGCGAAGAAGGGCAATCATCTCCGCGCGGTCGGGAAGCTCGCGCGCCTTGCCATAACCCATGGCGCCGAGCGAAAGGGCGGAAACCTCCAGGCCCTGACCTAGTTTACGCTTGATCATGTTTCGTCTCCTCCTTTAGGGTTCCGTTGGCGTGCCAACCATCAGCGGGATGGCTGTCGCAGCTCGGCCTCTGGCGATTGGGTGCCATAAACGTGGCCTGATCGGCCGCCACACTCAAGATTTCTCCCGTGGAACAATCCTCACGGTAGCTGCGCGGGCTCGGGCGCTGATCATCGGGGTCAGGTATTGGCTCTTGCCGTATTTCGCGCGATAGGCGTCGTCTATGCGGTCGTTGATCGGCCCATCGATTGGCTCGAAGGCGACTTCTCGCGCCATGCCTGCCGCGATGATCCGGCCAGCCTTCTGGCAGACTGCTGCCTGATACCAGCGGGACTTCTGACCATGGTAGCCGCGCACGTAGAGACTGCCTTCGACCACGACCTCCCAGATCCAAGTCGGGGTGCCGTAGGTGATCCCATCCTCGCGAAATGGTGCAATTTTCAGATCGTCTGCCTGGTCGATCTGCAAAAGCTCATCCTGTGACCAGTTCATTGCCATCCTTCCTCAGTCCCTCGCAGACAACAGCCGACTTCGCCGGCCGCGAGCCCATACATCCGAGGTGATCGACCTAGGGAGTCCATGGCTCTCTTATCAGGCGGCGGCGAAGGAGTTCTTTTGATTTCCCTTGAAGCCTCACACTGCGATGGTCTCGCCGTTAGGCCTCACTTTCACAGCCTCATTGAATATAGCGCGCTTGCCGTCATTCGATTAGGCGTGCCAATTCGCATGCGCTTATGAGCGTGGCTAATCAATGAAGGTTTCTGAGAGATTGGCGCTTCCAACGGCTTCGACCGAGGTTGGCCGTAAGAATGGTGCGAGAAACTGTCCCCATAGGTGTGCGATGTAACAGCGAGCGGACCAAGATATCCCGTCCTTGAGAAGGAGCATGAGACATGCCACGGTTTGCACCGCTTGACCCCGCATTCCCGGTAATCCGACAGATCGATATCGACGCAAGCCCGCTCTGATTGGCTTTCTCCGCCAGCCGTCGGCGCTGCGCCCATTGCGAGACGACACCGCTCTGCCCTGAAAAGCTTTTCGAGCGCATCTCGCGCCAGAGCGCCAAGGCGTTTCGAGCGCCTTCTTCCCAGCGATCGTTGAGCCACGGAAGCCAACTATCCAGCGAGGTGGACCGTGTTCGGGAGACATCGAGGCGCTGCCCCCCGCAAGACATCGCGCACAAGCTTCTGGCTATGACCTGTTTGCCGGACAATCTGCCGAATTGAGGTTCCTTCCTTCGACAGTTCCCGAATCGCCTCATTCGTCTCCTGGCGAAGCAGATATCCTTCGTACCGTAACCGTTCCGCGTACGTCAGAAGCCTCGGATCAACGACATTGCTGCCGACCGCTTGCCTGATCTGACGCATCGACTTGCCAACAGCATCGAGAAATGCCCGGCTGGAATTCTCCATCAGGTGCCAGCGGTCGGCGACCTGCTCAACATCAGGCAAGGCTCTCGCGATGGCCTCACCATAGCCGCCGCCCCGATCGCGAG
>NZ_AQHN01000010.1 GCF_000359745.1 Rhizobium freirei PRF 81
CTCCAACTACAGAAAAACGTATGCGGTGCGTGAGAAACGTGCCGCATATAACTGAAAAGATCGAATTTTATGATTTATGTCGATGCCGATGCCTGTCCGGTCAAGCCGGAGATCTTGAAGGTTGCCGAACGCCACGGCATCGAGGTGACCTTCGTCGCCAATTCGGGGCTGCGGCCGTCGCGGGATCCGATGGTGCACAATGTCATCGTCTCCAGCGCCTTCGATGCCGCCGACAACTGGATCGCCGAACATGCGGGTGCCGGCGATATCGTCGTGACCGCTGACGTTCCGCTTGCCGGTCGCTGCGTGGCAGCCGGAGCCTTCGTGACGGGACCGACCGGCCGCATCTTCGACAAGACGAATATCGGCATGGCGACCGCCATGCGCGATCTCGGCGCTCATCTTCGCGAAACCGGCGAAAGCAAGGGGTACAATGCCGCCTTCTCGCCGCGTGATCGCTCCGCCTTCCTCGAAACCTTCGACCGGCTTTGCCGGTGGGCAAAAGCATGATCCCCAAAAAGTGCGCAGCGGTTTTGGAGCAAGATCATGCAAAATCGAAATGCTGGAGCACAATGGCGGTTCAAGGAACAGCCATTGTGCTCCCAAACCCATCAAACGCCTGGAGACCAGCCGTGAACATCATTTCCCAGAACACCGCCTTTGGCGGCATGCAGGGTGTCTTTTCGCATCAGTCCGAGGCTTGCAAAGGCGAGATGACCTTTGCCGTCTTCGTGCCGCCGCAGGCGATCACAGAGCCGCGGCCGGTCCTCTGGTATCTTTCCGGCCTCACCTGCACCCACGCCAATGTCATGGAAAAGGGCGAGTATCGCCGCATGGCCGCCGAGCTCGGCCTGATCATCGTCTGCCCGGACACCAGCCCGCGCGGCAACGACGTGCCCGACGAGCTGACCAATTGGCAGATGGGCAAAGGCGCCGGCTTCTATCTCGATGCTACCGAAGCGCCTTGGGCCGAGAACTATCAGATGTATACCTACATCACGGAGGAGCTGCCTGCGCTCATCGCCAAGCAGTTCCGCGCCGACATGAGCCGGCAGGGCATCTTCGGCCACTCCATGGGCGGCCACGGCGCCATGTCCATAGCTCTCAAGCATCCCGATCGCTTCAAGAGCTGCTCCGCTTTCGCCCCCATCGTCCAGCCGTCGACGGCCGATTGGTCGGCGCCTGCCCTCGACAAGTATCTCGGCAGCGATAAGGCCACGTGGAGACGATACGACGCCTGCTCTCTCGTTGAAGACGGCGCCCGCTTCTCCGAATTCCTGATCGACCAGGGCAAGGCCGACAGTTTCCTCGAAAACGGACTGCGCCCATGGCTCTTCGAAGAGGCGATCAAAGGCACCGGCATCGGTCTGACGCTACGCATGCATGAGCGCTACGATCATTCCTACTACTTCATCTCCACCTTCATGGACGATCACCTGAAGTGGCATGCCGAACGGCTGAGAAAGTAAAGGTGGCATGACCGCCGCCTTGAAAAGTGCCTGTGGTAAAGGCATATAGAAAACGCGCAGACGACTGCGGCGGCCGGTACTCATAGCCGGCCGTAGACATCGCGGGGACGGCCTCGCTCTTAACAACGGAGCGTAACATGGCTTGGTTCCTGCTTTTCCTTGCAGGCTTGTTTGAAATCGGCTGGGCAGTCGGCCTGAAATATACCGATGGCTTCACACGGCCGATGCCGACGATTCTCACAGTCATTTCTATGGTGACCAGCGTCGTACTGCTCGGTCTCGCGGTAAAAACGCTGCCGATGGGCACCGCCTATGCCGTCTGGACCGGTATCGGCACTGTCGGCACCGTTCTGCTCGGGATTTGGTTGCTCGGCGATCCAGCAACCTTCGTTCGGCTGCTCTGCATAAGCCTGATCGTGGCAGGCATCGCCGGCCTCAAGCTCGCCGCCTGACGGACCTCAAGTCAAGGGCGCTGGCGGTTGTCCAGTGCCCACGCTCCTGGGCCGGAAAACACCAGAAACAGAAAGACGAAGCAGAACATTATCGGACCGTCGCCCTGGTTGTTGGCCGGGAAGAAGTCGATCTGCGTGTGCACCATGAAATAGGCAATCGCCATTTCGCCGCTGAGGAGAAAGGCGACGGGCCGGGTGAAGAGCCCGAACAGAATGAGAATGCCGCCGACAAGCTCGATTATGCCCGCGACGAAGAACAACGTCGTGACCTCGAAAGGCGCTGGCGGAAAGCCGAAGAGCTTTTGCGTGCCATGTTCGATGAACAACACGGAAGTCACTATTCGCAAAATTGCGAGTGCTGCGGGCTGGTAAGGTGATAAGCGCTCGGCAAGTGACATGAAGATCTCCGTGCGAATTGGCAATGCGAACGGGATACTGTCGAAAAGACCCTCCCGTTTCGCCGATACAGAACGAACACGCGAGAGACGAAATTATTCACCGGGCCTAGAGAATACCAGGCCCGGTTTCGAGATGACTTACTTCTTCCGGCCGTCGATCGCCAGGAGACCCGGCCCGGCGAAGATCAGGAACAGGAAAGCGAAGCAATACAGAATGGCCGCATCGCCTTGGTTGTTCACCGGGAAGAAATTCTGCGGCATGTGCGCCATGAAATAGGCGACCGCCATGTTGCCGCAAAGAATGAAGGCGACGGGGCGGGTAAACAGACCCAGAACGATTGCCAGACCGCCGAATGCTTCAAGAATACCCTGAAACAGCATCAGAGGCGGCAGCGAGCCAGTGAAGTGACCGCCGGCCGGAAAGCCGAAAAGCTTCTGTGTGCCGTGTTCGATGAACAACAGGCCAATAACGATACGCAGTACGGTAAGAGCATAGGGCTGATATTGATTCAGCCGTTCGGAAAGCGCCATTTTTTGAACTCCAGTTTCGATTCCCCCTGCAGGAAGCAATAGAGCGACCTGCCTTGAACGGGAAAACAAGGATTCTGACGTCCAATCAATTTTCCGTGTGTAATCCGTGGCTTGTTGTCACAGATTACAGAGGAATGTTGTCGTGTTTTTTCCAGGGATTGGTCAGATCCTTGTTGCGCAGCATCCGGAGCCCCTGCGCGAGGCGCCGCCGGGTCGAGCGTGGCATGATCACTTCGTCGATATAGCCGCGCTCGGCCGCGACGAACGGCGACAGGAACCGATCCTCATACATCTTCGTATGCGCTGCGATCTTCTCCGGCTCGGCAATGTCCTTGCGGAAGATGATCTCGACCGCGCCCTTGGCGCCCATGACGGCAATCTGCGCCGTCGGCCAGGCATAATTAAGGTCGCCGCGCAGGTGCTTCGAGGCCATGACGTCATAGGCGCCGCCGAAAGCCTTGCGAGTGATGACGGTCAGTTTCGGCACGGTCGCCTCCGCATAGGCGAAGAGCAATTTCGCGCCATGCTTGATCAAGCCGCCATATTCCTGCGCCGTCCCCGGCAGGAAGCCGGGTACATCGACGAAGGTGACGATCGGGATATTGAAGCAATCGCAGAAGCGCACGAAGCGCGCGGCTTTCCGCGACGCATCGCTGTCAAGCACGCCTGCCAGCACCATCGGCTGATTGGCGACGAAGCCGACCGTAGCGCCCTCAATGCGACCGAAGCCGCAGACGATATTCTTGGCGAAGCTTTCCTGAATCTCGAGGAAGTCGCCCTCGTCCGCCACCTTCAGGATCAGTTCCTTGATGTCGTAAGGCTTGTTGGCATTGGCCGGGATCAGCGTATCGAGCGAGCTATCCGGCTCGGTGACGGATTGATAGCACTCGATCTCGGGCAACGCCGCCGTGTTCGACTGCGGCAGGAAATCGATGAGGCGGCGCACCTGCATCAGCGTATCGATATCATTGTCGTAGGCAGCGTCGGCAATGGAGGATTTCGTCGTATGCACCGAAGCGCCGCCGAGTTGCTCTGAGGTCACCGTCTCGTTGGTGACCGTCTTCACCACATCCGGCCCGGTCACGAACATGTAGGAGGTATCGCGGACCATGAAGATGAAATCGGTCATCGCGGGCGAATAGACGTCACCGCCCGCGCAAGGCCCCATGATGACGGAAATCTGCGGGATGACGCCGGAGGCCAGCACGTTGCGCTGGAACACTTCGGCATAGCCGCCGAGTGCGGCCACACCTTCCTGAATGCGGGCGCCGCCGGCATCATAGATCCCGATGATCGGCGCCCGGTTCTTCAGCGCCATATCCTGGACCTTGGTGATCTTTTCCGCATGTGCTTCTGAAAGAGACCCGCCAAAGACTGTGAAATCCTTGGCAAAAATGAAAACGGTACGTCCGTTGACGGTGCCCCAGCCAGTCACGACGCCATCACCGGCGATCTTGCTCTTTTCCATGCCGAAATCGGTCGAGCGGTGCTCGACGAACATGTCGAATTCCTCGAAGGAACCTTCGTCCAGGAAGATGTCGATGCGCTCGCGGGCCGTCAGCTTGCCGCGCGCATGTTGCGCATCGATCCGCGCCTGCCCGCCGCCAAGCCTTGCGACTTCACGACGACGCTCCAGTTCCAAAAGGATTTCCTTCATGCGGCCCTCTCTCCTTCGCTGCTCGGGCTTAGCACGGCGCGAGCCTCCTTTGAAGCTATCGGCTCAGTTTGCCAACCGCGGCGTGTTCAGCGAGAAGATGGCGCGGATGCGGGCGGCAATGTCTTCGGCCATCAGCTCATCGGCCGTTGCATGATCGGGCGCGGTTGTCGCCATATCGAACGATGCCATGGCAATCACCGCACCACCATCGAGCGACGCAGCGTCGATATCGACCTTGGCACTGTTGCGATCCTGGTTGAAACTGCGCCCCTTGCGCACGTCCGACAGGCGGATAGTCAACGTAACCTGCGGCAGCGCCGCATTGTGGTTCGTGGCAGCGATCGCGGCATTGACGCGATCGTTGACGGCCCCGATCAGCACCGGAGAAACCGGCGGCAAGGCATGATCGGCCACAACGGTTGCACTGCGAACATCATAGGCTGGCGGAGGAGGATCGACGGACCAGCTCGCGCATGCCGTCAGTACTAAACATCCCACGAGCGCCGATGTGACACCCGACCTCAACAACAACATGATACCTGTCCCGACTTCCGAACCCGCAAGATACGAACCTTGCTATAAAGGACTGGAAATCAACAATATTCAACTGTGAAGAGCAGAAAAAACGTCGGTTGCCGCCTGAAATTCCTCGAAACGCTGCGCGCGCCGCCGCTCCGCTTCCTCATCGCTGCCCCAGTGTTCGATCGTCCAGTCCTCATCGAGATGGGCGAGCGACCAGACTTCGGCGAGCGGCAGCTGACCGGAGGCGAAAGCGAGCGCCAGGATCGCAGAGCCCGTCAGGGTCGTGATCGTATGCAGGCTGGCGAGTTCCATGGGCGTATCATATTTGCGCAGGGCCGCAGCGAAGGCGGCGATAGCCTCTTGCGGCTGCTCCTGATGCATCACGCCCTCGGCGAGAATGAAGCGAGCGCCGATGTCGTGGGCCGCCCATTCGATCACCGGGTTCCAGCGAGCGGATTGACGCTCCACCAACCGCTCCGGGCCATCGGCACGATAGCAGAGCAGATCGCTGCCGGAGAAGCGGACGATTTCGTCGAACACAGCCCCACTTTCGGCTGTCACGCCATCGATAGCAGTGTTCACCAGACGGGTTACGGGCATGGTCGCAGGATCGATGACCTCGGTCTGTCGCGCCCATTCGGCAGCCACGAGTTTGGCGAGCGCTTCGGTCGGCAGAGAGAGGGAATGGCGCGCCGGGGTCTTGACCACCTTGCCGTCGAGCGCGATGGCATGACCAACCTCATCCTTGCTGATCGTCACATCCTTGTAGAAGCGCTTGGGCAGCGGCTTCTTCATCTGGATCTGCGCACGGCGGATCGGATCGGGATGGCTCAAACCTTCGGAAAGATCGTTCAACAGGTCGCGCATGGCGTCACCTCAGAGAATGTGGCTCAACAAATCGTTCGGATGATGCGCAATCGCATCGGCGCCGGCGGCCAGAAGCTCTTCCACGGACGCATAACCCCAGGATACGCCGATCGCGGTCGCACCCGCTGCCTTCGCCATCTGCATGTCGTAGATCGCGTCGCCGATGACGATGGTGTCATGCGGGTCCATGCCGGTTTCGCTGCAGCACTCCGTCACCATGGCCGGATGCGGCTTCGACGGGCAGTCGTCGGCGGTGCGCGAAACCACGAAATGGGGCGTGAAGCCGTTGACTTCAAGAATATGCGTCAGGCCACGACGGGATTTGCCTGTCACGGCGCCGAGCAGAAGCTCTTCGCGGGCTGCAAGCGTCTCGATCAGCGACTTGATGCCGTCGAAGAGCGGCGTCTGCATATCCGCCTCGTCCCGTACGCCCGGGAAGATCGATTTGTAATGCGCGGTCATGGCAATCGCTTCGTCATCGACATGCGGCTTGCCTTGCATCCGGGCGATGGCGATATCGAGGGAGAGACCGATGATGGATTTTGTGGACGAAACATCCGGGCGCTTGTAGCCGAAGTCAACGAAAGTCCGCGCCATGACTTCATGGATCAGCCGCACGCTGTCGACCAGCGTGCCGTCGCAATCGAAAAGGACCAGCTTCATTCGTCGTCCGGCTCCCCTGCCGATGCCTCGTCAAAACCGAGGAGATTCCACGTCTGCACCATATGCGGCGGCAGAGGAGCGGTGACGCGCAGGCGTCCGCCGCTTGGATGCGGAATATCGATGTGGCGCGCATGCAGATGCAGGCGCTTCTGGACGCCGCCGGGAAAATCCCAGTTCGGATCGTCGTCGAAATATTTGGGGTCGCCGATGATCGGGTGGCCGATATGCAGCGCATGGACACGCAGCTGGTGCGTCCGGCCAGTATACGGCTCCATTTCCAGCCAGGCGAGGCTCTGCGCGGCAGTCTCAAGCACGCGATAATAGGAGATGGCGTGATCAGCGCCCTCTTCGCCATGCTTGGCAATGCGCATACGGTCGCCATCGGCCGTTGCTTCTTTCACCAGCCAGGTCGAAATCTTGTCCTCGTGCTTGCGCGGCACGCCTTTGACCAGCGACCAGTAGGTCTTCTTGGTGTCACGTTCGCGGAAAGCAGCCGTCAGCTTCTGTGCCGCGCCGCGCGTGCGGGCAATCACCAGGACGCCGGACGTGTCACGGTCGAGACGATGCACGAGGCGCGGCTTTTCGCCCTTTTTGCTCGTCCATGCCTCCAGCATCTGGTCTATATGGCGGGTAAGGCCGGAGCCGCCCTGCACCGCAAGCCCTGCCGGCTTGTTGAGCACAAAGACCTTCTCGTCCTCATGCAGCAGCATGCGGGAGAGCAGTTCCGCGTCGCCGGAATGCTTGAGATCCTTACCGGCGATCGGGCCATTCTTCGCGCCCTTGGCGTCGACATCGAGCGGCGGTACGCGCACCATCTGCCCCGGCTGCACGCGCGCATCGGTCTTGACGCGGCCGCCATCGACACGCACCTGGCCGGAGCGCATCAGCTTCTGCAGTTGACCGAACCCAAGCCCGGGGAAATGCACCTTGAACCAGCGGTCGAGGCGCATGCCGGCTTCGTCGGGCTCGACCTGTATATGCTCAATCCCGGCCATTCTTCTTCTTTCAAACGCCGCAGCATGTTCCGACAAATGCCAAACGCTCGTTGGACAGGATCATGCCAATTCAAACAACAGGACAATCAGTCCCGCGGCCGGCTATAACCGGCCTTTCGACGTGGCTTTAGAGCATTTCGAGGAAAAGTGGAAACTGGAATTATCCGGGCCGGATATTTTTCTGGCTCAGTTTCCGTTGGCCGACGTGACCGGGAGGTTGAGATCGATCATCCCCGCCTTCTCGAACATCAGCATCACAGGCACCGCGCCACCCTTCTTGAAGGGCGCTTTGACCTGCTTGAACATCATATGCATGGTGTTCGGCGCAAGCGTCACGGTGGCGCCGGCGGGAATGGCGATGCCGTCCTTGATCTCGCGCATCTTCATGATCTCGCCGTCCATCTTCATCTCGTGCAGCTCCACCTTGCCGGCAGCCGATGAGGTGACGGAGGTCAGCTTGTCAGCGACCTTGCCACCATTGTGGATGGTAATGTAGCCGCCGCCGACCGGCTGACCCGGCAGCATGGCGCGGACATAACCGCCGCTGATAACGAGATCGCCGAGCTTGCTGGCGGCAGAACCTGCCGGAGCCGGCTCGGCGGCCATGTGCATTCCGGGCATGCCCTTCATGTCGCCGCTCTGCTGCGCCAGAGCACCGCCTGTCGAAAGCGAAACTGCGGCTGCCGAAAGCAGCAACGCTGCGACGACGTGATAACGGTTCATCATTCCCTCCTGCCCGGCTCCTTCATCGGTTCGAAGGGATAGCCTTTCGCAACGTCGTTGCAAAGCCCTGCAACCGCTGCTCGATCTATCTTCGAATCGCGCGACAAAAATTTGTTCTACGGCGACATTTGCCCCTTGCCATCTTCCATGACTGCCAGATAATGACAGCGACCTTGTTGGGAGAATCCGGCGCAAGCCGGTGCCGAAGGAGCAACCGCCCCGGAAACTCTCAGGCCAAAGGACCAGCAAGGGGCAGACGGAACTCTGGAGAGAAGCGCGAAAGCGTTCGCCGAAGGGATAACAATCTCAGGCAAAACAGACAGAGGGGGCTCATCGTCAGGCGCAACCGCGCCGAAATTGTGAGCTCTGCGCTTCAGAACAAGCGCGAAACCCGGAGGCGTCATTTGGACGAGACCGCTGCCCTCAAGAAAACACCGCTTCACGACCTGCATGTATCGCTCGGCGCCCGCATGGTGCCGTTTGCCGGATACGACATGCCCGTGCAGTATCCTGCCGGCGTCATGAAGGAGCATCTTTGGACCCGCGCTTCGGCCGGCTTGTTCGACGTCTCCCATATGGGCCAGGTGACGATCCGCGCCCGCTCCGGCAAATATGAGGATGCGGCACTCGCGCTGGAAAGTCTCGTGCCGGTCGATATCCTCGGTCTCGCGGAAGATCGCCAGCGCTACGGCTTCTTCACCGACGACAAGGGCGGCATCCTGGACGACCTGATGATCACCCACACGGACGGTTATCTCTTCGTCGTCGTCAACGCCGCCTGCAAGGAGCAGGATCTCAAGCATCTGCAGGATCATATCGGCGATAGCTGCGAAGTTACCCTGCTTGATCGCGCCCTCATCGCGCTGCAGGGACCGCGCGCCGTCGACGTTCTTGCCGAGCTCTGGGCTGACATCGCCTACATGAAGTTCATGGATGTGCGCCATTGTCGCCTCCACGACGTCTCCTGCCTCGTGTCGCGCTCCGGCTATAGCGGCGAAGACGGTTTCGAAATCTCCGTACCATCGGACAAGGCCGAGGATATCGCCAAGCGCCTGCTGGAGCACCCGGACGTACAGCCGATCGGCCTCGGCGCCCGCGACTCGCTGCGCCTAGAGGCCGGTCTCTGCCTTTACGGCAACGATATCGACCAGACGACGACGCCGATCGAAGGCGCGCTCGAATGGGCCATCCAGAAGGCCCGCAAGACCGGTGGCGCGCGCACTGGCGGATTCCCCGGTGCAACCCGCATTCTCGGCGAACTCGATGGCGGCACCACGCGCCGCCGCGTCGGCCTGAAGCCCGAGGGCAAGGCGCCGGTGCGCAGTCATGCCAAGCTCTATGCCGACGCTGAAGGCAAGACCGAAATCGGCGAAGTCACCTCGGGCGGCTTCGGCCCGAGCGTCGAGTCTCCGGTCGCCATGGGCTACGTGCCGACCGACTTCACGGCTCCCGGCACCACCGTTTACGCCGAAGTGCGCGGCAAGTACTTGGCTGTCACCGTCAGCGCCCTGCCTTTCATCAAGCCTACCTACAAACGTTGAACGTCTTTTCCAGAGAGGATTACCCATGCTGAAATTCACCGAAGAACACGAGTGGCTGAAGGTTGAAGGCGATGTCGCGACCGTCGGCATTACGGCGCATGCCGCCGAACAGCTCGGCGATCTGGTTTTCGTGGAATTGCCCGAAGTCGGCGCCAGCTTCTCGAAGGGCGGCGACGCAGCAACCGTCGAATCCGTCAAGGCAGCTTCGGAAGTCTATTGTCCGCTCGACGGAGAGATCACCGAGGTCAACGAAGCCATCACGGCCGATCCGGCACTCGTCAACTCCGACCCGATGGGTGCGGGTTGGTTCTTCAAGCTCAAGCTGAAGAATATCAGCGATCTTGATGGTCTTCTTGATGAATCCGGTTACAAGGAGCTGATCGGATAATGACGACGCCTACGGAATTCACGTTTACCGACTACCAGCCATACGACTTCGCCAATCGCCGGCATATCGGCCCATCTCCGTCTGAGATGGCCGCAATGCTTGGCGTGATCGGCTACAACAGCCTCGATGGCCTGATCGACGCGACGCTGCCGCCCGCTATCCGCCAGAAAACGCCGCTCTCCTGGGGTGCGCCGATGACGGAGCGCGAGGCGCTCGACCGGCTGCGCGAGACCGCCAACAAAAACAAGGTTCTCGTCTCGCTCATCGGTCAGGGCTATTACGGCACGATCACGCCGCCGGTCATCCAGCGCAACATTCTGGAAAACCCGGCCTGGTACACGGCCTATACGCCCTACCAGCCGGAAATCAGCCAGGGCCGCCTCGAGGCGCTGCTGAACTACCAGACGATGATCAGCGACCTCACCGGTCTCGACGTCGCCAACGCCTCGCTGCTCGACGAAGCGACGGCCGCAGCCGAAGGCATGGCGATGGCGGAACGCGTCGCCAAGTCCAAGGCGAAGGCCTTCTTCGTCGATGCCGCCTGCCACCCGCAGACCATCGCGCTGATCAGGACCCGTGCCGAGCCGCTCGGCTGGACCGTCATCGTCGGCAATCCCTTTACCGATCTTGATCCGGTCGATGTCTTCGGCGCGATCTTCCAGTATCCGGGCACGCACGGCCATATCAACGACTTCAGCGGCCTGATCGCAAGATTGCACCAGACCGGCGCCATCGCCGTCATGGCGGCCGATCTTCTGGCGCTGACCTTGCTGAAATCTCCGGGCGAGATGGGCGCGGATATCGCCATTGGCTCTTCGCAGCGCTTCGGCGTTCCGGTGGGCTATGGTGGTCCGCATGCAGCCTACATGGCCGTCAAAGACGACTACAAGCGCTCCATGCCCGGCCGTCTCGTCGGCGTTTCCGTCGATGCGCGCGGCAATCGCGCCTATCGCCTGTCGCTGCAGACCCGCGAACAGCATATCCGCCGCGAAAAGGCGACGTCGAACATCTGCACCGCCCAGGTGCTGCTTGCCGTCATGGCCTCCATGTATGCGGTCTTCCACGGTCCACAGGGTCTGAAGGCCATCGCCCAGCAGGTTCACCAGAAGGCTGTCTTGATGGCCAAGGGGCTGGAAAAGCTCGGCTACACCGTCGAGCCGAAAAACTTCTTCGACACGATCACTGTCGAGGTCGGCCATATGCAGGGCCTCATCCTGCGCGCGGCCGTTGCCGAAGGCGTGAACCTGCGCAAGGTCGGCGAAACCAAGATCGGCATCAGCCTCGACGAGCGTACCCGCCCGGCGACGCTGGAAGCGGTATGGCGCGCATTCGGCGGCAATTTCCGTATTGCCGATTTCGAGCCCTCCTACCGCCTGCCGAAGAACCTGCTGCGCGCCAGCGAATATCTGACGCATCCGATCTTCCACATGAACCGTGCCGAAAGCGAGATGACGCGGTATATCCGCCGTCTCTCCGACCGCGACCTGGCGCTCGACCGTTCGATGATCCCGCTCGGCTCCTGCACCATGAAGCTGAACGCTACGGCGGAAATGCTGCCGATCACCTGGCCGGAATTCTCCGACATCCATCCTTTCGTGCCGGCCGATCAGGCGCTGGGCTACCGCGAAATGATCGATGACCTGACGGACAAGCTCTGCGCCGTGACCGGTTACGATGCCTTCTCCATGCAGCCGAACTCCGGCGCGCAGGGCGAATATGCCGGCCTCCTGACCATCCGCAATTACCACATTGCCAACGGCCAGGGTCATCGCGACATCTGCCTTATCCCGACCTCCGCGCATGGCACCAACCCTGCCTCGGCGCAGATGGCGGGCATGAAGGTCGTGGTCGTCAAGGTCAGCGACAACGGCGATATCGATATGGCCGATTTCCGCGCCAAGACCGAGCAATATGCCAACAACCTCTCCTGCTGCATGATCACCTATCCTTCGACGCACGGCGTTTTCGAAGAGACGGTAAAGGAGATCTGCGATCTCGTGCACAAGCATGGCGGTCAGGTCTATCTCGATGGCGCCAACATGAACGCCATGGTCGGCCTCTCGCGTCCCGGCGATATCGGCTCCGATGTCAGCCACCTGAACCTGCACAAGACGTTCTGCATCCCGCATGGCGGCGGCGGTCCCGGCATGGGCCCGATCGGCGTCAAGGCACATCTGGCGCCTCACCTGCCCGGCCATCCGGAAACGGACGGGCGCGGCGGTGCGGTCTCGGCGGCAGCCTTCGGTTCGGCTTCCATCCTGCCGATCTCCTGGAGCTACTGCCTGATGATGGGCGGCGAAGGCCTGACGCAGGCGACGAAGGTGGCGATCCTCAACGCCAACTACATCGCTGCCCGGCTCAAGGGCGCCTATGACGTGCTCTACAAGTCCGAGGCCGGACGCGTCGCGCACGAATGCATCATCGATACCCGCCCGCTGGTCGCAAGCGCCGGCGTGACGGTCGACGATGTCGCCAAGCGCCTCATCGATTGCGGCTTCCACGCCCCGACCATGAGCTGGCCAGTTGCCGGCACGCTGATGATCGAGCCGACCGAATCGGAAACCAAGGCTGAGCTCGACCGCTTCTGCGAGGCGATGCTGGCGATCCGCGAGGAAGCCCGCGACATCGAGGAAGGCCGGATGGACAAGGCCAACAACCCGCTGAAGAACGCACCGCATACGGTGGAAGACCTCGTCGGTGAATGGGATCGTCCCTATTCCCGCGAACAGGCCTGCTATCCGCCCGGCGCCTTCCGCGTGGACAAATACTGGTCGCCGGTCAATCGCGTCGACAACGTCTATGGCGACAGGAACCTGATTTGCTCCTGCCCGCCGGTTGAATCCTACGCTGAGGCCGCCGAATAGGATTTTCGCGAAAAAGCGAAGCGGTTCAGTCGCTTCGCCTGATACCGACATAAATCTATTGCGAAACTTGTCTAAGAAAACGCCGCGTGTCCCCTGGGATGCGCGGCGTTTTTCATGACGCGGCAACGGGGCCTTGGAATTCAGATTTATGCCGGAACAGCCGGAATTTCATTTCGTCAACGAGCGGCATGCCGACGTTTCGTCGCCGCCGCTGCTTCTGCTGCACGGCAGCGGCAGGGATGAAACTTCGCTTATCCCGCTTGCGGACGCGATCGCGCCGCAGCGCTCACATATGGCCTTGCGCGGTGCGGTCGAATGGGAGGAAGGATTCGCCTTCTTTCGCCGCAATCCCGATCGCAGCCTGGATCATGCAGACCTCGACAGGCAGACGGAGCGGCTCTGTCGTTTCATCGGGATGGCGATGGAGCGAACGTTGCTTGCCCGGCCGCCTGTTCTGCTTGGCTTCTCCAACGGAGCCATCATGGCCGCATCGCTCCTTCGGCAGATGCCCTCAATCGCTTCGGCCGCCATTCTGCTGCGCCCCCTTTCGCCGGCCCCCGATGCGGATCTCCCGTCGATGCCAGGACTGCCGATCCTGATCATCTCAGGCGAACACGATCAACGCCGGGAGCCCGGCGACGCGGATCTTGTCAGCCGACAATTTACAAAGGCTGGTGCTGACGTCAGCGCCCATCAATTGCCCACCGGCCACGACCTCCATCCGGACGAACCCAAGATCGTCCGTGATTGGCTTATACGGAAAGGCATATGAAATGAACGAGGAGAATTCCTTCGACGTGGACAATCCCGACAGCTACATCGCCGCCGCCTTCGAAACGGATAATCCGGCGTCGATCGCCAAGGCATTGGGCGAAGTGGCGCGCACCCGCAACATGAGCAAGCTCGCCAAGGACGTCGGGATGAACCGCTCGGCGCTTTATCGCGCGCTCAGCGGCGACGGAAATCCGGAATTTGCGACGATCCTGAAGGTCGTCAAGGCGCTTGGTCTCAAACTGATGCCCGTCCCCGCCGCAAATTGAGGATTGGCAAACCCGCCGTTAGTCGCCTGGAGCGGTTCAGCTTTTCACGGAAACTCTGAACCGCTCTATCTCTTTGTTTTTTAGCAATTCCGGACGGAAAACCGCATATCGGGCAGGATTTCGCCGGCCGCCGCTGCGAAGACGACGCCGGCGGCGGCAAAATGCTGGATGGCGCTGACAAGATTAGGCCCCGGCCGCGTGTTCACCGCAACGGCTGCACCCGCAATGGCGGCCGTCGCCGGGATCAATGTGTAAACCCATGCCGATGCCACCATAAGATCCCCGTCGCTCGCCTTCGACGTTACCCGGCCAAGCCGGCTGCCAGGGAGGCGCGGAGAAACCCAGGCGTGCCACGATCAAAGCACGAAACGCATTGCGGTGAAATATCGAGGAACCTGCTTTAAGCGGGTTGCGCAGCCTGACGTTGAGCTGCCAAAGCGGCGAGATCGGCGGGCTTCAATTCGACGGACTCGCCGCAGCCGCAGGCCGATGTCTGGTTCGGATTGGTGAAGATGAAACCCGAGCGCAGTGTCGTGGTCTCAAAGCCCATTTCCGTGCCAAGCAGATAAAGTACGGCCGACGGCTCAACCCAAACGCTCGCCCCATCGCGCTCGATCAGGTCATCCTTGGGATTCGGCTCGGTCACCAGATCAATGGTATATTCCATGCCGGCGCAGCCGCCCTTCTTGATGCCGACGCGAACGCCTTTGGCAGCAGGACCGGAATTCTCGACAATTGCCTTGACGCGGTTGGCCGCCGCATCCGTCATGCTCATGACTGCAAAGCCCATGGGCTCATTCTCCTTCCACAACCGGGGTCAAGATCCGGTGCTTCGAGTCTTAATGTAAAGCCGGCGGCTTAAAGCTTCAATACCAGCCGACCGCGACCTGCGCTTCTTCCGACATGCGATCCGGCGTCCACGGCGGATCGAAGGTCATGCTGACCTCGACACCGGAAACGCCTTCGACGGCGCCGACGGCATTCTCGACCCAGCCCGGCATTTCGCCTGCCACCGGGCAACCCGGTGCCGTCAGCGTCATGACGATCTTCACCATGCGGTCGTCTTCGATGTCGATCTTGTAGACCAGACCGAGCTCGAAAATATCAGCCGGAATTTCCGGATCGTAGACAGTCTTAAGCGCAGCGATAACGTCGTCGCTAAGGCGAGCCAGCTCATCCTCGGGAATGCTGGAATGCACGATCCCTTCGCGTACGTCGATCTTCTGTTCGCTTTCGTCGAGTGACATCGCTTGCCTCCTTAGGCAAAGAATTTCCGCGCATATTCCAGCGCATCCGCCAAAGCATCCACCTCGGCGCGCGTATTGTACAGGCCGAACGATGCACGGCATGTGGAGGTGACGCCGAAGCGTTTCAAGAGCGGCTGGGCGCAATGGGTTCCGGCGCGAACCGCCACACCTTGGCGGTCGATCACCATCGAGACGTCGTGAGAGTGGATACCCGCAAGCTCGAAGGAGAAGATGCCGCCCTTACCGGGCGCCATACCGATGACGCGCAGCGAATTGATATCCCGCAGCCGCTCCGCCGCATAAGCGGCGAGATCAGCTTCGTGGCGGGCGATCGCCTCGCGGCCGATGCTGTCCATATAATCAAGCGCGTAGCCAAGGCCGATCGCCTGCACGATCGGCGGGGTTCCCGCCTCGAAGCGATGCGGCGGCTCGTTATAGGTGACGTTTTCCTCGGTGACGTCGAAGATCATCTCGCCGCCGCCCTGGAAGGGCCGCATCTCGGCGAGCCGCTCCTTCTTGCCGTAGAGAACGCCAATGCCCGATGGGCCATAAAGCTTGTGACCGGTCATGACGTACCAGTCGCAATCGATATCCTGCACGTCGACAGGCATATGCACCGCACCCTGCGAGCCATCGATCAGGACGGGAATGCCGCGCTCATGCGCGATGCGGCAGACGTCCTTCACCGGAACAACGGTTCCGAGCGCATTCGACATATGGGTGATGGCGACGAGCTTGGTCCGCTCCGTCAGGCTCTTCTCGAAATCCTCGATATGGAACGCGCCCTCGTCGTCGACGGGCACCCAGACGAGCTTGGCACCCTGCCGCTCGCGGATGAAGTGCCAGGGGACGATGTTGGAGTGATGCTCCATGATCGAGACGACAATCTCGTCGCTCTCGCCAAGCTTCGGCATGCCCCAGCCGTAGGCGACCGTGTTGATCGCTTCCGTCGAGTTCTTGGTAAAGACGATATCGTCCACCGACGGAGCATTCAGGAAGCGGCGCACCTTTTCGCGAGCCGCTTCATAGGCTTCCGTGGCAGCATTGGACAGGAAGTGCAGGCCGCGATGCACATTCGCATATTCGCTGGAATAGGCATGCGAAATGGCATCGATGACGACCTGCGGCTTCTGCGCGGATGCGCCGTTGTCGAGATAGACCAGCGGCTTGCCGTGCACCATTTTCGCCAGGATCGGGAAATCCCGGCGAATGGCTTCGACATCATAGGCCGTTGCCGGCACGATCTTGTCCACGAGCTTTGCCTCCAATCAGGCGTGCTTTTCCAGCCAGGCGGAGATAACGCCTTCCAGCGCCTCGACCAGGGCTTCGTCTTCCAGTTCCTCGACGATCTCGGCTACGAAGGCATTGACCAGCATGGCGCGGGCCTTGTTCCTCGGAATGCCGCGAGCCATCAGATAGTAGAGATGGTTCGAGTCGATATCGGCAACCGTTGCGCCATGGCCGCATTGAACGTCGTCGGCGAAGATCTCAAGCTCCGGCTTGACCGAGAACTCGGCATCGTCGGACATCAGCAGCGTGTTGCAGGCCATGCGCGCATCCGTCTTCTGCGCATCGGGCGCAACACGGATCATGCCCTGGAAGACACCACGGGCACGGTCGAACACCACGTTGCGGACGATCTCGGTCGAACCGGTGTGCGGAACGTCATGACCGAGCACCAGCGTCACATCCGTATGCGTATCGCCACCCAGCAGATTGACGCCGCGAATCTTCAGATCGGCGCCCTCGCCGCTCACCTTCACATGCAATTCCTGGCGCACCAGCTTGCCACCGGCGTTGATGACGAAGAGTTTCAGCTTCGCGTCCGCACCGAGATCGACGCGGATCTGGCCGAGATGCGTATCCTCGGATCCTTGCTCCTGCAGGACGATCCAGATGACTTCTGCACCCTTGCCGATCTTGATCTCGCTCACCGACGTGACGAGTGCGGCAGCACCTTCGACAGCCTGATGACGCTCGATGACCGTCGCCTTGACATCAGCTCCGAAGGTCACCGGAAGACGGCTGTGAATCTGCCCGCCTGCATGGATGAACTGCACTTCGAGCGGCGTGTCGAGTTCTGCGCCATCCGGAAAATCGATAGCATAGCCATCGCGCACGAAGCTGGCATTGATGCGCCCGATAGCGTCATCCTTGCCGAGCGCTTCCAGCCCGGCGGCAGCCGTGCCATCGATCAGGCTGTCGGCATAACGTCCGACCGACAGGTTCTTGACGGCAGCCTTCTCGCTTGCCTTTCCCTGAAGAACGGCGAGAACGGAAGAGCCTTCGACCGTCGCAGGCAGAGCCTCTACCAGGCCCTTGCCGATGTCGCTCGGCACCAGCCGCAGCAGGTTCTTGAAATCGGTATAGTGCCATGCCTCGACCCGGCGCGTCGGCAGGCCGGCGGTCTTCAGCTCGTCCAGCAGGCGATCGCGGACGGCGAAAACTTCGCCATCGCCAGGCAGATCGCCCATCTGGTCGTTATACGCCTCGATCAGCGCCGTCTCCGCGGCGGTCAGGCGGTTCGTCGTCTGAATGTTCATCGACGTGTCCTTTCCGCCCCGATCAGGCTGCAGCTCCAATGATGTCGGCATAGCCGTTGGCTTCGAGCTCGTGCGCCAGCGTCTTGTCGCCGGACTTGATCACCTGGCCCTTGTAGAGGACATGAACGGTGTCCGGAACGATGTAGTCGAGCAGGCGCTGGTAGTGGGTGATGACGATGACGGCGCGATCCGGAGAGCGCAGTGCGTTGACGCCATCGGCAACGATCTTCAGCGCATCGATGTCGAGGCCGGAGTCGGTTTCGTCAAGAACGCAAAGCTGCGGCTCCAGCAGCGCCATCTGCAGGATTTCGGCGCGCTTCTTTTCACCGCCGGAGAAGCCGACGTTCAGCGGGCGCTTCAGCATATCCATGTTGATCTGCAGCTTGGCAGCGGCATCCTTGACGCGGCGCAGGAAATCCGGCGTCGTCAGCTCGTCTTCGCCGCGCGCCTTGCGCTGCTCGTTCAGGGCCACCTTCAGAAACTGCATGGTGGCAACGCCGGGGATTTCCACCGGATACTGGAAAGCCAGGAAGATGCCCTTGGCGGCACGCTCGGCGGCGTCGAGCTCCAGGATGCTCTCGCCATTATAAAGGATGTCACCCTCGGTGACTTCGTAGTCGTCGCGGCCGGCAAGAATATAGGACAGCGTCGACTTGCCCGAGCCGTTCGGGCCCATGATAGCGGCAACTTCGCCTGCCTTCACCGTCAGGTTCAGGCCACGGATGATCTCGGTGCCGTCTTCGGCGATGCGGGCATGCAGGTTCTTGATCTCAAGCATAATAGAATCCTATCGCAGGAATGAAGGTGCGGCGCGCGTGGCGCGCCAAAGCTAATTCTGGTTCGTGTGCGTCAGCCGACACTGCCTTCGAGCGAGATGCCGATCAGCTTCTGCGCTTCGACGGCGAATTCCATCGGCAGCTCCTGCAGCACTTCCTTGACGAAGCCGTTGACGATCAGCGCGATCGCCGCTTCCTCCGGAATGCCGCGCTGCAGGCAGTAGAACAGCTGGTCTTCGGAAATCTTCGACGTCGTGGCTTCATGCTCGAACTGCGCGGACGAGTTCTTCGCCTCGATATAAGGCACCGTGTGCGCACCGCACTTGTCGCCGATCAGCAGCGAGTCGCACTGCGTGAAGTTGCGGGCGTTGGTCGCGCGGCGATGCGCGGAGACTTGACCGCGATAGGTATTCTGGGAGACGCCGGCGGCGATACCCTTCGAGATGATGCGGCTCGACGTGTTCCTGCCGAGATGGATCATCTTGGTGCCGCTGTCGACCTGCTGATGGCCGTTCGAAACCGCGATCGAGTAGAATTCGCCACGGCTGTCGTCGCCGCGCAGGATGCAGGACGGATATTTCCAGGTGATAGCAGAGCCGGTCTCGACCTGCGTCCAGGAGATCTTGGAGCGATGGCCGCGGCAATCGCCACGCTTGGTGACGAAGTTGTAGATGCCGCCCTTGCCATGCTTGTCGCCCGGATACCAGTTCTGGACGGTCGAATACTTGATTTCGGCGTCATCGAGCGCAACCAATTCGACGACAGCTGCGTGCAGCTGGTTTTCGTCGCGCTGCGGCGCCGTGCAGCCTTCGAGATAGGAGACGTAGGCTCCCTCTTCGGCGATGATCAGCGTGCGCTCGAACTGGCCGGTGTTCTTCTCGTTGATGCGGAAGTAGGTCGACAGCTCCATCGGGCAACGAACGCCCTTCGGCACGAAGACGAAGGAACCGTCGGTGAAGACGGCCGAATTCAGCGTCGCGTAGAAATTGTCGGTCGTCGGCACGACTGAGCCGAGATACTTGCGCACCAGATCCGGATGCTCGCGGATGGCTTCCGAGATCGACATGAAAATCACGCCGGCCTTCTTCAGCTCGTCCTTGAAGGTGGTGACGACCGAGACGGAATCGAACACCGCGTCGACGGCGATCTTCGGCTTTTCGACACCGGCAAGGATCTCCTGCTCGCGCAGCGGAATGCCGAGCTTCTCATAGGTCTTCAAGAGTTCCGGATCGACTTCGTCGAGCGACTTCGGACCGGCGAACTTCTTCGGGGCGGCGTAATAGTGAATGTCGTTGAAATCGATCTTCGGATAATCGACGCGCGCCCATGTGGGCTCTTCAAGCGTCAACCAACGACGATATGCTTCGAGGCGCCATTCCAGCATCCATTCCGGCTCCTGCTTCTTGGCGGAGATGAAGCGGATGATGTCTTCGGAAAGGCCCTTGGGAGCCTTTTCCACCTCGATGGTGGTCTCGAAACCATACTTATACTGGTCCACGTCGATCTGGCGAACCTGATCGACCGTCTCCTGGACTGCAGGCATTTCGTTCTCCAATCTCGCCGGATCCAAGGTCCGGCAGCTTGTCAACGTTGCGGCAGACTTGTGTCTGCCCCCTATGTAGTCGGCCAAAAGGGACTTTTCATCCCGCTTGGCAAGCGGAAATTTCCATTTCCGCAAATTTGTGGCCCTCAGGCCGCGGCACCCGCCAGTTTGCGCCGCCCTGCGATGCGGGCGAAAGCAGCGATTGCGCGATCAATATCCGCCTCGCTGGTGGTCGGCCCCAGCGAAATGCGAAGCGCTCCAAGCTTGGGATCACACCCCATCGCCGCAAGCACATGGCTCTCGCCGACTTTGCCCGACGAGCAGGCAGATCCAGCCGAAATGGCGACCCCCTCGAGATCGAAGGCGATCTGTCCGGTCTCGGATTTCAATCCCGGCAAAGTGAAGAAACTTGTGTTCGGCACCCGTGCTCCGCCCTTGCCATGAATGATGACATCGGGCGCGGCAAGCCGCATGCCGTCTTCCAGCCGATCACGCAGCTCCGCAATCCCGGCATTGAGATCATCAAGGTCCGCGAGGGCTGCTTCCGCCGCCGCACCGAAGCCGACGATCGCCAAAGTGTTTTCCGTGCCGGAACGATGGCCTTTTTCCTGGCCGCCGCCATGGATCAGCGGCTTCGGCATCAACACCTCGCCGCGCGACATAAGCGCGCCAGCGCCCTTGGGGCCTCCAAGCTTATGCGAGGATGCGATGAGGAAATCCGCGCCGATCGCGTTGATGTCCAGCGGCACCCGGCCGGCCGCCTGAACGGCATCGACAACGAACAGGCCGCCCACGGCATGAACGATCTGCGCCGCCTCGGCGACAGGCTGCAGAATGCCGGTCTCGTTGTTGGCCAGCATGATCGCAACCATCGGCAATCCGGCCGCCTTGTCATGGGCCGACAGCATCGCTTCCAGAGTGGCGAGATCGACAACGCCATCCGACGTCACCGGGATCTCGCTGATTCTATCCTTCGCAAACCGGCCGCCCTCACGCACGGCAGGGTGCTCGACCGCCGATATATAGAGATGGCTGACGGTAAGCGGCGTCCGCCCCATTCGAAATTCAGGAGTCAACACCATATTGGCCGCCTCGGTGGCACCGCTGGTGAAAACGACGTGAGCCGGTTCTGCACCCGTCAGGCTCGCAATCTGCCGGCGCGCGGCCTCGACGGCAGCGCGAGCCGCCCTACCTTCGCCATGCACGGAATTGGGGTTGCCGTGGATATCCATCGCACGTAGCATCGCATCCCGCGCCGCCGGATGAAGGGGCGCAGTGGCATTCCAGTCGAGATAAAGGCGCGTTGCCGCCATGATCGTCTTCCTGCCTGCACGTTGCTTTGTCTGCCTGGCTCATTTTCCTTGAAATTTCAGCCGGGCATGCCTTATGACACGTTCCACACAGCGTTGAACAGGCAACGCGCGGAACACCGCATCAAGTTTCGAATTGTTCTAAACTGCGTTCTAGAAAACTTGAGCGCATTCGTCAAGTCAACTTGCTGCGTGCCGTTGGGTTTGAACGCAGAAAAAGAAGAGCCGGAGTATCGATGCCCGAAGTTATTTTCAACGGCCCCGCAGGCCGCCTTGAAGGCCGCTATCAGCCCTCGAAGGAAAAAAGCGCCCCGATCGCGATCATTCTTCATCCGCACCCGCAATTTGGCGGCACGATGAACAATCAGGTGGTCTACCAGCTCTTCTATATGTTCCAGAAGCGCGGCTTCACCACGCTCCGCTTCAATTTCCGCGGCATCGGCCGCAGCCAGGGCGAATTCGATCACGGCGCAGGCGAGCTTTCCGATGCCGCATCGGCGCTCGACTGGGTCCAGAGCCTCCATCCCGATTCCAAGAGCTGCTGGGTTGCCGGTTACTCCTTCGGAGCCTGGATCGGTATGCAGCTCCTGATGCGCCGCCCGGAGATCGAAGGCTTCATGTCGATCGCGCCGCAGCCGAACATCTACGACTTCTCCTTCCTCGCCCCCTGCCCGTCATCCGGCCTGATCATCAATGGCGATGCCGACAAGGTCGCCCCGGAAAAGGACGTCAACGGCCTCGTCGAGAAGCTGAAGACGCAGAAAGGCATCCTGATCACGCATAAGGTCGTGCCGGGCGCCAACCACTTCTTCAACGGCCAGGTCGAGACGCTTCTCGGCGAATGCGAAGACTACCTCGACCGTCGCCTGAATGGCGAATTGGTGCCGGAGCCCGCTGCCAAGCGCATCCGCTAAGAAGCTTTTAGCGAGCCATACTGAAAGTCGGACACAAAATCCCGTCGATTGTCATCGGCGGGTGGTCCTGCATGCCGATTTTCCGCAAAACGCGTTGCGATGCGGAATTCTCCGGGTGCGTGAAGGCGATGAATCGCCTGGCAAAGCCACGCGTAAAGAACCATTGCGCAAGTGCATCGGCGATCTCCGTCGCATAGCCGTTGCCCCAGGCATCCCGCCGAATCGAATAGCCGAGTTCGAAGTCGCCCCGACCGCTCTCCTCAAAACGCGAAAAGCCGGCGCGGCCGATAAAGCGGCCGTCGTCACGCCGCAGCATCTTGTACTTGGTCGTGCCGTCGCGAGCCTGCTCCCTGAACCAGCCCCCAAGCCGCTCCTCGGCCTTCTCCAAGGTCCATGGAGCAGCACCTGAGAGATAACGCGTTGTCTCGATCGTCGAATGCAGCTGCCGAATCAGCTCGGCATCGCCCCTGTTCCACATCGTCAGAACAAGCCTCGGGGTCTCGAGGATGATGGTATCGCTCATCTGCCTGCCCTGTTTTCGTGGTGGATTTGAAGCCCGCCTTAACGCACACTATCGCATCGACTACAAACTGTCTGGTCAGTGCTAAACGCACGGCATGGTTTCAACAAGGCGATCAAGCAACAATTCTGAATCCGAAGGCCCGCCGAAGCGGGCCTTCAAAGCATCGCCAGGCATCACCGCTCAGGGACATGCAGGCAGGCCCGGAGCACCGCATGTCTTCTTTGCCGGAGGCTTCTGCGGCGCAGGCGGAGGCGCCTTCACCTGCGGCTGCGCGATCTTCGGCTGAGGCTGGGGTTGCGCAATCTTCGGCTGAGGTTGCGGCTGCGGTCTGGGTTGAGCCTGCACTTTCGGAGCAGGCGGCACGGGCTTGGGCTGAGACGCGGCCGGGTTGACTTGCCGCGGCGGTGCGGTCACGACGCGAGGCTGGCTGCTGACCGGCGGCCGAGCATTGTTGACCACATTAGGCTTCGCCGGGGGCTTGGCGACAACGGCGGGCGCTGCCGGCTTCATCGCCTGAACATGAGCATTGGGTTTTGGCGCGGCGACAACAGCATTCGGCTTCGCGCTCGGAGCTGTCTGGGGTGGCGGGGTCTTGGCAATCTGATTTTGCCCCTTCACGGCAGGCGTGTTGCCGGCCGGCGGCAAGGGCTGCCCCTTGGCACCTGGAAGCGCAGGGGCTTTGGCATTCGTGCCCGGCTGAGCAGGTTGGGTAGCGACAGCCGGATTATGCGTAGCGTTCGGCGCTGCCTGTGGCTGTTGAGCCTGCTTCGTCGGAGCCGCGCCCGGAACCTTCGGCAGCTTGCCGGTTGCCGGCAGAGGCTGACCGTTGACACCGGGGAGCGCGTGGGCGTTGGTATTCGTGCCCGGTTGGGCAGGTTGAGGAGCAACAGCCGGATTCTGAATGGCGTTCGGCGCTGCCTGTGGCTGCTGAGCCTGTTTCGTCGGAGCTGCACCCGGAGTGGCCGGTGCCTTGCCGGTCGCCGGCAGAGGCTGTCCATTGGCGCCGGGAAGCGCGTGAACGGCGTTCCCCGTCTGCGGCTGTGCTTGCGGCTGAGCCGAAGGTGCAACCGCCGGAGCGGCTCCAGTCGGGGTTTTGATCACAGCCGCCGGATTCTGCTGTTGTTGAACGGCAGCTTTCTTCTGCACCGAGGGCGGCAAGGCAACATGCAGCGCCGCAGCGCCCGCGCCGGCAAGGACGGCGGCGCCGGCGATCTTCTGCCCGGTCGTCAATCCCGGAGCCGCCGGTGCCGCTCCGTTCTCGTTGGTAGTCGTCGTGTTGTTGTTGACGACCGTATTGTTCACGACCGTATTGTGGATGTTGTTGAAGATGACGTTGTTTTCCGGCGGCGCGACATCGCGCGGCGGCTCGACCCACTCCGGGACCGGAACGTAGGTCGGCTCCGGCAACACATAGAGATCGACCGAAGGCTCCGGCGGCGCGAGCACGACGAAATCCGGCGGCGGCGGGGCCAGGAAGACGACGGGCGGCGGCGGCGCATAGCCGAAGTCGGCATCATCGAAATAAAGCACGGGACGGTCGATATAGACGATTTCCGGCGGCGGTGGCGGCGGGACGTCATACTCGATCACGGTAAACGACGGCGGCGGCTCGAGCGCTGCCTCGAAATGCTCGAGGCGGCGGCGGGCATCCCACACATGCGGACCACGCGGATAACGTCTCAGATAGGACCAATAGGCCTCGGGCGTATCGGCACGCCAGGTCTGGCGCCAGGTGATCGCCTCGCGCCGTGCGGCGATGATGGCACGCACGCGCTTTGCCATGGCGTCGTGCGGATAGGCAGCCAGGAAGTCCTCGTAGCCCTGCATCGTGTCGCGATCGAGCGCGGCAAAATAGGCATCCCGCTCGTCGAAATCGCGGATCGCCTTGGTTCGGATTGCGGCATTGTTGTAGCTGGAAACCTGAGCGGCTGGCGCATCGGGTCCGCGATCGAAGAAAGTGAAGGCGTTCTTGAACTTGGAGCCATCCCAGGAAATCTGCGCGCCCTTGGTCAGATCGCTGACCCGCAACCGCGTGCGATCGAACACATCGTCGAGCGGCAGACCGCCGACGCGGATCATCTCCGCCAATGCATGTGCATAGGAGCCGTACGGACCGGCCTCCTGCGGTGCGACCGTACCGGGCGCCGCATTGAAGGCGATCAGCTGATTGGCGTCTGGATCGACCAGCGCAAGGCCGCCGGCGAGCGGCTGATTGGACTGCACGAACGGATTGGCTCTCGCCGCATCAAGCACGACGATGCTGCCGCGATTGTTGAGCGATGCCAGCGACTTGGTGAAATCGGCAATCCGCAGGGCCTCGACCGGAACATCCGTGGCATTGGCCATCTGAGCATCCACAGGCACGAAATAATTATCGCCCTGATACTGCACCCCATAGCCCGCCATATAGACGAAAACGACGGTATCGGGACCTGACGCATTCGCTTTCGTCAGAAAATCCCGCATCGCGTCGCGCAACCCGTTCTGGTCGAGGTCGCGCGCGCCGATGACGTCGAAACCGGCGGCTTGCAGCGTTTGCGCGATCAGACCGGCATCATTGGCCGGCGTCGGCAAAGCACCCGTCTTATAGGCAGCGTTGCCGACGACAAACGCTATTCTCTTTTCGGGGGAACCTTGCGCCTGGGCCGGGCTTACGGCGGCAATACCGCCTAAAACCAACATCAGGGCGAAGAATGCATAAATCGTCTTCTTGAACGACAATCCCAGCATCGAAAGCAAAGATGACATACCGATTTCTTTCACGAAACATATGTTGCACGCGGGACTAGCAACGAAAATAATAGGCTTCGATTCGGGCGAATACGCGGCATATTCCGGGCGGCTTCGGGATCATGTCACGATCCGTTCACATTAAGAGGCGTTGTGTTACAAACACCGCCCGGTCAGCGCCGCCGCCGAAACTTGATATCGGCCCCACCAAAATGATGACGAACCGGCAAATCGATGCTAAACGCGCCCGGCGACATTCAACAACAGCGACTTCGCCGCGTCCTCCGTCGATGCGGCTTGGAGAGACGAAGATCATGGCTGAGTTCAAATCCGATTTCCTGCGCACCCTGCAAGAGCGTGGCTTCATTCATCAGATTTCCGATGAAACCGGCCTCGACGAGCTTTTCGCCAAGGAAACCGTGACGGCCTATATCGGCTTCGATCCAACGGCATCGAGCCTGCATGCCGGCTCGCTGATCCAGATCATGATGCTGCACTGGATGCAGGCGACCGGCCATCGGCCTCTGTCACTGATGGGCGGCGGCACCGGCATGGTCGGCGATCCCTCCTTCAAGGACGAAGCCCGCCAGCTGATGACCATCGATACGATCGAAAACAACATCGCTTCGATCAAGCGCTGCTTCGCCAACTACCTCACCTATGGTGAAGGTCCGAAGGATGCGTTGATGGTCAACAACGCCGAATGGCTGCGCTCGCTGAACTATCTTGAGTTCCTGCGCGACGTCGGCCGGCACTTCTCGGTCAATCGCATGCTGTCCTTCGACAGCGTCAAGACGAGACTTGACCGCGAGCAGTCGCTGTCCTTCCTCGAATTCAACTACATGATCCTGCAGGCCTACGACTTCGTCGAGCTGGCCAAGCGCTACGATTGCCGCCTGCAGATGGGCGGTTCGGATCAGTGGGGCAATATCGTCAACGGCATCGACCTTGGCCACCGCATGGGGACCAAGCAGCTCTTCGCTTTGACCTCGCCGCTGCTGACGACCGCATCCGGCGCCAAGATGGGCAAGTCCGCCACCGGTGCCGTCTGGCTGAATGCCGACCTGCTCTCGGCCTACGACTTCTGGCAGTACTGGCGCAACACCGAGGATGCCGACGTTTCGCGCTTCCTGAAGCTCTACACGACGCTGTCGATGGACGAGATCGCCCGCCTCTCCGCGCTTGCCGGCTCGGAGATCAACGAGGTCAAGAAGATCCTCGCGACCGAGGTCACCGCAATTCTGCACGGCCGCGCAGCAGCCGAGCAGGCCGCCGAGACCGCGCGCAAGACATTCGAGGAAGGCGGCCTGTCCGAAAATCTGCCGACCGTCGATGTCCCCGCCTCTGAGCTGGACGCCGGTATCGGGCTCCTGTCGCTCATCGTTCGCGCCGGTCTTGCCGGTTCGAACGGCGAAGCTCGCCGTCACGTTCAGGGCGGCGCGGTGCGCGTCAACGACGAGGCCGTCAACGACGAACGCAAGATCATCGGCAGCGGTGAAGTCACCGCCGATGGCATTATCAAGCTGTCGCTCGGCAAGAAGAAGCACATCCTGATCCGTCCGGCCGCTTGAGCGGCCTGACAGCTCACGAACGAACAAAGCCGGCGATCTCCCGCCGGCTTTTTTGTTTTCAGTTCGCACAGGCGCGTGGTGTTATCACGGCATCGCTCCGTTTTGACACGTCGCCGATCCCGACCGACCATTCATCCCAACGCGCTGCACCTGATCAAAATTCAAATATCTGTCTGAAAACACCAGGCGCGATGATCGACAGGGGATTGATCTGCATCGTCGGCTTGTCGAAGCTGCCGGTCAATCTGAAGGTAATGCCGATAAGGCCGCGATCGCTGCCATTGCCCAGAAGGAAGCCCACGAGCGGCACCTCCGCGAACAGCCGGTTCAAGCCATAGGCAGGCATGAAGGTTCCGGTTAGATCCATCTTGTTGTTGGCGTCCTTGACCGTTCCCTGGAAGGTCGCTCCGACTTGCACGCCGCGCACGACGCCATTCTCGACCGATAGTGTTCGGTCGCGCAGCACCAGCCGCGCAAAACCACGCTCAAAGCTCTGCGCGCGCGTGTCGATATTATCCTTCACCGCGGAATTCAGGCTCTTGCCGTTCTTGCCGCTCGGTGTTGAAACGATGGTCGACAGCTTGTTTTCATCGACGATGGAGAAATTGCGGATATCCAGCGAACCGTCCCAGTCGTCCTGTCCGATCGAGCGCAGCGACAGATTGAGCAGGCCCCCCTTCAGATGCTTGTAGAGATCAGTGAAGCGCGCCACCGCACCAGCATCACCGCTTGTGACGCGGATCACGCCGTTGCTACCCTTGCTCATCTGGGTGACGAATGCCTCGCCGCTACGGGTAACGCCGGAGAAGTCCACAGCCGTCGTCTTGCCGCCCGCGAAGGAATAGACGCCCTTGAGATTGCCGATCGATTCGTCGTTGAAACCGACGACCTTCGCGAGATCGACGCGAACTGTCGCGCTCGCGCTTGCCGGATCATCCGTGTTCTTCCGTCCGCCGGAGGATGACGCCTTCACACGCGCCAGGATCGGACGGATATCGGCCGAACTTCCTGATATCGTGACGTCATAGGCACCGGCCTTGCTATGCTTCAGCGACAATCCGAAATCGTCGAGCGCGGAGAGCTTCACGTTGTCGAAGTTCGCAGACGACAGGCTCCCCTTGCTGATGACGAGATCACCGCCGGCACCGAAGCCGTCGCCCTTGAGCATGAAGTTCTTGAGCGTCATCTGGCTGTCGGAGCCGGACGCTTCGAATTGCGCGCTTGCCGGAATACCGCTGCCTTTCGACCAGCCGATCCAGGGAACGGTCAGCGCCGCCTTACCGAGATCGACCTTGACACCCTGATGATCGTCATCGATGCGCGTCAGCTCTATCTTCACGGGCCCGTCGATCATATCGCGCAGGCCGGGCAGGACGGCATTGCGTTGGGCGTCGGTGAGCGTTGCCGTCACTACGCGACCGCGCTTGACAGCCGACTTGCTGTCGGTCGGCTCGACCATGTCGATCTGCGCGGGAATACCATCGATCTGCGCCTGAGCCTGCAGATGCACCGACTGCGGATCGGCATTGATCTCGCCGGTCAGATTGTCGATCTTGCGATTGCTCATCGGCTTCAACAGGTCGACATCGTTAAGCGTCAGTTTCGCTATCCAATCCGGCGGTGGCGGCTTCTGGTCGCTGATCAGGCCGATCCGGGCATCGACCTTGGCGACGATCTTGCCGTTGAAATCCTCCGGCTTGAATTCGGTGCGCTGCAGCGCCTGCACCGGCTTATATGTCAGCAACTCCGCTATGGCGTCGCCGGCGCCGGAGATCGACAGGTCCAGGTCGGCCATCAAGGGCTTGTCGTATGTGGCCGGTATCGAGAAGTTGCTGTCGTTCAGCGTAATCGTGCGTCCCGTCGGGAAATAGGAGGTCGCGGTCGCAATATCGACGGCCATCTTCGGGCCTGTCAGGTCGAAATGCGCTTTCGCGTCGCGCAGTGGTGGAATTTCACCGGGGACATTGAGGCGCACTCCGTCAATGTCGAAGGCGATATGCAGCTCGTTCTGGCCGAGCTGCAGCTTGCCGGTCTGCGAAGCCTCCCTCAGCCGTCCGGCCGGAATGAAGACGGATATGACCGCGTTCGTCACCGAGCCGCCAAAAAGATTGTTCTCGACCCATATTCGCGGCTTAGAAGCCATCCAGAAGGGCCATAGCTGCTTCACGGCGGTCGTATCGAGTTTATCCGCGCGGCCGCCGAAGCTGATTTCCGGCGAGCTGTCGCCGAGCTTTATGTGCAGCGAGCCGAACAGCGCGCCTTGCGGTGTCGATACGCCGAGGTTCTCGAACTGAAATTCCTTCGTCGCGGACAAAAATCGCCCTTTCGCCTGACCGTCAAAGCTGATGGGCTTTTCTCCCGATATGGAGGAGGCAGCCGTGCCGTTCCTGATCAGGAAGTCGATACCGAAGCCCTTGCCCGCATTGGCGTCGATACGATCGAGATCGATCAGCGCTCCCGAAAACGGCACGACGGTACGCGCGAACTGCGCCGTGGAAGGCGCGATCTCGAGCGTCTGGCGATCGAAATTGTAGCCGAGGTTGATATTGGCCTGCGTCAGCTCCTGCGGGTCGCGATCCATGTAAAGCGTGCCGGGCTGTATGCTGACGGACGCCTCGAGCTTTGGAGCGACGCCCGAATCTGCTTTGGCAGCCGAAAGCGTCACATCGGCAAAACTCATGAGCCCCTGGCGCGGAGCGCCGCTCGGATCATAAGTCATCGACAACGGCTTGAGATCGAGGTTGGAGATTTTCGCGATCAAGGAGGAGCTATGGCCGACTTCCTCCTGCTGGGCTCTGATATCCAGTGTCGCCACGGAGCCGTTGACGGCGACCTGCCCATAAAGATGCAGCAAGTTCGGCTCCGCCCGCTCGAAGGTGAGATTGTCCACCACAAGAGAGATCGGAGGGCCTTCCGCGCGTGCCAGCTTGACCGAGAAGCCGGAAATCCGCACCGAATTCGTACCGCCGCGCTGCACGAAACGTTGCAGAAAATCGAGATTGTCGAAAGCTTCGGTCAAAGCCTGCGGCAACGCATTCACGCGCAATTGCGAGAGGTCGACGGGATCCCCCTGAGGAAGAAGCGAAGTATCGAGCGCGATGCCTTCCGCCGCGACGCTCGCCACCTCCACGCGCCCTTCGATGAGGGCGAGCGGATCGAGCTGCATATTGACCGCGGACATGGTCGACAGGTGCTTGCCGCTCTCCTGATCGACGACATTAACGTTGCGCGCCTCCAGCGCCAGTCGCAGACCGGAGGTGAAGCGAACCACGGTTGCGCCGACCTCCGCCTTGTAGCGAGGGCCGATTGCCTTATCGAGGGCCGTTTGCGCCTTCTGCGACAGCGGCTGATCGAAGATACCGCTTTCAATGGCAAAGATCGCCGCTCCGAGCAGGATGGCCAGAAACGCGAAGAAAACCATCGTCATGCGGCAGACGTGCCAGACATGCGAACGGCGTCGGCCGCCGCGTTCCGGCACATGCACGATGAGGGGGTCTTCGACCTGAGCGGACGGCAGATGGTCGAGTGACACGAGATCCTTTTTGCGGAATATTACCTTTTCGCCTCGGATCACTCCTGTGCGTCCCTTTCATTCTCAATTTTGTTGGTGACGCCGCGTCCCATGTGGACGCCATACCCGATCAGTATATATGGCTCACCCGGTGTGTCATCTAAAAAACCGGCAAAAGAAAGGTTTTATCGTGACGGAAGTCTCCACAATTCAGCTGAACCTCGGCGACAAGGCGCCGGATTTTCATCTCCCCCGCGATGGTGGCGGCGATGTGCGCCTTGCGGATTTTGCGGGGAAACCGCTGGTCGTCTACTTCTACCCCAAGGACGACACGACAGCCTGTACGACGGAATCGATTTCCTTCACGGCGCTTGCCCCCGAATTTCATAAGGCGGGCATTGCCATCCTCGGCGTCTCGCCGGATTCCGTGAAAAGCCATGATAAATTCGTCAGGAAACATGCGCTGTCCATCCCGCTCGCCTCGGATGAAGAAAAGACCATGGCGATCGCCTATGGCGTCTGGCGCGAAAAAAGCATGTATGGCCGCACCTATATGGGCGTCGTCCGCTCGACCTTCCTGATCGGCGCCGACGGCCTGATCGCCAGAATCTGGGACAAGGTCAAGGTCGCTGGACATGCGGAGGATGTTCTGGCCGCGGCGAAGGAGCTTTGACGCATGGCAGGCAATCCCAGCGCGATCACATCGCTGCGCGGTGGCGCTATCGACGCCATCCGGTCGGCCGATCTCGATCGCAAGACCGCGTTGGCGCAGGAATCGGCAGCACGCTGGTTTGCCCGCACCCTATCTCTGCGCTCGCCGCTCGATTCGCCGCTGGCCGATCGGCCCGGTCGGCCGGAACGCCCGGAGCTGGTGCCGCCCAAGCACATGGAAAAGCGCTCGCTGCATACGCTCAAAGGGCGCATCGCCTTGCTGCATGCCATTGCCCATATCGAGCTGAACGCCGTCGATCTTGCGCTCGATATCGTCGCCCGCTTTGCGACCGAACCGGTTCCAAACTCCTTCTTTGACGGCTGGATGCAGGTGGCCTTCGAGGAGGCCAAGCATTTCCGCATGGTCCGCGAAAGACTGCGCGAACTCGGCGCCGATTATGGCGATCTACCGGCCCATGACGGTCTCTGGCAGGCGGCGCATGCGACCCGCACGGATCTGACCGCCCGCCTCGCGGTCGTGCCGCTGATCCTCGAGGCGAGAGGCCTGGACGTCACGCCAGCGCTGCAGGCGAAGATGCGCGAGACCGGCGACATGGAAAGTGCTGCCGTGCTCGATGTCATCTACAATGACGAAAAGGGTCACGTCGCGGTGGGCGCCAAATGGTTCCGCTTCCTGTGCGCTCGGGAGAAGCGCGATCCGGCCCGCACATTCCAGGAACTGGTTCGCGCAAACTTCCGCGGCTCGCTGAAGGCGCCGTTCAATGACATAGCGCGCGCTGAGGCCGGGCTAACACCCTCGTTCTATCGCGCCCTGACCTCCACAAGCAACGCATGATATACTGACAAAACTCAATTTTCCGGCAACTAATACTGAAACGGAAAGCATTCATTAACCATAATACCGTGTACTTCCAACGGGTTCCAAAAGGCATCGATTGGGAGAGTCTCGGTGACAGCAAGGCCTCAAAACCGGGTTTTCGGCAAACAGAAGCGGCATCACACCATCATTCTCGCGAGCGGCGATATGGTGCGTCATATGACCGTGCGCCCATGGATGGCAGCTCTTGCCGTCTGCATGGTCGGTATCTTTTCGATCGGTTACCTCCTGGCGACCTCCTATCTCGTCCTGCGCGACGATCTGATCGGCGCAACGATGGCGCGGCAGGCCCGCATGCAATACGACTATGAAGACCGCATCGCCGCACTGCGCGCGCAGGTCGATCGCGTCACCTCGCGCCAGCTTCTCGATCAGCAGGTCGTCGAAGAGAAGGTCGACAAGCTCATCGAGCAGCAACAGCAGCTCTCCTCGCGCGGCGGCAAGCTCAACGCACTGCTCGACAGGGCAGAGAGCTCCGGCCTCACTGACAAGAGCCCTCATACAGATACCAGTACGCCAGCCGGCAAGAACGAGCACGCGCAGCTGACGGCACCGAAGGCGATCGAGAAGCTTCTTTCCACCGGCAAGCCTGCGGACGCGACTCCCGACAATTCCACCCTCGCCTATGTGCCGGCTCCGGAAACCGTCGCCGATCGCGCCGATCGCGTGTTTTCCAAAGTGACGCTGTCGCTGAAACACATCGAACAGGATCAACTGACCCGCATCCGCAATCTCACCGCCGATGCTTCCGGCACCGCGAACGAGATTCAGTCGATCATGCACAATGTCGGCGTCAAGGTCCCGAATGCGATCGCGGGCAATGCCGGCGAAGACACCGATAGCGGCGTGGGCGGACCTTATGTCGCGCCGGAAAATGTCGATCAGTTCGAGCAGTCCATGGCCGATCTCGACATGGCGCTGACGCGCCTGGAGACGGCGCGGAGTGCGGCTGAGGACCTGCCCTTCCGCAATCCGGCACCGGGCAAGCTCGTCACCAGCCCGTTCGGCAATCGCAAGGACCCGTTCTTCGGCACGCTGGCCCTCCACACCGGCACCGATTTCCATTTCAGCCCCGGCGAAAAGATCAAGGCGACTGCTCCGGGCAAGGTCGTGTCGGCCGGCTGGACGGGCGGCTATGGCAACATGGTCGAGATCGATCATGGCGATGGCATATCCACACGTTACGGCCATATGGAACAGATACTTGTCAAAGTCGGCGATAAAATCGCCCGGGGCGGCGTAGTCGGTCTCGCCGGCAGCACCGGTCGTTCGACGGGGACGCACCTGCACTACGAAGTCCGCGAAAACGGACATCCTGTGGACCCGATGTATTTCATCAATGCCGGCACCAGGCTTGCAAGTTACATCAGCGGATTGGGCGCAATTTAGCTGCTGAAATTGTGACAAACGCGCAACAAAGATGACACTAATCTAAAAATTGCGCCCTGAATGAACTTCAGGCCTATAGATGCGCCCGCTTTCCTTGACTTCGCAGGTATTTGGTTCTATGTCGCGCTGCATTCCGGCACGTTGTGGCGTGTCGATTCATGGTGTTCGACCGAACCAAGACGGAACCAGTTTTCCCTTTGACAACATTTGCTGACCTTGGCCTGAGCCAAAAAGTCCTTTCCGCGGTGACAGACGCGGGTTACACCACACCGACTCCGATCCAGGCCGGTGCCATCCCCTTTGCGCTTCAGCGCCGTGATATCTGCGGCATCGCCCAGACGGGAACCGGCAAGACGGCCTCTTTCGTGCTGCCGATGCTGACGCTGCTCGAAAAGGGCCGCGCACGCGCTCGCATGCCGCGCACGCTGATCCTGGAGCCGACACGCGAACTGGCGGCCCAGGTCGCCGAAAACTTCGAAAAGTACGGCAAGAACCATCGTCTGAACATCGCCCTGCTGATCGGCGGCGTTTCCTTCGAAGAGCAGGACCGCAAGCTCGAGCGCGGCGCCGATGTGCTGATCTGCACGCCTGGCCGCCTGCTGGATCATTTCGAGCGTGGCAAGCTCTTGATGAGCGGTGTCGAGATCTTCGTCATCGACGAGGCCGACCGCATGCTCGACATGGGCTTCATTCCTGATATCGAGCGCATCGCCAAGCTCATCCCCTTTACGCGCCAGACGCTGTTCTTCTCGGCAACGATGCCGACCGAAATTCAGAAACTCGCCGACCGCTTCCTGCAGAACCCGGAACGCGTCGAAGTCGCCAAGCCCGCATCGACCGCCAAGACCGTGACGCAGCGTTTCGTCGCCTCGCATGGCAAGGATTACGAGAAGCGCGCGACGCTGCGCGATCTGATCCGCGAGCAGACGGACCTCAAGAACGCGATCATCTTCTGCAATCGCAAGAAGGATGTTTCCGATCTCTTCCGTTCGCTGGATCGCCATGGCTTCTCCGCCGGTGCACTGCATGGTGACATGGATCAGCGCTCGCGTATGGCCATGCTGCAGAACTTCAAGGACGGTAACCTGCAGCTGCTCGTCGCCTCCGACGTCGCGGCCCGCGGCCTCGATATCCCCGATGTCAGCCACGTCTTTAACTTCGATGTTCCGATCCATTCGGAAGATTACGTCCACCGCATAGGCCGCACCGGCCGTGCCGGCCGCTCGGGCGCCGCATTCACCATCGTGACGAAGCGCGATACCAAGCATGTCGACGCGATCGAGAAACTGATCGGTGAGGATGTCCAGTGGCTGAACGGCGACCTGTCGGCGCTGCCGCCGGCTGACGAGAGCAGCGACGACAATCGTTCTTCCCGCCGCCGTGACCAGAAGAGCAAGGGCCGCGATCGGGATCGTAGCCGCGGAGGCCGGAGCGCCTCGAGTCATAAATCTGATATCGACGTCGAGGATAATGGCGTCGTAGCGATCGAAGCAGCACCAGCAAAGGCCGAAAGCGTGAGAAACGAGCGCAAGTCTGAGAACAACAAGTCCCATAACGGTTCTCGCAACAACAACCGGCCCTTCCCCGCTGCCAACGACGACAATCGCGAGCGCCGTAACCGCTATCGCGACCATGATGACGGCCCGACGCCGGTCGGCTTCGGCGACGACATTCCGGCTTTCATGCTGATCGTTGCGAACGCAAAGGGCTGATAAGCCCCATTTAGACGCACATCTCGGGATGTACGCATGGGCAAGCCCGGCATCGATTTCCCAGGATTAGGAACCGGTCTCGCAATATTGCGAGACGGGAAGATTCTGCTTTACCGGCGTCTCAAGGCGCCGGAAGCCGGATTCTGGAGCATCGTTGGCGGCAAGGTCGACCATATGGAGCCTGCCGCCCAGGCTGCCGTCCGCGAGGCGGAAGAAGAAAGCGGCCTCTCCATCGGCAAAATCGACCATCTCTGCACGGAAGAGGTCATCGTCGAGGCCGACCGCCAGCACTGGATCTCGCTAATCTATGTCTGCAGGGACTTTTCCGGCGAACCTCGCCTGATGGAACCAGACAAGCTCTCTGATTTTGGCTGGTTCGGCCGTGACGATCTCCCCGTTCAGCTTTCAGAGTTCGCCAAGGCAACCATCGCCCATCTGAGCGAAGAGGACTTTCGCTGACGCCGATAGCGCATTGCTATTGCAAGACGGCTGCGCACGTTTGCTCAGCATGCACTATTTGTCCGAGCGCAGGGCCGCTGCATAAGCCAGCCCCACCCACCGCGCCATGATGTCCGGATCGTCGAAGGCATCGTCAGGAATCGACCAGTAGGGCATGTTGACGGCCTTGCCCTTCTTTCCCTCGTAAGCCCAGCGCCGCGCACCCGCCGCCTCGAATTCCGCAGCACTCACGTCATCGGCCTTCAACAGTATTTCGTCATCCACCTCGAGCGCCAGAATCCGGCCCATGTGGTAGATCCCCTTGCCGCCAAACATCCGCTTGATCGTCACCGGCCCAAGCGACTGAAACATGTCTTCGATATCGCTATTGTCCATTCCCTATCCCCTCAAGATTCCACCGGCTGCTACGACGGCCTCGGGCGTATCCACATCGAGATGTGCCGCCTCGCCGATCTCGACGTCAATAACCGAAAACCCGGAAGTTTCAATAATATGTCGGGCGCCTACATCGCCCTCCAGCCGCATCACGGCATTCAACACCGATCGGGGCAGGATGACGGGGTTGCCGCGCTTGCCGCCGGACACCGCTCGCACGATCACCTGACCGCCTGCATCGCGGAAGGCGGCAATCAAGGCTTTCAGGTCATCACTGGTAATGCCGGGCATATCGGCGAGCATGACGAGAACGCCATCCGCCTTTTGCGCTGCGCGGGTGCCGACACCAGCCGCCAGCGAACTTGCCATGCCGGATGCGTAGTCGGCGTTATGCACCCGCTCGACGGCAAGATCGCCCAGCGCTCGCTCGATATCTTCGCGACGATGTCCCGTCACAGTGACAACGACGGAGGCTCCGCTTGCAATTGCGATCGATGCGGAGCGACGCACCAGCGGTATGCCGTCGAACTCGGCCAGCAGCTTGTGCGCGCCACCCTCGCCCATGCGGCTGGCTTTGCCGGCCGCCAGCAGCACGACGGCAACCGATATTTCTGCGGCCGGCTTGACCACGACATCGCGCGGCCGCGGCCGTGACTGAATTTCCATGAGCAAGCCTCCGACCCCCATGCCGCTGATATCCCGCGGCGTCGGCTGTTCGCCGGCTAAGATGCGATCAAGAACCCAGTCGAAACCGTTTTCCTTCGGGCTGCGCGCGCATCCAGGCGCCCCGACGACATGCACATCGCCCACTCTTCCAAGCACCAGCAGGTTGCCGGGATCGACGGGCATGCCGACCTGAATAACCTCACCGCCGGCAAGCCGGATCGCGGCTGGAATAACATCGCCGGCGTCGATGACGGCAGACGCGCCGAAAACGATCACCAGCTTCGGAAGCCGGTCACGCACCTCCAGCGCCCGACAGATCGCCTCTGCCACCGCATTCGCCTCGTGAGCGACGCGCTCTTCCCTCTGAAGCGCGCTGCCCGCCACCTGCAGCCGCTGCGAGAGGATACGCGCCGTCTTGTCCATGACGGTCGTCTTCAAGGACGGCAGCTCCGTAGCGACGAGCGACACGGCATGCGGCTGGAACGGCTTGACTTCGAAGACCGTCGACTGCCGCAGGACATCGACGCCGGCTGCCACCTTCGCCCCAGAGACAGCTAACGGAATGATCTTGAAGGTCGCAACCATGTCGCCCGATCGCACCGGCACGTGATCGGCCAGACAGGCGAGCGTGATCGCGGGATCGACGCTGTTCAGCCGGTCGACAGCGGCTCGATTTGCAACAAATAGACCGTCGACCGCGCTATGGATATTGACGCGCCCTGTCGCCGCTTCCGAAAAGGTCAGGTGATCGGGGGCAATCGCCCGCGCCAATTGCTCGGCCGCCTCGTCCTCCATGAGATCGCCCGCCTCGATACGAGCCGCGATGACGCGGTCGATGCCAGCGGCGGTCAGACGGTCGATATCGCTGCGGTCAAGCTTATGCCCTTTGGAGAAGCTGCCGTCGGACAATCGAACGGAATGGGCGAGAACCGTCCCCTCCGCCTCAACCGTTTGAAACTCCCCGAAGATCATGGCTTTGCGCCCTTGGGCAAGGACACGTCACGCCCGCGCAGCGAGGAGATGATCTCTGCCAGAATGGCGACGGCGATCTCCGCCGGGCTCGCTGCGCCGATGGCAAGACCGATGGGGGCGTGGATGCGAGCCAAATCTGCCTCCGTCAATCCTTCCCGCCTCAAGCGCTCCAGACGTCCGGCATGCGTCTTGCGGCTGCCGAGGGCGCCGACGTAAAAACAGCCCGTTAGCAATGCCTGCAAAATTGGCTCGTCGTCGATCTTCGGATCGTGCGTAACGGCGACCAATGCCATGTAGCTATCGAGCGGGCGTTCCTTGAGTGCATCAACCGGCCAATCGGCGATCAGGTCGACGCCCTCGAAGCGCTCCGGTGTCGCAAAGGCGGTGCGCGGATCGATGATGGTGATATCAAAGCCGGCATGCGCCGCCATGCGCGCCAGAACCTGGCTGATGTGAACGGCGCCGATGACAACGATGCGCGGCGGCGGCAGGTGCACATTCAGGAAGAAGCTCCGCCCCTCGAAGTCCACGGCCGACGACTTGCCCGAACGGAATGCCGAAGCGGCCGCATCGGCCAGAGTGCCTTCCAGCACGTCGCCCTCAACGACCAGCCTGTCCGGCCCGCCCGACAGGTCCGTCACAAGGATTGCCGCCTGCCGCCCCTGCCGCAACGCATTCAGCTTCGCCAGTATCTGACGATCCATCAGGCGAGCCTTTCCACATAGACGCGGATTCGCCCGCCGCAGGAGAGGCCGACCCGCCAGGCGGTTTCGTCGGCAACGCCGAATTCCAGCATCCGGGACTTGCCGGTCTCGATGACGTCAAGCGCCTCGGTGATGACGGCGCCTTCCACACAGCCACCCGAAACCGAGCCGTGGAAATTGCCCTCGCCGTCGATCACGAGATGACTGCCGGCCGGGCGCGGCGCCGAACCCCAGGTATCGACAACGGTCGCCATGGCCACGCTGCGGCCTGCCGACACCCATTCCTCCGCAATTACGAGCGGATCCAGACTTTCGGATATATCTGACATCGGAGCCTCATTACTTGCCAACAAACCGCCGCGGATCGTAAGCATCCGCGCGGCCGGCGGTGAGAGCCGATACGAGATCGGCCAGAGATAATAGATTGTGAACCGGACGGAATTCGTCAACATGCGGCAGCATCGCTTTTACGCCGCGGGCACGTGCCTCGAAGCCATCGAAGCGCAAGAGCGGATTGAGCCAGATCAGCCGCCGGCAGGAGCGATGCAGGCGATCCATCTCCTCGCCGAGCAATTCCACGCCTTCACGCTCCAGCCCATCGGTGATCAAAAGCACGATCGCGCCCTGCCCCAGCACCCGGCGCGCCCATAGCCGGTTGAATTCCTTCAGCGTCTCGCCGATCCGCGTTCCTCCGGACCAGTCGCGCACAGCTGCGGCGCATTCGTCCAGCGCCTGATCGGGATCCTTGTGGCGCATTGCCCTGGTGACATTGGTCAGCCGCGTGCCGAACAGAAACGTATGCACGCGCCGGCGCCGTTCGGTCAACACATGCAGAAAATGTAGGAAGATACGCGTGTACTGGCTCATCGAGCCCGAGATATCGGCGAGCACCACGAGCGGCGGCTGTATTTCCCTCGGCTGCCGGAAGCGCGGCAGGATCAAAGCGCCACCGGTGCGCAAGGCAGACCGCATGGTCGCACGGGGATCGACCTTGGCTGATGCATGCGACGGCGCAAAACGGCGGGTCCGCACGCGATCCAGCGGCAATTGCAGCTTGGCAAGCTCCTTCTTCGCGACGGCGATCTCGGCCGCCGACATCTGGGCAAAATCCAATCGGCGCAGAACTTCGCTGCCCGATGTGGTGAAACGGGCATCGATCTCGATATCAGGCGTCTCGCGCTGCGGCCGCCGGTCGTCGCGATCGCCCAGCAAGGCATCTCCGGCTCTGGTTTCGCCGGGCTTCGGTTTTTCCTTCTCGCGATTATCGGGCGCGACCGGCGACATCATGGCGATCATCTTCGAAACAAGATCGCGAGAGCGCCAGAACAGCCGGAACGCCTCGTCGAACACGGCAAGATCCTCATGACGCTTGACGAAGACCGAACAAAGAGCGGCGTGGAACTCCTCGCGGGAGCCGATGCCGATCGCCTCGACCGCCTCGATCGCGTCGGCAATGGCCCCGGGACCGATCTTCAGCCCTGCCTTGCGAAGGGCGCGGCCGAACAGCACGATATTATCGGCAAGGCGCCCGTCACCGGGCGGTGACGGCGCAAGAATGATGCCATCTTGCGCGCCCGGTTCCATGGATCATCCCGCCGCAAGCAGTTCGGACTTGACCTCGTCCAGCACGCGCTTGCCCTCGCCGCCCTGGATACGAGCGATGTCGTCCTGATATTTCAGCAGCGTCCCCAGCGTGTCGGAGATCGTCTCGGGGTCGAGCGCGAGCCGGTCGAGTTCGGTCAAAGCTGTCGCCCAGTCGATCGTCTCGGCAACGCCGGGATTCTTGTAGAGATCGAGCGTGCGCAGCTTCTGCACATAGGCGACGATCTGGCGCGACAGGGCCTCGTTGCTATCAGGCACCTTGCGCCGGATGATCTCCAGCTCCTGCTCCGCCTGCGGATAGTCGACCCAATGATAGAGACAGCGCCGTTTCAGCGCGTCATGCACTTCACGCGTGCGGTTCGTGGTGATGATGACGATGGGCGGCTCTGCGGCGCGGATCGTCCCGAGTTCCGGCACAGTGACCTGAAAATCGGACAACACCTCAAGAAGGAACGCTTCGAAAGCTTCATCGGTACGATCCAGCTCATCGATCAGGAACACTGGTGCCCGGCCACCGACACCCGAAAGCGCCTGCAGCACTGGCCGTCGGATGAGATAGCGCTCGGAGAAAATGTCAGCTTCGATGCGGTCGCGATCCGTCAGGCCCGATGCTTCAGCGAGCCGGATTTCCAGCATCTGCGCCGGATAGTTCCACTCATAGACAGCCGAGGAAACATCAAGCCCTTCATAGCATTGCAGTCGGATGAGTGGCCGGTCGAGCGCCTTGGACAGGACCTTGGCGATCTCGGTCTTGCCGACGCCGGCCTCGCCTTCCAGAAAAAGTGGCCGCTTCATTTTCAGCGCCAGAAACAGGACCGTGCCAAGCGCACGGCCGGCCAGATAATCATGAGCTGCGAGCAGAGCCATCGTCTCCTCGATCGAGCCCGGCAACGAAGTTGATGATATTTGATCCGACATGACAACTCCCCTGAAGGGGTTATAGCGTGTGATAGCCCCGGTTCATGTAAAGCAGTGCCGGCTTCGCCTCGCTGTAGCGCACGGCCATGACCTCGCCGAAAATGATGTTGTGCGTCGAGGCCTGCTTGATCTCGATCACACGGCAATCGAAAGCCGCAAGCGCGTCCGACAGCACCGGCGCGCCCGTTGCCAGCGTTTCAAACTTGCCGAAGGCGAAGCGCTCGTTTGTCGTCAGCTGCGTCTTACCGGAAAAGGCATCGGCGAGCGACTGATGGTGCGCGCCGAGCGTATTCAGCGCGAAGATACCGCTGTTGAAGAAAATCTCATTCTTCTCGTTGCTGTTATTGAGGCAGATCAGAACCGTCGCCGGATTGTCCGACACCGAGCATGCAGCCGTGATCGTCACGCCGCGCCGCTCGTCGCCGAGCGCCGTCGTCACCAATTGCACATGCCCCGCATAGCGGCTCATGGCATCGCGATAAAGCGCCGGATCCATACGCTGCCTGTCTAACACCATCATCTCCTTTGTTCTGTGACACCCCGTCTTTCCTTGAATATGGCGGGCGGATGTTAGCTTTTCTACAATAGTTTCATTGAAAGCAGAGGGATTTTGCTGCTTTTTCTTTGACGATCCCCTTCATACGGATAAATAGAGCAGAAAAATTGTCCGGGATAATCGATCGATGAACGTTCTGCGTCGCCTTCCGCTTCTGTTTACGCTGCTTTCAGCGGCCGGCAGCAGCTACGCCGCAGGAATCCACATCGGCGTCGTGGCACCGCAGAATGGTAACTTCGCGATGCTGGGCGCCGAGATCACGGCCGGCGCCAATTTCGAGATCCAGGCACAGAAGGACACGGCGACTGTTGTCGACGAACCTTGCACGGAAGACGGTGGCCGCGCCGCTGCCGAAGCGTTGATCGCTGCGAAGGCGCAGATCGCTATCGGCTTTCTCTGCACGGAAACGCTGGAAGGCGCCTTGCCCCGCCTCAAGGACGCCGGCATTCCGGCTATCACCGTTTCGGTGCGTTCCCGCATCTTGATGGAAGATGCCCTCAAGAACGGCTGGCCGCTGTTCCGCCTCGCTCCTGTGGACGGTGCAGAAGCTGCCATGGCCATCAGCACCATCCTGAAAAACTGGGCCGCCGAGCCGATGGCCCTGATCGACGACGGTACGATCCACGGTCGCGAACTGGTCGGCGCCATCCGCAATGCGCTTGAGGAAAAGGGGCTGAAACCCGTCTTCACCGATACTTACCGGCCGGGCCAGGAACAGCAGATCGCCCTCGTCCGCCGCCTTAAGAAGGCCGGCGCCACGCGCGTCTTCGTCGGCGGCGATCGCAGCGACGTCGCCGTGATTGCGCGTGACGCCAGGAGCGAAAACATACCGTTGACGGTCATGGGGGGCGACGCCATGCGCGCCGCCGATCAGCCGGTGCCTCTGCTCGAAGGCGTGCAGGCAATCGCGCTCCCCGATTTTACCGGTCTGCCGGCAGCGCAGCCGACCGTGCAAGCGATGCGCGCCGGCGGCATCGAACCGGACGGATATATGTTGCCGGCCGCAGCCGCGGCCCAGATCGCCAGCCAGTCGGCCGAGAGCGCCAAGGCGGAAAACAAGCCGATAGCCGACAAGCTCGTCGGCACAACCTTCCAGACCGCCATAGGCCCGATCACATTCGGGCAGAACCACGAATTGACCGAGAACTTCTATCGGCGGCAGGAATGGCGCGGCAACGCCTTCGTGCCGATGACGACGCCGTCGAACTGAGGCGATCCTTTCGGGCGGTTGTTTGCCAGCGACGTCGGTGCTAATTCAGACCGAAAAATTCAGATGGAGCTCAGCTATCCCATGACCCTGCCGATCCGCATTGCCCCTTCCATTCTCGCAGCCGATTTCGCCAAGCTCGGCCAGGAAGTGAAGGATGTGAGCGAAGCCGGAGCCGACTGGATCCATCTGGATGTCATGGACGGGCATTTCGTGCCGAACATTTCCTTCGGCCCCGATGTCATCAAATCCCTGCGGCCCTATACGACCGCCACCTTCGACTGCCATCTGATGATCTCGCCGGCCGATCCCTATCTCGAGGCCTTCGCCAAAGCCGGCTGCGACCGCATCACCGTTCACGCCGAAGCCGGCGTGCATCTGCATCGCTCGCTGCAGACGATCCGTCATCTCGGCAAGAAGGTCGGCGTCACCCTCAACCCGGCCACCCCGCTGTCGATACTGGAAAACGTGCTCGACGATATCGACCTGATCCTGATCATGTCGGTCAATCCGGGCTTCGGCGGCCAGAAGTTCATCCCGGCCATGGCGGACAAGATCCGCAACGCCAAGTCACTGATCGGTGACCGGCCGATCGAACTCGAAGTCGACGGCGGCGTTTCCACGGAAACGGCAGGTCTCATCGCCGCCGCCGGCGCCAATGTCCTCGTTGCCGGCTCGGCCATCTTCAAGGGAGGGTCGGTCGATGCCTACAAGCAGACGGTCGCCGATCTGAGGGCCGCGGCGGAACGAGGTCGCCTTGGAGCAAACTAGACCAACCAGCATTAACCAGACGGTGGACCGAATTCGGGCCGCCGTCTTCTATTGCCTTGGACTGGTGCGCGACGCAGTCTGCTGGGGCTTGGGGATGACGGTCTCGGCGCTGGTGGCGCTCTACCTGCGCAATGGCCTTCTGACGAGCCATCTAGCCGCGCTCGTCCTCGTCTACTTCCTGGGCGGCGCCCTGTCCTGGCTCGTCATGGTGCCATTTGCCAGACGCTATGCCGGACATCGGCCGCCAACGGCGCGCTTTGCCGCGTTCTTCCTGGCGCTATCCATCGGCACCGCAGTCATGACGGCATTCCTCTTCGCCATGGACTATCGCTGGTTCTATGCGCGCTGGCATGCTCCCTTCGGCACGCTCGTCTGGATATTTCAATTCCTGTTCACCAGCGCCAGCGCCGTTTATCAGTTCGCCGTTCTCGGCTTTACGCTGTTTCTGCCTCTCGGTTTGCTTTGCCTGATCGCCGCGTCCGTCTATCTTACCCGACATATGCGTTGAGACGGATCAAAGATTGATCCGTCAAACATTGTGATTGCCGCCCGTCTTTGTTATGGGGGCGCCGAGGTTTCCTTTCCTATCAGCCAAGAAAGCTTTGAGCCCATGATCCCGCGCTACTCCCGACCGGAAATGGTCGCCATCTGGTCGCCCGAAACCAAGTTCCGCATCTGGTTCGAGATCGAGGCCCATGCCTGCGACGCGTTGGCCGCTCTCGGCGTCATTCCGAAGTCGGCAGCCGATACCATCTGGGAAAAGGGCGGCAAGGCGACTTTCGACGTCGCCCGCATCGATGAGATCGAGGCCGTAACCAAGCACGACGTCATCGCATTCCTGACGCATCTCGCCGAAATCGTCGGTCCGGATGCCCGCTTCGTGCACCAGGGCATGACCTCCTCCGACGTGCTCGACACCTGCTTCAACGTCCAGCTCGTTCGCGCGAGCGACCTGCTGCTCGCCGATATCGACAAGCTGCTGGAAGCGCTGAAACGCCGCGCCTTCGAGCATAAGGACACCGTCACCATCGGCCGTTCGCACGGCATTCATGCCGAGCCTACGACTTTCGGCGTCAAGCTGGCGCTCGCCTACGCCGAATTCGAGCGCTGCAAGCAGCGCCTGATCGCAGCCCGCGAAGAAGTCGCCACCTGTGCCATCTCCGGCGCCGTCGGCACCTTCGCCAATATCGATCCGCGCGTTGAAGAACATGTCGCTGCCGCGCTCGGCCTGAAGCCGGAGCCGGTCTCCACACAGGTCATCCCGCGCGACCGTCATGCCATGTTCTTCGCCACTCTCGGCGTCGTCGCTTCCTCGATCGAGCGTCTGGCGACCGAAATCCGCCATCTGCAGCGCACCGAAGTGCTGGAGGCCGAGGAATATTTCTCGCCGGGCCAGAAGGGTTCGTCGGCCATGCCGCACAAGCGCAACCCGGTACTGACCGAAAACCTGACCGGTCTTGCCCGTATGGTCCGCTCCTACGCCATGCCGGCCATGGAGAACGTCGCCCTCTGGCACGAACGCGATATTTCGCACTCCTCCGTCGAGCGCATGATCGGCCCGGATGCGACCGTCACGCTCGATTTCGCTCTCGCCCGTATCACGAGCGTCATCGACAAGCTGCTGGTCTACCCGGACAATATGATGAAGAATCTGAACAAGTTCCGCGGACTTGTTCATTCGCAGCGCGTGCTGCTGGCGCTGACCCAGGCCGGCGTTTCCCGCGAGGATTCCTACCGCCTCGTCCAGCGCAACGCGATGAAGGTCTGGGAACAGGGCAAGGACTTCCTTGAGGAACTCCTGGCCGACCAGGAAGTGCGCGCCGCACTTTCCGAAGAGGATATCCGCGAGAAATTCGACCTCGGCTATCACACCAAGCATGTCGACACGATCTTCAAGCGGGTCTTCGGCTAGGATTTGCTGTGGCTGGTCTGATTTGACGGTGAGGCGGTGCGGTTGACGCGCCGCCTTTTTCTTTTATTCGCTGGCTTGGCAACGACCACGGCATCGAGCTCGACACTTTCGCCGGCCTTGCCCTTGTGTCGCTCCTGGTGCCGCTTTGCAGCCTTTTCGACGAGCATGTCGAGGTGCTTCAGATCCTCTTCATCGAGATTTTCGATCCCAACGAAGCGATTCTCGGCCCCGCTGGTCAGAATCAGCTCATTGAGCTTCGCCTGAATGGCCCGCGTGTCGCGCGTCTGCGCGCTCTGAAGCAGAAAAACCATCAGAAACGTGACGATCGTCGTGCTGGTATTGATGACCAGCTGCCAGGTGTCCGAATAATCGAAGATCGGCCCTGTCGTACCCCACAGAATGACGGAGAGCAGCGCCAGCACGAAGATGGCCGGTTTGCCCGTCCAATCCGAGACCGTCACCGCAAAACGGGTGAAAATATGCGTGAGCGAAGGCATGATCCGCATCTCCATGATGATGCGGATCAACGTAGAAATCCTGTTGCGGTTCCAACGATGGCCTAAAACCGCTGAAAGCTTGAAGGCCTAGTCCTGAGCCACGACCAATTTGCGGTAGAGATGCCACGACGCATGACCAAGTATCGGCATGACGACAGCTAGGCCCACGAAGACCGGGATCGTGCCAATGACGAGAAGCGCTGCAACGATGAGACCCCAGACTGCGACCGGCACCGGATTGATCAGCGTCGCCCGTATGCTGGCATCGATTGCCGCGACGACACCGACGTCACGGTCGAGCAGCAGCGGAAACGTGACGACCGTCGTCGCCAGCACGACGAGCGCGAAGACGAAGCCGGCCAGATCGCCCCAGAATATCATCGCCATGCCTGCACGCGTCGTCAGAACACTCGATACGAAGGACAAAAGCGTGGGCTGCACGCCATCGCCGAAGAAGATGAAGTAAATGTTCTGCGCCACCAGGAGCCAGACGATAAAGACGCCGAACAGCATCAGGCCCGCAACGATGATCGAGGGCAGTGCCGGCGAATGGCGCACCTCGAAGGCATGGCTCCATGACGTATCCAGCCCCTTCTCCCGCCGTCGGCTAATCTCGTATAGACCGATTGCGGCCATCGGACCTAGCAGGGCAAATCCCGACATCAGCGGGAACAGCAGCGGCAGAAGGTTCTGGTCCGTGCTCCAGATCGCGAGCGCAATGCCCGCTATCGGATACATCAGGCACAGAAAGACATAATGCGATGGCTTCTCGCTGAAATCGTCCAGCCCAAGCTTCAGGGCGTCGACAAGGTCTGCAATACCAATTTTACGGATGGCGGGACGGGTAAACGAATGGTCCGCTCCCCCCATGACGTGAAAGGCCGTCATAATGCTCTCCTCCTCAACCATGGCGCTCGGTTGCGGCGAAAGATGGCGGCAAACTTGGTCGCCGACATCGTCCTTCGCTACCGGCAAGAGCGATCCTAGCAAATTTTGCCGCAATTGTCGCCTTTTCCCTTGACACTTGGGTTCACCTTTTCCACATCGCGGTATCATGAGAGCTTCCGACGCAAATATCCTCATCATCCCCGGCTATACGAATTCCGGCCCCGACCACTGGCAAACGCGCTGGGAGCAGAAGCTCTCGACGGCGCGGCGCGTGGAGCAGGCCGAATGGTCCAAGCCCGTGCGCGATGATTGGGTTGCCCGCATTGCCGAAGAGGTGAACGCTTCGGACAAGCCCGTCGTGCTCGTGGCGCACTCGCTCGGCGTCCCCTCGGTGATCCATGCGATCCCGCATTTTCGCAACAAGGTCGCAGGCGCTTTCTTCGTGGCACCGCCCGATGTCGCCAACCCCGGCATCCGGCCCAAGCATCTGATGACGTTCGGCCCCTATCCCCGCGATCCGCTGCCGTTTCCGTCGATGACGATTGCAAGCCGCAACGACCCCTTCGGCACCTATGAGCATGCCGACGACATCGCGAGCAGCTGGGGCTCTCTGCTGATCGACGCCGGAGAATCCGGCCATATCAACAGCGAATCCGGGCACGGCCCCTGGCCGGAAGGCACGATGGTATTCGCCAAGTTCCTGAGCCAGTTGAAGCCGTGATTGCCGGGAAACAGGTGTATAATGGATACGGCCGGCCTCACTAGCCTGTGAAGTACCGGCCACCTTCATTCCATCGTCGGATAAAAGCCTGTAAAACAGGCCCAGACAGGATCCTGATTCCTAGCATTGGCGCCCCGCCAAAGCTGGAATTCCAAGGAAGGAGGCGCAGGCGGATTGTGAATTCGCTTCTTATCCGTTATGGGGACGCCCACATACGATCCACTTGCGCTTTCCCAGGAGCGCCAAAGACAGAGAACAATACCAATGAACCGTCGCCGCCGTATCTACGAAGGCAAGGCCAAGATCCTTTACGAAGGGCCTGAGCCGGGCACGCTGATCCAGTTCTTCAAGGACGACGCCACCGCCTTCAACAAGAAGAAGCATGAAGTCATCGATGGCAAGGGTGTTCTGAACAATCGCATCTGCGAGTATATCTTCAGCCATCTGAACAAGATCGGCATTCCCACCCATTTCATCCGCCGCCTCAACATGCGCGAGCAGCTGATCAAGGAAGTGGAGATGATTCCGCTCGAGATCGTCGTGCGCAACGTTGCCGCCGGCTCGCTCTCCAAGCGCCTCGGCATCGAGGAAGGCGTGGTGCTGCCGCGTTCGATCATCGAATTCTACTACAAGTCCGACGCGCTCGAAGACCCGATGGTTTCCGAAGAGCACATCACCGCCTTCGGCTGGGCCAATCCGGCCGAACTTGATGACATCATGGCGCTCGCCATCCGCGTCAACGACTTCATGACCGGCCTGTTCCTTGGCGTCGGCATCCAGCTCGTCGATTTCAAGATCGAATGCGGACGCCTGTTCGAAGGCGACATGATGCGCATCATCCTCGCCGACGAAATCTCGCCGGACAGCTGCCGTCTCTGGGACATCGAAACCCACGAGAAGATGGACAAGGATCGATTCCGCCGTGACATGGGCGGTCTGCTCGAAGCCTATTCCGAAGTGGCGCGCCGCCTCGGCATCATCAATGAAAACGAACCCGTGCGCGGCACGGGGCCGGTTCTCGTCAAGTAAGTTCAGGAAGGACAATCGTGATCAAGGCTCGTGTAACCGTCACGCTGAAGAACGGCGTTCTCGATCCGCAGGGCAAGGCAATCGAAGGTGCGCTCGGCGCACTCGGCTTTGACGGCGTTCATCAGGTCCGCCAGGGCAAGGTCTTCGATCTCGAGCTGGAAGGCACCGACAAGGCCAAGGCCGAAGCCGATCTGAAGGCCATGTGCGAAAAGCTCCTCGCCAACACGGTGATCGAGAACTTCGCCATTTCGATCGACTGATTGTCCTCTTTCGCGAGCCATTCTTCCTTTGCTTGAGGCAATGGAGTATGGCTCACGAAGCACTTCCAGCGATCATCCCTAGCCTTTTGCGGGAACAGCACCATGAAATCAGCAGTCGTCCAACTCCCCGGCCTCAATCGCGATCGCGACATGATCGCGGCACTGACCAAGATTTCCGGCCATGCGCCGGTGACCGTCTGGCAGACAGAGACCGAGATCCCGGATGTCGACCTGATCGTCATTCCCGGCGGTTTCTCCTATGGCGACTATCTGCGCTGCGGCGCGATCGCCGCCCGCATGCCGATCATGCAGGCAATCAAGGACAAGGCCGACAAGGGCGTCAAGGTTCTCGGCGTCTGCAACGGTTTCCAGATCCTGCTGGAAGCAGGCATGCTGCCCGGCGCGCTGATGCGCAATGCCTCGCTGAAATTCGTCTGCCGTGAAGTGAAGCTCGAAGTCGTGAATGCTGAGACGGAATTCACCAGCGCCTATGCCAAGGGCCAGGTCATCCGCAGCCCCGTCGCACATCACGACGGCAACTATTTTGCCGATTCCGAGACGCTGAAGGCGATCGAAGGCAACGGCGAGGTGGTCTTCCGCTATGCCGAAGGCACCAATCCCAACGGCTCGGTCAACGACATCGCCGGCGTCATCAATGCCAAGGGCAATGTGCTTGGCATGATGCCGCACCCGGAAAATCTGATCGAGGCGGCGCATGGCGGCAATGACGGCCGCGGCCTCTTCGCCTCCGCCCTCGGCGTTATCGCCGCTTGATAGATCGCCAAGGCCTGGCGCCGACATCATAAAATCGACGTCTTTGCGCAAAACAGCAGGGCGTCGAAAAATAATCAGTTCGGCATATCTGCAAGCCAGATCTAACCGCTTCATTGGAAATGAGATTAATGCGCCCTCGCCTCCCGACAGGACTTCATTCCGCCGCTGCCATCGCAATGCTTGGGCTTCTGGTCACCTCTTGCGGCGGTCCGCGCCCTCCGAGCATCAGCGCTACCGATCACAGCGCCTTGTCGACGATGGAACGCGTGATGCTCAATGCCAGCGCCTGCTGGTTCAAGTCGTCCGACCCGGCTTTCGCGGGCTATCAGCTTTCTCCGGAGCTCAATTCCTTTACCGGTCGCCCGCGCATTCTCGTGGTCGACAAGAAGCATCCGACCGGCCGGCCGTCGCTCGTTGTCCAGGCGGAAGGCAGTCCGGCCCAATTGCAGGCCTTCGGTCCGATGATGAACGGCGCCTCCGGCGGCCGTATCACGGGCGATGTCAATCGTTGGGCTGCGGGTTCGAAGAACTGCAGTTAAGGCCGATGGCCTGAACCCAGCCGCTTTTTGCAAGACCGAGCCGACGCATGACGTGCCCTCAGTCACAGGGATCATTGTCATGGATAGATTTGTCATTCTCTCAGGCTGCTCGGGCGGCGGTAAATCGACCTTGCTCGAAGCGCTCCGGCTTCGCGGACACCATGTCGTCGAAGAACCGGGTCGACGCATCGTTGCGCAAGAACTGGATACCGGCGGCTCGGCGCTGCCCTGGGCGGATCTGACCGCCTTCATACGCCGGGCGATCGACATGTCGCTCTCCGACCGCGAAGCAGCGGCGGCGCTTTCGGGGATCGTCTTTTTCGACAGGGGGTTGATAGACGCAGCGTCAGCGCTTCAGCACATGACTGGCGAACGCGCATTGACGTCGTACGGTCAACAGCATCGCTACAACAGCCATGTCTTTCTCACACCTCCCTGGCCGGAAATATATGTCGGGGACCATGAGCGGAGACATGATTTGTCGGAGGCGATCGCCGAATACGAACGGCTGATCGTCGATTATCCCGCGCTCGGCTATGAGGTTCACATTCTGCCCAAGGTCGGAGTCGAGGCCCGCGCCGATTTCGTAGTCTCGACGCTGGGCTTGCCTTGATCGCCGCACAGCCGCTGTAAGGGCAGGAGCGCAGCGTCGCCGTTCAGTCCCAGAAAAACGACTTCTTGGCTTCGGCATTCGCTTCGCGACGTGTGAGGCCGATATCGCGCAATTGTTCGTCCGTAAGTTCTCGCAGGACCCAGCGGCTCTCGCGCTTCTCCATCCAGCGAAGAATGGGCAGCCATAGACGACGCATAGGATGCGACTTTGGCTGCGTCGCCCTGCTCTCCGGGCGCGCCACGCGGGCATCAACCGCTTCAGACGCGCGCATTGCATCAATTGTACTCATTTTCATATCCGTTTTGTCGTGACAATCCAGGCGCACCGAGCCAAACGATGCAATTGACTCATAGTATTGACTCCAACACGGAGACAATCTAGGAAATTGTCATTATGACAAATTGGCTCCCTGACATTTCCAGTGGCAACGGACCGGTCTATATCCGCGTTGCCGACAGCATCGAAAACGCGATCACGCATGGCGTCCTGCCGCCCGGCACGAAGCTGCCGCCGCAACGCAATCTCGCCTATGATATTGGCGTGACCATCGGCACGGTGAGCCGCGCCTATGCTCTGGTGCACGAGCGCGGTCTCGTCGCCGGCGAAGTCGGTCGCGGCACCTATGTGCTGGAGCGTTCGAATGGGAAGCAGATCGAGCAGGTGGATCCGATCACGCAGGCGCTCGCCGGCACGCGCGGCCTGAATACGCCGGATGCGAAAATACGTTTCGATACGACAGCCGCCCCCGATATCGGCCAGGGAGAAATTATCGGAAAGCTCTTTGCTGACATCAGCATCGATCACCGGTCAGAAATCTCGTCATACTCGCGGAATTTCCCGGTAAGCTGGTTCGAGGCGGGGCAGATCTGGCTCGCCCGCAATGGCTGGAAGCCGGCAATCGAGACGGTCGTACCGACGCTGGGCGCCCACGCCGGCGCGATCGCCGTCATTTCGGCCGTAACGTCTCCAGGTGACAAGATCGTCTTCGAAAATCTGACCTACACCCAGATCAGCCGTGCAACCCGCCTCCTTGGGCGCCGCTCGATCCTGGTCGACTCCGACGAACACGGCATGATTCCGGACGATTTCGAGCGCCTGTGCCAGCAGCAGCACCCTCGCCTCGCTTTCCTGATGCCGACGGCGCATAATCCCACTCTGGTGACAATGCCGGAGGCGCGGCGCCGCGCCATCGCCGCCATCGCACGTCGTCACAGCGTCTGGCTGATCGAGGACGATCTCTATGGCGGCATGACGGGCGACCAGAACCCGCTGATGGCCGCCATCGCGCCGGAACGGACTTTCGTGGTCAGCAGCCTGGCGAAGGCGGTCACGGCCGGCGTGCGCGGCGGCTGGGTCGCCTGCCCGCCGCATTTCGCGCAGCGCATCAAGGTCACGCACAAGATGACCACCGGCGGCCTGCCGTTCATTTTGGCAGAAACCTGCGCGCGACTCGTGCTGGAAGGCCATGCGCTGGACCTGCGCCGCAAGTCGATCGAGGAAATCAGGGCGCGAGAACAGATCGCTCAGCAGGCGCTATCGGGATTCGAGTTCAATTCGCATCCGCACCTGCCGTTCCTCTGGCTGAAGCTGCCGGAGCCTTGGCTGTCCGGCACCTTCAAGAATGCGGCCATCGCCGACGGCGTACTCGTTGACGATGAGGACGAGTTCAAGGCCGCGCGCATGGAAAAGGTCTATCACCGCGTTCGCGTCGCCTTCTCCTCGCCCCGACGGCGCGAGGACGTCGAAGCCGGCTTCATGACCCTGCGCCGACTACTGGAAAACGGCTCGTCAGGCTACGATAGTCACATTTAAGCAAGACTCTTAGTTTATCGACAGCGATCTTGCGAAATTCCGGCCCTGCCGTCTCGACACCTAGCCCCCCACCATTCTATGGATATTTAGGGATTCGCCCGCCATTCAGGGGGAGTGCATGGCTATCGACAGTGTTTCAGCATGCGTTTCGCGTAAGAGTTTAGTAGCGAGTTTTCTAGCAATCAGCTCCATATTTGCTGCGGAGGCATCCGCCGCAACCGCCGCCGATCAGGTAGCGGTCGCCTCCGGCCCGAAAGTCTTTGACGAACTGCGTTTCGGAGCAAGCGCCTCCATCCAGGGTGGCCGTGACCACGAAAAGGGCGTGTTCCCTGATGTCCAGGTGCTCTTCAATCCGTTCGGCTACAATCCGACCGACAACTGGAAAGATCAGCTGACGCATCCACGTATCCATTTGGGAACGTCGATCGGCACCGCAGGCTCCGCCACGCAGGTTTATGGCGGTCTCTCCTGGACGCTGACGAACAGCAACGGCATTTTCACGGAACTCGGCTTCGGCGGAACAGTCCATACCGGCAATCTCGACGATTGGCAGGACCACGGCCCGATGCTCGGCTGTCGGCTGCTCTTCCACGAATATGCAGGCCTCGGATATAATTTCGACAATCACTGGAACATGATGGCGCAGGTTGCCCATTCGTCGCACGCCAATCTTTGCGACGGCCCGAATGGCGGCATGACGCGCGTAGGCCTCATGGTCGGCTACAAGTTCTGACGAGCGGAGAGCGGCCGCCAATGGCCGCGTCTTCCCCGGCATCCATGATGACGCTCACAAGGCCTCGTCTGCGCGCGGGAGCTTGCGGGTAGAGGTATCGGAGAACCGCGCCTCCATCGGCGAAAGGCCCTGCGGATTAGGCTCTGTCAGACAGCCGTAGAGCTCCGGGCGGCGGCCGCGAATCCAGCGCTGCCCCGTGCATTTGTCCAGCAGACCAAGATCGATCTCAGTAGTCACCATTGCGTCGGCCGCCTGCCAGGTCTCGACCAGAATGCGGCCATAGGGATCTAGGATCATGGCATTGCCTGTGCGCACCTCATCCTCGTCCTGACCGACGCCATTGCTGAAGACCAGAAACATCCCATTGTCATGCGCGCGAGACGGCAGCCAGCGCATAAACCACTCCCGACCGTTGGGACCGCGAATTTCGGCTTCGATCGCTTCCGGGTCTTCGTGACGGCGGGTCCATTTTTCGACCGGAATTCGCTTCATTCCATGCGGACTGACGGAATAGCCGCCGCCCGCCTGATGAGGCGCGATCAGCATTTCCGCACCAAGCAGGGCGTTTGCTCGCGCGTTTTCGACGAGATTATTGTCCCAGCAAATCAGAATGCCGGCGCGGACGCCCCAAGGCGTATCGAAAACCGTGTAACTATTGCCGCTGGAAATGAGGCGATGCTCCCAGGCATGCAGCTTGCGATGGCAATGAATTTGCCCGTCCGGCATGCAGACGGCGTAGCTGTTGTACAAGGATTGATCCTCGTCCAGCTCCAGGAATCCCGCGCCGATCGCAATTCCCTTCTCGCGCGCCAAGGCAGCGACATGGGAAATCGATGGGCCGGAAAGCGGTTCGGCGAGCGCATATAGGCCATCCCGATCCAGTTTGGGGACATGCCAATATCCGGTGATGCACATCTCGGGGAAGGCGACGAATTGGCTGCCCTCGAGAATGGCCTCATGGGTGAAATGCGCGACCCGCGAGAGATTGTAGGCTTTGTCGCTGGCCTTGTGCTGAAACTGTACGGAAGAAACTTTGAATGTCATGACCGATGCCTCCGATGACCTGTGGCGATTGAGTGCGTGGCATGATTTGACTGCGCCGGTTCCCTTTTGTAAAATGAAACTTTGGATTAAAAATATTCGGAAGTCGAATGGAACTTAAGCTGCTACGATCGTTCGTCGAGCTTGCCGATGCGGGTCACTATGGCAGGACAGCGGCAAAGCTGTTCATTACGCAATCGACGCTAACCAAGCAGATACAGGCATTGGAAGAGAACGTCGGAGGAGCGCTGTTCGAGCGCGGGCGGCATGGCGCGTTACTGACGCCGTTGGGCATGCTGCTGAAGCGGGAAGCACGGGCGCTCCTGCGCCTCAGCGAGGATGTCGACGTCAAGATGCGTCGCGCCAATGCCGGGCTGACCGGGCAACTGGATATCGGATTTGGCATTTCGACACTTATCATCGCGCCTGAACTCATCGCCGGATTTCGCGCGGTGACGCCGGACAGCCAGATTACGCTCAATGACTTGCCGTCGCGAGAACAGCACCAGCGCCTGCTGAGCGGCCGTCTCGACGTCGGCTTTTGCCGTGCGCCGGAGGAAAGCGAGGACTTGTCTTTCATGCCGCTCGTCGAGGAGCAACTGGCATTGGTGCTTCCCCGCGCGGTGGAATTTCCTGTTCCGGATCGAATGTCGACGTTGAACCACCTCGGCTTCGTGGCGCTTTCGCCGTCCAGTGGGCCGGGATTGGATGACCAGGTCAACCGTTGGTGTGCGGCGAACGGCTTCAAGCCGCGTATCGTTCAACATGCCGAAGATATTCTGACCGTACATGCCGTAGTGGCCGCCGGGCTGGGAGCGGCATTTTTACCCTGGCACGGCGTCAATGCTCTGGCCGGCCGCACCCATCAGCAGCCTCTTTCCGGCATGGAATCCACCTGGCCTGTCGGGCTTTGCTGGCACAGGAAGCAAGCAACGCCTCTCTTGGGCCGATTTATCGATTATGTATCGAAACATCGGTGATTTTCCTGTCGCACGACAGGGAGACTTGCGCTAAAGAGACCCCGATCCCCGACCGGCCTTCAAACCCTTTACAGGCAAGGACACCCGAGCGCCCATGACCATTTCCAATTCGATCCAGATCACCCCCGAACTGATTGCCGCCCACGGCCTGAAGCCGGATGAATATCAGCGCATTCTGGATCTGATCGGTCGCGAGCCGTCTTTCACCGAGCTCGGCATCTTCTCGGCCATGTGGAACGAGCACTGCTCGTACAAGTCTTCCAAGAAGTGGCTCCGCACGCTGCCGACCAAAGGCCCCCGCGTCATCCAGGGCCCGGGCGAGAACGCCGGCGTCGTCGACATCGATGATGGCGATTGCGTCGTCTTCAAGATGGAAAGCCACAACCACCCCTCCTACATCGAGCCCTATCAGGGCGCTGCCACAGGCGTCGGCGGCATTCTGCGCGACGTCTTCACCATGGGCGCCCGCCCGGTCGCGGCCATGAATGCGCTGCGCTTCGGCGAGCCGGATCATCCGAAGACCCGCCATCTTGTCTCCGGCGTCGTTGCCGGCGTCGGCGGTTACGGCAACTCCTTCGGCGTTCCGACGGTCGGCGGCGAAGTCGAGTTCGATGCGCGCTATAACGGCAATATCCTGGTCAACGCCTTTGCGGCCGGACTTGCCAAGTCCAACGCGATCTTCCTGTCGGAAGCCAAGGGCGTCGGCCTGCCGGTCGTCTATCTCGGCGCCAAGACCGGCCGTGACGGCGTCGGCGGCGCAACGATGGCTTCGGCCGAATTCGACGAATCGATCGAGGAAAAGCGCCCGACCGTTCAGGTCGGAGACCCCTTCACCGAAAAGTGCCTGCTGGAAGCCTGCCTCGAACTGATGCAGACGGGCGCCGTCATCGCCATCCAGGACATGGGCGCCGCCGGCCTCACCTGCTCCGCCGTCGAAATGGGCGCCAAGGGCGATCTCGGCATCGAGCTCGATCTCGACAAGGTGCCGGTGCGCGAAGAACACATGACGGCTTACGAAATGATGCTGTCGGAAAGCCAGGAGCGCATGCTCATGGTGCTGCAGCCTGAGAAGGAAGCCATCGCCAAGGCGATCTTCGTCAAGTGGGGCCTGGATTTCGCCATCGTCGGCAAGACGACCGACGATCTGCGCTTCCGCGTCATCCATCAGGGCGAAGAAGTCGCCAACCTGCCGATCAAGGATCTGGGCGATCAGGCTCCAGAATATGACCGCCCGTGGCGGGAATCCGACAAGCGCGCCGCCCTGCCCGCCAGTCTCGTGGCAGCGCCGGAAGACTACGGCCAGGCTCTGCTGACGCTGATCGGCTCCGCCAATCAGTCCAGCCGCCGCTGGGTCTACGAACAATATGACACGCTGATCCAGGGTAATTCGCTGCAGCTTCCCGGCGGTGACGCCGGCGTCGTGCGCGTCGAGGGCCATCCGACCAAGGCGCTGGCCTTCTCGTCGGACGTCACCCCGCGTTATGTCGAAGCCGATCCGTTCGAAGGCGGCAAGCAGGCAGTCGCCGAGTGCTGGCGCAACATCACGGCGACGGGCGCCGAGCCGCTGGCCGCCACCGACAATCTGAACTTCGGCAATCCGGAAAAGCCCGAGATCATGGGCCAGTTCGTCGGCGCGGTCAAAGGCATCGGCGAAGCCTGCCGCGCGCTCGATTTCCCGATCGTCTCGGGCAACGTCTCGCTGTACAACGAAACCAATGGCATCGCGATCCTGCCGACCCCCACCATCGCCGGCGTCGGTCTGCTGCCGGACTGGAAGACGATGGCTCGCATCGGCTCTGCTTCCGAAGGCGACCATGTCGTGATGATCGGCGTCGACGGCAGCCATCTCGGCTCCTCGATCTATCTTCGCGACATCCTCGGCTCGACCGATGGCCCCGCTCCGGAGGTCGATCTCTTCGCCGAGCGCCGCAACGGCGATTTCGTTCGCTCCGCCATTCGTCATGGCCAGGTCACGGCCTGCCACGACATCTCGTCAGGCGGTCTGGCGCTTGCCCTTGCCGAAATGGCGATGGCATCTCGCAAGGGCCTGCGCATCGATCTCAGCGAAGGCCGGACGCAGCCACATGCAGCACTTTTCGGTGAGGATCAGGCTCGCTACGTCATTACGGTTCCGGCCGACGTCGCCGATTTCGTCTGCATCAATGCCGAAAGCGCCGGTGTGCCCTTCCGCCGCCTCGGCACGGTCGGAGGCGATGCGCTCGCCATCGACGGCCTGTTAACGCTTCCGGTTGAACAGTTGCGCGAAGCGCATGAATCGTGGTTTCCTGCCTTCATGGATGGCAGCGCTCTCGCTGCCGCTGAATAGATCGAGGTACCACTCATGCCCATGAACCCCGGCGATATCGAAGACATGATCAAGGCCGGCATTCCCGGTGCCAAGGTGACGATTCGCGACCTGGCCGGGGATGGCGATCACTATGCCGCAGAAGTTGTCGCGGAAGCCTTCCGCGGCAAGAGCCGCGTGCAGCAGCACCAGATGGTCTATGATGCCCTGAAGGGCAATATGGGCGGCGTGTTGCACGCCCTTGCGCTGCAGACCTCAGCGCCCGATTGAGAGCGCCTGCGCCTCTTCGCCGGAGTTGAATGTCAGCTCCGGCAGCTTCTTCGATGAGAACTCCGCGAAATGCGCTGCTGGCAGCGGCCCAGCCGTCAGCAGCGTGAAGTCAAAGGAAGCTCTAATATCCGGGCCGAGCACATATTGCCGGTGAACCCGCAGGAAATCGCGCTTGATCTTGGCATAATGCTGCGACGTCAGCATGTGCTTGAAGCGCACGAACAGGATCGAAGCCTGCGCGGCATCCGAATGCCCGCAAATGGCGGCAACCTTCGCCTTATAGAAATGGATCGCATCGGTCAGACAGTGAACGTCGAGCCAGACGATCTCCTTGCAGCGCGCGATCAGCCCGACACGCGAGCGCAGCGCCGATGCCGGGCGCATCAAGGCGCATTGCAGGATGGCGCTGCCGAGCGTCGTGAACACCACGCGCTTGCCCTGCAGCAAATCCGGCTCGCGCTCGAGCAGCAGGCCGATGACATGGGTCGCGACGGACGAGCCCATACTATGCGAGGAAATGACGAATTCATCGATGTCGGGCTCTTCCAAGGCCTGGCGCACGCTGATTGCGCTCGCCTCCAGCCATTGTTCGGCGCCGAGTCCGTTCAGGTCCGCCATCGCCACAGCCATCTCCCAGTCGGAAAAGAGATGCAGAGTATGCAGCTTCTCGGCCTGCGGCAGAAAGACATAGACGAAAAAGGCGACTGCCAGCGCGATGCTGCCGATGTAGCTCCAGGCCGGCAGCCCAAGCAGGAATGGCGCAAGGGCGATCGAGAGGCTGATCAACAGCCCGGCCAGCATCAGCAGAAACGGAAAGATGAAAAACAGGCCGAAACGCCATGCATGGCGAAAATAGCCGACCATACCGCCGGTCAAAACAACCTTTGCGGCGGCCAGATAGCCCCGCAGCAGCCGCGCGAAGAACGGCTTGCCGTTCAACGCAGCGACCAGATCATTATGATCGACGATATGAATGCGGCTTTGCGTATTCCATTCCGCCGCCGCCGCGTTGACGTCGAAATACGGCGCCCGGCCGAAATTCTTCAATTCGCCGACCGAGGCGGAAAAATCCCACACGGCCGCACTCTGCCGTGCCGAGCGCTCGTAGCGGGCGCGATGGGCGGCAGCATCCAGCGGCTCGAATCCAGGGAAGTGGAGAACCACCCTCTTCTTGATATTATGCATATTGTCGTCGGTTCCCGGGGGCGCGTCAGTACATCGATCAATACCGAAAATCGCCAACACCATGGGCTGCTGGCTTTTTCATGGCAAGCCGCCGTAAAGCATCCAAAAACAAAAAGATAGGATAGAACTCTCGCGGGGTTACCGATCGGCACTTGAAAATGCGTGGCTTACGGCGCCCGGCCTTGCCATCACACCGGTCGACGACAAGGTTCGAGTGTAAGGCCTCAGCATTCCCGGCGCGGATATGGGGAAACCTCCGCACAAGGGTCCGTCGGCGGCGCGGTCATGATCTTCTCGACGATTGCAGGCGCAGCCGGCGGCGAAGGCGTGGCGATCGAGGCTCGATAGCCGAAGGCGATGCTGAGAATGAGCACGATCGCACTCACCGTCACCGTGCTGCTCAGGACTGAAGCTCTCGGCGTACGGACGTGCTCGTAATATTCCCGCTCGCCCTCGCTCGTATCCTCGGAGCTGTAAAAGTCTCGCTCCTCACCAACCTGCCCTTCGGAATAATGATGGTGGCTCATGGTGTCCGCTCCCTAGAAAATACCAGTGCTATGCTCGCAAGGGACCAATACGTGCCAAGTCGCATCAATCGACCCAATCTAACAAACAAACCGGCCGTATGTAAATTACATAGCAGCCTAATATTATTCGACCCTTGTCTTTTGCTCATATGCGTTGTTCAGCAATCCAGTTGAAGGGGCATTTCAAAAACGCACTGTTCAAGAAAAGTCGCTAATGACCGAATTTTGTCATCATCCTCAATGACAGGTCTTGGAATCATTCATGCGATGAAAAAGACGATGCCTATGTTTTGCGGCTGGAAATCGCGCCAGTCACTTGCTATTTAAGGAACGGATTTAACGCTGCGGACCTTGACTCTGCATGTGAAAGGAACTGGACAATGAGCGGCATTCAGGAATTCATCGCCAACGAGGTAAAGAACAACGACGTCGTTCTTTTCATGAAGGGCACGCCCCAGTTCCCGCAGTGCGGCTTCTCTGGCCAGGTGGTTCAGATCCTCGACTATATCGGCGTCGACTATAAGGGCATCAATGTCCTGGCAGACGCCGAGATCCGTCAGGGCATCAAGGACTACTCCAACTGGCCGACCATCCCGCAGCTTTACATCAAGGGCGAATTCATCGGCGGTTGCGATATCGTGCGCGAAATGTTCCAGGCGGGCGAATTGCAGCAGCACTTCCAGGAAAACGGCATCAGCGTTCGCGGCGCCGCCTGACCGGTCACCGGGCTTTTCGTCCGGTTTCCATAGTCCAATTCGATCGATAAGGCGCTGCCACCGAGCGGCGCCTTGATATGTTTATGGGAATAAAACCGTGACGACTTCATCCCAGGCTCTGTCCCATGGGCAATTGCCCATGGGCAAGCGCGAGTTCATCGCACTCGCGGCCTTCCTGATGGCGACCAATTCGCTTGCAATCGACATCATGCTCCCTGCGTTACAGCAGATCGGCTCCAGTCTTGGCGTTTTGAACGAGAATCACCGCCAGTTTGTGGTGACGGCCTACCTGATAGGCTTCGGTGGAGCGCAGCTCATTTACGGGCCGTTGTCGGATCGCTTCGGCCGCCGCATGCCCTTGCTGATCGGTCTTACGATCTATGTTATTTCCGCCTTCGGCATCGCGCTGATACCGTCCTTTGCCGGTCTATTGGCCCTTCGCTTCATTCAGGGCCTGGGTTCGGCGGCAACGCGCGTCATCACCATTTCCATCGTCCGCGACGTCTTCGGCGGTCGCCTGATGGCCGAGGTGATGTCGCTGATCATGATGGTGTTCATGATCGTCCCGGTCATTGCGCCGGGAAGCGGCCAGATCATCCTGCTGGTCAGCACCTGGCACATGATCTTCGTCTTCATCGGCGTCATGGCCATGCTCGTCGGAGCCTGGATGTATTTCCGGCTTCCCGAAACGCTGAAGCCGGAAAATGTGCGACCGCTCACGATCAAATCCGTTGCAGCCGGTTTCAGGATAGTTCTGACGAACCGCGTCGCCCTCTGTTACACCATTGCCAGCACGTTCCTGTTCGGCGCGCTGTTCGGCTTCATCAATTCGGCGCAGCAGATCTACAACAATATCTATGGCCTCGGCGTCTACACGCCGCTGGCCTTCGGCGGCGTGGCCCTGTTCATGGCCCTGTCGTCCTTCGTCAACTCGCAGTTCGTCGGCCGATTCGGCATGCGCAGGCTGTCGCACACGGCTCTGCTCGGCTTTGTCGCCATCACCTTCTGCTGGCTGCTGGTGCAGCTTTATGGACCGGCGCCGATGCCCTTCCCGCTGTTCATGGTCTTTTTCGCATTGGCCATGTTCCAGTTCGGCTGGATCGGTTCCAACTTCAACTCACTCGCGATGGAGCCTCTCGGCCACGTTGCCGGCACGGCTTCTTCGGTGCTCGGCTTCATGAGCACGGTCGGCGGCGCATCGATCGGTGCTTGCATCGGTCAGTTCTACGACGGCACGGCAACGCCGATGGTCATCGGCTATTTCACCGTGTCCCTCATCGGCGTCATCTTCGTGTTGATCGCCGAAAAGGGCAAGCTGTTCCGTCCGCACAATGCGCCGCCGCCGGCCGATCAATCCCTCGCTTTGCATTGACAGGCAAAATCAAATGACCCCGCCTCAAGACCAAACATCGGCGAAAACCGGCGCAAGCCGCATCGGCCTCGGCATCGTCGAATTCATCATCATGATCGCGCTGATGACGGCGAGCATCTCGCTGGGCATCGACAGCATGCTGCCGGCGCTTCCGAACATCGGCCAGTCACTTCAAGTCGCCAACCCCAATGACACGCAGCTGGTCATCGGCGTCTATTTCCTCGGCTTCGGCATCTGCCAGCTCTTCTTCGGCAGCCTGTCGGACACCTATGGCCGGCGGCGCATTCTGCTCGGTGGCCTGGCCTTCTACACCGTGACCCTGTTTGCAGCCGCCTGGAGCGGCAGTCTCTTTGCCTTGCTCGCCTTGCGTTTCGCGCAGGGGGTCGGCGCCGCAGCCGTGCGCATCACGACCCTTGCGATCGTCCGCGATTGCTTCGGCGGCCGTGAGATGGCGCGCGTGATGTCCTATGTCATGATCGTCTTCATGATCATGCCGATGGTAGCGCCTTTCGTCGGTCAGGTGATCGTTGCCTATTCCAACTGGCAGTGGATCTTCATCCTTCTCGGGATCGTCTGCGCCGGCCTGTTCTTGGTCGCCGTCTTCCGCATGAAGGAAACGCTTCCGGTCGAAGAGCGCCTGCCGCTTTCGGTCGCATCCGTCCTTTCCGGTTTCAAGACCGTGCTGACCAACCGCATCACCTGCGGCTACATGATCGGCCTGACGCTCTATACTGGCGTCATCTGCGCCTACATCGTCTCCGTCCAGCAGGTCTTCGGCGAGGTCTATGGCTTGGGCGACTGGTTCCCGATCGCCTTCGCGGCGACGGCAGCCGGGACGGCGGTGGCTCAGTTCGCCAACGGCTATTTCGTCCGCAGCTTCGGCATGCGGCGCATCTCCCATGCCGCCATGATCCTCTTTACCTTTCTGGGCGTTGTCGGCTACGTCGTCGGCATGTTCGGCCAGCCGAGCTTTACATTCATCTATGTGCTGATCTCGATCATGCTGATGATGTTTGCAGTCATCACCACCAACTGCATGGCGATCAGCCTGGAGCCGATGGGACACCTCGCAGGCACGGCAGCCGCCATCACCAGTTCGATCTCCACCACCGGCGGCGTCGTTCTCGGCGGTATTGTCGGTCAGATGTTCGATGGTACGGCCCAGCCGATGATCGCCGGCTTCACCATATTCGGCGTATTATCGATCCTGGCGACGCTATGGGCCGAACGCGGCAAGCTCTTCACCCATCCCGGCGATACGCCGGCGCTGGAACCAGGCATGGGTCACGTCTGAACGGCGTGACCCCGGTGATTACACGCGGCTGCGTGGGCGTCTGATCCAACGCACCGCGGCCGCGATTGCGATGCCGAACAAGGGCCAGATCGCCCATGGCGTTCCGTGCCAGGTGAAAAGATTGATCACGACGAGGCCGACGCCGGTAATGGCAAGACCGGCAATGGCCATATCGATCTGCTTGTTGCTTCGAACGACGCGAATTGCAGCCACCCAGACAAGCGCGAGTATCGGCCACTTTGCCCAGAACTCTCCATGCCAGTTGAGCCCATTGAATGCCGCAAGGCCGATGGCAAGGACAAATGGCACGCCGTAGCTGCGCCGCCAGTCTTGCAGCGCAGGTTCACTGGCGGCAACGTCAGGTGCCCGAACGGGTTCAGGCGCCGGCCGGTAGTCCGCAGCGGTATTGACGACCTGTACACCACCGACTCGAACCGCATAGCTCGGTACGCCGCCCTCGATATTCTTGACGTCCAGCTGACCGAGAAAATCGAAACCGACTGCGACCTTGTTGCGGACCTGGTCGTAGACCGTGTTGGAAATGACGATTCCGCCAGGAGCGGCGCGCGATTGCAGACGGGCGGCGATATTGACGCCGTCGCCATAGAGATCGTTGCCATCGGCGATGACATCGCCGAGGTTGAGACCGATGCGGAAGAGCATCTGCTTTTCTGGATCCATGACGGCGTTGTAGCCGGCCAATTCATTCTGGACGTCGATTGCCGCCCGTACCGCTTCGACGACGCTCGGAAACTCGGCAAAGACGCCATCGCCCCAGGTATTGATCACCCGGCCGCCATGCGCCTCTATCAGCCGGCTCATCGCATCGCGGTAACGCCGGAGAGTTTCAAGCGTGCCCTCCTCATCCTTCCCCATGAGACGAGTGTAATCCTGCACATCGGCGCAGAAGATGGTAGTCAGCTTGCGGCTCGTTTCGGACATGGACCTCATCCCCGCAGCAGGCGCCCACCAAGGCTCCCGCCTGTTGCCAAAAAGATAGCTTTCCAGATGCCACTTTCCAAGTAGCAGCGGCGATTATCAGGTCGGTCCGCTCGCCTTAAATGGTGAAGACCTCACGCCGCAGCAACTCCCAGGTATCCTTGTCCACTGCAACCAGCAGCCCGCCATCGAGATGACGCGGCAGATAAGGCGACCCGTCGAATCGGCGCACATAGGCACCCGCTTCCTGCGAAATCAGCGATCCTGCCAGATGGTCCCAGGGCATCAGCTTGTTGTACATCAGGTAATGCACATGACCGCCGGCAAGCGTGCGATATTCATGTGCTGCGCATCGATAGCTGGTCGCGTAACGTACCTTGGCGAGATTGCCCATGATCTCGGCGCGCTTCTCCTTGGGCAGATAGCCGGTGGCGGCCATGCCGACCAATTCGTCCAATGCGACAGGCTGAGAAACCTTCAGGCGCAGCGTCTCGCCGTCCGGACGGCGCAGCCATGCTCCGCTGCCACGCTCCGCCAGCACCCAGTCGTCGCCCATCGGATCGAAGATGATGCCGGCGACCGTCTCACCCTTCGAGACGACCGAAGCCATGACGCCGAAAGCCGGGATGCCGGCCGCAAAATTGAAGGTGCCGTCGACCGGGTCGACGATGATGGCGAGGTCCGCATCCTGCAACTTGTCGAGGAGCGCCGGATCGGCGGCGACGGATTCCTCGCCGATGAACAGCGCCTCCGGCCAAAGCCGCGACACCTCGGCCTTGACCATGCTCTCGGCACGCTCGTCGGCCTCCGTTACCAGGTCGGTGGCTTCGCTCTTGGCGCGGACGTCGTCACTGCCGAGCCTACGGAAACGCGGCAGGATCTCGGTCTGTGCGGCGCGACGCAGAACATGGGCAAGCGTGGTAACGTCAACGAGCGAAGTCATGATTGGTCCTTTCCTGTCAGGCGCCGATGATTTCCCGGCGAATTATGTGCCAGCTATCCTCATCCGGCGCTGAGATAATGCCACCGCCCGTCTCGCCGGGCCGGTAGGGCGTGCCGTCGAACTTTGCCGTATAGCCCCCGGCCTCCTGATGCACCAGTACCCCGGCAAGATGATCCCAGGGCATCAGCTTGGAATGGCCGATGAAATGCCATTTGCCCGACGCCACCATCCAGTATTCGTAAGCCGAGCAATTCAGCGCGAAAGCCATGCGTGCCTTCTTCATGTTCGCGCCGATGCGGGACCGGTCGGGCTCGTCCATATGTCCCCAGGATATCGCGCCCGTCATTGCGCTTAACGGAGCCGCGCGAGCGACGGAAAGTCGCCGCGCCTGGCCCGTTCGCCGACGCAGAAAGCTGCCGGCACCGCGCATGGCGGTAACTGTATCTCCGAGAACGGGATCATAGATGACGCTGGCGATGGTCTGACCATTGGCGATGACAGCGATAATCGTGCCGAACACCGGCAGTCCGGCCGCGAAATTGAATGTTCCGTCCACCGGATCGATGGTGAAGGCGAGTTCCGCATGCGCCAGTGCCGGCACGACGGACCTGTCGGCGTCGTAGGCCTCCTCGCCGACGATCAGAGCGGTTGGGAAGCGCGCCTTCAGCGCCGCGGTAATGTATTTTTCAGCCAGCAGGTCGGCCTCCGTCACCAGATCGATGACCGAGGTCTTTTCCGATATGTCGCCAGCGCCCAGATTGCGGAACCGAGGCAGGATTTCCTGCGCCGCCGCCTCGGCAACAATCGTCATCAGGTAGTCGAGATCAGTATCGGAGAAAGTCATCGGAAGCCTTTGATTTGGAAGGGCCTCCTCTTATGCCCGATTCGATGACAGTCGTATGGCGAAACCGCCTATTCGACGTCCATTCTCTTGGCCGAGGGTTCCTGGGCCATCAGGCCTGCAAAATCGAACAGTTTCGGGTCAAGCAGATGCGATGGATTCACATGCGCCAGCGCGCGCAGCATCGTATCCTTGCGGCCTGGCATGCGCCGCTCGATATCCGCAAGCATGTCCTTCATGGCATTGCGCTGCAACCCGTCCTGCGAGCCACAGAGATCGCAGGGAATGATCGGAAACTGCATGGCGGTAGCGAATTTGGCAAGATCGTCTTCCGCCGCATAGGCGAGCGGACGCAGCAGCATCAGGTCGCCCTCGTCATTGAGAAGCTTCGCCGGCATGGAAGCCAGCCGGCCGCCATGGAAGAAGTTCATGAAGAAGGTTTCGAGAATATCCTCGCGATGATGGCCGAGCACCAGCGCGTCGCAGCCTTCTTCGCGGGCGATGCGATAGAGATTGCCGCGGCGCAGGCGCGAACAGAGCGAGCAATAGGTTGCCCCCTCCGGCACTTTCTCCTTCACGATCGAATAGGTATCGCGATACTCAATACGATGCGTGACACCAATCTTCGTCAGATATTCAGGCAGAATATGCTTCGGAAAATTCGGCTGGCCCTGATCGAGATTGCAGGCAACCAGTTCGACGGGCAGCAGCCCGCGCCATTTGAGATCGAGCAGCAGCGCCAGCAAACCATAGGAATCCTTGCCGCCGGAGAGCCCGACGAGCCAGCGCTTCTGGCCCTTCAGCATCTGGAAATCGTCCATTGCCTGGCGCACCTGCCGCAGCAGGCGCTTGCGAAGCTTGTTGAAGGAGACGGATCGCGGCGCATCGGAAAACATCGGATGCGCGGCAGAGCCACCATCTTCAGCCTCGATATCGATTTCATCTTTCACCGTCGTCGCGATATTCATTCCGTCATTCCTTGCATGTCGTCACGCTGATAGCAGAAAGCAGGGCAAGAAGACACCGTATCAATCGCCGAACACCGACCAGCCCGTGCGCGCCGCCAGCATCTCCAGCGCAACCGCACCGAGCTGCGAATTGCCGACCTTGTTCAAGCCCGGCGACCAGGCGGCGATCGAGCCGATGCCCGGCGCCACAGCCAGGATGCCGCCGCCAACACCGCTCTTGCCCGGCAGTCCGACATGATAGGCGAAATCGCCCGAGCCATCATAATGGCCGCAGGTCAGCATCAGCGCATTGATGCGTCGCGCCCGTTTCGGCGAGACGACGGAATGTCCGGTGATCGGGTTGCTGCCGCGCGCAGCGAGATAGAGCCCCGCCTTGGCCAGCTGCTGGCAGCTCATCGCAAGCGCACATTGATGGAAATAGACGCCGAGCACGTGCTCGACAGGGTGATGGATATTGCCGTAAGCGCGCATGAAATTGGCAAGCGCGAAATTGCGATAACCCGTCTGCGTCTCCGAACGGGCAACCCTATCGTCGATGCTGATCGTCTCGTCGTCGGCCACATAGCGCACGAAGCGCAGCAGCTCGCCGATCGCCTCGCGCGGCTCGTGCCCCGCCAATACGACGTCGCTGATGGCGATAGCACCCGCATTGATAAAGGGATTGCGGGGAATACCCTCCTCCTTTTCCAGCTGGACGATGGAGTTGAAAGACGTACCGGAGGGTTCGCGCCCTACCCGCTTCCAGAGGCTTTCTCCGACCTTGCCGAGCGCAAGCGTCAGCATGAAGACTTTGGATATACTCTGGATGGAGAAGGGAACTGCGGCATCGCCGATGCTGTAGACATCGCCATTGACCGTGGCGATCGCCATACCGAACTGGTTTGGATCGACCTTGGCCAGTTCAGGAATGTAATCGGCAACCTTGCCTTCGCCGATGCGTGGCGAAAGCTCTGCATGAATGCCGTCGAGAATAGCCTGCAAATCTGTCATGAGGCGCTCCAAAGACAAAAAAGCCGCTCGAACCGAGCGGCTTTTCATTCATCAAGAAAGTTATCCGCTTATTAACGCGAATAGAATTCGACGACCAGATGCGGTTCCATGACGACGGCGTACGGTACGTCGCTGAGCGCCGGAACGCGAGCGAAGGTCGCAACCATCTTGTTGTGGTCGACTTCGACATAGTCCGGAACGTCGCGCTCAGCCAGAGCAACCGACTCGAGGACGGTTACGAGCTGCTTGGACTTTTCGCGAACTTCGATAACGTCGCCAGCCTTGCAGCGGTAGGAACCGATGTTGACGCGAACGCCGTTCACGGTGACGTGGCCATGGTTGACGAACTGACGTGCAGCAAAGACGGTCGGTACGAACTTGGCGCGGTAGACGATCGCGTCGAGGCGCGATTCGAGCAGGCCGATCAGGTTTTCCGAGGTATCGCCCTTGCGGCGGTCAGCTTCAGCGAAGATGGCGCGGAACTGCTTCTCGCGCAGGTCGCCGTAGTAGCCCTTCAGCTTCTGCTTGGCGCGCAGCTGCACACCGAAGTCCGAGAGCTTGCCCTTGCGGCGCTGGCCGTGCTGGCCCGGGCCGTATTCGCGACGGTTAACCGGGGACTTCGGACGGCCCCAGATGTTTTCGCCCATACGGCGGTCAATTTTATACTTGGACGATTCGCGCTTGCTCATCGCATTTCCTTTCAAGTGTTATGGCGGCTCGTTGCCGAACCGCGAAGGAAACACGCCCTCCTCTGAACTCCGTTTTCGAGCTCTGACAGGCTTCTCACATTAGCGAACGGAGAAAGCCACGGGACATGTCAAATGAAACACCGGACATTTCTGCCCGGCGTTGGGCGGTCTCTAAGCGGTCGTCATGAAAATGTCAACAGCGCCAAGCGCTCTTCAACGAGAATAGGGCAGCTATTCCGCAGCTGCCTGCTCGCCGCTATCCAGATCAGGCGCATTGGCATCGCCCGGAGCGGTCTGGCATCCCATATCCGGGAAGGCGACGATACGCTTGCCGGAGAAATCCGTGTGGACGACGACGCTGCCCTGTTCCTCGAAATAGCTGAGAAGACGGCGGGCGCGCCGCGCCGAATGGGTGCCGTAGGCGCGGGCGATACGGGCATCGGACGGACACGGCTCGCCGCTAATGGCGGCCTTTGCCAGCATCAGGAATACGCCCTGAAGATCGTCGGTAACGCTGGAGGAAAGCGAGAGCGCCGTCGCCCATTGCTCGGTTGCCATGATCTCTTCGTCGGCGCCGGAACGCGTAATCGCCACGCGGCGGCGGAATTCCGAGAGGCTCATCGGCGAGCCGGGAACGCGGCGCATGCGCAGCCGCACCAGAAACTCCTGATAGAGCACCGAATCCGTGCGGAAGCCGGAGGCCGGATCGTCAAGGATCTCGGAGAGCACGGCGCCGACCCTCGCCTCGCGATCCTCACTCGATATTTCCGGCTGGCTGACCTTTGGCTCCGAGGGTGCCGGGCCTGCTGCTGGCACGGATCGGGAAAGCTCGGCCAGAATATCGGTCGTAGGCCGCGGCGCCGGCGTGGCGCGGCGAACGACGGGGCGCGTGAACTCTTCCGGATCCGGCGTGAAGATCAGATCTTCCACATCCTGCGGCGCATCCGGCAGCGGCATCAGCTTCGGGCTGGAGGAGCGCGCCGAGGTTTCCACCGTGCCGATCGCGATCGGCAGCGGCCGACGCGAAAGTGCCGGTCCGAGCGCGACGAAATTGCCGCGCTTCAGATCGCGGAACATTTCCGCCTGCCGGCGGTCCATGCCGAGAAGATCGGCGGCACGCGCCATGTCGATATCGAGGAAGGTGCGGCCCATCAGGAAGTTGGAGGCCTCGGCCGCAACGTTCTTGGCGAGCTTTGCCAGGCGCTGCGTGGCGATGACGCCGGCAAGCCCGCGCTTTCGGCCACGGCACATCAGATTGGTCATGGCGCCGAGCGACATCTTGCGCGCATCTTCCGAAACGTCGCCGCCAACAGAAGGCGCGAACATCTGCGCCTCATCGACCACGACAAGCACCGGATACCAGAATTCGCGATCGGCATCGAACATACCGTTCAGAAAGGCGGCGGCAGCGCGCATCTGTTGCTCGATATCGAGCCCCTCCAGCGTCAGCACGCAGGAGACGCGATGCTGGCGTATGCGATTGGCGATACCGGCAAGCTCCGCTTCCGTGCGCTCGCCATCGACGACGACATGTCCGAACTTGTCGGCCAGCGTGACGAAATCGCCTTCGGGATCGATGATGACCTGCTGCACCCATTGCGCCGACTGTTCGAGCAAACGCCGTAAGAGATGCGATTTTCCCGAGCCGGAATTGCCTTGTACCAGGAGACGCGTCGCCAGCAGCTCCTCGATATCGAGCTGGGCGCTGGTCCCGCCGGACGCCGTTCCCATGTCGATGCCGACCTGCAATGCACTTCCCCTATATGATCAAGAATCAAACGCGGCTGCGTCCCATCTTTCTGAAAGGACGCGCCTCCGTCTAGCAAAGATTTCCAAGCTTCGCGCCCGCGGATTGAGAAAACCCACAGGCGATTGCGATGTCACCGGAACCGCAAGTTTGCCCGCGACAGCTCACTGACCGAGGTGCAGCCCATAAGCTTCATGTCGCGTTCGACCTCGGTGCGCAGATGCCGTAGCGCGCGCTCTACCCCCGCCTGACCGGCAGCGGCCAGAGGATAGAGATAGAAGCGACCGAGGCCAACCGCCTTGGCGCCGAGCGACAGGGCCTTCAGCACATGCGTGCCACGCTGGATACCGCCATCCATCATCACGTCGATGCGGTGGCCGACGGCATCGACGATCTCGGCAAGCTGATCGAATGCCGAGCGCGAGCCGTCGAGCTGGCGACCGCCATGGTTAGACAGCACGATGCCAGTGCATCCGATATCGACGGCGCGCTTGGCGTCCTCGACCGACATGATGCCCTTGAGGCAGAATTGTCCGTCCCAGTGCTTCACCATCTCTGCGACGTCATTCCAGTTCATCGACGGATCGAGCATCTCGGTGAAATACTTGCCGATCGACATAGCGCCACCGCTCATGTCCACATGCTCGTCGAGCTGCGGCAGACGGAATTTCTCGTGCGTCACATAGTTGAGCGCCCAGGCCGGCTTGATGGCGAACTGGGTAAGACCCGCAAGGTTGAGCTTGAACGGAATGGAGAAGCCGGTGCGAAGGTCGCGCTCGCGATTGCCGCCGGTAATGCTGTCAACCGTCAGCATCATGACGTTGACGCCGGCCTCCTTGGCGCGCTCCATCATCGCCCGGTTCAGCCCGCGATCCTTGTGGAAATAGAACTGATAGACCTGCGGGCCCTGATACTTCCTGCGTATTTCCTCAAGGCTGACGGTGCCGAGCGATGAGACGCCGAACATCGTGCCGAGTGAAGACGCGGCAGCGGCAACCGCATTCTCGCCCTGATGGTGGAACAGCCGTTGCAGCGCCGTCGGCGAGCAGTAGAAGGGCGTCGCGAGCTTTTGTCCCATGACGGTGACAGACATGTCGATCTCGCTGACCCCGCGCAAAACGTTCGGCACGAGATCGCAGCTTTCGAAGCTCGACGTGTTTCGCCGCAGCGTCACCTCATCGTCGGCTGCGCCGTCGATATAGTTGAAGATCGGCCCGGGAAGACGCTTTTTCGCGAGAAGGCGAAAATCATGGAAGTTGTGGCACTCACGCAGACGCATGGCTTGCCTCGACGACGACACAGTAATCATTCTCAAAAGACATCAAGTATCGATCTCCCAATATCCCGCCGCACAGAGCATGATGCCGAAAAGTGTGAGCGGTTTTCGGACAACATCATGCTCCACTTCTTTGTTTCCAGAGTGGATAATTCCAGGTCGATTTGACCTGGAATTATCCACTCTGGTCAGATCCTGCATTACATCCGGTGCAAGCGTGCTTCCCATTTGTAGAGCACATCCGGCTCCTTTTCCTCATTGCCTGCCCCGTCCGACTCGTCAACCACGAAGAAGCCATGCTTTTCGTAAAAGCGGCGGGCAGGCTCATTTCTCTGGAATGTCCAGAGCGAAAGTACGGGATAGGCCGACTTGGCGATATCGAGCAGGCGGCTGCCGATGCCGCGGCCTTGTGCCTCGGGCAGAACGTAAAGCTGGTCAATCCAATCCTCGAGAAAAGCGATGACGCCGACGAGGCGCCCGCCCTCTTCCGCACCCCAGATCTGGCAATCCTTAAAGACAACGGCGCCCCAGAAGCCAACGTCTTCTTCCGGAGTATGAAGCCCGGCAAGCGTCGGCAGCCGTTCGTTAAAGGACGCACGATGAACCGCCGCAGCCGCCGGCATGTCGGCGAAATCGAGTTTACGCAATGAAATCTTGTCAGTCATCTATCAAGCCTTGAGCCCAAAACCTTGCATCAGCCGCCGGGTGGGGAAATCCGGCGCACCGGAGGTGAAGACCGCAAAGTCGAAATTGTCGGGATGAACCGCATCGGCTGCCTGCGGCACCAGGCTGCGGGCGCGCCTTGCGATCGCCTCGGCCGGATCAAGCCAGTCGACCGGCCAGGGCGAAAGCCTGCGGAAGATATTGGCCATGAACGGATAATGTGTGCAGGCGAGCACGACGATGTCGGTTTTCCGGCCATCCATCTCGACGAAGCACTGTTCGATCTCCGTCATGACAGCATCGTCGGCAATCGCATCGCCGCGAATATAGCTCTCCGCCAGCCGGGCCAGATTCTCCGATCCGACAAGCCGGACGTGACATTGCGTGGCGAAAGACTGGATCAGGTCGCGCGTATAGGCTCGCTTGACTGTGCCCGGCGTTGCCAGAACCGAAACCAGGCCCGAACGCGTCCGCTCCGCGGCCGGCTTGATCGCCGGCACGGTGCCGACGAAGGTCATCTGCGGAAAAGCCGCGCGCAGATCGGCGCCGACAAGCGTAAAAGCCGTATTGCAGGCGATGATGCAGACTTCCGGATCATATTGCGCCAGCAGCTTGGCGAAGAGATCGACGATGCGCTCCTTCAGCGCTGGCTCTTCCCAGCCGCCATAGGGAAAGCCAGCGTCGTCGGCGACATAGATGAAGCCGCGCTCCGGCATCAGCACCCGCGCTTCCCGCAGCACGGTCAGACCACCGATCCCTGAATCGAAGACAAGGACCGGTTTCAACTCATTCGCCGTTGCTGTCATCGCTTGAGGTTTCCTTGGGCGCTTTGGAGGGCGTCTTGCTGGGCCGGGGAAGCGAGCCGCTGCCGCGCGGAGATTTCCGCGTGAAGCGATCGAGAGACGAGATCACCCCGCGAAGAACGCTGATTTCCTGTTCGGTGAACGCCCGGCGCGAGAGGACGGCCCGGAGATTGTCGACCATTTTCGGCTTTTTCCCGGCGGGATGGAAATAATTGCGCGCATCCAGCGCCTCTTCGAGTTGGTCGAAAAGGCCGAAAAGCTGATCCTTCGTCGAGGGCCGCTGTTCGAGCGCCTGGAATGGCACTGCACCCAGATCCCCCATGCCGGACTTCATCCACTCATAGGACATCAGCAGCACGGCCTGGGCGATATTCAAGGACGCAAAGGCCGGGTTGACGGGGAAGGTGACGATCTCGTCGGCCAGCGCCACTTCCTCGTTCGTCAGTCCCCACCGCTCGCGCCCGAAGAGGATGCCGGTGCCCTCGCCCGCCTTGAACTTCGCGCGAAGGGTTTCGGCAGCAACGACGGGCGAACGCACCGGCTTGTAGCCGTCCCGTTCCCGCGCCGTCGTCGCATAGACGAAATTGAGATCAGCGATCGCCTGTTCCAGCGTATCATAGACCTTCGTCGCCTCGATGATGTGATCCGCCTTGGAAGCCGTGGCCTGCGCCCTTTCGTTCGGCCAGCCGTCGCGCGGATTGACGAGACGCAGTTCTGCAAGGCCGAAATTCGCCATGGCGCGGGCCACCATGCCGATATTCTCGCCCATCTGCGGCTCGACCAGAATGACGGCCGGCCCTTCGGCCAGAAGTTGACGATCGCTGTTCGTGCCTGCCATGATGCCTAAATCTCCGCGCGCGAGCCCGCTCGCGCCAATTCGAGCATGAAGCCGAAAAGTGCTAGCAGTTTTCGGACGACATCACGCTCTATTTTCCTGACCCCAGAGCCGGATGATTTCAGGTCTGTTCGACCTGAAATCATCCGGCTCTGGGGTCGCAATAGCGAGACAGGCGCGGATCGGCAAGGTTTTTACATATTATAGGTCGGCAAACCGCGCCGGATTTATCACTGCTTGGCCGGCTGTTGCTGATCAGTGGATTGTTGCTTCTGATCGGCAGGCTGTTGCTGCTGCTGTTTGACGAGATCCTGCATCACGCTCTTCAGCGAGCTGGGATTGCCATTGTCGTCATTCGTGACGATATCGTCGACGACGGGCCGTCCACCCTCTTCGATGACCTCGAAACGCACAGTGGTCGTCTTCTGATAATCGGCATCGGAGCCCATGCAGGTAGACTTCTTGAAGGTCGCCAGCACCTCAGTGGCATTGTTCTTGGGCGGCTGGGCGGTGATCTTCACGTCCTCCAGCGGACAGGCATCCTGCGCATTGACGATAACGTCATAGTCGAACGGCGAAATCCCGTCTTCGTCCGCTGCGGGAAATTGCGCTGCCGCCTGGTATTTGGCGGTGAAATCCTTGCTGTAGACATCCTTGAGTTTGTCCTCGCCGAAAATGTCCTGCCAGTCGCTGTCGCCGCCCGCCCAGTTCGAGACGGTCGCATCCATGATGACCTTGACCGGCGTCGTCGCATCGGCGGCGAGCGCCATATGCGCACCGAGCGAAAACTGAAAGAGTGTGAAGGCAAGCGCGGATACGGCAAATTTCTGCATGATATGATTCCGTTGCGATCGGCAAAACATGCGCGACATTAGACCCATCGACCGCTTTGGCAATGGCCCGAGCGTAAAAAGCAGGTGATGTCACGAACGATCAAAAACGCCATGCGAGAGGCTCTATCGGCTTTGCGTTCCGCACTTGCGGTGCTATAGCGCACGGGACTTCCCATTACTCACAGGACCATCCGGTCCCATCAGCTTAAACGAGGCAGAAGCATGAAGAAGATCAAGGTCGCAAATCCCGTTGCCGATCTCGATGGCGACGAAATGACTCGCATCATCTGGCAGCTCATCAAAGAAAAACTGATCTTCCCCTACCTCGACATCGATATCGACTACTACGACCTCTCGGTCGAGAACCGCGACGCCACCAACGACCAGGTCACCGTCGACGCCGCCAACGCCATCAAGAAGTACGGCGTCGGCATCAAGTGCGCCACGATCACGCCGGACGAAGCCCGCGTGAAGGAATTCAACCTCAAGGAAATGTGGAAAAGCCCGAACGGCACCATCCGCAACATCCTCGGCGGCGTCATCTTCCGCGAGCCGATCATCTGCAAGAACGTTCCGCGCCTCGTTCCGGGCTGGACGCAGCCGATCGTCGTCGGCCGTCACGCTTTCGGCGACCAGTATCGCGCCACGGACTTCAAATTCCCCGGCAAGGGCAAGCTGACCATCAAGTTCGTCGGCGAAGACGGCACGGTCATCGAGAAGGAAGTCTTCAACGCTCCGGGTGCCGGCGTTGCCATGGCCATGTACAACCTCGACGAGTCGATCCGCGAATTCGCCCGCGCCTCGATGATGTACGGCCTGATGCGCAAGTGGCCGGTCTACCTCTCGACCAAGAACACCATCCTCAAGGCCTATGACGGCCGCTTCAAGGACATCTTCGAAGAAGTCTACCAGAACGAGTTCAAGGCTCAGTTCGACGAAGCCGGCATCACCTACGAACATCGCCTGATCGACGACATGGTTGCCTCGGCTCTCAAGTGGTCCGGCGGCTACGTCTGGGCGTGCAAGAACTACGACGGCGACGTCCAGTCCGACACGGTTGCCCAGGGCTTCGGCTCGCTCGGCCTGATGACCTCGGTTCTCTTGACGCCGGACGGCAAGACGGTCGAAGCCGAGGCCGCACACGGCACGGTTACCCGCCACTACCGCCAGCACCAGAAGGGCCAGGAAACCTCGACGAACTCGATCGCTTCGATCTTCGCCTGGACCCGCGGTCTCGCTCATCGCGCCAAGCTCGACGACAACGCCGAACTCGCGAAGTTCGCGTCCACGCTGGAAAAGGTCTGCGTCGATACCGTCGAAGCCGGCTACATGACCAAGGATCTGGCGCTGCTGATCGGCCCCGATCAGCCGTGGCTCTCGACCACCGCTTTCCTCGACAAGATCGACGAAAACCTCAAGAAGGCCATGGCTGCCTAAGCCTTACCGACAACGGAATATGCGAAAACCCGGCCTCCATGCCGGGTTTTCTTTTGCGGAAAATCTTGCCGTCGCCGCCAACCGGTGGCAACAATGCGCCCGACAAAAAAGGGAGAGACAGATGGCGGAAGAACTCGTTTTCTATACCAACCCCATGTCGCGCGGACGCATCGCCCGCTGGATGCTCGAGGAGATCGGTCAGCCCTATCGCACCGAGTATCTCGACTATGCGACCACGATGAAGGCGCCCGAATACCTCTCGATCAATCCCATGGGCAAGGTGCCGGCGATCAAGCATGGCGATACAGTGGTCACCGAAGGCGCGGCCATCTGCGCCTATCTGGCGGAGACCTTTCCTCAGGCGGGTCTCGCGCCCACAGCTGCAGAGCGCGGCCGTTATTTCCGCTGGATGTTCTTCGCCGCGGGGCCATTTGAAATGGTCGTCACCAATCGCGCCCTCGGTTTCGAGATTCCGCCGGAGCGCGTGCGAATGGCCGGCTGCGGCAGCTTCGCAAGCGTGCTGGATACGATCGAGTACGCGGTCTCGATCTCTCCTTGCATCGCCGGTGATCGCTTTACCGCAGCCGACGTCTATGTCGGCTCGCATATCGGCTACGGCCTCAATTTCGGGACGATCGAAAAGCGGCCGGCCTTCATCGACTATTGGAGCCGCGTCAGCGACCGCGACGCCTATCGCCGCGCCAGCGATATCGACAACGCGGCCATGCCCAAACAGACAAACGCCTGAAAATACAAGGCATTGAGGAAGAATCCTCAATCGACGGCGTTATATGCCGCTATTTCAGCGGCATATAGATATCGGTCAAAAGTTCCGTCGGGGGCACGTCGCGCGGATTGTTGATGTATTCCTCGAACATGACCGTATCGCGCAACTGTCGACCGGAGGCTGGCAGCCATTGCGCATAGAGCCATTGATAGGCCTTGTGCATGTTTGCGTATGGCCCCTTGTGGCGCAGCACGGCATATTCGCCGCCCTCGAGCGAGCGCCGCTCCAGCGGAGCGTCGGCGGCGACGGCCTCTCCTGCGGTGACGCAGGCATAGGAGCGCAGCTTATCCGCATCCACGACATCGGGATCATCGAGGTAGATGCCGATCATGCGCATGTCCGGCCCGGCAAGGCCACGGGCAAAAATAGTGCCGAAAAGTGTCTCGAAAGCCTGGCCGATCTGCATATAGGAGCCGCGATGGGCGACACCGACGAGTGACATCGGGGAGATGGTGCGAAGCGTAACGTCGAACAAGACAGTAATCCTTCCTTGGGTGCTAGGTTCGAAGATCGTGTGGCTTCCCTCATTCCGATATCGCGCCGGCGGCATGCCGTAGACGGATCCAAAGATGCGGTTGAACGACTGGAGGTTGGGATAGCCCGACCGCTTTGCAATGTCGCTGACGGATAGACGGGTGTTGACGAGATCGCCGGCGGCACGATGCAGCCGCAGTCGCTTGACCGTTGCCGCCGCCGTCTCGCCATAGATCGCCCGATAGATCCTGTGCCAGTGATAGCTGGACATGCAGGCGATCTCGGCGAGCTTTTCCATATCGAGCTCATCATCCAGATGCTCGTGGATATAGGCCGAAACCCGCCGCAACCGGGTTTCGTAAAGCGTCCACGCCGTTCCACCATTCATGTCAAACCCTTTGCAAATCGATCGGCCCGACAAGACCATAACCTGATTTGACAAATCCTGCGGAGTTGCCTGCACAAACAAAAGTGGCGAATGCCGAAGCATCCGCCACTTTTATCATCATCGTAAATTGCAGGCTCTTAGCCGACGAGTGCCGCAGCAATCGCCTCGATGGCTTCGTCGGCCTTGGCGCCATCCGGGCCGCCGGCCTGGGCCATGTCAGCACGGCCGCCGCCGCCCTTGCCGCCGAGAGCGGCCGAGGCGATACGGACGAGATCGACGGCGCTCGCACGGCCGATCAGGTCTTCGGTGACGGCAACGACGGCGCTGGCCTTGCCATCTTCCGAGACGCCGATCAGCGCCACGACGCCTGAGCCGAGACCTGCCTTGGCCTCATCCGCCAGACCCTTCAGATCCTTCGGATCGACGCCGGAGATCGCCTTGCCAAGGAACTTGACACCATTGACGTCGCGCACCGCGTCGGCGGAGCCGCCCTGGCCGCCACCCATGGCAAGCTTGCGCTTGGCATCGGCCAATTCGCGCTCCAGCTTGCGACGCTCATCCATCAGGGATTCGACGCGCGAAACGACGTCGCCCGGCTGGACCTTCAGCGTCGAGGCCAGGCTCTTCACGCGCTCGTCCTGCTCGGAGAGATAGTCGCGCGCGGATTCGCCGGTAACCGCTTCGATGCGGCGCACGCCGGCACCGACGGCACTTTCACCGAGAATGCGCACGAGACCGATCTGGCCGGTGGCGGAGACATGCGTACCGCCGCAAAGCTCGACGGAATAGGCCTTGCCGGCCTTGGCGCCGCGAACACCCTGCCCCATCGACACGACGCGAACTTCGTCGCCGTATTTTTCGCCGAACAGCGCCATCGCGCCCTCCGCGATCGCATCGTCGACGCTCATCAGGCGGGTCGTGACGGGCGAATTCTGCAGCACGATCTCGTTGGCCATATCCTCGACGACCTTCAGCTCCTCGGCCGACATCGGCTTCGGATGGGAAACGTCGAAGCGCAGGCGCTCGGGCGCAACCAGCGAACCTTTCTGCGCCACATGCGTTCCCAGCACTTCGCGGAGCGCCTCGTGCAGCAGATGGGTGGCGGAGTGGTTGGCTCTGAGGCGCGAGCGCCTGTTGTGATCGACCATCAGGACGACGGCGTCGCCGACGTTGATCTTGCCTTCGGACACTTCCGAGCTGTGAACGAAAAGGCCCTCGCCCTTCTTCTGGGTATCGCCGACGGCGAGCTTGCCGTGGTCGCTCGCAATCACGCCGGTATCGCCCATCTGTCCACCGGATTCGCCGTAGAACGGCGTCTGGTTGACGACGATCTGCACCTTGTCGCCGGCAGAGGCGCTATCGACGGCGACACCATCCTTGACGATCGCCTGGATGACGCCTTCGGCCGTTTCCGTGTCGTAGCCCAGGAATTCGGATGCGCCGAACTTTTCCTTGAGCTCGAACCAGATGGTCTCGGTCGCCTTGTCGCCGGAGCCGGCCCAATGCGAGCGCGCTTCGGCCTTCTGGCGCTCCATGGCATCCGTGAAGCTGGAGATATCGACGCCGATGCCGCGAGCGCGCAATGCGTCCTGCGTCAGATCGAGCGGGAAGCCGTAGGTGTCGTAGAGCTTGAAGGCGGTCTCGCCATCCAGGCTGTCGCCCTTGTGCAGTGTCGCGGTTGCATCGTTGAGCAGCGACAGGCCGCGCTCCAGCGTCTTGCGGAAACGGGTCTCTTCCAGCTTCAGCGTCTCGGATGTGAGCGCTTCGGCACGCACCAGCTCGGGATAGGCGCGGCCCATCTGCTGAACCAGCGTCGGCAGCAGCTTCCAGACGAGCGGCTCCTTGGCACCGAGCAGCTGCGCGTGGCGCATGGCGCGGCGCATGATACGGCGCAGAACATAGCCACGGCCTTCGTTCGACGGCAGCACGCCGTCAGCAACCAGGAAGGCGGAGGAGCGCAGATGGTCGGCGATGACGCGATGGCTGGCGCGATGCTCGCCCTCGGCCTTGACGCCGGTTGCCTCTTCCGAGGCTTCGATCAGCGCGCGGAACAGGTCGATATCGTAGTTGTCATGCTTGCCCTGCAGGACGGCGGCAACGCGCTCGAGACCCATGCCGGTGTCGATCGACGGGCGCGGCAGGTCGATGCGCTGTTCCTTGGTAACCTGCTCGAACTGCATGAAGACGAGGTTCCAGATCTCGATGAAGCGGTCGCCGTCTTCCTCGGGAGAACCTGGGGGGCCGCCCCAGATGTGATCGCCATGGTCGTAGAAGATTTCCGAACAGGGACCGCAGGGGCCGGTATCGCCCATCGCCCAGAAATTGTCGCTGGTGGCGATGCGGATGATCTTGTCGTCGGAAAGGCCGGCGATCTTCTTCCACAGATTATAGGCGTCGTCGTCGGTGTGATAGACCGTGACCAGCAGGCGCTTGGCATCGAGGCCGAATTCCTTGGTGATCAGGTTCCAGGCAAGCTCGATGGCGCGCTCCTTGAAGTAGTCGCCGAAGGAGAAGTTGCCGAGCATCTCGAAGAAGGTGTGGTGGCGCGCAGTGTAGCCGACATTATCGAGGTCGTTGTGCTTGCCGCCGGCGCGTACGCATTTCTGCGCCGTCGAGGCCGTCGTGTAGGGACGCGGCTCCAGGCCGGTGAACACGTTCTTGAACTGCACCATGCCGGCATTGGTGAACATCAATGTCGGATCGTTGCGTGGTACGAGCGGGCTCGACGGCACGATCTCGTGGCCGTTTTTCTTAAAATAGTCGAGGAAGGTCGACCGGATTTCATTTACACCGCTCATAGGGGGCCCTTCAGTACTGCCGTCAACAACTTGCTTCAAAGTCAGTGGCTTTTATCGTTCGCTCCCGGCGCTGTCCAGCCGCACGAACAAAACCGGCCGCACATCTCTTGGACAATGCGGCCGGTTCCAGCATTTAATCTCAAATCAAGCCGGGAATTGCTCCCGAAAACCGTCACTCGCCGGCGGCGTCGCCTTCATCGCCGGAATCCGGACCGCCATTCTGCAAGAAGCGGTCGGCGATCAGGCCGGCATTCTGGCGCAGCGACAATTCGATCTCGCGTGCAAGATCCGGATTGTCGCGCAGGAAGAGCTTCGCATTTTCGCGGCCCTGACCGAGGCGCTGGCTGTTGTAGGAGAACCAAGCGCCGGACTTTTCGACGATGCCGGCCTTCACGCCGAGATCGACCAGCTCGCCCGTCTTGGAAACGCCCTCGCCATACATGATGTCGAACTCGACCTGCTTGAAGGGAGGCGCCATCTTGTTCTTGACGACCTTGACGCGCGTCTGGTTGCCGATCACTTCTTCGCGTTCCTTGACCGCGCCGATGCGGCGGATATCGAGACGAACCGAGGCATAGAACTTCAGCGCGTTGCCGCCCGTCGTCGTTTCCGGCGAGCCGAACATGACGCCGATCTTCATGCGGATCTGGTTGATGAAGATCACCATGGTATTCGACTTCGAGATCGAAGCCGTGAGCTTGCGTAGCGCCTGGCTCATCAGACGAGCCTGCAGGCCCGGCAGGTTGTCACCCATCTCGCCTTCGATTTCCGCACGCGGCGTCAAGGCCGCGACGGAGTCGACGACGAGAACGTCGATCGCGCCGGAGCGCACCAGCGTGTCGGTGATTTCAAGCGCCTGCTCGCCGGTATCCGGCTGCGAGATCAGCAGGTTCTGCAGGTCGACGCCGAGCTTGCGGGCATAGACCGGATCGAGCGCATGTTCCGCATCCACGAAGGCGCAGATGCCGCCCTTCTTCTGTGCCTCTGCAATGGTCTGCAGCGCCAGCGTCGTCTTACCCGAGCTTTCCGGCCCATAGATTTCGATGATGCGCCCCTTCGGCAAGCCGCCAATGCCAAGCGCGATATCGAGGCTCAGAGAACCCGTGGAAACCGTTTCGATTTCGACCACGTTCTCGTTTGAGCCGAGCTTCATGATCGAGCCCTTGCCGAACGACCGCTCAATTTGAGAGAGTGCCGCTTCAAGTGCCTTGCTTTTATCCACCGATTTGTCCTCTACAAGCCGCAAAGAATTCTGAGACATTCGATCCACCTTTAGGTTATTGAAGCCGCTCTAGCAATGTCGCCGCTGATGAGAATTCTGTACTCTATTTGTTCTCTTGTCGCAAGAGCACAACAAGCAATTGAAAGAAAAAGGCAAAATGAATTCCGTTCTACTTTTGTTTTGTCGTTTCTTACCAGATACTTACATATGCGGAACGATAGGTTCCATCATGTCGGCGCGCCGCTCGATTCGCTTTTTTGATTGCTGAGGAAAACCATATGGCGAAGAAGATTCTCGTTCTCGGCGGTGCCCATATCGATCGGCGCGGACGCATCTTCGGCGAGACCGCGCCGGGCGCCAGCAATCCGGGAGCCTGGTTCGAGGAGCCCGGCGGCGGCGGCTTCAATGCCGCGCGCAATCTCGCCCGCCTCGGCTTCGACGTGCGGATGATCTCGCCGCGCGGCGGCGATCCCTCGGGCGAGATGGTTGCGGAGGCCGCCAGCCATGCCGGCATCGATGACAGGCCCTTCGTTTTCCTTGACCGCAAAACGCCGAGCTACACCGCAATCCTCGAACACGACGGAAATCTGGTCATCGCCCTTGCGGACATGGAACTCTACAAGCTGTTCAGCCCGCGCCGTCTGGCTATTCGCGCCGTTCGCGAGGCTTTCGATGAGGCCGACCTCATTCTCTGCGACGCCAATCTGCCGGCCGAGACTTTGGCGACGATTGCGACAAAGGCCTTCCTCAGCGGCAAGCCCGTCGCAGCCATTGCAATCTCGCCGGCAAAGGTCGTGCGATTGAAGCCAAGCCTCCCGGGCATCGACTATCTGTTCCTGAACGAGGCGGAGGCCGCCGCGCTGACCGAAAGCCGCCCGGAAGATCCGCGCGAATGGGTGGAGGCGCTGCGTGCCCTCGGCCTGCGCAATGGGGTGATCACCCGCGGCAAGCGCGCGCTGGTCGCTTTCTCCCATGATGCGATCGTCAGCCTGCAGCCGCCCATCGTCGATAATGTCGCCGATGTCACCGGAGCGGGAGATTCGCTTGCTTCGGGCGTGCTCTCGGCCCTGCTTGCCGGCCACGATCTCGGCGAAGCCGTCCGCCATGGCGCAGCCGCCGCGGCGATCACCGTGCAGTCGCCCTATGCGACCGCGGAAAATCTCTCCCCCGAGCTGCTAAAGACCACCTTGGCCCTTGTTCCCAAGGCCGAAATTCTGTCATGAAGCCTCTTCAAGACGCGTAAATTGTTTCAGTGAATTGGAAACGACAATGACTCAACCTATCTCGCCGCTGCTTCCGATCTCCTATTCGAAGGAAGTTGCCGCCGCCAAGCTGCGCGGCGCGCCGCTCGTGGCCCTGGAATCGACCATCATCACTCACGGCATGCCCTATCCCGGCAATATCGAGATGGCTCGCAGCGTCGAGGCGATCATCCGGCAGGAAGGCGCGGTGCCTGCAACCATCGCCGTCATTCACGGCACCCTGCATATCGGACTTGAGCCGGAAGAGCTGGAAGCCCTCGCCAAGACGGAGGGCGCAATGAAAGTTTCGCGCGCCGACCTCGCTTTTGCGATCGCCGAGCGCCGCACCGGCGCAACCACCGTTGCCGCCACCATGATCGCGGCCGCACGCGCCGGCATCAAGGTTTTCGCCACCGGCGGCATCGGCGGCGTGCACCGCGGCGCAGAAGAGAGCTTCGATATTTCGGCCGACCTTGAAGAATTGTCCCGCACCGGCGTCATCGTCGTCTGCGCCGGCGCCAAGGCGATCCTCGACATTCCGAAGACGCTCGAAGTGCTCGAAACCCGCGGCGTTCCGGTCGTCACCTACGACAGCACCGAATTCCCAGCCTTCTGGTCGCGCTCTTCCGGTCTGGCAAGCCCGCTGACGCTCAACAGCCCGGCCGCAATCGCCAACTTCCAATCGACTCGCGAACAGCTCGGCATCGATGGCGGCATGCTGATCGCCAACCCCGTTCCGGAAGCCGACGAGATCCCGCGCGAGGAGATGGAAATCTATATCGAACGCGCCCTCGACAGCGCCGAGCGCGACGAAATTTCCGGCAAGGCCGTTACGCCCTACCTGCTCAGCACGATCTTCGATATCACCGAAGGCCGCAGCCTCAAGACCAACATCGCGCTTGTCGAAAACAATGCGCGCCTGGCCGCTGAAATCGCTGTCGCGCTTGCGGAATAATTAGAGCCCTAAGCTATAGCGCGGCCTGGCGTTTCACCGAAACGGCAGGCCGTCTTCTTTTCAGGTCCGAGCGGGAAAGCATTGCGCGCCTCTCCCGGCATTGCTTAGGCCAAAGTAAACAGACCCAGGGCTGACCGCAGCTCTTTGAGCGTCGCCTCCGTCCGCTCCCTCGCCTTTCGCGTCCCCTCGCGCACGATCCCCATGACATAGTCCGGCTCGGCGGCATAGCGTGCCCGGCGCTCGCGGATCGGTGCAAGCAGCGCCTGAAGAATGTCCTCCAGATGTCTCTTGAGGGTGACGTCGCCGAGCCCGCCGCGCCGATAATGCGCCCTCATGTCATCGACCGACTGCCGGTCCTCGCAGAAGGCATCGAGATAGGTGAAGACGACATTGCCTTCGACTTTTCCAGCATCGCTGACGCGCAGATGATCCGGATCGGTATACATACGCCGCACCGCATCGCTGATTTCATCGGGCGAGGCGGAAAGCGGAATGGCGTTTCCCTGGGACTTGCTCATCTTCGCCTTGCCGTCGACACCGGGCAAACGCCCAACGTTCGGCACCATGGCCGCGGCCTCGACAAGGATATCGCGGCCGATTTGCCGGTTGAGACGGCGAACGATCTCATTGGTCTGCTCGATCAATGGCGCCTGATCTTCGCCGACCGGTACGACCGATGCCTTGAAAGCGGTGATATCGGCCGCCTGTGAAACCGGATAGCAAAGAAAGCCGGCCGGCACATCGCGTTCGAAGCCGCGCAGCTGGATCTCCGTCTTGATCGTCGGATTGCGCTCAAGACGACTGACCGTGACGAAGTTCAGGTAGAGCAGCGTCAGTTCCGCCAGCGCCGGCAAGGCGGATTGAACGCAGATCGTCGTCAGCGCGGGATCGATGCCGACGGCGAGATAGTCGGTGGCGACTTCGAGGACATTTCGGCGAACCTTCCCGGGATCACTGGCATTGTCGGTCAGTGCCTGAGTGTCCGCCAGCAACAGGAATTGCTGGTGGCTATGCTGAAGCGCGACGCGGCTTTTCAGCGAACCGACATAATGGCCGAGATGAAGCGGACCTGTGGTCCGATCGCCCGTCAGGATGACGGGGCGGGTATCGGTGGGGGAAAACATTTCGTTGCTCCGCAAAAGGAGCCGCCGCAATCGGGAAGGAAAAACGGAAACAAACCTATGCCTGCCGGATCACGGCGGCAGGGTCGATTTCAAGATATGACGACTGCCGCTCCTAAAAGGAGCGCCACCAGAAACGGCAAATAGGCTTGGCAAGGTCGATCATGCGCAAGCTGATAGCATCTTTGCGCTACTCTCGGCAACAGGAGGCGCGAACATCGCCCCTCACCCGCAAACCTCTTGTGCGACATAAGTCAGTTCTTGTCCAGCGTCTCGCGCACAACGACGGCAAGCTGCTTCAGCGAGAACGGCTTCGGCAGGAAGCCGAATTGCGCATCGGCCGGCAAATTGCGGGCAAAGGCGTCCTCGGCATAGCCCGAGACGAAGATGAACTTCATATCCGGATATTTTTTGCGCAGCTCGCGCAGCAGCGACGGACCGTCCATCTCAGGCATGACGACGTCGGACACGACGACATCGACCTGCCCGTCGAGCTCGTCCATGATATCGAGCGCCTCGACGCCCGAGCCGGCCTCATAGACGGTATAGCCACGGGTCTCGAGCATGCGCTTGCCGCCGCGACGCACCGCCTCTTCATCCTCGACGAGCAGCACGACCGCGGACTTGCCGGTCAGGTCGGCCGGCTCCTCTGCCGGAACGACCGCCGCAACGCTCTGATCCATGGCCGCGACATCGCGGCTTTCCGGCATTTTCGCCTCCGTCACCGCAGGCATTTCGACAATGTGCCGCGGCAGGAAGATGCGGAAGGTCGTTCCCTTGCCGACCTCCGATTCCGGCTGGATATAGCCTCCCGACTGCTTGATGATGCCGTAGACCATCGCAAGGCCGAGACCGGTGCCCTTGCCCACTTCCTTCGTCGTGAAGAAGGGCTCGAAAATCTTGTCCATGATTTCAGGCGCGATACCGGTGCCGGTGTCGCTGACCTCGATGAGCACCATGTCCTCATGCGGCAGATAGGGATAATTGAAGGCGCTGACATCGGCCGCCAGCAGATTGCGCGTGCGCAGCGTCAGCGTGCCGCCGCCGGGCATGGCATCGCGCGCATTGACGCAAAGATTGATGAGCACCTGCTCGAACTGCGACAGATCGGTCTTCACCGGCCAGAGATCCCGGCCGTAATCGACGTCGAGCTTGACGTGCGTGCCAGATAGCAGCCTGTCCACCAGCATGCGCAGATCGCCGATCACGTCGGTCAGGTTGAGAACGGTCGGCCGCATGGTCTGCTTGCGCGAGAAGGCGAGCAGCTGCCGCACCAGCACGGCCGCGCGATTGGCGTTCCGCTTGATTTCCATCAGGTCAGCAAAGCTGGCATCGGAGGGCCGCGCCTGCAGCAGCAGATGGTCGGAAGACAAAAGGATGGCGGTCAGCACGTTGTTAAAGTCGTGCGCGATGCCGCCTGCAAGCGTGCCGACGGCATTCAGCTTCTGCGTTTGCGCCATCTGGGTCTCGAGCGCCTTCTGCTCGGTCACCTCGACGGCGTAGACGATGGCGGCCTCTTCCGGTGCCTCGTCGGTCTGGTCGATGACGGCGTTGATATAGAAGCGGAAATGCCGCGTCTCGTCTTTAGGATTGCGGGAGTCGATCGCCGGGATATCGCCTTGCCGATCCTTGGCGGCGGCGAGCGCCTGATGCAGCCGCGACCGGTCGCTCTCGTTGACGACAGTCTCAAGTGCCGCACCGCGCTCGATATCGTCGCGGGAGACCAGATCGGAAAAGAGCTTCAGGAACGGCGCGTTGGTGCGCAGAATGCGGCCGGCGCCATCGACGGAAGCGATCGCCATCGGCGTATTGTTGAAGAACCGGCTGAAGCGCATCGCCGCCGCCGAAGCCGATTGCTCGGTGTCGCCGCCATTTTGCCGCGTCAATACGATCGTGCGGCTTTCACCCGGGGCGCCATCGCGCATCGACGTCACGCTGTGGACGATCTGTACCGGCAGGCTCTGGCCGTTGGAGCGCCGCAGATCGAGATCCAACGTCACCGTCTTCTTTAAACCGGGTTCCGCCTGGACGGATTGGATCAGCGCCAGCCCCTCGCCGGCCACGAGATCGCCGATCGTCATCGATCCCGGCACGAACTTCGTCAGGTCGAAACCGAGCCATTCGGCCAGCGTCGCGTTGAGATAGAAAATCTCGCCCTTGCGACCGGCGGAGAAGAACCCTGCCGGCGCGTGGTCGAGATAATCGATCGCGTTTTGAAGTTCCTTGAAGAAGCGTTCCTGATCGTCGCGCTCGGAGGTGATGTCGGTGATCTGCCAGATGTGCAGCGTCTTGTTGCCGCCCTGCTCCGGCGGCAGAACACGTGCTTTCAATCGATACCAATGGGCTCCCTGGCCGATTCCATTGAAGGGGCCGAGCGGTTTCAGCAGCCGAAATTCCTCCGATCCCTCCTTGCCGTCACGCAAACCGTTGGCCAGACGATAGAGAGCTTCATTTGATTCACGGTTACGGGAGAGCAGGGTCTCGAGCGACTGCACCTCGGTCGCCTTGGTGGCGCCCGTCAGCCGTCCGTAGGCGGCATTGGCGTAGACGATGCGGCCCTTCTCGTCCGTAATCAGCGTGCCATCCGGATGGCTGTTCAGGAACGAACGCGCCAGGCTGTCGGACTGCGGCTGCGGCATGACCTCGACGAAACCGATGATCGAGGAGACCAGAAAGAAGATACCGACCATGGCAAGGATGCCAAGCCCGCCAAGCACGGCTTCATTGTCGAGCTGGCTCTTGAAGACGACGAAGGCAACCGCCGCGGCCACGAGAACGAGCGCAAGCAGGATGATGCGCAGCGCAGTTCCGGAACGAACCCCGCCATCCACCAGCGGCACGCTATACTCGTCGGACGGACGCTGCTTCGTCATAAACCCCTCGTCTCCGCCATTCTCCTCGCGACATGTCATAGACGTTTCGGATCGCCAGAGTCGGACCTTTCGAATCTTCTTTACCAATTTGCGTCATCGGCAAAAAGCGTTACGGGGCCAGAAAGGCTTGAATTCACAAGCAAGAGAGCCCAAGGGGCAGCAATCACATCTTGTATCGGGCTTGATCCTGTCCATATGATCGCCGCATAGAAAGTCCAAGGTCAAGGCATCTACCTTACTGTAGTTGCGCATAGGCCGCGACATCGGGGACAAATACGGAGTATCTCGACATGTGGGACGACATCGCCGGAGCCTATGGCAGCCGCTTTTTCCTTGCAGCCGGCGGGGTCGGACTCGCCCTCCTGGTACTCATCGCCATTCTTTGGATTGTGCGCAACCGGGCGCCATCGCCCTTCGTGCGCGGCGGCAAGAACCGCCAGCCGCGCCTGCAGGTGCTGGATGCCGCCGCCGTCGATGCGCGCCGCCGTCTGGTGCTCGTCCGGCGCGATGGCATCGAGCATCTCATCATGATCGGCGGCCCGACCGATATCGTCATCGAGTCCGGCATCTCCGATCCCTCGCGAGCAGGAGCAGCGGCAGCGCTCGACGGTCCGATCGCGTTCGAAAGTCGGCTGCAGCCGCGGCAGACGGCCGGCGAACTCGATAGCCCGCCCGTTGCGCTTCCCGCAGAAAAGCAGCAGTCGACAGGGGAAAAGATCGAAGCCTATCTGCGGGCCGAAGGGGCTACTCCAACGCCGCTAAGGCCCGCGCCGCAGCCGGTCGAGCGTGCCCCTCTGCCTGCCGCACCGTCGCCGCAGCGCGCACCGCAGCCGGCACCCGCAATCACTGAAGCCGAAGCCGCCGACATATTGGACGCCGCTCGCCATGTCGTCCTGCCGCCTCAGCCTGTACGACCGGCAGCGGTCGAGCCAACCATCACGCCGCTTGCCCCCGTTGCCGCTCCCGCCGATGTCGGCAGTGATTTCCAGCGCCTGCTCGAAGCGGAAATGTCGAAGAATTTGACAGCGGAACGGATCATTCCAAACGCTCCGCCGCCGCGGCAAGTTCAGCAACAGCCGGTAACCGCGCCCACGCAAAGCCCGGTCCCGGCGCAGCGCGTCGAGCCCGAACTCGCCCCGATGACCGGAGCGGACAGCGCCCTTCAGAAGGAAGTCGCCCGCATCTTCGGCGAAATGAGCGTTAGCCGCGACAAATAGGGCGCGGCGCGAAACACTTTCGAATCAAAAGACACGCGAGTCATGACCTCCACCAGAGGTGGAGGTTTGAAACGCTGCGCTTGAACCGCTAGAAGCGGTTTTGCTATAAGTTAGTAGCTAGGATTAAAGAGGTCGGCAAAGTCGGAAGCTTTGTCGGCCTTTTCTTGATTACGGATATAACGTCTGACGACCTGCTCATCGTAGCCAGTCGTCGACACGAAGTATCCACGCGCCCAAAAGTGATAGCCCTTGTAGCGCCGCTTGCGGGCATATTTGTTGGCGACGTAAAGCGCCGTCTTCCCCTTCAAAAAGCCGACAATATGCGCAACCGAGTATTTCGGCGGGATCGAGATCAACATATGCACATGGTCGGGCATCAAATGACCCTCTTCGATCTGGCAGCCTTTTTGCTGTGCCAGCCGACGTAAGAGTTCTCCCAACTCACGCCGTACGTCCCCGTAGAGTCTTTTCGTGCGGTATTTGCTGCCAAAAACAACGTGATACTTGCAGTCCCACGTCGCATGCGAGAGCGTTTGCTCATCCATAGAACCTCCTTGTTCGAAGTCTGGGCCACGCCAGCAGTTCAAGCAGGAGGTCTCTCAACTACCGTGTAGAACTCGTCCAGTCCTCCACCGTAGGTGGAGGTTTATCTTGCTCGCAAACAAAAAGGCACGACGCATAGAGCGCCGTGCCTTTTGTGTTTGTCCTGGCCGAGATCAACCGTTCCGCTACTCGTCGCGATAGACCTTCTCGCGGCGCTCATGACGTTCCTGCGCTTCGATCGACAAGGTGGCGATCGGCCGCGCGTCGAGACGCTTGAGGCCGATCGGTTCGCCGGTTTCTTCACAGTAGCCGTAAGTGCCGTCTTCGATACGCTGCAATGCAGCGTCGATTTTCGAGATAAGTTTACGCTGGCGGTCGCGAGCACGAAGTTCGATGGCTCGGTCTGTTTCTGAGGATGCCCGATCGGCGAGATCGGGGTGGTTTGCGCTTTCTTCTGCCAGATGGTCCAGGGTTTCGCGCGCTTCTCTAAGGATATCGTTTTTCCAGGCGATCAGCTTCGCTCGAAAATAAGCTCGCTGATTTAGGTTCATGAACTCCTCGTCTTCCGAGGGCACGTAATTGCTAAGATCGATCTTCTCACTCAACGCGATTCTCCTGAAGAACATCTCATATGGCGGGCTGTATATCCCAACCAATAGTGCCGGTTCAAGCCAAATAGAGGCTGTCAACTGATTTTTAAATTTGTCATAAATTTCGGCTAAGTGTCTATTTTTTCGTCATATATTGGCAACGACCCAAATTTGGCGTGTCGGTAACCTCTGCGCGAGCCGGCGTTCCCCGCTCGATTCGGAGGATATCTGCGCGGTTGACGGCACGCCCCAGGAGACGCTACCTCATTGATGAAATAGAGCTTCGGATTTCATCATGACCAAAATCTCGCCGCCGCCATCAAGGATCTATCTCCTGCGTCATGCCGAGGCTCAGCGGGCGGCGCCCGGACAGAAGGATTTCGATCGTCCTCTAAGCAGCAAGGGCTATGCGGCGGCGGAAATCGTGGCCGACGAGGCTATCGAGAAAGGTTACAAGCCAGATCTGATCATCTCATCGACGGCGCTGCGCTGCCGTCAGACGGCCGAGGCCATGCGCCGCATCGTCAGCCCCTCCACCGAGTTCCGCTTTGTCGATGCGGTCTATAACGGAACGCTGGACACCTATCTTTCCCTGCTTGCGTCGCAGAAGGATCAAGGAGCCGTCATGCTCGTGGCGCATAATCCGACGATCGAGCAGACGCTGGAAGCCCTGATCGGCCGCAAGGCTCTGGCAGCGGCCCTTCCGCACGGCTTTCCGACAGCCGGCCTCGCCGTCGTCGATGCGGCTTCGCCCCGCTGGTCGCTGACGGATTTTGTCACCAAATAGGGATAAGCATCTGAAGCGAACCAGCGCAGCCGTTCGCTTGGCCCGCTCATCTTTTCCGCGCAAGATTCGCTACCTATATTCACGGTCACGCTGTCACCCAGGGATCCCGCCTTGCCGCCAAGCCTGACCTCCTTCACCGACGACGCCCTCATCGCCTTCGACAATCTCGCGGATCGTGCGGCCGGGCTCGTCAACCCGACAGTTCGGCTTGGCGTCACGGGCCTCTCCCGCTCCGGCAAGACCGTCTTCATCTCGTCGCTGGTGCACAATCTGCTGAATGGCGGCCGTCTGCCGCTGTTCGAGCCGGTGCAATCAGGCCGCGTTTCGGCGGTTCGCCTCGAGCCCCAGCCCGACGATGCCGTGCCGCGCTTTCAATATGAGGATCATATCCGCGCATTGGTCAAAGAGCGCATATGGCCGGATTCGACGCGCGCGATCTCCGAGCTGCGCATCACGCTGGATTATCAAAGCGCCAGCGGCTGGAACCGGTTGTTCTCTCCAGGCCGCCTTTCCATCGATATCGTCGATTATCCGGGCGAATGGCTGCTCGACCTCCCCCTGCTCGGAAAAGATTTCCGAGCCTTCAGCGACGAGACCTTGGCGCTGGCCGAAACCGGCATTCGCGCCGAACTGTCCAGCAACTGGCTGGCAATAACCGAAAATGCCGATATCGCTGCGCCCGCCGACGAAATGAAGGCGCGTGATCTTGCCACCGCTTTTGCCGATTATCTGAAGGCCTGCAAATCCGACGAGCGCTCGCTCTCGACGCTGCCGCCCGGGCGTTTCCTGCTGCCCGGCGATCTCGATGGCTCGCCTGCCCTCACTTTCGCGCCGCTGAAGCTTCCAGCCGAGGGCAGCGCCCCGAAGGGTTCGCTATGGGCGATGATGGAGCGCCGCTACGAGGCCTATAAATCGGTCGTGATCAAACCCTTCTTTCGCGAGCACTTCGCCCGCCTCGACCGCCAGATCGTGCTCGTCGATGCCCTGCAGGCCATCAATCGCGGTCCGGAAGCCGTGCAGGATCTCGAACGCGCGTTGACGGACGTGCTTGCCTGCTTCCGTCCCGGTAACAACTCCTTCTTTTCCTCGCTGCTTGGCCGGCGCATCGACCGCGTGCTGGTTGCCGCCACCAAGGCCGACCACCTGCACCACGAGAGCCACGACCGGCTGGAGGCGCTGACCCGCCGCCTCGTCGAGCGCGCGGTCGACCGCATCGGCATGGCCGGCGCCGGCATCGAAGTCATGGCCATCGCCTCCGTACGCGCCACCCGTGAGGCGACGGTTACGCGCGACGGGGAGACGCTTCCCGTCATCGTCGGCACGCCGATGGACAAGGAAACGATTGCCGGCGAGACCTTCGACGGCAATCGCAAGACGGCGGTATTCCCGGGCGATCTTCCTGAAAATCCGCGCTGGCTGTTCGAAGCTCTTGAATCCGATGGGGCCAAGGTCCACTTGCCGGACGTGAATGTCGTCCGCTTCCGCCCGCCGGAGCTCGATGAAACCGGCGGCGGAATTAAGCTATCGGTGCCGCATATCCGGCTTGATCGCGCCATGCAGTTCCTGTTCGGAGACCGTCTCGCATGACGAAACCGACCGAAAACCATCCCAGCACCGCTGCCCGTCGCCCGGCCGCGTTTTCCGTGGAGCCGAGCGATGCGACCGCCAAGGAAGAGCCTGAAATCCTGCGCCGCAAGCCGCAGAGCTTCGCTACGGAAATCGTCCTGACACCGGACGAAGAAGATCCTTTCATCAACTCTGCCGCCGATCAGACGCTTGGCCGACTTGCCGGCGCGAAGCCCCGCCGCCGCAGTTTCTCCTTCGGCAAGATAGCGCTAAGCGCTCTCGGTGTGCTGATATCACTCGCCTTCGGGCTCTGGACGGACCAGCTGATCCGCAACCTGTTCAGCCGCGCCGACTGGCTCGGCTATACGGCCCTTGCCGCGGTCGCCATCGGCATCTTAGCCGTGCTTGCCATCGTCGTCAGGGAAACCGCGGGCATGATGCGGCTGGCCGCGGTACAGACCATCAAGGCGGAGGCGGAAGCCGCCATCGTCGAGACACGTCCGGCACGGGCCAAGGCGCTTGTGACGCGCCTCTGCACCATTCTCGAGGCCAATCCGGAAACGGCAAAGGGACGCGCAACGCTGAAGGCGGCCGAGGACGATATCATCGACGCGCCGCAGCTGATCGAGCTCGCCGAACGTGAGCTGCTTGGCCCGCTCGACCGTCGCGCCCGGGCGCTGATTCTCGGCGCTTCGAAACGCGTCTCGGTCGTGACGGCCGTCAGTCCCCGCGCCCTCGTCGATATTCTCTACGTTCTCTATGAGGCCGCCAAGCTGGTTCGCGCCATGGCGGAGCTCTATGGCGGCAGGCCCGGCACGCTGGGCATGATCAGGTTGATGCGCGACGTGCTCGCCCATCTGGCCGTCACCGGCTCGATTGCGGTTGGCGACAGCATCGTCCAGCAGCTGATCGGCCACGGTTTGGCGTCGAAGCTCTCGGCGCGACTCGGAGAAGGCGTGGTCAACGGCATGATGACGGCCAGAATCGGCATTGCCGCAATGGATCTTTGCCGGCCACTCTCCTTCAAGGCGCTCAAGCGGCCCGGTATTGCCGACTTCGCCGGCGATCTCACGCCAAACGTCACCGGTCGCTCCGCAACCTAAACGCCCGTAAATCCGGCGCCGCCGAGCTCCGGAAACCAAGCATTAACCATTCTGAGGCAAAAGTGAGAACCAGTTTCACCGTTCCGCCTCGCTAGGGAATGTCCATGTTTTCGCGTCAATTTCTTCTTGTAAGCGGCCTTGCCGCCGCGACCCTCTCCACCGGTGCTTGGGTGCAATCAGCCGACGCGGCTCCCCGCGACAAGGCATTCTTCCAGTCGGTTTCCGGCTCATGGAACGGTCCGGGCGAAATCGTCGCCGGCAAGTACAAGGGCACGAAGTTCACCTGCAGCCTCACAGGCAAGCCGGTCGATGGCAGCAGCGCCGGCGTGAAGCTCGACGGCACCTGCCGCGTCGGCGTCTTCCAGCAACCGATGTCGGCGGAAATCACCCAAAGCGGCGGCTCCTATTCCGGAAAGTTCCTGGATGGCGCAGCCGGTAAGGGACTTGATGTGACCTCCGGCACAGTCAACGACGGCACCGTCGTTCTCGGCCTCAATCGCCAGAAGCTCAACGGCGCGATGATCGCCCGCGTTTCCGACAGCAAGTCGATGAACGTCACGATTTCGGTCAAGGTCGGCGAACAGATGGTGCCCGTCATCGGCGTTACCCTGAAGCGCGCCGATGTCGATCCGATAGCGGTCGGATCGATCCAGTAAATTCGGGCGCGGAGCCCAACGTTCGAAGGCCGGCATATTTGCCGGCCTTTCTCATTTCAGGTCAGGCGGATCGCCACCAATCCTGGCTCGTATCCGCGATCTCGATCCCTTCGATATCGACATCGTGCAACCAGTCCTTGACGCTGCGGCCCTCGACGATGAGGTCGCCAGCAAAATCGGCCAGCGGCATCAGCACGAAACCACGCTCGGTCATCCGTGGATGCGGGATGGACAGCAGCGGTTCCACTTGCTCCAAATCACTATAGGTCAGGATATCAATATCGATCGTCCGCGGCCCCCAGCGTTCGATCCGGATCCGTTTCATCTGACGCTCTATGTCGAGGCAGACATCGAGCAGAGCCTCAGGCGCCAGGGTCGTATCGACCGCGGCACACGAGTTGTAGAAGAAGGATTGATCCGTCTTGCCCCAAGGGGGCGTGCGATAGAGCCGCGAAACCGAAACCACCTGGCAATCGTCACGCGCGTCCAGCGCGCGCAAGGCAAGCGCCATGGCGCGCACGGGATTATCCAGATTGCCGCCCAGACCGAGCGTCGCCCGCACCGCTTTATTCTCAGGCAAAATGCTCAACGCTCACCTGTACGTAGTCGAGAACACCCGGAACCGGGGCATTGGGCTTGCGCACCGTGATCTTCGCGCGCCGGATGCTCGGGAAGCGACGGCACAATTCCTTGGCGACATCGAGCGCCAGCGCCTCGATCAAATAGCGACGGCGGCCGGTGACGATCTCCTCGATGACGGTGAAGGCGATGCCGTAATTGACGGTATCGTCGATCGAATCGCGCTCCAGCGCGTCGCCAGCCTCCACATCGAGTTCCGCATCGACAAAGAAGCGTTGACCAAGGAACTCCTCCTCGTCATGCACGCCGTGTCGGGCGAAGAATGCGCAATTCTGCAAAGTAATCGTGTATGTCACAACGCTCATGGCGTCCCTCCGTTTCGAACAGGCACGACGGCGTTCGAAAACCGTTCCCCATGTTTCGGGATCATGCCTTAAGTCTCGCGCGCGTCCTGAGAATAGCATCCGCAACCGCCAGCGCATCCCTGTTGATTGCGACATTATGCACGCGGAATAGAGCCGCTCCCTGCAGACGCAAGATCGCGCTCGTAGCAGCTGTCCCCGCGTCTCGGTCGGCAGCATCGCGTCCGGTGACCGTGCCGACAAAGCGCTTGCGCGAGGTGCCGACCAGAAGAGGCAGATCGAACCGGAGCAGCGCGTTGAACCGCGCCATCAACTCGAGATTCTCCTCCGCATTCTCCTTGGCAAAGCCGAAACCGGGATCGAGCACGATATTCTGCCTGTCGACGCCTGCGGCAGCCGCAATGTCAAGCGAGCGGTTGAGGAACAGGAGCTGATCGTCGATCACGTCGGGCAGCTTCTGCCGGTCGCGGCCTGTATGCATGATGCAAAGCCCGGCACCCGTCTGTGCCGCCAGGGCAGCTATATCCGGCTCGCGTTGCAAACCGAAGACATCGTTGACGATATGCGCGCCGGCTCCAATCGCCATCCGTGCGGTATCGGCGCGGTAGGTATCGACCGATATCAGCGCATCGGTCTTGCCGCGCAATGCTTCGATGACCGGCAGCACCCGCCCCTGCTCCTCACTTGCGCTGACTGCATCGGCGCCGGGCTTTGTCGATTCGCCACCGACATCGATAATGGCAGCGCCTTCCTCGACGCAGGCCAGCGCATGCGCAACCGCCGCATCGACCGCCTCGTAGCGCCCTCCATCGGAAAAGGAATCCGGTGTCACATTGACGATGGCCATGATGGCGCTCTGACGGCCGACATCGAGGCTGCGCCCATGCGCGACATGCCAGGTTTGGCTGCGAAGCTCAGTCACCAACCGTTCCATCCCATTGAAAATGAAAAAACCTTGCGCTTGATATTGCGCTCACAGTGGCTATGCCGCAAGGTTCACCGAAGTTCAACATGGTAGCAACACGAATGCCGCTTGCATCCCATAAGTTTAGTATTTCGTGCGCTCTATTGCTTGCGTTCTGCATGCCCAACATGGCCAGGGCCGAGGTGGTTTCCCGCAAGATCATTTCCTATTTCGACATCAAGGGCAGCACCGCCGACGAGCTCGATGCGTCGCTGAACGAGCGCGGACCGCTTGCCATGGGCTCCAGCAGCCATCACCCGGGTGCAACGAAGATTCGCTTCGGCGGCAACGCCACCTATAGCGAGTCAGGCGGACGATGCTACATTTCCGGCGTTAAAGTGACGGTGACTACGGAAATCATCCTGCCCCGCTGGCGCGATCGGCGCAATGCAAGCAAGCAGATCTCCATGATCTGGGATACGCTGGCCGCCGATATCCGCCGCCACGAGAACCGGCACGTCGAGATCGCCCGTCAGCACGCCGAGCAGATGGAAAGACAGATCCTGGCTCTGCGGCCAGCCGCCAATTGCGACACGCTTCAGGAAAGAGCCAATGCCGTCACGGCGCAGGAGACCGAACGCCACGACGCGGATCAGGCCAGATTCGACCGCATCGAAGCGATCAACTTCCAGAGCCGCATGCAGAGATTACTGTACTATCGCACCCGGCAAAACAGACCACAATGAGCAGCGGGAGCTTCTATTTCACTAATATGACCACCGATACCTGGGCAATTGTGTGAAAACGGCCACTATATCTGTGAATCGTCGGCTAACTTCGCTCTTTGAACTTTACGAGAATCTGAAATAGGTTTTCTCTATCAGACACAGAGAAATGCACCGGATGATTCCATAAGACCGGGCAGTATCTCGAAACGGAGCGATTTTGAGTGCCTGCGCCGTCGGGCTTACTCGCTGTTCGGCGCAGTCAGGGTTTGTTTTCAAAGCATGCGCTTAAGTGTTCTCCTGGCGCGTCCTGAAGCTGCAGGTGTTTCCTCCCTTGCCTGTAGTGATGCGCCCGCCTAGCCTCGCTCGCTGCACCAGCTGAGCGGGGCATCTTTTTGGTGTGGGCGAGAAACTTCACAGCCGGCAGAATAACACAAAACCAAGAGCACGCGGCCCGAAAAGCATTAGGCCTGACGCTCAGGCACATGGACAACCAGTCCATCAAAGGCGCTCTTCATCCTGATCTGACAGGAGAGACGCGAGTTCGGTCGGACATCGAAAGCGAAGTCCAGCATATCTTCTTCCATCGCCTCGGGGCTGCCGACCTTCTCGGTCCATTCCTCATCGACATAGACGTGACAGGTGGCACAGGCGCATGCGCCGCCACACTCGGCTTCGATGCCGGGGACGGAGTTCCGCACGGCATTCTCCATAACGGTGGATCCGTTGTCGACATCAAGGTCAAAGCGTGCGCCGTCGAAGGCGACGATGGTCAGTTTGGTCATGTAACTGAATTCCAAATGCGTGAGTGAAGAACGATCTGGAATTTTACTTCCAACAATTCGCCAGGGCAGTCAACATTTGCGCCGCCGAAACGGTTTGACCCGTCCGGCGGCGCAGAAACTTTGGCGATTGCCGGATCTGCCGATTCAGCGCGAAAGTTTGAGAATGAAGTTCTCTGCCTCGATGACGCATGCGGTGACCGCAGCCATCTGCGCGGCATCGCCCGTATTCGTTTCGAGCGCCGCCGCCGCATCGGCGACACGGAAGGCGCCGATGGCGCTCGCTGCACCCGTCAGCTTATGGGACGCCGCCTGGATGCGCTTGGCATCGCCGCTGCCGATTTCCTGCAGGCAGGAGCGGGCTTGCCGGGCAAACATCTGCAACACCTCGACCTCGAGAGCCTTGTCGCCCATCGTCTGTTTCGCGAGATGAACGAGATCGATTGCCCGTGTCGGGCTCGGCCCGCGCGAATTATCCGGAGATTCAAATGCGATATTCAATGCTGCCATGTGCCAACGCTCCCGTCGATTATCTATGACTGTTTTAGCGACCCGCCCTATACTTGCGGCCGGGGAATGGCCATCGAGTTAAATTTTGGCACATTGAGGGCGCAAAAACTCCAGACATGGTTAACGTGCGTTAAACATGCTCAAAATCTTGGGTTTTCATGGCGTTGCACAGACAAAGAGAGTTAATGACACCTTAATGATCCACTGCCTTTAAGGTGGAATTAATTGTCATGACAGGGGGAATGTGTCACTACGATACTGGTAAATTGGGTAGATGGCACATGCCTTTGCCCAAGAAGTGGATGATGGTAATGTTTTCATAACATCCGTTTGAAAAAGCAGTTATCCACTCTGAAATGTAATGGGAAATCCAAACTCGGCATCGGCCGGAGGCGGAGGCCCCCACGGGAGGCAGGGTTCGTCTTTTCCGGACACGGCGGAATTACCGGAAACGACACGGCAAGCCCGAGTGAGTTGTAACGAGGCGTAACCGCATGGCGAACAAAAAGTACATCGAGTCGGTCGAGGACAAGGCCTTTCAGGCATTGGACGAAGCTTTGCAGATCGATTTCAGTGACGAGAACTTGGAGTCTCGCAGCGGTCCTACGCCTGATGTCCCGGAGCGAAAAGTGTCTGAACCGCCGAAACAGCCAATTAGGCAGACCAAGGACGATGAAGCCCGCAATGCCGGCACCGCGCGCAACGCAGCCTCTGCTGCTGCCGCGTCCCGCGCCGCCGAGGCTCCGAGAAGTGCGAACCTTGCCGCCGCCAACGACGGTAACCGGGCGAGCCCTGCCAGCATCCTGAAAGCGCTGGATGGCGGCTCCCAGAGCCATGCGGTTCGCAACGCGACGATCTTCTCGCTGTTCTGGATCATCGGCGGCGTCGGCCTCGCCTTCCTTCTTTATGGCGAGCAGATCCGCGGCATCCGTTCGGTCGCCGATCTGGCCGCCCTTCCCGGCGTCATTGCCTGCATCGTCGGCATCGTCGTTCCGGTACTCCTGTTTTATGCCTTCGGCATGATGATTTCGCGTGCGCACGACATGCGCAACGCCGCCCGCTCGATGGCAGAGGTGGCCCTGCGCCTCGTCGAGCCCGAAACCGTCGCGTCGGAACGTATCATGACGGTCGGCCAGGCCGTGCGTCGCGAAGTGTCCGCGATGAACGAGGGCATCGAGCGCACCATCGCGCGCGCTACCGAGCTGGAAACCCTCGTCCATACCGAGGTCAACGCACTCGAGCGCAGCTATGCCGACAACGAACTGCGCGTCCGTGGCCTCGTGCACGAACTCGGCGCCGAGCGCGATGCGATCGTCAATCACGCCGAACGTATCCGTTCCTCGATCTCGGGCGTGCATGACCAGATCAAGGAAGACCTGTCGCTTGCGACCGAAGAGATCGCCGTGCGTCTGTCCACCTCGGGCGAAGCCTTCGCCTCGATGATCGACACGCGCGCCGCAGCGCTGATGGAGAAATCGGATTCCGCCGTCCAGGCGCTTGGAACCCTGCTCTCCGCCAAGACCGACAGCCTCCTGCAGAACCTGAATGCTTCGGGCCTTGCCCTCGGCCATGAATTCGACTCCCGCATGGATGCCCTCTCCTCGGCGCTGAGCCAGCGCGGTAAGGAACTCCTCGGCCAGTTCGAAACCCGCGCTTCGACGCTCGATGCGAACACCGAAAAGCTGAACAACGCGCTCAACGACCGCGCCCGCCAGCTCAACGAAACGCTGGTCGCCCGCACCAGGGAAATCAGCGAGAGCCTCTCCGGCGGCGAGCGGTCCATCACCGGTACGCTGGATAATGTGCTTGCAAAGCTCAATTCGTCGCTTGACGAAAAGGGCGCGAGCTTCCGCCAGAGCCTGCAATCGACGGCCGATGACGCCATCATGGACATCGATCTTCGTTCCGGCTTCTTCGAGGAGCGCTTCCAGTCGACGATTGCGCAGCTTTCGACCACCTTCGACGAGCGTGTCTCGGACTTCACCTCCGCCTTCGACAAGCGCGCCGGCACACTCGACAGCAAGCTTTCGGAAAGCCTCGCCCGGATCAATCAATCCCTGGGTAGCAACTCGGATGCACTCGAAGGCATTCTGACCTCCAGCATCGAACGCCTCGGGTCCTCTCTCACGGACCAGTCCTTCGCGCTCGCAACCGCTCTGGCAACCGGCCAGGAAGTGCTGGAAAGTGCCATCGGCTCCAAGGCCGATGAGATCACCTCCGCGCTTCACAATGCGACCAGCGGAATTTCGTCTGCCCTCACCTCGGGTACGGGCGAATTGCATTCCGCGCTGTCGACCCATGCGAGCACCTTCACCAATGCCGTGCAGGGCGTGACACGGGATGTTACAGCTGCCCTGCAGAGCGGCACGGAAGAGCTCACCACGGCCTTCACCGGCCGCGCCACGGAGATCAACAACACGCTCTCGTCGCGCACCAGCGAGATCACGCAGGCGCTGGGCTCTGCCCATGAGCGCATCGACGCCGTCATGGCCTCGCGCAGCAGCGCCCTGTTCGGCGCATTGGCCGACAATCAGTCGCGTTTCGAACAGACGCTGGCCGAGCGTTCCGAAGGCATCGTCAGCGCCGTCAGCAGCTCTCGCGAACATCTGACCGCCGCCCTGGACGAGCGCACCTCGATGCTGGCGATCTCGCTTGCCGAAAACCAGCTTCGCCTTGAAAACACGCTGGCAAGCCGCGCCGACGCCATCACCGGCGCCCTTGCCGATACGCACGGCAAGCTCGCCGACACGCTCGACGACAAGACGATGGCGCTTGCCATCGCCCTCTCGGAAAGCCAGTCGCGCCTCGAAGATACCGTCTCCGGTCATGCCGAGCAGGTTGCAGGCACCATGGATGAAAAGACCAGGGCCATCGCTCGCGCTTTTGCCGAGGGGCAGTCCCGTCTCGAAAGCACTGTCTCCGGCCACGCCGAAAGCGTCAGCAACGCGCTCGACGACAGGACGATGGCGCTTGCCATTGCCCTTTCCGAAAGCCAGGCTCGTCTGGAAGAGACCGTCGCCGGCCATGCCGAGCGCGTCGCCGACACGTTCGACAGCAAAACCGGCACACTGGCCGCAGCGCTGACCAGCGGACAAAGCCGCCTGGAGGAAACGCTCTCCACCCGCGCCGAAGAGATCATCAAGGCATTTGCCGGCAATCACGCCGCCCTGGCGAATGCACTGGACGACCGAACCATGGCGCTGGCCGTCGCTCTTTCCGAGAGCCAGGCGCGTCTGGAAAGCACTGTCTCCGGTCATGCCGACAGCGTTGCCAATACGCTTGATGACAAGACGATGGCGCTTGCCATCGCCCTCTCCGAAAGCCAGGCCCGCCTGGAAAGTGCCGTTTCCGGTCATGCGGAAGGCATTGCCAATACGTTGGACGACAAGACGCGGGCACTTGCCTTTGCCCTTTCCGAAAGCCAGGCTCGCCTGGAGAACGCCGTTTCCGGTCATGCCGAAAGCGTAGCCAACACGCTGGATGACAGGACGATGGCGCTCGCCATCGCTCTTTCCGAAAGCCAGGCACGCCTCGAAGACACCGTTTCCGGCCACGCGGATCGTGTCGCCGAAACGCTCGATGGCAAGACCAGGGCACTTTCCGACGTTCTGACGGGTGGCCAATCGCGTCTCGAAGCAACGCTTGCCAATCGTGCAGAAGCCATCGCCAACGCATTTACCGACAATCATTCTGCGCTTGCCGATGCCCTGGACGACAAGGCGATGGCGCTGGCCATTTCATTGTCGAGCACGCAGTCGCGTCTCGAAGACACTCTTTCCAGCCGCCTGGATGCGCTTTCCAACACGGTGGCCGGCACCCACGACAAGATCGTCAACAGCCTTGACGATCGAACGATGGCGCTGGCAATTGCGCTCTCGGAAAACCAGGCAAAGCTCGAGGAAACCCTCGCGTCCGGTGCCCAGGCCATCGCTCACACCGTAACGCACGGCCATGAGGCGCTGAGCAATACGCTCGACGACAAGAGCATGGCTTTTGCGATCTCTCTCGCCGAGAACCAGAACCGCTTCGAAAGCGCCCTGGAATCGCGCGCCAATGCCCTGCTCGACAGCGTCTCCGGCGCAGAGTCCCGTGTGGCAGGTGCCTTCGGCGACAAGGCGGATGCCATTCGCGCCGCCTATACCGAAAATCAGAACCGCCTCGACCGGTCGCTTGCCGCCCATACCGAATCCCTGTCGGGCTTGCTCAACAGCAGCGCCGACCGCGTGGAGAACGTCCTCGGCAGCACGACGCGGCAGCTCGAAAATGCGCTTGGCACCGGCCTGTCCGAAATGGACCAGAACCTCGCCTCGGCCTATGAGCGTATGCGTTCAACGCTGGAGGATCGCAGCAACGCCATCAGCCTGACGCTTCGCGATGCACATGCCCAGATCGACAACACGCTGCTCGAGCAGACGACCGCCATCGGCACGTCCATCGCGACCAGCGCCAGCATGCTGGAAATGTCGCTCGAAGACCGCGAGGCCTCGCTCCGCAAGACCATCGACGCCAGCGCACGGACGTTGGAAGATCGTCTGACCAGCGGAGCCGGCGACATTGCCGGCCGCATTCAGCAGGCCGCCGGCGACATCGCCCACTCCGCCGAGAACTTCTCTTCCAACCTCAATCAATCGATCGACGGCATGCACAGCCGCTTTGCCGAAACCGGTTCTCGCGTCGAGGCTAGCCTGGCGGCTCTCGAAAACCGTATCCATGAGGGTGTTGCCGGTGTCGCCGCTCAGGTCGATGCGGCAGGAAATCGTCTGTCCGATACCCTGGCAACCGGCTCCGCCAAGATCGACGTCAGCGGCAATGAAGCTGCCGCTCGCATCGATGAACGTCTATCGACCATGGATCGCGCCCTCAACCTCGGTCTCGATGCCGTCAACCGCACCATCGAAGGCAAGGCCGCCAATCTCGCCACCACGCTGCGCACCGCAGTCGCCGATGCCGCCCAGGGCATGGACAGCGAGGCGACCCGCACGGCCGACCTTCTGGCTCGCACCGGTCAGCAGTTTGCCGACAACCTCGGCGGCCACAGCGATGCCTTCACACGCGCCATGACCGAACGCTCCGACGATCTGGTCAACCGTGTCTCTGAAACGCAGAACCGTCTGGCGAGCCAGGCTGCCGCCGTTGCGCAGACCTTCTCGGAGGCCGGCAACGCGATCGTCAACAAGGTCGCCGAGGCGGAAGGCCTTGTCAGCAACCAGATCAATACGATCTCTCAGACCCTCTCCTCAGCCGAGCAGTCTCTGGAAGCCCGTGGTGCGGCCATCCGCAACACGCTCGCCGGCGGCAGCGAGCAGATCGCTTCCACCATGTCACAGGTCGAGCGTGCCCTTGACGAGCGCAGCACGGCCATCCGCACGTCGCTGGAAGACCGCGCCCGCGAAATCGACGCCACGCTGACCGATGTCGACAAGGCGCTGGAAGCGCGCGGCGCGTCCATCCGCTCCTCGCTGGACGAGCGGACCCGCGAGCTGAACTCCATGTTGGCCGGCCGCTCGACCGAATTGTCGCGCCTGATCGACGAAAAGGCCCGCCCGATCGTCGACCGCTATGCGGCAACCGGTCAGGAAGCCGCCGCCCTCATCTCGGCGGCAGCCCAGGAAAGCACCGAGCGCCTGCGCGCAGAGAACGCTGCCCTGATCAACGCCATAGCATCGCGCACCGAACATGCTGTCAGCACCGTCAGCGCGCTCGAAAACAACCTGCTGGCAAGCGTCAACGGTATCATCGCTCGGCTGGCGGAAAACAACTCCGCGATCGCGGGCCTGCTGAACAATGCCGCTACCGAATTCGCAAGCGTCGACGATCGCCTCAGCGCCACCTCTGCACGCTTCGCCGACTCGGCCACAAAGGCCGGGGAGATGGTTTCGGCCTCCAGCCGTCTTCTCGAAGGCAAGGTCGACAAGCTTTCGGAAATCACCGGCCAGACCCTGTCGCAGGTCGGAAGCATCGTCGGTCGTTTCGACGATCACTCCAAGGTGCTGTCGCAGGCCTCCCAGCTTCTGGGCGCTGCCCAGTCGAACCTCGTGTCGACGCTGGAAGAACGCGAGACGGCGTTGCAGAACCTGGCCGTCGGCCTCGTTCAGCGCTCGGAAGAGATCGAGAACACCATGCGTGCCCTCGGCTCGATGGTAGAAACCGCTTTCGATCGCGCCGAACAGCGTTCCAATCAGGTCACCGGCAATCTGCGCCAGAGCGTTCAGTCCTCCTTCGCAGATATCGGTCGTGTCCTCTCCGACGCCGAAAAGCGCGCCGAGGATGCTGCCGAAAGCATGCGTGGCTCGCTCCAGAAGGCGGGCGAGGAGGCAAGCCAGGCGATGGAAAACACCTTCGCCAATGCCGAGCGCCGCTCGACCGATCTCACCAACCGCCTGCGCGGCGGCCTGACGGCTTCGCTGTCGGACGTCGAGCGGATGTTTGCTGAAGCCGGCAAGACCTCTGACGGTGCCGCCGAACAACTGCGCGAAACTCTGCGCGTCGCCGTCGATGAAGCCATCGGCCGCTTCGCCGGTGCTACCGACGAGATCCGTCGCTCGGCCGGCGATATCCGCAAGGAACTCGATATGACCCGCAGCGAGCTGAAGCGCGGCGCGTTCGACCTTCCGGAAGAAGCCAAGGAAAGTGCGGCCGCCATGCGTCGCGCAGTGGCCGAGCAGATCAAGGCCTTGCAGGACATCTCGCAGATCGTCGGCCGCTCGACCCAGCAGCTGGAGATTTCCGAGCCGGCAGCTCGCGCTCTTGCCGACACACAGCCCGCCCCGCGTCCGCAGCCGGCGGCACCTGCCCCGACTGCAGCGGCTCCCGCTCCGAGGCCGCAGCAACCGGCTCCGCAGCCGCAGCCGGCCCCCCAGCAGATCGTCCGGCAACCGGCACCACAACCACAACAGCCTTCGATCGAATCCCTCGGCCTGCGCGGCTCCATCTCCGCCGAACGTTCCGTGGCTCAGCCGCCGCGCCCGGCCGAAACGCCCTCTCCGGCCCGCCAGGAAACGGTGGCCGGCGGTGGCTGGATCAGCGACCTGCTGCGCGGCGCCTCACGGGATGAGAGTGCCGACCTGCCGCCTGCTCGTCAGACAGCACCGCGTGCTCAGCCAGAACCGGCATCCGCCCCCGTGGCGCGCAACCCGCGTCACGTCGTCGAGTCGCTGAATTCGCTGTCGGTCGATATCGCCCGCGCGATCGATCACGACGCTTCGGTGGATCTGTGGCGCCGTTACCAGCGCGGCGAGCGCGATGTCTTTACCCGCCGGCTTTACACGCTGAAGGGTCAGCAGACCTTCGACGAGATCAAGCGCAAGTATGATCGCGAACCGGAATTCCGCACTGCGGTCGATCGCTACATCGCCGATTTCGAAAAGCTGCTTGCCGACGTTGCCCGCACCGATCGCGACCGCACCGTCACGCAATCCTATCTCACCTCGGACACCGGCAAGGTCTATACCATGCTGGCGCATGCGGCAGGCCGCCTGAACTGAGATTGAGAAAAGACGAAATGCTGAAATCCCCGGCCGAATGCCGGGGATTTTGATTCAGGGCGTTCTCCATATCTGACAGCATGGAAAAGGGCGGTCCCGAGGGCCGCCCTTGCTTGCGAGCAAGATAAACCTCCACCTACGGTGGAGGACTGGACGAGTTCTACACGGTAGTTGAGAGACCTCCTGCTTGAACTGCTGGCGTGGCCCAGACTTCGAACAAGGAGGTTCTATGGATGAGCAAACGCTCTCGCATGCGACGTGGGACTGCAAGTATCACGTTGTTTTTGGCAGCAAATACCGCACGAAAAGACTCTACGGGGACGTACGGCGTGAGTTGGGAGAACTCTTACGTCGGCTGGCACAGCAAAAAGGCTGCCAGATCGAAGAGGGTCATTTGATGCCCGACCATGTGCATATGTTGATCTCGATCCCGCCGAAATACTCGGTTGCGCATATTGTCGGCTTTTTGAAGGGGAAGACGGCGCTTTACGTCGCCAACAAATATGCCCGCAAGCGGCGCTACAAGGGCTATCACTTTTGGGCGCGTGGATACTTCGTGTCGACGACTGGCTACGATGAGCAGGTCGTCAGACGTTATATCCGTAATCAAGAAAAGGCCGACAAAGCTTCCGACTTTGCCGACCTCTTTAATCCTAGCTACTAACTTATAGCAAAACCGCTTCTAGCGGTTCAAGCGCAGCGTTTCAAACCTCCACCTCTGGTGGAGGTCATGACTTTATCTGACGATGATTGCGCCCGAACTACCGGGCTTCATGCACCTTCGAGATCAGACCGCTGGTAATGCCGACGAGCAGGAAGTTGTTTTTGATGCGAACCCAATGATAGCCGCGCGGAGGCGCGGACAGCTGGAAAGCGCGATAGTCGATCTCCGCCGCGCGATGCCGGTCGGAAGGCGACAGACGGCGCCCCTTCACCCAGCCGCCCTTGCGGATAACGACCTTCTTCTTCACCACGTCTTTCTGGACGACGACCTGCCTGCCGGCCGGCGCGGGCTTGACCTGCGCTGCCGCAGCAAGCGGCGGCGCCAGGATGGAGGCCGCAAGAAGGACGGTGAAGATTTTTCTCATTGGTTGTTTCCTCATTTCAGAATCTGCACACGTTCTTATCGTCACAGGCCTGAAACGAATCTCACAGTTGAATTACAATTCCGTAATGAACACGATCCGATGGTTCGGCCTTGTGCCTGCATCGCCGCAAGCCATTGGCAGCCTTACAATTCATCGTAATTGAACCAGTCGAAATCCGCCATTTTTGCCTGGCCCGACGTATCGAAGGCAAACATGCCCGTGAAAGCGCCGGTGAAGGATCCATGCTCGCCACGGCCGCCTTCGTCCGAGATGACGCCGGCATCGAGCATAGGTCCGATGGCTTGCCACGCGCCCATCCCTTCCGCCTGCCAGAAGAACTGCAGATCGTTGTCGCGCACTTCCATGGCGAGCTGGATCCGCCCCTCCGGCACTGCGACGCCGCCCCCGACCGGAAAGCTCAGGCGGCCATTCGGATAATCTCCGGCACATGTCATGATCGTGACGCAGCGGCCGAGCTTCTCATGCAATGTCACCGCGATGGCATGCAGCTTGAAGCGATTGTAGTAATGCGTCAGGCCGGCAACCTGGTGATAGGTATCGGGCGCGAATTCGACGACGGTTTCGGCGCGGAAACTGTGATGTTCCTGCCGGCGGGCGACAAGCGCTTGCTCAAACCAGGAGCCGATGCTTTCGCGGGCGAAAAGCCGCAAATGACCGGGACGCGCCGTCAGGCTGAAGATGCATTCCGGCTGCGGCGTGCGCGGCCACTGGAAATCCAACGGCAGTTCGCGCTCATCGAAATTGTAGCCACTGCGGCGCGGTTTCTCGATGCGCTGGGCACCGTTCAGACCGGGGACATGCACATCTGGGACGCTGGTGCCGTCTTCCAAATAGAGCCAGCCATCCTCCTTCCAGACGCATTTCTGCAGAGCCGTCTCCCGGCCAAGCGTGCAGCGGCGGTGTGGTGGCAGCGGCCGCCCGCACAGATGCGTATGATAGAACTGGCCGTCATGCGTCTCGACATACTGGCCATGACCGGCACGCTGCAACGCCGCTTCCGGATGATCCTTCGACGTGATCAGATATTTGTTTGGGTGTAATTCGTAAGGACCGGCGATGTCGCGGGAGCGGGCCATGGTCACGGCATGGTCATAGCCGGTGCCGCCTTCGGCCGTCGTCAGATAGTACCAGCCGTTACGCTTGAAGAGATGCGGCCCCTCGACCAGCCCCAGATCGGTGCCGGCGAAAATGTTTCTGATCGATCCCTTCAAGGATTTCGTCGCCGGATCCCATTCCTGCAGCAGGATACCATCGAAAGCCGGCGTCTTCGGCGAGCCGCCGTAGCTCTCCGTGCGGTGGTTCCATTGCATGTTGACGAACCATTTGCGTCCGTCATCGTCATGGAAGAGCGAGGGATCGAAACCCGAGGAATTCACGTAAATCCGCTCGGACCATTCGCCCTCCATGGTCGGCGATGTCACGATGTAATTATGCGCATCCTTGAAGTTGCCGTCATAACGCTTGACGTCGGTGTAGACGAGCCAAAACAGTCCCTCGGCATAGGAGAGGCAAGGCGCCCAGATGCCGCAGCTGTCCGGCTCGCCGCGCAGGTCGAGCTGAGACGCTCGCTCCAGCGGTCGCCTGACCAAAGTCCAGTTCACCAGATCGCGGGAATGATGGATCTGCACGCCCGGATACCATTCGAATGTCGAGGTGGCGATATAGTAGTCCTCGCCGACACGGCAGATGGACGGATCGGGATTGAACCCCGGCAAGATTGGATTGCGGATCATGAAGCTCCCTCCTCCAGAGACCACGATGAGCGCCAGCATGAGCAAAAACGCCCGGAAACTGGTTCCGGGCGCTTCAGATAATCAGTCCCGCTCGGCCGACTTGGCCCAGAGATTGACGTCAGCCTCCTTGGCGTAGACGTCGATCTGCTTCAGCTCTTCAGCCGTGAAGTCGAGATTATCGAGCGCCTTGACGCAGTCTACGATCTGCGACGAGCGGCTGGCGCCGATCAGGGCCGAGGTGATGCGGCCACCGCGCAGAACCCAGGCAATCGCCATCTGTGCCAGCGTCTGGCCGCGCTTCTCGGCAATCTCGTTGAGCTTGCGGATATTGTCGATGATCGACGGGCGGATAAAATCGCGCTTCAGGAAGTGGTTCTGGGCTGCACGACTATCCTCCGGAATACCGCCCAGATACTTCGTCGTCAGCATGCCCTGCGCCAGCGGCGAGAAGACGATGGAGCCGATGCCGAGATCTTCGAGCGTATCCACCAGACCGTCATCCTCGACCCAGCGATTGAGCATGGAATAGCTCGGCTGATGGATCAGGCAGGGCGTGCCGAGATCCTTGAGGATGGCGGCCGCCTCGCGCGTACGCTGCGAGTTGTAGGAGGAAATGCCGACATAAAGCGCCCTGCCCGAACGGACGATATGATCGAGCGCGCCGCAGGTTTCCTCAAGCGGGGTGTCGGGATCGAAGCGGTGCGAATAGAAGATATCGACATAGTCGAGGCCCATGCGCTTCAGGCTCTGGTCGCACGACGCGATCAGATACTTGCGGCTGCCCCATTCGCCATAAGGACCCGGCCACATGTCGTAGCCTGCCTTGGAAGAGATGATGAGCTCATCGCGCAGACCGGCGAATTCGGTGCGCAGGATCTCGCCGAACGCGGTCTCGGCGCTGCCGGGAGGCGGGCCGTAATTGTTGGCGAGATCGAAATGAGTGATACCGAGATCGAAGGCCGTGCGGCACATGTCGATCTTGCGGTCATGCGGCGTGTCGCCGCCGAAATTGTGCCAAAGCCCAAGCGAGACGGCCGGCAGCTTCAGACCGGAACGGCCGGTCCTGTTGTACTTCATTTTCGAATAGCGATCGGATGCCGGTTGCCAGGCCATGATGAAATTCCTTCGAGATAAAAACGCGCGGGTCGTTTACCCGCGCGCAAACTAGAGCAATTCCAGGAAAAGTGTATAGCGGTTTTCCGCCCGGAACTGCGTAAGAACAAGAAGATGTTGCGTTTTCGCAATTCGAAGAAAAGCGGAAATGCTCCAGTTTTTCCTGCGCTTACTTCAAGAGCGCCTGCGCCTCTTCGATGCCGAGTGCTGCCGGCTGCGTGCAGGTCGTCGCCAGGTCGATGAAGCGGCCTTCCTCGCCGGACTTCAGGATCGAGGTCATGACGTCGACGCCGTGCAGGGTACGGTCGAGCGAGCAACGCGCATCGCGCCCGTCGATCAGCGACGCCGCCATGTCGGCAAGGCCAGCCGTGCGATAGTTGGCGCGCGAGCCGTTCGGGCTTTCCTGATTGACGATGCCGAAAGGATGCGCCCAGTTTTCCAGCGGCTTGATGTCCTTGTCGCGGCCGCTTGCCTCGACGGTGCCGCCGAAGAAGTTCGGGTCGGGCACGTAAAGCGAGCCCTCGGTGCCGTAAAGCTCCATATTGGCATGGCGGTGCGACCAGACATCCCAGCTCGCCGTCAGCGTGATCCGAGCGCCGCTGACGAATTCCAACAGTGCCTGGATCGTCGTCGGCGTCTTCACCGGGATAATCTCGCCGTTGCGCGGCTGGCTGGTGATGGTGCGGGTCGGCGATGCCATGGAGGTCATTGAACCCACGCGCTTCACCGGACCGATCAGGTTGATCAGGTTGGCCACGTAATAGGGGCCGAGATCGAGGATCGGGCCGCCGCCGGGCAGGAAGAAGAAGTCCGGGTTCGGATGCCACATTTCCATGCCCGGGCTCATCACGTGGCAAGAACCCGAGGTGACGCGGCCGATGCCGCCGTCATCGATGAATTTACGGGCGAGCTGGTGGGCGCCGCCGAGGAAGGTGTCCGGAGCGCAGCCGACGGCCAGCCCCTTTTCCTTGGCGATGCGGCGCAGTTCTTCGCCCTGCTCCAGCGTCAGCACGAGCGGCTTTTCGGAGTAGACGTGCTTGCCGGCTTCGAGGATGCGCTTGGAGACCGGGAAATGCGCATCCGGGATCGTCAGATTGACGATGACGTCAAGCTCGTCATTGGCGAGCAGTTCGTCGATGGTCTGGGCCTTGACCTTGTATTCCTCGGCGCGCGCACGCGCCGCATCCATGTTGATATCTGCGCAGGCCAGCACCTTCAGGCCCTTAAAGAGCGGTGCGAGCGAGAAATAGGTTGTTGAGATGTTGCCGCATCCGATGATGCCGACGCCAAGTTCCTTAGCCATGTAGAAATGCCTCAAAAGCTCTTGAAGGATGCGATGGAGCGCGCGATCAGGCGATCGACGTCGCTCGGATTGTCATGTTCGACCACGAAGTGCTTGGCCTTGGTGCCGGCGAGCGCCTTGAGCAGCTTTGCCCACGGAACCGTGCCGTGACCGACATCGGCCCAGCCATCTTCGTTCTTGTTCTCGCCAGCTGGCGCGATGTCCTTGACGTGAACGGCGGTGATGCGCGGACCGAGTGCTTCGATCACGCCAAAGGGGTCGCCGCCGCCGCGGATGACCCAGGCGATATCGGCTTCCCAGGAAATATCCGGAGCGGCTTCGAAGATCTGCTCGATCGGCAGCGAACCGTCGGCCTGCTTGACGAATTCGAAGTCGTGGTTGTGCCAGCCGAACTCGAAGCCCGCATCCTTGTAGGGCTTGCTCATTTCATGCAGGCGCTTGCCGAAAGCGCGCCAGCCGGCGGCGTCGGTCGGACGCTGATCGGCAGCGATATGCGGCGCATAGATCGAATCCATGCCGAGTGTCTTGGCAATGGTCAGCGACTTCTGCACTTCGCCGTCGAGGAAATCCGGGCTGAAATGGCCGCTTGCCATCCGCAGGCCGTTCTTGTCGAGTTCGGCGCGCAGGGTCTTGAGGCCCGTCTCGTCGAGATCGGCATAGATGCCGCCAAAGCCTTCCACTTCGGCATAGCCGGCCTTGCCGAGCTTGACGAAGATCTCCGAATAGGGCTGGAAATTGCGGGCGCTATAAAGCTGAAATCCAAGTTTCGTCATCGATAGTCCTCCAATGGCCTTCCGGCCGTCTGTCTTGGGCTTGTGGCCCCGAAAGCGCCGCCACTGCGGCGCGATAGTTCAATCCACCGATTGGCTGGATTGCAGATCGTAGATACGGAATTCAGGCACACCGCCTGCCAGCGGTTTGGCCGGTGTAAAGACGATGCGGCGGCTCTCGCCGGCCGCAAGATCGAAGGCGTTGTCGGAATAACGCCCTTCCACCTCGGTCTCGATCATCACGAACAGCGCAAGTCCCTTTGCGGTGACAGTGAGTTCCACCGTCCCGTTCTCTTCCTTCTCCTCGTTCAGCACCGTCAGGCCGGCGGGTTGAAGCTCGAGGGCCTTGTAGGTGCCGTGGACGTAATGCCCATCGCCGCCCATTCCATTCGATGCGGTGAAACGCCACGCCAGCAGGCAACCGGCCGGAACCTGATCCGCATCGATCGACAATGCAGTGACAGCTGCGTCCGGCGTGCAGACGGTGTGGGCCGTGCTGAGCGGCACCCGCTCGCCGTTGAGCTTCAGCAGCGAGACGGAAATATCGGCTGTGACATCGGCATTGGTGTCGTTGACCAGAGAGAAGCGGATCGTCTTGCTGTCTTCCGAGGGAATTGCCGCGACCGAAACCGGCTGGAAGAAGCGCCGCACCAGATAATGCATCACCTTCCACCGGCCGCCGTAATCGAGGCTCGACCACGAGGCCACCGGCCAGGTGTCATTGAGCTGCCAGTAGATGGTGCCCATGCAATGCGGCTTCAGCGAGCGCCAATATTCCACCGCCGTCTTGATCGCGAGGCCCTGCTGGACCTGGCTCAAATAGACGAAGTTCGGGAAATCCTTCGGGAAGCGGAAATAACGGAACATCGTGCCGGCGATGCGCTCGTTGCCGCCGGCATTCTTCTGATGCAGCTCCATCACCGGAGAGGCGATGTTCATATCCTTCGCCTCGGCATAGGTCTTGATGACCGGCAGCGACGTATAGGACTGAAAGCCGAATTCCGAGCAGAAGCGCGGACGCACGGAACGATAATTGTCGAAGGACTTGTTCTCGTGCCAGACCGACCAGTAATGCATGTCGCCGGAGCCGTCGGCATGCCAGGCGTCACCGAAGTTGAGATAGCCCGAAGCCGGGCTCGACGGCCACCAGATCGCATCCGGCAGCGCCTTCTTCATCGCCGTCTCGATCGTCCTGTTCAAACGATCATAGGAGACAAGATAGCGATCCCGATCTTTGCGGGACTCCTCGAACCAGGTAAGCGCGCCCACAAGCTCATTGTCACCGCACCAGAGAACGATGGAGGGATGCGTCGCCAGCCTGCGAACCTGATAATCCACCTCCTCCTCGACATTCTCAAGGAAATCGCCCGTCGAGGGATAGAGATTGCAGGCGAACATGAAGTCCTGCCACACCATGAGGCCTAGGCGGTCGCAGGTATCATAGAACCAGTCATGCTCGTAGAAGCCGCCGCCCCAGACGCGGATCGCATTCATATTGGCGTCGACGGCCGATTGCAGCAGATCCTCGGTCGCGGCCGGGTTTGAGCGGGAAAACAGCGCATCGGCCGGAATCCAGTTCGCCCCGCGGGCAAAGATCTCGCGGCCGTTGACCTTCAAAGCAAAACGGCTACCCGCCTCATCCTCGGCGGTGATCAGCTCGACCGTGCGCAGACCGATGTGCCGGGTGACGGTTTCGAAATTGGTCTCCACGGACAAAGCATAAAGCACCTGCTCGCCATTGCCGGCTGGCCACCAAAGCCTGGGCTTGTCGATATGGAAGAAGTGGGTGATCGACGTTTCGCCGGCATTGACGCCGACATCGAGGCGCACCTGCTCGTCGTCGAGCGAGAAATAGAGCTGCGCGATCCCCGTTCCCTTGGCGAACAGTTCCACCGTTACCTTGAGGTCAACCGAACCATCATCGTTGTGAATCTGTTGTGTGACGACATTTTCAATGCGGGCGATCTCGAGCTTCTTCAGCGCAATGGTGCCGTAAAGGCCGAGCGGCGCGATCGCAATGTTCCAGTCCCAGCCGAAATGGCATTGCGGCTTGCGCAGCATGTTGCCGTTCGGGATCGGTGAGTTGCCGGTGCTGTAGGGAATATAGAAAGGCTGCTTCGCCTGCAGCGCCGCCCCGGCGGCGATGCTCGAATGCAGGACGATGCGAATGCTATTCTCGCCTGTCTTCAGCGCCTTCGAGACATCGGGGCGATAGCGCTGGAAGCAGTTGTTGGCCTCCAGCACGAGCGCATCGTTGACATAGACGCTGGCAACCGTGTCGAGATAGTCTATATCGAGATACCAGTCGCCGCCGACGTCATCGAGCACAAAGCTGCGCGTCAGCTCCCAATCCTGTTTGGCGACCCACTGCACAACCTCTTCGTTGCGCGCAAAATAGGGATCGGGAATAAGCCCATCCGCATGCAGTGCGGAATGGACATCACCGGGCAGAGACATGGATAGCGAATGATTGCTGTCGGGAGAGGTCAGCCTCCACGACCCGGCCAGATCGACGGTGAAGTTATCATTGAGCGAAGATGACATCGGACCTCCCGGGGCCGCTGTAAGATGGAGGCGGCAGAACCGCCTCCGTGCATGGGATCATATTCTGAGTTCTGTCTGCGCATCAAAGAGCGATGCGAGAGACATGTCGAAGCCGAGCTTCACAGCCGAACCGGGGCCAAACCTCCGGGCACCGTTGACGCGCACCGACATGGTATGGCCGGCATGCTTCAGCCACAGCAGATTATCGGCGCCCATCGGCTCCTCGATATCGACGGTGGCATTGTGGATTTCGGCGCCGGAGGCCGCCTCTTCATTGACCTTGATATGCTCGGGCCGGACGCCGAGTACCGCCTTGCGGCCGGCCTGCAGGGGCTCGCCTGCCTTGTAGCCATCGAGCGAGAACAGCACGTCGTTGGTGGCAAATACGACCTTGCCTTCGCGATTGACCAACTCACCGCGCAGGAAGTTCATCGAAGGCGATCCGATGAAGCCAGCGACGAAGAGATTGCGCGGCGCGTTGTAGATCGTCGTCGGATCGTCAAGCTGCATGATGACGCCGTTCTTCATGATGGCGATGCGGTCGGCGAGCGTCAGCGCCTCGATCTGGTCGTGAGTGACGTAGATCATCGTGTTCTGCAGCGACTGATGCAGCCGCTTGATTTCCACGCGCAGCTCCGAACGCAGCTTGGCATCGAGGTTCGACAGTGGCTCGTCGAAGAGGAAGACATCGACATCGCGCACCAGGGCCCGGCCGATCGCGACGCGCTGGCGCTGGCCGCCCGAAAGTTCCGCCGGCTTGCGTTTCAAGAGCGGCTCGATCTGCAGGATTTCGGCGGCCCGCGCGATGCGCTTGTTGATCTCGTCCTGCGGCACCTTGGCGACGCGCAGGCCGAAGGAGAGGTTCTTCTCCACCGACATCTGCGGATAGAGTGCGTAGGACTGAAACACCATGCCGATGCCGCGATCCTTGGGCTCTTCCCAGGTGACATTCTTGCCCTTGATGAAGATCTGTCCTTCGCTGATGTCGAGCAGACCGGCAATGCAGTTGAGCAAGGTCGACTTGCCGCAACCCGACGATCCCAGGAGCACCAGGAACTCGCCGTCATCGATCTCGAGATTGAGGTTTTTCAGAACATTGACTGCACCGAAATTCAGCGAAAGGTCTTTGATGGAAACGCTGCTGTTCATGGATCACCCCTTCACTGCGCCGGCTGCGATGCCCCGGACGAAAAGCCGTCCGGACACGAAATAGACGACCAGCGGAACAAGACCCGTAAGGATCGTTGCCGCCATGTTGACGTTGTATTCCTTCACACCCTGGACAGAATTGACGATGTTATTGAGCTGGACGGTCATCGGATAATATTCCGGCCTGGTGAAGACGACGCCGAACAGGAAGTCGTTCCAGATGCCCGTGATCTGCAGGATCATGGCGACGACGAAGATCGGCAGCGACATGGGCAGCATGATGCGCAGGAAAATCTGCCAGAAACCCGCACCGTCGATGCGCGCAGCCTTGAAAAGCTCCACAGGCAGCGACGCGAAATAATTGCGGAACAGCAAGGTCAGGATCGGCATACCGAAGATGCTGTGCACCAGGATAAGTCCGCTGAGCGTGCCGTAGATACCGATTTCGCGCAGTACGATGACGATCGGATAGATCATCACCTGATAGGGGATGAACGCGCCGACGATCAGGATCGAGAAGAAGAAATCCGCGCCCTTGAACCGCCAGTTGGCGAGCGCGTAACCATTGACCGAAGCAATCGCGATCGAGAAGATCGTGGACGGCACGGTGATGCGTACGGAATTCCAGAAACCGCGGGATAGACCGTCGCAATTGAGACCGGTGCAAGCCGTTGCCCAGGCTTTCACCCATGGTTCGAATGTGATCTCGAGCGGCGGCGAGAAGATGTTGCCGAGCCGGATTTCCGGCATTCCTTTCAGCGAGGTGACGATCATCACATACAGCGGCAACAGATAGTAGATGGCCGCAACGAAGAGTGTGCCGTAGAGCATGATGTTGCGGCCGGAAACCACCGGACGCGGCTTGCGACCACGCGGTCCCGAGAGCGTCTTGTCAGTCAAGGCCGCACCGCCGTTCGCATTCTTGAGAGTGACAGTATCAGACACGTTTGCGCCCTCCGCCGAATTCCAGATACGCCCAGGGGATGATGACGATGGCGACGGTCAACAGCATCATGGTGGAGGCTGCAAATCCCTGACCGAGGTTCTGCGCCTGGAACATGTAGTCGTAGACGTATTTCGCCGGGACTTCCGAAGCGATGCCAGGTCCGCCGCTCGTTTGTGCGACTACGAGATCGTAGACCTTGACGATACCGCTGGCGATGATGACCAGAGTTGTGATGAAAACCGGGCGCATCATCGGAATGACAACGAACAAATAGGTCTTCCACATGGGTATGCCGTCCACGCGCGCCGCTTTCCAGATATCTTCATCGATGCCGCGCAGGCCGGCGAGCATCAGGCACATCACGAGGCCTGTTCCCTGCCAGAGTGCGGCGATCAGCACGCCATAAATGACGATGCTCGGCGTATAGAGCGGATCGAAAGTGAAGGTCGTCCAACCAAGTGAACGCACCACCGACTGGATACCGAATTCGGGATTGAGCAGCCACTGCCAGACGAGGCCGGTGACGATGAAAGAGAGAGCGAAAGGATAGAGGAAAATCGTGCGGAACGTATTTTCGAACCGGATCTTCTGATCCATCAACGCAGCGAGCACGAAGCCGATGACAAGACTGAAGATCATGGAAAGGATGCCATAAACGGCAAGATTTTCGATGGACACGGTCCACCGCGGCGCTGCCCATAAACGGTAGTACTGGTCCAGTCCGACGAAGCTGAGACGTGGCAGCAGCTTTGAATTGGTGAAGGAATAAACCACCGTCCAGATTGTGCCGCCGAGGAAGATGACGACGGCCGTCAGGATCATTGGAATGGATGCAATCTTAGAGTTCAGATTGCGCAGAAATTGATTTGGCCGGTCGGCTTTCGCGTGACCCGTCATTGTAGCTCCTTCTGAAGCGCGACTGCTTCGATAACTAGGAACTGGGCTATGACCCGCGGTTCCTGTCGCTCCCTCCCCACCCAAGCCCGAACGTCACATCCCTGCGAGTTCGCCGCCCAAGCGCGCTGTAGCCCGCCGGTCACAGGATGTGTTCCGACCGTGATACCGACCCGCAACGCGGGGCCGGTATCACTACAGCGAGAAGATAGAGATCAATCAGCAGCAGCGATGATCTCGACAAAGCGCTTCTGAGCCGCTTCCGGTGTCATCGAAGGATTGGCGAAGAACTCGGAGAACAGGTCTTCTTTCTGCTTCTGCGTGTCGGCAGAGAGAAGCTGATCCGTGCCCTGGATCACGTTACCCTTCTTCAGGATCTCCAGGCCCTTCTTCATGCAGTCGTTAGCCGACGCGAGGTCCACGTCGCCACGCACGGGCAGCGAGCCCTTCTTCAGATTGAAGGCAACCTGCGTCTTTGGATCGAGAAGCGTCTTGGCGAGAGCTTCCTGAGCCTTAGACTTGGCCTCATCCTTCAGCAGCGGGAAGTAGAATGCATCACCGCCCGTCGAGATGACTTCGTTGACACCCAGACCCGGAAGGCAGGTATAGTCCGTGCCGGCCTTTTGACCTGCGAGAGCAAATTCGCCCTGCGCCCAATCGCCCATGATCTGGCCACCGGCCTTGCCGGTAATGACCATGTTCGTGGCCTGGTTCCAATCCTGAACGTTAGAGCCCTTGGACATCTTGCGGGCATCGTCGGCCGCCTTGAAGACTTTGGCGATTTCCGGCCCTGCCGCTGCTTTCGCGTCCTTATCGCCGAATACTTTTTGGAAGGTGTCCTTGCCGGCGATGGCAACCATCAGCACGTCGAAGGCGCCGGTTGCCTGCCAGGGCTGACCGCCTACGGCGAGCGGAACGATCCCCGCCTTTTCCAGCGCGGGAGCAGCCGCGACGAACTCATCCCAGTTCTTTGGAACCTCGACGCCGGCCTTCTTGAAGGCTGCGTTCGAGAGCCAGAGCCACTGCCAGGAATGGATATTGACCGGCGCGCAATAGATCTTGCCTTTGATCGTGCAGGAATCGAGCAGGCTGGATGGGCGAATAATGTCCTTCCAGTGCTCCTGCGTAGCGACATCGGTCAGGTCGCGCATGAGGCCCGACTGCACCAGTTCCTCGGCCTGGCGGCCGTGGTTGAATTGGGTGGCGCCCATCGGATCGCCACCGGTAATGCGGCTGATCATAATTGGACGCGCAGTACCGCCCGAGCCGGCGATCGCACCATCGACCCAATGATTGCCGGTCGCGTTGAACGCCTTTGCCAACTCGGCCACGGCGGCGGCTTCACCGCCCGATGTCCACCAATGCGTCACCTCGAGATCGGTCGCATTTGCTGAAAAAGCCGGAATCGCCACAGATGCGAGCAAAGCGACAGCCGTCAAACGAATATTCATGAGTTCTCCTCCCCACTGAAACGTTGCCGGAAAAACCTAGTCGAATCACTTTCGGCACGCAACAGCCTGTCCGCGATTTTTTTGAAGATGCGCAATTATACAATCAAAAGAAGAATTTGCATCCGTGAAAAGACCGCCATGAACGTTGTTCACTCCAACAAAACCCGCCAAAAGAATCCACCTTCTATTTGATTTATATAGCAAAAAAGAATACTTCTCGCCACTTCGCTATCCATTTCCGGCGAGCATGAAATTCCTCAGCGATGGTCGGCGATACAATCAATAAGCACGCAGACAAAGCATGCCTCGCAAAATAGGGCTCGACATTCGAACTGTATCGTTACAGTTTTTATCACTGACGGCGTGGCGATCGCATGGCGTCTGTGCTTGCAGCGCGGGCATGAGCAATATAAGCGGATTGGCTGCGGGAGGCGGCCGGGAGGCGAGCTGGAACAATATGGACAACAACAAAACTTCAGGAAACAGCCCGCAGACGGCACCGGAGCGACCGACGCTGAAGACGATCGCCTTCATGACCGGGCTTGGCATTACCACCGTGTCGCGCGCATTGAAGGATGCCCCCGATATCGGCGCGGAGACCAAGGAGCGCGTGCGCATGGTCGCCCGGCAATTGGGCTACCAGCCGAACCGCGCCGGCGTGCGCCTGAGAACCGGCAAGACCAATGTCATCGCCTTGGTGCTGAGCATCGACGAGGAAATCATGGGCTTCACCAGCCACATTGTTTTCGGCATCTCCGAGGTCCTTGCCGGCACGCAATATCACCTTGTCATTACGCCGCATTCGCACAGCAAAGACCCGCTGGTGCCAGTGCGCTATATTCTTGACACCGGCTCGGCCGACGGCGTCATTATTTCACGGACAGAGCCGGATGATCCGCGCGTCGAGCTCATGCATGATCGGGGTATGCCCTTCTCCACGCATGGGCGGACCGATATGGGCATTGTCCATCCGTTCCATGATTTCGACAATGAGGCTTTTGCCCATGAGGCCGTCCGCGCGCTGGTTGCCAAAGGTCGACGGCGGCTAGCTCTGCTGCAACCCTCCAGCAAGCTCACCTATTATTCGCATACGCGCATCGGCTTCCAGACGGGCTTGCATCAATATGGCGCCGAAGAGGTCCCCCTGAGGATAACGACAGACAATGCGCTCGCCGATATCAAGGACACGGTCGAAGCGTTGATGCGTTCTCCGCATGCGCCCGACGGTATCGTCTGCTCCAGCAGCGGCGCCGCCATCGCCGTCAATGCCGGCATCGAGGCGGCTGGCTTCCGCCTCGGCCGCGATATCGACATGGTCGCCAAGCAATCGACCGACGTTTTGAGCTGGATCAGGCCCGAGATCATCACGGTTTCGGAAGATTTCCGCCACGCCGGCCGGGAACTCGCCAAGGCGGTCATCGCCCGTATCGACGGCGTGGAGCCGGAACTGCTGCAAAGCATCAGCCCACCCGTCTGGCCAAAAAGCTGATAACAAAAACCCGCCGAATTTCTCCGGCGGGCCATTCTCACTATCGCATTTGACTGTTTTCTCAGCCCTGAGCGCCGCTGCCCCATGGACCGTGGTGGATATCCTTGCCGTCGACGCGGTCGAAGCCGTGCGCGCCGAAGAAGTCGCGCTGGGCCTGGATCAGGTTGGCGGTGCCGCGCGCCTGACGATAGGCATCGAAATAGGTGAGCGCCGAAGCAAGTGCGGGAACCGGCAGACCGGCAGCGGTGGCAGCCGAAACGATGCGGCGCAGCGACGGGATCGATTCCTTGACCATCTCGGCGAAGGCCGGCGTGACGATAAGGTTCGCCGCATCCGGGGCCTTGGTGAAGGCGCTGGTGATCTCATCGAGGAACTGCGAGCGGATGATGCAGCCGGCACGCCAGATCTTGGCGATGACGGGCATCGGCAGCGACCAGTTGAACTCCTTCGAAGCCTCCGCCATCACGGCAAAGCCCTGCGCATAGGCGCCGATCTTGGCGGCAAACAGCGCAAGCTCGAGATCCTTCAGCAGGTCGGGGCCGAAAGCGATGGGAAATTTGTAGTCCGGCGTACCGAAGATCTTCTCGGCTGCCTCGCGCTGGCTCTTGAGAGCCGACAGGCTACGCGCTGCAACGGCCGCCTCGATCGCGGTTGCCGGAATGCCCATGTTCTGGGCTTCGATCGCAGACCACTTGCCAGTGCCCTTTTGGCCGGCCTTGTCGAGGATGACGTCCGGCACGGCATTGCCGGTTGCCGGGTCCTTGGCTGCGAGAACTTTTTCCGTGATTTCGATTAGGTAGGAGTTGAGACGGCCCTTGTTCCAGTTGCCGAAGATCGAGCTGATATCGGCAGCGCTCTTGCCGAGGCCGTCGCGCAGGATGCCGTAGATTTCGGCAATCATCTGCATGTCGGCATATTCGATGCCGTTATGGATGGTCTTGACGAAATGACCTGCCCCGTCATTGCCGAGCCAGGCGCAGCAGGCTTCGTTGTTGTACTTGGCCGCGATCGAGGTCAGGACCTTTTCGACGCGCTTGTAGGACTCTTCCGTGCCGCCGACCATGATCGACGGTCCATGGCGGGCACCTTCCTCGCCGCCTGACACGCCCATGCCGATGAAGGTCAGGCCAGTGTCCTTCAAGCGGTCGAAGCGGGCGATCGTGTCGCGGAAATTGGCGTTGCCGGCGTCGATCATGATGTCGCCCTTGTCCAGATACGGCTGCAGCGCCGCCATCTGCTGGTCGACCGGCTCGCCGGCCTTGATCATGATAATGATGGGCCGCGGCGGACGGATCGCCTCGACGAACTCCTCGATCGTCTTGCAAGGAATGATCTTGTCCTTGAGAGCGCCCGCATTGGCGTAGAATTCATCCGTCACCTGCGGCGTACGGTTGAACACTGCGATCTTGTTGCCTTTTTCTGCGATGTTGAGCGCCAGATTCGATCCCATCACCGCGAGACCGATCAGCCCGATTTCTGCCTTTTCCACGACAATCCTCCAGTGAGTCGTTGCCTGCATCCGGCCCTACCCCGAGGACCCGAAGGACGCAGCAACATCCGATGTGACGCAATGCCACCAGCGCTCGGCGAGACCGGCGACAATCCTGCGTTCGGGGTTGTTGTTGCACTCCGGACGAAAAACGGCAAGCCTTCGCGAGCCGTGAAACGTTCGCTTTGCAGGACTGTGCAAGAATGTTGCGAGATTCGTAAATCATCCTTTTCCGAACTCGCGTCTGCCTAGCCGATCGCAGCCCCATCCGGAACGATATAGAGGAGCAGGCCACCATGTCGACCATGAGCGCGAAGATCGTCCATATCTCAATCGATCGCGACTGGAGGGAGGTTTACGATTACGCCAGCCGCCCGGAAAACATGCCCTCTTGGGCCTCCGGCCTGGCGTCGGGGTTGACGCAAGACGGAGAAGACTGGATCGCGGAAGGAACGCTTGGCAGCGCCCGCGTGCGCTTTGCGCCACACAACGATTTCGGCGTCATCGACCATTGGGTAACGCTGGAATCCGGCCTGCGGGTCTACAATGCCTTGCGTGTTGTAGCGAACGGAAGCGGATGCGAGATCATGTTCACCGTACTCCGGCTTCCGGGCATGACCGAAGAGCAATTCGCGGCCGATGCCGCGCATGTCCTGCGGGATCTGAGGACGCTGAAAGAACTTATGGAGCGGTAGGCGCTCTTAAAGCGAGCGCAGCGTCCAGTCGACAAGCTCGCCAGTTACGCCGGCAAACGCCGCATCGAGCGCCCGGACGAAATCTGGATTGCTGCCGCCGCTGACCGGCACGACCTTACGGAAGACGTTCTGCGCCTTCACCGTGCCAGAGCGGTCGTTCAGGATCTTTTCCGAGATTTCGACGATTGCCGTCTTCTGGCCGCGGGAGGCATTGATCTCGAAGGCGCGAATATCGGTGACGATCTGATAGTCGATCGCCAGTCCCTGCCCCGGCACGCCGACGCCGCCGAGCCTGCCGGTATTCTCGAAAGCTTCCGCCAGCTTGGACTGCACCATCTTGCTCAGTTTGTCGCTCCATTGCGACTTGCCGAGATACTGGATTTCCGAAGGCGAAACGCGGATGACAATCTGGTTGCTGTCGAGCGCCTGCAGCGCAGTCGGTGGCGGAATCAGGATCTGCTTGCTCTTGGCGGAAGGTCCGTTCGCCTTCGCCGAAGCGGAAAGATCGTAAGTGTCGCTGTTACTGGAAGTGCCACAGCCTCCGAGCAAGGCTGCAAGCAACGGCAACGCGATCACAGTTTTCCACACCTGATGACGCCCACTCGACACGCAACCGATCATATTTCGCTTATCCCCTCGAGACCAGATCTCGCTATTCATCAATGCCGCGCACGGCCGTCATATGTCTTCACCGTATCGCCACCGAAGATCAATCGCTGCGGGTTACGGTCGAAATTAGTGATAGTCGTATTCAAATTGTCAACCGTGCCGCGCATATCGTTGATAAGCGTCTGGGCATCGCGCAGGCCACCGCTCGAAAACTTCTGCAGATTGTCGGCGATCGGTCCGATGCGGGAATTGAGGTTGTCGGCCATCTTCTTGAAGGATTCGAGCGTATCCTTGGCCTCGGCGAACAGCGACTGTGTGCTGTCGCTGCCGAGCAGGGAATCGACCTTGGTGAGAATGCCGTCGACCTTGCCGGATGCCGCATTGAGCTTGGTGGAAATGTCACGCGCATTGGCGATCGTCTGGTCGATGTCCTGCTGATGCGCGGCAACCGAATTGGCAACGTCCCGTATCGATGCGACCGCCGTGCGAGCCTGCTTCGTCAGGTCGGCGATGTCATCGACCGATCCCTTGATCTTCGCGGGATCGATCTGCGCAACGATCTCATCGACGCGGTCCAGGGTCTTTTGCGCCTTCTGGCCGAAGGTCGTGTAAGTGTCGGCCGTCTGCTTGAAGCTGGTAATGGTCGCCTTCAGGTCAGTCGTAGCATCGGCGACATTGGCCGTGATCCTGTCGGCATTGGCGACGACATCGTTGATCTTCTGGGCATCAACGGCGCGCACCAGCTTCTCGATCGCATCCAATGTCGAGTCGACGCGGGTCGAGACCGTCTTGAAAGTATCGGACAGCTGACCGACGCTCGCCAGGAACCTGTCGATATTGTCGGAATTGTCGGCGAGCGCCTTGGAGAACTTCTGCGCATTGCGCACCGTATCGGTTAATGGTCCTCGCGAATCCGAGATGAATCCTTGAATGTCGCCGATCGTATCATTGGCACGATTGAGGATCTTGTCCGCCGTCGCCAAAAGGTTCGTCACGCTCGATTGATCTGCAAGCAGCACTGCGCGCTTTCCGGTATCGACCGAGCGTTTCAGAATGTTCTCGTCACCGTTGCGTCCGCCGGAAAGTTCGATATAGGCGGCACCCGTCAAACCCTGGATCTCGAGGATAGCCTTGGTCGAGGTATAAACTGGCGCATCGACACGCACCTGCGTGAAAGCCAGCGAATAGTTCGGATCGTCCGCGTCGATCGACAGGCTCTGCACCGAGCCGACCTGAATGCCGTTGAAGCGGACCGGCGAGCCGACGCTCAAACCGTTTGCCGAACCGGGGATGCGCACGACCAGTTCGACCATCGGTCCGCCGCGGCCATATTCGGCCATCCAGTAGACGAAGCCGAAGGCGGCTGCGATGACAAGCAGCGTGAAGAACCCGACGATCGTATAATTGGCTTTGGTTTCCATAATCTCCAGTCACTTCTCGCGGCTGTGGGCGCTTGCGCCTTTGTCGTCGTTACGGCCCCTGATGTCTTCCCGCGGAACGACCGAACGTGCGCGCTTGCCCTTGAAGTAGGATTGCACCCAGGGGTCATCGCAGGCGAGCATGTCCTCAACCGTTCCTTCCACCAATACCCGCTTATGTCCGAGAACGGCAATACGGTCGCAGACGGAAAACAGGCTGTCGAGGTCGTGAGTCACCATATAAACGGTCAGGCCGAGCGTGTCGCGCAGCCGTGCGATCAACTCGTCGAACTCCGCTGCGCCGATAGGATCGAGCCCCGAGGTCGGCTCGTCGAGGAAAACAAGGTCGGGATCGAGCGCCAGGGCCCTGGCAAGCGCTGCGCGCTTGATCATGCCGCCGGAAAGCTCCGAGGGGTATTTGTCGGCGGCATCGGCCGCCAGACCCACCATACGGATCTTCATCAGCGCCAGCTCGTCCATCATCTCCTGCGGCAGGTCCAGATACTCCCGCATCGGCACCTGGATGTTTTCCTTCACCGTCAGCGATGAAAACAGCGCCCCCTGCTGGAAGAGAACACCGAGCCGCATGTCGAGCTGGTTGCGCTCCGGCTCCGAGAGCGTGTCGTAGTCCTCGCCAAGGATCTCGATCTTGCCCGAGCGACGGGGCAGCAGCCGCAGCACCGTGCGCAACAGCACGGACTTGCCCGCACCGGAAGCGCCGACGAAACCTAAGATTTCGCCGCGATAGATATTGAGATTCAACTTGTCGAGGACGACTTTCGGTCCGAAAGCAACGGTGACATCCCGCGCCGACAGCACGATGTCCCTGCCTTGCTCATCTTTTTCCAACGGGGTCTCCGAGTGAAGCGCGCTCATGGTCAGCCCCTCTCAGAAGTCGATTGCTGCGTAGAACATGGCAAACAGCCCGTCCATCAGGATAACGACGAAGATCGACTTCACCACCGACGAGGTCACATGTTGACCCAGTGATTCGGCGCTGCCGCCGACCTTCAGCCCCTCGACCGCCGCGACGATGCCGATGACCAGTGCCATGAACGGCGCCTTGATCATCCCGGAAATGACCGTGGAAAGGCTGACCGCCTCATGCAGGCGCGAAATGAAGGTCGCCACGGTGATGCCGGAATAGCCCCAGGCGACCATCGCCGCGCCGAAAAGCGAGGCAAAGTTGGCAATGACCGTCAGCAACGGCAAAGCAACGGTCAGCGCCACCAGCCGCGGGAAGATCAGCACGCCGATGGGGTTGAGACCCATGACCTTCAGTGCGTCCACTTCCTCGCGCATCTTCATCGAGCCGATTTCGGCGGTGATCGCGCTGCCCGAGCGGCCGGCGATCATGATCGCCGTCAGCAGCACGCCGATTTCGCGCAGTTGCAGGATGCCGACGAGATCGACGACGAAGACTTCGGCGCCGAAATAGCGCAGCTGGAACGCCCCCTGCTGCGCGATGATCGCGCCGATCAGCGACGACATGAGCAGGATGATCGGGACGGCGCGCACCGCCATGTGATCGATCTGGTTGACGATCGAAGCCGGTGAAACACCGCTGCCGCGCCCGAGCTTGAGCTGAGCGCCACGTACGGCCGAACCCAGTATATACATGGCGGCAACCAGATTGCCCCAGATGTCATAGACGCTTATCCCGATCGGTTCGAGAAAACGCTCCGGCAGGGACTTTTTCGGCTTCGGCTCCCCGGATTCAACGTGAGTATCCTTATCGAAAGCTGTCAGCAATTCGTCAATGTGGGGATTGGAGCCTTCGATCGTGACAATGGCCTTGTGTGCTTCCTGGCTTTCCTTCAGGCGGCGGATCAACAATGCGCCAGCCGTGTCGACATCCGACAGACCGGAAAGATCGATCACGATGTTGCCGCCGGCGCTCCGTTTCGAGAGCTGCTCGATCTGCCGCAGCACGCCATGGACGTTGGCGCTACGCCAATTGCCCTCGAGCCGGTAGCGATGACCACCGCCATCGCCCTCGTCATCGATCCTGGGTGCATCGTTTTTTTGTTCGGCTGCTTTCAAGCTCATGCGTCTTTCAGATCTGGCATCATCAACGCCGACTCAGGAGCCCCATCGACGCCGATCTTTAATACACCGACTGCACAGGAAATTGCCATGCCGCGCCACGGCCAACATATGTCACAGCTTTTTGATATCCAAATGAATTTGTTGCACCTGCGTCATGAGACGCCGCGCGCGTCCTCACCGATCGCCGAGCCCCTGGACTGAAGGCCGCGCGCGAAAATCACCATGGCCAGGCCGAACGCCGCCAGCGCAGCCATGACATAGTAGCTGTCGAGATCGAGCCAGGCATATAGATAGCCAGACGCCAGCGTCATCAGGCCGAGGAACATGCCGTTATAGAAATAGTAGGCGCCCTGGGCCGAGGATTCCTGCGTTTCCTGAACCGAGGCGACGATCCGGCGTTGGACGCCGGTATGCACACAGGCAAAGGTGCAGGCATGCAGAGCTTGCAGCAGGAAATAACCCAGGAAGCCAAAATTGAAGGGAAACAGGACCCAGCGCAGGACGCAGACGCTCGAACCGAAGAAGATCAGCGTCCACGCGCTGAAACGGCGATTCAACATTTTCGACAGGAAGAAAACCATCACCTCGGCGGCGACGCCGATGCTCCAGAGAACTGCGATCTCGGTGCCGGAAAAGCCGAGCTTGCGCCAATAGATCGATGCGAATGTAAAGAGCATCGCGTGGCTCGATTGCTGGATCGAGACACCGATCATGGTGATGAGCAGCTGCGGTGAGCGCAGGCTCCCCGTTGGCGGCTGCAAATTGATCGGCTGGTTGCGTCGCCGCGTCGGTCCGATGCGCGGCGAGACAAGGCCCATGAGCATGGTCAGCACAAAGCCCGCGACCATGACGGGAAGTACCATCGTGCCGCCCCACATTCCTATCATCTGCCCCCCGAGCAGCGTCGAGACGATGAAGGTGATCGATCCCCAGACCCGCATCGAGCCGTAGTCGAAGCCCCAGCGCCGCACGCCCGACATGGCGATGGATTCGACCAGCGGCAAATAGGGCGCATAGGTTGCACCCTGGATGCCATAGACGAGCAGCACCGGCCAGAATTCGCTGGTCCAGTAAAGCGCGATCGCCGTCAGCAGCGACAGGCCGCCAGACCAGAACAGCACATCGGCGCGCTCCTTCATATGGTCGGCGAGCACGGCGACGACGGGCGTCACGAGAACGCGCACGACCATCGGCACGGCAATCACCAGACCGATCTCGTGATCGCTGAAATTCAGCCCCGCCAGCCAGACGGGGAAGAACGGCAGAGCGATGCCGTTGACGAACAACGGCGCACAATAGGACAATGCGGTGCGCAAGCGGAAATACGGAGGCGCACCCTCACCCTGGAAAGATTTTATCGCGGGAATCATGACAGACCTGAAGGGAACTGATTTGTCCCTACCACTCTATCGTGAGCACGACTATGGCGAGAAATAGTCGAACTGAAACGTTTCCGATAAAGTCCGGCACTACAGACGTTTCTTGGCAGTCAATAATTATGACAGGCCATTACTGAGCGCGTGAAGACGCATCGAAATCACGCGGCCTGAGCGCCCAGCGGCTGCGGCAATTCTTCGACCGGCGCGCCGGCAGGCTGCGTCTCGAGAATTGTCTGCCAGGTGATCAGTTCGAACGTGCCGTCCTCATGCTCGGCAATCGCCGTGCAGCTCTCCACCCAATCGCCGGTATTGATGTAGCGGATGCCATCGAGATCCTCGATGACGGCATGATGGATGTGGCCGCAGATCACGCCGTCGGCATCGTTGCGTCTCGCTTCCTCGGCAACGACACGCTGGAATTCACCAATGAAATTCACCGCGTGCTTCACCTGCAGCTTCGCCCATGCCGAGAAAGACCAATAAGGCATGTTCAGGCGGCGGCGAACTGCCGAGAGGCCGACATTGATCAGGATCGCCATGTCATAGGCCCAGTCGCCAAGGTAAGCGAGCAGGCGGGCATTGCGGACGACGACGTCGAATTCGTCGCCGTGCAGCACCAGATATTTCTTGCCGTCGGCCGTTTCGTGCATGGCGCGCTGCGCCACCTCGATGCCGCCGAAGTGCATGCCGGGGAAATCGCGCAGGAATTCGTCATGATTGCCGGGGATATAGACGACGCGCGTGCCCTTGCGCGCCTTGCGCAGCAGCTTCTGCACGACGTCGTTACAGTCCTGCGGCCAATACCAGTTCCGCTTGAGGCGCCAACCGTCGACGATATCGCCGACCAGGTAGATGGTGTCGGCATCGTGATGACGGAGAAAATCGATCAGAAAATCCGCCTTGGCGGCCTTCGAACCGAGGTGCACGTCAGAAATGAACAGTGTTCGGAATCGCCGGGTGTCCATGTTTTCATTCACGAACTCAATGTTCGTGCCCTATCCTAGCCTTGACTATTCCAAAACCAGACTCGTGTTTCAGGAAGATGACAAATCCTGTGCCAGACGGCATATGAGGCCGATTCGGCGATGCCTGGCCGCGATGGTGAGCTCCAAGCCATCAACCGCGAAGCTGAAATACGGAAGCAAGTCACGGATGATCTCGAACGGCCCGATCACCGCCCAGAGGCGGCAATCAAGACTTTGTCACGGCAAAAGCGCTTGGCGCGTCAATTGCATACTGTGAAGGTCCGACGATTGATGTATTGAGGGACTCAAACGCAAGTGCAGGCAGGAATGGAGACGCGGATGGATACGCACGACGACACTTCGAAGGCAGCCAAGAACATGGCGAGCGGAAACCTCGACGAACAGGCGCTCTATTTCCATCGCTATCCCCGCCCCGGCAAACTCGAAATTCAGGCGACGAAGCCGCTCGGCAACCAGCGCGATCTGGCACTTGCCTATTCTCCGGGTGTCGCCGCGCCCTGCCTCTCCATCCGCGACAATCCCGAGACCGCCGCCGACTATACAGCCCGCGCCAATCTCGTCGCCGTGATTTCCAACGGTTCGGCGGTTCTCGGCCTCGGCAATATCGGTCCGCTCGCCTCCAAGCCCGTCATGGAAGGCAAGGCCGTTCTCTTCAAGAAGTTCGCCGGCATCGACGTGTTCGACATCGAAGTCGCGGCCCCCACCGTCGATGAGATGGTCAACACCATCTCCGCGCTCGAGCCGACCTTCGGCGGCATCAATCTCGAAGACATCAAGGCGCCGGAATGCTTCGACGTCGAGCGCCGCCTGCGCGAGAAGATGGAAATCCCGGTTTTCCACGACGACCAGCACGGCACCGCCATCATCGTCGCCGCCGCCATCCTCAACGGGCTGGAACTCGCCGGCAAGAAGATCGAGGACGTCAAGATCGTTGCCTCCGGCGCCGGTGCTGCGGCGCTCGCCTGTCTCAACCTGCTCGTTACCCTCGGCGCCAGGCGCGAAAACATCTGGGTCCACGACATCGAAGGCCTGGTCTACAAGGACCGCAACGTCCTGATGGACGAATGGAAATCCGTCTACGCCCAGGACAGCGACAAGCGCGTGCTTGCTGAATCCATTCCCGGCGCCGACGTCTTCCTAGGCCTTTCGGCCGCCGGCGTGCTGAAGCCGGAACTTCTTGAGCAGATGGCGGAAAAGCCGCTGATCATGGCGCTCGCCAACCCGACGCCGGAAATCATGCCCGAGCTCGCCCGAGCAGCCCGCCCCGACGCGATGATCTGCACCGGCCGCTCGGATTTCCCGAACCAGGTGAACAACGTTCTCTGCTTCCCGTACATCTTCCGCGGCGCGCTCGACTGCGGCGCGAAGACGATCAACGAGGAAATGAAGATGGCTGCCGTGCGCGCCATCGCCTCGCTCGCCCGCGAAGAGCCTTCCGATGTCGCCGCCCGCGCCTATTCAGGCGAAACGCCCGTCTTCGGACCCAACTACCTGATCCCGTCGCCCTTCGATCCGCGCCTTATCCTGCGCATTGCGCCGGCCGTGGCGAAGGCAGCCGCCGACAGCGGCGTGGCGTTGCGTCCGATCAAGGATTTCGACGCCTATATGGACGAGCTGAACCGCTTCGTCTTCCGTTCCGGCTTCATCATGAAGCCGATCTTTGCCGCTGCGAAAATCGCTGAGCGCAAGCGCGTCGTCTTCTCCGAAGGCGAAGACGAGCGCGTGCTGCGCGCAGCCCAGGTTCTGCTTGAAGAAGGCACGGCAACGCCGATCCTGATCGGCCGTCCGTCGGTCATCGAAACCCGCCTGAAGCGCTATGGTCTCAAGATCCGCCCGCATGCCGATTTCGCCGTCATCAATCCGGAAGACGATCCGCGCTTCCGCGAATATGTCGAGCTCTATTTCTCGCTTGTCGGCCGCGCCGGCGTCATCCCCGAGGCTGCCCGCACGATCGTGCGTACCAACGCAACGGTTATCGGGGCGCTTGCCTTGAAGCGTGGCGAAGCCGATGCGCTGATCTGCGGCCTCGAAGGCCGCTACGAGCGCCATCTGCGCATCGTTCGCCAGATCATCGGCAAGCGGCCTGACGTTCGTGACTTTTCGGCGCTCAGCCTGCTCATCTCGCAGCGTGGGGCAACCTTCTATACGGATACCTACGTGACGTTTAATCCGACCGCCGAGGAGATCGCCGAGTCGACGATCCTCGCGGCACAGGAAATCAAGCGTTTCGGCATCGAGCCGCGTGCGGCGCTCGTCTCGCACTCCAACTTCGGTTCGCGGGAATCGGAAAGCGCCACCAAGATGCGCAACGCCCTGGCGCTCGTTCGCGACGCAGCACCGGAACTGGAAGTCGACGGCGAAATGCATGGCGACAGCGCCATTTCCGAAAGCCTGCGCCGCCACGTCATGCCGGACAGCACGCTGACGGGCGAAGCGAACCTGCTCGTCTTCCCCAATCTCGATGCGGCCAACATCACGCTTGGCGTCGTCAAGACGATGACCGATGGATTGCATGTCGGCCCGATCCTGCTTGGAACGGCCCTTCCCGCACATATTCTTTCACCTTCGGTGACTTCGCGCGGCGTCGTCAACATGGCTGCTCTGGCCGTGGTCGAGGCATCGCAGCTGGTTTGAGCGAAGACTTCCGTGGCCGCCCTACCGGGGCGGCACGGACCACAATTCGGCGAAACCGCCTCGAATTCCATGCGTTTAATGGATACGTTGTTAAGCTCCAACGTGTAGCCTTCGACGAAATCCAACCGCTTTCGAGAACAGTATCGTGAACCGCGGCACACATCTGACTTCCATTGCCCTGCTGTCGCTGCTGACGGCAACACCGAGCTTCGCCCAGGCCAATCTGTGCGACGAGCTGCGCGGCCGCTACGCGAATACCAGCGAAGTGGTCGGTGCAAGCGAGGAAACGCGCCAGCTTTCGCGCGCCATCGTCCAGCAGAATGTGATGATCCGACGTGTGATGAGCGACCTGCGCAACCAGGGCTGCGCCACTGACGAAGGCTTTGGGTTCGGTGGAGACGACAATTCCGGCATTTGCGACGATATGAGAATGTCGCTGGAAGGCATGCGGCACGATCTTGACCAACTGATGGACGAGCGCGACCAGAGCACCGGGCGGATCGATGCTGCCGGTGTCGATCGCCGGCAGTTGCTGGATGCGATGCAGAGAAATGGCTGCAGCGCGCCGGCATCGGCCACGCCGGATATCGTCATCAACACCCGCACGAAACTTGATGCCTATGCGCCGCAGCAGCAATCCATGGCGCAGCCCGAAAGTTCGATCACGGTCATCGAGACGCCGAGGTTCCAGAAGAATTCCAGTTTGCAGCAGAAGCAGGTGCCAGCGGCAAAGACGCCGGTGGTGACAAAGGCCGAGCCGCAACAATTTCCGCCTGATCGCCCCTACGATCCCTCCGCCAACAAGGTCCGCCAGGTCGGACCGCAATTCCTGGCGACCGACCATGGCATCGACCTCAAGCATCCAAAAGACGCCGGCCCGCAACCGACGCAATAAGATAATTCCTGCAGGACTATGCAGGCGTTCTTCATCCGGAATTACGCAGATACAACAGGATAGAGCGAGCGGTTCATGGAGTCTGTGAAGCCCTAGGTCATCGCAGAGAGGCCGAGCGCATTCCGCCTGACCTCTCAATCGCACTATTCTCAGGCCATTCCAGATTGACCTAACAGCGAGATGATCGCTTCATTGCCGGTCTCCTGCGCGAGATCGCGATAGGATCTTCCCGATACCTCTCTGATCGAACGTTCCGCACCGCGCGCCAGCAGGAAGCGCACAACCTCCATCCGCCGATTGGCAATGGCAAAACCGAGTGGTGTCATCCAATCGCGATCCGAGGGCTGCCCATGCGGACGAAACTCTCCAAAGCGCATATTTGTCAGCTCGGGATAGCGATCGAGAAGGCTGGTCAGTTGATCGATCAGTCCGAAGGCTGCGGCGGCAAAGATATCCGACGGATAGGCTTTCAGAAACTCGATCATATCCGACTTGCCGTTGTATTCGGCCCAGCCTATCGGGCTCGAATAGAAATAGGGATCTCGAACGGTTGTGTCGGCTCCATGCTCGATCAGCAAACGCGCTATTTCGATATTTCCGTGAAGCGCGGCCTCATGCAGCGGCGTACGGCTGGTCATCGCATTGACGTCAAGACCGAGCGCCAGCATGCGGCGGACGGCTTCCAGATCGTTTTCACCGGCGGCGTCATGGAGCATTGCAGGGCGCCCGCGCTGCATCGCCGCAAGAATGTCACCAGGCGGCTTCATCCGCAGGAGCTCATCGAGCGACAGGTCCTTGTTCCTCACGGCGATGTAGAATTCGTCTTCCGGCTTGAGACGAACGGCCGTGGCGCCGTTGAGCAGCAAATATTCCGCCAATTCGCCATCGCCACCAAGACGCGCCCATTCATAAGGCGTTCTGCCATTGACAGGTCTGCTGATGTCAGCCCCATGCTCCACCAGCAGACGCACGCGCGAGCATATACGGTGTTCGAGCGCCCAGGCGAGCTGATAGTCGAAGACGGTCTGCGAGTTGGCGACAAGCCTGCCGTCTTCACGCACCAGCCAATTGTTCCTGTCTTCGGCCGAAAGGCCGTATTCCAGCAGCAACTGCAGACACGTATCGTCGGGTTCAAACATCCGGTTATAGAGCGCCTGACTGTCATTGGCCTCGGCGCCGGCTTCAAGCAACAGGCGCGCAAAGGCTTCGCAATCGGGATGCTGAGGCTGGCGCTCCTTTCCCGCCTCGCCTTCGCCGAAGACGCCGGTCAGTACAGTAAACCGATATTGCCCAGCATCGAGAAAGAAGGCATTCACGTCGGCGCCGCGCCTGACGAGCTCTCTGGTTGCCGGCAGGCTGGAACGGCCGGGCAAGCGGGCATAGGCCGCATACATCAGCGGCGACCAGTCGAAGGGCCCGCCCTTACGGTCGAGAAGCTGCGGCTGGCGGTCGAGCCAGCGGCTTACGCCGGCGGCGTCCCCAAGTGCTGCAGCGACATGGATGTTTTCCCCGGCAATTTCCGGATGCTCATCCAGCAGCGCCAATGCCCCATCAAAGCGTGCCGGATCGGCTGGAATACTGGAAAAATAGGAGACCACGGCGAGAGAGAGGAATTGATTGGCCAGTTGGTCGCGAGGAATATGCTGGCGATCGTCTGTCTCCAAATGCGCCTTGAGCTTCGTCCAGCTGGAGAAGCCGAATTCGCGGGCAAGGACAAGCTGTATGTCCTGAAGCCCGACGCCAGCTAAATCAGTGAAATACGGTACTACACGGCTTTGCGCCGAAGCGTCGCCGGATTGAACAGCCTTGAGGAAAGTCTTGGCCTGCTTTTTCAGGGAATCGAGCGTGGCATTGGCCGCCAAGGAGCGCGTGGTCACAATAGACCTCCTTCCATTTACGTCCGGTATCCGCGCCCACAGACTGAAAAGAGGTGTGGCAGTCTCGTATTCTATGCTTCAGGTGGGCCTTGCCCTTCCCGCGGATCGGATGCGCCCTGAGAACGGGACACATCTATCGCGCGAGCTGGGATCTGTCCAGAGGTCATAATTCGGAGTTCAAGCCGGCTCGTAGCGCACATAGGCGAACTCGTCGCCATCCGGTGACCAGTTCGGCACATTGATCGATCCCTGCCCGCCGAAGAGCTCGAACAAAGTCGTGAGGTTGCCGCCATCCATATCCATCAGCCGCATGCGCACGTTGAGATCGCGCGGATGATCGAAGACATCTGGGTCGTAGGAGATCAGCACGACCTTGTCGTTTTTCGGCGACGGATGGGCGAACCAGTTGCCGTAATTGTCGTCGGTCAACTGCTGCAAGCCGGTGCCATTGGGATGGATACGCCAGATCTGCATGAGGCCGGTACGGCTGGAATTGAAATAGATCCATTGCCCGTCGGCGGAGAAATCAGGTCCGTCGTTGCGGCCCTCGCCATGCGTCAGCCGCGTCTCCTCGCCGCCATCGATGGAGATCGAGTAGATGTCGAAGACGTCGTTGCGGATGCCGCAATAGGAGAAACGCTTCCCGTCCGGGGACCAGCCATGCCAGTAGGACGGCAGATTGGTGGTCACCTGCCGCGGCGTCCCGCCTTCGGCCGGCAGCACATAGATGCAGGACTTGCCGTGCTCGGTCTTGTCGGAGATCGCAATCAGCGACCCGTCGGGAGAAATGCCATGGTCGTTGTTGCATGTGGTTGCAAAGCCGGTGTCGACACGGGCGATCCCGCCGCTACCATCCAATGGCAGCCGGTAAAGCAGCCCGTCGCCGTTCAGGAGCAGATAGCGGCCATCAGGCGAATAGTTCGGCGCCTCGATCAGCTGATCGGTTTGCCAGACCACCCGGTTCGTACCCGTGCGAATGTTATAGATCTCGACCGAGCTGCGCATTCGTCCTCGTCCTGTCTCGGGTAAGCGATCAGCGATCGCGGAACCGGTTGGTGATCGGATAACGGCGATCTCGGCCGAAATTCTTCTTGGTGATCTTCACGCCCGGCGCCGACTGGCGACGCTTGTATTCGGCGAGATAGAGCAGATGCTCGACACGATGCACGGTCGCAACGTCATGACCGCGCGCCACGATCTCCTCGACCGACATTTCCTTCTCCACCAGGCATTCAAGGATATCGTCGAGCACCGGATAGGGCGGAAGCGAATCCTGGTCCGTCTGGTTCGGCCTGAGTTCTGCAGAAGGCGCCTTGTCGATGATGTTATAGGGGATCACCTCGCCCGAAGGGCCGAGCGCACCCGGCGGCACATGCAGGTTGCGCCAGCGCGACAGCGCATAGACCTGCATCTTGTAGAGATCCTTGATCGGGTTGAAGCCGCCATTCATGTCGCCATAGAGCGTGGCATAGCCAACCGACATCTCCGACTTGTTGCCTGTTGTCACCACCATCGAGCCGAACTTGTTTGAGATCGCCATCAGGATGGTGCCGCGGGCGCGGCTCTGCAGATTTTCCTCGGTGATGCCGCTTTCCGTTCCTTCGAAGAGGTCGGACAAGGCAGAGGTGAAGCCGGTGACCGGATCTTCGATCGGCACGATATCGTAGCGGCAGCCGAGCGCCTTGGCGCAATCGGCCGCATCCTTCAAAGAATCCTGCGAGGTATAGCGATAGGGCAGCATGACGGTGCGCACGCGCTCCTCGCCGAGCGCATCGACGGCGATTGCGGCACAGATGGCAGAATCGATGCCGCCCGAAAGACCGAGCACGACGGACTTGAAGCCGTTTTTGTTCACATAGTCGCGGAAGCCCAGCAGACAGGCGCGATAATCGGCCTCCTCGCCTTCCGGAATATGGGCCATCGGGCCTTCAGCGCAGTGCCAGCCGTCACCATTCTTTTTCCAGGTGGTGACCGCCAGCGCCGTCTCGAACTGGCTCATCTGGAAGGCCAGCGTCTTGTCGGCATTGAAGCCGAAACTCGCGCCATCGAAAACCAGCTCATCCTGGCCGCCGACCTGGGCAGCGAAGATGAGCGGCAAACCGGACTCGATCACCTGCCGCAGCGCGACTTGGTGACGGACATCGACCTTGCCGCGATAGTAAGGCGAACCGTTCGGGACCAGCAGAATTTCGGCCCCGCTCTCGGCCAGCGTCTCGCAGATGCCGAGATCGTTCCAGATCTCCTCGCAGATCGGTATGCCGATACGAATGCCGCGGAAATTGACCGGGCCTGCAATGGTTCCCTCATCGAAAACTCGCTTCTCGTCGAACTCGCCGTAGTTGGGCAGATCGACCTTGTCCCTGACGAAGATGACCTTGCCGCCGTCGAGCACGGCCACGGAATTGTAGCGGCCGGTATCGTCCTGCCGCGGTACGCCGATAACGACGCCCGGCCCGCCATCGGCGGTGTCGGCGGCGAGGCTTTCGACCGCTTTCCAGCAGGCCCGCAGGAAGGCAGGCTTCAGCACCAGATCTTCCGGCGGATAGCCTGATATGAACAGCTCCGTCAGCAACACGATATCAGCGCCCTCGCGCGCCGCCTCGGCCCGCGCCTCTCGCGCCTTGGTGAGGTTGCCGGAAACATCCCCGACCGTCGGATTGAGCTGCGCAACCGCGATGCGGATCGTCTGGGTGATTTGGCTTTGCTCTGTCATGCCATACATTTAGCGATGGCATCTTCCTTCCGCAACCGCCTTTGGCTGCCTGTAGGCGCCAAAGATCGCAACGCATGCATAGGCGGTATCCGTGCCCGGAAAAATACCCGGCTAGTCTGCCAGAATTAAGTAGATCCTCGATGGCGACCGAAAGATAATTTCCACTGCCAGCCCGTGCCCATCCTCCGTGACAGCGCGACGTATTATCGGATGGCGTGAACCTCCACATGGCTAGCATCCTCCTTAGTCGGATAACGGCAAGCCGCGGCACAGTTGCACACGCAGCGGCTCCATGCACGATCGGTTTTGAAACTCTTCCGTCGTTGCATTTCTACCTATTGGTCGAATAGTTGCATTCAATGCCATCACACCCCCTGGAGCCCCCATGCATAGCCTTCCCAATTTCGTTCATCTGCATCTCGACAAGACGTCCGAGGAACTTGGCGATATCGAGAAGCGCGTTCTGAGAAAGGCGCATGAGCGCAAGATCATATCCACGGACGTCAACGCAGCCCTCTCGGCGGAAGCGTCCACCGGACAGCGCCTGGCGGACGGTATCGCCCGCGTCGGCGGCTCTTGGTCCTTCATTATATGCTTCTTGCTGTTTCTCGTGTTCTGGTGTGTCGTCAACACTATCCTTCTCGCCACTGGTGCTTTCGACCCCTACCCCTTCATTTTTCTCAACCTCGTCCTTTCCATGCTCGCCGCCATCCAGGCGCCAATCATCATGATGTCGCAGAACCGGCAAGCTGAACGGGATCGCTTCGAAGCCACCAAGGATTATGAGGTCAATCTCAAGGCGGAACTCGAAGTTCTGTCGCTGCACCAGAAGATCGACATGCAGGTGCTGACCGAGCTTGCATCGGTGCGGGAGGAAATCTCCAGGCTTAGCAAGCTGGTGGCGGAAAAGGGCGGCGTCTGACGCCCATCGGAAACCTGCGCCTGCGGCTGCTAAAACATGTCGCGCAGAAGCGCGCAGTGGCTTTGCGACAACGACACGCGCAAAATCAAAGGCCTAACGCGCGAGAAGCGACCCTGAAAGATCGCGACGCGCTTTAAGGTCGCCCCTGCCCGTATTGCGGCAAGCCGTCGGTGATCTGGTAATAATCGCCCTTATCGGCGCAATAGATATGATAGGCGATCTCAAGACCGGTCGGCTGATCGAAAAGCCCGGCCATGACTGAGATTTCCTCGGCGTCATCCGCCGCCCAGAACAGTGCCGAGCCGCAGGTCCTGCAGAAGCCGCGGCGGGCGAATGCGCTGGCCCGATACCAGGTGATCGCCTCCTCGCCTTCGATAACGAGGCTGCCGACCTGCACGTTGGTCGCGGCATAATAGAGCCCGGTCTGCTTGCGGCATTGCGAACAATGGCAGGCAACGACCTCTCGCAACTTGCCGCCCGCCTTGAAACGTACGCTGCCGCAGAGGCAGGCGCCGGAATGCTCATCGCTCATGATCGATCCCCTTTTTTGAAGGAACCTTTCCGAGAACGGCATCGCGGTCAATCTCAAAGAAATGAAGCTTCATTCAGCTGGATTGATCCGTTCCGCCCAAAAGAAAACGGGCCAGCTCCAGGCCGGCCCGTCGATATCCGCAGATCGATAATCGCTCAGCCGTGCGCGCGCATGCGCTTCTCGTCACGGCCGCCCTTCATCCGTTCGGCGAGCAGGAAGGCAAGCTCGAGTGCCTGGTCGGCATTCAGGCGCGGGTCGCAATGCGTATGGTAGCGATCCTGCAGATCTTCGGCGCCGACGGCGCGGGCGCCGCCCGTGCACTCGGTGACGTCCTTGCCGGTCATCTCGATGTGGATGCCGCCCGGATGCGTACCCTCGGCACGATGGATCTGGAAGAAGCTTTCGACTTCCGACAGGATCCGCTCGAACGGACGGGTCTTGTAGTTGTTGAGCGTGATCGTGTTGCCGTGCATCGGATCGCAGGACCACACGACCTTGCGCCCTTCCTTCTCGACAGCGCGGATGAGACGCGGCAGGTTGTCGGCAACCTTGTCGTGGCCGAAACGGCAGATGAGCGTCAGGCGGCCGGCCTCGTTCTCCGGGTTCAGAATATCGATCAGGTTGATGAGGTCGTCCGCCTGCAGCGAAGGACCGCACTTGAGGCCGATCGGGTTCTTGATGCCGCGGAAATATTCGATATGCGCGTGATCTGCCTGGCGCGTGCGGTCGCCGATCCAGAGCATGTGGCCCGAGGTCGCGTACCAGTCGCCGGAGGTGGAGTCGACGCGGGTGAAAGCCTCTTCGTAGCCGAGCAGCAGTGCCTCATGGCTGGTGAAGAAATCGGTTTCGCGCAGGCTCGCATTGCTCTCGGCGGTGATGCCGATCGCGCGCATGAAATCCATGGTCTCGCCGATACGGTCGGCGAGCTTACGGTAACGCTCGCCCTGCGGGCTGTCCTTGACGAAGCCGAGCATCCACTTCTGCACATTTTCGAGGTTGGCATAGCCACCCATCGCAAAGGCGCGCAGCAGGTTCAGCGTCGCGGCAGACTGGCGGTAAGCCATCAGCTGGCGCTCGGGATTGGGAATACGCCCTTCTTCGGTGAAATCGATGCCGTTGATGATGTCGCCGCGATAGCTCGGCAGCGAGACGCCATTCTGCGTTTCGATGTTCGAGGAGCGCGGCTTGGCGAACTGGCCGGCGATACGACCGACCTTCACCACCGGCAGCTGCGCGCCAAAAGTCAGCACGACGGCCATCTGCAGGAAGGCGCGGAAGAAGTCGCGGATGTTGTCCGCGCCGTGTTCCGCGAAGCTTTCGGCGCAATCACCGCCCTGCAGCAGGAAGCCGTTGCCTTCTGCAACATTGGCCAGATGAGCCTTCAGACGGCGGGCTTCGCCAGCAAAAACCAGCGGCGGATAGCTTGCGAGCTGGGCTTCGGTCTCTGCAAGCGCTGCCTTGTCCGGAAAATCCGGCACCTGCTGGATCGGTTTTTGCCGCCAACTGCTGGGTGTCCAATTCTGTGCCATATCACTCACCTGCTTGTGCGCCCGGTCTTTGCCGGACGTCCCGTCGTCGTAAATAACGCGCGCTTATAAACCTTTGCCGCCCGCTTGCAAAGGCGGGCAAACTACTGTGCGAATCTTTTATGGGGCGGTCGATGTCTGCGCCAAACGGGCGCGTTACACGCGCTCGCCGTTGCGGATACGATAGCTCGGCGAATACATCGTCACCAATTCTTCCGCCGCCGTCGGATGCACCGCCATGGTACGATCGAAATCGTCCTTGGTGCAGCCGGCCTTCACGGAAATGCCGAGCAACTGCGCCATCTCGCCGGCATCATGGCCGAGAATATGCGCGCCGATCACCTTGCGGTCGGCAGCGTTGACGATCAGCTTCATGATCATCTTCTCGCTCCGGCCCGAAAGCGTCGCCTTCATCGGCCTGAATTGAGCGCGATAGACCTCAAGCTCCGGATAACGCTTGGCGGCGTCTTCCTCGGTCAGGCCGACCGTGCCAATCTCCGGCTGCGAGAAGACGGCCGTCGGGATCAGTTCGTGATCCGGCCGCGTCGGATTGTTCTTGTAGACGGTCTCGATGAAGCACATGGCCTCGTGGATCGCCACCGGCGTCAGCTGTACCCGATCAGTGACGTCACCGAGAGCATAGATATTCGGAACAGAAGTGCGCGAATATTCGTCGACGATGACGGCGCCCTGCTCGTTGACCGCGATGCCGGCAGTTTCCAGCCCAAGATTTTCGGTGTTCGGCGTACGGCCGAGCGCCAGCATGACGGTGTCCACCGTCAGAGACTTGTCGTTCTTCGTCCGCACGCAGAGGCCATTCTCCGTCTTCTCGACGCTCTGGATGATATCGTGGCAGAGAATACGGATGCCCTTCTCTTCCATCGCCTCATGCAAGCCCTTGCGCAGGTCCTGGTCGAAACGCGACAGGATTTCGGCGCCGCGATAGATCAGCGTCGTCTCGACACCGAGGCCGTGGAAGATATTGGCGAACTCGACGGCAATGTAGCCGCCGCCGGCGATCAGGATCGACTTCGGCAATTCTTTCAGATGGAAGGCTTCGTTCGAGGATATGCAAAGCTCGTGCCCAGGCAGCGCCGTATGCAGGTTCGGCCGGCCGCCGGTCGCGATAACGATGGTCTCGGCCGTGACGGTCTGGCCGGTCTTCAAAAGCTTGACGGTATGGGTGTCCACCAGTTCGGCGCGGGTATCGAAGATGTCCGCCTTGGCGTTATCCAGCCCCTTGCGGTAGAGGCCCTCCAGCCGGGCGATTTCCTTATCCTTCGCCTCGATCAGCTTATTCCAGTCGAAACTGCTTTCGCCGACCGTCCAGCCGAAGCCGGCAGCATCCTCGAAATGCTCGCTGTACTGCGAGGCATAGACGAAGAGCTTCTTCGGCACACAGCCGCGAATGACGCAGGTCCCGCCATAGCGATATTCCTCGGCAATGCCGACCTTCTTGCCGAGCGAAGCGGCGACGCGCGCGCTGCGTACGCCGCCGGAGCCGCCGCCAATGACGAAAAGGTCGAAATCAAACGAAGGCATGGAAGGCTCCTGTGGACATGAACACGCGCACGAAACGCTGATGGGGCTCGGCACTCATATAGGAAGCCCGGGCACAAAAAGAAAAGCCCGGAATGCGGGTCCGGGCTTCGAATAGGCGATTGCGGCCGATTATCCCGAAAAGGTGAAATTTCGTCTCGGGAACGGCCGCGTCAAAGAATTGCGGCTTACTGCTTCGGCACCTGCAGCTTCAGTGCCGGCTGCTTTGCTGCCGGCTGTGCGGGCTGCTTCGCCGCGGGCTGGGCGGGAGCGGTTACATCAGGCGAAACGACCGGCGTCTTGACGACCTTCTGCAGAGCGTCATTGCTCTGGTTGGCAAGATCGCGCGAAATACCCTGGCTCCAAATGTCTGCTGCCTTGTAGAGCTCGCGCGTGGCCAGCGGGCCGTCCTTGAGAAGCTTCTTGCCAGCAGGCGACGTGTAGAAATCGGCGATTGCCTTGAGCTCTTCCGCAGAGAAGGCCTTGGCGTAGGTGACGGCAGCCTCGCGCTCGAGATCCGCACGACGCGGCGCGAGCGCCAGAGCGGTGGCATCAACCGTGGAATTGATCGCATCGCCGAAGTTCGGGTTGGCCTGGATCATCGTGCTCTTCAGCTGTTCGGCCAGATTCGGCAGAATGTTGTCGAACTGGTTGGTGATGCCGAGTGCGTTGATCGCCGCGCGCGCAGCCTTGATCTGGTCTTCGGAGACTTCCTGAGCGCTCACAGAGCCGAAGGCGATGCCCGAAAGAAGGATGGTTGCAGCGGCAAAACGGCCAAGACCCGTTAATTTGATCATGAGATGAGTGCTCCTATGTATTGTTCGCCCGCAACGCGCGCGCACCGGCAGGGCCGGCAATGATCGCTAATGTCGCCATATTGATGAAGAGCCCGTGTTCGACAACACCGGGAATCGAGTAGAGCTCAATCGACAGCGCCTCTGCATCAGGAATGCGGCCGAAAGATGCATCAATGATAAAATGCCCGCCATCGGTGACAAAGGTCTTGTCACCCGCGAGGCGCAGGTTGAGCGCGCCGGACAAGCCGAGCCGCGACGCAACCTTCTCGATGAGAATGCGGGTGGAAACGAGGCCGAACGGATTGACTTCGATCGGCAGCGGAAACGCGCCGAGGGTCTCGACAATCTTGCTTTCGTCGGCGATGACAATCATGCGAGCCGAGGAGGCAGCGACGATCTTTTCGCGCAGCAGCGCGCCGCCACCGCCCTTGACCAGCGTCAGTGCCCCGTCGAGCTCGTCGGCACCGTCGATGGTGAGGTCAAGTTCAGGAAGCTCGTCCAGCGACTTCAACGGAACGCCAAGCTCGTTGCAGAGCTTTGCCGTGCGCTCCGAAGTCGGAACGCCTTCGATCGACAGGCCGGATGCGACCTTTTCAGCCAGCAGCCGAACGAATTCCTCCGCGGTACTGCCTGTGCCGATCCCGAGCCGCATGCCGCTCTCGACATAGGCCAGAGCCGCCCTCGCAGCCTCAATCTTCATCTGGCGGGCGTCCATGCGCCACCTGCTCCCATTGTTACGTTGGACTGCTGTTTACACGGCTCTCCGGTCAAACGAAAGCCAAAATAACGGCACACAAGAGAAATCCCCGCGCCTCTTTGCCGAGGCTTTCCGGGCCTTCAGTTGCAATTGCCCCCGCGATCTTTTAACTCCAAAAGACGCTCCGTTTTTCCTGTTCAAAGGCCGATTCCCCGTGACATCCCCCCTCGTCGTATTCGATCTCGATGGCACGCTGCTGGACACGCACGCAGATCTCATCATCAGTCTCAACCATACCATCGCCGCGCTCAAGCTTCCGCCCGTCAGCTATGATGACGTGACGCATCTCGTCGGTAGCGGTGCGCAGGTGATGATCGAGCGGGCCTGCAAGTTGCATGGCTATACGCTGGCATCGGAGGAGCTGCCGACCCTGCTGCAGCGCTTCATTACCCATTATTCCGAGGCGATGCCGGGCGTCACTCAGCCCTATCCGGGGCTTGTGGCAGCGCTCACCATGCTGAAGAACAACGGCTATAAGCTCGCCGTTTGCACCAACAAGATGGAATCGCTCGCCCGCACGCTGCTCGAGCGGCTTGGCCTTACTCATTATTTCGAAGCCATCACCGGCGGCGATACCTTTGCCGTGCGCAAGCCGAATGCCGAACATCTGATCGGCACCATCGAGCGCGCCGGCGGCGACATCGCCCGTACCGTCATGATCGGCGACAGTGTCAACGACATCTTGGTCGCCCGCAACGCCGGCGTCCCCTCGATCGCCGTCCCCTTCGGCTATTCCGACGTCGGTATCGAAACCCTCGGCCCGAACCGCATTATCTACCACTATGACGAGCTCACCCCCGAACTCGTCGAGGGGCTGCTCGCCGCCTGAGGGATCGACATTTTCCCAATAGCAAAAGGGCGGCCGATTGGCCGCCCTTTTGCTATTTCATTACGCGAAACTCAGATCTGCGCGTTGCGCGCCTTCGAAGTCGCGTCGAGCGCTCTCTGCGTGGCAGCATCACGATCGTAGACATCGTTGAAATACTGGACCACGCCGTCCTTGTTCGGCCAGGCGGTGAAGTAGGCGATGTAGATCGGGAACTTTTGCGGCACGGGAACGGCCTTGTTCTGGCCGGCTGCGATCTGCTTGGCGACATCGTCGGGCGTCGTATCCAGCACGGCGGCAGCCATAGCGCGCGGATCGGCAAGGCGAACGCAGCCATGGCTAAGCGCACGCATATCCTTCTTAAAGAAGCTCTTCTGCGGCGTGTCGTGCATGTAGATCGCATGCGAGTTCGGGAAAAGGATCTTTAGTTCGCCGAGGGCATTGTCGCTGCTCGGCGGCTGGCGCACGGAAATGCTCTTCGTCGAGCCGTACCAATCGACGCTGGAGGATGCCACGGCATGACCGCCGACTTCAACCTGATAGCCCATACGATCCAGATAGTTCGGATCGGCCCGCAGCTTCGGCAGCATCTCGTTGATGATGATCGACTGCGGAACGCCCCAGAACGGATTGAATTCGACCGTCTGCACCTGGTTTTCGAAGAAGAAGGTCTGGTGCTGCTTGCTGCCGACGACGACGCGCATCGACAGCTGTTCCTGGTTGTTGTTGTAGTAGTAAACCATGAACGCCGGCTGATTGATGAAGACGTAGCGCGATCCGAGCTCGGCCGGCAGCCAGCGCAGCTGCTCCATCGCTATGATCAGCTTCTGGATCTTCACGTCATTGTTTTCGCCGACCATAGCGCGAACAGAAGATGCGCCAATGACGCCATCAGCCGTCAGACCCTTCTCCCGCTGGAAGTCCTCGACCAGTGACACGAGTTCCGGGGTGTAATCCGGAGTGCCCAGATAAGCGGAGAAGAGATCGGCATGCGCCTTCTTCAGCGCATCCGAGCCACGATGCTCAATCGCCTTGACGATGTTGGCCATTTCCGGCGAGCTGCCGCCCGGCTTCAAAGTACCGGTCAGGGAAACCGAAATATGGGAGCCATCGGAACCGGATTCGGCATGCAGCTTGGCAAGCTCGGCCTTCAGCAGCGTGAATTGCTGGTTGGACGGGTTGCGGCTGTTGATATAGGCGGCGACATCCGGGCTCGCACGCAGCACGTCGAGCGCGGCGGTTAGGTTGACATCCTTGCGCTTGAAATCATGATAGCCGGAGAGCTTGTTCGGGTCGATGCGGCCACGGACCGTATCCTGGACGAACATCAGCACCTTGGTGGAAAGCGCCAGTTCGAATTGCATGAGAGCGCGATCGCGCATCACCGGATCGGCGCCGGCCGCATCCGCGCTCGGCAACGTCACCGCATAGTCCGCCGGATCGAGACCGACGGAGCCGGCACCTGCCAGAACCGCCATCGCGGCCTTCGCCTTCTCATTGACGGCGTGATCCGCGACCCAGAGGATCGGCTTGCTCTGATCTGCGTAGTATGTCTCGATCGCCTTGGCGACGTCGTTGGTCGCCATCACGCGCGCATCAGCCAGATAACGGCGCTGCGAGATCTCGGTATCGACAACGCTCGGTGTCGGCGACGCATCGGCAACGGCGCCGGTCACCACCGGATCGGCGAAATGTACCGTCGACACCAGGCGCATCGCGTCGGCCTTGTAGGTATAGTATTTCGGCGCGCTGACGGTCGGCAACGCCTGCTTGGGCTGCCCCGGCTGGTTCGGGTTCAACGTCGTCTGCGCCGGATTGTTCGGAATGGGAGCCGAAACCTGCGTGCTTTGCTGACGCCCCTGACCGCCACGGATGAAATCCATGAGGGTCATCGCGCTCGCCGACGTCGCGCCGATGGACGAAAGGCAACAGGAAAGAGCCAGGACGGATGCTGTGGCTTTGGTTGCAAGTTTCATTCTCTAATCAGTCCCTGTATCGTGCGGTAACTTCGAGCCAGACGGTGCTGCTTCAATTGGGCCGCGATGTCGAAAACATCGTATACTCACTACTATAAAAACAGCGAGACCCCGCCTTTTGTTCAATGCCTCAACTTCACGTTACGAAGCAGAGACGTTCTCAGCGATTCAATTCACACAAAATTATGAAATTATTGGTTAATCTTTTATTGAAATCGCCCAAAGTTTTTGCGCGGGCGAAAATTTCGCGTTCACGATTATATGAGGAGCGTGTTAAAAAGAGCACGCTCGACAGGACGCACCGAAAACATGACTTTTACAGTCAAATAACTGCGCTTTGGTGTTTTCATGAGCGCCGTTCAGGCCTATATGGCTGCTATCTATTTCCATAGAAGGCAGGATCAGGAACATGACGTCCACCCGCACCGAAACCGACACTTTTGGGCCGATCGAAGTCGCCAGCGACCGCTATTGGGGCGCGCAGGCACAACGCTCGCTCGGCAACTTCAAGATCGGCTGGGAAAAGCAGCCGCTATCGGTCGTCCGCGCCCTCGGCATCGTCAAGCAGGCAGCCGCCCGCGCCAATATGGAGCTCGGCCAGCTTGACCCCGCACTCGGCAAGACGATCGTCGCAGCGGCGCAGGAAGTCATCGACGGCAAGCTCAATGACCATTTTCCGCTCGTCGTCTGGCAGACCGGCTCGGGCACGCAGTCCAACATGAATGCCAACGAAGTGATTTCGAACCGCGCGATCGAAATGCTCGGCGGCGTCATGGGCTCGAAGAAGCCGGTGCATCCGAACGATCACGTCAACATGAGCCAGTCGTCGAACGACACCTATCCGACGGCCATGCATATCGCCTGCGCCGAGCAGGTTGTCCATCATCTGCTGCCGGCTCTGCGGCACCTGCACGCAGCCTTGGAAAAGAAGGTCTCTGACTTCGCCCATATCATCAAGATCGGACGCACCCATACGCAGGATGCGACGCCGCTGACGCTCGGCCAGGAGTTTTCCGGCTATGCCGCGCAGGTCGCCTCCTCGATCAAGCGCATCGAACTGACGTTGCCGGGCCTTTGCGAACTCGCCCAGGGCGGCACCGCAGTCGGAACCGGGCTCAATGCGCCGATCGGCTTTGCCGAGAAGGTCGCGGACGAGATCGCCGAGATCACCGGCCTGCCCTTCGTCACGGCTCCGAACAAGTTCGAAGCACTGGCTGCCCATGATTCCATGGTCTTCAGTCATGGTGCGATCAATGCGGCGGCGGCGGCACTCTTCAAGATCGCCAACGATATCCGCCTGCTCGGCTCCGGCCCGCGCTCAGGCCTTGGCGAACTGGCGCTGCCGGAAAACGAGCCGGGCTCGTCGATCATGCCCGGCAAGGTCAATCCAACACAGTGCGAGGCGCTGACGCAGGTCTGCATCCATATTTTCGGCAACAATGCCGCCCTCACCTTTGCCGGCAGCCAGGGACACTTCGAGCTTAACGTCTACAATCCGATGATGGCCTATAATTTCCTCCAGTCGGTGCAGTTGCTCGGCGACGCCGCCGTGTCCTTCACCGATAATTGCGTCGTCGGCATCGAAGCCCGCGAGGACAACATCAAGGCAGGCCTGGAACGCTCGTTGATGCTGGTAACCGCACTGGCGCCGAAGATCGGCTACGACAACGCCGCCAAGATCGCCAAGACGGCCCACAAGAACGGCACGACGCTGAAGGAAGAGGCTCTGGCGAGCGGATTGGTGACCTCGGAAGAATATGATGCCATCGTCCGCCCGGAAACGATGATCGGCCCGAAATAAGCCAAAGCAGGAATTCATCAATACGGCCAGGCATCTCCGAATATTTGTGTGATGCCTGCCTGTTCACACAAGGCTAGCGCGCGCTTGCTATTGCCTTGTCTTGCCTTGGGAGCACAGCCCTTCTCTCCGGTAGCCGCGAAGCCATGTCTGTGGCCGTGATGACGGTCGCGGGATCGATGCTGGCAAGAATTTCCTTATGAAAGGCGTGCTTCAGATAGCCGCCGTGAACCGCTGCGAATAGACCGGCGCCGGCAACCAGCGCCACGACGGCCAGCGGCGAAATGTGGTGATGATTGTGGGAGATATCCATGATCTCAATCCCTCGGCTTTCAGCCTTTTGATTGCGGGACAACGGCCTTGTCTGCCCTGCCCGCTATGACATCCATTTGCACCTTTCCCACTTGTCTTTGAAGTCGGCAGTTTCGACACCGATCGTCTACGCTGCATTGACAATCCAGCTGTCGAAGTCCCGAGGCGCTTTGCAGCCGATTGCTTTTGGTTCAAGCCGGATTTAGACCGTCTCCAAACATTTTCCTCCGCCATCCGGCTTGAAAGGTTCCCTACATGGCTGACGATCTATTTCCCCTCGGCGACGACACGACCCCCTATCGCAAGATTTCAGGCGATTACATCTCCGTCGACACCTTCAAGGGTCAGGAAATCCTGACCGTCGATCCGGAAGGCATTCGTCTGCTTGCCGAAACCGCATTTGCCGACATCAATCACCTGCTGCGCCCCGGCCATCTGAAGCAGCTCGCTTCAATCCTCGAAGACCCCGAAGCCACCGATAACGACCGCTTCGTAGCCTATGATCTGTTGAAGAACGCCAACATTGCCGCGGGCGGTGTTCTTCCCATGTGCCAGGACACCGGCACGGCCATCATCATGGCCAAGAAGGGCCGTCGTGTCTGGACCGAAGGCGGCGACAGCGGCGCAATGGCCAAGGGCGTGCTTGACGCCTACGAGAAGAAGAACCTGCGCTACTCGCAGCTCGCGCCGATCAAGATGTTCGAGGAAAAGAACACCAAGAACAATCTCCCGGCGCAGATCGACATCTACGAGGAAGGCACCGACGCCTACGAATTCCTCTTCGTCGCCAAGGGCGGCGGTTCGGCCAACAAGACCTTCCTTTATCAGGGCACGCCGTCTCTCCTGACGCATGACCGCATGCTGGACTTCCTCAAGGAAAAGATCCTGACGCTCGGCACGGCAGCCTGTCCCCCTTATCATCTCGCCGTCGTCATCGGCGGCACCTCTGCGGAGATGAACCTGAAGACGGTCAAGCTCGCCTCGACGCGATATCTCGACTGTCTTCCCACGGAAGGCTCCGAAAGCGGGCATGCCTTCCGGGATATCGAAATGGAAAAGGAAATCCACAAGCTCACGCAGAGCCTCGGCGTCGGCGCGCAGTTCGGCGGCAAGTATTTCTGCCATGATGTCCGCGTCATTCGCCTGCCCCGCCACGGCGCCTCGCTGCCGATCGGTCTTGGCGTTTCCTGCTCTGCCGACCGTCAGGCCAAGGGCAAGATCACGCGCGACGGCATCTTCATCGAGCAGCTGGAAACCGATCCGTCCAAATACATGCCGGAGATCGACGAAGCCAAGCTTTCGGAATCGATGGTGCGCATCGATCTCAATCGGCCGATGGCTGACATCCTGGCCGAGCTGTCGCAGCATCCGGTCAAGACGCGCCTGTCGCTCACCGGCACCATCATCGTCGCGCGGGATCTTGCCCATGCCAAGATCCGCGAACGCCTGGAAAAGGGCGAAGGCATGCCGGACTATCTGAAGAACCATCCGGTCTATTATGCCGGCCCGGCAAAGACACCTGCCGGCTATGCGTCCGGTTCCTTCGGCCCGACGACGGCCGGCCGCATGGACAGCTATGTCGATCAGTTCCAGTCGTTCGGCGGCTCGATGGTCATGCTGGCCAAGGGCAATCGCTCGCGCGCAGTGCGCGAAGCCTGCAAAACATATGGCGGCTTCTACCTCGGCTCGATCGGCGGCCCGGCGGCCCGCCTCGCACAGGACTGCATCAAGAAGGTCGAAGTATTGGAATATCCGGAACTTGGCATGGAAGCCGTCTGGAAGATCGAGGTCGAAGATTTTCCCGCCTTCATCGTCATCGACGACAAGGGCAATGACTTCTTCCAGGAACTCAATCTCGGATAAAGACTAGCCGTATCTATATGCTTGACCAGAAGAAGGCGAAAATAACGCCTTCTTCTGTAAAACCAGTTTCAATTCCAGTTATTTTTGAATAAATCTGTAGTGACAGAGGATTTTTCACAACCATCTCCTTAATATTTTTTCAAAGAATCTCTGCATAAGTAAAAATGGGAATTAACCAATACATGTACGGAGCTCACCGATGAGTACGGCGATTGCGCCCAAGGCGCAAATTCCCGACGTGGCAGGGCAGATTACCTACGCCATGCGATCCATGGGGGTCGCACCGATTCCGCGGAATTACGAACTTTTCTATGAAGCCTATATCGGCTCCAATCCCGCGCTGACTCGTGAACTGGCGGCCCTCGGCAGCAACGCCACGCAGGAAGAACTGGACAATATCGGCGCTAAATACTTTCCACGCCATGCAGGCCGCATTTTCGACGATGCCCATGCCCGCCTGACGGTCGAACTGGATGCCGTTCTGCGTGCGCTGAGGCAGGAACAACTGACACTCGATAGCTACAACCGGCTTCTCGGCGAGACTTGCGAGCGCATCAGCTCCAGGAACCACAACAGCGCCGATCTGCTGCGCAGCGCCATAGACATCTTGGCCGCGGCCACCGGCGATACGATGGCACAGGGCGAAAAGGTGGTTGAGAACGTCGCCCAGCGCAGCCAGGAAATGGATCAGGTCCGCAAGGAGCTGGACGAGTACAAGCGTATCGCCAATACGGATGCCCTGACGCGGCTCTCCAATCGCCGTGCGTTCGAGGATCGCCTGGTCTCGATCTTCGACAACCAGCTCACGCGGCCGACGACAGCCCTGGTGCTTGTAGATGTCGATCATTTCAAAAGGATCAATGATACCTACGGCCACCCCGTGGGCGACAAGATCCTTGCAACCGTCGCCTCGATCATCCGCGCCAACGTCAGGCGGGATGTCTTCGTCGCCCGTGTCGGCGGGGAGGAATTCGCGTTGATCGTGGAAGGCACAGCGGCGGAGGAGGTCATGACGATGTGCGAGCGCATCCGCCGCGCGCTGGAAACGACGCCCTTCAAGAATTCCCGGACGAAGGTCGATTATGGTCCGATCACCATTTCGCTCGGAATCTGCATGGCTTCGGATGCCGCCAATTCCGGCGAGCTTTATAACAAGGCAGATCTCGCGCTCTATTGCGCCAAGAACGCCGGTCGCAACTGTTGTAACGTCTATCAGGACGGCATGCAGAAGGACTTCTCGAAAAGTTGGCTCATTTACAAGAACTAAAAGTGAAGCCAACCAACCGCCGGCGCAGCTTTCCCAGGCAGCCGGCGGTTTTGTTTACCACAGCGTCCTTGCCGCCCGTGCCGGCCACTCCCGATCGTAGGTTTCCTGATCGAAGTCGCCCTTTGCCGCCTTGAGCATCAGGCCCGGGCTCGGCAGGTTCGCAGGATCGGCGAAACGCTCCGCATTCCAGAGCTCGGCCCGCATCACCGCCCGCGCGCATTGCAAATAAACCTCATCGATCGTGATCACGACGACGCAGCGCGGATGCTTGCCATCCATCGTGAAGCTGTCGAGCAGGCCTGGCTCGATGGAGATAACGGCGCGGCCGTTGAGCCGCATCGTCGTGTTCGACCCGGGAACCAGGAACATCATCGCCACCCGCGGGTCGCGCACGATGTTCTCCAGCGAGTCGATGCGATTGTTGCCCCGCCAATCCGGAAGAAGAAGCGTCCGTTCGTCCCCGACACGGACGACGCCGCCAAGGTCACCGCGCGGTGAACAATCCAGCCCTTCCGGCCCGACGGTTGCCAGCGCCATGAAAGGCGAAGCTTCGATCATCCGCCGATAAGGCGCTGTCAGCACCTGCGTTACCTTGGTAATCGATGCCTCGCCAACGCCGCCATACAGCGCTCTCAACTCTTCGACGGACGTAACGATACCCATGCTGCCTCGCATTCTTTTCTGCGGCGATCTGCCAAAAAAATCCGGTGCAGCGCGCGCCTTGCTACGAGGAGCGCCGAACCGGGATCCGGTAAATGGATAGCACCGTCCGATCGTCGCTTTCGAGCGATTTTTCCGTTTTATCCGCTTCTGCAAGGAAGGCTTCGATCGCCTCGAACACCGGAACGGCGCCAACGATGCGCCGGTGTCCGAAGCCATTTGCCCAGAAGAGGCGAACATGCTCTCCCTGGGCGGCATAGGCGCGGGCGTGATCGGCGCTCACTTCCTTGTCGTCCTCGGCATGGATGATCAGAACGGGTCGGCTTGGATCGAGCATACTCCGCGGTTCGTCATAGGCGGCAAGCGCCCTGCCCGTAATCCGCCCGACCTCCGCCTCGAGCTCCGTCTGCACCTGTGGGCGAAGTCTCATGACGCGGCCGAAATCCTTGAACAGCCATCCCATGGCGCTCGGCGCTCCGATGAGCACCAGCTTCTTCGTCTCGATGGGATCTATGCGAGGCAGGAAACCCGCAGAGGCCAATGCCAGGCACGCGCCGCCGAAAGAATGCCCGATCGCGGCATCGAAAGCCCCGAAGCGCGCGGATGCGGCGGAAATGGCCGATATGGCAAGGTACACATTGAGGAAGCGGCCGGCCGAGCGGCCATGCCCCGGAAGATCGAGCGAAATCACTTCCGCCCCGGTGCTCGCCAGAAAAGCCGTAAGCTCCGACATATATTCGCTGCTGGAGCCCCACCCGTGTACCACGAGGTAGCGCTTGCGCGGCCCCTTGGCTCCGCCGTTAAAACGATAGGCCATTGCACGGCCGCCGGAAAAAGGCAGCATGAACTCCTCCGCCGCGACCAGCCGCTCTCGGCCCTCCCTATGGGCGGTCTTCGCCTTGGAACCGCGCGGCCTGCGTGACGGCGTGAGGCAGAACAGCCTGAATGCGACTTTGCCGGCGAACTTCGGTGAAAGCCTGCCGAGACCGGACAATCCCGACCGGGTGACCTTGAGTGCAAAGGATGGCATAGTGGGAATCCAAGAAAATGTTCAACTATGAACAATAAAGTACAACGATGAACAAAAATCAATCCCTTCCCTGGGACCATCCGCGTTTTCGAAGCTGGATCGCCGTGGCGCGCGCCTGCCAGCTGATGCAGCAATCGCTGGCGCGGGCATTGGCACATCTCGACATCAAGCCGCCGCACCTCGACATTCTGGTCAACCTGTTTCGCTTCGAAGGCATCTCGCAGCAGGAGCTCGCCCGCAAGCTGCTGGTCGGCCGCTCCAATATGAGCATGCTGCTGCCGCAGATGGAAAAACGCGGACTGATCGAGCGCCGCGGAGACAAGCAGGACAAGCGCGTGCTGCGCCTCTATCTGACGGCGGCGGGCCGCCAGGTTACAGAGGAAGCCATGACCATTCAGACCGCCCTCATCGACCGCATGATGTCACATGCGCCCGTCGAGGAATGTGAAATCATGACCGCGCATATGGAGCGAGTCGTCACCCTGCTGATGCAGGACGAACGCGAACCGCTGGAGGCGGTGGGCGATCAGTGACCTCCTGTCGAGCGCGACGACGGGACGACCCGCGACAGTGACGCGAACTCCCAGATCGCCACGACGACCAGCACTGCGGTGGCAAGAATGCCGAGCTGGTAGACGACGACCATCGGCAGGGTGAGAAGCAACAGCGCCAGCCCGGCGAGCCCCGCCATGTGCGAGAGCGGCGGCCGGCCGGTTGTCACGCCCTTGAACCAGAGGTTTCCGAGCAGGAAGACCGCCGGACCGCCGAGGAGAGCCGCCGCAATACGCATGTCTGCGGCACCATGTGGATGCGCGAACAGGAACTCGTCGCCGACGACACTCAGCATGATGCCGGCGAGAATCGGAATATGGGCATAGGTGAAGGCCTGTCGCGCCAGGCTTCCCGGCGTGTCGTCATGCTCGATACGGTGAGCTGCCCGTTCATGGCCGAACTGGAAATAGATCCACCAGAGAGCGACCGTGCCGACGAAAGCGGTGATGAACACCGCCACGATCAGCGGCGTCACCGGCTGCTCGGCAAAGGTCTTGCCGGCCTGCAGAACGGCCTCGCCAAGGCAGATGATGATGAACAGCGCGCAGCGTTCCGCAAGATGAGCGCCCGAGACGTTCCAGTCCGCCGTCGTCGACTTGCCAAGGCCAGGCACGCGGAAGCCGAGCGCAGGCGCAGAATACTCGATCAACAGGGCGATCAGCCAAAATATGACCCTCGTCTCGCCTTCCATCAGCGCCCCTGCGATCCAGAAGATACCGGAAAAGACAAGCCAGCTGGTGATGCGCAGGAAATTGCGATGATTGGCCTTGCTGGCGTTCTTGAGCGCGTAAACGGTGAACAATGACCGGCCGACCTGCATGAAGACATAGGCGCCTGCGAAATAGATTCCCTTCTCGGCAAAAGCCTCGGGGATCGAGGCCGAAAGGATGAGCCCCGCAAACATCAGCGTGAACAGCATGATGCGCACCGGCATGCGGTCCGGGTCCAGCCAGTTCGTCACCCAGGCGGTAAAGACCCAAACCCACCATACCGCGAAGATCAGCATGATGGCTTCCAGCCCGCCCAGCGGCGTGAAATGTTCCGCCAGGGTATGGGCAAGCTGCGAAATCGAGAAAACGAAGACGAGATCGAAAAACAGCTCGACGAAAGAAACCTTGCTCTCGTTCTTGCTGCCCTTGGCGCGAAGCCAGTTTTCCCTACCCCCAAGGATCATGCCTGCGCCCCTCTTTCCGTTGCGCCGATTGTGCTAGTGCGACCTTCCGCCCGGGTCGCGACTGAGACCCTTTTCCTTCAATTCGGCCTCATAGGCCGCAAAAAGCTCATCGCCCTTCTCGCCGAGTTCGCGCAGATAGGACCATGTGAAAATGCCGGTATCGTGCATGTCGTCAAACCCGATGCGCACCGCGTAGTTGCCAGTGGGTATCATGGACATGATGCCGACATTGCGCTTGCCCGGTACGGTAACTTTCTGGCCAGGCCCATGCCCCTGCACCTCAGCCGAAGGCGACAGCACCCTGAGCATCTCCGCCGGCAAATCAAAGCTTGCGCCATTGTCAAATGTCACTATGAGGTGACGGCGGTCCTTCGATACCCGCAATTCGGTCGGCCAAACGTCGCTCATCGGTTTTCCCATGCCTTTCAGTGTCTTTCCGAGAATTATGCCGCTGCTCGTTCACGCGCAAGTGCATTCGAAAAGCATTTTCCTTGACGCAACAATCGCCTATGCCCACATTAGCAGCATAACGGAGGCATGAGTGAACAGCATCGTCGGCAGCATAGGCAACGCACCGCAGCTTCGGTCGGATGCGGCCCCCATGATCGACCCTTTCGGGCGCGCTGTTACCTATCTGCGTGTTTCTGTCACGGATCGCTGCGATTTCCGCTGCACCTACTGCATGGCCGAGCACATGACCTTCCTGCCGAAAAAGGATCTGCTGACGCTCGAAGAGCTCAACCGGCTCTGTTCCGCCTTCATAGCCAAGGGTGTTCGCAAGATAAGGCTCACCGGTGGCGAACCTCTTGTGCGCAAGAATATCATGTTTCTGGTCCGCGAGCTCGGCAAGCAGGTGCAGGACGGCGCACTCGATGAACTGACGCTGACGACAAACGGCTCGCAGCTCGCCCGCTATGCCGACGAACTCTACGATTGCGGCGTACGGCGCATCAACGTCTCGCTCGATACGCTCGATCCGGGCAAGTTCCGCACCATCACCCGCTGGGGCGATTTCGCCAAGGTGATGGAAGGCATCGACGCAGCACAGAAGGCCGGCCTGAAGATCAAGCTCAACGCCGTTGCCCTGAAGGGCTTCAACGACGCGGAAATCCCGGACCTGTTGCGCTTTGCGCACGGCCGGGGCATGGACCTGACCGTCATCGAGACGATGCCGATGGGCGAGATCGAGGAAGATCGCACCGATCAATACCTGCCGCTTTCCGAATTGCGTGCCGATCTCGAACGTCAGTTCACGCTAACCGATATCTCCTATCAGACCGGCGGCCCTGCCCGCTATGTCGAAGTTGCCGAAACCGGCGGACGCCTCGGCTTCATCACGCCGATGACTCATAATTTCTGCGAGAGCTGCAATCGCGTGCGGCTCACCTGCACGGGTACGCTCTATATGTGCCTCGGCCAGAACGACGCAGCCGATCTGCGCACGGCGCTACGCGCGACGGAAGACGATGCGCTTCTGCACACGGCGATCGATGAAGCCATTACCCGCAAGCCGAAAGGCCACGACTTCATCATCGATCGCACCCATAACCGCCCCGCAGTCGCGCGCCATATGAGCGTCACCGGCGGCTAGCCCACACCGAGAAAATCAATGCGGCTTGAGCTCCTTCGCAATGCGACGCTGAAGATCAACTATGGCGGCCATGTGCTGCTGATCGATCCCTATTTCGCGCCGCGCCACAGCCTGCCCTCCTTTACCGGTCGCTCTCCCAATCCGATGACGGAATTGCCGCGCTCGATCGACGATATCCTCCAAGGCGTCGATCTGGTGATCATATCGCATCTGCATACCGATCACTTCGATTCGGTCGCCAAGGAGCGCGTCCTGAAATCGCTGCCGATCCTCTGCCAACCCGGCGACGAAGGAAGCATTCGGGAAGCCGGATTCACCGATGTCACGCCGCTGAATGCAGCGGCCATCTGGAATGACCTGACATTCACGCCGCGGCAGGGCAGCCACGGCCTGGGGCCGGTTGTCGAGAAAATGGGGCGGGTCATCGGCTTCACGCTGGAGGCGGCCGGCGAGCCCACCGTCTATTGGGCAGGCGACACCGTGTTCTATCCGCCCGTTGCCGAGACGATCCAGCAGGTTTCCCCCGATATCATCGTCACCCATTCCTGCGGCGCCCGCTGGGACGGCGATCTCATCGTCATGGATGCGGAGCAGACCATTGCCGTCAGCCGTCTCGCGCCGCGGGCTATCGTCATCGCAACCCACATGGAAGCGTTGGACCACGCCACGATTACGCGGCAGGACCTTCGCCAGGCTGCGAATGCGGCAGGTATCGATTCCTCGCGCCTGCTGATCCCCGCCGACGGCGAAACGCTCCAGCTGGACTGATAGTCCGAGCATGCGTCGCCGGACGCGATGTGCAGGCCTAATTAAAAAAGCACCGGAACCATTGGCCCGGTGCTTTTCTCCTGCATAGGTCTTTCTATCGATCTGCCAGCTTAGGCAGCGCGATGGCGTGCCTCAGCACCACTGTAATCCTCATAACCCATTTCGCCCTCGCCGGTGCGGAAGCGATCGATCTTCTCGGACAGCATATCGACGCGCTGGCGCAGACCGTGGATCTCGGCGTTGTTTTCTTCGACCATGGCCGCATTGCGCTGGGTGATCAGCTCGACTTCGGCAACGGCACGCGTCACTTCCTCGATACCGGTCGACTGCTCGGTGGTAGCAGACGAAATGTCGGCGACGAGCTTCTGCACGCCGGTGACGTGGCTGATGATCTCAGCCAATGCCGCACCGGTCTGCTCGACCAGATGAACACCATTCTGCACCTGCGCCGAGCTTGCAGAAATCAGGCCCTTGATTTCCTTCGCCGCATTGGCGCAGCGCTGCGCCAGCTCACGCACCTCCTGTGCCACCACGGCAAAGCCGCGACCTGCTTCGCCGGCACGGGCGGCCTCGACGCCGGCATTCAGCGCCAGAAGATTGGTCTGGAAGGCGATTTCGTCGATGACGCCGATGATCGTGGCGATCTTCTCGGAGGAACGATTGATTTCGCCCATGGCGCCCACCGCCTTGGCGACCACCTCGCCCGACTGCGTCGCATAGGCCTGCGTCTCATTGACGGAGCTTGCCGTCTGCCGTGCGCGATCGGCGGTCGAGCGCACCACGTCGCTGAGGCGATGCAGTGCACGCGAGCTTTCTTCGAGGGCCGCGGCCTGCTGCTCGGTGCGCCGCGCCAGATCGTCGGCCGACATGGCGAGGTTGCCGGTGCCGCCCTTGATTTCTTCGGCGGTATAGCGAACGTCCGTCAGCGTTTCGCGCAGGGCTTCGATGGCATGATTGTAGGTGAAAGCCATTTCGACAAAGTCCGCGGACAGGTCTTCGCGCATGCTTTCTTCAAGATTGCCGTCGGCAAGCTTGGCCAGAACATCGGCCAGCGCGTTAAGGGCTTGCTTCTGTTCGGCCTCGATGCGGGCACGCTCAGCGGCGCGGCGGGCGGCCTCTTCCGCCGAAAGCGCTCGCGCACTCTCCGCTTCCCGCTCCAGGCGGACATTTTCAAGGGCTGCATCGCGGAAGACACTGACTGAGCGGACCATATCGCCGATCTCGTCGCCGCGATTGCGTCCGTCGATCGCCACTTCCAGATCGCCGCTTGCAAGCCGCGTCATAATCTCGGTGACGCGCTTCAGCGGTGCGCGCAGTGTCTCCACCAGCATCAGGCCGCCGACGATGGCAAGCAGGGTGCCGAGGATCATTGCAATCACGGAGACATTGGCGGAACGCTCGCTGTCTTCCTTGCCAAGCTCCTGCGCCTGGGCGACGAAACTGCGCAGCGAGGTCATAGCATCGGCCAGCAGGCTGTTGGACTGGATACGCGTCGTTTTCCAGTCGATCGAGGTCTGCAGCAGATCCGCCGATCCATTGGTGAGGCTATCGATCAACGGCTGCACATGGGCGGCAAAATCACGCATGGTGGCATTGGTCTGGCCCAGGGCGGAAATCTTAGTGGCCGCCGCCTTCAGATCCTTGAGATCCGCCATCACGGGGTCGCGTGAAGCCGCATCGCGAACCGTCTCCATGCGCGATGCATGCAGCGTCAGGCGATCGACGATGCCGAGCGCCTCGTCGACGCGATCCAGAAGCTCTTTCTGACCGTCGATGATCTTGTCCAGGCTGACGAAACGATCGGCCGCGGTGTCGCTGTTCTTCGCCGACTGCAGCGTCATCTCGCCTTCGATCTTCACGAAGCTCTGCAGGATGGGTCCCATCGCCTCGACCTTCTGGTCAGGCGTGCCAGAGCCCTTCAATACCGCATCGAGCTTGTCTGCGGCCTCCGAGGCATTGCTGACGAGCCCCGCGCCGCGCTTGGATACCAGAGCCTTCGACACCGATACCTGCTTCAGAATAGCATCGGCATAGGTGCGGGCGTCGGAAATTTCCTCGGCGGGGTCGGCCGCCATCTGCACCTGGATGCGCAGATTGCTCATCTTCTCCGACAGCCCCTTATAGGCCGCCGCATCATAGAGCAGCTCCTTGGCGAAGGTTTCCTTGTCGTTGAAATCCTTGCGGATGATATCGATCTGCTTGCCCGCAGCCTTGGCGGCGACTTCGACGCCCTGCACGGACTTGCGGATCGCCTCGACATCGGCATCCTGCTTCTGCCGGATGGACCAGAGTGTTGCCTGCTGCGTGCGCATCTTGGCCGCAAGCTCGCTGACCGGCACGATCTTGGCGCGCTGGTCGTCGCTCAGCAGCCCGCTCAGCCGATGCACACCCTGCTCCTGCGCATCGATCTTGCCGCTCAGCGCCTGACGCGTATCCTCGGAGGGAGCCGCCGTGAATTCCAGGAGCGCAGCCTGCAGGTTTTCGAAATCGCTGATATTTTCAATCGTGGCCCGCGTCACGGTCATGTGACCGTTCAGGATATTGGCCGTGTGATAGCCGACCAGGCCCACGCCGGCGATGAGAACCACCAGCGGCACCACGAAGATAAGAACCTTGGTGACAATCCTGCGGCCTTGCAAAAGTCGATCAATGAAAAACATGCGGCGCCTCAACTGGATTATAAAAATCTCCAGCGAAGGCGGGATCGTCATTCCTGCTGCGCTGCGGTAGGGCTTCTGCCTCATGCAAAACCGTAGAGAGCCTCAAGAAATAAGATTGAATAAGAATTAATCGCCCGCCTAAAAGCGGGCATATCGGGAAAAAATTACAACCTGCGCATAGTTTTGCGACTATTACGCGTTAAAAGCGCGTCCTGCGCGACGACTCCGCCGCAGTGCACAATCGAATTTAGCCGCGACCGAAGGACAAATGATTCCAATTTACGTCAAACGGCGCTAATCCGGACGGATATATCAGGGGACTCATTTTTCTCATGCGAATGACCAGGAATATGCAGGGCGCGCTCTTAATGGCCGTATCCATGGCCAGCTTTTCCACTAGCGACGCACTGTCCAAGACGGTCATTGCCTCGATGAATGCCGGCGAAATCATCTTCATCCGCGGCTTGTTCACGACCTTCTTCGTCTATCTCGTCGCACGCAGGATGGGCGCGCTACGCTCCTGGAGGGTCGCCCTGCAACCGATGATCGCGCTACGCATCGCCTGCGAAGCGATAGCGGCGGCGACTTACATCACCGCTCTCGGGATGATGCCCCTTGCCAATGCCTCGGCCATCCAGCAAGCCGTGCCGCTGGCGGTGACGCTTGGCGCGATGATCTTTCTGAAGGAACCTGTGGGATGGCGGCGGTGGACCGCGATTGTCGTCGGCTTCGTCGGCGTGCTCATCATCATCAGGCCCGGCCCGGCAGGTTTCAACACGGCCGCTCTCCTCGTCATCGCCTGCATGTTCGCGACCGCCGCCCGCGATCTGGCGACGCGCTGTATCGACAAGGACGTGCCGTCGCTGATGGTGACCGTATGCACGGCAATTTCCATATCAGTCTTCGGGGGTCTGTGCATCGTTCCCTTTGGCGGCTGGCAGCCGGTGAGCATGACATCGCTGCTCCAGCTGCTGCTTGCCTCCATTCTCGTGCTGATCGGCTACCAGACGGTGATATCGTCCATGCGCACGGGCGAAATCTCCTTCGTCGCGCCGTTCCGCTATCTGAGCCTCATCTGGTCCGCCCTGCTGGGCTTGATCGTCTTCGGTGAAATGCCGGACGGCTGGTCAATCTTCGGCGCCGCGATTGTCATCGTCTCCGGTATCTATACATTCTACCGGGAACACAAACGTCGCGCTGCCGAGCTTATTGCGCGGCAGGCTGAACAGCGCGTTCCCGCTTGAGGTCGCTGCCATGTCGGGCGCCATTGCCAATGCCGACGATATTCCCGTCGTCCTGCTTGCAGGCGGCCGATCAAGCCGCATGGGGGCGAATAAGGCTTTCGCGACCCTCGGCGACCAGAGCCTCTTTGCCCGTATCGTCGCACGCATCGCTAAAAGACAGGCAAAGCCGGTAGCGCTCAACGCCGACGCGGATTGGCCGGATGCAAAGGGCCTGACGCTGGTCCCGGACAGTATCCCCGGCAAGCTGGGCCCGCTCGCCGGTGTGCTTGCGGCCATGCAGTATGCAGCACAGCGCCATCCGCAGGCCTCGCATGTCGCCACCGTGCCGATAGACAGCCCCTTCTTCCCGGAGGATCTCCTCGCACGGATGGCCGAAGCCATTCATACCAGCGATGAAATCGCAATCGCTGCATCCTTCGATCGCGACCATCCGGTTTTCGGCCTGTGGCCCGTTTCTGCCGCGGGCGATCTCGAAACATGGATCGTCACCGACCCGAAACGGCGGGTCAGGGATTTCCTCGCACGTCATAAGGTCCGGCGGGTGGAATTTCCCGCCGTCCAGACCTCGATCGGCCCTCTCGATCCCTTTTTCAACGTCAACACCCCCGACGATCTCGTCGAAGCGCAGAAGTGGCTTGCAGCCTTGGAAGACATGTCATGACGATATCCCGACCGAAAATCTTCGGCATTGCCGGCTGGAAGAATTCCGGCAAGACCGGGCTTGCGGTGCGTCTGGTCACCGAGTTTACACGGCGCGGCTACCGCATTTCGACGATCAAGCACGCCCATCATGACTTCGATATCGACAAGGTCGGCGCCGACAGCTTCCGTCATCGCGAGGCGGGAGCACACGAAGTCACGATCGCCTCTGGCACGCGCTACGCCATCATGCACGAATTGCGCGGTGAACCCGAGCCGAGTTTTGAAGAGATACTGGCCCGCCTCGCCCCTTGCGACCTCATATTGATCGAAGGCTACAAACGCGAGCCGATCCCGAAGATCGAAGCTCGCCGCCTGGAAGCGGTCAACCGCGAGCCGCTAGCCCCGCACGACCCGCATATCGTCGCCATCGCCGCCGACCACGCCGTCGAAGAGGCCGGTTCGCTTGCCGTGTTCGATCTCGACGACACCAATGCGATCGCCGATTTCATCGCCGCGACCACGGGCCTCGGCGCGCCGGCAAGATAAGAGGCCGCCAGTTTCCCGGCGGCCCCCTTTTTCATGTGTCAGCAGATGCTTACTGTTTCGATGCGACCGGACGGACCAGCGGCGTGATGCGCCGGATGGTGACGCGCCGGTTTTCCTGCGACGGTCCCAGCGTATTCACCTTGAGATACTGCTCGCCATAGCCCTGCGTTACCAGGTTCTCGGCCGGAATGCCGTAGACGTCGGTCAGCACGTTCGCCACCGATTCCGCGCGGCGGTCCGAAAGGATCAGGTTGCTCTGGGCCGAACCCACTGCATCCGTATGGCCTTCGATGAGGAAGGTCTCGGTCGGATCGCGCTGGATGACCTTCGACATGCCGTCGGCAACACCGCGCAGCGTGCTCGCCTGCGTCATCGGAATGTCGGCACTGCCCGTCGCGAAAGTGATCGTATCGAGGTCGATACGGCGGATCTTGTCACGAATACGGGCCGAATAGCGCACTTCGTTGACCGAATAGATGCGCTCGACCGGCTCGACCGGCGGCTCCCGCAGGAAGTCGTAGTAGTTCGCATTGCGGTTGGACGCCGTGTCGATGATGTACTGGCTCAGCGGAATGAGCAGGCGCATCGGCGGCAGGTCGTCGCCCGGATCGCGGAAGTAGTCGTCATGATCCGGCCGGTTTTCGAGCTCAGGCGAATAGAACAGCACATATTCCCGACCTCGGGCGTCGACGCGCGAGCGCTGGATGATGTCACCATAGCGGTTGCGGATCGTGATGATCTGATCGCCGTTCGGCTGGTCGATGGTCTCGCGGTAGCGATCCCGTGGCAGCTGCTCGTAGGTCGGCCGCTCGCCGCCGCGAACGAAGCGGTCGGTATCGTCATGGCGAACGACATAGGTGTTGTCGACATTCACGATGGTGCGATTGTCCTGATTGATGATGGTCTGGATCGAGGCGCCCTGCGGCGGGGCGAAATCCGGACGGCGGTCGATGCGGCGACCCTGCTCGCTGGTCACGGCCTCGATCTTGACGGGCGGTTGCGCCTGGGCACCGGCGGCGGCGCGCTGCGCTTCGGCGTCGGAGGTCGGCGGCTTGGTGTAGGCCGGTGGCGGCTGCTGGGCCGGGTTGGTTTGCGCCTGGCCGCTCGGAGCCTGACCGGCCTGCCCGCGACCACCCTGAGCGCCGGGAACGGCCGGGTTCTGGCCGCCATTCAAATGCTCGCCGCGACGGACGGAATCCTTCTGGCTGTCGAGCACGGCACTGCCGTTTTCAACCGGCAGGATGACGGGGCCGTTTGCCGAGGTCGGATTTTCCGCGATCTTCTTGCGGCGTTCCAGCTCCTGCGGCGAAACCTGTTCTGCCGGAGGCACCTGAATTTCGCCAGCCTGCTGGCCGTTGCCATTGGCTGCCGGAGGCGTTGCATTGCCCTGAGCGGGCGTCGCTGCCCCATTGGCAGGCTGCTGCTTGCCGGGCTGCGGAGCGGTTGCCTGGTTTCCGGGCTGAGCATTCCCAGGTTGGGCAGGCTGTGCCTGCGGCTCTACCTTCTGCGCCGGCTGCTGCGGATTGGCGGCAGGCTGTTCGCCCTGCTGCTGAGTCTGCGGCTGCTTGCCATGGGTCTTGTCGCCGGGCTTCTGTTGTCCCTGCTCGGTGCCGGGCGCCACCTGAGTTCCAGGCTGGGCTTGCGGCTGCGCCTGCGTTGCGGGCTGCTGAGTATTTTGCCCCTTGGGCGGCTGAGCGGCAGGCGTCTGCGGCTGTTCGGCCGGCTGTTGCGCCGGAGCCTCTGGCTGAGCTTGCTTCTTCGGATGGGCATTCTGGTCCGGTTGGGCCTGCTTTGCCGGCTCCTGCTGAGTTTGCGGTGCGGCGGTCGCCGGAGCTTCCTTCTGGACAGGCGCTTCCTTCGGAGCCTGAGCGGGCTGCTGTGCCTTCGGCTCAGGCTTGGCCTTGGGTTCAGGCTTTGCCTCCGGCTGCGTTTCGGCGGCAGGCTGCTGCTGTTCTACCTTGGGCTGCGGCGCTTCTGCAGGCTGCTTGCCCTTTTGCTTGGGCTGCGGCGCTTCGGGCTGGGCCTCGGGAGCGACGGCCTTCGGCTGCGGCTTGGCTTCAGGCTGGGCCTGCGGCTCTTCGGCCGGCTGCTGACGCTTCTTCGGCTCGGGTGGAGCCTCTGCGGCCGGCTGCTGCTTCTGCGGCTTCGGCTGCTCCTGCTCTGCGGGCTGCTGATGCTCCGCCTTCGGCGGCTGGGCTTCCGGTTGCTGCTGCTTCTGCGGCTTTGGCTGCGGCGCCGCTTCGGGCTCGGCCTGCTTGTGCTGCGGCTCTGCGCCGCCCTGAGGTTTCTGGCCTTCGTGCTTCTGGCCCTGCTCGCCCTCGGCGGGCTTCTTGCGCTTGAGCTGTTCTTCTTCCGGCTGAGGCGCCGGTGCCTCCTGCTGAGCCACTTCGAAACTTGCAGCGGCATCGGTCGTTCCGGCAATGCCATTGCTCAATGGCGCGATGGGCTGCTCGCGCAGCGCCGCAGCTGCCACCGGCTCGAATGCGAGCGATAATGAAAGCAGCGGAAATGCGGCGCTGGCAAATAGTCTGGATCGCTTACCCATATGGGGTCTCCTCTTGTAATCTCTGTCCGCCGAATTGCGAATCTCAGCCGGCAAGGCGATGCCTCACGATCCCGGCCAATTTTCGGTTCTCATGAGGCTGAATCGCGGCAAGCCGCTATTGGTTCCCGAACTATTAGGTTGCAGCAATTAACCTCGGCTGAACGTAGCGGATGGCTTTCGTTCAGATTTCCCTTTGGCGCGTTTCCATTGCCGCACAATTGCGCAATGACGATTGTCTTCGTAATTCCAGTTGCATTTTCCGGAAAAAAAGTACGAATATCGCCGCAAGGCGGGCCACCGGCCCGCTCCACTCGAGCCGTCTGCCAAGAATAATAATGGGCTGCCGGCCATCACCAGAGAGGACCAATATGCGCATCTCCACTCGTCTTTTTGCCGCCGCATCCTTCGCCGCGATGTCGCTCTTCGCCGGCGCCGCGCTTGCCGACGGCGACTCGATCGTTTTCGGCACCGACGCGACCTACCCGCCCTTCGAATCGCTGGAATCGGGCGGCAAATTCGTCGGCTTCGATATCGATGTAGCCAATGCGCTTTGCGATCATATGAAGGTCAAGTGCACCTTCGTGAACCAGGATTTCGACGGTATCATTCCGGCCCTGCAGGCCAAGAAGTTCGACGCCATCATCTCGTCCATGTCGATCACGCCGGAACGCCAGAAGATCGTCGACTTCACCAACAAGATCTACAATACGCCGCCAGCGATCGCCGTGCCGAAGGACTCCACCGTCAAGGAGGCCACCAACGAAGCTCTGAAGGGCAAGTCGATCGGCGCCCAATCCTCCACGACGCACGCCAACTATGCTTCCGCACACCTGAAGGACGCGGAACTGAAGCTCTATCCGTCGGCTGACGAATACAAGCTCGACCTCGGCAATGGCCGTATCGATGCCGCCATCGACGACGTCGTCGTCCTGTCGGAATGGGTAAAGTCGGACGCCGGCAGCTGCTGCAAGATGCTCGGCACGCTGAAGAACGACCCGGTCATCAACGGTGCCGGCGCAGGCATCGCCGTCCGAAAGGGCGACACGGCTCTCCGCGACAAGCTCAACGCGGCCATCGATGCGATCCGTGCGGACGGCACCTATAAGAAGATTCAGGACAAGTACTTCGATTTCGACGTTTACGGCGGCTGATCGCCTGTCGATTCCTTGGGAAAAGACTACGGCGGAAGCTTGCTCTTCCGCCGTTTTTGTTTGACAACGAGAAGAATATAAGCAGAAACGCGGCAAAAGCCGCTAGGGGAAATACAGCATGAGCGGATTGTTTTCCGCCGTCGGTTCCTTGTGGACCTGGTTGAGTACGATTTTCGACCCGTTGTGTGGTCCAGCCGGACTATTCACCGTGTTTACCATGTTCAGCCCGCACACGATGCTCGCCTGTGGCGATGCGGGCTGGGGAGATGAGCTGGCCGGTGGCCTGAAGATCACCATTGCCGTCTCTCTCGCGACGCTGCCACTCGGGATCATCATCGGGTTCTTCGTCGCACTTGCGCAGCAATCGGAAGAGAGGTCGCTGCGGCTTGCCGCCGGCGTCTTCACCACGATTTTCCGCGGTCTGCCGGAGCTGCTGACGCTCTTCATCATTTATTATGGCCTGCAAATCCTGCTGCAAACGGTGCTTGCCAAATTCGGCTATAACGGTCCTGTCGAGATCAATGCCTTCGCTGCTGGCATGGTCGCGCTGGCAATCGTGTTCTCGGCCTATTGCTCGGAAGTGCTGGTATCCGCCTTCAAGGCCATACCGAAAGGCCAATATGAGGCGGGCGATGCCCTGGGCTTCCATCGCGCCCGCACCATGCGGCTGATCATCGTGCCGCAGCTCGTCCGCATCTCGCTGCCAAATCTCGGAAATCTCTGGATGAACCTGCTGAAGGACACATCCTACGTGTCGATCATCGGTCTCGCCGATATCATCCGGCAGACGGGGATCGCCGTGCGCGCCACCAAGGCGCCTTTCACCTTCTATTCGATCGCCTGCCTGTTTTATCTGACGCTGGCCGTCATTTCGTCGATCGGTCTCTTCTATCTCGACCGATGGGCCAAGCAAGCGGAGGTCCGTCGATGAGCCATGCCGAAATTCTGATCGCGGCGCAGCCCGCGCCGCCGCAAACAGCAAGAAAGCTGTCCAAGGCGCGCATCGCCGGCTATTTCTTTCTATGCCTCTGGGCTGTCCTCGGCATCTCGCTGCTGGCGATGATCGTATTCGGTTGGGACGTCGACAAGCTCGAAACCTTCGGGCCGAGGCTTCTCAACGGCCTCTGGATCACCGTCAAGCTGGTCACCATATCCTTCGTCCTCGGCGCTATCCTGTCGCTACCGCTGGCCTTTGCCCGCATGTCGAGCAACAAGATCCTGAGCACGCTCACCTACTGCTATGTCTATCTGTTCCGCGGCACGCCGCTGCTGGCGCAGATATTCATGGTTTACTATGGGTTCCCGAGTTTCCGCTGGTTCTTCGAAGACATCAACATGTGGTGGTTCTTCAAGGATCCGTTCTATTGCGGCGTCTTCGCCATGACGCTGAACACGGCCGCCTATCAGACGGAAATCGTCCGAGCTGCCATCCAGAGCGTGCCGAAAGGTCAGAGCGAGGCCGCCAACGCCCTCGGCTTCCACACGTGGATCGCCTTCCGCAAGATCATCATTCCCCAGGCGTTGATCGTTGCTTTGCGCCCTTACGGCAACGAGATCATCCTGCTGATCAAGAGTTCGGCGACGGTTTCCATCATCACGGTCTATGACCTCATGGGCGAAACCCGCTATGCGTTTTCGCGGACCTACGACTACCAGATCTATCTCTGGGCGGCGATCTTCTATCTGGTGATCGTCGAGCTTATGAGAAACGGCTGGGCTCGGATGGAAGGCCGGCTGACGCGTCACCTCAAGCGTTGACCACATAAAGGCGGCGCAAGTCGCCTTTGCTGGCAGCACTCGCCCGACATTGCTGCCAACATATTGATTTTTAGATCAAATTCCCTTTATGACACTTTTGTAAAGCTTGAGTTTACCTTGAGCTGTTTCCATATCTTAGTGACCATGAGTCACGAACAAAAATGGGAACGGAAAGAGAAAGCTCATGCACGACGACATGCAAAAGCAGTTGCAAGGCTATGGGTTGACGACGGCGCAGATCCTCTATCGCCTGCCCGATCATCCGCAATTTCTCCAGACCTATATCTGGCAGGACTATGACCTTGCCCCAAACTTCCCCGAAATGCGCGGCTTCCTGAAATTCTGGCAGGAGAAGCTGGATGGACCGCTGCACTCGGTACGCTACGTTCATCGCAAGCTCATATCGGCGACCGAATGGCGAGCCGTGAAAGGCGAATTCATCCTGCACTGAGGCGATCAGGCGGGAGGTGCAGCGTTCCTCTCACGGCGAAAGCCCCACTGTCAGACATGCGCCTCGCCATGGACGAAATCGCCGTCGTCCCGCCCGTGATGGAGTGTGCCGTAGACAATGGCCGAGTAGAAGGCGGCGACAAGGACGATGACAAATACGCCAGGGATCGGCCCGAGCGCGGCATTGTCGGTGACATAGCTCCATGAATGCGCCATCTGTTGCGCGGCCGAGTCCGTCTGAAGTCGTGGCGTCGAAATCTTCAGGACCCATGCCAGCAGCAGGATCGCATACATCCAGCAGTAATTGCGCCGCAACCGCCGCTGCGCCGCTGCGGCATAACTGAGCTGCAGCCGCGGAGTACGCAGACTGGACGCAATCGCCAGTGCCCAATCATTGCTGAACTCTGATTGCGGCGCCAGGATCTGCGCAAAATAGTTCCGCTCAAGCTGCCGCACGCGCGAGCGATAGACATCGAAGAAGCGATATCGCCGCGCCTCGATCATCAGCAGCAGCGTGATCAGCATCATCCCGAAAAGCAGCACGCCGTGATGCGACGTGGGCGTCGATAGCGACACGGAGAGCAGAGCCGCAACCACCGTGATCGCCCAGTTCGACGTCCGGTCGATACGATCGCGCCAGCTTGTCATCCTCGCCAGTTCGCCCCGGTAGTAGTGGGTCAATGTGTTGGTGACTTCGGCCGACGACGACGGCAAGGAGGGACGGCCGCGCTCGGCTGGGCTGCTTGTCGGGTTCGGTGCTGTCAGTTCGGTATCCATGTTTGTTCCTCCCTTGTTTTTTATTCGGATAGCGCCCCCAATTCGCCGTTACCGAAAGTGATATTCTGCACCTGCGAGGCTAGCATTGCAAAAGCTGATCAAGCACCTTAATGCCTGCGTGACAAAAGGAAGGGCCGGCATCCATGGCAAAAAAGAAGATCGACGAAGACGCGTTGGCGGAAGCCTATAACCGGGCATTGGCGCTGGAGAAGGCGGGCGATATCGACGCCGCGGTCAAAGCCTATGAAGAGGTTCTGGCTCTCGATCCGGAAGACCATGGCGGCGCCGCCGTGCGCATCGCCGCGATGGGGCGCGGCGAGATTCCGGTAAAGGCGCCGGACGCCTATGTCGCGACCCTGTTCGATCAGCACGCCGAGGTTTTCGAAGACGTGCTCGTCGAGCAGCTCGGCTATCACGTTCCCGTTCTCGTTCGCCAGCGCCTGCAGACGCTCGGCCTCGGACCCTTCAAGCGCATGCTCGATCTTGGCTGCGGCACGGGCCTGACCGGGAGCACCCTGCGCGACATCGTCGATGACATCACCGGCATCGACATCTCGGAAAACATGGTCGAAGTCGCCCATGAGAAGGACGTCTATGAGACGCTCTTCGTGGCCGAGGTCGAGGATTTCCTTGACGACAACGACGAGGAGCCCTTCGACCTCATCACCGCCACCGATGTCCTGCCCTATCTCGGTGCGCTGGAACCCCTGTTCTTCGGCACGGCTGAAAACATGACGCCGGGCGGCCTTTTCATCTTCTCCTCCGAGACCCTGCCTGAAGCGACCATGGCCGGACGGCCCTACATGGTCGGCCCGCATCAGCGTTTTGCCCATTCCGAGGCCTATGTGCGCGAACGGCTGACGGCGACCGGCTTCGAGCTCATCGAAATCACCGACATCAATGTGCGGATGGAAGACGGCCAGCCGACACCGGGCCATTTGGTCATCGCTCGCCGCCTCGCCGATTGACATCGCCGGCATAACGCGGAAAATAGTTATCCAGATGGATAACTATTTTCTTGCCCAACAATCATCGAGTTGATACTTAGCCAATTAGATAAGTTTTAACCCGCTCTTGGTTTTGGAAAGGTCGCCGCATGTCGCTCACACTCTACCAGCATCCCCTCGCCTCCTTCTGCCACAAGGTGCTGATGGCGCTTTATGAAAACGGCACGCCGTTCGAGAGCCGGATCATCGATCTGGGCAATGAGGAATCGCGCGCATCGCTGGTGCGCCTCTGGCCGCTCGCCAAATTTCCGGTGCTTCGCGACGAAGCGCTCGACAGCACGGTTCCCGAAACCAGCATCATCATCGAATATCTCGACCGGCACTATCCCGGCGCAACGCCGCTGTTGCCGATGGATCCCGCGGATGCGCTATGCGTCCGGCTTTGGGACCGGTTTTTCGATCTCTATGTTCAGGCCCCGATGCAGAGGATCGTCGCCGACGTGCGTCGGGCGGACGGGGATCGAAGCCCGCAGGGTGTTTCCGAGGCCCAGGCATTGCTGCGCACCGCCTATGGAATGGTCGAGAAACAGCTGGAGGGCAAGATCTGGATCACCGGCGACAACTTGACCATGGCCGATTGTGCCGCCGCGCCGGCCTTGTTCTATGCCGAAACCGTCGTTCCCTTTGGCGAGGAGCATACGCGGCTGCAGGCCTATTATCGGCGCCTTCTCGGCCGGCCATCCTTTGCCCGCGTCCTCGAGGAAGCCATGCCCTATTTCCACATGTATCCCTATAGCGAGAAACTGCCGGCGCAGTTCCGACCGGAAACGCCGAATGCTTGAACAAACGCAAGCGCTCGACCGTATGTTCCAGGCCCTGTCCGACCAGAGCCGGCGCGGCATGATCGACCGGCTTGGGCGCGGACCTGCTTCCGTCACGGAACTGGCCCAGCCCCTGGACATGGCGCTGCCGACGGTGATGAAACATCTGCAGGTGCTGGAAACCAGCGGGCTCGTTCTTTCGGAAAAGGCAGGCCGAGTGCGAACCTATCACCTCCGCAAGGAGGCGCTTGCGGCCGTCGAGCGATGGATCGCCGAGCGCAAGGCATCCTGGAACAGAACCTTCGACCGGCTCGACATCTTTCTGGCTGACGCATCGACGGAGACGACGGACGAATGAGCAAAAGATCCACAGACCATACGACGATCACCATCGAGCGCCACTTCAAGGCGCCGCTGCCGCGGGTCTTCAATGCCTGGGCAATTCCCGAACACAAGCAGCAATGGTTTGCCTGCCATGGTGAGTGGAAGCAGCTGGATTTCCGGCTCGACTTCCGCACCGGCGGCAGCGAAAGCAACCGCACCGCCTCAACGGATGGTGTCGTGCATGCCTATGAGGCCCGCTATGTCGACGTCGTCCAGAACGAGCGCTTCATCTACGCCTTCGACATGATGCTCGATGACGTCAGAATTTCCGTATCGCTGGCAACGGTCAGCTTTGAACCGGAACCCGGCGGTACGAAGATGATCTTCGTCGAACAGGTCGTGTTTCTCGACGGCTACAGCGACAACGGATCAAGGCTGATGGGCACCGAAATCGGCTTCGACAACCTCAGACTCTATGTCGAAGGAGACGATGGCAGGCCGAATTAACTCCTGACACCATCAAGGATGGCACCCAAAAGCTGCCCTTCGAGTTCGGCCAGCGCCGGATTGCCATGGCGGCGCGGATGCGGATGGGGAACGGCGAGATCGAGCACAATCCTGCCCTCGTCCAATACGACGACGCGATCGGCCAGATGCACGGCTTCGCTGACGTCGTGCGTCACAAGCACCGCGGTAAAGCCGAGTTCGCGCCAGACGCGGTTCAGCAGCTCCTGCATGCTGATGCGAGTCAAGGCATCCAGCGCACCGAGCGGCTCATCAAGCGCGAGGATACCGGGTTTGCTGACGAGCGCACGCGCCAGCGCCACGCGCTGCTTCTGTCCGCCGGAAAGGCTGGAAGGCCATTCGCCTGCCTTTTCGGCAAGCTGCACCTCGGAAAGAACCGAAGCCGTTTCCTTCCGCAACACATCCTGCGGCACACCCTCGCCTAGACCGACGGCAACATTGTCGGCGACCGAGAGCCATGGCAGCAGCCGAGGCTCCTGAAAGACGATGCGCGTGTTGGGTTGCACATCATTGCCATCGACCGCCTCAAAGCGCAGATGTCCCGCGCTCGGCTCTTCCAGACCCATCAGGATGCGCAGCAATGTACTCTTGCCGCAGCCGCTCTTGCCGATGACGGCAACGAACTGACTGGCGGGAATTTCGAGATCGATGCCGCGCAAAACGCGGTTGTTTCCAAAACTTTTCTCAAGGCCCTTGATATGGATAGCCGCAGCACCTGCAGCTCTCGGAACCGCATGTTCGGCTTCCGTCCGTGGGCGATCGAGTATGATGACGCTCATGACACGCTCCTCAATTCTGATAGGCCGGGTTCCATCGCAGAGCCCTACGCTCGATCGACCGCGCGACGACATCGGCGAGCTTGCCGAGGATGGCGTAGATGACCAGCGTCAGGACGACCACATCGGTCATGCCGAACTCGCGGGCATTGTTGGCCATGTAGCCGATGCCTGACGATGCCGCGATTGATTCGGCAACGATGAGCGTCAGCCACATGATGCCGAGAGCGAACCGCAGCCCGACAAGGATTGACGGAAGCGCGCCGGGAAAGATGACCTTCCGGAACAGCGTCCAGTTGCTCATGCCATAGACCCGCCCCATCTCGATCAGGCCGCGATCGACATTGCGCACGCCGTGATAGGTGTTCAGGTAGATCGGGAAGAGCACGCCGAGCGCCGTCAGGAACAGCTTCGATTCCTCGCCGATCCCGAACCAGAGAATGACCAGCGGCACCATGGCGAGGTGTGGAATGGTGCGCAGCATCTGCAGCGTCGTATCCGTCAATTGCTCCGACAGCCGCGAGACGCCGTTGGCGATGCCAAGGAGAAAGCCGATCGAGCCGCCGACCAGCAGCCCCGCAAACGCGCGGCCGGCGCTGACGAGAATATTGTTCGGCAGCTGCCCGGAGATCGTGGTCTGCCAGAAGGCGGCCACCACGGCCGCCGGTGATGGCATGATGCGGGTGGAGATCCAACCGGCTGATGAGCCGAGCTGCCACGCCGCAATGACGACGACTGGCAGCAGAAAAGGCAGAAATCTCCGCAGAGAGATCGCTTGCCTCCTGACCCTGACTGGCTGGGTGCGGCGCTCTGAGCCTACACGGACGAAGGACGTATCGAATGCCGACATGAGGACCTCCCTGAAAGGATGGGGTTACGAGCCGGAAACCACCTTCAGATTGCCGCCATGGCTACCGCCGGCGAAGATCTGTTTGGCGCCGAACTCGTTACGGAAGCCCGCACGCTGCTGTTCCTGGTTCAGCCCCAGCTCAGGGAAGAGCAGCTCCGCCACGCGATAGGCCTCTTCCAGATGTGGATAGCCGGAGCCGATAACGGTTTCGATGCCGAGCTCCTGATATTCGCGCAGCCTTGCGGCAACCGTCTTGGGAGAACCGACCAGAGCCGTGCCGGCGCCAGCGCGCACCAGACCGACACCGGCCCATAGGTTCGGCGACACTTCGAGTTTGTCGCGTCGGCCGCCGTGCAGCGCCGCCATACGCTTCTGCCCGACGGAATCGGACTGGGTGACGAATTGCTCCTGCGCCTCGCGGATCGTCTCGTCGTCGAGCTTGGAGATCAGCCTGTCGGCCGCTGCCCATGCCTCTTCATCCGTCTGGCGGACGATGAAATGCAGGCGGATGCCGAAGCTGACTTCACGTCCGCGCTTGGCGGCGGCAGCGCGCACCTTCTCGATTTTTTCGGCGACCTGCGCCGGCGGCTCACCCCAGGTCAGGTACTTATCGACGCGGCCGACGGAGAAGTCGATACCGGCATCGGAAGAACCGCCGAAATAGAGCGGCGGGCGCGGCGCCTGCACCGGCGGCAGACCGAGCCGCGCATTGGTGGCCTTGATATACTTGCCTTCGAAGGTGGAGGCTCCCTTCTCCAGCAGCTCCTCCCATACGTGGAAGAATTCGTCGGCATGGGCATAGCGCTCGTCATGTTCCAGATGGATGCCGTCACCCGCCAGCTCCGCAGGACTGCCGCCGACGACGATATTCAGAAGCACGCGGCCGTTCGAGACGCGATCGAGCGTCGAGGCGAGACGCGCATAATAAGCTGGTGACGCCGTACCCGGCCGGATCGCGACCAGGAACTTCAACTTCTGGGTATGGGCAGAAAGCGCAGCCGCAGTCACGAAGGATTCCTCGCAGGAGACGCCCGTCGGCAAAAGTACGCCGGAATAGCCGAGCCGATCGACAGCCTGCGCGATCTGCTGGAGATAGCCGATCTCCGGGCCGCGATTGAGCTCGGTCGTGCCGAGATAGGTGCCGTCGCCGGAGGTCGGAATGAACCAGAGGAAATCGATGGTTTTTTCGGTTGCGGTCATGAAGTGTTCCTGCCTTCTGGAAGCGCGTTGTCGGGAGCCACTCCCGATGTCCGAGCCCGATAGTGACATAGACTATTGATTATATCGACAATATGGATTTTCTAATCCGCGGTGTCCGGCGAAATATTTTTGCTGATCGAGCCTGCGCCCGTAGTGTTTCGAGCGCGGGCCGCGTTTGCAGGCGCTTGTCAGCTTCAGCTGGCCTTCGGCCGCCAGACGATATCGGTGACGTTCAGCTTCTTCGGAACGATGCCGAGATTATAGAATTCGTCGGCCAATCCCTGCTGATAGGCGATCGCGGCATCGGTGATGATCGAGACACCGCCGAGATTGGCGCTCGGACGTGTCAAGGTCACCCGCGTCACATTGGCTGGAACACCGGTGATTTCAGTCAATGCCGTAATCGTCTCGTCCAGATTCGATTGTGCTGCCGCTCCCACTTTGGCCAGTTCGGCGATGACGTCGACGATGACCTGCGGATTGCCCTTGGTGAAATCGCCATTTGCCAGGAAATAGCTGAAGGAGTCGACGATACCGCGCGCGGTTGTGAGTATCCGGGTATCCGGATCGGCCTCGGCGATTGCGAGATAGGGATCCCAGATCGACCAGGCATCGATGGCGCCAGTCTTGAAGGCGGCCGAGGCGTCCGGCGGCGCGAGATCGAGCGCCTGGATGTCGTTGATCGTCAGACCGCCCTTGCGCAGCGCCTTGACGGTGACGTTATGCGCGCTCGAACCGCGCTTGAAGGCGACCTCCTTGCCCTTGAGGTCGGCAAGCGTCTGGATCGGCGAGCCCTTGCGAACCAGAATGGCCGAGCTTTCTGGGCTGCCTGTATAAAGACCGACATAGAGCAGGTTGCCGTTGGCGGCCTGCGCAAAGAGCGGCGGCACATCGCCGGTGGCGCCGAAATCGAGGGCGCCGGCGCCAAGCGCTTCGAGCAGCGGCGGACCGGATGTGAATTCAGACCATTCGACGGCTATGCCACGATCGGAAAGCCGCTTTTCCAGCGCGCCCTTGCGTTTGGCGAGCGCCAGCACGCCGTTTTTCTGCCAGCCTATGCGAAGCGTCGTCGCGGCTGCCGCCCGGGCCGGCCGGATCGAAGGCAATGCGAAGGCGATCGCCGTGGCGCCGAAGAGGCCGAGTGTCTGTCTGCGCGAAATCATCGAGGATCCCTTTTCATAAGGCCCTGGCGCTTCCGCGGCCATCGGCTCGTTGTCGACAGCTAAGGATCGCAAATCCATAGATTATATCGACAAAGGATATTATGAAGTTTCGGGCGCCAATCGAAATTTAATTCCCGAAAATGGAAAATCGGAAATATTATTTCAAATACTATGCCACGGTGACAAGTTGCCCGGTAGATCGGCCTTCCGTCCCTTCGGGCTTTCCGCTAAGCCTTCGAGTCAAATTCGGACAGGGAGTTATAAGAATGGCAAAGGTCGCGTTCATCGGCATGGGCGTCATGGGTTATCCCATGGCAGGGCATCTCAAGGTCAAGGGCGGGCATGACGTTACCGTCTACAACCGCACCATCGCCAAAGCCGAGGCATGGGCCAAGCAATATGACGGCAAATTTGCCCCTACCCCGGCTCAAGCCTCCGAAGACGCAGACTTCGTCTTTACCTGCGTCGGCAATGACGACGATCTGCGTTCGGTGACGACGGGCGAAAACGGCGTCCTCGCAACCATGAAGGCGGGTTCAATCCTTATCGACAATACGACCGCCAGCGCCGAAGTTGCCGGCGAGCTCCATGCGGCAGCCAAGGAAAAGGGCGTGGAGTTCATCGACGCACCGGTTTCCGGCGGGCAGGCTGGCGCCGAAAACGGCGTGCTGACCGTGATGTGCGGCGGCGATGAAGCCGCGTTCGAGAAGGCACGCCCCGTCATCGACGCCTATGCCCGCATGGTTGGCTTGATGGGACCGGTCGGCGCCGGTCAGCTGACCAAGATGATCAACCAGATCTGCATCGCCGGCATCGTCCAGGGCTTGGCCGAAGGAATTCATTTCGGCAAACAGGCCGGGCTCGATATCGAAAAGGTCGTGGACGTGATTTCCAAGGGTGCGGCCGGCTCCTGGCAGATGGAGAACCGCCATAAGACGATGAATGCCGGCAAATATGATTTCGGCTTCGCCGTCGACTGGATGCGCAAGGATCTGGGCATCGTGCTTGAGGAAGCTCGCCGCAATCAGGCCAAGCTGCCGCTGACGGCCCTTGTCGACCAGTTCTATGGCGATGTCCAGGCGATGGGAGGCAATCGCTGGGATACCTCCTCGCTGCTCGCGCGCCTGGACAGAAAATAACGAAAAGCCGCTGCTTGATGGCAGCAAAGGCCGAGCGCCGCACCAAGGCGGCGCTCAGTGCGGATCAGTCCTCGCTGGACTTCGCATTCTCCAGCAGCATGTAATCAAGCGGCAGTTCCGTCGAATACTTGATCTGCTCCATCGCAAAAGCCGAGGAGACGTCGCGGATTTCGATCTTGGCGATCATGCGCTTGTAGAAGGCGTCATAGGCGGCGATATCGGGAACGACGACGCGCAGCAGATAGTCGACGTCACCGCTCATGCGATAGAACTCGACCACTTCCGGAAAATCGGCGATCACTTCGGAGAAGCGCTTCAGCCATTCGATGGAGTGGCTGTTGGTGCGAATGGAAACGAAAACGGTAACCTTCGTGTTGACCTTTTCAGGGTCAAGAAGAGCCACGCGACGGCGAATGACGCCATCCTCTTCCATCTTCTGGATGCGGCGCCAGCAGGGCGTCGTCGACAATCCGACCTTCTTGGCAAGATCGGCCACAGCCAGAGTGGAATCCTCCTGCAAGAGGCGCAGGATTTTGCGGTCAAGACGGTCCATTTTAAGCATCCCTTCGAATTATATTCTCTCTATAGCCTATTTCAGGGACGAGAAAAGAAACTTTTTTCAGGAAACCAGGATTCTCACACGTTCTTGTAATACGGGAAGCAGCTCCGCCTCGAACCAGGGATGGCGCTTCAACCAACCGCTGTTGCGCCAGCTTGGATGCGGCAATGGCAGCATTGCCGGCGAGCGATTGGTCAGGAGGTAGCGCCGCCATTCCGCGACCGTCTCCGTCATGGACGCCATCCGCCCGGCGCCCATATGCCAAGCTTGCGCATATTGACCGATCGTCAGGATCAGCTCGATCTGCGGCATCGCATCCATGGCCTTTTGCCGCCAGCGAGGCGCGCACTCCTTGCGCGGCGGCAAGTCGCTGCCGGCCGCATCATAGCCGGGAAAACAGAAGCCCATCGGCAGAATGGCGAAATGATCGGGATTGTAGAAACTCTCGCGGTCGACATTGAGCCACTGCCGCAAACGATCACCGGAAGCATCGTTGAAGGGCAAGCCGCTCTCGTGAACGCGCAGGCCAGGTGCCTGTCCCGCAATCAGGATACGCGCTGTCGACGAAAGCGTCGCGACCGGCCGGGGCTCATGCGGCAGCCGATCCGCCTCGCCCTTGGCCGGCGTGTCCCGACAAAAGCGGCAGGCGGCGATCTCCAGACCCAGCGCCTGCAGCTCTAGTTCATTCGTCATTGCGCATTCCATCCAACGAGCTGCCTTATATAATCAATCACACCCGCCATCGGATCATTTGCTACGGGTTGCTGCATGCGTTCTTCGCGCCTGTAGTCGCCAGGCCGCTCGAAATCTCCGGCCCATACCCCCGCTTTCGCCTGTCGCGCCGTCCGCTCTTCGGCAGCATAGCCGCCATAGGAAAGTGCCATGCCGCTGCGAACCATCGCTGCATTGACATCGCTATCACCGACCACGCAAGTCACCAGCAGGCGACCATAGCGATCCCTCTCCTGTCCGCGGCATTCCGGCTTGCCGTTCTTAACGATTGTGGCGAGAGCCTTGCGCGCCTCTTCGCCGCACGCCCAATCAGCGCCACCCCGCCGACACCGTTGCCGATATTCCGGCGCGTCGATGCCTTTCAACCGTAGACGCTCACCGTTAATGGAAAGCGTATCACCATCGATAGCGTAAAAATCGCCAGTTTGAACAAGTTCCTGTCGATTATTCATTTTCAACGCGAGCAAAACGAGAATGGCGAGCAAAGCAAATGCGGCCGCGCCGTCTCGAAAAAGGCGGCCTGACCGCATCACGTTCTTGCCTCCTTTAACAACAAATCCTTGGCGAAGATGGCAAACAAATCATTTCAGCGCAGCATCTTCTTAAGATTTGGCCGCTAGTCTGTAATCTCACGCAGACCAAGTTTCAACGAAACCATGAGAACCGGCGTCAGCACATCGACTGATAAAAACATCGTCGACCGATCGCGCAGCCACCGCAACCGGGCTGTGTCGAAGGCCGTGCGGCAGACGCGTGAGCGCCTGCAGACGGGGCATAGCAGCAATTTCGACCGCGAACTCATGGATATGCACATCGACACGCTGCTGCAGGGTGCTGCTATCGTGCCGATTTTCGTGGTGGTCGTCGCAGCACTCGGAGTGTATCTGACACGCGACGCCGGCATTTTCCTGTGGACCGTTCCGATCCTGGTGGCGCACGCCATCAACATGCTGCTCGGCAGGCGCGCCAGGAAGCAGGAAATGACCCTCGAAAGCGCCAGGAAGTGGCGACAGATCCTGTTGTTGGGGCAACTGCTGACCGGGCTCTGTTGGGCGATCTTCGCAATGCAGAATTGCTCAACCTGCGGCGGGGACAGTTTCAGCCTCTATAAAGGCACGACCTTGCTGGTAGCGATCTGCATCACGGCCATGGCGAGCTTCATGTTGCCGCGTGCCGTGCCCTTCACCTATGCGCCGCCGACGGTCGTGCTGGTCGTCACCGCGATCCTGACCCGAAAGCCGTCAGACATAGCGCTGACTGCTGCTATCTCGGTCGCCGTGATCTTCTTCACCTTCATTACCAACAGGATGTTTCAATCCAATCTGAAGATCCTCTCCTTCCAATCGGAGAAGGACGACCTGATCGCGGAGCTGGAAGTCGCCAATTCCATGTCCGACGAAGCCCGCCGGCGCGCGGAAGAAGCGAACCTTGCCAAATCGCGCTTCCTCGCTTCCATGTCGCATGAGCTCAGAACGCCGCTGAACGCCATCCTCGGCTTCTCCGAAGTCATGTCCGCCGAGGTCATGGGGCCGCTGAACAATCCGACCTACCGGGAATATACCAGCGATATCCATCGATCCGGACAGCACCTGCTCAACCTGATCAACGAGATTCTCGATCTGTCGCGCATCGAAGCCGGCAAATACGAGTTGAACGAAGAATCCGTCTCGCTGCTCGATATCGCCGAAGATTGCATTGGCATGGTGCAGCTGCGCGCCCGCGCCAAGAATATTTCCATCTCCTCGCAGATCGAGCCACAGCTCCCATCCGTCTGGGCCGATGAAAAGTCGATGCGCCAGGTCATCCTCAATCTATTGTCGAATGCGGTGAAGTTCACGCCGCAAGGCGGCGAGATCAGCGTCAAGGTCGGCTGGACGGCCGGCGGCGGTGAATATGTGGCGATCAGAGACAATGGGCCGGGCATTCCCGAAGAGGAAATTCCCGTGGTACTCTCGGCCTTCGGGCAGGGCTCGATCGCCATCAAGAGTGCCGAGCAAGGCACCGGCCTCGGTCTGCCGATCGTACAGGCCATTCTCGCCAAGCATGACGGTCAGTTCATGCTGAAATCCAAACTGCGGGAAGGCACCGAAGTCATCGCAATCCTGCCGGCCAAGCGCGTGCTGCAAAGCCTGCCGGCCGTCGAGGACGCTCCGCTTGCCGGACGGCGCAAGAAGAGCTTCGCCTGAAGCTCCGTTTCCTGCGCCTAGCGGAAAAGCAGATGGCTGCCGATGACGTAAAGCAGATAAAGACCGGAAGCGACGAGCATGCAGAGCACGGCGAAGGAGCCGAGATCTTTGGCGTGCTTGCCGACATTGGAAATCTCCGGTGAAATCCGGTCGATAACCTCTTCGACGGCCGTGTTCATTGCTTCGACGGCGAAAACACCAAGGAAGAGCACTACGGCGATAATGATTTCGCCGACACTGGCGCCCACGACGATCAGCAGGATCAGCGAAATTCCTGCGAACAGAAGCTCCTGGCGGAAGGCGGATTCCTGAAGCAGCCGTTGAAAACCGCCCCACGAATAGCTGGCAGCGGCGAGGAAATGCCGGATTCCGGTTTCCTTGGTCACTGCAGGTTTCGAAAACTCAGCCATTCCCGCTCCGCCCATAATGTTCCGATTGCGATCTAGGCGCCCTGCGAATACCGCCTCGTTCCCGCCGAGGCAAGGCGACACTTCCGAGCGCCCTCAGAATTCATTACAGATTTATGAAGCAAACCGATAGTTCCACAAGAAAATCGTCGGTGAAATACCCTTGGGGAATCTCGCCGCGAGATGGCGTCAGTGCTTGTTGGCGACGCCAGCACTTTCGAAGGTCGCCATGCCGGAATGGCATGCGGCGGCGGCTTTGACGATGCCGGCGGCAAGTGCCGCACCCGTGCCTTCGCCAAGACGCATGCCGAGCGCCAGAAGCGGCGTCTTGCCGAGCTTTTCGATCGACTTCAGATGCCCGGGCTCTGCCGAAACATGGCCGATCAGGCAATGATCGAGCGCCGACGGATTGGCAGCCTTGAGAACGGCGGCCGCAGCCGTCGCGACATAACCATCGATGATCACGGGGATGCGTTCCATGCGCGCGGCAAGGATAGCGCCGGCCATGGCGGCGATCTCGCGCCCGCCGAGACGGCGCAGGATTTCAAGCGGATCGGAGAGGTGATCGCGATGCAATGCGACCGCCTTCTCGACGGCGGCAATCTTGCGCTTCAGCATCTCGCCCTCGGAGCCGGTTCCCGGTCCGACCCAGTCCTCTGCCTTACCGCCATAAAGCGCGTAATGGATGGCGGCGGCGATCGTGGTGTTGCCGATGCCCATTTCGCCGATGCAGAGCAGATCCGTGCCGCCGGCGATCGCCTCCATGCCGAAGGCCATGGTCGCAGCGCAGTCACGCTCGCTGAGCGCCGGCTCTTCGGTGATGTCGGCAGTCGGAAAATCGAGCGCCAGATCGAAGATCTTGAGACCGAGGTCGTAGGCGACGCAGATCTGGTTGATCGCAGCTCCGCCGGCAGCGAAATTCTCCACCATCTGCTGCGTGACGGACAGCGGGAACGGCGTAATTCCCTGCTTGGTGACGCCGTGATTGCCGGCGAAGATCGCAACCAGCGGCCGGGTCACGGCCGGCGGGCGGCCGGTCCAGGCGGCAAGCCAGAAGGCGATCTCTTCGAGACGGCCGAGCGCGCCGGGCGGTTTGGTGAGCTGCGCGTCGCGCTCGCGCGCCGCCACGAGCGCGCGGGCGTCTGGGCCTGGAAGGTCGCGCAGCAGCGTGCGGAAATCGTCGAATGGCAAGCCGGTTACGCTCATGAATGCCGTTCCTTGTCTTTTGGTCTCAAATCAGGTTCTTTGCGTGCGACTCTATTAGTCTTCGGAGCCGGCGCGAACAACTCCAAAAGCGTTCGATGCTGCTGTGCAAATAGCGGGGAGCGGAAGAAATGCGGGAATATATGCGCGACATCGCGCGCGCCGTCGCCTTCTTGAGCCGCATACCCGTATCGACATCGTTCTTTGCAGGCCATGACGGCAAGCTTGGGCCGGTTTCACGGGCCTTTCCTCTGGCCGGCCTATTGGTCGTGTTCCCTGCAGCCGCGGCCTTCGGTTTGCTGCTTGCCTTCCATGCCGATCCGCTGATGGCGGCGCTTCTGGCTCTCACGGTGCAGACGATCACGACAGGGGGCCTGCACGAAGACGGTCTCAGCGACACGGCGGACGGACTAGGCGGCGGTAGGGATCGCGATCGCATCCTGTCCATCATGAAGGACAGCCGCATTGGCACCTATGGTGCAGCCGCGCTGATCCTGTCCTTCGGGTTGCGCGCAGCGGCGCTGGCCGCCATTGCCCATCACGCCACGCCGTCAGGCGCGGCCATCGCGCTTCTGGCCGCAGCCGTGCTCAGCCGCGGAGCGATGGTATGGCACTGGCATGTGCTCCCTTCGGCGAAAGCGGAGGGGGTTGCCGCCTCCGCCGGCCAGCCGGATGGCGACGCCATGCAGCTGGCCCTGATCACGACCCTCGGCCTTGCAACCCTATTGATATGGCCGAGCCTCGGCATTCCCGCGCTTATCTCCTGCCTCCTGATCGTCGCCATCGCGACGTTTTTGTTGAACAGGCATATGCGCAGAACGCTGTCCGGTCACACCGGCGACACCATCGGAGCGACGCAGCAGATTTGCGAGATCGCGTCGCTCTGTACCCTTGCCATGTGTGTTTGAAGCCTCGATATATGATCTCATGCTAACACCCTGCATCCTTGTCTGTTCTCTGGACGCGAACACCGGCCACTGCCTCGGCTGCGGCCGCACAGGCGCGGAAATCGGCGCATGGATGAGCTATAGCGACGATGAGCGTCTTGAAATCATGGAGGTTCTTCCCAAGCGCATGGCAAAACTCCAGCACCGGCCGAACGCTGGAACCAGTCCGCCCCCGCGGGCACGGGAGCACAAAGTCGCATGAACCGCCTGAACATCGTTCTCGCCATTCTCGGCATCGGCCTTGCACTGCTCGTCTTCAATAGCAACACCGGCACGACCTTCGGCATGCACAATGACGACTTTGCCCGGATCGTCTATCTCTTGCCGATCGCCCTGATGATGAGCGCGGCCGTCTGGGGCAGCCGCCACACGGTCAGTCAGTCGCTGCGCAATCTGCTGATCTGGTTTGTCGTCATCATGGCCCTGGCGACGGCCTATATCTATCGCTACGACGCCGAGCGGGTCGGAAATCGCCTCTTCGCCGGCCTGCTTCCCGGCCATGCCGTCGTCGTCACCACCAGCGAAGGCGGCCAGGAGGTGATCCTCCACAAGCGCTCCAGCGGGCATTTCGAAACGGTGGTCAAGATCAACGGGCAGCCGATCGACATGCTCATCGACACCGGCGCCAGCACCATCGCGCTATCGCAAGAAGATGCCGCGCGCGTCGGCATCATTCCGGAAAACCTGACCTACTCCATGAGCGTAATGACCGCGAACGGCCGAGCAAGTGCTGCTCCCGTCGAACTTGGTTCGGTCTCGATCGGCCCCATCAAGCGGCATGACGTCAAGGCAAGCGTGGCGGAGGCCGGCAAGCTGGACCAAAGCCTGCTTGGCATGAGCTTCCTCGAGACCCTGGGATCCATGCAGATGCAGACCGACGAGCTTCGGCTTCGGGATTAAGCGGCAAAGGGTAGAAATCGATAGTTCGGCGGGGATCGAAGCATTCAGCTGTCTCTTCACTCTAAAAGACGACATATCCGAACGGCTTGGAAAGAGAGACACCCATGGCGCCCGCTAAGACGAATATAACCACAGAACTGTTGCTGCTTCTGACCCTCGCGACCTGCTGGGGCGCGTCCTACAGCTTTATCCGCGTCGGCGTGACGACCATCCCGCCGATCACGCTGATTGCCGCCCGCACCTTGATCGCCGGCCTCGTCCTGCTCGCCGTTATTCGCTGGCGCGGACTGAGCCTACCGAAGGATGCGGCGACATGGCGGCGCTTCCTCGTTCAATCCTGCCTCAACAGCGCCATTCCCTTCACGCTGATCGCCTGGGCCGAACAGACGCTCGACGCCGGCCTGGCGACCATATTGAATTCCACCACGCCGATCTTCGCATTCCTGATTGCCGCAATCCTTCTGCGCACCGAACGGCTGACCGGCCGCAAGCTTTTCGGCGTGATCGCGGGCATGGCGGGGATTTGCCTGATCATCGGCTTTGATGCCCTGCACGGGGTGGGTCGCCAGCTGCCGGCACAGTTCGCCGTCGTTGCCGCATCCATCTGCTACGCAAGCGCAGCATTGTTCGGACGGAACTTCAAAGGTTTGGATCCGATGATGCCGGCCGCCGGCTCCCTGCTATGCGGCGCGGCTCTCCTGGTCCCGGCCAGCGTCGTCTTCGAACATCCCTGGCAGCTTGCCCCGTCCGCAGCCTCGATCCTGTCGCTGCTCGGCCTGTCGATCATCTCGACCGCCCTCGCCTTCAGCATCTATTTCCGGCTTATCCAGGCCCTCGGTTCCGTAGGCACCACCGCGCAAGCTTACCTGCGCGTTCCGATCGGGGTCGGCATCGGCGTCATCTTCCTGGGAGAACCCGTATCCTCGACAGCCGCCATCGGCCTGGTCTGTGTCGTGGCCGGCGTCATGGCCATGACCATCGCCCCGCGCAAGAAGGTCATCGCTGGGTGATTTTTGAGGAAAGCGGCTCGGGAAATCAGCTCAGCAACGAGAGATCGTCCCAAACGAAAATCAGATTATCGGAGCGCCAGATCGGCCCAGGGTCGGTATATCGGCCGATCATCCGGCCTCCGAGCGACCGGTAGAAAGCGATCGCCGGATCATTGCCGGCGACGACGCCAAGCGCCGCAGCGGAATAGCCAAAGGCGGCAAGTTGCACCGCCAACTCCCGCATGAGGCGGCGCCCGAGCCCCTGTCGCTTCACTGAGGGGTCGATGTAGAGCGAACGAATTTCACCGCGCCCCGCAAAAGCCGGTTCCAACGGCGCCCCGATCGCGCCGATGCCGACAAGCCGCTTTTCCTGCTCCGCCAGCAGCACGCCCTGATGCCGGCGCGGATTGGTGAGCATGTCGCTCCATCGCACCCGGCGAAAATCTTCGTCGAGCGTGCGATAGACGTCGGCGGGCGCGAGATCGCGATAGGTTTCGCACCAGACAGCTCGATGCAGCCTGGCAATATCGACAGCATCATCGACCGCAGCCGGCCTGATCTCGATCTGCGCCGGCAACTCCGCCATCAGTTCCTCAGCCGATAACCCGTCTTGAAGATCCATCCGAGAACCGCCAGGCAGGCGACCAGAAAGAGCGTGATGATGGCAAGGCTCAGCACCGGATTGACGTCGGCAATGCCGTAGAAGCTCCAGCGGAAGCCGCTGACGAGGTAGAGGACCGGATTGAGGTGGCTGACCGCCTGCCAGAAGGGCGGCAGCATGTTGATCGAATAGAAGCTGCCGCCAAGGAAGGTCAGCGGCGGCACGACCAGCATCGGAATGAGGTTCAGCTGCTCGAAATTCCCCGCCCATATGCCGATCATGAAGCCGAACAGGCTGAAGGTCACGGCGGTCAAGACAAAGAACAGGATCATCATGAAGGGATGCTCGATCCTGATTTCGACGAAGAGGCTCGCCGTCATGAGGATGATCAAGCCGATCAACATGCCCTTGGTCGCCGCCGCCCCCACATAACCGAGTACGATTTCGGTCATGGCGACAGGCGCCGACAGCACCTCATAGATCGTGCCGGTGAATTTCGGGAAATAGATGCCGAAGGAGCCGTTGCTGATGCACTGGCCAAGCAGGGTCAGCATGATGAGGCCGGGCGTGATGAAGGCTCCATAGGAAACGCCTTCGACGAGATTGATGCGCGATCCGATCGCCGCCCCGAAGACGATGAAGTAGAGCGAGGTGGAAATGACCGGCGAGACGACGCTCTGCAGCAGCGTGCGGCGCGTACGGGCCATTTCGAACATATAGATGGACTTGATCGCCTCGAAGTTCATTTGCTTGCTCCTACCAGCGATACGAAAATATCCTCGAGTGAGCTCTGGCGCGTCGAGAGATCCTTGAAGTGAATTCCCTCCGCGGCCAGCTTCGACAGCAACGCCGCAATGCTCGATTGTTCATTTTGGGCGTCGAAATCATAGATCAGCGTCAGTCCGTTCGGGCCGAGCGAAAGCCCGTTGCCGTCAAGGCGGTGGGGAACTGCCCCAAGCGGTTCGTTCAGATCGAGGATAAGCTGCTTGCGGCCGAGCTTGGCCATCAGCGCCTTCTTGTCTTCAACCAGCAGCAGCTGCCCGCCATTGATGACGCCGACGCGATCGGCAGCTTCCTCCGCCTCTTCAATATAATGGGTCGTCAGGATGATCGTGACGCCGGAAGCCCGCAGGCGCTCGACCACATGCCACATGTCCTTGCGCAGCGTGACATCGACGCCGGCAGTCGGCTCGTCGAGGAAAAGAATCTCCGGCTCGTGCGACAAAGCCTTGGCGATGAGGACACGCCGCTTCATGCCGCCAGAGAGCTGGCGAAGCATATTGTCCTTCTTCTCCCAGAGCGAAAGATCGCGCAGGATCTTCTCTATGTAGGCGGGATTGGGTTTTTTGCCGTGCAGGCCGCGCGAAAAGCTCACCGTGTTCCACACGGTTTCGAACTGATCGGTCGTCAGCTCCTGCGGCACGAGGCCGATCATGCTGCGCGTGGCGCGAAAATCGCGCACGACGTCATGGCCGCCGACCGTCACCGTACCGCTGCTCGGATTGGCAATCCCGCAGACGATGGAGATCAGCGTCGTCTTGCCGGCGCCGTTCGGCCCGAGCAGGGCAAGAATTTCTCCCTGTTCGATATCGAGATCGACACCTTTCAGGGCTTGGAACCCATTACTGTAGATTTTAGTGAGACTGCGGATGGAAATGATCGGAGCCATGATGCGGGCAAGTCCGGCTTTAAGCTGTGATGATTTTGTCGGCGTTTGCCCGCTATATAGTCGGTTTCAGGCTTTTACCATCCCACAGGGCTTAAACACTGCGTTCGCTTAATACAAATAAGCTGTCATCAAATCGTGACCTTCGTCGGGCATATACACCCTTAGGTGAGCAACGTTTGTCGCAACTCCGCCCAACGCCTCTTGGCGACATCGTCAGCGCCTATCGTACTCGACGATTTATTGCCCTCGCATTCATATTGCGTGCCTCATTGCAACATGAAGTTTTTTTCTGGAGCAGGCAGGGATACCCCGTCGTTGTCATGCGCCACTCAAGCCGGCCCAAGCCGGCTTTTTCTTTTTATGCGCCGGCAACCGATGAAACGACTGTTACCAGCGGCCGTTCACGCCGCAACCGGCCGGCGGCAGCGTCTTTTGCTCGAAGCGCGCTTTCAGCATCGCGCAGCCCCTGTCCCGGATCGGCCCCGGCATCATCGAGTTAAGGCCGATGCCAACCTCATCGAAAGGATCATCGGCATAGGCGACATAGACATACCAACGCCCGGCGATGACGACGACGATGGCAATCAGAGCCGCGACAAGCGCTCTTCCCAGGCTTCTCTTTCGTCTTGGCACGTCTTCCATGAAACCCTCGCCTACGCTCCGTCGCCGCACTTAACCGCGATCCCACACCTAGATAAATCAGATTCCGTTTTCGGCAAGTATGGATGCATCTCCGGCAAAATGCCAATCAAAGGCTGCAATAACGCCGGCCGCCCTTGCGATCCCTGAGGTCGAAATGGAAATGGTTCCAGTGTTCGGGATTGCTGCCAGGTCCGAGGACCGTGTCGAAATAGCGGCAGCTGTCTGTCCGCACCGCTTTGAGCAGCAGCCCCTCACGGAAGCTGAAGAGGCCCTTCCTGCGCACATCGATCACATGGCCGTTCTTCAGCACGAAGGTGCCGACATCGATGGCATTGCCGTGAGCATGCTCCGACATCGGATTATAACGTTGCCGGCTATTGTTCATCCGCCGGCAGGAATAGCCGCCGAGCGGAACGATGGTGCCGATGCCGGACCAGTAGCGGGTGCGCGCAGCCGGCGCCAACTCGTTCTTCACCCATTTCGCAAAGGCCAGAGTGACCTGGCAATTCAAGGTGACGGCCGGCCGGACGGCGATATTGCCGGAGAGCCCGCTCAACGAAACCGGATAGGGCACCTGGCACGCAGGCCCGTTCGAAATAGCCGGCTTGTCGGTATAGATGACGCCCATGCGGCGCAGTTCCTGCCGGCAGGCGATTTCGGAAGGCGGCATCATGCCCGGCGGCGATTGCGGCGCCTCGAACTGCCGGTCGAGACGAGACACCGGATTGTCGACGCGCGGAAGCATGGCAAGCTGCGTTCCCGGCTGCTGCCGCGGCACCGGCGACTGATTGAGCTCTGCCTGTACGGCCGACCGCTGAAGGACGGAGCGATTGGTCTGTACCGGCGCATCCGACCCAATGCCGTCGACCACGGGCTCATTGGTTTGACCTTCGGCAATATTCTGCTGTTCCTCCTGCGCCAATCCGACAACCGATGCGGATTGCGCCTCTTCGGCAGGCCCGACACCGAGCTCGGCATCCATGTTGACGCCCTGGGACGAAATATTCGACTGCTGCGCCAAGCCCGCTTCGACATCCGTCGTCGTCACCGCTTCGTTCGTTCCGGTGGCGCGTTTCCCGTTGTAATTGCTCGACGTGGAAACGACGGGGTCCTGCGCACCCGGATAGGCAAATTGCCTCTGCGACACGCTGCGGTGCGGCTTGATCGAGCCGACACGCGAGGAGCTGTCGACGCTCGACGGCGGCACGAGGCTGTCTGCCGTGCAGGCGACGAGCGCCGACGACAACAGCAACGGCAACAGAGCACGTCGTACAATGGGTAAATAGGCCATAATCCTGATCCGTTGCCCCAGCCACGGTCGGTAACGCTTACAAAGCCTAAACGGGAACGGTGAACGAATGCTTACCGGGCCAAATCGGGACACCTTAAAGGACGCCGACACAGCCGGATGAAGCACTCCTGCAGGCCGAATTTTCCCGAAACTCCGATATGCGAAGCGGCCGCGCGGTCTTTCCCATCGCGACCGGATTGCATAGGCTGGATGCCGGAATCAGTATTTGGCGATAGGAGCGAACGAATGAATGACAGCGTCAAACCGAAAGGCGAGCTGACATTGCGCACGCTGGCGATGCCTGCCGACGCCAATCCCGCCGGCGACATCTTCGGCGGCTGGGTCATGGCGCAAATGGACTTGGCAAGCGGCATTCGCGCCGCCGAACGCGCGCGCGGCCGCGTGGTCACGGCTGCGGTAAAGGAAATGGCTTTCGAGCTACCGGTCAAGATCGGCGACACGCTGAGCGTCTTCACCGATATCGAACGCGTCGGCCGCACCTCGATCACCCTGAGCGTCGAGGCATGGGCGCACCGCTCGCGCTACAATAAGATGGAAAAAGTCACGGCGGCGACCTTCATCATGGTCGCACTCGACGAGAACGGCGCCCCCAAGGCTGTACCCGTGGAGGGCTGACAACATGGGCTCGGCACACGCACCGGAAGTCTACGTCTACATACGGACGGTCATGAGCATGGTGATCGGCCTTTCGCTTGCCCAGCTCCTGACGCGGCTTGCCGGCTTCGTCCAGGCACCCGGCAAGAACAGGATATACCTCGTCCATATCGGCTGGGTATTGTCGATGTTCCTCTACATCATCCATTTCTGGTGGTGGGAATATCGGCTGCAATCGGTGCAGGTCATCACCTTCGCCGTCTATCTTTTCCTGATCTGTTTCTGCTGCCTCTTCTACTTCCTCTGCGTGCTGCTCAACCCACCTTCCATCGATGAGTATGGCGGCTTCGAAGAGTATTTCATCTCCCGCCGCCATTGGTTCTTCGGCCTGCTTGCCGTCACCTATGCCGTCGACCTCATCGACACCTTGCTCAAAGGGGAGGCCTATTTTCAGTCTCTCGGCTGGGAATATCCGGCCCGCAACGTCGTCTACATCGTCCTTTGCATCGTCGCTGCGATCACGGCCAACCGACGCTTCCAGGCGGCATTCGTAATCGTGGGGCTGATCTACCAGATCACATGGATCTTCCGTCTCTACGACGTGCTCCCGGGATAGGTATCAGGCATTTCGCTGCGTAAAACGGCCGCCATTTCGATGCTCTGTGATTCTTGACCAAGACATCGCCATATTGTTCAGATCGAGTATCCTCTGGATATGGGTGGGAGACCGGGCCTTGAAAGCAAAGAGCTATGCATTGGGATTGGCGCTTGCTCTTTCGTTGCCCTGGTTTGCTTATGCGGAAGATCCGGCGCCCGGCCCGGCCAACACCACCATCGCCCTGAAATATTGGGTGGAATTCGCAAAACAGGGCAATGCCGCCGCGCAATACGGCCTCGGCTATCGCTACGCCAACGGCGATGGCGTCGAGCAGGACGACGCCCAGGCCGTCGATTGGTATCAGAAAGCGGCAGAGCAAGGGAATGCCCAGGCGCAATACGCCCTCGCCTACATGTATGCCGCCGGCCGCGGTGTGGATGCGGACCAGAAGCAGGCAAACGACTGGTATCTCAAATCCGCCCAGCGCGGCGATGCCAATGCGCAATATGCCATCGGCTATTCCTATGCCAACGGCCGCGGCATGGATGTCGACAACGAGCAGGCCATCGGCTGGTACGAGAAATCCGCAGCTCAAGGCCAGGCGCAGGCGCAATATGCGCTCGGCTATATGTATGCCAACGGCCTCGGCGTTCGGCAGGATTATGCCATCGCCCTTGGCTGGTATCGCAAATCCGCCGACCAGGGCCGCGCCGATGCGCAATATGCGCTTGGCTACATGTACGACAATGGCCAGGGCATGGCTGAGGATCACGCGGGGGCCATCGACTGGTACAGAAAATCCGGCGATCAGGGAAATCCACAGGGCCAATACGCCCTCGCCTACGCCTATGCCAACGGCAGAGGTGTCGAGCGCAGCGATGCAGAAGCCTATGCCTGGTACAAGAAGGCAGCTGAAAAAGGCCGTGCCGACGCGCAATACGCCGTCGGCTATAGTCTCGCGAACGGGCTGGGCGTCGCGAAGGATTACAGGCAGGCGCTGCAATGGTATCGCAAATCCGCCGACCAGGGCCGCGCGGATGCGCAATATGCTTTGGGCTACCTCTATGCCAGCGGCCAAGGTGTCAAGGTCGACGACCTTACCGCGGTAAAATGGTATCGCAAAGCAGCCGATCAGGGAGACGCACAGGGCCAGTGCGCCCTTGGCGAAATGTACGCCGCCGGTCGCGGCGTTGCGAGGGATTACCGCAAAGCTTTCGAATGGTATGGCAAATCGGCTGCGCAGGGTCAGGCGGATGCGCAATACGCGCTCGGCTACATATACGACAACGGCCAGGGAACACGTCAGGACAAGGCGGCGGCCGCGGACTGGTATCGCAAATCGGCAGAACAGGATAATTCGCATGGGCAATATGCCCTCGCCTATCTCTATTATCACGGCAGCGGCGTTGCAAAGGATTACGGCCAGGCGGCCGAGCTCTTTCGCAAAGCGGCGGGACAAGGCGACGCACGCGCCGAATATGGCCTTGGATATCTCTATTATAACGGCTACGGAGTACCCAAGGATGCCGGGATCGCTGCCGACTGGTTTAATAAGGCCGCGGCGAAAGGATTGCCGGAGGCACAGCATGGCCTCAGCTACATGGAAGCCAACGGCGAAGGTCCGATCAAGGATCTTGGCCCGCTCGGCGAAGGGCGAAGTGCCGGCAAGGACACCGGAGTGACGCCGGGCTGGGTCGTCTTTCAGCTGCTGAGGGCGCTTTTGCCGTAGCAATCGCGAAAATGGCATATCAACAACAAACGGATCATAGACCGAGGGCTAAATCGTGAATTGGAATAAGGGGACCATAGGATTGCTCTTCGCGCTGGCGGCCGTGGGAACCGCACATGCCGACGTCGGGCGGAATACCTATGATCGCGGAGACTTCAGATCGGCCGTCGACTATTTGCGCCCCCTGGCAAATAAGGGAAATGTCGCGGCGCAAATGAAGCTCGGTCACATGTACGAAGAAGGCGATGGCGTCGAGAAAAATCTCGCGCAGGCCCTCCACTGGTACAGGAAGGCGGCCGAACAGGGCAATGCCGAGGGGCAGTTCAACGTCGGCACCATGTACGACCAAGGCGAAGGCGTCGCCGTCGACAAGAACCAGGCCATCCTGTGGTACGGCAAGGCCGCAGCGCAGGGCCACGCCAATGCGCAATACAATCTCGGCGTCATGTACGACACGGGCGAAAGCGTTCCGCAGGACAAGGCACAGGCCTTCATCTGGTATCGCAAGGCGGCGGAACAGGGGGATATGGACGCCCAGTACAATGTCGGCGTCATGTATGATCAGGGCGACGGCACCGGCAAGGACAAGAGCCAAGCCGTCATCTGGTATCTGAAGGCCGCCGACCAGGGCAAGATCGAGGCGCAATACAATCTCGGCATCATGTATCGCGATGGCGACGGCGTCGCCAAGGATGGGGCTCAAGCACTCTCGTGGTTCCGCAAGGCGGCCGACCAGGGGGACGCGGATGCCAAGTACAATATCGGCGCGATGTATGCCGACGGCGACGGGATAAAGCAGGACGATAAAGAAGCGATCGCCTGGTTCCTGAAGGCCGCCGGCCAAGACGATGTCGAGGCGGAATACAATCTCGGCGTCATGTTCCGCGACGGCGAAGGCGTCGCCAAGAATGGCAAGCAGGCCGTCTTCTGGTTCGAGCGGGCAGCCGGGCATCGTTATGCCGATGCCGCCTACAATCTCGGCGTCATGTATCGTGATGGCGACGGCGTACCGGCCGATCCTGCCAAGGCGCTGGAATGGTTCCGCAAGGCAAAGAAACTCGGCTACCAAGGCGGAGCCAACGACGAGCAGGACCAGCCTTCCGACGCAAAAAGCATACCGATCTGAGACGATCGGGATGATCCTGCGCTGACGTGTGGCGCGGCCAGGCTTTCTACGACCGGTTCTGCGACGCGAAAGTCGTCAAGGATTGAGGCAATGCCCCTGAGATGCGGGGATTGCCTTGTTGGTGAAAGGCATGAAAGACTGCCGCAGGGCCGGGATATGTTTTGCCTTTTCTTCCCTTGAGAGGTCAGATCGCCGTGAATCCGAAATATGCCGTACCTCTCACTTTGTTCGCATCGCCATGTCGCGCAGCTTTGCTGGCCGCAGCTATCGTTTTGCCGCTATCCCCATTGCCGATGGCGGCAACGCTGGCCGAAGCAGCGCCTGGTACATGTTGGTCGCTGCTGCAGAGCAAATTCGGCCCGCAGATCGAGAAATCGGTCAACGAAGCCGACCCCTGCAAGAAGTTGCCAGGGGTCGACCAAAAGGAAAAATTCGAGGTCAAGTCGCTCGACGTCTGCGACGGTCCGAACGGCGGCGTGCAGATCAACGCTCACGCCGAAATGGCCTGCAAGTCGCATGGCGTGCTGAAAGCGACGGTCAAGGGTGAACTCGACGCATCCATGACGGTCGATGTCGGCGCATGCCACATCACCGACATGCATCTCGGCATCAACGGTCCGATCGGCGAGCTGATATCCTCGGTCGGCGGGTTGCAGGACCTTGCCCGCGGCTTCGCGCAGACGAAGATCTCGGAGATCTGCGGCAAATAAAAACGAAGCCGGCGAAACCACCGGCCTCGCTTAGGCGACACACCGGGACAGCTCAGGTTTGCATGACGCGATCCGCCTCGCCGGCACTCTTGCCGCCGAAACGAATACCCTTCTTCTCGAAACCGAATCCGGCAAACAAAGCGACGACGACGGCGACGCTGCTGGCCACGACCAGCAGCGCAAGGGCATAATCGCCACCCCATCTCTTCGCCAGTCCGGCCTGGATCGAAGCATTCCCCGAAGCCAGCAGATTGCCGAGCTGATAGGCAAATCCGGGAAATGTGCCGCGCACCTCATCCGGCGACAATTCGTTGAGATGCACGGGCACGATGCCCCAGGCGCCCTGCACGAAAAGCTGCATCAGGAAAGCGCCGATCGCGAGCATGACCGGCCCATGCCCGTAGACCCAAAGCGGCGCGACGGGGATCGCCAAGAGGGCTGCGATGACGATGGCGCGGCGCCTGCCGATACGCTCCGACAGCGCACCGAAGGACAGGCCGCCGACGATCGCGCCGATATTATAGACAATGGCAATGGCCCCGACCGTATAGGAATCATACTGCTTCTGGGCTTCCAGGAAGGTGGGATAGAGATCCTGGGTGCCATGGCTGAAGAAATTGAAAGCCGTCATCAAGAGCACCGCCCAGATGAATAGCGGAATGTTCTCGCGCAGGACCGTGAGAAACGGCCTCTGCGGCTTGGATTGCCGCTGCGCGAAGGCCGGCGACTCCTGCACGTTTCGCCTGATATAGAGTACCAGTAGCGCCGGCAGCGCCCCGACAAAGAACATGCCGCGCCAGCCGATGATCGGGAACAGCAGAAAGAATACGATCGAGGCAATCAGATAGCCGGAGGGATAACCCGCCTGCAAAATACCCGACACCAGACCGCGCGACTCCTCCGGTATGGTCTCCATCGTCAGCGATGCGCCCACACCCCATTCACCGCCCATGGCGATCCCGAAGAGCGCGCGAAGAACGAGAAACATCGTCAGCCCCGTCGAAAAACCGGTTAGAAACTCGAAGACGGAGTAGAGCAGCACATCGATCATCAGCGTGACACGCCGGCCGTAACGGTCCGCGGCAAGGCCGAAGATCAGCGCGCCGAGCGGCCGCATGGCCAAGGTGAGGAAAATGGCGACGGCAACGGCCGGGACATCGGTGTGAAATTCCTCGGCTATGTGTTTGAGAACGAAAACCAATATGAAGAAATCGAAAGCATCCAGCGTCCAGCCCAGATAGGCCGCGATGACGGTATTTCGTTGCTGGGGGGACAAGGAACGTAAGCTATCCAATGCGGTCATCATGATCCTCCGACCGGATGGCGGCGGCGAGGCGGGCAATACCGGATGCCGTCGAAGCTGGGGGAACCCGACACTGGCCGGGCATATCGACGTTGCGGCCGGCGTCCTCCTTCGGCGCCTGCGAGGACCGCGCTATGCGGACTTTCAGATCAGCGATAACGCATCAGCCGCCCTCAGGTTGTAACATATTTGACATGGTCGACGAACGGAAAAATCTACCATTCTGTTTCCCTTTTGTACTCTTTGCCCCTTCACAACAGTGCGATCTGTCGCCATATTCGCCCCATGGCCAAATCACCGAAAAAACCCTCCGCCCCGACCGGTTTCGAAGAGGCGCCGCAGGCTCCGTTTGAAGGTGCGCCGCTCGGCGGCAGCGTCGCCGACTGGGTAAAGCAGCTCGAGACCGATGCTGAAATGTCCGGCATCGAGACCCAGCGCGAGATCGCCTCGAAGGCCGGGAAGCATCGCAAGAAGGTTGAGATCGCGGCTTCGAAGTCGGGGCGCGGCACCTCGATGGGCGGATCGACCGATCCGAAGACGCGAGCCGCAGCTGGCCTTAACCCGGTGGCTGGCCTGGATGTCGCACTCGAAGATGCCGACAAGATCGCGACGAGCGGCGTGACGGCGACGGTGGAAGCGCTGTCGAAGCTGATCGAGAGCGGCAATCCGCTGTTCAAGGATGGCAAGCTCTGGACACCGCACCGCCCTGCCCGGCCGGCGAAATCCGAAGGCGGCATCGAGATCCGCATGGCTTCGGAATATCAGCCCGCCGGCGATCAGCCGACGGCGATCCGCGACCTTGTCGAGGGATTGGAGAATGGTGATCGCAGCCAGGTGCTGCTCGGCGTCACCGGCTCCGGCAAGACCTTCACCATGGCGAAGGTGATCGAGGCAACGCAGCGCCCCGCCGTCATCCTCGCGCCGAACAAGACGCTCGCGGCGCAGCTCTATTCCGAATTCAAGAACTTCTTCCCCGACAACGCGGTCGAGTATTTCGTCTCCTACTACGACTATTACCAGCCGGAAGCTTATGTGCCGCGCTCGGACACCTTCATCGAGAAGGAAAGTTCGATCAACGAGCAGATCGACCGCATGCGCCACTCGGCGACGCGCTCGTTGCTGGAGCGCGACGATTGCATCATCGTGGCCTCGGTCTCCTGCATTTACGGTATCGGCTCGGTCGAAACCTATACGGCGATGACCTTCCAGATGAATGTCGGCGACCGGCTGGACCAGCGCCAGCTTCTGGCCGACCTTGTGGCGCAGCAATACAAGCGCCGCGACATGGATTTCATCCGCGGTTCCTTCCGCGTCCGCGGCGACACGATCGAAATCTTCCCAGCCCACCTGGAGGATGCCGCCTGGCGCATTTCCATGTTCGGCGATGAGATCGACGCCATCACCGAATTCGATCCTTTGACCGGCCAGAAGACCGGCGATCTGAAATCCGTGAAGATCTACGCCAATTCGCACTATGTCACGCCGCGCCCGACACTGAACGGCGCCATCAAGGCGATCAAGGAAGAGCTGAAAATCCGGCTCGCCGAGCTGGAAAAGGCCGGCCGCCTGCTGGAAGCGCAGCGCCTGGAGCAGCGCACCCGCTACGACGTTGAGATGCTGGAAGCCACCGGCTCCTGCGCCGGCATCGAGAACTATTCGCGCTATCTGACCGGCCGCAATCCCGGCGAGCCGCCGCCGACGCTATTCGAATATATTCCCGATAACGCGCTGCTGTTCATCGACGAGAGCCACGTCTCGGTGAGCCAGATCGGCGGCATGTACCGAGGCGACTTTCGGCGCAAGGCGACGCTGGCCGAATACGGCTTCCGCCTGCCCTCCTGCATGGACAACCGACCGCTGCGCTTCGAGGAATGGGACGCCATGCGCCCGGACACGATCGCGGTTTCCGCAACGCCGGGCAGCTGGGAAATGGAGCAGTCCGGCGGCGTCTTCGCCGAGCAGGTCATCCGCCCCACGGGCCTGATCGATCCGCCGGTCGAGGTCCGCTCGGCCCGCACGCAGGTCGACGACGTACTCGGCGAGATCCGAGAGACCGCCGCCAAGGGCTACCGCACCCTCTGCACCGTGCTCACCAAGCGCATGGCCGAGGACCTGACGGAATATCTGCACGAACAAGGCGTGCGCGTGCGCTACATGCACTCCGACATCGACACGCTGGAGCGCATCGAGATCATCCGTGATCTTCGCCTGGGCGCCTTCGACGTGCTCGTCGGCATCAACCTGCTGCGCGAAGGTCTCGACATTCCGGAATGCGGCTTCGTCGCCATCCTCGATGCCGATAAGGAAGGCTTCCTGCGTTCGGAAACCTCGCTCATCCAGACCATCGGCCGTGCCGCGCGTAACGTCGACGGCAAGGTCATCCTCTATGCCGATACCATCACCGGCTCGATGCAGCGGGCGATGGACGAAACCAGCCGCCGCCGTGAGAAGCAGATGGCCTTCAACATCGAGCACGGCATTACGCCGGAATCGGTGAAGGCGAAGATTTCCGACATTCTCGACAGCGTCTACGAGAAGGACCATGTGCGCGCCGATATCGGCGGCGCCTCCGGCAAGGGCTTTGCCGATGGCGGCCACCTCGTCGGCAACAATCTGCAGGCCCATCTCAACGCCCTGGAAAAATCCATGCGCGATGCCGCCGCCGATCTGGACTTCGAAAAAGCGGCAAGACTGCGCGACGAAATCAAGCGCCTCAAGGCCGTCGAGCTCGCAGCCATGGACGATCCGATGGCCCGTGAGGAGGCCCGGAGCCTTGAAAGCCGCGGCGCGTCAGGCAAGCGCGCCGCCCCCGAACCGGAGGCATCACGCTCCTATTTCGCCAAGCCGAACCTCGATGAGATGGGGCCTGGCAGCGATGCCGGCACGCCGCTTTTCCGCAAGAATACGCTGGACGAAATGACCGTCGGCCGCACAGAGAAGCCTGTGACCGGCAAGGTGCCGGACAAGCCGATCACCCGCGCCAGGCCCGGCGTCGGCTCCTACGAGGATCCGGTGGACGAGAAGCAGCGCAAGGGACGGACAAAGGGCAAGACGGGACGCCCCGGGCGATAAGGCCGATAGCGCCGGCGGAAATCCGCCGGCCGGACTACCGGTTTTTGATGAGCAGTGCCTGCGAGCATCGCGAGATGTCTTGCTGGCCGTGCAGCAGCACCTACATATCATTCTATGAGAAGGCCCACGGAGGGACGGAAGACGCTCGATCGCCTGCCGTATCGTGGGGAAGCGACAGCAACCACGGGAGAGAGACCGATGCCAGAGCCCTTCGTCGTCCGCCGCGAGACACGCGTCCCGGCGCCGCCTGCCGCCATATTCGCGCTGCTGACCGATCCCGAAAAGATCCTGCGCTGGATGGGTACGGAAGCCCAGACAGAGCCGCAGCCCGGCGGCATCTATCTCGTCAACGTCACCGGAGCCCGCGTCGCGCGCGGCTCGTTCCGGGAGGTCGTGCCGGTCCATCGCCTCGCCTATAGTTTTGGCTGGGAAGGCAGCGAAGAAGTGCCTCCCGGATCGAGCCTGGTGGAAATCGACCTGATCGAACAGCCGGAGGGAACCTTGGTCCGCCTCACCCACACCGGCCTGCCGACATCCGAACAGTGTGAAGCCCATGCAAAAGGCTGGGCGCATTATTTCGATCGTATGGCCGAAGTGGCGGCCGGACGGGATCCTGGTCCGGACCCCATGCGTGGTCACGACCGCAAAAGCTGACGACGTCCCGAGCGCGGCGCCATCGGTCTTGCTGGCTGAACGTTCACCAGAGCAATTCCGGCAAGAGAGCGAAGCGGTTTTGCGCCCGGAATTGCACGAAACAAAGAGACAGGGCATTTCCGTAACTCCGTTTAAAAACGGAAATGCTCCAGATGTCACCGATCGGCGATAACCGCCTTGCCTTTGACGTTATGAAGGTCGCGGCGTCGCGAGCAAGGCCGCACCGGCAAGGATGACAGCCTGCAACCGCCATGGCATGATCGAGGCATGGATTTGCCCGCCCCCCTTGCCTGGCTGGTTGACGATGCCGGCACCTCGCCCAGCCCCGAACGCTTCCTGGCCGATCTGGGAGGATATCTACTGGCCGCCGGGCTGCCTCTCGCCGGCGGCGCGCTGACGCTTGCCGCGCCGCATCCGATCATCACGCAGCACACCTGGCTCTGGCGCGCCGAGACCGGGGCGGTGACCGAAGCTCTCGGCTTTGCCGGAACGGCGCTCGGCCAGGCCGGCCGCGATTGGCTCGGCGACCTCGGCCCGTCATGCGAGGAAACGATCGGGACCGGGCCTGGCAGTTCCGTGCTGGCCTGGGCCGGCACGCGGCCCTTCAGCGCGCCCGAAACGGACAGTTTGCGTCAGGTCACGCGCTTTGCCGCTGCCCCTTTGGCCGCGCTGGCCGCCCGGGCGGCGCTATCGGCCCTGCTCGAAGCCTATCTTGGCCGCAGAAGTGCCGCCAGGGTCCAGGCCGGCGCGCTCAGCCGCAGCACCGGCGAAACCATACGCGCGGCACTGCTCTGCGCCGACCTCCGGGATTTCACCGCCCTGTCCGAAGCGACGGAGCCGACCGTTATCATCGCGGCCCTCGACGCCTGGTTCGATCGCGTCGCCGGCGCGGTGCATGCCTTCGGCGGCGAAGTGCTGAAATTCATGGGCGACGGCGTGCTGGCGATCTTCCCCGTCACCGGCACGCCGACAGAAGCCTGCGAGGCAGCACTCCGCGCCGTCACCGCCATCCGCGCCGGCATGGCCCATCTCGACGCAACGAGGGCAAACCAGGGCCTGCCGCCGCTCCCCTTCGGCGCCGCCCTGCATTTCGGCGACATGCTCTGGGGCAATATCGGCGCCGCCGACCGCCTCGACTTCACCGCCATCGGCCCCGCCGTCAATCTGGTCAGCCGGCTGGAGGGACTGTGCAAGCCGCTCGGCCGCAATGTTCTGATTTCGGGAGCAGTCGCGGCGGAGACGAGCATGCCGCTACTGGCCTTGGGGGATTATGAGTTGCGCGGGATTGCCGAGCCTTGTGCGGTGTTAACGCTGACGGATGCAGGGACCCAAACGGCAGTTTGAACACAAGGGCAGCCTTAGCCTTGCTATATCCGTCGTGCGGCGATCTCCGCCTTCACCGTCGCCTGGAAATGGGGCGCTCCCCCTGTCAACCAAAATTCATCTGCGGTCGCGTCGAGAAAATCTGCAAAGAGTTTGCAGGCGTCCAATCGCCCAACACCCCCGACGATCTCTATCGATCGAGAAAGATGACGAGGAGGAGCATTTTCCAGCCTCACATGCGCGCATCCGCCATATGTGTCCTCCATCGCAAACACAAGTCGCGTTATCGGCAAGTGCAACATCGTGCCAAAGCACATGATGCAGGGCTCAAGCGTGGTGTAGAGTGTTAGATTATCGGCCCTTGAGAAGGCATAGTCACCCTCGAATACCTGATGAAAGAGGTTCATCTCCGCATGGTTCAGATGATTCGAGATCATAGTTTTGTAGGAACGCCCCAGAATCTGGCTTCCAGCCGACAGAACCGCGCCCACGGGGAACACACCTCTCTCCAATGCAATTCGAGCCTCCGCGAGCGCAAGCTCCATCATGCATTCATCATTCAATTGAACCATGTAATCCTCACACCATCATGATTTTAGGTTGCATCACCGTAACATAGCGCCTTTTGCTACGGCTACATGACAAGATCCCGCGTCCACGAAGACCATCTCGACAGACCATCGAGATAGGTAGAAGGCTCATTTCATACATCGTCAACGATGGATCCATCCATCAACGAAAGCCGCTCGCCATTTCCAACCCCTTGAAATCCCCACCCTATCCTACCCGTTTCCCACCCCGCCCCAATATTGCCCCTTGCCTTTTTCACAAAACCCTGTCACCCATACGCATGCTCGGGCATTTGCATGCCGGTGACTGGACTGATTTGGTGATCCGCTGACGGCAGGCAGCGGTTGGGTCTGTTGACCCGCGCAGACGTTCTTTCCCCGTACGTGACTTCTCGACTGGCTTTCGCATGGCGCGGAGGCAAAGCCGTCCGGGTTTTCCGGATTTAATTAAGACTGATGGGTAAAGGACTATCCCCCATGGCCACCAAGGGCACCGTAAAATTCTTCAACCAGGACAAGGGTTTTGGTTTCATCACTCCTGACGGCGGTGCAAAGGACGTTTTCGTCCACATCTCCGCTCTTCAGGCTTCCGGCATCCAGTCGCTGCGCGAAGGCCAGCAGGTCACCTTCGACACCGAGCCGGATCGCATGGGCAAGGGCCCGAAGGCTGTCAACATCCAGGCTAACTAAGCCTCTGGCGACTGCCTGAATAAGGTTTCGGACGGCGCGGTGAAAACCGCGCCGTTTTTCGTTTGTGCGACAAGGCTTGCGGCAGATTCGGTGCCTTTCCCGCCCTTGGCGGGCGAGATAGGGCATCGCCAACTCAGGCGCTCACCCGCTCGCCCTCGCCTGAAAAATCCACCGCGGCGAAGGCCGCCGCGATCACCTCCGGCCCGGCGCCCGGCTTGTTGGCATCGGTGGAGAGAATCTGGCGATAGCGACGCGAACCGGGCAAGCCGCTGAACAGGCCGACCATATGGCGCGCGACGTGCTGAAGGCGGCCGCCCTCGGCGATATGGCGTTCGGTATAAGCCATCATCAGGTCACGCAGAGCGTTCCAGTCCGTTTCGACAGCCTGCGCGCCATAGAAGCGATGATCGACATCGGCAAGAATGGCCGCATTCTGATAGGCGGCGCGACCGAGCATGACGCCATCGACATGGGCGAGATGCGCCTCGGCCTGATCCAGCGTCTGGATGCCGCCATTGATGCCGATGAACACATCGGGCCAGCGCTGCTTCATGCGGTAGACGATCTCGTAGTCCAGCGGCGGGATCTCGCGATTTTCCTTCGGCGACAGACCTTTCAGCCAGGCCTTGCGCGCATGGATCCAGATCGCGTCGGCGCCGGCGTCGAGCACCTGGGTCATCAACTCGGGCAGCGCCTCTTCCGGCTCCTGCTCGTCGACGCCGATGCGGCATTTCACCGTCACGGGCGCCTTCGATACCGCTTTCATCGCGGAAACGCAGGCCGCCACCGTTTCCGGCGTCAGCATCAGGCAGGCGCCGAAAGTGCCGGACTGTACGCGGTCCGACGGGCAGCCGACATTGAGGTTGATCTCGTCATAGCCATAGGCTTCAGCAATGCGCAGCGCCTGCGAAAGCTTCGCCGGATCGGAGCCGCCAAGCTGCAGCGCAACGGGATGCTCGGTGGCATCATGCCCCAACAGCCGGTCGCGCGGCCCATGGATGATCGCATCGGCCACCACCATCTCGGTATAGAGCAGCGCATGCCGGCTGATCTGCCGATGCAGATACCTGCAATGACGATCCGTCCAGTCGATCATGGGGGCTACGGCAAAGATCTTGCGGCCGTTTTTCAGTGCGTGGCTATACATGGCATACCTTTCTGCCCCGCGCTCTACACCAAATCCTTCAAAAAGGCCAGTTTTCGCCGCAGTAACAATGATGCTAGTTTGCCCAACGGAGTCGAAAGGCAGCAGCCCTCCTAAGATCAATGAGAGTTTCCAACAGCCCCATGAACGCCCCACTCACGACAGTCATTCCATCCCCCGCTCCCGTCCTGCTGCCGATCGAGGGCGAAACCGCGTTCTTTCCGGTGCGCCGGGTCTATTGCGTCGGCCGCAACTATGCCGACCACGCCATAGAAATGGGACATGATCCCAGCCGCGAGCCGCCTTTCTTCTTCCAGAAGAACCCGGACAATCTGCTTGTCTCAGGCGATTTCCCCTACCCTCCGCTGTCATCGGACGTGCATCACGAGGTGGAGCTTGTCGTGGCGCTGCGCAGCGGCGGCGCCGACATTCCGGTGGAACAGGCGCTCGACTGCGTCTACGGCTACGGCGTCGGCATCGATTTCACCCGCCGCGATCTGCAGGGCGAAGCCAAGAAGCTCGGCCGTCCCTGGGAAATCGGCAAGGCTTTCGAGCATTCCGCGCCTGTCTCCACCCTGGTGCCCGCCACCCACGCCGGTCATCCCGACAAGGGCGGCATCTGGCTGATGCGCAACGGCGAGGCTGCCCAAAGAGGCGACCTCTCGCAGATGATCTGGAAAGTGCCTGAGATCATTGCCGAGCTGTCCAAACTCTTCACGCTCGCGCCGGGCGATGTCATCATGACCGGCACGCCCGCCGGCGTCGGCCCGGTCGCGCGCGGCGACCGGATCAGCTGCGCCGTCGACGGCGTCGCAACGCTGACCTTGAAGGTAATCTGATCGAGGAGGATCACCATGCCGCTTTATGCCCTTGCCGGCCTGACACCGAAAACGCCCGGTCCGGGCCGATACTGGATCGCCCCGGATGCGAGTGTAATCGGCAAAGTCGAGATCGGCGAAGATGTCGGCATCTGGTTCGGCTCGGTGCTACGCGGCGACAACGAGCCGATTATCATCGGCAAGGGCACGAACATCCAGGAAGGCACGATGGTGCATACGGACCCGGCCTTCGCCGCCACCATCGGTGAAGGCTGCACCATCGGCCATCATGCGATCATCCATGGCTGCACCATCGGCAACAACTCGCTGATCGGCATGGGCGCCACGATCTTGAACGGCGCGAAGATCGGCAATAATTGCCTCGTCGGCGCCAATGCGCTTGTCACGGAAGGCAAGGAGTTTCCAGACGGTTCCCTGATCGTCGGCGCACCGGCCAGAGCAATCCGCACGCTGGACGAAGCCGCGATCGAAGGCCTGCGCCGCTCGGCCCAGCATTACATCGCCAACTGGCAGCGCTTCGCACGCGATCTGAAGAGATTAGATTAGAAAACGATCATAAGCAGTTGCCGGAGCGTGAGATCAAGACTCCGCCCAAAACTCACGCTGCGCAATTGGCGCAATGGCCGCGGATTTCGATGGTCGACTTTTCCGCCTTGAATTTCTGCGACTTCAGCCAATCCATCAGGCGGTGATCCACCTCATGATCGTGGAATTCGATCACCTGGCCGCAGCTTTCGCAGATGGCAAAGGCGACGAGACCGTGGCTATGGCAATCTTCGTTAGGATGCGCGCAGGCGACGAAGGAATTGATGCTTTCGAGGCGGTGCACGACGCCATATTCCAGAAGCTTGTCCAGCGCGCGATAGACCTGCAGCGGCGCGCGAAAACCCTGATCGCGCAGCTTGTCGAGGATGGTATAGGCGCTGAGCGGCGCTTCCGCCTTGGTCAGGACATCGAAGACGAGGGACTGGTTCTTGGTGAGCATCGGAGTGGTCATGATGACTGTCCTCTCTGTTGCGCCGCTGGCGTGCCGCTCCTGCGCACGAGGGGCAGCAGACTGATGATAAACAGAACGAGCGCCGCGACGACGATGGAAGGCCCGGACGGCGTGTCGTAGCGCAGTGATCCGAAGAGGCCGCCGACGACGGCGACCGCGCCGAGCAGCGAGGCGAAAATCGCCATCGTCTCCGGTGTGCCGGCAAAGCGGCGCGCGGTGGCCGCTGGAATGATCAGCAGCGCCGTGATGAGCAGAATGCCGACGATCTTCATGGCGATGGCGATCACCACGGCCATGAGCAGCATGAAGAACAGCCGCGCCCGCTCCGGCCGCAGCCCTTCGGCTTCGGCCAGCTCCGGATTGACCGTCGATGCCAGCAACGGCCGCCAAAGCCAGACGATCGCCGCCAGCACGAGAATGCCACCGCCCCAGATCACCGCGATATCCGACGGACTGACCGCCAGAATATCGCCGAAGAGGAAGGCGATGAGATCGATCCGCACCCAGCTCATGAAGGCGACGATCACCAGACCGATCGCCAGCGTCGCATGCGAGAGGATGCCGAGCAGCGCATCCGCAGACAGCGCCTGCCGCCGCTGCAGAAAGAGCAGCAGGATCGACACGAGCGCCGCAACCGCGAAGACGGATAGCGTCAGGTTCAGCTGGAACAGCAGCGAGAGCGCCACGCCAAGCAGCGCCGAATGTGAGATCGTATCGCCGAAATAGGCCATGCGCCGCCAGATGATGAAGCAGCCGAGCGGCCCCGTCGTCAGCGCCAGCCCGACGCCGGCAAAGATGGCGCGCAGGAAGAAATCGTCAAACATGGCGTCCTTCCCCGGCGTGGTCATGCCCGTGATGATGATCATGATCATCGTGATCGTGGCGATGATCGCCATGCTCGTGATGGTGATGGCCATCCTCGGCATGGCAATGATCGGTGATCGATCCGTCTTCATGCCGCACACGACCGTCAGGCAGATGCGTATGATCGTGATGATGGCTGTAGATCGCCAGCGACTGCGCCGCCCGCGTGCCGAACAGCTTTACATATTCGGGGCTCTGGCTGACCGTCTGCGGCGTGCCGCGGCAGCATACATGGCCGTTCAGGCAAACGACGGTATCGGTCGCGGCCATGACGACATGTAAATCATGCGAAATCAGCAGGATACCGCAACCCTCGGAATTGCGGATCGACTTGATGAGATCGTAAAGCGCGATCTCGCCGCTGAAATCGACCCCTTGCACCGGCTCATCAAGCACCAGCAGATCGGGCTTGCGGGCAATGGCACGCGCCAGCAGCGCCCGTTGGAATTCGCCACCGGAGAGATGCTGCACCTCGGCCCTGGCAAGATGGGCGATGCCGACTGCCTCGAGGGCTGCCGTCAGCTCGCGCTCCGACAAGGGACCTGTCAAAGTCATCAGGCGCTGAACGCTGAGCGGCAACGTCCAGTCGATCGCGAGCCTCTGCGGGACGTAGCCGACCTTCAATCCGCTGATGCGATCGACACGTCCCTCGTCCGGCTTCAGCACGCCAATCGCCGCCTTGGCGCTGGTGGACTTGCCGGAACCGTTCGGGCCGATTAGCGTGACGATCTCGCCCCGGCTCACCGAAAAATCCACGCCACGCACCAGCCAGCGACCGTCACGGCGGACGCCGACGTCATGGAGCGAGACGAGAGGCCGACTCTTGCTGTCGATGGAAGAAAGCATGGAATTTCCAATTGCACTATTGCGCCATGCTATTGCACACGTTATAGCATAACGCAATTGATGTAATAACATAACACGTCTATTCAAGGGCATGTATCGCATGAATGCAGCAAAAGCTCTCCTTCCTCTCGCCGCCTCCCTTCTGCTCTCCGGCTTGCTGGTCGGCACCGCAGCCACAGCAGCCGATGCCCCGAAGGTCGTCGTTTCCATCAAGCCTATCCACTCGCTTGTCGCCGCCGTCATGCAAGGAGTGGGCACGCCGGATTTGATCGTAGACGGTGCGGCCTCGCCGCATACCTATGCGATGAAGCCTTCGAATGCCCGCAGCCTCCAGCAGGCGCAGGTGGTTTTCTGGGTCGGTCCGGGCATGGAAGTTTTCCTGCAGAAGCCTCTCGGCTCTCTTAGCTCCAATGCCACCGTCGTCGAACTCGATCAGGCGCCCGGCATCGCCAAGCTCAAGTTCCGAGAAGGCGGCGCGTTCGAGCCGCATGACGACGGCGACGAGCCGGCCGCCGGCGAAAACCACGCCCATGATCATGACGATCACGACCATGGCGAATTCGATACCCACCTCTGGCTCGATCCGCACAACGCCAAGGCGATGGTGGCGGAGATCACTACGTCGCTGGTCGCAGCCGATCCCGCCAATGCGCTGACCTATGAAGCCAACCAGAAGGCGTTGAACGAGAAGCTCGATGCCCTGGACACGGAGATCGCCTCAACGCTCGCGGCGGTGAAAGACAAGCCCTTCATCGTCTTTCACGATGCCTATCAGTATTTCGAGCATCGCTACGGCGTGCGCGTTGCCGGCTCGATCACGGTCAGCCCGGAAACCATTCCCGGCGCACAGCGCGTTGCAGAAATCCACAGCAAGGTCACCGATCTCGGCGCCACATGCGTTTTCGCCGAACCGCAATTCGAACCGAAGCTGGTCAAGGTGGTGCTGGAAGGCACATCCGCGAAATCGGGCGTCCTCGATCCAGAAGCCGCAACACTGCCGCAAGGCCCGGATCTCTACTTCGATCTGATGCGCGGCATCGCAAACTCCCTGAAAAACTGCCTTTCAGCGCAAGGCTGAATATCGCCGGAGGAAGCGAGCCCATTGCTCGCTTTTTTCAGAACAAATTATGTAATGATATTACATTACAAAGAGGCTGCCATGAACAAGAAGCTCCCGGTCACCGTCCTTTCCGGTTTCCTCGGCGCCGGCAAGACGACGCTGCTCAATCATATCCTCAATAATCGCGAGGACCTGCGCGTCGCCGTGATCGTCAACGACATGAGCGAGGTGAACATCGATGCGGCTCTGGTGCGCGACGGCGGCGCCAATCTTTCCCGCACGGAAGAGCAGCTTGTCGAAATGACCAACGGCTGCATCTGTTGCACGCTGCGCGATGACCTCCTGAAGGAGGTCCGCCGGCTAGCCGAGCAGGATCGTTTCGACTATCTGCTGATCGAATCGACCGGTATTGCCGAGCCCCTGCCCGTAGCCACGACCTTCGAGTTCCGCGACGAAGACGGCAGCAGCCTTTCCGACATTGCCCGGCTCGATACCATGGTGACGGTCGTCGACGCGACCAACCTTCTGACCGATTACGGATCGACCGATTTCCTTGCCGACCGCGGCGAGACCGCAGGCGACGGCGACAACAGGACCATCGTCGACCTGCTGGTCGAACAGATCGAGTTCGCCGATGTCGTCATCCTCAACAAGATCGGCTCGGCAACGGCAGAACAGCGCGACGCCGTCCGCAAGATCATCGTCGGACTCAATCCCGATGCGCGGCTCATCGAGGCCGATTTCGGCGCCGTTGAGCCGGCGGAAGTGCTCGGCACCGGCCGTTTCGATATCGACCGCGCCGAGACGCATCCGCTTTGGTACAAGGAATTGCACGGTTTCAATGACCATGTTCCAGAAACAGAGGAATACGGCATCCGCTCCTTCGTCTATCGCGCGAAGAAACCGTTCGATCCCATGAAGTTCCAGGCATTTATCAACCGCTCCTGGCCGGGCGTCGTGCGCGCCAAGGGCTTCTTCTGGCTCGCGACGCGCCCCTATCATGTCGGCGAGATGAGCCAGGCAGGCGCACTGGTCCGCACGAACAGGATGGGCCTGTGGTGGGCCGCAGTACCGCAGGACCAATGGCCGCGCGATCCCTCATTCAAGCAGGCTCTTTCGCCCTATCTCGATCCGGTCTGGGGCGACCGCCGTCAGGAACTGGTCTTCATCGGCGCCGATCCGATGAACCAACGGCAGATCGTTGCAGAGCTCGATGCTTGCTTGATCGAAACGGACCGATTCACGCCGGAGCGTTGGCGCGATCTGCCGGATCCCTTTGCGAGCTGGAGCAAGCCAACGACATGAAGAAGCCGAAGGTGATCCGTTTCCGCTGCTATTGTGTGGAATGCGACGCCGGCGACAAGCCGAGAGACAATGCTTTGCAGGCCGCCGCGGCAGAACCGGATCGAAACAATATCGGAGAAGACGAACAGCGCCCGCCACCGGCGGTGGATTCAGTCGAAAAAATGCTGTTTGGAGCCTGAGCGCGAGTTCAGGCCATCAGCATGCTGGTAGGAACGACGCCGGCTTCGTGCACGACGAGCAATGCGCCGATCACCTCCGCCTTGGCGCGGAGCGGCGTCATGCTGCAGTGGAGAACCTTGCCTTGCTCGGTCTGGCGATAGGACGGATAGATGCATTCCACCTTTTCGCCGGCAAAGCAGGCATCGAGCTTCACCTTCACATTGCCTTCGAAATATTCGGAGCCGACGAATTCGGATATGTGCCGCCCGACGAGCTCCATCTGTTTCGATTTCAGAAACTCCGAATTCGCCGCATTACTATAGAGATAGCGATAGTCGCGCGTAACGACGGCAACGCGATCCGGCAGGCTGTTGAGGATGACGTCGTTCAAGACACTGCTCTCATCGAAGCCGAAAAGCTCGTCAGGCTCCTCTCTCTTGGTCGAAAATGCCATCAAGACGTCGGTGGCGGCTTCATTGGCGCCGCCGAAATAACGGTCGATCAGCACGGAAAGCGATGCCGAATTGCGCATGACGCGCGTCCGGTCGTCCGATTCTTCTCGGATAAGATTGTTCAGGAATTGCAGCTGCATGTAGATTTCAAGCAGACTGGTGGCCTTATAGGCCAAAATAGCCGCAATAAGTGGCTCCAGCTCGCTATCAAGCGAATCGACAAGCTCGTCGTCACCAAGTTTTATTGCGCGCTGAATCTGACTGCATTTCGTGGAGAAGGCATGAAAGAGTGCCAGCAAATTGCCCTCCTGTCCTTGACCATAGTCAAACACCAAGGCCTCGTTCCCGGCGTTGCCATGCCCAAGGATATTCAGTTTGGTGTCCGCTATCTCACCAAACTTTCTGGTCTATGAATTATCATGACTTACCCTGCGTTTCAATCCGGATGAGCGGAACTTCTCCACAAAGGAGTATTTCCAAAATGAAGGGGTATCGGAAGGCGATCATTCCCTGGAGGCAGGAGAAGACGCCTGTGCTTTTCACCACCGAACGGCGGGACAGGGAGCTTAGAAAACCGCGTCCTTGATGTTCCAGCGATCATGATACCAGAGCCATTGTTCTGGATGTTCCCTCACCCAGCCCTCGACCTTGTCGTTCAGCATTTGCGCGGTTGCGGTCAGATCCAGACCGCCCTGTTCGTTGTATGGCAATTCCAGCTTCGGCTCGATCTCCAGCCTGTAGCGATTGCCAGGCAGGCGGATGCAACGGGCCGGATAAACCTCGCAATTGAATTGGCGCACCAGCTTCGGCAGCAGCGGATTTGTCTTGACGTCACGGCCGAAGAACAAGGTCTTCAGGCCCTTGCGGAATTTCTGGTCGACCAGCACGCCGACACCGCGCCCCGCTTCCAGCTCTCTGGCAAGACTGAAAGAAGAGCCGGCATGCGACGGCACCAGCTTGCCCATGCGCTTTGCGCGGAAGTCGAAAACCTTCTCCGCCACGTAGGGATTGTTCGGCGGACGAAAGAGCACCGTCACCGTCAGGCCAAACGCGGCCCCTGCGACGGGCAGCAGTTCGAAATTGCCGGTATGGCCGGTAAAGACGATGAACGGCCGCGGATTGTCCCTGAGATCGAGGAAGATCGGAATGCCTGAAACTTCGACGCGGCCCGGCTTGTCGCTATGGGGATCGAAATCGAACAGCCGGTCGAGAAAAACATATTCCGCCGCGAGCCGCCCCATATTGCCCCAGCTCGCCAGTGCGATCTCAGCGATCTCCGCCTCGCCCTTTTCCGGAAAAGCGTTGCGCAGGTTGGTCAGCATCAGCCTGTGCCTGCGCAAGCGCGGGCCGATCTTGCGGGTCAGCCAATCGGCAAATTTAGTACCGCCGTCGGCCGGAAACAGCTTGAGGAAATTCAGAAAGCCGAAAATGACCTGCGCCACCAGCCATTGCCGGAAATTTCTGAGCGCAAGGACAATCCGGGTGATGAAGAGCTTCACGCGGCTCAATCCATCTTCAGGATAATCTTGCCGAAGATCTGACGCGATTCCATTCGCTCCAGCGCCCGGTCGATATCGCTGAAGCTCACTTCGGTGTCGATGACCGGATGAACGAGCCCGCGCGCCATCTTCTGCATGGCGTTGGCCATGTTCTCCATGCGGCAGCCGAAGGAGCCGAGCAGCTTCAACTGCTGCTGGAACAGCATCATCAGGTTCATTTCGGTGGAAACGCCCGAGGTCGAACCGCAGGTGACAAGACGACCGCCGCGCTTCATGCAGAGCATCGAGCCCGCCCAGGTGTCCTTGCCGACATGTTCGAAAACGACGTCGACGCCCTTCTTCTTCGTCAGCTTGCGCACGACGCCCTCGAAGCGGTCGGTGCGATAGTTGATGACGTGATCGGCGCCCAGGGCCTTCGCCTTCTCGATCTTGTCGTCGGAGCCGACCGTGGTGATGACGGTGCAGCCGATCTTCTTGGCAAGCTGGATGGCGGCCGTGCCGATGCCCGAGCCGCCGGCATGAACGAGGATCGTTTCGCCCGGCTCAAGCTTGGCGTTGTCGAACAGCATGTGCTCGACGGTCCCGAAGGTCACGGGGGCCAGTGCCGCGCCAACGGCATCGACGCCGGGAGGTGCCGGAACCAGCAGGCGTGCCGGCAGGTTGACCTTCTCCTGCGCGAAGCCGTCGAGATGGAAGCCATGCACGCCACCGACATGTTCGCAGAGATTGTCGCGGCCTTCGCGGCAATGACGGCAGAGGCCGCAAGTGCGTGCGCCGTAGATCGACACAAGCTGGCCCGGCAGCACGTTGGCAACGCCCGGCCCGATCGCTTCGACAACGCCGGCAGCCTCGGCACCGATGACGAGCGGCATCTTGCGCTTGGCGAATGCCATGCCGCGCCAGCCCCAGACATCGATATGGTTGAGCGCGACAGCCTTGACGCGTAGCGTCACTTCGCCAGCGCCCGGCGCCTCCGGCTCGGGCAGATCGGTGATCTCAAGTTTGCGGTCGTCGATCAGTTGCAAAGCACGCATGGCAAAGTCCTTCGCCCCTCGGGCGCAGTTATCGTTTGTTATTCAAAGGTTCGATTAAGCCGGTTCAAGCGCCATGACAAGGCTGGCGTTCTGACCGCCGAACCCGAAAGAGTTCGAAAGAACGGCATTCACCTGCTTTTCACGTTTCTTGTTCGGCACCACGTCGAGGATGATCGACGGATCCGGATTGTTATAGTTGATGGTCGGCGGCAGCATGCCCGACAGCATGGTCTGCAGCGAGAACACAGCTTCGACGGCACCCGCCGCCGTCAGCGTATGACCGATCATCGACTTGTTCGACGATACCGGAATGGTCGGAAGCCGCTCGCCGAAGACGGCGGACATCGCGCCATATTCCATCTTGTCGTTCTCCGGCGTCGAGGTGCCGTGAGCGTTGATATAGCCGATGTCGGTCTCTGCCATGCCGGCATCGGCCAGCGCGGCGCGGATCGTCGCAATCGCCGGGCCACCATCGGGCGAAGACCGCGTGCGGTGGAAGGAGTCGGCCTTGTCGCCTGCGCCCTTCATGATGCCGAGAATCTTGGCGCCGCGGGCAACCGCCGCCTCGAGCGATTCCAGCACCAGCGTCGCCGCGCCTTCGGCGATGACGAAACCGTCGCGGTCCTTGCTGAAGGGCTTGGAGGCCTTGGTCGGCGGGTCGTTCTGGGTCGAGAGAGCCGACAGCAGCGAGAAGCGGATCAGCGCCTCGGCGCTGAGCGAGCCGTCGGTCGCAACAGTCAGCGCCCGCGTCGTGCGTCCCTGACGGATCGCTTCGATGCCGAGCTGGATTGCGGTGACACCCGATGCACAGGCAGTCGACAATGTTACCGGCAAGCCACGCGTACCGAAGCGGTCAGCCAGACGCTCCGAAATGGCGCCGAAAAGTGCTGCCTCGTGGAAAGCGGGATCCGGGCGCTGGCGCATGGCAGCAAGGAAGCGCTCATAGGCGTCACCTTCGTGCTCTGCCGGCGGCGAACGGTCGGCCAGCGCAAAGCGGGCGCTCCATTCCGGCTCGATCGGCGGCGCTGCAAGGAAGAGCGGCGCGTCGAAATCGCCGGAGATACCGGCTTGGGCCAGAGCTTCGATCGTCGTCTCGCGGGCAAACGCATAGGAGCGTTCGACTGCATTCGGAGCCGGGATATCGATAAAATCCACCGTGCCGGCGATGCGCGTCGAAAGCCCGTCGGTCGGGAAGCGCGTTATATTGTGAATGCCTGAAACGCCCGAGGAAAGCGCGTTCCAATTGTCCTCGAGACCCTGGCCGAGCGAGGTGATGATACCCATACCGGTGACGGCGACGATCGGGCGTCCAAGATGATCCTTGTAGGCGGATGCGGTCATGATGTTGGTCCTCACGCTTCAGCTGACAGTACGGCGATGCCTTCGCCGCGTACATGGCCAACAGTCGTTACAACAGCATTACGTGTACCGGCCGCCATAGTTTTTTCATGCGCGCCATCGAATGGCGGCACCTTGGCCTGATTGGCCACGGCCAGCGCTGCAAAAGCGATCCCGAGCGGGAACTGGGCTTCCAGCCCATGGCCGGAAATGCCGGAATAGGCGCGAATGGGTGAGTTTGGAATCTGCGCCTCAAGCACCGCCTTCTCGCGCTTGGCAAGATCGTGGATCGCCGTCGTGCCGGAAAAGACGATGCTCGCCTCGCCGTCCGCCTGCTTGGCGGGCGCCAGCATGCGCTCAAGCCGCGCTTCGAACTTGCCCTCATCGCGGCGGCCGCGGTCACCCTCGACCGAATCGATGGTTGCATAGATCCGAGCGCCTCGACCTTCGGCATGGGCGCGCGATTCGAGCACCAGGAAGGCGCTTACCGAACCCATGATCATGCCGCCGCCGTCTTCCGGCTTGCGCGACCAGAGGGGATGCCAGTCGCCGATCGCATGTGCATTGATCGATTCGATGAGCAGGATCATGTCCAGCCGCTCGGCCGAGAAGGCCGCACCCACCAGCGCATGGCTCGATTCGCCGGACTTGATGCGGTGGAAAGCAGTCTCGACGGCGGAAACGCCGGAGGCTTCTTCACCCATGAAAGTCCGCGAGGAGCCGGTGACCTTGTGGACGATCGAGATATTGCCGGCGAGCAGGTTCGAAAGCTGGGCCAGAAACAGCGTCGGCCGCAGTTCCGTCGTCAGCTTCTCGTTCAGCAAGAGTTCGCGGTCGTTGCGCTTCAGGCCTTCGTTGACGATCAACGTGTCGACATTGATATCGCGTTCACCCCCGCCGGCAGCAACGATCATGTCCATGGTGCCGCAGGCTTCGAGATCATCCTTGAAACCGGCATCGTCGAGCGCCAGACCGGCGGTGAAGACGCCGATACGCTGCCAGTTTTCCATCTGGCGCTGATCGCCGCGCTTCGGGATCTGTTGCGACCAGTCGATCTCCGGCAACGGATGTACCGGGTAGGGCCTGAATTTCTCGGTTTCGACGATGGTCGGCGGCGCCTTGTCGGCAGTCAGCAGAGCCACATGCGCATCCTTGCCGACACCCTGACAGGTGACGATGCCGACACCCGTGATCACCACATCATTCTGAGCCTTGCTCATTCATCAATCCTCTTCGAATGCGGCACCCGCAAAGCCGGCAGCGTCAACCGTTCCTGGCGATGGCGTCGAGAAGCCCGATCTCGCCTGCCCGCTTGCGCACGATATCGCCGAGCGGCACCTCATTAAACGGCATGGTGCGCAGCTTCAACTGCGCATCGCAAACCTTCTTTCCGGCAATGGTGATCCGCGCCTTGGTGACGGCAAATCCCGAACCCTCGTGCTCCAGATCCGCTTCGATGTCGAGTTCGGCCTCCGGTTCGACGAAGGTGCGCATCTTGGCACCGTCCACCGACATCAGGAACGGCATATAGGCAAACTTCGTCGCAGCAAGCACCAGCATGCCCGAAGCCTGCGCCATCGTCTCGATCAGGAGAACGCCGGGCACGAGCGGCATGCCCGGAAAATGGCCTTCGAAAACCGGGCTCTTCGCCGGAACGACGGAACGCGCCTTCAACAGGCCCTTGGACAGATCGACGGATTCAACCTTGTCGATCATCTGGAAATATTCCAGCAGCATCAACGCCTCCGCTCCAAACCCGCAACGCAAGATGCCACGGGCGGAATACGCTATTTAAGAATGAAACCGCCCGGCCGCCAGATTCAAGGGCGGCTGGGCGTCAAAAAAGTGCAAGGATTTCGCTCAGCCCTTGGCGGCGCGCAACTCGTCGATCTTGGCACAGAGGTTCTTCAGCACGAAGTACTCTTCGGTGGAAACCTTGCCTTCGTTGACTTCCTGCGTCCACTGTTCCAGCGGAATCTTGATGCCGAACTCTTTGTCGATGGCGAAGACGATATCCAGGAAGTCCAGGCTGTCGATGCCAAGGTCGTCGATCGTGTGGCTATCCGGAGTGATCGTCTCGCGGTCGATTTCGCTGGTTTCAGCGATGATGTCGGCAACTTTGTCAAATGTAGCAGTCACTGCCCATACCTCTTGAAATAATAATTCAATCCCCCTCATAGGGAAATCCATTCCAAAAGCCAATGGTTTCCACCAGAAACCCCGGCAATTTGGCAGGACACTGTTGCGCAAACAGCAAAACGACGCTTGCGCCGCGACTTAAAAGGATCGCAGCGGACATGCGTGCAAGATGCGGCAGCATTGCGGCCAGCCGCATCTTGCATGCATGTCCGCAGATCGGATTGGTCACTCGCTGATGACGATACGCGTATTGTGGAGCCCTACGTCGGACGCCAGCGCGAAAAAGGTTGCTGCATTGTGCGTTTCCAGCCGCACGCAGCCATGCGATGCCGGCCTGCCGAGATGCCTGACCTCGTAGGTGCCATGAACGGCGTAACCGCCATTGAAAAACACCGCGTAGGGCATCGGCGCATCGTCATATTTCTTCGAACGGTGATCCTTTGAAAGCCATTTCGCAGTATAGGAGCCAATCGGCGTGACATACCCCTTGCGGGCTGTCGATACCTTCCAGCGATACTTGAAAACACCGTCCTCGGACACGGTCATCGTCTGCGAGCGAAGATCGACAGTCGCAAGAACGGTTCCTGCATTTGCCGAGCCGACGTGCAGCTGCGTACAAAGACATGCTATAGTGGCTACTGCTACATATTTCATCTCATCCCCTCCGGCTGTTTGCTTCTTCGTGAAGCAATTCAGACGATGGGAAAGCTTAACAGCAGGCCAATTATACCAAATTAATACGTATAGTGAGCAATCTATTAATTGAAACGGCAGGTTACAATAAGATCAGGAATCCCATGAAGGCGAGGAATGTTAGAACCGAGCACGCCGAATAGAAAATGGTGATGCCGGCTTCGATATCGCTGACGGTGGCAGTATCCCGGCCGGCGCCGTTGATCATCGGTTCGCGCACCAGCTCGCCGCCGTAGATGCGCGGTCCTGCGAGCTGTATGTCCAAAGCGCCGGCCATGGCCGCTTCCGGCCTGCCGGAATTGGGCGAGCGATGCAGGCCGCCATCCCTCACGGCAACGCGGATCGCATTGCCGAGTGCGGAGATCCCGCGCTTTGCGAGTGCGCCAACGGCGATCAGCAGGATAGACAGCCGTGCCGCGGGCCAGTTCGCAACATCGTCCAGCTGCGCAGCGGCACGACCGAAATCGATATAGGTTTCCGATTTGTGGCCGATCATCGAATCAGCCGTGTTGAGCATCTTGTAGAGGAACAGGCCCGGCAGGCCGAAAAGGCCGTACCAGAGCGCAGGCGCGACGACACCATCGGAAAAATTCTCGGCGAGGCTCTCGATCGCCGCCCGGCAGACACCAGGCTCATCCAGGGTCTCGGGATCACGGCCGACGATGCGCGAAACGGCAAGACGACCGCCTTCCAGTCCGTTGGTTCGCAAGGCCTGCGACACCTCGCCGACATGATCGCCCAGGCTTTTTTGCGCGAGAAACACGGCAACGAGCGCGGCCTCAATCAATATGCCGAGCCAGCCGAAGATGGCGAGGAATCCATGCACTACCCAGCCGATGATCGCAGCACCCATCAGCAGCGCGACGATCGACATGAAGCCGTTGCGACGGCGAAGCACGCCGGAGAGATGCTTTCCATTGAAGCGTTGATCGAAGTAGGAAATCGCCTTGCCGAACAGCACGACGGGATGCGGCAGCCGCTGCCACAGCCAGTCGGGATCTCCGACGATCCTGTCCAGCAGCAGTGCAAGCACGAGAATGAGCAAATGTTCGTCGGCGATCATGTCGAAAAATCCTCAAGAACATGATGCCGAAAAGTGTAAGCGGTTTTCGGCCGACATCATGCTCTACTTATTTGTTTCTGGAGCGGATTCAGATTTTAGGTCGAGCCGCCCTAAAATAATCCGGCTCTAGTACCCCGGCGAGTTTTCGGTCCGCCTCTTCATCCGGAGCAAGGCCGAAGCGCAGCCAGTTGCGCGCATAATCGAACTTGCGGACCAGAATATGGTGGCGGCAGAGATGCGTATATATGCCTTCCGCACGCTCGTCGGCAACCAGCGCGAACAATGCCGTGCCCCCTGCAACATGCAGGCCCGATCTGCGGAGGATTGTCTCCAGCGCGAGGCGACGTTGAAGAATGCGGTCGCGAATGGCGGTCGTATCGCTCCCCATCAAAGACGTTGCGATCGACAGCGCCGGACCGGACACAGCCCAGGGGCCGAGCCAATCCTCGAAGCGAGCCATGATCGAAGCCTCGGCAATGACGAAGCCAAGCCGCAAACCGGCCATGCCGAAGAATTTGCCGAAGGATCGGAAAATGATGAGGCCCGGCATGGAGGCAGCATATGGCGCGACGCTCGCGTCCGGCTCGACATCGCCGAATGCTTCGTCAACCAGAAGAATGCCGCCCGTTTGACGTTGCCTTTCATACAAATCGCGCAGGCGATCGACCGGCAGCATCCGCCCATCCGGATTGTTGGGATTGACGACGACGACGAGTCTGTCATCCGCCGTCAGATCGGCGATCGTTGCGACCTGGCGAACCCGCAGGCCGGCGAGCGTGAAGGCGCGGGCGTATTCACCATAGGTCGGCGACAGGATGGCAACGCTTCCACCGGTCACGAGCCTGGGAAGCAGCTGGATGACCGATTGCGTACCCGGAACCGGCAAGGGCAAGATGTCGCCGCTGCGGTAATAGCTCCTCGCCGCCTCGCGCGCCCGCTCCTGCAGATACTGATCCGGTAGCCGATGCCAGGCCGAAACGGGCACCTCCGGCAAGGCAACGGGATTGGGATTGATGCCGGTCGACAGATCCAGCCATTCTTCCGGCCGGCCGCCATAGTGACGCGCTGCCGCGGTGATGCCGCCACCATGCGCGATCTTGTTCGTCATGCCGCATCACCGGCAATATCGATCAGGTGCATATAGGAACCGGCGACATTGGCGCGCTGCAGGCCTGCTGCACCAAGATCGGTGCCGAGTGCATCCTTGACGGCGAACAGCCGATCCGCCTCGCCTTCCGAAACGATGGTCGAATAGTGAAACTCATGTGCCGTCATCGGCTTTTCGAAAAAAGAGCCTCCAAGCGGCGTCACGCGGCGATAGCCCAGATGACGCTTGCGATTCTCGTAGCTGGTGACAACAGGCAAGAGGCCGAGCATGCCGTGACGCGTCCCGGCAGCATCCACCAAGCCTTCGCCAAGCACCATGTAGCCGCCGCATTCGCCGTAGATTCGCACCCCGCGCGCTGCCGCGTCCTTCATCCCGGCCTGGAATTGAAGGGCATTGGCAAGCTTTCCCGCATTCAGTTCGGGATAGCCGCCGGGCAGATAGATTGCGTCCGCATCGGCCGGCGGCGCCTCGTCTGCCAAGGGGGAAAAGAAGGAGATTTCGGCGCCGCGCCGTCGCCAGCCCAGCAGCATGTGCTCGTAGCAGAAAGCGAACGCTACATCGCGTGCCACTGCGATGCGCTGGCCGAATGGCATCAGACGCGCGATGTTGGCAGCCGATGGATGCACGACATTCTGCTGCGCGGCTCTGAGCAGCAGGTCGAAATTGCAGGCCTCGGATACGATGCCGGCCGCAGATTCGATGAAATGCTCCAGCGCGGCATGCTCTCCGGCCTGTACAAGCCCGAGATGCCTTTCCGGCAGCGCCAGGCTCTTGTGATTGCCGATGGTGGCGAAAATAGGCATCCGTACCGCGTCCAGCGCACGGCGCAGCATTCCCTCATGTCTCTCGCTGGCGACACGATTGAGCACGACGCCCGCAATGCGGGTATCGGCGCGGAAGTTGGCGAAGCCGCTGACGACGGCCGCAACCGAATGCGACATGCGCGAGACATCGACGACGAGGACGACGGGAAGATTGAGCAGGGCCGCAAGATCAGCGGGCGTGCCGGAGCCGTCGGCGGCACCGTCGAATAGCCCCATCATCGCTTCGATGACGAGCATCCGTCCACCGCCGCGATGAAGCGCCGAATTGGCGGATATGAGTTCGGGACGCATGGCCCAGGGATCGAAATTGAGGCAGGGCGAACCTGCGGCCGCCGCATGAAAGGCGGGATCGATGTAATCGGGGCCGGCCTTGCCGGATGCGACGGCAACACCCCTTCGCCGCAGCGCTCTCAATAGGCCGAGCGTGAATGTCGTCTTCCCGGAACCCGATGCAGGGGCGGCAATCAGCAGGCCGCTCATGCCGACACCTTATGGCCGTCGCCCGCCCGCCCCTCCTTCACCGGCAGCAGCTTGCGGCCGGAAAGAGCGCCGAGCCAATCGAGGGAGGGCCGCAATTTCACGGCGTTGCCGACGACGACGATGGCCGGCGGTTGGAGGCCGGAGGCCTCGATGTCGGCGGGCGCGCGCCCAAGCGTCGTTTCCAGCACCTGTTGCGAGGGCGTGGCGGCATCGCAGACGAAAGCCACCGGCTCATCCGGCGAACGGCCAGCCGCAATGAGATTGGCACTGATCTGGGCGATATGTTTCATCGCCATATACATGACGATGACGGGCGATCCCTTGCCGATCGCATCCCAGTTGATCGCATCGGGCACGAGGCCTGACGAATCATGGCCGGTCAGGAAGGTAACGGCATGATTGACGTCGCGATGGGTGACCGGAATGCCGGCATAGGCAAGACCGCCGATACCCGCGGTGATCCCCGGAACGATCCGGAAGGGAACGCCATGCTCGACCAAGGTCAGGGCCTCCTCGCCGCCGCGCCCGAAGACGAACGGATCGCCGCCCTTCAGGCGCAGAACACGTTTGCCGGCGCGCGCCAACTCCACGAGACGCAAGGAAATATCCCGCTGCTTGGCCGAAGGCTTGCCGCCGCGCTTGCCGGCATATTCAAACACCGCACCCGCGTGGGCAAGCTTCAGGCAGTCTTCGTTTACCAGCGCGTCATGCACGACGACATCGGCCTCGGCCAGCCCCTTGGCCGCCAGCAGGGTCAATAGCCCTGGATCTCCCGGCCCTGCCCCTACAAGCCAAACGGTGCCCGGTTCTAACACCGGCAGATTGGAAAATACGGTATCGCTCATCCACTTGTCCTATGCCCGGATGGGCGAAATTGCAATGTTGAGAACGGGATAAGACGGCGGCGGCAGGCCGAATGGCATGCCGCTGCATCGCGCGGCCTTCCGGCTGCCGTCATGCCTGGAAACTCAAACAATCACACGGCAAGCACGAATAATGACGGCTCCTCGGAGGCGGAGATTGCGAAGAGGACCCAAGTGCCCTCTTCGCATCGCGCTCAGTGCTTGACCTTGCCCAGGATCACGTCGCGGATCAGATCGAGAACCTGCTGCGAACGAATGCCCGTGCAGGCGATCTGGCTCGGCAGATTGTCCCAATCGCCCGGCGGAAAGCGTCTGCCGTCCTGCTTGATAACAGTCTGGCCGTCGGCGATGCCGCCGCAGACGACGCGCATCGATCCCTCGATCGTGTCGAACAGCTCAGGCGCTACCACATAGACGCAGGCGCAGCTGTCATGAACCATCATGCCGTCTTCGACGGCGTGCTTGTAGAAATCGATGTAGGATTGCGACAGGTCGGCCAGCAACTGCACGGACGGACCGCCCGCCTTTGCCATATCGGCCAGATAGCTGCGGCTCATGGTCGTCACCGACGTCACGTCGAGACCGACGACGACAACCTTCCAGGCGCCCGTCATGACGAAATCGGCAGCTTCCGGGTCGCCGTGAATATTGGCTTCTGCGACCGGAGACACGTTGCCCGGCACGTAGAAATTGCCGCCCATGATGACGACGCCCTTCACAAGCGAGGCAATCTCGGGATCATGTTTCAGCGCCAGCGCCAGATTGGTCATGCGGCCGACGGCAACGAGGGTCACCTCGCCCGGATTGGCGCGAACAGTGTCGATGATGAACTGATAGGCTTGCCGCGGATCGGTCGGCAGATCGATGGTCTCTGGCACATCGATATCGCCGAGGCCGTTATCGCCATGAACCATCGTCGGCCAAGGGCGTTCATGCCGCGAAGGATCGAAAGTGACGCTGGCGCCGCGTGCCACCGGGCACGGAATATTCCACTCGCGCTTCAAGAACAGCGCATTGCGGGTCGTCGTATCCACGGAGGCATTGCCGAAAACCGTCGTCACGCCCAGAAGATCGATATTCGGGTGACGATGCAGGAAGAGAAGCGCCATGGCGTCATCGACGCCCGGATCCGTATCATAAATGACCTTGTGCATGATTTTTCCTTACCAACATACTGAATAAGCTTGATCTTCCCGAAATTTCTCCCGTCGCGGATCATGCTTGAACTACTGGAATACACGAGTTCCGCCGACGGCGAAATGCCACCGTGAGATCGCACGGATCATTTGCGGGAGTTGCGGCGCGATTTTGGTGCTCAGCCAATCCTGGCGATCGCAGCCGTGGCAAAACCGGACTTTATCTTGGGAAGCGCGAGTTCCGCATCCAGACCGGCGGCCGCCAATGCAGCCGCTTCGGCAACGCCGTGGCAACCGACATGCGCGAAGACGAGCTCGGAAGGGTTCTTCAGGCGAGGCGTCTCCCGTTCGAGCGCGGCGGCTTCGAAGAAGCGCAGCGGCAGACGAAAATGAGCGGCAACCTCAAGGATGGCGGGCTCCTCGATGCGGGCGTCGATGGAAGCCACCGCCAGAACCTGCTCGCTTCCAATGCCAATTTCCTGGAAGGCCCTTTCGGCCAGCGCGCGGACGTCGTTCCAGTCCGTGCCGCGCTCGCAGCCCAGACCGAGAATGTAGCGGCGAGTGGAATTAGCATATGTCAGCATAGTCGCTCTCCGGCGGCGAAGACAGGCATCAAAGCTCTAACGCATGTCGCGCAAAAGGGTGCAGCGGTTTTGCGACAATGACATGCGCAAAATCAAAGGCCTAAAGCGCAGGAAGCGAATCTGAAAGATCGCGATGCGCTTTAGCCATCCATCTCGGCCTCGTCAATTTTGACCGTTGTGTCCCGCAGACAATTGCCTTGGCGTCTTCGGAATGCAAGAAGGCGTTTCATTTCAGCCCCAGAGTTCCCGCCTTGTACGACGTTACCCTCCAGATCCTGCTTCTGCTCTTTGCTGCCGCCTTCTTTGCCGGCTTCGTCGATTCCATTGCTGGCGGCGGCGGCCTGGTGACCGTGCCGGCCATGCTGCTCGCGGGCATACCGCCCCTGCAGACGCTCGGCACCAACAAAGTGCAATCGATCTTTGGCTCGGCCTCGGCAACCATCGCCTATGCGCGGCAGGGACATGTGCAGCTTCGCGAACAGCTGCCGATGGCGCTGATGGCCGTCATCGGCGGCATGTTCGGCGCGATGCTGGCGACGGTGATGCCGAGCGATGTCCTGCGCACCATCCTGCCCTTCCTGCTGATCGCCATCGCGCTCTACTTTGCCGTCAAGCCCAATCTCGGCGACGTCGAAAAACACAGGCGCATGAGCGCGGGCCTCTTCGGCGTGACGCTCGTGCCGCTGCTCGGCTTTTACGACGGTGCGTTCGGCCCCGGAACCGGCTCATTTCTGATGCTGGCCTTCGTGACGCTCGCCGGTTTCGGCCTTTTGAAAGCGACGGCGCATACGAAGCTGCTCAATTTCGGTTCGAACCTCGGCAGCCTGATCGTGTTCATCGTCTCCGGCGCCATCCTCTGGAAGGTCGGGCTGGTCATGGGGGTCGGCCAGTTCTTCGGTGCCCAGGTCGGCTCGCGGCTTGCCATGCGCATTGGCGCCAAGCTGATCAAGCCGCTGCTGGTCGCCGTCTGCATCGCCTTTGCAGTCAAGCTGCTGGCGGATCCCGCTCATCCCGTACGCATGTGGCTCGGGCTCTAAGACCGGGCTTTGATTACCTCTGACGTAATTGATACTGCTTCGGTACGCGCCGATGATCGCCCTGCCTGAACGGTTCAGGCGATCCAAAGGAGTTGACCGATGACTGACGCAAACATCATTGCAGACCGCTATATCGCCATCTGGAACGAGGCCGATGCCGAACGCCGTCGTGCGCTCATTGCCGAGGCATGGACCGAAAACTGCAGCTATATCGACCCGATGATGCGCGCCGACAATCAGGAGCAGATCCATGCGCTGGTCACGGCGGCGCATGACCGCTTCCCCGGCTTTCGCTTCACCCTGATCACCGACGGCGACCGCCACGGCGACAACCTCCGCTTTTCCTGGGGCTTCGGTCCCGCCGATGCCGAGCCGCTGATCAAGGGCACGGATTTCGCCATTCTGGAAGGCGAGCGGCTCAAGTCCGTCCACGGCTTCATCGATCAGCTGCCGGCTGCCGCATGATCAACCCGGGCCGCTCTTTAGGCGACCATCTGCGCGAATGGCGGCAGCGACGCCGCCTCAGCCAGCTCGAATTCGCCCTTGAAGCCGATATATCGCAACGGCATCTGAGCTTCATCGAGAGCGGGCGCTCGCTTCCAAGCCGCGAGATGCTGATGCATCTCGCAGAACGGCTCGGCGTGCCGTTGCGCGAGCGCAATCCGATGCTTCTGGCGGCTGGATTTGCCCCGGTCTTTCCCGAACGCAAGCTGGATGATCCGGCGCTTGCTCCGGCACGACGCGCGATCGACATGCTCTTGAAGGGGCACGAACCCTTCCCGGCCCTGGCAGTCGACCGGCACTGGACGCTGGTCGCCGCCAATGCCGCCGTCACGCCGCTTCTCGCCGGTGTCGTCGATACCTCGCTGACCGAGGGGCCGATCAACGTCCTGCGGCTCAGTCTCCATCCACAGGGCCTGGCGCCTCGGATCGCCAATTTGGCCGAATGGCGCGCGCATCTGCTGGAGCGCCTGCGCCAGCAGATATCGGCAACCGGCGATCCCGTCCTGTCGAAGCTGTTGGGCGAATTGTCGGTCTATCCTGCACCGGCAATACAGAAATCACCAGCCCCGGAGCGAGATTTCGCAGGCATCGCAGTGCCCCTCGAGCTTGTCACCGATGCGGGACAGCTTTCCTTTCTCTCGACGACGACCGTCTTCGGAACACCTGTCGATGTCACGCTATCGGAACTCGCGATCGAATCCTTCTTCCCCGCAAACGCGCAGACCGCGGAAGCGCTGAGGACGATGCTGCCAGGCAGCTGAAAGTTCGGCCGGCGGTCAGAATTCGACGCCCGGCTGCCCCTTGATACCCGAGCGAAAGGGATGCTTGATCAATTCCATCTCGGTGACAAGATCGGCAATCTCGATCAGCTCTTCCTTGGCGTTGCGGCCCGTCAGGACCACATGCGTCATGTAGGGTTTCTCGGTCTTCAGAAATTCGAGCACTTCGTTGATGTCGAGATAATCGTAACGCAGCGCGATATTGATTTCATCAAGCAGTACCATCGAGTTCTGCTCGTCGCGGATCAGCTCCTTGGCTTTTTCCCAGGCGGCAGACGCCGCCGCCACATCGCGGGCGCGGTCCTGCGTTTCCCAGGTGAAGCCTTCGCCCATCGTATAAAACTGGCAGAGATCGGAGAAATGCTTCTCGATCAGGTCACGCTCGCCGGTCCACATGGCGCCCTTGATGAACTGGACAACGGCGCTGGGCTTCCCATGGGCGATGTGGCGAAAGATCATGCCGAAGGCGGAAGAAGATTTTCCCTTGCCCTTGCCGGTGTGGACGATGATCAGACCCTTCTCATCGTTTTTTGTCGCCATGATCTTGTCGCGGGCGGCCTTCTTTTTGGCCATTTTGTCGGCGTGACGGACATCGTCGTTCTTCGGTGCGCCCGTGCCGGTTTCGGCCAGTTCGTCGCTCATTGCATGCTCCCTGATATGATCGATTTTTGTGCCAGCGGGCCGCCGCGCCAGAGATAGAGCGCGACAAGCGGCTCATCTTCCGTCCGCATGGCATGGCGGATATTCGACGGGTGGTGGATGATCTCGCCCGACCAGCGCGGCAGGAATGGCTGGCCATCCTTGCTCCACAGCGAACCGTCGATCAGAGGGATATAGATTTCCTCGGCCGTATGGTGATGATCCGGATAATGCACCTTTGGGCCAAGCAACAGGAAGCCACCGGCCATCTCCTCGCTTGCGAAATGCCCTCGCGTGCCGAAAAGCTCGACCCAGCCATATCGCTGCAGAAAATCTCCGCCGAAATCGGTGATGCTGTACGTCTGGGCCCAGTGCAGCATATCCGCTGCATTCGTGAGCCTCTCGAACAGGGCTCCTTCAGCCCCGTTGCCTGGGCGATCGAGCGCACCAAGATAGGCGAGGACAGGCAGGTCGTGCGGCGCAAGCACTCGCTCTGTCATCGACCAGGCAAAACCCTGAATGAAATGCTGCAGCGTCGGATCGCTGCGCGACAGGAGATAATCCCGAAAGGCCACGAAAAGCTCGTCGACCGCACTCATGCCGCCACCTCCTTGCCGTCCTTCAGGCTTTCCAGATCGAATCTCGCCGAATTGCTTCTCGGCGTCCAGAGCTTGCGATCGATCGCCTCCAGCAAACGCTCCCGCAGGTCCCGAAGTGCTGCCGGGTTCTTCTCCGCCATGAAGTCGCGCACGCGCTGATCGACGACGAAAGCCTGATAGACGGCTTCGAAATGATGATTGCGCACCGCGCCGGTCGTCGCGGCAAAAGCGAAGAGATAGTCCACCGTTGCGGCGATCTCGAAGGCGCCCTTGTAGCCGTGGCGCATGATGCCCTCGATCCACTTGGGATTGACGACGCGCCCGCGCACGACCCGGCCGATCTCCTCTTCGAGGGAACGGATCACGGGCTTTTCCGGCCTTGAATGGTCGTTGTGATAGATCGAGGGACGCGCACCGCCAAGCTGCTCGGCTGCCGCCACCATGCCGCCCTCGAACTGATAATAGTCGTCGCTATCAAGCAGATCGTGCTCGCGATTGTCCTGGTTCTGCACGACAGCCTGGATCGAGCGCAATCTTTCCTCGAAGACGCCACGCTCGGCTCTGCCTTCCTCGCCTGCGCCATAGGCATAGCTGCCCCAGACGAGATAGGCTTCGGCCAGATCGGCGCGCCGCTCCCAGCCCTTCTCATCGATGAGCGCCTGCAGACCGGCTCCGTACGCCCCCGGCTTGGAGCCGAAGATCCGATAGCCGGCCCGGCGGCGGGCGGAGGCCTTGTCGAGGCCGGCTGCTTCAAGCCGCGCGATCTCGCCCCGCATGCGCGCCGCAATTGGATTGTCAGCCGCATCCTCATCAAGCGCGCCGACGGCGCGGATTGCCTTGTCGAACAGGGCGATCTGCTCGGGAAAGGCGTCACGGAAAAAGCCGGAGATGCGCAGCGTGACGTCAACACGCGGCCGCCGCAGCATGGCGGGCGGAATGATCTCGTAGCCGGTGACGCGGCGCGATGTCATATCCCATACGGGCTTGACGCCGATCAGCGCCAGCGCCTGCGCGACATCGTCACCGCCCGTGCGCATGTTCGACGTGCCCCAGGCGGTCAGCCCGAAGGAAACCGGCCATTCGCCATGGTCCTGAACGTAGCGGCGGATCAGCAATTCGGCTGATTTCTTGCCAAGCTCATAGGCCGCCGGCGTCGGCACGGCGCGGCTGTCGACCGAATAGAAGTTCCGCCCCGTCGGCAGAACATCCGGCCGGCCACGGGTCGGCGCACCGGAAGGTCCGGGCGGAACGAAACGGCCGTCGAGACCTTTGAGCAGAGCCGAGATTTCCGCATCGCCGCAGGCGAGGATGGACGGCTGGAGTTTTGAGGCAATCTCGTCCAGAACCATGCGAGTGTTTGGCCAATCCTCCGGGCAGGCTATGTCGCCATCCACGAGTTTTGCGGCCAGAAGCTCGATACGCTCGACGGTATCGCCTTGGGTGCGCCAGGGAGCCTCTGAAACATTTTGGAGGATTGACGGGCGTGGGCCGGTCCACTCTGCGGCCATGTCGCAATCCAGTGGGTCGAATTGTTTGCTCGGAGAGTTACCCCCCTCTGTCAGCTTCGCTGACATCTCCCCCACAAGGGGGGAGATTGGGGGGAGTATGCCGCTCGCCTTTTCCAATTTATCGCGAACCACGGCAACGGATTCGATAGCCATTTGAGGCGATGTCGTGCCACGGGCCATCAATCTCCCCCCTTGTGGGGGAGATGTCGCGTCAGCGACAGAGGGGGGTATCGCACTCTCCCCACCCTCCAAAGCATCCCGCGCAATCGCCCGCTGCAGGCTCTGATCGCCACCCTCGCCCAACCCGCGCGGCACCCGCGCCAGCGCCACGGTCAAATCCGTCAACAGCCGTCCGGAGGGCGAAACGCCGAAGATATGCAGGCCATCTCGGATCTGCATTTCCTTGAGATCGCAGAGATAGGCGTCGAGCTTGCGCAACGCCTCGTCTTCACCCTCGCCCTTGGCGATGCCGGCATCCTGATCGAGACCGATATCGGCGACGAGGTCGAGGATCTGCTTGCGAAGCAGACGGATGCGGCGGGGATCGCCGCCCGAAGCCTCGTAATATTCGTCGACCAGCGCCTCAAGATCCTTGAGCGGGCCATAGCTTTCGGCGCGCGTCAGCGGCGGCGTCAGGTGATCGATGATGACAGCGCTCGTGCGGCGCTTGGCCTGCGTGCCCTCGCCGGGATCATTGACGATGAAGGGATAGAGGTTCGGCAGCGGCCCGAGGATCGCTTCGGGGTAGCAGGTTTCCGACAGCGCCAGCGCTTTGCCCGGCAGCCATTCGAGATTGCCGTGCTTGCCCATGTGGATGACCGCACGCGCATCGAAGGAACGGCGCAGGAAGGCATAGAAGGCGAGATAGCCGTGCGGCGGCACGAGATCTGGAGAGTGGTAGCTCTCCTTCGGATCGATGTTGTAACCGCGCGCCGGCTGGATGCCGACAAGCACCTCGCCGAAGCGAGCGAACGGCAGGGCAAAGCCGCCATCGATCGCGTAGGGATCCGCCTCCGGTTCGCCCCAGCGCGCCCCGATCTCATCGTGAATCTGCTTGGGAAGCGACGAGAAGAAATCCCTGTAGTCGCTGAAGGAAAGCGTCTCGCGAACGATGCAGCCATCATGCCCCGCATTTGTCGGGCCTTCCGCCAGATGCCGCATCAGCGCATCGCCATCGGCAGGCAGATCGGCAACGCTATAGCCCGCAACCTGCATCGCCTTCAGCAGCTCAATCGTACCGGCCGGCGTATCGAGGCCGACGCCATTGCCGAGGCGCCCATCGCGATTGGGATAATTCGCCATGACCAGCGCGACACGGCGATCGCCGGGCGGCGTATTGCGCAGCCGCGCCCAATTGGCGGCGAGCCGTGCGGTATAGCGCATGCGATCCTCAAGCGGTTCGCTGGCGACGATATTGGCCTCGACCCGTTCGTCATAACGAGCCGCTGCTTTGAAGGACACGGCACGGGCAAGAACACGGCCATCGACCTCGGGCAGTGCCACGTTCATGCCGAGATCGCGCGCCGAAAGCCCTTGCGCGGACGCCTCCCAGGCTTCCTTGGACGAAGCCGAGAAGATTGCTTGAAGAACGACAGCCTCACCCGTTTCGAGAACCGTCGCCTGACGATCCGCGCCCGGCGCCGACACGGCAAAGCCGGTGGCATTAATGACCACACCCGGCTTCAGCTCGGTAAAGACGCTTTCGAGAATACCGACGGACACGGCGTCCTTGAGGCTATAGGCAAAGACCGGTAGCGGTCGCATGCCCTCGGCGATGAGCGCCTCTATCATGGCTTCGACGGGTTTGGTTTCACCGCTCTGTACAAGAGCACGGTAGAAAGAAATGGCGACGGTCGGGGGTTCGAATCCTGCAGGGATTGCCATCTGCTCCAAATCGACGGCAGCGTCCGGCGACTGCTTCAAAGGAGAGTTTC